>DNNO01000021.1 GCA_003497625.1 Flavobacterium sp. | reverse complement strand
TGAAAGCGCTATTAATTGAGGCATTTTCAAAGCATCGGTTGGATCATATTCGTACGAAATAGAAACAGGAACAATTTTTAATTTCTTAAAGAAGTCCATTCCTTTTTCCTCATCGTTTGCCATTCCAACCATTTTCAACACACCTTGATGCGTCGCATCGTTACCGTCTTTAGTTCTTCCTTCGCGTTGAGCAATCCAAACAGAACGATTTTCTTTTGACAGTAAATGATACATGTATTCCGACATCAATTTCGAACTTTGCAATAATTCACGTGGCGATAATCCGCGTTGAACTAAGAAATTTCTGTTCAATTTTGATAGTTTCAGCAAGAAATCTTTCTGTACCAAATTATCTCCAATAGCCGAAGCCGTCATCACCAATCCATGATCTATTAATGAAACATTCAACAAAGAAGTGTCTAAAATAATATCGCGATGATTGGAAATAAATAAATACGAAGTATTAGGTTCTAATTTCTCAAAACCCGAAGTGGTAAGTCCTTCCGAACTTCTCTCTAAAACTCTTTGAATGGATTGATACACAAAATTAACCTGGAAATCACGAATAGAATGTGTTCTACTCAATTGCGATTTCCATTCCTCGTCCTCCATTTCTGGAAAAGTAAAATCCATCATAGCCTTCATCATCGGATGATTTAACAAAGACTTTAAAGCTTCATTAACTTCTGAATCATAATACGGACGAATAGAATCGAATTTTGACATATTTTATTTTAAAAACAATTCACAAAAGAACAAAAATTTTATGAATTGAGACTTTATTTTAGGTTAAATTCCGAAAATTTGTTTTGAATTTTCTGTTGTAATTTTTGCAATTTCTTCTACAGGCAACTGATATATTTCAGCTAATTTTTGCGCTACTAATAAAGTATAACTGCTTTCGTTTCGTTTTCCACGATACGGAACAGGCGCTAAATAAGGCGAATCTGTTTCTAAAACAATGTGTTTCAAATCGATTTCATTCAAAAATTGGTCGATTTTTCCGTTTTTGAAAGTAGCTACTCCTCCTATTCCAAGTTTCATTCCTAACGAAATCGCTCTTTGGGCTTGACCCAAATCACCAGTAAAACAATGAAAAATTCCGAATAAATCATCCGATTTTTCGCTTTCCAAAACCTCAAAAACTTCATCAAAAGCATCACGACAATGAATATTGATTCCTAGTTTATATTTCTTTGCTAATTGGATTTGGTGTTTGAAAGCATGCTGTTGTTCTTTCAAAAAGGTTTTATCCCAAAATAAGTCAATTCCGATTTCTCCTATTGCATAAAATTTTCTAGAAGCCAATTCTTTTTCTACATGCGCCAATTCTTCTAAGTAATCCTCCTTGACATATGTTGGATGCAAACCCATCATTAAAAACACATTTTCGGGATATTGCTTTTCTAATTCGTACATTTTAGGTGTATAATTAGAATCTATTGAAGGTACGAAAAAACGAGAAACACCTGTATTGATGGCTCTTTGTATCATTTCGTTGCGGTCTTGATCGAATTCTTCTGAATATAAATGAGAATGTGTATCGGTAAGTATCATTTGTTGATTGGGTTACAAAGTGCAAAGTTAAAATAAAAGTAGTAAGATTAAAGAATTAAGTATTAAGACTGAAATTTTTCTATTTTTGATTCATGGAAGATTTGCAAGACTTTTTAAAAGGGAAAAAATATAAGAAGATAAAATTTACGGTGCTAAAAACCCAACATTTATTAATCAAAGGAAAGATTAATGGCGTCAAAGGCAACTTTATTTTAGATACTGGCGCAAGCAATAGTTGTGTAGGATTTGAAAGCATTGAATATTTTAAATTAGATGCTCAATTTTCAGAGACTAAAGCCGCAGGTGCTGGCGCAACAGGAATTGAAACGCAATTAGCAAAAAACAACGAAATTCAATTGGGAAGATGGAAAAACAAAAAATTCCATTTGATTGTTTTTGACATGAGTCATGTGAATGAAGCTTTAACTCAACACAAAACCAAACCGGTTGATGGCATTATTGGTGCTGATATTCTATTAAAAGGAAAAGCGATTATTGATTATAGCAATCATTGTTTGTATTTGAAATAATTAACCGCAAAGACACTGAAGATTTACGCAAAGTTCGCAAAGAAAAAAACCCAAACTCTTTCGAATTTGGGTTTTTAAATATTGGGATTTATATTTCTATAATTCTAACGCTTTTTTCACATTTCCACCCATTAATAATTCTGTTGGGTTTTCTAATGCTTCTTTCACCGCTACTAAGAATCCAACTGACTCACGACCGTCGATGATTCTGTGGTCATATGATAAGGCAACATACATAACTGGAGCAATTACGATTTGACCATTTTTAACGATAGCTCTTTCTACCACATTGTGCATTCCTAAGATACCAGATTGTGGAGGATTGATAATTGGTGTTGATAACATACTTCCGAAAACACCACCATTAGAAATTGTGAATGTTCCACCTGTCATTTCATCAACAGTAATTTGTCCGTCACGCGCTCTGATAGCTAATCTTTTGATTTCTGCTTCAACACCTCTGAAAGATAATGTTTCTGCATTTCTCATTACAGGAACCATTAATCCTTTTGGACCCGAAACTGCTACAGAAATATCACAGAAGTCATATGAAATTTTCTCTTGACCATCAATCATTGAATTTACATCTGGATACAATTGTAAAGCACGCGTTACAGCTTTTGTAAAGAACGACATGAAGCCTAATCCTAAACCATGTTTCGCTTTAAACTCTTCTTTGTATTGATCACGTAAAGCGTAAATAGCCGTCATGTCAACTTCATTGAAAGTAGTTAACATCGCTGTTTCGTTTTTAGCCGAAACTAAACGTTCTGCTACTTTTCTACGTAACATTGATAATTTAGTTCTCTCTGAGCCACGGTTTCCACCTGTTGGTGTTCCCATTGATGGTACTGCATTTACAGCGTCATCTTTAGTGATTCTTCCACCTTTACCTGTTCCAACAATGTCAGTAGGCTCGATATTTTTTTCGTCTAATATTTTTCTAGCTGCTGGAGATGGCGCTTGCGTTGCATATGTTTTTTCTACTACTGGAGCTGCTTTTGGAGCTTCAGCTTTTGGAGCTTCAACCGTTTTTGCTTCTTCTTTAGCTGGAGCTGCACCACCTTCTGGTTTTGCTGCACCTGTATCGATTAAACAAACTACAGCACCAACTGCTACTGCATCGCCTTCTTCTGCTTTTAATGTAATGATTCCACTTGCTTCAGCTGGCAATTCTAATGTTGCTTTGTCTGAATCAACCTCAGCAATCGCTTGGTCTTTTTCTACATAATCACCATCTTTTACTAACCATGTAGCAATTTCTACTTCTTTAATTGATTCCCCTGGAGAAGGGACTTTCATTTCTAAAATCATATCTTTTTATTTAAAAAGTTTACCCTTTGCTTCGACAAGCTCTGCACAAGCTAGCTCAGGGTGATAATTGAGTTGTTTTTTATTGAAATAATGTTTTATCAAAAACCATTGCGATAGCATTTTTCTGACGTTTTTTAGAACGCTCATAACTACCCGCTGCTGGTGCACTATATGCTTTTGGCGAAGCTAATCTTAATTTCACTAAATCGAAATTCATTAACATATATGAATAAGCTCCCATATTTTTAGGCTCTTCTTGTGCCCAAACATAATGATCAACATTTGGATAACTGTCGATAATCGCTTTGATTTGGTCAACTGCTAATGGGAACAATTGTTCTAAACGAACAACCGCCACATCGTTTCTACCTAATTCTTCTCTTTGTGCAATGATGTCAAAATATACTTTTCCTGTACAGAAAACCAATGTTTTAATCGCTTTTTTCTCTTTTACATTTGGATCATCTAATACTTCTTGGAATTGTCCGTTTGCTAATTCGTCCATTGAAGATACTACATCTGGATGACGTAATAAACTTTTTGGAGAGAATACAACTAATGGCTTACGGAATTCTGTTTTTAACTGTCTTCTCATTAAATGGAAGAAGTTAGCTGGCGAAGTTACATCGGCAATATACATGTTGTGTTTTGCACACATTTGTAAATAACGCTCCATACGTGCTGATGAATGTTCTGCTCCTTGATTTTCATAACCGTGAGGCAATAACATTACCAATCCGTTTTGATTGTTCCATTTATCTTCACCTGCAGAAATGTATTGGTCAATCATAATTTGAGCTCCGTTAGAGAAATCTCCAAACTGTGCTTCCCAAATTACTAAAGATTTTGGTGATGCTAACGCATATCCGTATTCAAAACCTAAAACACCATATTCTGAAAGGTGCGAATTGTAGATATAAAAGTTTCCTTTTTTATCTTTTATTTTGTCTAAAAGAATTACTTCTTCTTCTGAATCTTCTACTTTAACTACAGCATGACGATGTGAGAATGTTCCACGCTCCACGTCTTGCCCAGAAATACGTACATCAAAACCTTCTGAAATTAAAGAACCATAAGCTAATAATTCGCCCATAGCCCAATCTAATTTATTGGTTTCAACCATTTTTTTCCTTTCACCGATTAATTTCGTAATCTTACTGATGAATTTCTTGTCAGATGGAAGTTGGGTAATCGTACCAGCAATTTCTGCTAATTGTTTTTTATCAAACTTAGTATCAAATTTTTGAAGCATTACATCATCAGAAACTTGTTTGTAACCTTCCCACTCATTTTCCATGAACGGTGTAATTACAGTTAAGTCTTTTTTACGAGATGCTTCTAAATTCTCATCTAATTTTGCTTTGTAAGCTTCTTCTAATTCTTTTACAAAACCAGCCGAAATCACATTTTCTTGTGCTAATTTCTCAGCATAAATATCTCTTGGGTTTTTATGTTTTGCAATAGCTTTATATAAAATTGGTTGAGTAAATTTTGGCTCATCACCTTCGTTGTGACCGTATTTTCTATATCCTAATAAATCGATGAAAACGTCAGTTCCAAATTCCATACGATAATCTAAAGCAAACAACATCGCATGAACAACCGCTTCTGCATCGTCTGCATTTACGTGTAAAACTGGCGATAATGTTACTTTAGCAATATCCGTACAATACGTTGACGAACGTGCATCTAAATAATTCGTTGTAAATCCAACTTGGTTATTGATTACTAAATGGATTGTTCCACCTGTCTTGTAACCATCTAATTTCGCCATTTGAATGATTTCATACACAATACCTTGACCAGCTACAGCGGCATCACCGTGAACAGCAANNGTAATACTTTTGAAAAATCGTCAGCGAAATATCTATCTTGTTTTGCTCTTGTAATTCCTTCAATAACGGCGCCTACTGTTTCTAAGTGCGAAGGATTTGGAGCTAAATTTAAGTTGATTTTTTTACCTGAATCGGTTACTCTATCCGAAGTTAAACCTAAGTGATATTTTACATCACCATCAAAGTTAGCGTCTTCATCGTAATCTTTTCCGTCGAATTCAGAGAAGATATTTTGAGTGTTTTTTCCAAAGATGTTTGCCAAAACATTCAAACGACCTCTATGTGCCATTCCCATTACGAATTGCTCCACGCCTTTATCAGCAGCAGCTTCCACTAAAGCATCTAAAGCAGGAATAACCGCTTCACAACCTTCTAACGAAAAACGTTTTTGACCTACATATTTAGTGTGTAAGAAGTTTTCAAATGAAACCGCTTCGTTTAATTTTTTAAGGATGTGTTTTTTCTTATCCGATGAAAAGTTTGGTAAATTGTCGTTAATGTCTAAACGATTTTTTATCCATTCTAATTTGTGCGGTTCTCTGATGTACATGTATTCCACTCCGATAGATTGGCAATACACATTTTCTAAATGCTTAACAATTTCAGCCAAAGTACATGGTTTCATGTTAACCATTTTAGCAGCGTCAAAAACCGTATTCAAATCGGCTTGAGATAAACCGAAGTTTTCTAATGCTAATGAAGGTCCGTGAAGTCTTCTATCTCTTACTGGATTTGTTTTTGTGAATAAATGTCCACGTGTTCTATATCCTTCAATTAATTTCAGAACATTGAACTCTTTTTGCATTTTTTCAGAAATTTCACCTGAATCACCCGAAGCTACTTGAACTACTTGTGCGGCAAATTCATCAGAACCATAGCCCGCTTGAGCGAAATCAAATCCTTGAAAAAAACTTCTCCAGCTTGGCTCTACGCTATCTGGGTTTTGTAAATATTGTTCGTATAAATCGGCAAAAAAAGCCGTATGTGCAGCGTTTAAAAAGGAAAACCTATCCATAGTGTGTTGTCGGTAAGACCTATTAATTAAAAATTTTACGCAAAAGTAAAACATTTTATGATAATCTTTCAAGGATTTTTATACTTTTATAACATTAATTTTTTCAAAACTGATTTATGAAAAAGAATTCCGTAATAAATTTAACACTTTTACTAACTATTGTGTTTTTATTTGGATTTAATTCTGAAATTTCTGCACAAGAAAACACCGAAATGAAAACAAAAAGTGATTTTTGGAACCATGTGCAATTTGGTGGAGGATTAGGATTAGGAGTTGGAAATGGCTATGCTGATATTATGGTGGCTCCAAGTGCTATTTACAACTTTAATCAATACGTTTCAGCAGGTTTAGGCGTGCAATACAACTATGTAAAACAACGCGATTTATACAAAGCAAATATGTATGGAGGAAGTGTGGTTGCGTTGTTTAATCCAATCGAAGAATTACAAATTTCAACCGAATTAGAGCAATTAAGAGTCAACAGAACTTTTAATGATTCATTTGGAAGCGATTCTCAAGATTTTTGGAATACTGCTTTGTTTGTTGGAGCTGGATATCGCAATGAAAATGTAACTATTGGAATTCGGTACAATGTTTTGCACAAAGACAGAGACAATATTTATGCAGAAGCGTTTATGCCGTTTGTGAGAATTTATTTTTAATATTTATTTCGAAACCACACTTTTTGCCATTCGCGTTTTAACACCAAAAAAGCAACTTGTTCCGATAATTCTACCAAATCAGAACCATCTAATTTTTTAATTTGATCTTCTGGAACATCAATGATGTAAAGTAAATTTAGGTATTCAGCAAACTTGTACTGAATGAGTTTGTATATTTTTTCTTGTACCAAATTCTTAAATTCAAACGGAAAAATACTTGATGGCACATCTAAAGATTCATTCGCTAAAGCAAAATCTTTATTTACTTGCTCAATAAGCTTGAAGTATAAATGTTCTTCTTCGGCTTGCGAAATTAAGGCCTCAATATTTGCTGGTGGATTATACATTTCTTCCCATTAAATTCTCTCCAAAAGCTTTCAAAATAGCTTTCTTTTCAGCTTCGATATCCATTTTTTCTAAGGTTTCAAACGCTTTAAAAGTATAGTCTTGAATTGCTTTTTTAGTAGCTTCGCTTGCTCCTGAAGCATTAAAAATAGCTTTTACTGATTCTATTTTATCTGTGTTTTCTGAAGGTTGAATCGAAAACAAATGCAATAATTGTTGTTTTTCTTCTGCTTTAGAAAACTCAATAGCTTTTAAGTATAGATATGTTTTTTTATTTTCGATAATGTCTCCACCAACTTGTTTTCCGAAGGTTTTTGGATTTCCAAAAGCATCTAAATAATCATCTTGTAATTGAAATGCAATTCCTAAATTCAGTCCGAAATCATAAATCAAATCCGCATTTTCATCAGAAGTTTCGGCTACAATTGCTCCCATTTTCATAGCAGCACCAACTAAAACCGCTGTTTTGTATTCAATCATTTTTAAATATTCTGGAATCGTAACATCGTCACGCATTTCAAAATCCACATCATATTGTTGCCCTTCACAAACTTCTAAAGCGGTTTTACTGAATAATTTTGCTAATTTCTGGAATGTTGCTGGTTCATAATTTTCAAAAAATTGATACGCTAAAATCAGCATTGCATCACCTGATAAAATTCCAGTATTCAAATCCCATTTTTCATGAACGGTTTGATTACCTCTTCGCAAAGGAGCATCGTCCATAATATCATCGTGAATTAATGAAAAATTATGAAAAACCTCAACCGCAGTAGCCGCAGGAATCGCTTTTTCACAATCCACATTAAAAACTTCGCTTGCCATTAAGGTCAAAACGGGACGCATTCTTTTTCCACCAAGCGATAAAATATACTCGATAGGTTCGTATAAATTTTTAGGCTGTTTATTGGCAACAATTTGCGAAAAATGATTACTCACTTTTTCTTGATAGTACGATATAGAATGCATTATTTGAATTTTTTGCTAAAATACTCCAATATTCTGAAATGAGACGAATATATCAAATGTTAAATTTATGTAAAAACAATGGAAACTATTTTGGTGTTAAAAGTTTCCGACATACATTTGTACCCGAAAATAAAATCCAAAAAAGCGATTTTTAGAGAAATGATGAAAGATAAAATTATAAATAAAGCGAAAGAAATGTTTTTGAGACTTGGTTTCAAGAGCATTACTATGGATGATATTGCTTGCGAAATGTGTATTTCAAAAAAAACGATTTACAAATATTTTAGCAATAAAGATGTTTTAATTGAGCAAAGTGTTGAATTGGTTCACAAAGAAATTCATGAAACGATTGACAAAATTGTATCTAAAAACTTTAATGCAATTGAAGAAAATTTCGAAATCAAGAGAATGTTTAGAGAAATGTTCAAATCAGCTGAATCATCTCCAATTTATCAGTTAAAAAAACACTATCCTGAAATTTATGACAAAGTATTAAGTATGCAAATTAGTGTTTGCGAAGATTGTTTTAGACAAAACATCATAAAAGGTATTAACGAAGGTTTGTATCGAGAAAATTTAGATATCGACAATTATGTGAAATTTTATTACACCTTAATTTTTAATATCAATGAAAACACGATGTTAGAAAAAGATGCACATGAGTTAGAAGTAAAAGCCTTAGAATATCACATTAGAGCAATGGCAACATTAGCTGGAATTATCGAATTAGAAAAACACCTTAAAAATCCAATTATATAAACAATGAAGAAAACAATTCTCATAACATTATTAACTTTTACACTGTCAGTAAGTGCACAAGAAGTGGCACCACTAACATTAAAAGATGCTATAACTTTTGCGCTTGAAAACAAAGCAGAAGCTAAGAAAGCAAAATTAGAAGTAGAAAATAGCGAGTATAAAATTCAAGAAGTACGTTCCAGAGCTTTACCGCAAATTTCGGCTAATGGAAGTTTGAATTATAATCCTATTTTGCAAACAACAGTAATTGATGGAGATAATTTTGGTGCACCTGGTACAACTATTCAAGCGGCTTTTGGTCAAAAATGGAACTCGGTAGCTGGCGTTTCTTTAAATCAAGCTTTGTTTGACCAATCGGTATTTACAGGTTTAAAAGCGGCAAAATCAACTAGAGAATTTTACCAAATAAACGCTCAATTAACTGAAGAACAAGTAATTGAACGTGTTGCAAATGCGTATTATCAAGTATATGTGCAACAACAAAAACTTATCGTCGTTGATAATAACTTGAAAAACACAAACAAAGTAAAAGACATCATCAAAGGTCAATTTGATAATGGTTTAGCTAAAAAAATAGATTACGACAGAATTACAGTTCGTGTAAACAATATCAATTCACTACGTCAACAAATTTTAAATGCGATTTCGCTTCAAGAAAATGCCTTAAAATTTTATATGGGAATGCCAATGGAAAACAAAATCATCATTCCTGATACAGCTTTTGAAGTTACACCCCAAGATTTAACTTCAATAGCTGATGTTACTGGAAGAACAGAATATTTGTTACTAAAAAAACAGGAACAATTATTAACTTACCAAAAGAAGGCAGTTCAGGCAGCATATTATCCAACACTTTCATTAAGTGGGAGTTACAATTATATTGGTCAAGGTTCAGAAATGCCATTGTTTGCAAAACCAGCTGATGGCGTTTATTGGTCAGACTTTGCTTCTATAGGATTGAGTTTAAGAGTTCCATTATTTACAGGATTTGGAACAAGAGCAAAAGTAAGACAAGCAAACAACGCATTAAGTTCTTTAAAAGTAGATCTTGATGACACAAAATTAGCATTGGATTTAGCTTTTGATAATGCAAAAAAGCAACTTGAAAACAGTTTGATAACCATCAACAATCAAAAAGAAAACGCACAACTTGCTCAAGAAGTTTTTAATAATACTAATAACAATTACACGCAAGGATTAGCTGCATTAACCGATTTATTAGATGCTGAAAATGCAATGGTTGAAGCACAAAACAATTATACCAATGCTATTTTAGAATACAAATTAGCAGAAATTCAATTCATAAAATCAAAAGGCGAACTAAAAACACTAACCAATAAATAATTAAAATGAAAAAGACAATTATAACCATAGTAATCATTTTAGCCTCATTAGGTGTAATCGGATTTATATTAACTAAAAACAAAAAAGAAAACGAAGCTAAAACAGCAATTGTTGCTGAAAAAAACGCGTCAGTTTCTGTAAAAGTTGACACTGTAAAAACTGAAGAAGTTTCATTAGATTTCGTATCAAACGGAAACTTTGAACCTATTCAAGAACTAATCTTCAAAGCTGAAAAATCTGGAAAAGTAACCCAAGTCTTGGTAAAAGAAGGTGATTATGTAACTGTAGGACAAACGCTTGCTATTGTAAGAAGTGATGTAATTAATGTAAATGCTCAAAATGCAAATGCAGTATATCAAAATGCTGTTGCAGATTATACAAGATTTGAAAATGCTTTTAAAACTGGTGGTGTAACAAAACAACAATTAGACCAAGCAAGATTAGCCATGGTAAATGCAAAAGCGAATCTAACTCAAGCTAACATTAATGTAGGTGATACTAGAATTAAAGCACCAATTAGTGGTTTTATCAACAAAAAATTCATCGAACCAGGTTCAATATTAACAGGGATGCCATCTACCGATTTATTCGAAATTGTAAACGTTTCTAAATTAAAATTAAACGTAACAGTTAATGAAAGTCAAGTAGCTAGTTTAAAAGTAGGAAGCGCAATTAAAGTTGGTTCAAACGTGTATCCTGACAAAGAATTTACTGGAAAAATCACTTTTATTGCTCCAAAAGCAGATGCAAGTCTAAACTTCCCAGTTGAAATTGAAATTACAAACAATACTTCAAACGACTTAAAAGCGGGTATGTATGGAACAGCAAAATTTGCTTCAAACCAACAAAAACAAACGTTGAAAATTGTACCAAGAAATGCCTTTGTAGGAAGTGTTAGCAGTAATGAAATTTTCGTAATTGAAAACGGAACAGCTAAACTTAAAAAAGTAACAGCAGGTAGAATTTTAGGAGACAAAGTAGAAATCTTAGACGGCTTATCTAACGGAGAAATTGTTATTATAACAGGACAAATTAACTTACAAGACGGAAACGCTGTTGAAGTTATCAAATAATTAAAGCATATGAAATTAGCAGAAATATCGATAAAACGTCCGTCGTTAGTGATTGTATTGTTTACAATTCTAACACTTGGTGGACTGTTCAGTTATAGCAATTTAGGTTACGAATTGATCCCTAAATTTGAAACCAACGTAATTACAATTGCCACAATTTATCCTGGTGCATCGCCAAGTGAAATTGAAAATACGGTAACCAAAAAAATTGAAGATGCCGTAGCTTCTTTGGAAAACATCAAAAAAATTGATGCGAAATCGTACGAAAGTTTGTCAACCGTATCAATCACATTAACTTCAAATGCAGATGTTAATATTTCGATGAACGATGCACAACGTAAAATTAACGCCATCATTAGTGATTTACCAGATGATGCCGAAACACCTTCATTAACTAAATTTTCCTTGAGTGATTTACCAATTATGACTATTGGTGCCAACGGAAAAATGGACGAAGTTGCTTTTTACGACTTAATTGATAAAAAATTAGCACCAATTTTATCTCGTGTTCAAGGTGTTGCGCAAGTAAACATTATTGGTGGACAAGAGAGAGAAATTCAAGTAAATCTTGATGCAGTAAAAATGCAAGGTTACGGACTTTCAATTCCGCAAGTACAACAAAATATTTTATCATCAAATTTGGATTTCCCTACAGGAAACATTCAAACTCGTGAACAAAAAATATTAATTCGTTTAGCTGGAAAATATAAAAATGTAGAAGAATTAAGAAACTTAATTGTTTCATCAAGAAACGGAATTCAAGTTCGTTTAGGTGATATTGCTGATGTTCAAGACACACAAAAGATTGCTGAAAAAGTTGCTCGTGTAGATCAAAAAAGTGCTATTCTTTTACAAATTGTAAAACAATCTGATGCTAATGCAGTAGCGGTAAGTGAAGAATTAGTAAAAACCATCAACAAATTAGAAAACGATTATAAATCTAAAGGATTACAATTAGAAATTGCAAAAGACAGTACTATTTTCACATTAGAAGCAGCTGATGCAGTGGTTCACGATTTACTTATTGCTGTTATATTAGTGGCATTAGTAATGTTGTTTTTCTTACACAGTGTTAGAAACTCATTAATTGTAATGGTTTCAATTCCTGCTTCGTTAATTGCAACTTTCATTGGAATTTACTTAATGGGATACACCTTAAACTTAATGAGTTTATTGGGATTATCATTGGTAGTTGGTATCTTGGTGGATGACGCGATTGTGGTATTGGAAAACATTTACCGCCACATGGAAATGGGTAAAAACAAAGTTCGTGCTGCTTATGATGGAACTGCCGAAATTGGCGGAACCGTTGTATCGATTACCTTAGTAATTGTGGTAGTATTTTTACCAATTGCAATGAGTACTGGGTTAGTTTCAAACATTATTACGCAATTCTGTGTAACTGTTATTATCTCTACTTTATTGTCGTTAGTGGCTTCGTTTACTATTATTCCTTGGTTATCTTCTAGATATGGAAAATTAGAACACATTACGGGTAAAACCTTTTTTGGAAGAATTATCCTTGGATTTGAAAGCTATCTAACTCGTTTTACGGATTGGGTTTCAGGATTATTAACTTGGTGTTTAGACCATTATTTTAAAACTATTGCTGTTGTCTTAGTGTTATTCTTTGGTTCAACCATTGGATTAATGGGTGGTGGATTTATTGGTGGTGAATTCTTCGCAGCATCTGATAGTGGTGAGTTTTTAGTTCAAATTGAAATGCCAAAAGACGCTTCGTTAGAACAAACCAATTTCATGACGCAAAAAGCAGAAGCTTTCTTGAAAAAAGAAGAATACGTTCACAGTCAAATTACTACTATTGGGCAAACCAGTGAAGGTTTAGGGGCTTCTCAAGCAACCGCTTATAAATCGGAGATTAACGTAAAAATGGTTGGTTTAGACAAACGTGATGAACCAGCAAACGTTTATGCTGCCAAAACAAAACGTAAACTAGAAAAAATCTTAGTTGGAGCAAAAGTTAAAACGGTTCCAGTAGGTATTTTAGGAACTGCTGAAGATGCTACTTTAGGCTTAATCGTTACAGGTCCAAATGTAGAAACAGCTATGGCATTTGCAAAAGCTGCTGAAAAAGAATTACGTACGATTCCGGGAGCAACAGAAATTGAATTATCTGTAGAAGACGGAAATCCAGAAGTAAACGTTCAAGTGGACAGAGATAAAATGGCTGCGCTTGGTTTAAGTTTACAAACAGTAGGTATGACCATGCAAACTGCATTTAGCGGAAATACTGATGGTAAATTTAGAGCTGGAGAATATGAATACAACATCAACATTAAATATAATGCATTCGACAGAAAAAGTATTGCCGATGTAAGTAACTTAATTTTCATTAACGAT
Source organism: Flavobacterium sp. (assembly GCA_003497625.1). Taxonomy (GTDB): domain Bacteria; phylum Bacteroidota; class Bacteroidia; order Flavobacteriales; family Flavobacteriaceae; genus Flavobacterium. Next base: position 390,060 of record DNNO01000021.1, on the reverse strand, counting down.
AGAGGAGAACAAATTAAATTAATTCAATTTGCAACCGTTTCTGAAAGTTCTGGTCCAAGTGAATTAGAACGAAGAGACAAATCAGCATCGGTAACTGTAAAAGGTCAAAATGTAGGTGTTGCTTCGGGAACTATTGTATCGCAATGGCAAGAAAAAATTGATAAGTTAGAAAAACCTACAGGTGTAGATTACATTTGGGGTGGTGACATGGAAAATCAATCGGAAGGTTTTGGAACACTTGGAATTGCTTTATTAGCTGCTATTATCTTGGTTTACCTTGTAATGGTTTCGTTATACGACAGTTTTGTACATCCATTCGTAGTATTATTTGCTATTCCACTTTCGTTCATTGGTGCGATGTTAGCTTTAGCTTTAACTAATAATACTTTGAATATTTTTACCATTTTAGGTATCATCATGTTAATTGGTCTGGTGTGTAAAAATGCGATTATGTTGGTGGATTATACGAATCAAAGACGTAAAGCAGGAGAAAGTATCAGAACCGCATTAATTCAAGCGAATCATGCAAGGCTACGTCCAATTTTAATGACTACGATTGCGATGGTATTTGGTATGTTCCCAATTGCATTAGCTTCTGGAGCTGGAGCAGAATGGAAAAACGGTTTGGCTTGGGTAATTATTGGTGGATTAATTTCATCGTTATTCTTAACCTTAATTGTGGTTCCTGTAATCTATGAAATCATGGAGAAAATAATCGCTAAATTCTCTAAAGGAGAAAAAACAGATTATGAAGCCGAAATGGTTGCCGATTATGTTCACACAGAATTAAGTGAAGACGGTTTTAACCCGAAACACACTTTATAAAAACAAAAAAGTCCCGATTAAATCGGGACTTTTTTTATACTTTAAATTGAATTAGTTTTTAACTAAAACATCTTTTGACCATTTTTTTACTTCAGCAATTCTACTATCTGAAAAATCAACTTCGCTTAACGAAGCGTCGCTCCAAAAAAACCATTTTCCAGTTTTAGCACCATTCACATATTCTCCAATAGATTGTTTTGAACCATCTTCGTTATAAGCCATCCATTTTCCATGTAATTTTCCATCTAAGTAATACCCTTCTTGTTTTACTTGTCCGTTATCATAATAATATGTTGCTTTTACCATCTGGTCAACCACTTCAAATTTTGGTTTTACTTCTTGTGCAAATGACAAACTCGAAACCAATAAAACTACTGCAATAACTACTTTTTTCATACTCTTTTCTTTTTTAGGTTAACATTACAGTAACAAATATAAAATTTATTTTACAATAAAAAAACTTTTGCTTAACAATTTGGTAACATTAGGTAAAAACTTAACATTGAAAAAGCCAATACGTAATGTATTGGCTTTAAATGAGGTATAAAAAAATGTTGTGATTACTTCACTAAACCATCTAATAATTCAGTTAATGAATCTGATGAAGGCCTTGCAGCATCTGCTTTGATAACTTTTCCATCAGGTCCAATTAAAATAAATCTTGGAATAGAGTTAATTCCAAATGCTTTGATAAAATCTGAAGTCCAGTTTTTATCAGCAAATAATTGAATTCCACCCAATTCTTTAGAAACTACCATTTTTTTCCATTTCTCATAATCCTTTTCTGTATCAACAGAAATACTCACAAACTCGATATTCTTTCCGTGATATTTAGCTTCTACTTTCTTTAAATGAGGAATTTCAGCCAAACAAGGTCCACACCAAGTTGCCCAAACATCAATATAAACGTATTTACCTCTTAAATCTTCAAGCTTAGTTTTTCCTCCTTTGTGATTTTCGTAATCAAATGATGGAGAAACAATGCCTTCCATTTTCTTAGCTGCTAATTTTTGGTTATAATAATCTAACAAGAATTTTTCTTCTTGATCAAATGAAGGGCGTAACATTTTTACCAAAGTTTCATCAAAACCTTTTCCATCAATCAAGCTAATATCATTCGCTTTCTTTTTTGCCAATTCTTCTTTGAACTTAGCTTCGTCACCTTCAAGTAGAGTTTCTAATTCCATTTCAAACTTCTCATCAGCTAAAGCTTTTTTTGCTAAATAATTATTTTCATTGGCTCCTTTTCCTTTATAAACAATAGTTTCATCAAAATCTTTAGTATCTACAGTTAAGGTTAAATCGTAACCATTTTTCAAAAACATAGTAGTTCCTTCGTTGCCATCATTCAAACGGTAAATTCCTCCATCTTTTGAAGCTTCAAAAGTGGTTTGAAATTCTCCTTTTTTATTAATTCCAACTTTTTGTTTGAAAGTTCTTCCCGAAGAAATCGTAATCGTGTCCGAAAATCTATTGGCGATTTTCACGTTTAAAGAAACGGTATTGGTTGTATTTTGAGCAAATCCAGAAAAAATTGCTACAAAAAACAAAAAGAATGCTTTTTTCATGTTTTAAAAGTGTTATTTATTGACTCAAATCTATTAAAATTAAACGAATAAAATTAATATTTGTTACTACATTTGCAAAAAATTTCAAGAAATGTACAGAAGTCATAACTGTGGTGAATTAAATGCTTCACACATCAATACAGAAGTTACCCTTGCAGGTTGGGTTCAAAAATCGAGAGATAAAGGATTTATGATTTGGGTTGATTTACGTGACCGTTATGGAATCACGCAATTAATCTTTGATGAACAAAGAACCGACAAAGCAGTGATTGAAAAAGCAAAATCTTTAGGAAGAGAATTTGTAATTCAAATTAAAGGAACTGTTATTGAGCGTGTTTCTAAAAACCCAAATATGGCAACGGGTGATGTTGAAATTTTAGTTAACGAATTAACAATTTTAAACGAAGCGCAATTGCCTCCATTCACTATCGAAGACGAAACCGATGGTGGTGAAGATATTCGTATGAAATATCGCTATTTAGATATCAGAAGAAATCCGGTTAAAAACAACTTATTATTCCGTCATAAAGTATCAATGGAAGTTAGAAAATATCTTTCTGACCAAGGTTTTTGTGATGTAGAAACACCATATTTAATTAAATCTACTCCAGAAGGCGCACGTGATTTCGTAGTGCCTAGTAGAATGAATGAAGGGCAGTTTTATGCACTTCCACAATCGCCACAAACATTCAAACAGTTATTGATGGTAGGTGGAATGGATAAATATTTCCAAATTGTGAAATGTTTCCGTGACGAAGATTTACGTGCTGACCGTCAACCAGAATTTACACAAATCGACTGTGAAATGGCATTCGTAGAGCAGGAAGATATTTTAGATATGTTCGAAGGCTTAACACGTCATTTACTAAAAGAAATCAAAGGAATTGAAGTAGATAAATTCCCAAGAATTACTTACGATTACGCCATGAAAACCTACGGTAATGACAAACCAGATATTCGTTTTGAAATGAAATTTGGTGAGTTAAATGCTGTTGCCCAACATAAAGATTTCCCAGTATTCAATTCAGCTGAATTAGTAGTCGGAATCGCAGCACCAGGTTGCGCAAATTATACCAGAAAAGAAATTGACGCTTTAATTGATTGGGTAAAACGCCCTCAAGTTGGAGCTTCAGGAATGGTATATGTAAAATGTGAAGAAGATGGAACTTTCAAATCATCAGTAGATAAATTCTACGATCAAGAAGATTTGAAAAAATGGGCCGAAATTACCAATGCAAAACCGGGTGATTTAATTTTAATCTTATCTGGAAACGCAAATAAAGTAAGAACTCAATTATCAGCTTTAAGAATGGAAGTGGCTACTCGTTTAGGTTTGAGAAAATCAGACGAATTTGCGCCATTATGGGTAGTAGATTTCCCATTACTAGAATGGGATGAAGAAAGCGGAAGATACCACGCAATGCACCATCCATTTACTTCTCCAAAACCAGAAGACATGGCATTAATTGAAACCGAACCAGGAAAAGTTCGCGCTAATGCTTATGATATGGTATTAAACGGAAACGAAATTGGTGGAGGTTCTATTCGTATACACGATAGAGAATTGCAAAGTAGAATGTTTGATTTATTAGGTTTTAGTAAAGAACAAGCACAAGCTCAGTTCGGATTTTTAATGAATGCCTTTGAATTTGGAGCGCCACCACACGGAGGTTTAGCTTTTGGATTGGATAGATTGGTTTCTATTTTAGGTGGCCAAGAAACAATTCGTGACTTTATTGCTTTCCCTAAAAACAACTCAGGAAGAGATGTAATGATTGATGCACCATCTACAATTGATGAAGCACAATTGCAAGAATTACATATTAAATTAAGATAAAAATGAAATCGCCATTAACAACAAGTTTGCGCAAGCAAACACCTATGATTAAAAAGGCGATACCATATGTTATCGCTAAAAAATAAAATTTAAACATATGAAAAAGATTCTAATTGCTCTTGTCACAATAACTGCTTGTCTAATTTCTTTTGGATATTTCCAAAAAAACAACGGATTAAATGGTGATAAATGGATTGGAATTGGAATTTTATTAGTTGCTTTCGTTTTAATGCCATTGTTTTTATATTCGAGATTTAGGAACAAAGAAACGAGAGAAAGAATGCTAAACATAAGTTCTAAGAAAAAAGAAGATGCTGATAATCAGTAATTTTGAAATATTTTTAACTTTTTCTTGTTCGTGTCGGAAATAAGTATATCTTTGACTATTATTAATTTTTTTATATTACAAAAATGCGCACAGGCAAAGTTAAATTCTTCAATGAATCAAAAGGTTACGGTTTTATTACAGATGATGAAACAGGAAAAGACATTTTCGTACACGCAAGCGGAATGAGAGTTGAATCTCTTAATGAAGGTGATGCAGTTAGCTACGAAGAAGAAGAAGGAAGAAAAGGTAAAGTAGCTGCTCAAGTAGTAGTTATCGAAGACTAATATATATTATTTTTTGATTACCTAGAAAGAACAAAGTCCCGATTAATCGGGACTTTTTTTATGCAGATATGTGAACGGATTTCGTTTCAATAAAAAAAAGGACTACAAAAATGCAGTCCTTTTTTTATTGATGTAGAAAGCAAAATTACTTTTTAGTAACAGATGCTTCAATATTTTTTTCAATTTTATGTCCTGGTCTCGTCCATTTTGGTTTTTCTCCTAATGATTGGTAAGCCGAATCTTCTGCTTCTACGGTTTCAGGTTGCATCTTTTTGATGAACGGTTTTTGTGGATTTAATCCTAATAAATCGAACATTTTCATGTCTTCGTTTACATCTGGATTTGGAGTCGTTAATAATTTATCTCCTGCAAAAATTGAATTAGCTCCTGCAAAGAAACACATCGCTTGTCCTTCTCTTGTCATTTGCGTTCTACCTGCTGATAAACGAACTTGTGTCTCTGGCATTACAATACGAGTAGTAGCTACCATACGAATCATATCCCAAATTTCAACTGGTTTTTCGTCTTCTAGTGGTGTTCCTTCAACTGCAACTAAAGCATTAATTGGCACCGATTCTGGTTGTGGATTTAACGAAGCTAAGGCAACTAACATCCCTGCTCTATCTTCTACTGATTCTCCCATTCCAATAATTCCACCACTACAAACGGTTACATTTGTTTTTCTAACATTGGCAATCGTTTCTAAACGATCTTCGTAACCTCTTGTAGAAATTACTTCTTTATAATATTCTTCCGATGAATCTAAATTGTGATTGTAAGCATACAAACCAGCTTCAGCCAAACGTTTTGCTTGATTTTCAGTAATCATACCTAATGTACAACATACTTCCATGTCTAGTTTGTTGATGGTTCTTACCATTTCCAAAACTTGTTCAAACTCTGGTCCGTCTTTAACATTACGCCAAGCAGCCCCCATACAAACTCTTGAAGAACCCGATGATTTAGCACGTAAAGCCTGAGCTTTTACTTGTTGTACCGACATTAAATCGTTCGTCTCAATATCCGTGTGATATCTTGCAGCTTGTGGACAATAACCGCAATCTTCAGGACATCCTCCTGTTTTAATAGATAGTAAGGTAGAAACTTGTACCACATTAGGATCATGGTTTGTTCTGTGAATTGTTGCTGCTTCGTACAATAAATCCATCATCGGTTTGTTGTATAAAGCTATAATTTCTTCTTTAGTCCAGTTATGTCTAGTTGTATTCATCATGTTCAAATTATTTTTCAAATGTAAGGATTTCGAATAAAAATAACACCATTAATTGTTTATTTAGCATTCTTTTGAAAGCAAAATACTCACAGCATTTCCTCCAAATCCTACAGCATTTATCAATACTTTTTTAATTTCTTTTTTTACATTTTGTTTTTCGGCATACGGTACTTCAATAAAATGATTGTGTTGCATCATTAAAATAGCCATTTCAAAATTCAACATACCCGAAGCTCCAAATGTGTGTCCTACTTGCCATTTATTGGTAGTAAGCATTGGTAATTCATTTCCAAATAGTTTCTGAATCGCTTTGTATTCTGAAGTATCGCCTTTTAATGTTCCTGGCATGTGCATCACAATAGCATCAACTTCTTCTAAATTGGTGTTTTTCAACGCCATTTTCATGGACTTTTGAAAACAATTCGCTTCATCAGATATTGAAATATTATGTTCAATATCATCTGTTGCATAACCGATGCCTTCAATATAAGCCAATGCATTTTCGTGTGTTCCAATTTCCAAACAAGCAACAGCAGCTCCTTCTCCTAAAACCATTGAATTCTTAGTTTTTGAAAAATCAAATGCTCTACAAGGAAATTCTTGAGTTTCAGAAGAATTTGGTTTTGGATAAATTTTCAAAGCATGCATTTGGGCAATAGTAAAAGCGGTCAATGGCGCTTCACTTCCTCCTACTAAAAACTTATTAACCATACCCGATTGTAACCAAGCCACAGCATTTAAAACAGCATGCAAAGCCGTTGAACAAGTTATAGAATGCGAAATTTCGGGACCGTTATTTTTTAAATCACGTGCTACCCAAGACGAAATATTTCCTAATGTAGTAGTTGGAGAAGCTAATGTTCCTGCTTTACCCGTTTCAATAAATTCCTGATGATGTTTTTCAAACAATTGAGTAGCCCCACGAGACGAACCAATGTTAATTCCGAAATCATCGCCTGCTTTCCAACCTGCATTTTTTATCGCTTGTCGCGAAACCAAAATAGCCATTAAAACCGTTTCGTCTAACGCTTTGTATTTGATGTCAGACTTTCTTAGCAACTCAATTTCTGCTTTTAATTCGCTTGGAATTTGCGCTACAAATTGAGGTTCGCCGTAAAAATCTTTAATTTTAATCAATGACTTTCCTGAAAGATAATTTTGCCAAATATCACTAGGATTATTTCCTATTGGTGAAAGTGACGCTAAAGACGTTATGGCGATTTTATTTTGCATGAGTTTGGAGCTTGAATAAATGAATTACCAACGATTTATTTTGCTGATAATCTATTGAAACAATAATGCAAAACTACACTATTTCTAAAGCTTTTTCAATTGTTTCATACACTTTTTCCAATTGATTTTGTGAAATTACATACGGTGGTAAAATATAAACTATATTTCCTACAGGTCGCAAAATAATTCCATTTTCGATAAAGAAATCATACAATTTATTTCGAAGTGTGCCGTAGTAACTTTCTTGATTTTCCGTTTCTACTTCCAATGCAAAAATAACACCTAAAACTCGTGTAGTTTTTACTTTTGGATGATTTTTGATACTGTCTTCAAACTTTAAATGACTTTGATGAATTCGCTCAATATTTAACTGCATTTCTACTGTTTGCAACAATTGAATACTTGCTAAAGCGGCAGCACAACCTGTTGGATTTGCAGTAAACGTATGTCCGTGAAACAACGCTTTATTTGTATCATCATCATAAAAACCATCAAAAATTTCTTGTGTAAATGTCGTAATCGCCATCGGAATTGTCCCGCCAGTAAGCGCTTTTGATAAACACATCATATCGGGCTTTTCAATCAAATAATCTGAAGCAAATGTTTTACCTGTTTTTCCAAAACCAGTCATTACTTCATCGGCAATAGTAAAAACATTATTTTGTTTACAAATGGCAATTAATTTATCTAAAATTTCGGATTGATACATTACCATTCCAGCTGCACCTTGTACTAATGGTTCAAAAATAAAAGCTGCAAATTCATTGGTTTTAACTAATTTTTCAAGAATCTGAATCGATTTCTCTTCGTTACCAACTGTTGGAACTGGAATTCGAACCACTTCTAAAAGCGAACCTTGAAATGCTTCGGTGAAAAACGAAATTCCACTCGCTGCCATCGCTGCAAAAGTATCGCCGTGAAAAGCATCTTCAAAAGCAATGATTTTAGTTTTCTTTATATTTTGATTATAGAAATACTGCATCGATACTTTAATTGCAACTTCAACCGCCGTAGAACCGTTGTCAGAATAGAAGAGTTTCTTTTGATTAGAAGGTAAAATCTCCATCAATTTTTCTGCAAGTAGTACAGCAGGTTCATGTGTAAAACCACCGAACAAAACGTGCTCTAGTGTCGTTAATTGCTTGTAAATAGCATCTGCAATTACCTTATTAGAATGCCCAAATGGATTCACCCACCAAGACGCAATTGCATCGATGTATTCTTTATTATTTTCATCCCACAACAAAGCGCCTTCTCCTTTTACAATAGCCGGAAAATGCTTTGCGTTTTTGTGTTGGGTATACGGATGCCAATTATATAATTTATCTCTTTGGGAAAGGTTCATGGTATAGAAAATAGAAGAAAGAGCAAAGAGAAAGACTCAAGCTATTTCTATAATTATGTTGCAAAGATAATCAATCTAATTTTTTGTTTCTTTATTATAACTATCTATAAACTTAAAAGATTTTCTCTAAACTTATCGGCGTAATATTGAATTACATTTTGGTCGAAATACGGTTCATTTTCAATTCTGCCAATGAATTTCGCTGTTGTTTTTGACAGAATAATTTCTTCTGAAGCCTTATTTTCATCTCCAGAGAAAATGATTCCCGCCACAGAAATATTTCGATTTTTCAAAGCTTCGAGTGTTAATAAAGTATGATTAATACTTCCTAAATAATGGCGTGAAACTACAATAACCTTATAATCTTTTTGAATTAAATCGATAATAGAATCCGCATTGTTTAAAGGAACTAAAACACCACCAGCACCTTCAATTACCAAATGATTCTTCGTTTTTGGTTCTTTTATTTGTTTTAAATCGATAGTAATTCCGTCTATTTCTGCTGCTAAATGTGGGCTTGCTGGTGTATTTAACTTATAACTATTTTCGCAAACTTTAGTTTTAAAATTTGCAATATAACGTTGGATTTTATGACTGTCGGAATTATCTAAATCACCCGCTTGAACTGGTTTCCAATAATCGGCTTCTAAAGCTTCTACTACTATTGATGATGCAATTGTTTTTCCTACGTCGGTTCCTATTCCGGTTATAAATATTTTCATCTGTTTTAATTTAAAAAATCAACAACTTTAACTGTTTAAGTAACGTATTAATTTCCTGTTCCGAATTATAGCTGTGCAAACAAAAACGCAATCGTTCTTGACCTTCTGAAACGGTTGGCGACAAGATTGCTTTTACATCAAACCCGTTTTCTTGCAATTGTTTCGCAACACTTTTTACTTTTTCATTACCAGGAATTATAGCGCAATGAATAGCTGAATCACTATGTACAAATAAAGATTTTAATCCCAATTGAACTTTCTGTTGATTGAATAATTGAATATTGCTTTTTAATTTTTCTAAAGCGGTTTTTTCTTCTTCCAAATGTTGGTAAGCAATTAAAATTGTAGCAACCGAGTGAGGCGAAAGTCCAGTGGTATAAATAAAACTTCTAGCAAAATTAACCAAATAACTTTTTAATTCTTGACTTCCTAAAACGGCTGCTCCATGACAACCTAATCCTTTTCCGAAAGTCATAATTCGGGCAAAAACTTTATCTTGAAAACCTAAACTTTGAACCAAACCTTCACCATTTTCTCCAAAAATACCTAAAGCATGCGCTTCATCAATTACTAAATAAGCACCGTTTTGTTCAGAAATCTGAATGAGTTCTTCCATATTAGGAGCATCTCCATCCATTGAAAAAACGGATTCCGTAACAACATAAATTTCATTTGTTTCCGATTGGTATTTCAAAAGCAAGCTTTCTAGATCTTCAGTGTCATTGTGTTGAAATTTATAGGCTTTTGCATGGCTCATTTGAATTCCATCACGAATGGAAGCATGACATAATTCATCATACAGAATAATATCATTACGTTGTGGAACGGCACTAAAAAACCCAACATTCGCATCGTAACCTGAATTAAAAATTAAAGCGGATTCCAATTGATGAAAATTGGCTATAAAGTTTTCTGTGGTTTGATATACATTATGGTTTCCAGAAATTAAACGAGAACCTGTTGCTCCATTGATTTTAAAATTATTATCTAAAAGATACTGGTGTGTTTGATTAAAAATAATTTCGGAATGTGCAAAACCTAAATAATCATTTGAAGAAAAATCTATTCTATTTTTAGAAGGAATAGTCAATTGACGTAAAGCATTATCGGCTATACGTTTGTTTAATTTTTCTTGTAATGATTTGGGAAATTTCATAGTATCAAAAATAAAAAAAGTCCCGCAATTTGCAGGACTTTTTTACTATAAATCTATTGTCTTAGTCGGCTAAAACAATAATCTTGTTTTCATTCATTTCGATGGTACCCGAATTAATAGGTAACCAATATGTTTGCTCATTTACTTTATTGAATTTAGAAACGAATTCTTTTTCAATTTTAATATTTTGAGCATTGATTTTCACATTCCCTTTTGCTAATAATGAAACAATAGGTGCGTGATTATTTAGCATTTGAAACTCACCGTTAATTCCAGGAACTGCCACCGAAGTAACTTCTCCTTTAAACAATGTAGCTTCTGGTGATACTATTTCTAAAATCATTTTTTTATGCTTTAGGCTTTAAGCTTTAGGCTTTAAGCTATTAAAAATTATGCCTCTGCTAACATTTTTTGTCCAGCTTCGATAGCTTCTTCGATAGTACCTTTAAGGTTAAACGCTGCTTCTGGTAAGTGATCTAATTCACCATCCATAATCATGTTAAATCCTTTGATCGTTTCTTTAATATCAACCAATACTCCAGGAATACCTGTAAATTGCTCCGCTACGTGGAAAGGTTGAGATAAGAAACGTTGTACACGACGTGCACGAGATACTGATAATTTATCTTCTTCAGATAACTCTTCCATACCTAAGATGGCGATGATATCTTGTAATTGTTTGTATTTTTGAAGAATCTCTTTTACTCTTTGAGCACAGTCGTAATGTTCAGCACCTAAGATTTCTGGAGTTAAGATACGAGAAGTAGAATCTAATGGATCTACCGCTGGATAAATACCTAACTCAGCAATTTTACGAGACAATACAGTTGTTGCATCTAAGTGAGCAAACGTTGTTGCTGGTGCAGGGTCAGTTAAGTCATCCGCAGGAACGTAAACCGCTTGTACAGATGTAATAGATCCTTTTTTAGTTGAAGTAATACGCTCTTGCATAGCACCCATTTCAGTTGCTAATGTAGGTTGGTATCCTACTGCAGATGGCATACGACCTAATAAAGCCGATACTTCAGAACCTGCTTGTGTAAAACGGAAGATATTATCAACGAAGAATAATACGTCTTTACCTTGGTCAGATCCAGCTCCATCACGGAAATATTCTGCGATAGATAATCCTGAAAGTGCTACACGAGCACGAGCTCCAGGTGGCTCATTCATTTGTCCGAAAACGAAAGTAGCTTTAGACTCTCTCATTCCTGGCATATCTACTTTAGATAAATCCCATCCTCCATTTTCCATAGAGTGCATGAAATCATCACCGTATTTAATAATTCCTGACTCTAACATCTCACGAAGTAAGTCATTTCCTTCACGTGTTCTTTCACCTACTCCTGCGAACACAGAAAGTCCACCGTGACCTTTTGCAATATTGTTAATCAACTCCTGAATTAATACCGTTTTACCTACTCCGGCACCACCAAATAATCCAATTTTCCCTCCTTTTGCATAAGGCTCAATAAGGTCGATTACTTTGATTCCTGTAAATAAAACTTCAGAAGAAGTTGATAAGTCTTCAAATTTTGGAGCTGTTCTGTGGATTGGCAAACCGTTTGCACCTGCTTTAGGTAAATCTCCTAAACCGTCAATTGCATCACCAATTACATTAAATAAACGACCAAAAACGTCCGCTCCAATTGGCATTTGAATTGGTGCACCAGTAGCAACTACTTCAACACCTCTTGCTAAACCATCTGTAGAGTCCATAGAAATGGTACGAACAGTGTTTTCACCAATGTGAGATTGAACTTCAAGTACTAATAAAGTACCATCTTTTTTAGTGATTTCTAATGAATCGTAAATTTTAGGTAATTCGTTATTTGAGTCATTAAAAACGACGTCAACAACTGGCCCGATAATTTGTGCAACTTTTCCTGTGATTCTAGACATTGCTTATGTATTTATTTAATAGCTAATTAATGTTGAAAAAATGATGTATTTTTCCGAGTGCAAAGATAGTTTTTTCTAAAACAATTTTGCAATTTATTTTTTGAATTTTTTGCAATAAAAAAGCGAAATCTTCCAATTTCGCTTTTAAAATGTTATTCTACAGTAACGGATTTTGCTAAATTCCTAGGTTGGTCGACATTACAACCTCTTAAAACTGCAATGTGATACGATAATAATTGTAACGGAATTGTAGTTAATAATGGTGTAAATGGTTCGTTTGTTTCTGGAATTTCAATTACGTGGTCTGCCAAAGCTTTTACTTGTGTATCTCCTTTGGTAACTACGGCAATAATTTTACCGCTTCTTGATTTTATCTCTTGAATATTACTTACCACTTTATCATAATGTCCTTTGTTAGGAGCAATTACGATTACTGGCATAGATTCGTCAATCAACGCAATTGGCCCGTGCTTCATTTCTGCTGCTGGATATCCTTCTGCGTGGATATATGAAATTTCTTTTAATTTTAATGCACCTTCTAAAGCTACTGGAAAGTTATAACCTCTTCCTAAGTATAAACAATTGGTTGCATCTTTGTAAATTTCGGCAATTTGTTTAGCAACATCATTTGTTAATAAAGCCTCTTGAACTTTTTCTGGCATTAATTCCAATTCCAACAAATAACGTTGGTAATCCGAATTGCTCATTGTTCCTTTTCCTTTTGCTAAACGTAGTGCTAACAAAGTAAGAATGGTAATTTGAGTTGTAAATGCTTTTGTTGAAGCTACTCCGATTTCTGGACCTGCATGAGTATAAGCTCCTGCATGTGTTTCACGAGAAATTGATGAACCCACCACATTACAAACACCAAATACAAATGCTCCGTTTTCTTTCGCCAATTTAATAGCTGCTAACGTATCTGCCGTTTCACCTGATTGTGAAATTGCAATAACAACATCATCTTTATTAATGATTGGATTTCTATATCTGAATTCGGATGCGTATTCTACTTCTACCGGAATTCTTGAAAATTCTTCGATAATATATTCTGCTACTAATCCTGCGTGCCATGAAGTTCCACAAGCTACAATAAGGATTCGTTTTGCATTTAAGAATTTTTCTAAATTATCTTCAACACCTGACATTTGGATAATTCCTTTGTTTGCCAAAAGTCTTCCTCTGTAAGTATCTTTGATTACACTTGGTTGTTCGTAGATTTCTTTCATCATGAAATGATCGTAACCGCCTTTTTCAATTTGCTCCAAGTTTAATTGAAGTTCCTGAATATAAGGATCAACCAATGAATCGTCTTTTATTTTTCTAACTTTTAATGGTTTGTGTAAACGCACAATTGCCATTTCTTCATCTTCTAAATAAATAGCGTTTGAAGTATATTCGATAAATGGAGTTGCATCTGATGCGATGAAAAACTCATCTTCACCAATTCCAATTGCAAGTGGACTTCCTAAACGAGCCACGATAATTTCGTCTGGTTTTTCAACATCAATTACCGCAATCGCGTAAGCTCCAATCACTTGGTTTAAAGCAATTTGAACTGCTTTTCCAAGTTTACAATTTTCTTTTTTCTTAACATCTTCAATCAAATTTACCAATACTTCTGTATCGGTATCAGACTTGAATGTATATCCTCTTTTGATTAATTCTTGTTTTAATGGCTCATAATTTTCGATGATTCCATTATGAATAATCACTAATTTTCCTGAGTTAGAAAAATGTGGATGCGAATTCACATCATTAGGAACTCCATGAGTTGCCCAACGCGTGTGTCCCATGCCTATTTTACCAATAGTTGTTTTCTCACTTTCAGCTTTAGCCTCTAAGTCAGAAACTTTTCCTTTGGTTTTTGATAATTTTAATTCTTTTCCGTCATATAAAACAATACCGGCACTATCGTAACCTCTATATTCTAAACGATGTAATCCTTTAATAATAACTGGATAAGCATCTCTATGACCAATATAACCTACAATTCCACACATATACTATTCGTTATTAGGTTTAGTGAAATAAATACTCAATTTAAGCTTTTTATCTTCATCTTCTGGAGCTACATTATTTCCATATAAAACAGTTCCTAATGGATTTAAGATTGATGCTAAAGGAATGTCACTAATTTGTACACCATTAGCAGAAATTGGAGCTTGAAGTTTTGCGCTTGAAACCAAATTTATTGACTCAGTTACAGAAACACCAATTTTGATATTGTCTTGAAATTCGCCATTACTATCTGCTTTCAAAATTCTTTTTATGTGCTCTGTTAATCTTATGGTATATTTTATACCTTTTTTAGGATCTTCTGTTTCTCTTTCAACAATACCCCCAAAAACTAACTTATTATTCTTTGGATTAAACCCTGATGAAGAATCAAAAGTATAATCTGCAATAACCATATTATTGGTTGCGTCATAAATATAAATTCTTTCTGGCTCATGATCCTCGTTTAACATTTTAGATTTATCGATATAAAAAGTAAGCTTTGCATCGTTAATTAACCAATTTTGCGTTGCAATATTATTTCTTAAAGTTTCCAATTCTGTTGGAGTAAACAAATCAATGAATGCAACAGAACCATTTCCTCCTTTAATATATAATCTATCGCTACCTAAAACTTCATTAGAACCAACTATTCCAGCATCGTACTGAGTTGAATTGTTGTATTCTAATAAATTGATACTATTATTTCTTAAAGTTGTAGATGAATTATACCCCATTTTAAGTGAAAACTCTTTTCTCGTTCTTGCTGGATTTGGATTTTCAACTGTTGGCTCAACAGATGATTTGTAAATAATTTTAAATTCCGCTCTAGAAAAATCTAAAATCGCTAAAGCTCCTTGACCGGGGCTAATTTCTTCTACTTCAAATAAAAGACCTCTAAAATAGTTTTTGAAAAAATTATTATTAAATAAATTTCCAGATGATGTAGCATCTAAAATTTTTTGTTGAAAGAAACTGTTTTTTAAATCCAACCACATTCCTGGTGTTTTTCTCTCTTTAATAACTCTTAAAGTCACATTATTTTGATCTGACAATACAGCTCCATTACTATCTACATATAATCCAGCACCATTTGTTTTGTAAATATAAAGTTCTTTTTTACTAAAATAAAACTCATCATTTTGAGCAATATTAGAACTATTATTCAAAAGCTCGGAACCTTTGAATGGGTCTATTTTTGTTGCTTTATCATCATTGAAATATTTTTGAGAAGTTTGCAAATTATCCGCTGGATCAAAATCTCTTAAATAATAACCGTTTTCAACAACTTTCAATCTAAACTTTCCTATTTCTGCATTACCATAGATAGAATCTAATTCATAAACACGTTCACCACTTGTTTCGGTAGATTGAAGTTCACTAAAATAAGGTACATACATATAAACCGAATCAATTACTGGGTTGAAACCAAAAGAAGGATTTTCTGAACCTAGTTCTACTTGTGTAACAAAATGGGCTTTTGTCGTTCCAAAAAAATCATTTTTATAAACCCCTAAAGCATTTAAAGGTAAATTATTAGTCTGTACTACTCCTGTTGCTTTTGAATAAGCCACAAGTGAAGCTTCATCATATACTAAATCAAAATGATCATCGCCGATTACACCAGAATCTAAGGAATTAAAATCCTTATCGCACGAAATTAATAGAACAAATAGAAATAATAGAGAGGATATTTTTAAAAAACTTTTTTTCATAATGGAAGAACCCTTTTATAATACGTGATTTTTGATAAACGAAGTATACACTTCTTTAATTGTGTCTTTAGAGGCGAAAGGTAAAAAAGGTTTGTTTGAACTTTCTATAAATTTTGTTAAAGTTGGAGACAAGACCTCAGAGCCTGCTACTACTGCATCGGAATGCATAATGGAAACCTTCATTAAGTTTTCGTATGTAGGTGATGCTAAATCTGAAACTGCTTCTTTACCAATGCTGTCAAACAATACTTTGTTGATAAATTCTTTATCTAATTCACCTTCAAATCCTTGCTCATAAACCGAAGAAATAATTTTTGTCTCTGCAAAAATACCTTCATCTTTATAATAATGTTTTAAGTAAACTGGCAACATAGCCGCCATCCAACCATGAACATGAATTACATCAGGCACCCAATTTAATTTCTTAACGGTTTCAACTACTCCTTTTGCAAAGAAAATAGCTCTTTCGTCATTATCTGGATATAAAACACCTTCTTCATCTGAAAAAGTTGCTTTTCTTTTGAAATATTCGTCGTTATCGATAAAATAAACTTGAATTCGCTCTTTAGGAATTGAAGCTACTTTAATAATTAGAGGCATATCCATATCATTCACCACCAAATTCATTCCTGATAAACGGATAACTTCATGCAATTGATGTCTTCTCTCGTTAATATTACCATATCTAGGCATAAAAATTCGTATTTGTCCGCCCAAATCATTAATCATTTTTGGCATTTCATACGATTGTAACGACACTTCGTTTTCAGCTAAATAAGGCACCACTTCAGATGATACATACAATATCCTCTTGTCTTCCATAATGTATTCTAGTTAATTATTGTTTTAAAAAACCTTGCAAAATTACAAAATTTTATGGATTTATCCACTAAAATAGTAAGTTTGCACCTGAAATAACAAAGTAGAAAATGCTCATTTTTAATAAAAAGTCCGATTTAAGTGCTTTTTTAAGCCCATTAATCAAACAAAATAAATCTATTGGATTTGTTCCTACAATGGGAGCGCTGCATCAAGGACACCTGTCGTTACTGAAAAATTCACTTTCTGAAAACGATGTAACGGTGATGAGTATTTTTGTAAATCCTACCCAATTTAACAACGCCGAAGATTTAGACAAATACCCTAGAACATTGGAACGTGATGTGCAAATCATGCAAGATTTAAGCAACAACATCATTGTTTATGCTCCTGAAGTGGCCGATATTTACGAAGGAAATACTATTTCTGAAAGTTTTAATTATGATGGTCTAGAAAATCAAATGGAAGGCAAACACCGACCAGGACATTTTGATGGTGTTGGAACTATTGTAAAAAGATTGTTTGAAATTGTTCAACCAAACAATGCGTACTTTGGAAAAAAAGATTTTCAACAACTTCAAATTGTAAAGAAATTAGTTTCAAAATACAAGATTCCGGTTGATGTTATTGGTTGCCCAATTCACAGAGAAGCAAACGGATTAGCTATGAGTTCAAGAAATGAACGCCTTTCAGAATCAGCAAGAGAAAAAGCAGCTATTATTTATCAAATACTAAATTCGGCAAAAGAAATTTTTCAAACGAATTCAGCCCAAGAAACGATAAAATTTGTAGAAAACGAATTCAAAAAATATCCTGAATTTGAATTGGAATATTTTGAAATCGCCGATGAAGCAACACTTTTACCTGTTTCTGAAAAAGAATCTGACAAAAAATATCGCGGATTTATCGCCATTTTCATTGAGAATATCAGATTAATTGATAATATTTCACTAAATTAATTACCTTTGCATCATGCAAATTCAAGTAGTAAAATCAAAAATTCATAGAGTAACCGTAACGGGTGCCGATTTGAATTATATAGGAAGTATCACCATCGACGAAGCCCTAATGGAAGCTTCTAACATTATCGAAGGTGAAAAAGTACAAATCGTCAACATCAACAATGGAGAACGATTAGAAACGTATGCTATCAAAGGACCAAGAAATACTGGCGAAATCACATTAAACGGACCTGCAGCTCGTAAAGTGCACCGTGGCGATATCGTAATCATTATTTCTTACGGAATTATGGACTTTGAAGAAGCTAAAAAATTCAAACCTACTTTAGTTTTTCCTAACGAGAAAGATAATTCTTTAACCTAGTTTGAAAGCTGGTATTCGAAAATTTTTAAGCCTTACTATCCCACTTTTTATTGGGTTAGGCATTATTTATTATCAATACACCACACTTACACTGGAAGAATTAGAAAAAATTAAAATCAGTTTTATAAAAGCTGATTATTTCTATATTTTTCTATCCTTATTTATTGCTCTTTTTGGATTTTGGTCAAGAGCTTATCGCTGGAAATTCGCCTTACAACACTTAGGTTATCAAACTAAATTTCGCAATGATTTAATGACGGTTTGCGTTTCCTACTTGGTTAATTTAACCATTCCGCGTTCAGGTGAAATATCTAGAGCCGCTTTATTAAAAAAATACGAAAACGTGCCATTTGACAAAGGTTTCGGAACTATTGTTGCCGAAAGAATTGTAGACATGTTGATTTTTTTACTTTTTGTAACTATCGGATTTATATCTCAATTTGATACCATTTACCACTATTTACTTGATAAAAATGTAAAGTTTGAAACCTTGATTTGGACAGCAATCATTGGTTTTATACTATTCATAGTTTTTGTTCTAATTTGGATTTATGCCGAATGGAAAATCATTTTAAAATTAAAACAAAAACTTTCTGGACTAATTGAAGGCATGCAAAGCATCTTAAAAATGAAAGACAAATGGAAATACATTTTTCATTCATTTTTCATTTGGTTTTCTTATTTAGCCATGTTTTATGTAACCATTTTTGCCTTACCCGAAACGAGTGATATTAGTTTTGATGTAGTGGTTATGGGTTTTATTTTTGGAACACTTGCAGTTGGTTTTTCTAATGGTGGCTTGGGCGCATATCCATGGGCTGTGGCATCAATTTTAGGCTTATACGGTATTTCTGAAGGAATTGGAACCGCCTTTGGTTATTTAATCTGGGTTTCACAAACACTTTTAACCATTTTCTTGGGATTATTATCTTATTTGCTTTTACCTATTTTAAATAAAAAATAAATTAGTAAATTGCTAATCTATTTTAACCAAACTATTTAAAATGAAAACCAAACTTTTCCTTTTTGCTTTACTGGTATCGTCTTGCTTATTTGCACAACGCACACCAGAAACCATCGAATCTAAAAAATTAGGCACACGAACTTTTACCGTTGTGACGCCAGCATCATACGCTACTAGCCCAGAAAAAAGCTACCCAACTTTATTAATTTTAGATGGCGAATATCTATTAGATCCTTTTGAAGGAATTCTAAAATATGGCGCTTATTGGGACGATTTACCTGAAATGATTATCATCGCTGTAAATCAAAATTATGGTGAAACTCGTTTTGCAGATAGCGAATTTGACGAAGCAGGATTTCCATCAGGTACAGGAGCAAATTTCTTCGAATTCATAGGACAAGAATTATATCCGTATGTAGATAAAAAATATCGTACCATTCCTTTCCGAATGATTGCAGGACATGATACAACAGCTGGTTTCTTGAACTTTTATCTTTACAAAGACAACCCAATTTTCAACGCCTATATTTCTTTAGCTCCAGAAATGGCTCCAGAAATGGAAAAACGCGTAGCAGAACGTTTGTCAAAAATGACCAAACCACTTTTCTATTATCAAGCTACTGGCGAAGGTGATTTAAAAGAAATCAACGAAAAAGCCGCAGAATTAGATGCTAATATTAAAGCCATTCCAAATGCTACTTTTAAATATCAAAACGATGCTTTCAAAGGCGCTTCGCATTATTCGTTAGTGGCAAAAGCGATTCCAAATGCTATTTATTTTATTTTTGATGGTTACCAACCCATTTCAATGGTAGAATTTCAAGATAAAATTCTAAAATTAGATGCAGGTTATACTGATTATTTAGTGGCGAAATATGACGAATTAGAAAAACGTTTCGGTTTTAAAATGAAACCAAGATTGTCAGACTTCAAGGCAATCGAAGCAGCAATCATGAAAAACAAAGGCTATAATGACTTATTAACTTTAAGTGATTACGCTAACAAACATTATCCAAAAACTACTTTAGGAACGTATCACGAAGCGTTGTATTACGAAAAAACGGGTAATTACAAAAGAGCTATTAAAACGTATCAACGTGCTTTTACACAAGAACCAATTCGTGAAATCACTAAAGATTTCATGTTGAACCGAGCAGAAGCTTTAAAAGGAAAACCAGACAAACCAACTGAAGAAGTTCCAGCGGAAGTTCCAGCTGAAACTCCTACAGAAGAACCAACTGAAAAAAAGGAATAACATCAAATGAGTAAAGTAAAAACGGCTTTCTTTTGCCAAAATTGTGGCACCCAATATTCAAAATGGCAAGGACAATGTAACGCTTGCAAAGAATGGAATACCATTGTAGAAGAATTGGTTCAAAAAGAAGAAAAAGTAGCTTGGAAAACCACAACTGCAACTTCAAAAGCCGCAACCAAACCTTTACTAATTAAAGAAATAGATACCGCACAAGAAATCCGATTGAACACAACAGATAACGAGTTGAATCGGGTTTTGGGTGGCGGATTGGTTCCGGGTTCCTTAACATTATTAGGAGGCGAACCAGGAATTGGAAAAAGTACGTTGCTGTTGCAAATTGCTTTGAAATTACCTTATAAAACCCTTTATGTTTCGGGAGAAGAAAGCCAAAAGCAAATTAAAATGCGTGCCGAACGTATTACTTCTAATGGTGATAATTGCTACATTTTAACCGAAACCAAAACCCAAAATATCTTCCGTCAAATTTTAGAAATTGAACCGGATATTGTGATTATCGATTCGATTCAAACCTTACATACCGATTATATTGAATCGTCTGCGGGAAGTATTTCTCAAATTAGAGAATGCACGGCTGAGTTGATTAAATATGCCAAAGAATCCAATGTGCCTGTTTTATTAATTGGACACATTACTAAAGACGGAACAATCGCCGGACCGAAGATTTTGGAACACATGGTCGATACCGTTTTACAATTTGAAGGCGATAGAAATCACGTGTACCGTATTTTACGTTCGTTGAAAAACCGTTTTGGTTCTACTGCCGAATTAGGTATTTACGAAATGCAAGGCTCTGGTTTACGTGAAGTCGACAATCCATCTGAGATTTTGATTTCTCACAAAGACGAACAACTTTCAGGTACGGCAATTGCTACTACTTTAGAAGGCATGCGTCCGTTAATGCTAGAAATTCAAGCTTTGGTGAGTACTGCAGTTTATGGAACGCCACAACGCAGCACCACGGGTTACAACGCCAAACGATTAAACATGATTTTAGCGGTTTTAGAAAAACGCGCTGGATTTCGATTAGGCACAAAAGACGTGTTCTTAAACGTAACAGGTGGAATTTCAGTAGAAGACACAGCGATTGATTTAGCCGTTGTAGCTGCTATTTTATCCTCAAACGAAGACATTGCCATTGCTGAAGGTTTTTGCTTTGCTGGAGAAGTAGGACTTTCAGGAGAAATTAGACCCGTTAACCGCATTGAACAACGCATTCAAGAAGCTGAAAAATTAGGCTTTACCACCATTTTTGTTTCGAAGCACAACAAAATTTCTTTAAAAAATACTGGAATCAAAATTGTTTTAGTAGCGAAGATTGAAGATGTGGTGAGTGAGTTGTTTGGGTAAAATTACTTTTTTACATATTCCAAAACATCCGCTGGTTGACAATCTAAAATTTCACAAATTGCCTCTAACGTAGTTAGTCTGATTGCCTTTGCTTTCCCCGTTTTTATTATGGAAAGATTAGCTGTGGTTATGCCTAGTTTTTCTGCTAATTCTGCCGAACGCATTTTTCTCTTGGCTAGCATGACATCTAAATTGATGATAATTGGCATAATTAAAATGTTAAATCGTTTTCTTCTTTTAAGTGTTTTGCGATGACAAAAACTTCACTCAAAACTAAAAAAAACAAACCTAATGAAAATAACATTACAAAAGGATTTAATCCTAAGCTCAATGAAATTGTATTTTCCAATAACTCTAAAATAAAATTAGGAATTCCTCCTAACAAAGCAGACAAAGTGATAACAAATCCTAATCTTTTTAAAAGGGCAACAACCTCTTCATCGAAAATAATTCGCAATTGAAACAAACGCAATAGTTTTCGAAAAAGAAACAAACCATAAACAATTAGTGAAGCTGAGATAATCAAGAACACAAAAATTAACTTTGATTTAAAATCGACCACTTCTAAAGTTGAACCATTGATTTCTATCGGAATATCAAGAGGTTCATTACTAAAAAGCACCATTCCAACAAAAAACAATAAAAATGGAATCGTAATCAACATGGTAATCCAAACAAAATCAACAATTCCTTTTAAAAAATTTAGTTTTTTCATCTCTTCACGTTTTAAAGTTAGAGACAAATATATAAAAATTATTGTTTTACAATAATAAAATATTAAATTTTAATAATTTTTTAATCCGTGAAAATAAATAGACCTGACAGGTTTCAAAAACCTGTCAGGTCTAAAATTGCTGTCTTTTGGTGAGATATCCGAGCGGTCAGATTTTTGTTTTTTTCAATTATTCATGATATGCCGCAAAAAAACATATGATGGCACCCAATGCTGTAAGAATAATAAATCCCCAGTGATCAACTATTCTAACTGTTTTGTCATATCCAAAAAGTTTTATGCCTTTCTCCTTTTTATCACTTTTCCACCATCTATGATATACATAGCCCAGAATCGAAATTATTAAAAACAGTAATCCTTTCCAAAAGTAATTATTCATAATTTATTTTTATCCTTATCACTTGAAATAGCACCTTAAAACCACCATTATTCATTAATAAATCATTAAAAATATTGAGGAATAACTTGATCGGAATATATAGGTTTACCAATTCTAGGCACTCCTTTTTTTAATTTCAAATAATCTGTGGCAAGTTGCCAAATATATTCATAACCTTTATCACCAATTTCATTTTTTCTTTTTTCAATTTTAGTTGCATCACTTGAAACTAAGTCAGCAATTATTGGATGAACTAATGTCCACATTCCTGAGTTATTTTTTCCGGGAATTAAATCAGATTGTAACTGGGAAATTTCTGCAAATGTATTAACGCAAACTAATCTATCTTGAATTTTAAAATTATATTTATTTTGAATTTTGTCTTCAAACACCAGCATGACAATACAATCAATATCTTCATTATAAGCCGCAATTAACAATGGATTTGTTTTTACAACAATTGCTCCTTGGCTATCTCCATATTTTACATGCTCAGAAATAACTTCGATATGGGTTGAAAAACCCCAATTCTTGAATTTATATTTGATTTCTTGAATAGGGCTGAAAATTTCTGGAATTAGAAACTTTAATTTTTTTAAATCGATATCAATTCCTATTGAATCAGACGCGAAAGATGTATTATCGTGATATTTCATAGCATTTTAAAAATAATTGGAAAAGGTAATTATAAATTTCTACTTAAACTAAATCCCTTCCAACAACTCTAACGCCTTGTTCACTGATTTCACATTATCAAAAGTCAGTAGTAAACGTAAGCCGTTTTTGGTTTCTTTTTCTTTTATTTTACATACGTTGCCGTTGCGTTGGGCAAATTGTAGCACTTTCATGAAACGATTACTTTGGTAGAAATCACTTTGTTGGTCGCCAATGAAATAACCAATCATTTTGCCTTGTTTCATCATCAAACGTTCAATTCCCATGGCGGTTGCTTTCCATTTGATACGTACGCTGTTTAGTAATGCAACAGCTGGTTTTGGCAAGGCACCAAAGCGGTCAATTAGTTTTTGTTCAAATTGTTGCAACGTAGCTTCGTCTTTAATTTGGCTCAACTCGTTGTATAAATTCAAACGCTCGGTAATATTGTTGATGTATTCATCTGGGAATAGCAATTCAAAATCGGTATCAATTTGAATGTCTTTGACAAATTCTTTGGTTTCGATGTCGTTTTCTTCTTGATACAAATCTTTAAACTCGTTTTCTTTCAGTTCGTCAATGGCTTCGTTCATGATTTTTTGATAGGTGTCAAAACCAATTTCATTGATAAAACCACTTTGTTCGCCACCTAATAAATCACCCGCACCACGAATTTCCAAATCCTTCATCGCAATGTTGAAACCGCTTCCTAATTCGCTAAATTGCTCCAAAGCAGTTATACGTTTTTGGGCTTCTCCCGTCATCATCGAATACGGAGGCGTAATGAAATAACAAAATGCTTTTTTATTACTTCTTCCCACGCGACCACGCATTTGGTGCAAATCAGATAATCCGAAATTATTGGCGTTATTGATAAAAATAGTATTCGCATTCGGCACATCTAAACCACTTTCGATAATGGTGGTTGCAACTAAAACGTCAAATTCGCCTTCCATGAAAGCCAACATCAATTCTTCTAATTTTTTTCCATCCATTTGACCGTGACCGATGCCCACTTTTGCTCCTGGCACCAATCGCTGAATCATTCCGGCTACTTCCTTGATATTTTCGATTCGGTTATTGATGAAAAACACTTGACCACCACGCTGAATTTCATACGAAATTGCATCACGAATGGCTTCTTCGTTAAAACGAATTACGTGCGTTTCAATTGGATAACGATTTGGCGGAGGCGTTGTAATTACCGATAAATCGCGCGCTGCCATCAACGAAAACTGCAACGTTCTCGGAATCGGAGTAGCGGTTAACGTCAACGTATCGACATTGGTAGCAATGGTTTTTAATTTGTCTTTTACGTTCACTCCAAACTTTTGTTCTTCGTCGATAATCAACAAACCTAAATCTTTGAACACCACATTTTTATTCACCAATTGATGTGTTCCAATCAAAATATCGACTTTTCCTTCTTGCAATTTTTGAAGTGTATCGGCTTTTTGTTTCGCCGTTCTAAATCGGTTCACATAACTCACCGTAACCGGCATATCTTTCAATCGTTCCGAAAAAGTTCTAAAGTGTTGGTATGCTAAAATAGTCGTTGGCACTAAAACTGCGACTTGTTTTCCATTATCTACCGCTTTAAAAGCAGCACGAATGGCAACTTCTGTTTTCCCGAAACCTACATCACCACAAACCAATCTGTCCATCGGACGCTCGCTTTCCATGTCGGTTTTTACGTCTAAGGTTGCGGTAATTTGGTCAGGAGTATCTTCGTAAATGAACGAACTTTCTAATTCTTTTTGCAAATAACTATCGGGTGCAAATTGAAAACCTTTGTCTAATCTTCGCTTCGCATACAACTGAATTAAGTTGAACGCAATATGTTTTACACGCGCTTTTGTTTTTTGTTTTAGGGTTTTCCAAGCGTTGCTTCCTAATTTGTAAATCTTAGGTGGCGCACCATCTTTCCCATTGTATTTTGAGATTTTATGTAGCGAATGGATGCTCACATACACAATATCGTTATCGGCATAGACCAATTTTATGGCTTCTTGCGTTTTACCTTCGACTTGAATTTTCTGCAATCCACCAAACTTTCCAATTCCGTGATCGATGTGCGTTACATAATCGCCCACCGACAACGAAGTAAGTTCTTTTAACGTAATAGTTTGCTTTTTTGAATAGCCATTTTTGATAGAAAACTTATGATAACGCTCAAAAATTTGATGGTCGGTATAACACGCAATTTGATTTTCTTCATCGATAAAACCTTCAAACAAAGGCAATACCATGGTTTTATATTGCTTGCGAATGCTTTCGTGATTGGCTTCATCAATATCTTCAAAAATATCATGAAAACGACTAGCCTGATTTTCATTAGAACAACACAAATAATTTTTATAGCCGTTGAAATGATTCTCACTCAAATTGTTCAACAACAAATCAAATTGTTTATTGAAAGAAGGTTGCGGTTGAATATGAAATTCGACTTTTTTATCGGTTTTAAAAACAGCGTTAGCATGCAATTCGATTACCGAAAAATCCAGTGCACGTTTTAAAAATTGCTTTTGATTTAAAAATAATTCTTCTGGTGGTGCGTGTTGAATATCCTTAGATAATTTCTCGAAAGCTTCATTGGCTTTATCGAATAATTTATCTAATTGTTGTCCTAATAATTCGGTGTTTTGAAGGATTAAAACTGTTTTTTCGTTGATATAATCCAAGAAACTTTCGCGGTTTTCTTGCAGTAATTTATTTTCAACATTTGGGATAATCGAAATCTTTTTCAGTTTTTCAATCGATAATTGTGTTTCGACATCAAAGCTTCGGATGCTGTCGATTTCGTTGCCAAAAAATTCAATTCGGTACGGATTATCGTTGGAAAATGAAAACACATCGATAATTCCACCACGAACGGAAAATTCCCCAGGTTCAGTAACAAAATCAACACGTTTGAAATTGTACTCAAACAAAGTTTCGTTGATAAAATCAATAGAAAGTTTATCTTCCACAGATAATTTCAACGTGTTTTTCTCTAATTCTTTTCGGGTAACCACTTTTTCAAAAATGGCTTCAGCATACGAAACAATTATTGCTGGTTTTTTTCGGGAATTGATTCGGTTTAAAACCTCAGCACGTAAGAGAACATTAGCGTTGTCGGTTTCTTCAATTTGATACGGTCTTCGGTACGAACTTGGATAAAAAAGTACGTCTTCGGCATTAATTAATTGCTCCAAATCGTTTAAATAATAAGCCGCTTCTTCTTTATTGCTGAATAAAATCAAGAACGGAAGTTCGGATTTTTTAAACAGCGAATGTGCCACAAAAGACAACGAAGACCCGACCAAACCAGTCATTTGAGACTTTTGGCGTGCTGCGAATGTACTTTCTAAAACGGCAATCTTTGGTGACTTATCGTAAATGGATATAATGTCGGACTTGCTCAAAATGAATTTTTTAATTGACTACAAAAATAAAAAAACCACTACGTTTTCAATAGAAAAGTAGTGGTTATATTAGGGAAACGATTGTTAAAAAATGAATTTCTTAGCAACCGTAACGTTATTTTCTAATATTGTTTTAATAATTAACGCTTGATTATTCGTTATTAAATTTGAAAGGACAACTTCTGAAGCGTTTACATTATCTTTTGAAAACACAATTCTTCCTAGCGTATCGTAAACCATTACACTTGTAATATTGGATTTCGTTGAAACGATTTTTGGTTGGTTATTCTCTTTAAAAACATATACCGAATTTAAATTTCCAGCGAAATCATCATTTGATAAAGAGGTGTCTTGATAATGGATTTTAAATCGAGTATCAAAAGTTCCGATAGCAGTAGTAAAAGTAAAAGCGCTGTTTTTTAAATTGTGAAAAGTGCCATTGCTAGTGTCTTCTAAGAAGATATCTTTATCAGCGAAAAAAGTATCAAAATGATCGATGGCAATATCAAATGTTCCGGCTTGTGTAGTCGTATATCCTAAAGGAACAACATCATTTATTGACCAAGGATAAGCTCTTGCTTGAATTCCGAAACCTAACGACAAAGAGTTAATTAACGAATAAAAACGAATAGCACCTTCAGTTGAGGCTAAAGCATCTGAACCAAAATCATATCCATCAGTTGCGTCTTCTTGATAACCAAAAGCAATTTGCTTAAAAGCGCCTAATGTATTCGTCAAATTCAAGTGTACATAATAATTAAGTGGCACATCTTGAGCATTTCTGTAAAACTGTGCATTATTGCCTGCTACGCGCATTGCGTTCGTAAAATTAATGGTTGTAGTGGTTCCTGCTGATGCGAAAAAAGCTTGTCCAGCAGCAATATTAAGCCCAGGAGCTGTTCCACCAGTTACTGCTGCAATACCAGTGGTTCTAGTTCGTATAGCATAATCACTTGACGTAAAAACGTTGTTTGTAATCGCCGAATTATGTGTCCAAAAGTATAAGGTTCCTAAATTAGTATTATCTAACAAAGTAATAACATTAATTGCAGAAGGATAAGGATTAGCCAACAAATTATAGTTTAATAAAGCTGGGTTAAAACCTGCCACATTTGCTGAAATATTTCCATTATTAGGAACGCCAATAAATTCTCCGTTAAAGACTTGAGGTGTTGTTGTATATCCTTGTGGCGCTCTAATTGCATACCCTTTTCCGGGCATCATTACATTGTTTTGATTTTCGATTACCCAATTATTAACTCCTACATTTGCATTATAAGAATAAAATTTATCTGCTAATGTTAATGGAGAAAAAACGTTTAATACTTGACCCAAAACTGGGGTGCCCCAATATGTGAATTCGTATTGACGCATAGGAGTGGCGTTTCTTCTATACTTTATATTTCCTGTATTTATAGCGGAAGAATTGTTTTGTAATAACGATGTATTATTATTCAAAATTAATTGTCCTGTACCTAAAACTTGAATATTATCTTGTACTGTTATAGTTGCAGTATTATCTATGTTTAAGATAGCATCAGCCTGTACTGTAATAGTTTTAAAACTTGTATTAGATGTAACATTGCAAGTTCCTGACAAAACAATTGCATCAGTTGTTATGGTTGGCTCACCATTATCCCAAGCTGAACCAGTCCAACTAGTGGTTTGACCAAACATCATTTGAACAGCAAGGAAACTAATTCCAATAAAAAATTTAAAAAAGTATTTTTTCTTCATATCTTATTTTTATAAAATTCCAAAAACCTTATTTTATTTTATCGGAAATTTCCATTTTTTTTCGCATTTCATCTGGATTGGCATTTCGTGTTGTATCCAAAGCTTGCAACATTAGTTCTTCTCCAATTTCTTTAGGGATGGCTTTTTTAATGATGATTTCATCCCATTGTTTGTACAAACCTTTAATTTCTTCGTTAATTTCTGGAATTAATTTGGCAATTCTTTGTTCTGGGATAACTCTTAAATTCATAAAAGTTTCTAACGATTTTAATTTGGTATTTAAAGTCGTAATTCTGCTTAAAATTTGCGGTTTATTGTATTCTAAAGGAATTGTAATCGCCAAAGTATCTGCTTTTGAAGACAAATTCTTAGTTTTCATTTGAAAAGCAGACAAAGTAGATTGTGGTTTTTGAAGCATTTCAATTTCAAATTGGCGCCATTCATTCCATTTATTTAAAGTAACATTTACTTCTGGTCTTGGAGTAGGAAAATTGAATTGCCACATTTTAGAAATGTTCTTAAAAACCGCTTCGTTTTTTTGTGCTACTTTTTGTGCTTCCAATTGCTGATTTTCACTTTCACATGAAATCAATGTCAATACTAAAAGTGCTAAACTATATAAGAAAACTTTCATTCGGATAAATTAAAAAGCAAAGGTACAAATGTTTACTTAACGTAGTTACTTTTCTAATAATATCTTAACACTGCTTTTGCATCTAAATTGTTAATCCATTAAGAAAAGTCTTTGAAAAGATGTTAATTTATTAAATATCCAAATTAAGCTGGTGATTTGTAAAAATATCACAAAAAATCATCTAAAAAATTACTTCTAAATGTTATATTTGTTACCACTTTTACACAACCAAATGGATACGAAAATTTTAATAATTGGTGCTTGTGGCCAAATTGGCACCGAACTTACAGCTAAATTAAGAGCAACTTACGGAGTTAACAACGTTATCGCATCAGACATTAGAAAATTAGAAAATGATGTAGTAAATAATGGTATTTTCGAAGTTGTTAACGCTTTAGATTACAACCAAATTGAGCATTTACTTGAAAAGTATCAAATTACAGATGTCTATTTAATGGCGGCTTTGCTTTCGGCTACAGCTGAGAAAAATCCGGCATTTGCTTGGGATTTGAATATGAATTCATTATTTCATGTTTTAAATTTAGCTAAAGCAGGAAAAATTAAAAAGATATTTTGGCCTTCAAGTATCGCGGTTTTTGGACCTACAACTCCTAGACAAAACACACCTCAATATACTGTAATGGAACCTTCAACTGTTTACGGAATTTCGAAACAAACGGGAGAAAGATGGTGCGAGTATTACCACAAACAATATGGTGTAGATGTAAGAAGCATTCGTTATCCTGGCTTAATTAGTTGGAGCACTGAAGCTGGTGGAGGAACTACAGATTACGCAGTAGATATTTATCACAAAGCGATTACCGATGGGAAATTCACGAGTTTCTTATCTGAGAATTCAGAATTACCTATGATGTATATGGATGATGCAATAAAGGCAACCATTGGAATTATGCAGGCTCCTGCGGAACAAGTTAAAATTCGTTCTGCTTATAATTTAGCAGCGATGAGTTTTACTCCGAAACAAATTGGAGAAGAAATTAAAAAACACTATCCAAATTTTGAATTGAGCTACGAGCCTGATTTTCGTCAGAAAATTGCTGATAGCTGGCCAGCAAGTATTGACGATACTTCGGCAAGAGAAGATTGGGGTTGGAAAAACGATTTTGATTTAGAAAATATGACCGTAGAAATGTTCAAAAACTTAAACGAACATACTTATAAAAAATAAAAAAACGTCCCGAAATATCGGGACGTTTTCCATTAAAACAAAAAACAAACTTACTCCTGAACGATAGGAGCTCTCAATGATTCTAACACAGCAACAACTTCTCCGATTAAAACGGGGTCTGTAACTCCATTTAATCCAGCTGCTGCTCCTACATATCCTATAAATTTATCGTATTCAGCATCATTTGATTTTTTCCCCATTCTAGGGTTTTGAGCTGGATCGTGTGCTGTAACCATATCTAATCCTGTATAAACATTTGTTGCCCCTCCACCAGTATTTGCTGAAAAGAAATCGGTTAAATTATCACTTAATATAGCAACATTAGTTGCGTTACCACTTAATGCCTCTGAAATTACTGGCGCAAAATGCTCACCTAAATTACCTTCAGCTCCAACTACAATATCAGAAACAATTAAAGTAATCGTAGAATCTACCACAGAACGGTAGCTCAATCTCCCTTGCTCTATCATTTGTCCTGGATTATTAGGATCAGCAACCATAGTGGTTCCTCCTAATTTTGCATATAAAGATGTCGGCTCTGCTGCTTTGTCATCGTCACTACAAGAAGTAACAAACGCTCCCGATGCAATAAATAAAGCCAATAAGGCTAGTTTTGAAAAATTTTTCATAGTAATAGTATTTAGAAATTAATTAAAAATTCGTTGAATTCCTCTAGAAAACTTATAGCTAAAGCTATCTTCATTCATTACTGGGCAAGCGGTTTTGTTTTCTAACTCTTTTGGTAATGTAAAGCGTTCTGCTTTATAATTTCCCATAGCAATTAACTTGTCGTAAATAGTTTTCGAATCGGCTACTTTGATATCGTGAAAGAAAACTAAAACACCTGTTTCTCTATTTAATCTATCAGTTTTTACCCCTGGAATGGATTTTAAATTTCGATGAATTTCTTTTGCTTTTAAAGAATCAATAGGTTCTTTGAAATCAATTCGACTAATTTGTAAAGACGCGTTATCTACTACTAAAGGTTTTGATGTTGCAATGTGGACTACTAAAACCACAAATAAAATCAGGAAAATTCCGAAGATACTTCCCAGAACAATTTTGATTTTTCTATTAATTTTCATGACGTTTGAGATTTTTGTTTAGTTGATTTACGTAAACAATTTCTTTTTGGTTTTATGAAAATGAAAAAAAAGTAAATTTTAACATTTAGACATAAAAAATCCCAAGACAAATTATCTTGGGATTGACTATTATTTATGTTGATTTTTATTTCTTTTCGGAAAGAATTTTGTCTTCTATTACCGATTTTATTTTAACTACTTCATCTACATTGTCATTTGGCACCGTCATCGAAAGCACGTAATGTTTTATTTTCCATTGTCCGTTTTCTTGAACCAAAACACCAGAACCGCGACAAATTTTCATTTGTGTACTTAATAATTCATCAAACCAAACGATTTTTCCATTTTCACTAAAATAGATATTACGTTCAATTGCTTTAAAGTTCCATGCTTTTCCTTTATCGAAATAAGGCTTTGCAAAAGCTTGAAATTGCTTTTTATTCCAATTTTCTGTTGCATCTGTACCAATATAAATAGATTCATCTGACATTACTCCAAAATACGCTTCATAGTCTGCTACCGCAGCCGCTTTATGCCAATTGTCTAAAATGGTAGTGATGTTTTGTTTTTCTGATTGTAGTTTCTCTTCGCAAGGTTTGCAGGAAAATCCTAGAGTAGCTAGGAATAGGATTGATAGTTTTTTCATATTAAAAAGTATTAATTACAACTGTTTTTACATTCACAAATTCCTTAATTCCATCTTCGGCTAATTCTCTTCCGTAGCCCGATTTTTTGATGCCGCCGAATGGTAATCTTGGGTCGGATTTTACCATTTCGTTGATAAAAACGGCACCTTCGTTAAAAGTTGAAATCTTAGTTTTGATGAAATCAATATCTTGAGTAAAGATGGAAACACCTAAACCAAATTCCGATTGATTACTTAATTCGATTGCTTCATCAATTGTTTTGAAAGTTATGATGGCAGCAACTGGTCCGAAAGTTTCTTCTTTGAAAACAGGCATTTCTGTTGTTACATTAGTTAAAATTGTGGGCTCATAAAAAGCATCATTTCTGTTTCCTCCTACGATTAACTTTGCTCCTATTTGAATGGATTTTTGAACTTGAACTTCTAGTTCTTCGGCTAAGTCAACTCGAGCTAACGAACCAATTTGTGTTTCTTTATCTAACGGATTTCCAGTTTTTAAGTTTTGAATGGCAACTTTGAATTTTGCTACAAACTCTTCTGCAATATTTTCGTGAACTAAAAATCGTTTCGCAGCGATGCAACTTTGACCAGCATTTTGCATTCGGGCATTCACAGCTATTGCTACTGTTTTTTCTAGATTAGCATCTTCTAAAATGATAAAGGCGTTACTTCCGCCCAATTCTAAAACGCACTTTTTTAAGTGTTTTCCAGCTTCGGTAGCGACTGCAACTCCTGCTTGTTCACTTCCTGTTAAGGAAACAGCTTTTATAATTGGATTTGAGATGATATTTGCTACTTCAATACTTGAAATGGGTAAATCTTGACAACACCCTTTTGGAAAACCTGCTTGTTCAAATATTTCTTGAATTAATTTGGCTGATTTTGGAACATTACTAGCATGTTTTACCACAACTGTATTTCCAGCAATAATAGTTGGAACCGCAAATCGGAATACTTGCCAAAACGGAAAATTCCAAGGCATTACACCTAAAATTACACCTAAAGGTTCGTAGATAACAAAACTTTCAGAAGCATTGGTTTTTATGTTTTTTGTGGCTAAAAAGGTTTCAGCATTTTCATGATAGTAATTGCATAAAAGCGCGCATTTTTCAACCTCAGCGATGGCTTGCGAAATGGGTTTGTGCATTTCGGTGGTGATGCAAGTTGCGTATTCTTCTTTGTTTTCTAAAAGTAGTTGAGCTAATTGAGGCAAAAAAGAAATTCGATTTTGAATACTTAAATTACGCCAAGAAAGCTGCGTGTTTTCTGAAAGTTTTAAAAGATTTTGCATGCTGAAAGGTTTTTGTAAAAATACTAATTTTAATTGAAAACGAGGTTCGCGTTAGGGATTGTAGTGGAAATCCTTTATTTGTAAAATTGCCAAATTTTATAAATAAAGATTGTAACGGAAAGCCCGACCCTTGTGGGAACGCCCAAATTAAAAATGGAAATGGTATCTTTGTGAGGTATTTACAACTTAAATAAAATGGAAGATTGTTTTGAAACCTTAATTTCGAGTTATTTGGATTCGAAAGTGGGCATTGTGGAACATTTTGTATCGGAGGAATTGGCGCAACACTTGGTAAAGAGATTGTTTGAACTGAAAGAACAAAATTTACTAAAAGCCGCCGGAATAGGAAATGCCGCAAAATTAACTCAGAATTCGGCAATACGAAGCGATGCGATTTATTGGTTAGACCGAGCAAATAATAACGAACATGAAAATGCATTTTTAGATCAAGTAGATGCTTTTGTGTCGTATTTGAACCGCAGTTGTTATACTGGAATTACGGGTTATGAATTTCATTTTGCGTTGTTTGATAAAGGTAGTTTTTATAGAAAACATTTAGACCAATTTCAAGATAATTCGAGCCGACAATTTTCGATGATTACTTATTTGAACGAAAATTGGCAACCTGAAGATGGTGGCGAATTGTGCATTTACGATGGTGATGTGGCTCAAAAAGTGGCTCCAACGAATCGAAAAACGGTTTTTTTTAAGAGCAATGAATTGGTTCATGAAGTTTTAGAAACTAATAAACCTCGATTGAGCGTTACGGGTTGGTTGAGACGAGATTAAAATAAAAAAAGCCAGTTTTTCAACTGGCTTTTTCGATGAAAAAACAAAACTACTTAACAACCAACTTTTTTGTAATTCCTTCTGATGTTTTAACTAAATAAACTCCTGTTTGTAATTTTGATGTATTTATGCTTAGTGCTTCTTTTTCTGAAAGGATTAATTTTCCAGTTACATCATATAATTCAATATCTGCTACTCTGTTGAAATATACTAATTCTGAATTTGATGCTGGATTTGGGAAAATCACGAAAGTTTTTGGTTCCGCATTAAAATCAGGATTTGAAAGCGTATTTTCATCCACTTCATAAATGGTAATGGTTCCACTGATTTCATTGGCTACCAAAATATAACCTAAACCTGTTGCACTATTTGCCGGAGCGATATAAGTAATTCCTTCAGGACCATGATCGCCGGAATAAGCTGAAGTACTTCTTGAATTTTTATAATCTACAAAAACTGGATTATTCGGATTGGTAATATTATAAACCATAACACCACCCACTCTTTCTAAAGAAACGAAAGCAAAAGTTTCGGTTGCAATTTGAGCAATCGTTACGCCTTCTGGTTCTGGCCCTTTTGCGCGACTTCTCCCTTTTGGTGTGTTGTCTTCGTGGTCTGCATTAAAAAGTGTTGGTAAATTTGCTGCTGTGTAACGTTCAAAATCATCGCCACTATCAAAAACTATCTGTTTGGTTGAAGTATTGAAAATAGAAAACGAACGTGTTCCTACACAATGAATGGTTTCAAATTGAGCATCTGCATCGGTATTTCCGTTAAGATTTGTTGCTCTAAATCTTCCTAAATTGTTATTCTGTTTTAAAACTGAGGCATTTGGAAATATTGTAGCATCTAAACCAAAAGAACCTGAACTAACTGCAACTCTTTCGGTAAAAGCACCATATTCTTTTTCATCACCTTCATTTGCAGTTACTAAATATGTTGTTCCTGCAACTGTATAACTTGCAACTCCATCTGGAATAAAATACGCTTGAATTGGCCAGTTTGCAATTAAAACCTGTCCATTGTTGTCTGAAACATCAAATCCGTTGCCTGGTAAACTAATATCTTTTGTTCCTAATGCCCAAATGTCTGAAATTGTATTGTTTGTTAGATTAATTTCGGCAATTGCATTGTTTTCTTGTAAAGTTATCCATGCTTTTTGAGAATCCGCACTTATGGTAATGTATTCTGGCTCGAAATCTTGAGATAAAGTACTTGTAGATTTTAATTTTCTAACTCCGGAAGCAATTAAAGTAGCTTCTTGAGCATTGTAAGCCGTAAACAATAACGTAGTTACATTGGATTGAGATAAAGATGCTATTCCGCCTGAAATATCAATAATACTTACCGAACCTTCAGGATCAATTGAATAATCAAGATTTGGCTGTCCTTCGTTTGCTGTCATTACTTTTGTACCGTCTGGAGAAAAAGTAATCATATCTGGAAGTGCTCCTACGCTAACTTGATTTAAAAATACTCCGTTTGTATCGAAAAACACAACCGAACCGTTCAATGTTTCATCTGCATTTGGTGAAGCTACTGCTACAATTCCGTTTTTAACCGCAACGCTTGTAACTCCTCCGTATGGGTTAATATTTACTGAACTAATTACAGAAGGATTAGTTGGATTAGAAAAATCGATAATATCTAAGTATCCTGCTACTGCGCTTGTGGTAAACAAACGTTGCGAAGCAGCATCGTGTACAACAATTTCGCAAGTACTTGTACTAGCTCCTGAAGGGTCAAAACTTCCGATATAATTCAATTCGATTTGGTTACTTGGAGTTGGCGCTTGACTATCATTATCTACAATGTAAATAGTGGTGGTTGGTGTTCCAGAAATTGAAATTCCAGAAGCACTTTCTAAACTTAAAACAAAATATTCGGAATGTTGTTCTTCTAAACTGTCATCTAAAATTGGGACATTAATAATTAATGTTGCTGGTGATGATTCCGTTATAAAAATGGTTTGTGACGCTAATGTAAAATCAGAATTATCTGCTGTACTAAATGGTGCTGATTTTACAACTAAATCTACCAAACTAGTTGCTGGATTTGCAATGTTCAAAACCAAAGATAGCGTTCCTTGATTTTCATTTACTGTAATGAAATTAGATGCGAAAGAAATACTTGGATTTGCCGTTGTGAAAATTCCAGATTGTGTAGAAGTTATTCCATTATCGTTTAAATCTTCAACTGTATTTGGCAATAAAGCTATATAATACGTTTGGTTAACCGTTAAATTGGTAAGCGGTGTTATCGATATTACATTTCCTGAAATTGTAGCATCAAAAGGAACGATTGCTCCAGTTGCATTATTCAAACGTAATTCAACCACAGCGTCAACATTATTATTGTCGATTGTACTATTATCTGCTAATCGAATAGCTTCGTTAAAAGATNNAACTACATTCGTTGCCACATTTGTAGCATTATTTAAAGGAAATAAAGTTGCTAAAGGCGCAATAACATCAGCACCTCCAAAAGTTGTTCCTTCTAAAGTGAAGTTATCAAATCGATTGTTTCCAACAGTTCCACCTGAACCTTGTTGAAATTCCACTTTCAATTTAAAATTTGGATTGTTATCGGTAGCGTCAATTCCTGAAAAATCTAAAGTCGCTAATGCCGGATCTCCGTTATTTGGAATCACATTTGTAAAAGGAAGATAATTTGTTCCATCAATCGAATAGGACCAAACTTGCGTTCCTGCACCAGAACCTGATCGACGAGTTGCAAATTTTACAATACAATTTTCATAACCAGTAGTTGGTAGTGTAAATTCTAAAGCGCCACCAATAGGATCATTAAATCGTAAATGTGTTCCTGAAGCATCGCTGTTTCTTGCGTTTAAATTTAAAACATTAAAATTTTGTCCTGTTCCATTGGCAAAATCAATTACACTAATTCCTCCTGGAATAGCAATCAAACTTGCGCCACCAAGCGTTTGACTTGGCGCTGTAATTGTCGCAATTGATGAACTATTATTAAAGTTCCAATAATGTACTAATGTTTGTCCGTAAGTTGTAGAAACAAACAATACTAAAAGAAGCGATAAAAAGCTACCTTTCCTTTTTACTGTGTAATTTTTATTCATTTTTGTGTTGATTAATGTTGCACAAAATTGAACTTCAAAAGTTATAAGGAAGTGAATTAAAAAATAAGAAAGTATTAAATTGCTACTACTCGTTATTTTCTAAAGGTTAAGCGATAATGTTTTAATAATATTATGGAAAAGATTCGATTTCATTTTGATAATATTAAAAAGTGTTCAAGCTGTAATTTAACTTGTAAAAGGCTTATTTATCATTCAACCCAATTCCAAATCCAAACATAGCAGCTACTAAAGCGAGATGAATAATTAAAACGGCTTTTTGCCATTTTGGTCTATCGTTCCATTTTTGTTCTGTGTTAAAAGGATCAAAAGCTAAAGCGATACCAAGAGAAGCAGCTGACTGCATATAATCTTTTGTGAAAAATGCTTGGAATAAACCTAAAAATAAAAATCCCAAGTAAAGAAATTTGTTAAATGGAGTATTCATAATGTTTCTATTTTTTATTAATTAGATAGAAATATTGTGAATTTGTTACAATTGAAATAAAAAAAGCACTTACTTATTGTAAGTGCTTTTTTTTAAGCTCCCCCTCTTGGGCTCGAACCAAGGACCCTCTGATTAACAGTCAGATGCTCTAACCAACTGAGCTAAGGAGGAATCACCTCAAAGGTTTATATTGTGCTTAAAAGTTTGCTCCCCCTCTTGGGCTCGAACCAAGGACCCTCTGATTAACAGTCAGATGCTCTAACCAACTGAGCTAAGGAGGAAGTTGTATATCTTTTAAGCGAGTGCAAATATAAACTGATTTTTTGTTATCGCAAATTATTTTATTGAAAAAATTACAAAAGTTTATCTACTACTAATTGGTATATATCTTTTCCGAAAGTTAAAGCCATTAGCGTCAATAAGATAATCATTCCAAAGGTTTGAACATACCCAGCTGCTTTGTCTGATAATTTTCTTCCGGTAATCATTTCAACTATTGTAAATAATGCATGTCCACCATCTAATCCAGGAATTGGCAATAAGTTCATGAAAGCCAATCCAATTGAGAATAAGGCAGTAAAATTCCAGATAAATTCCCAATTCCAAGTATCTGGCAAACGACGTGCAATTCCAATAGGACTTTGAACATGTTTGTAAGCTTCTGTTTTTGGACGTAAAATTAATTTAAACTGTTTTACATTATAAACTAACAGCGACCATGATTCTTTTACTGCCGCAGGAACTGCTTGTCCAAATGATAATTGATTATTTACTTCGTAATCTAACTTATCTAAAGCTTTATTAATAAATCCTAATTTCCCTTCTTTATCTACTTTGGCTTTCAATTCAACCATTTGAGTTCCTCTTAAAACAGATAAAGAAATGCTATCATTTTTATGTTTTGAAATTCGTTCTTTAAACTCATCATAATAGGTAAAAGCTGTTCCATTTAAAGCTTTGATTTTATCCCCTTTCTTTAAGCCGGCCATATCTGCTGCCGATTTCGGAACTACAGAATCTACTACGGTATTTGAAAAACGCGGTCCAACAAATTCTTTCCCTTCTTTGCTGATGATTTCACCTTTCATTTCATCGGTTAAAATCACATCTACTTTAGCACCATTACGTTCCACCTCAACTTTATCACCTAATAAAACATCTAATGTCATTCGGTTAAAACTTGGTTGGTGTTTTCCGTCTACTGAAAGAATTTTATCGCCGTTTCTAAAACCTGCTTTCTGACCTACTTCGCCAAAAGCCAACCCGTTTTCTTGAATTTTTGCTGTTGAAATAAATTTTTGCCCAACGGTAGAATACATAATCGTGAAAATCAACCAAGCCAAAATTACATTCACAATAATCCCGCCTAACATAATAATCAAACGTTGCCAAGCTGGTTTAGAACGGAATTCCCATGGTTGAGCTTCCGCGTTCATTTGCTCAGTATCCATACTTTCATCAATCATTCCCGAAAGTTTTACATAACCTCCTAATGGCAACCATCCGATTCCCCATTCTGTTTCACCAATTTTCTTTTTTACTAAAGAAAAACCAGCATCCATAAACAAGTAGAATTTTTCTACTCGTACCTTAAACATCTTGGCTGTAATGTAGTGACCAAATTCGTGAAGAATTACTAAAACTGATAATATGAATAATATTTGTGCTACTTGAATCATTTTTACGCTTTTATTTAAACGACAAAAGTAAGGTTTTCACCTTACTTTTCATCAATATTTTATTTCTGACCTATTTTTTTATAAAATTTTTATGAATTGCACCTTCCGAAGTAGTGATTTTCATCACATGCATTCCCGAACTTAAGTTATCAATTCTAAAATCGGCAGTTTGATGTGTTGCTAATAGTTGTCCTAACGTATTGTAAATTTCAACTTTCTCTAATTGAGTAGTGGTTGGCATCATAATATGCAATTCGTCATTTGCAGGATTTGGATAAACTGAAATTGCTTCTTCTAGTTCAAAACTATTGTTTGATAATGTTGTTGAATTACTGCTTGAAATAATGTGTTTGTTAGGGTCAAAAATAACACCTGTTACCAAAAACGGAACTGGCACCACGAATTGTTGATTATTAACCGTATTGTTCACTACCACATCATGTGTTAGACCACCAGCTCCTGTTAATCTAATTTCTAAAGGCATTTCAAAAAAAGAAACACTAGCATGTGATTGTGTTTGATTAACTGTTATCCTTGCTTGTCCTGCCCCCAAAGTTTGAACCGCTAATGCGTACGATGGATATCCTTGCATATACACCCAATCATTAAAAAATTCATCCAAGCTACTACCGTGAACAGTCTCTAAATGTCCTTTTAAATCATTTGTTTGCGCATAGGCATACGCTAAGTTTGTATCATTTAAATAATTACGAAGTGCCAAGAAAAAATTAGCATCACCCATAACCCATCGCAGCATATGAGTTACCATTGAACCTTTGTTATAAGACAGTCTGCTACTAAAAATTCTATTCACATTCAGAGCCTCAGCATCTGTTAGATATAGTGCTCCTCCTGCTTGTGATGTAATATTTGAAATTTTTCCGTTTTTCCAAGACACAAAAGAAGCATCACCATCCAATTCTTCTACCATAATTCCTGCTGTGTATTCTGTTAAACCTTCGTTTAACCAAATATCTTTCCAAGAGCCACAAGTAACTTTATTTCCAAACCATTGGTGACCCAACTCATGCGCAATTAAACTTCTGCCCCAACTCCCCATTGAAGACATTGTTGCATGTTCCATTCCGCCTCCCCATCCAAATTGCACATGACCGTATTGCTCATTTCTGTAAGGATAAGGTCCGAATTTTTCTTCAAAAACATTCATAATTGGAACAGTAACATCAATAGCAGTTCTGTTTGTAGCTGTGTTACTCTCTGGATACAAGTAATTATTTATTGGAAAAAACGGGCTTTCCGTAGTTCCTAAACCTGCCTGAATGTTATACGTAGTATAATTTGTAACATTTAACGAAATTAAATATGCAGGAATTGGATAATTATGTCTAAAATGACGTGTTGTATTTCCTCCTGAAGTTACAGAACTCTGCAATAAACCGTTTGAAACCCCAATGTAGGTATCTGGACAAGTGATATAAATATCAAAACTAGCTATCTTATCGTTCAAATCTTGTTTACACGGCCACCAATCTCTTGCACCAAAAGGCTCCGAAAGTGTATAAATTACTGGAGTTCCACTATGAGTACTTCTTGTGAAACCGCCTTCTGCTTGCGGAGGTGAACCTGCATAAGTAATTTCTACTGTTGCACTATTTCCTGTAGTTAATGTCGCTGGTAAATTAATGTTTAACTCGTAATTACTTTGATTGAAAGTAAGACTTGTGCTGTTCATTGTTACCGAACTTACTGCTAAAGCTGTTGCCATGTCAAAAGTAACAACATTCATGTCTGACAAAGCAGTAAAAGTAGTCTTTACCACTCCGTTGATGTAAGGTGTACTGTTGTTTGGATTAACAGTAAATCTTAGCTCATGATACGTTACATCATAATTTTGAGTGTTGGGATTTACTCTGAGATTTTGCAATGACGAAGCCGATTTCATTTCTGCTTCCACCATTCTATCAAATTCGTTATTATCCGTTTGGGCAAAACCGATAATACCAAATAAGAGTAAGAAACTTAAGGTAATTTTTTTCATTTTGTGTAGGTTAAAAATTTTTGGGGCAACTTTTAAGTAATTTAATTTTATTAAA
This sequence comes from Flavobacterium sp., assembly GCA_003497625.1. Classification (GTDB taxonomy): domain Bacteria; phylum Bacteroidota; class Bacteroidia; order Flavobacteriales; family Flavobacteriaceae; genus Flavobacterium. The sequence continues at coordinate 348,374 of DNNO01000021.1, read as the reverse complement.
ACCCAACGAAATTAAGCTTAAAATTATCAATTTACATAAAAATTAAGCGAATATACAATAATATCTTTATTTTTAGAAAGGTTTGTGTGAGAATTTACTCAATTCATAAAAACACACAAGCTGTTGCTATTTTTACTCATTATCTAAATCCAATTTCTTAAATTTGCATCCTTAAAATCCTATATATTATGTTACAGATAGCGTACATTAGAGAAAACAAAGACCAAGTAGTAAAACGATTAGCTAAGAAAAACTTAGATGCTAAAAATGCAGTTGAAGAAGTTATTGCATTAGACGAAAAAAGAAGAGCAACTCAGGCAGAATTAGATACTATCAAATCCGAGTCGAATAAGCTATCCAAAGATATTGGAGATTTAATGAAAAGTGGAGAAAAAGCGAAAGCTGAAATATTAAAAGAAAAATCGGTTCAACTTCGTGAAAAAGACAAAGAATTGACTGAAGTTTTAAATGCTTTTGCCTCAAAATTACAAGAAGAATTATACAAATTACCTAATTTACCAGCCGACATCGTTCCTGAAGGAAAAACACCTGAAGAAAACCTAAACGTTTTTCAAGAAGGTGACATTCCTAAATTACACGAAGGCGCTTTGCCTCACTGGGAATTAGCAAAAAAATACGATTTAATTGATTTCGAATTAGGTGTAAAAATCACAGGAGCAGGTTTTCCAGTTTACAAAGGAAAAGGTGCCAAATTGCAACGTGCGTTAATCACTTATTTCTTAGATAAAAATACCGATGCTGGTTACTTAGAATACCAAGTTCCGCATTTAGTAAACGAAGCTTCTGGTTTTGGAACTGGTCAATTACCTGATAAAGAAGGGCAAATGTACCACGTAGGTGTTGATGATTTATATTTAATTCCAACAGCGGAAGTTCCGGTAACGAATATCTTTAGAGATGTTTTATTAAACGAAAATGATTTACCAGTTCTTTGTACAGGATACACACCATGTTTCCGTCGTGAAGCAGGTTCGTATGGCGCACACGTTCGTGGATTAAATCGTTTACACCAATTTGACAAAGTAGAAATCGTTCGCATTGAACATCCAGATAATTCATACCAAGCATTAGACGGAATGGTAGAACACGTAAAAGGAATTTTACAAGAATTAAAATTACCATACAGAATTTTACGTTTATGTGGTGGCGACATGAGTTTTGCTTCTGCTCTAACGTATGATTTTGAAGTGTATTCAACAGCGCAAGAACGTTGGTTAGAAATTAGTTCGGTTTCTAATTTTGAAACATTCCAAGCAAATCGTTTGAAATTACGTTTCAAAGACAAAGAAGGTAAAAACCAATTAGCACACACCTTAAACGGAAGTTCATTGGCGTTGCCAAGAGTGTTAGCTGGAATTTTAGAGAACTACCAAACACCTGAAGGTATCGTAGTTCCTGAAGTTTTAAGAAAATACACTGGATTTGACATTATTAACTAAACGTTAATCTTTATAAAATAATGTACTAATTTGACGCTAAAAAGTGTTACTTTAGTACATTATTTGTTTTATTTATGTTGCAAAAAATTGCTTTTTTCATACTCTTTTTGTCATCGTTTTGGGTTTCGGCACAGAACGAGCAATTGGCTATGGACTATTTTGAAAAAGGCGAATTTCAAAAAGCACTGAGCTTATTTGAGGAAATTTCGAGCAAACAACCTTCAAATTATTTCTTTTTCCAAAGAGTAATTGATTGCTACCAACAATTGCAACAATACGAAAAAGCAGAAAGCGCCATTACCAAACGAAAAGACAAATACAATCAACCTTTGTTGTATATTGAATTGGGTTACAATTATCAACTTCAAAAAAACACCGAAAAAGCGGATAAGAATTACGAATTAGCCATTCAAGAAGTTGAAAAAGAGCCGAATTACGCCTATCAAGTTGCTAATTCATTTGAGAAAAAAGTATTATTGACTTGGGCATTAAAAGCATATGAAACTGCACAAAAGAAAAATCCTAATCTAAATTTCGATTACCAAACCGCCATGATTCAAGGACAATTAGGTAATTTAGAAGTGATGCTGAACAAGTTGTTGGATTACGGATTCAATACTCCAGATGGAACTCCAATGGTTCAAAACCAATTGACTCGTTTTTTAATGGATGATTCTGATGGTTCTTTCGCGGCTACTATTCGTAAAAACTTATTACTTCGAACTCAAAAATCGCAAGATATTTATTGGAACCAATTCTTGAGTTGGTTTTTCGTTCAACAAAAAGAATACGGAAAAGCGTTTGTCCAAGAGAAAGCGGTTTACAAAAGAAATCCTGAAAGCTTTTACAACATTGTCACTTTGGGAAGTATGGCAATGGAAGAAAAACAATTTGACGACGCAAAACTTATTTTAGAATTTGTTTTAGAAAACACTCAGGATTTGGATTTACAAATGAAAGCGCATCATTTTTTACTTTCGATGGAAATGGAATCAGCGACTTCAAAAGAGTATCCTGCTATCGATTTAAAACTTCAGGAACTATTGAAAAAATACGGTATTAGTCCATATTCATTAGACTTGCAAATTCTTTCAGCTCATTTCAAAACGTTTTACCTGAACCAATCAAAATCAGGAATTGAACTTTTACAAAACACATTAAAATTACCATTAAACTTGCGAGATCAATCAAAAGTTAAAATGGAATTAGCTGATATTATGGTGTATGATGAAAAATTCAATCAAGCCATTTTATATTATGCACAAGTAGAAGACAATTTGAAAAACGATGTTTTAGCTCACGAAGCCAGTATGAAATTAGCCAAAGCCAACTTCTACAAAAAAGACTTCGACTGGACTTTACAACAAGTAAAAGTCTTGAAACAATCGCCAAGTTTGTTAATTGCAAATGATGCTATCGAAATGTTTTTGCTTATCCAAGATAATTCTGCCGAAGACAGTTTACGAGTGGCACTTCAAACGTATTCTAAAGCTGATTTACAAATGTATCAAAACAAAAACGAAGAAGCTTTGCAATCATTCTTAACTATTTTACAAAAACACAAAGGAGAAAGTATCGAAGAAAGCACCTTATTTAGAGTTGGTAAAATTTACGAAGAGAAGAAAGAGTATCTGAAAGCATTAAGTTATTACCAAAACATTTTAGATAATTACAAAGACGGAATTTATAAAGACGAAGCCTTGTTTTTTTCAGCAGAAATTTACCGCCAATATCTTTTGGATAACGAAAAAGCAAAACCTTTGTACGAAAAAGTAGTTTTAGAACATCCCGATAGTTTATATTATACCGAAAGCAGAAAACAATATCGAACCTTAAGAGGTGATACAACGATTTAGAAAAAAGAAGAAAGAGAAAAGAACAAACGATTAAACAAGAATAATGATTATATATAACGTAACAGTAAACGTAGACGAAAGCATTCACCACGATTGGTTAAAATGGATGCAAAACAAACATATTAATGATGTTTTAGCAACAGGTTTATTTACAAATGCTAAAATGGTTCGAGTTGTGGTGGAAGAAGAAATGGGAGGTGTAACTTATGCCGTACAATATTTCACGGATTCTAGAGCAAAGTTAGAAGACTATTACAAAAATCATGCGCCAAGATTACGCCAAGAAGGACTACATCTTTTTGCAGATAAAATGTTAGCTTTTAGAACCGAATTAGAAGTAATGGGCGAATTCTACGGAGAAACCAACTAATTTATTGAATGAAAAAAGAATTATCAACACTTGAAATTATAATAAAGGGACATCTTTGGGTAAACCTTCCAATTACAATTTTAATTTGTATTGCATTTTATATTATTCATGAATTTTTCAATCAAAGCTTCAGTTTTTCCTTAATTGGAGGAACTGTTATTGGGTGGATTTATTGGGATTTTGCAGTGAAAAAATGGATAAAATGGGCTTTAATAAACAATGTTGATTCAGAGAAATTATACAAAATTGGAAAAAGAAATCTTCTAATTTGGTCTCAACACGATATAAAACAAGTAGCTGATAAGCTAAACAAAGAATAATGGAAAAAGTAAGCGCAAAAAAACACTTAGGACAACATTTCCTAAAAGACGAAAGTATTGCAAAAGATATTGCCGATACACTTTCGCTGGAAGGCTATTCTAAAATTTTGGAAATTGGTCCAGGAATGGGTGTTTTAACCAAATATTTATTGGACAAACCCACTGAAACTTTTGTAATTGAAATCGACAAAGAATCGGTTGAATATTTGGGTGTTCACTATCCAAAATTAGAAAATCATATCATTTCGAAAGATTTTTTAAAATACAATTTAAACGAAGTTTTCAATGACGAACCTTTTGCAATCATTGGGAATTTCCCGTACAATATTTCAACTCAAATTGTATTCAAAACCTTAGAAATGCGCGACCAAATTCCGGAATTTGCAGGCATGTTTCAGAAAGAAGTAGCACAACGTATTTGCGAGAAAAAAGGAAGTAAAGTCTACGGAATTTTATCGGTTTTAACCCAAGCTTTTTATGAGGCAGAATACTTGTTTACGGTTCCACCCAATGTTTTCAATCCGCCACCAAAAGTAGATTCTGGTGTGTTGCGATTAAGAAGAAAAGCAGATTATTCTTTGCCGTGTGATGAAAAAATGTTCTTTAGAGTAGTAAAAACCGCTTTTCAACAAAGAAGAAAAACGTTACGAAATAGCTTAAAAACGTTCAATTTTTCTGATAATTTAAAATTAGACACTATCTTTGACCTCCGTCCAGAACAATTAACGGTGGAACAATTTATAGCAATTACCCAAAAAATAACAGCCGATGGAGTTTAAAATCAGCAGAGAGTTTCTATCTGAAATAGAACAACTTATAAGTGAAAACAAGTCGCAAGAATTACTTTTGCTTCTTGAAGATATTCACTTTGCTGATATTGCCGAAATCATGGAAGAACTCGATGATTATGGCGCTGGCTATATTTTTAACACCTTAGATTCTGAAAAAACAGCCGAGATTCTGTTAGAATTAGACGAAGAAGTTCGTGAAAAAATCTTACGCAATCTTTCACCAAAAGAAATCGCAGAAGAGCTTGACGAATTAAGCACAGACGACGCTGCTGATATTATTGCCGAATTACCTCAACACAAAAAAGAGCAAGTAATTTCGGAATTAGAAGACGTTGAACACGCCAAAGACATTGTAGACTTATTACGCTACGATGAAGATTCTGCTGGTGGTTTGATGGGAAAAGAGTTGGTAAAAGTCAACGAAAACTGGAACGTTTTAACTTGCGTGAAAGAAATGCGAGCACAAGCTGAAAATGTTTCAAAAGTACATTCAATATATGTGGTTGATGATGAAGAGCGATTAAAAGGTCGTTTATCGTTAAAAGATTTATTAACTACTTCAACAAAAACACCTATTAGCCAAGTTTACATCAAAAAAGTGGACTATGTAAAAGTGGACACTAAAGATGTAGAAGTAGCGCGAATCATGCAAAAATATGACTTGGAAGCCATTCCGGTTGTTGATGAATTAGGTCGTTTAGTTGGTCGAATTACCATTGATGATATTATCGATGTCATCAAAGAAGAGGCCGACAAAGATTACCAGTTAGCTGCTGGTATTTCGCAAGACGTTGAAGCTGATGATAGCATTTTAGAACTTACAAAAGCACGTTTGCCTTGGTTGGTTTTAGCTTTATTTGGTGGCTTTATTTCGGTACACGTTTTAGGGATTTTTGAACCCGTAATGGATTTGCATCCCGAATTATTTTTCTTTACACCACTAATTGCTGCGATGGCTGGAAACGTTGGAGTTCAATCTTCTGCGATTATTGTGCAAGGTTTGGCAAATAACACTATTATTGGTCCTGTTGTAGAGCGATTATTAAAAGAACTTTCGTTGAGTTTGCTGAACGGAGTCATTCTTTCAGTAATCTTATTGGCGGGTAGTTATTTCTTATTAGGCTACGAAATCCATGTAGGTTATACTGTTGCTATTGCTTTACTTTCGGTAATTATTATGGCGTCGTTAATTGGAACTTTTATCCCAATTATCTTAAACAAATATGGTGTTGACCCTGCATTAGCAACAGGTCCGTTTATTACTACAAGTAATGATATCTTAGGAATTTTGACTTATTTTACTATTGCGAAAATAATTTTAGGAATTTAATTTCACTCGCTTCCCAACCTTTTCCATTTTATTTCGCTCTATATAAGAAACACTAAAACTTTATAGAGATGAAAAAAATAATTTTATTGCTAAGCTTCTTGTTTGTTAGCTTGGATGTTTCAAGTAATGAAAACAAAAAAATACAATATTCAAAACCAGATGAAAATACAAAAATCCAAGTAGCTCTACTTTTGGATACTTCTAATAGTATGGATGGTTTAATTGAGCAAGCCAAATCTCGATTATGGAATATTGTAAATACCTTAACAACACTGAAATATAAAAGCAAAACACCTACAATAGAAATTTCTTTGTACGAATATGGTAACGACGGATTATCTTCAGAAAAAAACTACATCAGACAAGTAACTCCTTTAACTACAGATTTAGATTTAATATCAGAAAAACTATTTTCGTTACGAACAAACGGCGGTGCTGAATATTGTGGTGCTGTAATTCAAGATGCAACAAAAAATTTAAAATGGGCAATTGGGAATTCAACTATGAAATTAGTTTACATCGCCGGAAACGAAGGTTTTAATCAAGGTCCAATAAATTACAAAGAAGCAATAAATGATGCTTTAAAAAACGACATTTATATCAATACTATTTATTGTGGAAATCAAAACGAAGGCATAAATCTTTTATGGAAAGATGGTGCTGACGTTGCTAAAGGAAAATATTTTAATATCGATAGTAATCAAACTGTTCAATATGTTGCTACTCCATATGACGATTCAATCAATCAATATAACATCAAAATAAACGCTACTTATATTGGTTATGGAAGTCAAGGTTATATGAAAAAAAACAATCAAGAAGTACAAGATAAAAACGCAGAAAGTATTTCGTCTGCAAATTTTACCGAAAGAACAGTAAGTAAAGCAAGTGCCGTTTACACCAATTCTGAATGGGATTTAGTAGACAAATATAAAGATGATAAAACTGCTATTTCAAAAATCAAAAAAGAGGAACTTCCTAAAGAATTAGCAAATAAAAGCACGAAAGAAATTGAAGAATTTATCACTGAAAAAACAAAAGAACGAGAAAAACTTCAAAAAGAAATAGCTGAATTAGCTAAAAAACGCCAAGAGTTTATCGATAAAGAAAGAGATAAAACAGCCGTAAAAGACGATTTAGGAGTTGCAATTAGTAATTCAATCATCGAATTGGGAAAAATTAAAGGATTTACAAACGAAACAAAAAAATAAAATGAAAAAAATACTTGTATTTGCATTATTATGTTTTTCAGCAATCACATTTGCTCAAAAACCAATTTTTACTTCCGCTAAAATTAAAAGCGCAACCGTTTACAGCAATTCTGCAGAATTATTACAATCGGCATCGGTTACACTTCCGTCTGGAACCAGCGAAATTGTCATTAAAAACGTGGCGGATTACGTAAATGAAAATACCATTCAAATTGGTGCTCCTGCTAATGTTACGGTTTTATCGGTTCAGTTTACTCGAAATTTTATTTCAGAATACGAAATCGATGAAAGCAATCCGATGATTAAAAAAGTACGTGACAGTATTGTGCTTATCGAAAAAGAAATGGGAAAAATTGCCAACGAAAAAGTTTCCTATTCAAAAACCATTGATTTATTAGATAAAAATCAAAACGTCGCTGGGCAAAACTCAGGATTAAATGTAACCGAATTAATCAAATTAGTAGATTATTACAGAGCTAAAAGAAACGAGTTGAGTAATTTAGTAGATACGTTAATCGAGAAAGAAAACAAGTTAAAAGACAAACTATCAAAACTGAATTCTAAATTAGAATTGAATACTCAAAAACAAGAAAAATCTTCGCAAGGGAAATTAGTATTGCAAGTAATGACTGATGTAGCAAGTTCAGTAAATTTAGACATTAATTACCTTACAAACAACGCATCTTGGTCGCCATTTTACGATTTGCGTGCTGACAACATCAACTCGCCAATCAACTTAATGTACAAAGCAAAAGTGGTACAAAACACAGGAATTGATTGGAAAAAAGTAAAACTAACACTTTCAAGTGGTAATCCAAATCAAAATAACACAGCTCCTATTTTACAAGCTTGGTTTTTGAGATATGGTTATCCAAGAACATATGGCTATGTAAATGATGATGCTAAAATGAATGAGGTAGTAGTTACAGGTTATGGCGTTAAAAAAGATGCCGCACCACAATCATCAATCTCTAACTACACTACAATCAATGAAAACCAATTAAATGTTTCTTTTGATATTGATATTCCGTATGACATTTTATCCAATGGAAAAGCGCATAGTGTAGCCTTGAAAGATTTAAAATTACCCGCAACTTATAAATACTATGCAGTGCCAAAAGTAGAAAAAGAAGCCTTTTTGTTAGCTGAAATTAGCGAATATTCTAAATTCAATTTATTACCTGGAGAAGCGAATATAATCTTCGAAGGTATGTATGTAGGCAAAACCATGATCAATCCAAATCAAACTTCAGATACTTTGAATTTGAGTATGGGAAGAGATAAGAAAATTGCTATCAAACGTGAGAAAATTGCAGATAAATCGGGAACTAAATTCTTATCAAATTATAAAGAGCAAACGTTTACTTACGATATCACAGTAAAAAACAACAAAAAAGAAGCAATTGAAATGTTGCTAAAAGATCAATATCCAATTAGCACCGATAAAGAAATTACCATCGAACTATTAGAAAATGTAAAAGCTAAAGTAAACGCAGAAACCGGAATTCTAACTTGGGATGTGAAACTTAACGCTGGAGAAACTAAGAAATTCAGAATCAGTTATAAGGTCAAATATCCAAAGGATAAATTTATAGATAATTTATAATCACTAAACCTAGTGAATAAAAGCGTAAAGAGTGTAAAATTCTTTACGCTTTTTAATTTTTAAAACGTAAATTACTGAAAATGAATTGGTTTGGAAAATATTTCTTAAATTTAGAAAATCAAAACTACCAATTATGAAAACAATCCTTCTTTTGAGTTTAATGATTATGTCATTTTTTGGACAGTCACAAACCATCACTTTACAGTCATTTGCAACTGGTTTTGATAGCCCAGTTGAAATTACAAACGCTGGAGATTCTCGATTATTCGTAGTGCAAAAAGGGGGATTGATTAGAATATTAAATGCTAACGGAACAGTAAATGCAACTCCATTTTTAAATTTATCATCTATCATTACCACAAATGGAGAACGCGGACTATTAGGTTTAGCATTTCATCCCAACTATAGCACAAATGGTTATTTCTTTGTGAACTACACTAATCTTTCAGGAAATACTGTTATTGCAAGATATACTGTGGATTCAGTAAACCCAGATATTGCCAATACAACTGGCACAATTTTAATGACGATTACACAACCTTACTCCAATCATAATGGCGGAAGCATAAAATTTGGTTCTGACGGCTATTTATATATTGGAATGGGAGATGGTGGAAGTGCAGGTGACCCCGAAAATAGAGCACAAAATATCAATGAAAATTTAGGAAAAATGTTACGCATTGATGTTAATTCAAATGTTGCCCCCTATTACACAATTCCTCCAACAAATCCATATGTTGGTGTGGCTGGAAATGATGAAATTTGGGCAATTGGTTTAAGAAACCCATGGAAATTTTCATTCAACAGATCAAACGGTGATTTATGGATTGCCGATGTAGGTCAAGGTGCTGTTGAAGAAATTAATAAAATTGTAAACCCACTACCCAATACTGGAGTTAATTTTGGTTGGAGATGTTACGAAGGAAATTCAACTTACAATACCTCTGGTTGTGCGCCAGCAGGAACCATGACATTTCCGTTTGCGCAATATGCACGTTCTGGCGGAGCTTGTTCAGTAACGGGCGGTTATTTTTACACGGGTTCAACCTATCCCAATTTTCAAAACAAATATTTCTTTACAGATTATTGCGATGATAAAATTAGAATGGTCAACAGTGCTGGAGTCATAACAACTACAACTTCGTTTTCGGGAAATAACTTTGTTACTTTTGGAGAAGATATGAATGGGGAATTGTATATAGCAGGAATCTCTTCTGGAACAATTTATAAAATAATCGACTCGTCTTTAAGTAGTTCAGATTTCGAAACTAATGGGTTTTCGTTATTCCCAAATCCAGCTAAAGAAACATTTACCATAAAAAGTTCTCCATTCAATTTGGCAACAAAAATTGATATATTTGACTTAACTGGAAAACTACTTTTTACCAAACAAGCAAGCACAAATCCTGAAAACACAATTGCGACAACCTCTTTATCAAAAGGAATCTACTTAGTTTCTGTTGAAACCACTAATGGAACCAATTATACATCTAAATTAATTGTTGAATAACTAAATTGACAAACAATTTAAGGCGCTGGATTCGGAATTAACTCCTGAATTTTTTCAATTTCAGCTACGATTTCATCTGATAGAATCGTGTCGAAAGCAGTTATGTTTTCTTGCAATTGTTCCATAGTGGTAGCTCCTATTATTGTTGACGTCACAAATTTTTGGCGGTTTACAAAAGCAATTGCCATTTGAGTTAACGTTAAACCGTTAGCTTCTGCTAGTTCTTTGTAAAGTTTGGTTGCTTTGAAGCAATTTTCATTAGTATAACGAACGAAATTTGGAAACAACTTCATACGAGAATTTTCGGGATAACCATTCAAATATTTTCCAGATAAAAATCCGAAACCTAAAGGAGAATATGCTAATAACCCAACATTTTCACGCATTCCAATTTCTGACAAACCAACTTCATACAAACGATTCAACAACGAAAATGGATTTTGTATCGTTGCAATTCTTGGCAAACCGTGTTTTTCGCTTTCCATTAAAAAACGCATCACGCCCCACGGATTTTCATTTGAAAGTCCAATATGTTTGATTTTCCCTTCTTTAATTAATCCGTCGTAAACCGTTAGTACATCAAAAATATTATCTTGCCATTTTGGATCCAATTCCTGAACACCGCGTTTTTGAAACATGTTCATTATGCGTTCTGGCCAATGCATTTGATATAAATCGATGTAATCCGTTTGAAGATTTTTCAAACTCAATTCTACCGCTTCATGAATGCTTTTCTTAGAAAAATCCAATGGTTGACGAATGTATTCCATTCCACGATTTGGACCTGCAATTTTAGTAGCTAAAACTAATTTTTCACGTTCTGAAGCACCAATTTTTTTAATCCAACTTCCGATGTGACGCTCTGTACTTCCAAAGATTTGAGCATTGCCACCAATAGGATACATTTCAGCTGTATCAATAAAATTGATTCCTTTTTCAAGAGCATAATCCAATTGACTGTGCGATTCACTTTCAGTATTTTGATTCCCAAAAGTCATCGTTCCTAAACAGATTTTACTGACTTTTAGTTCGGTATTGGGTAGTGTTGTATAGTTCATTTTTGTCATTGCGAGGCACGAAGCAATCTCATATTAAGTTTACAAAGATACAAAGTAGTAAAGTTTATTAAAAAGAAAAAAGTTCAAAGAAATTCTCTGAACTTTTAAACTATACACTTTTAAACCTTTTACAGTTCATTCAACATTTTAGAAATTTCATCTAACTTAGGTGTTAAGATGATTTCGATTCTTCTGTTTTTAGCTTTTCCTTCAGCAGTTTCATTACTCATCAAAGGCGCATATTCACCACGACCCGCAGCTGTTAAGTTTTCTTTTTTCACTTTAGCGTTAGCCGATAAAATATTTACGATTGCAGTTGCACGTTTTGTAGATAAATCCCAGTTATTTTCNNACAGAAATGTCTGGATTATCTCCTAAAACTTTCCCAACTAAATCCACTGCTTTTTTTCCTTCTGAACCTACTGTCCAACTTCCCGATTCGAAAAGTAATTTGTTTTCCATAGAAACATACACTTTTCCATCTCTTTCAGTTACAGTCAAACCTTTACCTTCAAAAGCTTTTAACGATTTAGATAAAGTTTCTTTCAGCTTTTTCATAGCCGCTTCTTTGTCAGCCATCATTTTTTCTAATTCGGCTAAACGAGTTGACGAAGCTTCTAAATCTTTTTTCAATTTATTCAAACGATCTTGTTCTGCCGCTAAAGCTTTTTGTTTGGCTTCTAACTCGGCTAACAATTGTCTGTTTTTGTTAATATTAGCTTCTAAAGCATCATTGCTATCTTTTTCAAGCGCTGCATAAGACGCTTTCAAATTGTCTAAACTCTTTTTTGTGGCAGCATAATCTGCAGCTAATTTATCGCGTTCCGCTTTGGTTTTGTCTAATTCAGTTTGTAAATTATTTTTATCTAATTCTAACTGATTTTTATCGGTTTTAAGTAACCCATTTTCATCTGATAAAGCATTGTGCTCTTTCTTTAAATCGGCATATTTATTTTCTAAATCTTGGTAGATTTTTTTAGAAACACATGAAGTAGTTAAACTTAAAACTACGCAAGCAAGGGCAATTTTTCTAATCATTAGTATTATCGTTTTTGATTAATTGATTCTTATTTAATTTCTACTAAAACTGGGCAATGGTCGGAATGTTTGGCTTCGGGTAAAATTAATGCTCTTTGAATTTTATCTTTCAAAGGTTCGGCTGCCAAACAATAATCGATTCTCCAACCTTTGTTATTGTTACGAGCATTAGCTCTATAACTCCACCAACTATAATTGTGCGGTTCTTTGTTCAAATGACGAAACGTATCAATAAATCCACTTTTCATGAAACCATCTAACCAAGCACGTTCTTCGGGTAAAAAGCCTGAAATTTTTGCATTTCGGATAGGGTCATGAATATCAATAGCTTCATGACAAATATTATAATCGCCACAAATTACCAAGTTTGGAACTTCTTTTTTTAACTCATTAATATAGTTTTGAAAATCGTCCATGAACATGAACTTATGATCTAATCTATCAATATTTGTGCCAGATGGAAGATACAAACTCATTACAGAAACGTCTTCAAAATCTACTCGTAAATTTCTTCCTTCAAAATCCATGTGCTGAATTCCGGTTCCGAAAACTACATTTTTAGGTTCGATTTTTGACAAAATAGCCACACCACTGTATCCTTTCTTTTCTGCTGGAAAATAATATTGGTACGGATAACCTGCTGCTTCAATTTCAATTTTTGGGATTTGGTCTTCTGTAGCTTTAATTTCTTGAAGACAAATAACATCGGGATTTGCTTGTTGCAACCATTCTAAAAACCCTTTGGTAATGGCTGCTCGAATTCCGTTAACGTTGTATGATATGATTTTCATTTACTACTATAGCTTTTGACCAAATATAAGAAAAAGGTTTTTAAAAATAAAGATTAGATTTCATCGATTTCATAATTCACTAACTATCAAGCCACTAAAAAATATAACAAAATCGTCTTTTTTATTACCAAATGAAAAGTGCTGAAAATTCATCAAAATTCTTATCTTTGTTTCTTGCTCAATAAACAAATTATAAATGGGTTTAGTTACTGCTAAAGAAGTTGCAAAGGCAATTAATGCTGACAAATATGGGGTTTTCGGGACTTTCTCGGGCTGGTTGCTCATGAAAGTGCTGAAAATTTCTTCGCTGAACAAAATTTATGACCGAAACAAACATTTGAGTGAATTGGAATTTTTGAATGCTATTTTAGATGAATTCCAAATCAAATTTGAAATCCCAGAAGAAGATTTAAAACGTTTACCAAAAGACGGCGCTTATATTACCATTTCTAATCATCCACTTGGCGGAATTGACGGTATTTTATTGTTGAAATTAATGCTTGAAAGAGAACCGAATTTCAAAATTATCGCCAACTTTTTATTGCACCGAATTGAACCGATGAAACCGTACATCATGCCGGTAAATCCGTTTGAAAATCATAAAGATGCAAAATCAAGCGTTGTTGGAATTAAAGAGACATTACGTCATTTAAGTGACGGAAAACCATTAGGAATGTTTCCTGCTGGCGAAGTTTCTACTTATAAAGATGGTAAGTTAGTTGTAGATAAACCTTGGGAAGAAGGTGCTATCAAAGTCATTCGTAAAGCACAAGTTCCAGTTATTCCTATTTATTTTCATGCTAAGAATAGTAGATTGTTTTACTTCTTATCTAAAATAAACGATACACTTAGAACCGCAAAATTACCAAGTGAATTACTAACGCAAAAAGATAGAGTAATTAAAGTTCGTATTGGAAAACCTATTTCGGTAGCAGAACAAAACGAATATCAGGATATTGAAGCGTATGGCGATTTCTTACGAAAGAAAACCTACATGCTTTCGAATGCTTTTGAAGAGGAAAGTAAAATTAATTTACCAAAATTAAGCATTCCAAAACCTCCAAAGCAAATTGCGAAACCAGCAAATCATGATCAAATTTTAGAAGAGATGGCTTTTCTAAAAAATGGTGATTACCGCTTATTACAAAGTAAAAATTATGAAGTTTACTTCGTAACCGCTGATAAAATTCCGAATATCTTACACGAAATTGGTCGTTTGCGCGAAATTACGTTTAGAGAAGTGGGTGAAGGAACAAACGAATCATTAGATTTAGATGCTTACGACAAATACTATCATCACATGTTTTTGTGGGATGAAGAGGCGCAGTGTATTGCTGGCGCTTATCGTATGGGATTAGGTTCGCATATTTATCCAAAGCACGGAATTGATGGTTTTTATTTACATGAATTGTTCCGTTTTGAACCTGAATTGTATGATATGATGAGTAAATCTATCGAAATGGGTAGAGCGTTCATTATTAAAGAATACCAACAAAAACCAATGCCATTGTTCTTGTTATGGAAAGGAATCGTTCACACGACTTTACATTATCCTGAACACAAATATTTGATTGGTGGCGTAAGTATTAGTAATCAGTTTTCTGAGTTTTCAAAATCGTTGATGATTGAATTCATGAAATCGCATTACTACGATCCGTATATTGCGCAATATGTGCATCCGAAAAAAGAATTCAAAGTAAAACTGAAAGACGCTGATAAAGATTTTGTTTTTAACGAAACCGAGTCAGACTTAAATAAATTTGATAAGATTATCGACGAACTAGAACCTGGAACTTTACGTTTACCAGTTTTAATTAAGAAATACATCAAACAAAACGCAAGAGTGGTTGCATTTAATGTAGATCCACTATTTAATAATGCGGTTGACGGATTAATGTATATTCGAATATCTGATATTCCTGAAAGCACCATGAAACCCGTAATGGAAGAATTTCAAGCGGAATTGGAAAGAAAAGAAAAAGGCTAATCGATTGATTAGCCTTTTATTATTAAATTTAGTCCACAATTCGGGCATTCAAGAGTTTTTTCATCAATTGAACAATTACAAGCTGGGCAATTATCCTTAATTAATTTAATTGGGGATTTAAATTCATTTGTTAATTTATCTATTAAATCGGAATCTTCAATTTTTTTAAAAATAAGATTCTCACTACTGCCAATAGCTTGTGAACTCCAAATTTCAAAAATATACTTCATATAAAACACATACCATTGTGTTAATTCTGCCCAATAAAAAGTGTATTCTTTTTTGGAAACCGAATATCCAACAACAATAAACTCTTTTCTCACAGAATACATTTTTCTGAATGAAATACCTTTTTTATATTCAAAAGGATTTAACTTACTCTCTTCTTTATTCAATCCTCTTTCATCAACAAATACAAGCTCTTGATTTTTCAAAAATTCAATAACATCATCTGAACTTAACTTTGGTGCAAATAAAAAAGGAATAAATAAATATTTAGTCATCAAAAAAACTAGCGAGAAAAAAAATACAAATACAATAATTAATAAAATTATCTCCATTTAAACCTTAAGTTTCTTTACTCAATTTCCTCAACCTTATTCTTAAAATCTTCCCAAGCTTCTTTTGTTAAAATAGGTTTCGATTCTATCTTTTTACCTTTTAAATAATTCAGAATGGTTTTGGCTCTCGCTTCTGATTCGGGATGCGTGGAAACCCAATAGGTATATTTGTGTAACTCATTATCAACGGATAATTCGTAAAGAAAATCAGCAAATGGTCTTGGGTCGATATTCGCGTTTAGCAAATATTTCACGCTTTGCATGTCGGCTTCGGTTTCTAAACTTCTGTCGTAAGCTGATGATGAAAGTGTTTTTAAAATCTCACTTAAAACTGCACCATTTGAACCCGTTGTAATCGATAATAAAACGGAAAGACCAATTTCTTTTGATAATTTTTTCATCACGTGATTGCCTTCAATATGCGCAATTTCGTGACCTAAAACACCTAATAACGCTTGCTCGTTTTTACAAGCTTTGATTAAACCAGTGTAAACCACTAAATGATTATCAGGCATAGCAAAAGCATTTACTTCATCTTTATCAACGATGTGTACTTTTAAACTATCTCTTTCGATACCGTTTTCTTTGCAAATTGGCAATAACAAAGAATCCAAAGTATTCACAATCGAATCATCAAAAATGATGGTTTCGGTATCTTCAATTTCGTCCCAAATGATATTACCTAATGTTTTTTCGGTTCCTGTTTTGGCTTCTTTTACTTTAAAATGTTTCACAAAATCAATTTGCGATAACAACATCCAAACACCAAAAAATAGTGCTACGATAACTAATCCTTTACTTATTGTCTTCATTCGTTTTGCAAATTAAATTAGTAACATCTCCAAAAAAGAAGAATTCAGTGTGTTGCCCTTTTCTCACTTTAGTCGCGATAATTAAGGTAGAGAAAAACTCAATTAAGTTAAAAACTACTAACGTAATAATGTAAGCAAAATAGTAATTGGTTGCTTCTCCATCTTGAAAAAGAATAGACATAGTCCACCAAAAACCAGCACTATTAAAGAAAAACAAACCCAATTGAGAAACCAAAGCTTGCGTACAATGCCATTTTACAAACGCAGTACTTTTTCGGTTTCCTAAATAAAAGAAAATACTCGCCATTAAATTTAAAATAGGCAATGGCAAACCACCAATTACGGCTACTAGTGACATCAAATAGCTATTCGACGCACGCTCTAGTTCCGATTCGTGAGGTTGATAATTAAATTTTGCTGTTGTAATCATAGATTTTTTTTAATGTTCCAAATCCAATTGGCTATAACCAGAACGATAAGTACAATAGCGACTTTTCGCTTTCTGATTATCGTTTCTATTTTTAAATAAGCGGTGTAAAAAGTTTCCTTTTTTTGAATGAAATCATAGCTAATCCAAATGGGAGCTATAATCATTATTAACCCAACAATTATACCAAAAGGATTGATTAAAATTGCAGAAAGAAAATTTCCGTGTGAAAGTTGCATTACAGAACGTGTAGTTCCGCAAGAAGGACAAGGAACAGTGGTTACTTTTTTGAACAAACAAACGGTAAATTCTTGACTTTGAATTTCGTGTTCATGTTGCAACGAAAAAAGCAACCAACTATACCCTACAAAACAAGCGAATAAAAGAAATAGATATAGCTTGTTTTTATTCATTATTAGAACATAAAAGTTCTGTTGAATAATTCCATGTTTTTCTCTTTGGTAGCACCTTGAATTAAAAACCAATCCACGATAGCCCAAACTCCTAAACCACCACAAGTAAGTAGTTTTCCAACTCCCATTCCAGTATCACCAATGTAGAAACGGTCGATTCCGTAAGCTCCAGCAAAAATTGAAATCAATAAAGAAGTTGTTGGGTCTTTGAATTGAAGCGTTTGTACCATTGGCCATTTATCATCATCCATTTGTAATAAACGTTCTCTGATTGCATTTAATTGATGACCTTCGAAAAATTTCGCGTTCGTCATCATGAACATGTCTACTTTTTGTGATTCCATTGTAAAATTGTTTGTTTTAGTTGTCTCCTACTCGTAAGGCTTTTCGGATTCGCCATAAAATGCTAATATAAAAATATTTTCTGTATTAGTCGACAACGAGTAGAATTGTTACAAACATTATTGATAAATCTTACAAATCTTATCTACAATGGTTTGGGCAAGTTTTTGATGACTTTCAAAGGTCCAACCTGCAATATGCGGAGTTAACAATACATTTTCAGCTTGTAAAAGATATTCAAAAGCGGCAGGTTTTTCACCTTCAAACAAGGTTTCGAAAGATAGTTTTTCGTATTCCAAAACATCTAAACCTGCACCTAAAATTTTTCCAGATTTCAAGGCTTCAACCAAATCGTCTGTTACAACCGAATTTCCTCTTGCTGTATTTACCAACCAAAACGATTTTTTGAATTGATTAATAAAATTAGAATTAATCATTTTATCGGTTTCAGGAGTCCAAGGCGTATGCAAACTCAAAACATCGGCTCTTTCTTGAAGTTCGGATAAGGTAACTTGAGTAGCATTGGCATCACTCATATTCGGTAAAATATCGTGACATAAAACGGTTACATCAAATCCGCGTAATTTTTTAGCGAATGATTTCCCCATGTTGCCATAACCGATAATTCCGATAGTTTTTCCTTCTAATTCGTGTCCGCGATTGGCTTCACGTTTCCATTGACCAGATTTAACTTCGTTATTGGCTTTGTTTAAATTATTAAAAAGTGATAATAACATTCCGATAGCGTGTTCGCCAACTGCATTAGCATTTCCTTCTGGAGCAGCAATTAAATGAATTCCTTTCGCTGTAGCGTAATCACAATCGATACTTTCTAAACCAGCACCAACTCTAGCGATGAATTGCAAATTAGCAGCTTTATCTAAAAACGTTTTATCAATTTTAAATCGACTTCTAATGACAATACCGTGATAGTTTTTGATTTTGGCTTCTACTTCTTGTTTGGATGAAGTAAAATCGGCTTCGTTATGAAAACCCGCTTGTTGCAATTGTTCCCAAAGTAACGGATGGTTGCTATCGATGTGAAGTATTTTGATGTTGGCTAAATTCATGTTTTGCAAATAAGATATAAAAGTACAAATAAAATGGAATCCAAAAAAAATGAGGCCATTTCGACCTCATTTTCGTTTTATAAGTTTAACCAAGATTCTGGATTTAGAGTTGTGGTATTTTGTAATACTAAAAACTTAATTACCGCACTTCCAGAAGAATCGGTATGGATTTTTCCGATATTTTGTTTGATTGTCACTTTTTGACCTTTACTCACGCTAACAGAAGATAAATTCAAATAAACGGTAATAAAATCTCCATGCTGAATATAAACTGCTTTGTTGTTTGCCGAAATTACTTGAACTTGCAACACTTCGCCACCAAAAACAGCTCTTGCCGAAGAACCTGGTTTTGTTGAAATTTCAACACCACTATTATGAATAGTCAAATTCTTATGAACTGGATGCGGTTGATCACCATGTTTTAACGAAATGTAACCATCAACAACTGGCCAAGGCAATTTACCTCTATTCGCTTTAAAATTATCTGAAACTACTTTACCTTCAGCAGATAACACAAATTTTGAAGCTGCAGCAGTTCCTGTTTTTGGTGCAGTTGTACCTGTTTTAGCAGCATTTCTTTTGTTTGCTTCTGCAATTTCTGCAGCAATTAATCTTTTAATTTTTGCATCAATATCTTTTGCTTCTTTTTGCTTCTTGCTAATTTCAGCTGATATTTTCTTTTTGTCTTTTTGAATTAGCTTAGCTAAACGCTCTTGTTCTTGCTTCTCTTTTTCTAACTCTTGTTTTTCTTTTTCAGTTTGAGCTAAAACAACTTCTTTTTCTTTTTTACTTTCCGATAATCGTTTTTCAGCGACTACTAGTTTATTTTGTTTTTCTTTGATTTCTTCTCCTTGCATTTTTCTAAATCCGGCATACTGTTTCATGTATTGGATTCGCTTATAAGCTTGCAGAAAATTTTCAGCTGAAAGGACAAACATAATTCGACTTTGCTCGTTTCGGCTTTTATATGATTTCACAATCATTTTTTCATAATCTTCTTTCAATACTTTTAATTCTCTATTTAACTTGTTCATTTCTAACTGAGTTAAATAAATTTCATCACTTAATAAACGGGTTTGCTTTGCCGTTGTATTTAGTAATTTTTGTCGCAATTGAATTAGTCCTTTTTGCGCACTAATTTGTTTTAAAACCGATTTTTCTTTCTTTTTTTCCGCTTCTAAACGCGATTTATTTTCTGAAATTTCTTTCAAAATTTGTGCTTTGCGCTCTTCTAACTTTTGCTGTTCAGAAGGTTGTGCAAAACATAGGCTTGTAATGAAAAAGAAAAATAGGATTTTAATGAATTGGTTCATGCAATAAGGATTTTTACAAAGGTAGTTTTTTTACTTAAATAAAAAATTAATTGATTTCTATAGCGGTATAACCACTAGGTATTGAAAAAGGATAACTCAAATTTTCATTAAATGTTGTGTTCTTATACTCAATATCGATTGTTACTTTGTTTTTTTGTTCGGCTTTTATGTTGATTTCATTAGGTAAAAACATTCCTTTTTCTTCTTTGAACGATGGATAACGAATTTCTAAATTTCGGTTTTTACTTGCTTGAGTTATCGTTTCTTTTTTTAATAAATAATTAGCACCCTCAAAATAAAATTCTTTGGCAATATCAGAACCATTTGGCAACGACAACTTAAACATTTTCTCTACTACTTCAGAAACCCATTTGTCTTTTGTTAAATCGTCAATTGCTTTTCCAAGAAACAAATTCTGCACTTTTTGAAAATCTAAATCAGTTCCTAACCAATTGCTTAACATACTAAAATCGCCTTCAAAATACGTGTTATTTATCTTTTCGTAATAGCTCACTTTTGTTGGAGTTATCATCGCTTTTGCCATTGGAATTCCTAAGAATTTAATATTAATCCAAATGATTTCGTCTTTCTTAATACGAATATCGGCATTCATAGAATGCGATTGTTTCTCATCTTCATATTTGGCGTTTGCTCTGATATTTAGCGTAGTAAAATCGTGCTCGTTTTTATAATGACCTTTGATTACTTTTGAAACTTCGGTATTTTCATTTGCGGATGCTGTTGCAACGGATTGCTTTGATTTACATCCGATTAAAAAAACGATTAAAAAGGCTGATAGTATTGACTTCATTTATTTTTGTAATTGCTTTAATTTGTTGGTGTACACTTCTTTTTTAACCTTATCATTCAAATTTTCGCAACTGATAATTAATTGTTTATAAAAATTAACATTGAAACGATTGTTGTAAATTCCAGATTCTGAAGGATTAAATTCAACTACAAAATCCAAGCCGTTTTCTAAAATGTTCTTTGCTTTTTTATATTCTTTAAGTTGATTGTATCCTAAACCAGCATAAAAATAGAACCCAACTTGTGTTGGAAATGACTCCAAATATTCTTCTGCTTTTTTACTAACCAATTGAAAATCTTGCTTCTGAATTAATACTTCTAAGTACAATTCCATCGCTTCAATATCATCCGAATTCTTTTTGATGCCTTTATCAAAATACTTCGAAGCATTTTCTAAATCGTTCTTTTTCCAGAAAAACTTAGCTACTTCTTTAGCTACATTGATTTCTTTATCATCGTTAAAATACGGAATGGCTTTATCGATATCTTTTAAATATGTTGGATTTTTAACTGCAAAAATCAAAAACTCGTTAAAAACACGATGTTTGATTTTTAAATCCATTCTATCGTTATCCAAAACTTTAAACATTGATTTGGAAGCATTTTCGCCATCGTTATTATTCAAATGAAATTTCACTAAACTTACATGCGCCCAATCAGAATTTGGGATTTCTTTTTCCAATTGTTTTGCGACTTCAAAGGCTTTGTCTTCCTGATTGAAACTCGAGTATAAAACAATCAAATCGATGTAATTCTGTTCGTCTTTTGGATTCTTTTTAATCGCTTCTTCTAATTGCTCTTTTTGTGGTTTTGTATAGGCATTCGATTCTTGAATCTTCAGTTTATAGTATTCCATTGTACTGGTCAACTTTGATTTTGATTCCATGTATTTCAACAACTCTAGCGCTTTTCCGTGTTGGTTCGTATTCATGTAAAGTGAAACTAAATCTTCTCTCATGTTACCATCAAACTCAATTAATTTTTCTACAATTGGGATTGATTTTTGATAATCTTTAGTTTGGTAATACACATCGTACAAACCGTTCCAATACCAACGTTGTTTGTTGTCTAACTCAACGGCTTTTTTGAAGGCATTTTCCGCATCAACATAATTTTTTAGGCTCAAATAATTCTTACCTAATTCATATTGAAATGATGCATTTTTTGGTTCTTTTTCAATGCATTTTTGAATCGCCACAATCGCTTTATCGTAATTTTCGATGCCGCGTTGTTTCAAGGCTTCGTAAAAATTGTTTTCCAATTGGTCATCCACCAAAGCAATCGCATCGGGATTGTCTTGCGCAAACAAGTGATTCCCAAAACTGAAAAGCAGGAACGTTAAAAAAGCTATGTGTTTTTTCTTTATCATCTATTCTAAAACCGAATAATCTCCGATACTTATACTTGTAAAATTGCCATCAAAAGTTGCGTGATTTCCAATCATTGCGTTGTCTAATTTGGCGTTTTTTATGTTAGAATGCGTTTGCACCAAACTATTTTTTATGGTAGAATTAATCACGTGACATCCTTTTCCTAATGAAACATTTGGTCCAACGGTTGCGTTTATCAAATACACATCTTCACCAATATAACATGGTGGAATTATGGTTGAGTTTTCTAATTTCACATCAGCGGCAACTAAATTTTCACCATCGTTATGTAAAAAACCTAACATTCTTGTATTGGTTTCAACGGTAACGTCTTTGTTTCCGCAATCCATCCATTCGTCGACTTTACCTGGTACAAATTTCATGCCTTTTGCCATCATTTGTTTAATACCATCGTTAATTTGGTATTCGCCACCATGAATAATGTTATTATCAAGTACCGATTGCAATTCGTTTTTAAGAACTGCAACATCTTTGAAATAGTAAATTCCGATTACGGCTAAATCTGATACAAATTCTTTTGGTTTTTCCACCAATTCGATGATTTCTCCGTTAGTGTTTAAATTTACTACACCAAAAGCTTCCGGTTGATCTACTTGTTTTACCCAAATTACGCTATCCGCAGTGGTATCTAAATCGAAATCAGCACGAATTAAGGTATCGGCATAAGCAATAACTGCTGGTCCGCTTAAAGAATCCTTAGCACACATTATCGCGTGACCTGTTCCTAAGGCTTCGTTTTGATAATAAATAGTTCCTTTTGCACCTAATTTTTGAGCAATGGCAATTAAATCTTCTTCTACTTTTTTACCAAAACTTTCATGAATAATAAACGCAACTTCGTCTATTTTCTGATTTAAAACTCTGGCAATATCTTCAACTAATCTATGAACGATTGGTTTTCCTGCTACTGGAATTAATGGTTTTGGAATGGTTAAGGTATGTGGGCGAAGACGTGAACCACGACCTGCCATTGGTACTATTATTTTCATGTTTTATATTTTAAACGCAAAGCTCGCAAAGGTTTTTCGCAAAGCTCGCAAAGGTTTTTCGCAAAGCTCGCTAAGATTATATTTTTGATGTTTTTTCTGAACACTTATTTTACTCCTGTGCTTCCAAAACCACCTTCACCTCTTGAAGTTTCAGATAATTCGGTTACTTCGATCCATTCTGCGCGTTCGTGTTTGGCGATGATTAATTGGGCGATGCGTTCTCCGTTTTCGATTACGAAATCTTCATTGGATAAATTTACTAAAATCACACCGATTTCTCCACGGTAATCGGCATCCACTGTTCCGGGTGAATTTAGCACGGTGATTCCTTTTTTAGCTGCTAAACCACTTCTTGGACGTACTTGCGCTTCGTAACCGATTGGTAATTCAATGAAAAGTCCCGTTTTCACAATGGTTCTTTCTAATGATTTTAGTGTAATTGGTTCAGATATATTCGCACGTAAATCCATTCCAGCCGAAGCGATTGTTTCGTAGTTTGGTAACTCGTGATTTGATTTATTGATGATTTTAATTTGCATATTATTTTCTTCTGATAATCGTTAAAATAGTTTCTTTTTCATTTCGGTATACAAAGTAAGCAAAAAACAAGATAGATGCAATTCCGAATACATAAGTTTCACGTAAAATGGGCACATAAAATGAAATTCCCGAAAGCACTATTGCTAATCCTAAATAAGTAAAAATAGATTTCTTATCGTATGGAATTGGATATTTTTTTTGTCCCATGTAGTACGAAATGAACATCATGGTTCCGTAAGCCAAAATAGTAGCAATTGCAGAACCCATGTAACTGATAATTGGAATTAAAAGTAGATTTAAAACTAAAGTTACTATTGCTCCAACAATTGAAATATAAGCGCCAATTCTGGTTTTATCAATTAACTTGTACCAAACGGATAAATTGGTATAAATTCCTAAAAAGAAATTAGCTAAAACTATTAATGGCACAACATCCATCGCATCCCAAAAGTTTGCTTTTGGCACTAATATTAATTTTAAAATATCTGCAAACACGATAACACCTAAGCAAACAAACGAACCAAAAATGACAAAATATTTGGTAATTGTAGCATAGGTTTGTGGCGCGTTTTCGCTTTTAGCATGACTGAAGAAAAACGGTTCAATTCCTAAAGAATAAGCGGTTCGGAACAACACCATAAACATTCCTATTTTATAACAAGCGGAATAGGCTCCAATATCTGCCATGTCGACTTGCATCCAATCTAATAAAATCTTGTCGAAATGTTCGTTAATAGCAAAAGCAATTCCAGCCACTAAAATAGGCAAACCGTATTGCATCATTTTCTTCCACAAATCAGCATCAAATTGCCATTTGATTTTGAAATAATCGGGTAAAACGAAAAGTAATGTAACCAAACTTGCAATTAAATTTGCAACAAAAATGTACCCAATTTGAAAATCATCATGATAGATGGTTTGTAATAACGGATTTGATGACTCATTTGCTAAATCGGGTAAAAGAATTAAAAAGAAAACGTTTAACAACAAATTGATTAATACGTTTGAAATCTTAATCACAGCATATTTTATTGGACGACCTTCAGCTCTAATTTTTGAAAACGGAATAATAGCCAAAGCATCTAAAGCTAAAATCCAAATAGTGAAAACAACATATTCCACATTGATTTCTGACCAAAGTGCTAAATCTTTTCGGAACAAAAGGAACAATGCTAAAAATCCAATTGTTGACCAAAAAAGCGAAATAGTAGATGTAGAAATTACTTTACTCTTATCATTTTCAGAATTATAAAATCGGAAAAAAGCCGTTTCCATTCCGTAAGATAAGATTACGTTGAAGAAAACTAAATAGGAAAAAATAACGGAAACTTCACCCATTTTTTCTTTATCGGTAAGATAATAAACAAAAATTGGATTCAGAATAAAACTGATAATTCTTGGCAAAACGGTTGCTATGCCATAAATCGCCGTTTGTTTAAAAAGACTTTTGTAAAGACTCAATTTCCTTTGGTTTTAGAATAACAAATGTAATTAAAACTTTGGTTTTGTCGAAGGATAAAGCAACATTGGTTTTTCCTTAACTTCTTTAATAGTTTGACGGATTTCTTTTCCGTTTTTTAAGAAGATTAAAATGGCTTCGTTTTCGGCTAAGGTTAAGGCATTTTTAGGACTGGTATAAATTTGAGAATCATCACCATCAAATTTTTGTTGATTGCCTTCGGTTTTTATTCTTGCCATGAAATGTAATGCATCTTGTTTTTCAAAAGGCACTTCGTAACCTCTGAAAATTACTTTTTTTAACTCAATTTCTTCGGTTAATTCTGTTTTTAAATCTACATAAAAGTTGATGCCGCTTCCACCACCTCGAACACCAGCAACCCAAGTTTCATAGGATGCCGATAAATTATTTTCTTGCACTATTGTTTCTGTTGTGTTACAAGAGATTAATGTTGTGGCAAAGAATAGATATAAAATATACTGAATCATGATAAATTTCGTTTTGATAAAGTTACTGAAATTATTATTGCAAAAAACAGTCCAAAACTATTGTTTAGGATAATATTTTAATACTTTCGCAATACTATTTGTAAGATTATGACACGATTTTTATTTGTACTACTTTTTGTTACTACTGCCGTTTTTTCTCAACAAAAAATTGAAACTAAAAAAGTTTCCTCAACGCTTTCAAAACACGGAATTACCTTACAAGATGATTATGCTTGGTTAGAAAATACTTCTGACAAAGATGTGGCTGATTGGGTAAATTTACAAAATAGTGTTAGCGAAGAAAAACTATCTGAATTGGTTAAAAATTATAATTTTTCATTCAAAATAAAAGATTATGATTATTTGTCTACCAATGGATTGCCAAGTAAAAAAGGAAAGTATTTTTATAATTTTTATCGAATAGAAAAGAACAAACCAAGTGTTTTATATTACAGAGAAAATTTAAACGATCTTGCAAAACCTTTGGTTGATCCGTTTGATGTTTATAAAGATGCGAATGTGGTTTTATCTGGTTATTTTCCTTCAAAAAATTCAAGATATCTAGCTTTTAAAATTAGTCCGAACGGAAGTGATAGACAAGAAATTAAATTTAAAGATATTACGAACAAAAAATATCTTGATGATGTTTTAACCGATATTAAATTTTCGGATGTTGCTTGGAATAACGACAAGGGTATTTTTTATAAGAAAAATTCGAATAAAGAATTCTTTGAAAAAGATTCTACTTATCAATTATACTATCATAAAATCGGTGATGTTCAAGCCAAAGATAAATTGGTTTTTGATACTTCAAATACAAAGTCAAACTTTAGTTTTTTTACCAAGCAAAATAAATTATTTATTGTTGAGACAAGCGAAGATGAAACTACTAAAAACTACTATTATTCCACAATTGAAAACGAACAATTTCAGTTTAAAAACTTCATAAAAGATGACAAAAGTAATCTTGAACTTTTAAATATTATTAACGATAAGTTTTACTTTTCAGATGAAAAATATTCTTGGGGAAATATCAGTTATTTTGATATAAATAATCGAACAGAAAATACTGTTTTAATTCCTCAAGTTTATTCTCATTTACTTGTTGGAGCCACATTTTTAGAAAATTATATTATTTGTAAGTATGACAATATGGGCAAATATTACATGTCTATTTATGATTATACCGGAAAATTTATTCGAAAATTTGAAGCACCACACAGTATGGATTTTCAAATTAGATTTTATGACGAAAAAACAAATGAACTTTTTGTTACGTTTTATTCGTACACCATTTCTTCACTAAATTATAAGTTAAATATTACTACTGGAGCTAACGATATTTATTTTAACGATTTTATTCAACCAAAACCAACCTTATTCCCATTTAACTATTTTGAAACCAAAACGATTACTTATAAGAGTAGAGATAATAAAGATATTCCGATAGTCATTATTCACAAAAAAGGAATTGAGCTTAATGGAAATAATCCTACTTTATTAAGAGCTTATGGCGGTTTTGGAAGTGTTAGCAGTCCAAATTATGACACCGGATTATTGCATTTTTTAGAAAAAGGTGGTGTTTACGCCTTTGCGAAAGTTAGGGGTGGTGGCGAAAAAGGGAAAAACTGGCACAAAGAAGGAAAGGGATTGAAAAAAATCAATTCGATTAATGATTTTGTGGATGCTGCCGAATTTTTAATTCGAGAAAAATATACCAATCCTAACAAATTAGCCATTAATGGTGGTTCGCATGGTGGATTAGTTGTGTGTGCTGCAATGACACAACGCCCTAATTTATTCAAAATCGTTGTTTCTGAAATGGGAAGATTAGATATGGCTACTCTTGACAAATACACTTCTGGAATACATCATTTTGACGAGTATGGAAATCCAAATAATAAAGAAGAGTTTCAATCTTTGATTTCTTATTCGCCTTATCACACGATTAAAGAAGATGTAAATTATCCAACTTGCTTAATTATTACTTCTGAAAACGACGATAGAGTTCCGCCTTTTCAATCGTATAAATTTGCGGCTAGATTACAAAATAGAACTGCACAGAAGAATCCAATTTTTTTGAAAGTAAATAAAACGGCTGGTCATTCTGGAAACATTTCGAGCTACGAGAAAAGAGTAAAACAACAAAGCGAATTTTATAGTTTTATTTGGGAATACTTGAATAATTAATCCTTCAAATATTTCACAAAATGAAAGCCTTTTGGAACAAATCCATGATTCATGTAGAATTTTTGAGCTCCAAAATTGGTCGTATAAGCATCTAACGCAATCATATTACAATTTTCATCGACGGCTTTTTGATTGAGATATTCTGTCATGATACTGCCAATTCCTTTGGAACGAAAATCTTCGTGCACCACCACATTATCTAATTCTAAATATTTACCACACCAAAGCTTTGTTCCAATCCAAAATCCAGCTAAACCCATGGTGATTCCGTTTTCCACCACAATTAGCTGTTTGTAATTGTGCGGAATCATTTTGTCTAACAAATCGCCATAAATTTGAAGTGTATAATCGGGATATAATTGTTTAATGATGGATAATTGCTCCAACATTTCGGCTTTTGTTCCTAATTCGAGTAACTGTGGCATTTTATTTTTGTAATAGATTTTCGTTGAATAAATTTAAAATTCTTCGGTATTCGTCTACCCAAGAATACGTTTCGGTAAATCCGTGGGCTTCCACTGGAAATACAGCTAAATCCCAGTCTTTTTTACCTAATTCGATAAATCGTTGCGTCAATCGAACAATGTCTTGGAATTGCACGTTATCGTCCACCATTCCGTGTAACATTAATAATTTATCTTGTAAGTTATTCGCAAAATAAATCGGAGAACTTTTTTTATACGCTTCAGGATCGGTTTCTGGGAAATTCAAAATGTTTGATGTGTAACCATGATTGTAATGCGCCCAATCGGTAACCGAACGTAAAGCGGCTCCTGCTTTGAATTCGCCTGGTTCTGTCAATAAAGCCATCAATGTAATGAATCCACCGTACGAACCACCGTAAATTCCAACTCGGTTGGCATCAATTCCTGCTTTTTCTACTAAATATTTTTTTCCATCTAATTGATCTGATAAATCTTTTCCACCCATGTGACGGTAGATTCCCGTTCTAAAATCGCGACCGTAACCATCACTAGCTCTGTAATCGATGTCTAAAACCGTGTAACCTAAATCGGTAAGCAAATTGTGAAACATGAATTCTCTATGATACGTGCTCCAATAATTGTGTGCATTTTGCAAATAACCTGCGCCGTGTACAAAAATGACTGCCGCTTTGTTCTTGTTCTCCACTTTTGGTTGGTACAAACGTGCGTAGACTGTCGTTCCATCTTCTGCTTTAAAAGTGATGACTTCTGGTGTTTTCCAATTGTATTTTTTGAATTCTGGCGTAGTTGAAAAGGTAATTTGTTTCAAATCGGAATTCGGTTTGTTAGCACCAACGTACAATTCCCATGGTTTGTTTTTATACGAATAGCGCACCAAAAGTGTTTGTTCGTCAGGAGATAATTCTACTTCGTAGTTACCATCATTCGTTAAAATTCCGGTCATTTTTTTGGTAGCGATGTCCAATTTGTAAAAACTTCTGTTTCCTGGATGTGTTGTCGTAGTTGTGATGTAAAACGATTTAGCGTCATTGGATAATTGAACATTTCGAACTTCCCAATTCCCTTTTGTTAGCGCTTCTTTTTTCTTGGTTTTCAGATTGTACGTGTACAAATGTGAAAAACCAGTTGCTTCTGATTGAAAATAAAAAGTAGCATTATCAATAAACCCTAAAGTTCCGCTACTGAAACTATAGCCTGGAATTCCTGGTCCGCCAATCCAAGCATCGTCGTGTTGATGGTCTAACTCGGTTATTTTTCCTGAAACCAAATCCAATTGTACTATCCAACGGTGTTTGTTGTCTTGGCTTCTGATTTCTAAAACGGCATTTTTTCCGTCTTTGCTATACACTGGACTTTGCATTACTACAGGAATATCGTATTCCGAATCGCCTTTTAAATCCTCATATTCTTGATAATATTTTGGTGCGTCTTTGATGCCTGATAAATTGGAAAACGAAACGTAATACGTAGTATCTTTTTCTACATTGAAAATTCCGAATTTGTGTTTACTGAAATTTTTATCGGATACTTTTTCGCGAGCTTTTTTACTTTGAGTAAATCCATCATCCGTAATAAAATGTTCCACATTGGTCGAAGCTTGTGTTGGATAATCTGAAATTCTAAAGGTTACAAATTTTCCATCAGGCGATGCTTTTACTTGTTCTAACGATGATTTATCATAGAAAATTTCTTTTGGAAACTTCTCTTTTTTGGATTTGGATTGCGCTTCATACCAATCATCTGCTTTTGCTTCATCGCGAACAAATTGAAACAATGCTGCCTGTTGATCTTTTAGAAAAGAATCTTCTTCTTTTGACGATTTATTTTCTTTTCCAGTTCTAAAATTCGTTAATTGAACAATCGAAAAATCTTTGGTATTGAGTTGATACACATTGCGGTTTTGCTGAAAAAAGATAATATTAGGATCACTACTTCTTTGAACAGAAGCAATTCGGTCTGCTAATTGAATGACTTTTTTAGTCTTTTTAGTGGATTTGGTATACGCATTCAAAACGCCTTGATTGGTATAATACACAATATCATACTCTTTCTGTGTTGCCATAAAATCCAAATCGTAAATAGGATTTGAAGTCGTTACTTTTTGAGGCGATTTACTCGATTTGTTCCAAAAATACGTGCTGTTATCGATTTCATTATTCGGATTCCAATCAAATAAAACGGTTTGCCCATCTATTGACCAACGGTGATTTTCAGGTTGATGCCCGATGAATTCGTCGCCTTTCATAATATCTTCTAAACGAAGATTTTGCGAATAACCAAAAAAGGTGAAAAGTAGTAAGAAGAAACAGCAATATTTTTTCATTGGAAAATAGTTTGTATTCTTACAAATATACCAATAAAAGTAAATGAGGAAAAAAAGGTTTTGTTAAATGAAATAATTAATATATTTATATAGAATGTAATTCCGAATTTTAGTATAAAAATTCTGAAAACTAAATCTAAAGTTACTCAAAAATTATATTATAGATTGCCAAAATTGTTAATATTAGTGAAATAGAAACTTGATAACTCCTCCAAAATATCATTTAAAGTTACACTTTTATCATCATTAAAAATATGCAAAATAACTGATAATGATTCTGCTTTCCACGCATCCCTTTTTAAATCTAATTTATCTTGAAATGCATTTATTCGGTCAAATGTTAAAGGTTTTCCAATTTCATTCTCAAGAATATTTAAATAGTCAAACGGTTCTTGCACTGGACCTGGGTAATCACATATAGCTATTTGCAGAATTTCTACTTTTTGGTATATAAAATTTTCTATTCCTTCAACAATAAGTAAGGTATGCAAGTTTTCTGAGGTAATTGTCTTATGCATATTCATTGATATATTTATAGTTTACATTAATGATATTCAAATATAAAACAAAAAAGTCCCGAACAAATCGGGACTTCTTATAATATCTAAATTAAAATTAGTTGTTCAAAGCTTCTGCTCCACCAACGATCTCAAGGATTTCGTTTGTAATAGCTGCTTGACGCGCTTTGTTGTATGTTAATTTTAATTGGTCTCTTAATTCTGTAGCGTTATCGGTTGCTTTATGCATTGCTGTCATACGTGCTCCGTGTTCTGCTGCAAATGAATCTCTAATCGATTTGTATAATTGTGTTTTTAATGATTTTGGAATCAAAGTCAACACAATTTCTTCTTTAGATGGTTCAAAAATATAATCAGAAGCTACTATTTCGCCACCAACAATTGGAGCTAAAGGTAAAAACTGTTGTGTTCTTACAATTTGAGTTGCAGCATTTTTAAATTCGTTGTAAACGATTTCGATTTTATGGTAATCCCCTGCCACAAATTTATCCATTAATTGTTGTGCAATATCAGAAGCATTTTCGAAAGTTAATTTGTCAAAAATAACATTGTTAACTTCGATTACGTTGTTTGTTTTACGCAAAACGTCGTTTCCTTTTTTACCAATAGCAAAAATATCTACTTGTTTTCCTGCATATGTATCAGCAACTGCTTTTGCTTGTTTAATTACATTCGTATTAAACGCACCACACAAACCTCTGTTTGAAGTAATTGCAACGATAAGTACTTTATTTACTTCTCTTTGAGCTGTAAAAGCACCACCAACTTCTCCTTCAAGAGTTGCACTTAAGTTTTGTAATAGCTCAGTAAGTTTTTCTGCATACGGACGCATAGCTGTAATAGCATCTTGCGCTTTTTTTAATTTTGCAGCAGAAACCATTTTCATCGCCGATGTAATTTGCATCGTAGATGAAACAGAAGTAATCCTATTACGTATTTCCTTTAAGTTTGCCATATTAATTTGAAAATTAGATAATTTGAAAATTTGAAAATGAATTAATCCATCTTCAAATTCTCAAATTTTCAAATTGTTATTAGTTATATTTTGCTGAAATTTCTTTCGCTACTTTTTCTAAAACGTCAGTGATAGCGTCATCAAACTTACCTGCTTTAAGTGCGTCTAATGTATCTCTGTGTTTAGCGTTTAAGTATTCTAAGAAATCTTTTTCAAATTCTTTTACTTTTACAACTGGTACATTTCTTAACAAGTTTTTAGAACCTGCATAAATGATAGCCACCTGATCTTCTACTGTAAAAGGAGAGTTTAAACCTTGTTTTAAGATTTCAACGTTTCTTTTTCCTTTTTCAATAACGTTTAAAGTTACAGCATCTAAGTCAGAACCAAATTTCGCGAAAGCTTCTAATTCACGGAATTGTGCTTGGTCTAATTTTAAAGTACCTGATACTTTTTTCATTGATTTAATCTGTGCATTACCTCCAACACGAGATACAGAAATACCTACGTTAATTGCAGGACGAACCCCAGAGTTGAATAAATCACCATCTAAGAAGATCTGTCCGTCTGTAATCGAAATTACGTTTGTTGGGATATATGCAGATACGTCACCTGCTTGTGTTTCGATAATTGGTAACGCTGTTAACGAACCACCACCTTTAACGATTCCTTTGATAGAATCTGGTAAGTCATTCATGTTTCTAGCGATTTCGTCGTTGTTAATTACTTTACAAGCTCTTTCTAATAAACGAGAGTGTAAGTAGAAAACGTCTCCAGGATAAGCCTCACGTCCTGGTGGTCTTCTTAATAATAAAGACACCTCACGGTAAGCTACAGCTTGTTTAGATAAATCATCATAAACAATTAAAGCTGGACGACCAGAATCTCTAAAATACTCACCAATTGCAGCACCTGCCATAGGAGCATATACTTGCATTGGAGCTGGGTCAGAAGCATTTGCAGCAACAATAACTGTATAAGCCATTGCACCTTTTTCTTCTAACATTTTTGCGATTCCTGCTACAGTTGAAGCTTTTTGCCCAATTGCAACATATATACAGAATACAGGTTTTCCTGCATCGTAAAATTCTTTTTGATTTAAGATGGTATCAATACAAACTGTTGATTTACCAGTTTGACGGTCACCAATAACCAACTCACGTTGACCTCTACCAACTGGAATCATAGCATCAACTGCTTTTACTCCTGTTTGTAATGGTTCAGTTACTGGTTGACGGAAGATAACTCCAGGAGCTTTTCTTTCTAATGGCATCTCGAATAACTCACCACCGATTGGACCTTTACCATCAATTGGGTTACCTAAAGTATCCACAACACGACCTACCATTTGTTCTCCTACTTTAAGAGAAGCAATACGTTGTGTTCTTTTTACTGTAGAACCTTCTTTGATTCCTGTAGATGGACCTAAAAGTACCACCCCAACATTGTCTTCTTCTAAGTTCAATACGATAGCCTCTAATCCGTTTTCGAATTGTACTAACTCTCCGTATTGAGCGTTTGATAATCCGTAAACACGAGCGATACCGTCTCCAACTTGAAGTACTGTTCCAACTTCTTCTAACGATGCACCAGATTCAAAACCTGATAATTGTTGTTTTAATATTGCTGAAATTTCAGCAGGTTTAATTTCCGCCATTTTGATATATCTTTAATGGTATATTAATTACTAAACTCTCTTTTTAAATTTTGCAGTCTGCTTGACACAGATGCATTGTATTGTTTGTCTCCCATTCTTAAAATAAATCCTCCAATAATTGCTGGATCTACAATATTTTGAATGGTAATATTTTTATTTGAAAACGATGCAATTTTTGCCAATACTTTAGCTTCTAACTCAGGCGTAATTGGGAAAGCGGTAGTTACCTTTGCAATCTCAATTCCGTTAAGTTCATCGTATAAAGCATTGAACTGTAAAGCAACATCATTTAATAATTCAAATCTTTTGTTTACTAAAAGCAATTGAAATAATCCTTTTGTCTCTTTTTGAGCAGAAGCAAAAATTTCGTTTAAAGACGAAAATTTAATTTCACCTTTAACAACTGGACTTTGCAAGAAATCTTTTAACTCAGCGCTGTCTTTAATTGCGTTAACAATTGAAGTCATATCTGAATTTACAGCTTGTGTGCTGTTATTCACTTGGGCAATGTCCAAAATGGCTTTAGCGTATCGAATTGCTGCTCTAGTTCCTGCCATGATATTAGTTTAATTTAGCGTCACCTAACATTTTCTCAACTAATTTAGTTTGAGCTTCTTTGTTAGATAATTCTCCTTTTAATAATGTCTCAGCAATTTCTAATGACAAAGAAGAAACTTGATTTTTCAATTCTGCCATAGCTGCATTTTTCTCACTTTCGATTGTTGCTTTCGCAGATTCAATCATTGCTGCTCCTTGAACTTGTGCTTCAGATTTAGCATCAGCAATCATTTTTTCTTTGATTTCTCTTGCTTCTTTAATCATCAAGTCTCTTTCAGCTCTTGCTTCAGCTAATAATTTTTCATTATCAGACTTCAAGTTCTGCATGTCTTTTTTAGCGTTTTCAGCTGCTAATAAAGCGTTAGAAATTCCTTCCTCACGAGCTACAATTGAATTCATAATAGGTTTCCATGCAAATTTAACCATTAATACGATTAATATTAATAAAATAATTGCTTGCCAGAAAAATAGTCCGAATGAAAAATCGTTAATTAATTTCTCCATGTTTTGAAAAATATATGTTTAAATAGTACTTTCTTTTTAAAAGCAGTACCTGTAACCAACCGTTACAGATACTGTTTTTTCTTTCTTTATTATTTTCCTAAGATTAAAGCAGCGAATGCTAAACCTTCTAATAAAGCAGCGATAATAATCATCGCTGTTTGAATTTTACCAGCAGCTTCTGGCTGACGTGCGATAGCGTCCATTGCAGAACCACCAATTTTTCCTAAACCTAAACCTGCACCGATTACTACTAAACCAGCTCCAATTAAATTGTACATAATAATTGATTTATAAAATTAAACAATACTCAAATTTTAATGATGATCATCATGATGATGATCTTGAACTGCCATACCAATAAATAATGATGATAACATTGTAAAAATGAAAGCTTGTAGGAATGCTACTAAAACTTCGATAATTGAAATAAACAATGTTAATCCTAATGATATAGGTAAGTCAGCTGCTAAATTTTTTCCAACGAAAATCATTGCAATTAAACTCATGATTACAACGTGACCCGCTGTAATGTTTGCGAACAAACGAATTAATAATGCAAATGGTTTTGTTAATGTTCCTAAAATTTCAATTGGCATTAAAATAATCTTCATTGGAACCGGAACACCTGGCATCCAAAAAATGTGCATCCAATAATCTTTATTAGCACTAAATTGTGTAATAAAATAAGTGAATAACGCCAAACAAATAGTTACTGCAATATTACCTGTAACGTTGATTCCTAGTGGAGTCATCCCAAGTAAATTTAATAACCAAATTAAGAAAAACACAGTTAATAAATAACCCATGAATTTTCTATATTTTTTCTCTCCAATATTTGGAATAGCAATTTCGTCTCTGATGAATAAGATAAGCGGCTCTAACACTCTACCAAATCCAGTTGGAATTGGTCCTTTTTTATATGATTTAGCTAAACCAATAAACATGAATAATAACAATGCAGAAGTAAACAACATTGAAAATACGTTTTTCGTAATTGAAAAATCTAATGGTTTTGCATTTGTTGGATGATGATGCTCGTCGTAGTTAATAGTTCCAGCAGCATCTGTTTTATAAATTTTTCCGTGGTATAATTTGTAGAAATTTCCATCAACTTCAGCCACAGTTTCTCCGTGGTGAAATTTAGAAGATGAAAACACTTTTAAACCATTATCAATTAAAATAACTGGTAATGAAAACCCATAATGTTTACCTTCTTTTTCATCTGAGAAAAAAGTAAAATCGTGAGAATCTTGTAAGTGATGTTGAATGTACGCATCTACTTTAGCTTTCTTGTCCTGAGGTTCAGCAGTTTCTCCGTGACTAGCATCAGCAGCAACATGAACTTCATGAGCTTCTTTTTTAACTGAATCATTAGAAACATTAGCAAAACTAAATAAAGGCAATATCGCGATTGCGATTGCTGCTATTACATGAAGTGGTTTTCTTGAAATCACCATATTGATTATATTCTAAAATTTTGGTCTTAAAAATTTTTGCAAAAGTACAACTTTAATTAATATTCCAAGTTTCAAAAATATTTTTTTTTGAATATTTAATGATTTTTTTGCCTCAAATTACTTTTTGTTTAGCAATCTTATTGTAAAATAGACATCTAGACTTAAAAAAAACAGAAAAGTGATAAAAAAATTAATTTTGTTTGTTTCAAGCATTACCTTATTTTGAAATAAATATTCGGTAGCAAAAAAATAACTAATTCCTACTTTTAAGGTAGACAATCCTAAAAAAGCAAAACCTAATTGCTCTTTAGCGGTTTCATAAATTTTAATCATTGCTAATAAAATAGCCAATGTCATTATAAATTGTAAAGCATATGACATTAAAAAAGGAATTGTGTCAATCTTGTTTAAAAAAGTAACTATTCCAAAATGAATTAGAAAAAAAACGATTGAAATTAATAAAGCTTGAACAGTAACGGGTAATTTTTTTAACATCTTTACTTATTATTATTTAATTGATTTACTTGTTTGATTACATTATAGAGGGCAACAAAAACTCCAAGAAGCGTAATTCCTTTTAGAAAATAACCTTCAGGATTTGGATATTTTTCATCGAGCCAACCACCAAGATACGAAAAGCCAAAAATAATCAATCCCATTTGAAATGGGATATTAATTAGTGCCAACCACTTATTAGATTGTTTTTTATTGTCTTTAGAATCCATTATTTGACTTGCGTTCTCATTTAACTCAATTTTTTATTGTTTTATTTTGATTCGTTGGATGCTTCACAAGTTACGCATCTCGCAACTAGCTTCAAATCTGGCTCCAGGTTCTACAGCTAATTTACCAACGATTACTTCTCCTGTTATATGTGCCTTTGATTTTACGTTTAACATGCCTTCAGCCTGAAGTTTTCCAGAAAAAACACCTTCGATATCGATACTTTTACAAATGATATCGCCTATGACTTCTCCAGCAGGACCAATTACAATTTTTCCTTCGGAAGTGAAATTACCTTTTAACTTACCGTCTAATCTAAAATCGGCCAAAGTAGTGATATCACCAGTAATAGTAGTTCCGTCTACAATTCTATTGGTTTTGCCTAATAAATGATCTTGGTTTTTCACTTTTTCAAACATATTAATAGGTATTGGGGGTTATTTATTTAACAAAATCCATTGTTCCAACTTTTTCTTCATTTGTACAATCTTGTAATCCTCTGTTGAAATGATATAAACTTTGTCGGTTAGTTTGTAGTTTTTATGCAATTGTAATACTGATAAAACCGATATTGCAGCATCTTTATTATCAAAACCATGAATTACAATAAAGTTATCGGTTAAAGTATAAATATCTTCAGATGATTTTAATGCCACTGCGTTGGTGTCTTTAATGTATTTTGCTACTTTATCTGTTAGATTTTTGACTTCTTTGCCGTAAGGATAAGGTTTAGGGAAAATAATTTTGTAACTCGTTGGTTGTGCTAAACCAAAATCAAGCGCTTCAATTAAAGGCACTTCCATTTGTACCATTTTTTCAGCTTGTTTTCCTTCATCAACATTAGGATACGTTAGTGCAACAAAATTTAATGCCTTTTTATATTCTTCAATCCCTTTTAATCGTCCTACTATTTTTGCTTTAAGCATTTCAAATTTCGGCAAAGATTCTTCACCAGCAAATCTAAAAATCGCTTCGTCGACCTCTACAAAAACTTCTCTTAATTGATTGTTTTCAAACTTCTTATATAAAGCGTTAAACACCAATTCTGGATTATCGTTATCTGTGATTTCAACTTCTGGATTATTCAAAATTTGCGCATATCGGCTATCCGGATATTGCGACAAGATTTGTTGTTTCATATCTGCCGCTTTTGAAGGCGAAATTTGCTGATAAATTTTATACAAATTATACATTGCAGGAAGCACCAAACGCTCTTCTGGTTTGTTTTTTAATAATTGCTCCAAACGAGAAGCGGCCAATTCGTATTCTTTGAATTTTTCTTTGTAGATAAGTCCAAGCTGATAATACGCAAAGTTTCGGTCTTTGGCTAAACTATCTAAAAGTTTTGGGTCTGTTGGAATTTGAGCCAAATAAAATTCTGCATCGTATTTTGGATTTATTTCCTTTTCACTAACTGAATCTTTTAGATCTGCGTCAATGTTATCATTATTAGAATCATTAGAATCATTTACGTTTTTTGAACCCAATCTCCAATCGTCGGCAAGTGGTCGTTTTCCCCATCTCGCCTGAAATTCTTTCTTACCAAGTTCTACCGCTACCGGATTATAAAAATAAAAACTGTTTTCGTTACTATCGGTATTCATTCCTGGAGGTAACATTGAAGGAACACCCATGTCAATAACTTGCGCATCCTTTTTACCAGGAGAGTTTATATTTCCCGAAGAAGTGTTGTTAAGACTTGCTTGAAGATTTGCTTCTTTCTCTGCTTTTTCGGCAGCAATTTTAGCTTTTTTCTCGTCTTCAATTTTTAATTTAGCGATGTACTTTTCATAATATTGATTCCTATCAGAATCATTCATTGCCACAACCGATAAAATACTATCGTTTTGTTGCGCAATAGTTTCATATTTGATAACATCTTCTAAATTATCTCTTTTTTTCTTAATTTTTCGATATTCACGTGTTCTATCGTTTAATCGCAATAAAGTACTATCATAATATTTACCTGCTGTTTTGTACTGAGCTTCTTTAAAATAAATTTCTCCAATATTTCTATAATTCGAAGAAACTAAATAGCTGTCTTGTGAAACCGATTTTATCGATTTATTATAATACCATTTTGCTTTTTGATTTAAGCCTTGCTTGTCATAAAAAATTCCCATTTGGTGATTTAAGACATCCAAATAAGGTCGGTTTTCTCTATCTTCTAAAAGCTTATTGAATTTTTCAACAAAAGCTAATGTATCACCTTTTTTATAATCAAATTGTAATGCTTGTTTAGCATGCGATTGAACAACATATCTGCGTGGCGATTTTCTATTCATGTCAATTACTTCCTGAAAAGTCGCATAAGCACTGTCATTATATTGAAGATTCTCGTATAACTGACCTAAAATAAAAGTATAACGTGCTTTTTCTTCATTGTCGTTAGTGGCTTCTTTTGCAACTTTTAAAGCGGCAATAGCAGTGTCTTTAACTTGAATGTTCATGTAAGCTTGTGCCAACATAGCATTAGCATCTGCTAAATCTTGACCTTGAATTTTCTCGTCTTTTAAAAGTCTTTTCAAATTTTTGATAGCAACATCTTCGTTATCTAATCTGATGTTTACTTTTTCGCGCCATACTTTTGCGTGATAAATTCGGTCACTCAAAGGGTATTTGTAAAGAATATAATTTAAGGCTTCTAAAGATGGAATAAATCGATTTTCGTAATAACGAGCCTTTGCCAATAACAAATACGCTTCATCCATTTGCGGATTTTTTTCAGTTCCAGCAATATTCATGGAATGTGTTTGAATTGCTTTTACAGCTTTTTCTTCGGCACGTTCAAAATTTTGGTTCTTTGTTTGACCTGGTAAAATAGCCTCTTCAGCATCTGATGTTCGCTCCACCGGAAGGACTTCCCAAAAATTATCTTTATAAGTGGCTTTTAAATCAACCAAGCCTTTGTCTAATGCAAGATTTCCGTTATATAAAACGTTATATTCGGTAGTTACCGCGTGAAAATTGCGATTAATAAACTTATCTTTCTTGACAGAACATGCTATCAAAAAAAACAAAAAACCTACGACAAGAGAGTATTTAATTATAGTGCTTTTCAATGTAAAAACGTTTTTGTACTTAAACTACTAAAATCACTTTTTAGTATGTATAGAATGGTAAAAATACGTTTCTTTTTTTGATGTGAAAAAAAATAGCGGACTTTTTGTTAATCAAATACGTTTTTAAGGTCTTTTATCACCTTAAATGCTACATCAATTTGATCATCGCTAACAATAATTGTAAATTCATTTGTGGTTGAAATTACTTCGTGAATGATAATTCCTTCCCAAGCCAATCTTTGAAAAATATAGTAGTAAACTCCCGGAGTTGAAATATTTTCTTGTGGTAACTTTACCGTAATAGAAGAAAGATTTTCTATTTTATGTGTTAGTTTTTCATTCTTAAAAATAGATTCGATAAGCAATTCTACCGAAGCACTAATTACAATATTAGTTTCGTTTACACCACGAGAAGACGTATAGAAAATATCTTGTTGCTTATTAATTTCCGAAATTAATTTGGCTTGATTATCTAAAAGGGTATCTGAAATCACATAAGTAAAATCGGTAAGTGAAGAGCGAACCGTAATTTCACCAATATTTTTTAAAACTTTAGAAATTTTATAATTGATTTTAAAATCTAACTCTTCAGAAAGTCTTTTTAAAGACATTACAACGGCTCCTTGTTTTACATCTTTTCCTAAATGTACTTCCAATTCTGGCATCATTATTCTTGCCAAAGAAGTTAAATTAATAATACCTTGCGAAAGTGAACTCAATAAAAAAGGCTTAGATTTAATGTATTGTTCTACTACTGAGGATATAGTTTTCATGTTTTTAGTTGTTTGTTTGGCGCAAAGATAAAAACAA
This sequence comes from Flavobacterium sp., assembly GCA_003497625.1. Taxonomy (GTDB): domain Bacteria; phylum Bacteroidota; class Bacteroidia; order Flavobacteriales; family Flavobacteriaceae; genus Flavobacterium. The sequence continues at coordinate 307,229 of DNNO01000021.1, read as the reverse complement.
AAAACAATTTGTTACAAATTTAACATTAAAAATAATAAAACGCTTCTTCGATGTGTTCTATAACAAATTCTGTGTTTTCTTTATGAATAGCAACAATGTCAAATCGTACTTCAACATCTAAATCGTTTTGGGTAACATATTCATTTATAGCTTTTACCAATAATTGGATTTTCTTTGGCTTAACAAATTCTTGTGGCAAACCAAAATCTACACTCGAACGTGTTTTTACTTCTACAACAGCCAAAACATTATTTTTTTGAGCAATAATATCAATTTCGGCTTTGTCAAAAACCCAATTGGTTTCCAAGATTTCATAGCCGTTTTTTTCCAAGAAATCAACCGCTAATTCTTCTCCAAATTTTCCTAAGTCATTATGTTCCGCCATGCCGTTATGAGTTTACGAAGCAATCATTTATTTGAAAGATAAAATCACTTCTTTATCATTCACTTCAAAATCTACTTGTTTTCCTAGAATCAAAGTTCGGTTGTCTTTTTGGTGTCCAGCAGGAAACTCAAACACAATTGGAATGTTGTATTCTTTTGCAATCGCAGTAATAATTTGCACTTGGTTTTGTCCGAACGGAATTTCGTTATCGTGCATGTCAGCCATACTTCCTACAATAATTCCTTTTACATTTTCAAAATAACCATTGCGCTTTAAATTGTACATCATTCTATCGATGTGATACAAATATTCGTCCAAATCTTCAATAAAAAGAATTTTTCCTTTCGTATCAATCGAAGATTTCGAACCCAATAAACTATATAAAATCGAAATATTTCCTCCTACTAATTCGCCTGAAGCTTTTCCTTTTACATCATATGGTTTTGATGGAATACTGTAAGAAATCGATTCCCCAAAAAGCGCTTTTCTCAACGTTTCTTTTACTTCTTCAGGTGCTTTTGGAACCGTAAAAGGCATAATCGAATGCAATGTCGCAACACGTTCCACGTTCAACTGACTATGTAAAACCGTTACATCAGAAAATCCCATAATCCATTTTGGATGCTTTTTGAATTTGGTAAAATCTAACGAATCGATGATTCGAACCGTTCCATAACCACCACGCGCGCACCAAATCGCTTTGATGTTATCGTCATCCATCATTTCTTGAAAATCAGCAATTCTTTCGGCATCAGTACCGCCAAGTTGGCAACTATCTAAACCTATGGTTCGGCCTAATTTGGCTTTTAAACCCCAAGATTCCAATAATTCAATAGCAGGTTTTGCGTCTTCTGGAAAAAATTTACGAGCCGTACAAACAATAGCAACTGTGTCGCCTTTTTTGAGATAAGGTGGAATTTTCATTTTCTTTTGCGAATGAGAAAAGTTTGAAATTAAAATAAGTATCAAAATAAATCTATACATAGTCAGATTTTATTAACTCAAAAGTAAACAAAATCCAATTAAAATTCGGGATTTCATCACTAATCGATTATTTTTGCATCAAATTTTATGATGATATGTTAGAAAATCCGAAAAGATATACGATTACAGCGGCTTTACCTTATACAAATGGACCTATTCACATTGGACATTTAGCGGGTGTTTATGTTCCATCTGATATTTATGCGAGATATTTGCGTTTGCAAGGAAAAGATGTGGCTTTCATTTGCGGAAGCGACGAGCACGGTGTGGCGATTTCAATGAAAGCTAAAAAAGAAGGCATTACGCCTCAACAAGTAATTGATAAATATGACGGAATCATTCGTCAATCGTTTTTAGATTTCGGAATTTCTTTTGATAATTATTCGAGAACCTCTTCGGAAATTCATCATAAAACCGCATCAGAATTTTTTAAAAAATTATACGATAACGGCGATTTCATCGAAGAAACAACCGAACAATTATACGATGCAAAAGCAGACCAATTTTTAGCCGACCGTTTCGTGACTGGAACTTGTCCAAAATGTGACAATCCGGAAGCATACGGCGATCAATGTGAAAAATGTGGTTCAACTTTAAACGCAACCGATTTAATTAATCCGAAATCAACTATTACAGGCGAAACTCCGATTTTAAAATCAACGAAACACTGGTTTTTGCCTTTAAACCGTTACGAATCGTTCTTAAGAGAATGGATTTTGGAAGGTCATAAAAACGATTGGAAACCAAATGTGTACGGACAAGTAAAATCGTGGGTTGATGGTGGTTTAGAACCAAGAGCCGTAACACGTGATTTGGATTGGGGAATTGATGTTCCAGTAGAAGGTGCCGAAGGAAAAAAATTATACGTTTGGTTTGATGCGCCAATTGGTTACATTTCGTCAACAAAAGAATGGGCAGCTCGCGAAGGAAAAGATTGGGAACCGTATTGGAAAGATGCCGATACAAAACTGGTTCACTTCATTGGAAAAGATAATATCGTTTTCCATTGCATCATTTTCCCAGCGATGTTAAAAGCAGAAGGAAGTTATATTTTACCTGACAATGTGCCAGCAAATGAATTTTTAAATTTAGAAGGAAACAAATTATCGACTTCTAAAAACTGGGCAGTTTGGTTACACGAATATTTACAAGATTTCCCGGAAAAACAAGATTCGTTGCGTTACGCGTTAACGGCAAATGCGCCAGAAACTAAGGATAACGACTTTACTTGGAAAGATTTCCAAGCCAGAAACAATAATGAGTTAGCGGCTATTTTCGGAAATTTCATCAATCGTGTAGTGGTTTTAACCAATAAATATTACGACGGAATTGTTCCAGCTCCAAACGAATTTTCAGAAGTTGACGAGCAAACCTTAGCCGAGTTAAAAGCGTATCCAGCTGTAATTTCAAGTTCAATTGAGCGTTACAGATTTAGAGAAGCGTTAGGCGAATTAATGAACGTAGCTCGTTTAGGAAACAAATATTTAGCGGATGAAGAACCATGGAAAATGGTGAAAGAAAATCCGGCAAGAGTGCAAACTCAAATGTATGTGGCGTTACAAATTGCTGCTGCATTAGCAGTTTTATCAGAACCATTTTTACCTTTTACAGCTAAAAAATTATCGAATATTTTAAAAATCGATACGCTAGGTTGGAACGATGTAACGACTAAAACAGATTTAATACCGGCTGGACACCAAATTGGTCAAGCCGAAATTTTATTTGCCCAAATTGAAGATGCCGAAATCCAAAAACAATTAGACAAATTAGAAGCAACTAAAACTGCCAATAAAGTGGAAAATGCAAAAGCTGAACCGCTAAAAGAAACGGCTTCGTTTGAAGATTTTGCCAAAATAGATTTACGAATCGGGACGATTATTGAAGCAGAAAAAATGCCAAAAGCCAACAAACTTTTAGTTTTAAAAGTAGATACTGGAATTGATGTAAGAACCATCGTTTCTGGAATTGCAGAGCATTTTACACCGGAAGAAGTCATTGGAAAACGCGTAACGGTTTTAGTAAACTTAGCACCAAGAGCTCTACGTGGTGTAGAAAGCGAAGGCATGTTATTGTTAACCAACAACGCTGAAGGTAAATTGGTTTTCGTAAACCCAGATGCGGAAGGTGTGATTAATGGTGCGATGATTAGTTAAAAAAACAATTATGATTAATAAAGAGAATACTCAAATATTTAACGACAATATTTTCAAGTTATTAAACAACATCATACCTGGTATTGTAATTCTTGAAGTTTTTTTTAATCAAGGTTTTTTTTCTAAAACTCCTGAAAATCTATTTTCATTTTTTTTGTTTCTAATATGGTCATATTTATTAAGTACTCCTTTTAATCTTTTTGATAGTTTTGACTTTGAAAAATTAATAAAAAAACTAACAAAAGATAAATTAAAATTAAAATCAGAAAGTGAACAAAAGATTATAAAAGATAATTTAGAAAAATCTTTAGAAGAAAGTAAAAATGAATTAGACAAAATAAATGATATCGCACAATTTTTATATATACTGCTTTACATTATCCTTATTTGTATTTCTTATAAATTTTTAAATAATTTTTTTATTATTTCATCTTTTTGGGGCATAAATGTCTCTTTCATGAAATTGTTTATTTGTATAGTATTTGTATTTATTTTAACGATTCCTTTCAGATATTTAGCCAATAAATGGTTTTATAACTACTTAAAAAAAGAGTTAAAAATTGATTAATATGACTCCAAAAATAATCGCTTTCGACGCCGACGACACTTTATGGCACAACGAACCTTATTTCGATGAGGCACAAGAACGTTTTTGTGTGTTGTTTCAAGATTATGCTTCGAGTCAGGAAATTTTAGGTTTGATTTTAAATCATCAAATTAAGAATTTACCGCTGTATGGTTTCGGAATTAAAGCATTTACATTGTCAATGATTGAAACCGCCTTGCAATTGACTAATCATAAAATTTCGGGAAAAGGAATTGAGCAAATTTTAGCTATTGGGAAAGATTTACTGCAAAAACCAGTTGAATTATTACCTAATGTTACCGAAGTTTTAGAACAATTAAAAGGAAATCATAAATTAATTGTAGCTACAAAAGGCGATTTAAAAGACCAACACCGCAAATTGCACGATTCAGGAATTGGTGCTTACTTTCATCATATCGAAGTCATGAGCGACAAAGCCGAATTGGATTACGAAAAAATGTTAGGTCGTTTAGATTGTAAAGCCGAAGATTTTCTAATGATTGGAAATTCATTAAAATCAGACGTTTTACCTGTTTTAAATATTGGCGGACATGCGATTCACATTCCGTATCACACGACTTGGGAATACGAAAAAATTGATTTTGAAATTGAACACGAAAATTTCAAATCGTTTACCAATATTACTGAGATTTTACCCTTACTAAAATGAAGCAAAAAATAGACCTATCCACTTGGAATCGAAAAGAGCATTTTGAATTTTTCTGTACTTTCGAAGAGCCATTCTTTGGTATTACAACGCCAATTGATATGACTATTGCTTATGAAAAGGCGAAGGCTATGCAAATTCCGTTTTTTGTTTATTATTTACACAAAACCATTGCAGCCATAAACCAAGTAGAAAATTTCAGATATCGAATTGAAGGAAATGAAGTAGTACTTTATGACGAAATTGACGCTTCTTCGACAATTATGCGCGAAGATAAAACGTTTGGATTTTCGTTTATGAAATTTCACTCCGATTTGCATGAATTTGCTAAAATTGTGCAAACTGAAATCGAAAGAATTCAAATAACTCCAGGACTTTTTACCAGAGAATTTCCTGAAAATATCATTCATTTTTCTGCCGTTCCATGGATTAATTTTACAGGATTAACGCACTCAAGAAAATACTCTTTAAAAGATAGTTGTCCAAAAGTTTCGTATGGAAAGTTAATGACTGAAGATGGTAAAAAAACCATGGCGATGACGGTTTTAGCACATCATGGTTTGGCAGACGGTTACCACATGGGATTATTTGTTGATGCTTTACAAGCGGAATTAAATAAATAAACCACCGACAAAAGCCGATGGTTTATTGAGTAAACTTGTAAAAAAAACTACTTTCCTAACAATAGAATTTCATTTGCAACAATTTCGGTAATGTACTTTTTGTTGCCATCTTTGTCGTCGTAACTTCTTGTTGTAAGTTTACCTTCAATTCCAAGTTCTTTTCCTTTAACCACATACTTTTCAATAATTTCAGCGGTTTTCCCCCAAGCGGTAACGCGGTGCCACTCTGTTTTTTCCACCTTATCTCCGTTGTCTTTGTAATACACTTCGTTTGTTGCAATTGAAATGTTGGCTAATTTTTTTCCTCCTTCAAGATTTTTGATTTCAGGTTCTTGTCCTACGTGTCCGATTAATTGTACTCTGTTCTTCATGGCGTGTAAAATTTAAATGTTTATGTTAATTAAAATTTGATTTCGATTGAACTCGTTGTTTCATTTCGACAGTGCAAAGATGTGGCAAGAAAAAAACGTTATTCGGTTATTAGCTATTTAATTTCGGTTGTAAATATTTGTAAGCGTTTGTAAATGGAAATTATTTTCGCTATATTTGTTGAAAATCAATGCTATATGCCAAATTTAATTAACAAAGTAGAATTACGAAATCTTCAAATTGAAGATTACAAAGAATTAAAAAAATCCATGATTGAATCGTATCCTGAAATGGTAAATTCATATTGGAAAGAAAATCATATCGAAAAATTATTAGAATATTTTCCTGAAGGTCAGCTTGTAATTGTAGCTGACGGAGTGGTGGTTGGTTCCGCATTATCCATTTTGGTTACCGAAGATTTTGCATTTAAAACCAAAAACTACAAAACCATTACAGGAAATTATACATTTTCAACTCACAATCCAAAAGGAGAAGTTTTATACGGAATTGACGTTTTTATCAATCCAAAATATAGAGGTTTACGATTAGGCAGAAGATTATACGATTCCCGAAAAGAATTATGCGAACAATTAAACTTAAAATCTATCATTTTTGCAGGAAGAATCCCTAATTATGGAAAATATGCATCTGAAATTAATCCAAAACAATACATTCATAAAGTAAAGCGTAAAGAAATTTATGATCCTGTTTTATCGTTTCAATTGAGTAATGATTTTCACGAAGTTCGTGTGCTAAAAAATTATTTAGAAGGCGACATAGAATCGCAAGAGTATGCGGTTTTATTAGAATGGAATAACGTTTATTATGAAGACAATCCTAGATTAATTAATACTGAAAAAAGTATTGTACGATTGGGATTAATTCAGTGGCAAATGCGTTCCTTAGGAAATTTAGAAGCGCTTTTTGAACAAACCGAATTTTTTGTAGATACCGTTTCTGGCTACGGAAGTGATTTTGCGTTGTTTCCAGAACTATTCATTGCGCCTTTAATGGCCGATTTCAATCACCTTTCGGAAGCCGAAGCTATCAAAGAATTGGCAAGACACACTGATGCTATTCGAAAGAAAATGCAAGAATTTGCTATTTCTTACAACATCAATATCATCACAGGAAGCATGCCGTATTTAGAAGACGGACACGTGTATAACGTAGGTTTTTTATGCCGAAGAGATGGAACACAAGAAATGTATCGTAAAATTCACATCACGCCTAACGAAATTTTCCATTGGGGAATTACAGGTGGTGATAGTATTCAAACTTTTGACACTGATTGTGGAAAAATTGGAATTGTAATTTGTTATGATGTAGAGTTTCCGGAACTTTCTCGTTTAATGGCCGATCAAGGAATGAATATTTTGTTTGTTCCCTTTTTGACGGATACGCAAAATGGCTACACACGTGTAAAACATTGTGCACAAGCACGCGCTATTGAAAACGAATGTTATGTTGCCATTGCGGGTTGTGTTGGAAATTTACCAAAAGTAAACAACATGGACATTCAGTATGCACAAGCGGCGGTTTTTACGCCTTCTGATTTTGCTTTTCCAAGTAACGGAATTAAAGCCGAAGCTACGCCAAACACAGAAATGACACTAATTGTAGACGTTGACATTAATTTATTAAAAGAATTACACGAACACGGAAGCGTTAGAACCATGAAAGATCGTAGACATGATTTGTACCAACTTAAAAAAATAAAATAGATGAAAACCTTTCTTTTTTTACTGCTTTTTGTTTTAGGAAACACTTTTAGTAACGCACAAAATACCCTGAATTACAACGATGAAAAAGGTTCTCCAAAAGCCACTTTACAAGATGTAAGATGGATTGTTGGGAATTGGACAGGCGAAGCTTTAGGTGGAATTTGTCAAGAAACTTGGAGCGAACCCATAGGAAATTCGATGATGTTTAATTTTAAATTAGTCGTAGACGGAAAAGTCGCTTTCTATGAATTGGGACACATTATTGAGAAAGACAAAACTCTTTTATTGCAACTAAAACACTTTGATGGTGAACTGAAAGGCTGGGAAAAAGCAGAAGTTAGCGAGAATTTCCGATTGGTAAAAGTCACGCCAACACATGTGTATTTCGATAAATTTACGTTTGAGAAAATTTCGGATAACGAAATCAATATTTACGTAGTTTTTGAAGATAGTGGTAAGGAAATGAAGTTTAATTTTAAGAAGTAAGCCATGAGTAAAACCTGTTTAGAATGTGGCGATAAAATCATTGGTCGCGAAGACAAAAAGTTTTGTTCGGATGGCTGCCGAAATGCGTACAACAACAAGATGAACAAAGATCAGAACAATCTGATGCGCAACATTAATAACAAATTGCGTAAAAATTACCGTATTTTGTGTGAACTCAACCCAGAAGACAAAGGAAAAACCACCAAAACCAAATTACTAAGCAAAGGTTTCGATTTTGAGTTTTTCACAAGCATATTGCAAACCAAAACCGGCAACACCTATTTCTTTTTGTACGACCAAGGCTATCGCGCTTTGGAAGATGATTTTTATATGTTGGTAAAGAAAGATAGTTAAGAAGATAGATGAAAGAAGAAAGAGAAAAGAAAAGTTATTCAACTTTTTTGAAAGAAAATGAAGGGAAGATTATGTTAGCAATAACAATTATCTTTATTTCCTTAATTATGATTTATTCAAATATTAACGAAAAAGAATATTATAAAAAGATTAATCATTTTCAAGGTAAAACCGTTGGAAAAGTTTATAGTATAAGACTTGGAAAGAGTAGTTATTTAAAATACTATTTTCATGATAATGACAAAAAATATTATTCAGAAGCAAGATATTCAGAATATACATTTGACAATTTTGGAAAATATTATCGTGTGATTTTTAATGAAAAAAAACCAAGTGAAAACCACATTTATTTAAACAAAGAAATTCAACCAGATTCAATCACATTAACTAAAGCTGGCTTTAAATATGTTATTTATTATGATTACGATATTCCAACAAATACCTACATAAAAAAACACAAATGGGAATAAAAATCTCCATACTCGGCTGTGGTTGGCTGGGTTTACCCTTAGCGAAATCATTGCTTTCAAAAAGTTACGAAGTAAAAGGTTCTACGACTTCGGAAAGTAAATTAAGCGTGTTGAAAAATGCTGGGATTTCGCCTTTCCAAATTCAGTTGGAAGAACATCAAATCATTGGAAATATTGAAGATTTTCTAAAAGAAACAGCTGTTTTGATTATTGATATTCCGCCTGGATTGAGAAGAGAAGTTTCGCCAACGCTCGAAATGACATTCGTAAATAAAGTAAAAACATTGATTCCATTTATTGAAAAATCAGGCATTCAGAAAGTTGTTTTTGTAAGTTCAACTTCTGCTTATGGTGATAGTTTTCCGATTGTTGAAATTACAGAAGAAACAAAACCTAATCCTGATACCGAAAGTGGCAAACAATTAGTTATTTCCGAAACTCTTTTGCAATCGAATCCAAATTTTAAAACTACGGTAATTCGCTTTGGTGGTTTGCTTGGAGATGATCGTCATCCAGTGAAATTTTTAGCAGGAAGAACGAATGTCGAAAATCCAGATGCACCTGTGAATATGATTCAAAGAGAAGATTGTATTGGAATTATTGAAGAGATACTGAAACAAGTTCAGCCTGACAATTGGGAATGGAATCAAACCTTCAATGCTGTCGCACCTCAGCATCCAACACGTAAAGCATATTATCACAAAAAAGCTGAAATATTCAATTTGCCATTGCCTACCTTTGCCGAAAATTCGGAATCGAAAGGTAAAATTATTTCTAGTGAAAAAATAGAAACGATTTTAGGTTATTCGTTCCAAAAAGAAATTTAGTAATGGCGTATTTTAGCGTATTTCACAATTACATCCAACAAAAGAAAAATGCGATTGGCTTGCCCATTTTAGCATTAATTTGGATTAGCTTTTTCTGGGGAACTACTTGGATTGCTTCCAAAGAAGGTGTCAAGCACATGCCTCCGATGCAATTGGTAGCGCTGCGTCAACTTTTTGGTGGATTGCTGTATTTGCTCTATTTCTTAATCAAAAAACATCCGTGGCCAAACAAACGTCAATGGCGCACGATTTTAGTTTTGAGCGTTTTGAACTTCATGCTGAGTAACGGTTTGAGTACTTGGGGCGTGAAATACATTTCAAGTGGTTTGGGTGCGATTATTGGTTCTATTTTTCCGCTTTGGATTGTAATTATCAGTTTATTTCGCGGACAAAAAACTTCATGGAAAGCGGTTGTGGGATTGATTGTCGCTTTTGGTGGCATTTGTGTGATTTTCTACGATTACCTCAACGATTTCTTACAACCTGAATTCCGATTTGGGATTTTACTTTCGGTAATTGCTACGTTTACTTGGGCGTTGTCATCGATTTATATTAAAGAAAATAAGACGAATTTCAATCCGTATTTTAGTTTGGGATTACAAATGTTGATTTCAAGTATTGTGATTTCGAGTGTGATTGGATTTAATGGGACTTCGGTTCCGTTGAGCGAAATTCCAGCGATTTCTTGGTGGTCGATTGGTTACTTAGTGGTTTTTGGTTCGGTACTAACGTTTATTGCATTTATTTATGCTTTGGAAAATTTACCAACTGAAATCAGTAGTTTGTATGCTTACATCAATCCGATGGTAGCATTGTTTTTTGGTTATTTGTTGTTTAATGAACCTTTAACTACTGCGATTATCATTGGAGGAACGATAACTATTATTGGACTTTATTTAGTGAATCGAGCGATTAAGAAGAAATAAAAAATCCCACCTAAAAAGATGGGATTTGATTTTATTTTTGGAATTTGATTACCAAATTTTCACACGTTTCTCAAAAGGTAAATACATACCGTTATGTGGTAAAATATTGAACGCTTTGTAGAACGCTTCTACATTTTGTAACGGCACATAAGCACGATACATTCCTGGTGAATGTGGGTCTGTTTTTACTTGATTTTTGATAGCTTCGTCACGCATTTTACTTCTCCAAATGGTTGCCCAAGAAATAAAGAAACGTTGTTCTGGTGTGAATCCATCGATTAAACCTGGGTTTCCGTTTGCTTTCAAATAGATTTGTAATCCGTCGTAAGCAGCGTTAACGCCTCCTAAATCTCCAATATTTTCACCTAAAGTGAATTTTCCATCAACAAAAATTCCAGGTAATGGCTCTAATGCTGAATATTGATCTGCTAAAGCACTTCCTAAAGTTGTGAATTGTTTTAAATCTTCATCACTCCACCAGTTTACTAAGTTTCCATCTGCATTATATCTTGAACCTGAATCGTCAAATCCATGTGAAATTTCGTGACCAATTACAGCTCCAATTCCACCATAATTTACGGCTTCGTCTGCTTTGTAATCGTAGAAAGGTGGTTGTAAAATAGCCGCTGGAAATACAATTTCGTTGTTTGTTGGACTGAAATATGCATTTACCGTTTGTGGCGACATTCCCCATTCTTCTTTGTCAACTGGTTTGCCTAATTTTTCAATGTTTTTCTTGTGACTCCATTTTGCGTACATTCTTGAATTATCAAAATAGGTTCCGCCTTGTTCTGGAGATTTTACTTCAAGAGCTGAATAATCTTTCCATTTATCAGGATATCCGATTTTTACTCTGAATTTATTCAATTTGATTTTCGCATTTTCCTTAGTTGCTTTTGTCATCCAAGGCAAATTGTTGATTCGGTTATCAAAAGCCAACATTACATTTGCAATCATTGCTTGTGCTTTTGCTTTAGCTTCTGGTGGGAATTTTTTAGCTACGTAAAGTTTCCCTAACGCTTCACCTAATCTTCCGTTAACTGTTGCTAGAGCTCTTTCTTCTGCTGGACGTTGTTTTACTGCACCAGTTAATGTTTTTCCGTAGAAGTCAAAATTAGCATTTTCAATATCTGTTGATAATAAACCTGCTGAACCTCTTAAAGCGGTCCAACGCATGTAAGCTTTCCAATCTTCAACTTGGTTGTCTTTTAAAATGGTTTCAACGGTTTGTAAATATTTTGGTTGCGAAACTACTAACGAATCTACTTTACCAATTCCCACAGATTGAAAATAAGCATCCCATTTTACTGTTGGAGCTAATTTTTGCAAATCAGTAAAACTCATTGGATTGTAAGTTTTTCTTCTGTCTCTTCGTTCTACTCTATCTAAAGTTGCAGTTGACATTTTAGTTTCTAAGGCTAAAATTTTCTTTGCATTTGCATTCGCGGTAGTTTCAGATTCACCTAAATATTGTAACATTCTTGTCACGTGAGCTACGTATTTTTNNTGTCTGGCGCATCGGAAACGTAGTAATCTCTATCTGGTAAACCAAGACTTCCTGTTCCTACATAAATTACGTTTTTGTTGCTGTTTTTTGCATCGGCACCAATATAGCTTCCGAAGAAACCTAATCCCATTTCGGGTTCCATTTCGGCTAATAAAGCAACTAATTGATCTGCATTTTGAACACCATTAATTTTAGCTAAATAAGGTTTTAATGGGTCAATTCCTGCTTTATTTCTACTTACAGTGTCTAAGACTGTTTTGTATAAGCTAATTGCTTTTGCTTGGTCCGAATTTGGATCGATGGTTTTGTCTTTGATGGCGTCTTTCAAAATCGCCATTACATCGTCATCGGTGTTTTTACGAAGTTCATCAAAACTTCCCCAACGCGTTCTATCTGCTGGAATTTCGGTTTTATCTAACCAAGTTCCGTTTACATAACGATTGAAATCATCGGCAGGGTTTTTGGATTTATCCATGTACCCCACATTGATTCCTACTGACTCTTTTTTTGTTGCTACCTCTTGTGATGATTTACAAGAATACAAAGCTACTGACAAAAAAAGGAAGCCGAAACTTCCTTTTAAGATGAATTTATTCATAGTTATTCTTTAATAATTCTTTTTACGGTTGATTGATTATCGGCTGTAATTTTTACAAAATAGATTCCTTGTGAAACTGAAGATAAATTAAGTTGTATTTCAGAATTTGAAACTTCAAAATCTTTTTTAGACCAAACCATTTTACCTGTAACGTCATAAACTTCAATTTCTGAAATTTCATTTGTTCCTGTTGCTAAATTAAAAATTCCTTTTGATGGATTTGGATACAATACAATATTTTGCAGTTCAAAACTTTGTCCAGAAAGCGTTCCATTGATTAGGAAATCATCGATATTAGCCCCTAAATCATTTTCTGCTTCATCTGAATGGAAAACAATTCTGAAAATAATATTTGTTTCTGAATTTAAGGCATTTAAAGGATATGTGTATGTTGTTAAAGTTGTATTTGCCCCTGTCCATTGAGCTCCAGGGCAATTATAACAATCATTACCAGCTGTTGCAGATGTTCTATCACTATTGTACCATGTTGGTCCCATTTCTCCTAAAACAGTCCATGAAGCTCCAAAATTTGTTGAATATTCAACATAAACCACATCCCAATTAGGCTCAAGACTATATTTCATAGCAAAACTTATTTGAGGATTAATTACATTAGACAAATTATAACATTGTGAAACCAAATAACCTTTTGTATTATCTGGATAATTACCTGTTAAGTTTGTTGTATAAACTGTATTTCCTGAAGAAGTTAAACCACCGGCTCTTGTTCCTCTTACCCATTGTACTCCTGAAGCTCCTTCTTTATAAGAAATTAAGGCGTCTGTAGTATTAGTAAATGGATTTACAACACCTACAGTACCTGCATCATTTGTATAAAAAGATGTTGTACCCGAATTATTATCAGAATAGGCATCACTTGAAGTTGTGGTATTTACACTTAAGGTGTGCATTCCTCTAGTTAATGAAGCTATTGGTAAGTCTATCAATTCCGTTTCATTAGACAGAATTGTACCATTCCATGTATAATTAAAAGGAGCTGCGTCAATTGTGTAAGATACGTTTACTGAAGAAATTGTGTTAACTCCATTATTTTTAACTTGAATTTGAGGTGTTACATTTGCTCCACAATTGATATTAATTCCAGGATTTTGAATACTCATAAATTTCAAATCAACCAATGGTATTTGAACCGGTATAGCTGTTTGCCAAATCCCTCTTCCATATGTTGCAGCAATTAATTTTGCATCTTCTATATTTATTTCTAAATCCCTTACAGAAACATTTGGTAAGTTAGTATCAAATGGCTCCCACTGTGTCATTGAATCATCTCTGTAATAAACTCCTAAACTAGTTCCTAAGTATAATGGATTATCCGTATGCCTTCCCTGATGAACAATACATTCTTTGCCGATTGAAGGAAGTCCCGTAGAAAAATCAACGAAATTTATACCTCCATCTGTAGATTTTAATACTTTACCCGAAGCACCATCAGTAACCAAATAAATAATATTACTATCTGTTGAATGTACTTCTATAAATGTTATACTTCCATCAGAAGAATTGTAAACATTCGTAAAATTTACACCTCTATTTGTACTTTTATATAATCCTGTTCCATTAGCCACATACATAATATTGTCGTTAGATGGGTCAACAGCAATTTCATCTAAATTCCCTGAACCTAATGCATCAACATTTTGTAATACCCAATTACTACCAACCAACTTATATAACCCATCAAAACCAGAAAATAACTCTCCCGTATTATTAGCCGTTAGTGGGGTAACCCAATTCCCATCAACTCCTGGAGAAGACACCGAACCAGTTATTCCATTTCCAGCAGAATTACTGATGTATAAACTTCCTCCTGACTGAATAAATCCGTAATATAAATTTGGATTAGTAGGGTCAATCGCAGTATCCATTCCGTCTGCACCATAATAGTTTTTCCATTGACCACCGCTGTAGGCATGACCACCATTGTCTTGCAAACCTCCTACCATATTCGCAGAAGATTGTTTTGATACAGCAATTTTATAAAACTGACTAATTTGAGCTCCAGCAGTTAAATCGGTGAAGTTACTTCCATTGTTTTCAGAAACATAAATTCCACCATCGCTTCCGCAAAATAATTTTGTTCCATGAAATCCTAAATAATGGATATCAGCATGGGTATATGAAGGACCTGTAGGATTACTCCAGTTATTTATTTTTGTTGCTGAAGTTCCACCATTAGTAGATTTCCAAACATTCAAACATCCTGTATAAATTTCTTCGGCATTTGTTGAAGATACTGCCAAAGCTAAGTCAAACCAAGCTTGAGTTGATTCTAAAACATTTGTTGTTGTGTTTCTTGCAGTAAATGTCGTTCCTCCGTCTGTTGAACGATAAATTCCTTGAAAAGCCGACCCTGTTGTTGCGCTTAAAATATAAATATAATTTGCATTTGCAGGCGTAACATCTAATAGCAATCTGGTTGAACTTGCTGGTAAACCAGTTGAAACTTGTGTAAAAGAAGACCCAGAATTCGTTGAACGGAAAAATCCATTGTTAGAAACCGCATAAACTACGCTAGGATCTCCAGGCTTTAATCTAATACTCCCTTGAGAAAAATTCCCTAGTCTTACTCTTGACCATGATGTTCCACCATTAATAGTTCTAAAAATTCCATTATTAGTTGCACACCATAAAATTTGATTATTCGTTGGGTGTATTAAAAGATCCCCTGCACTTGTTGGATTTGAAGCTCCCATTGTTCCAGTAGGATTCCAAGTCAACCCACCATCAATAGATTTATAAACACCAACAGAGTATGAATCTCCTGCGTCTTTGTCTCCAGTTGCAATGTAAATGGTATTTGAATTTGAGTAATCCACCGCAATACCAGAAACACCTATTTGTGGTAATTCATCCGTTAAAGGTGCCCAAGTTGAACCGTTATTAATAGATTTCCAAATTCCACCTGCAGGTGCTCCTAAATAAATTGTGCTTGCATTATTTGGGTCAACATGAACAATATTAACACGTCCTTGTCCTGAAGACCATGAACCTGTATTAGTGTGCGTAAAAGGACCTACTGGCTGCCAATTACTTGGTGGTAAAGCTCTACTCGCAGTACTTCTATTAGCAATCGCTTGTTTTTTTTGACGCCACGCTTCCCACAAATGCTCAGCTGGCATAACATATCCTTGCTCGTTTGTATAGTTTCTCCAGTGATATTCCCAACGCATGAAAGGTTTGTAACCAGATCCTCTTGCGTTTTTGTCTCTTGTTGACCAATAGGAGTTAAAAGCATTAACCATTTCATTAATGGTTGCTTCTCCGTTTTTAGCTGTGTTTATGTTAGTCATCCAAGGGGCGCTGGAGTTGAATTGTGAAAATCCTAAAAAGGAACACAATAGACTAACAATCAGGTAATTTTTAATCATTTTTTAGTAGTTTTTATGGTATAATTTCACAAATATAATAAAGATTTTCAAGTAATTACAAATTTAACAATTGTGTAATTCATGTTAAAAATGAAATAAACACTATTTTTGCAAAAAAACTAATGTTAGCTAGTATTAAATTGTATAAAAAATTCATAATTATATTTTCAATTATTTCAGTTGGGATTTTCTTTGGAATTTACACTTTACTTTCTCCAGAAAAAATGCTTCCCATCTACTCTCCTAGAGATATTAATCCAGAATTAGTAGATTCTACAGTACAACATATTGGTAACGATCATAAAATTGCTGATTTTGCTTTTACCAATCAAAATGGGAAAATAATCACTCAAAAAGACTATGATAATACAATTTACGTAGCCGATTTCTTTTTTACCACTTGTCCAACTATCTGTCCAAAAATGACCGATAACATGGTATGGTTGCAAAATCAATTGAAAAATAATCCGGAAGTAAAATTGTTGTCTTTTTCCGTTACTCCAGATATTGACACACCTGAAGTATTAAAAAAATATGCTATTGAAAAAGGAGTTGATGACTCGCGTTGGAATTTAGTAACTGGAGATAAAAAGGATATTTATTATTTAGCCAGAAAATCATATTTGGCAGTAAAAACTGGTAAGCCAGAAGAACTATATGACATGGTTCATACCGAAAATTTCATTTTGGTAGATAAAAACAAACGTATTAGAGGTTTTTATGACGGTACCAATCTTGACAAACCTACAGATGACCCAAAAACAAAGAACATGAAACAACTTTTAGAAGATATTTTGTGGCTTTGTGAAAACCAATAAATTAATTTTTATAAATAATTTGCTAAAGTTGATAATTATCAGTTGTAGTCCGATTATAATTTTTACTTTTGTATTTTAATTCAATCTAAATAAGGAAATGGAAATTTGTTCTTCTGAACTTAAAATTGGTGAAGTAGCTACCATTACTTCTGTCAATCTAGATGAAATCCCGCTAAAGCTTTTAGAAATGGGATGTTTACCTGGAAATTCCATTACTTTAATTCAAATTGCGCCTTTAGGTGATCCCTTATATTTCAACGTAAATGATTCTCATGTTGCCATTCGTATTGAAACGGCAAGAGAAATTACCGTTACTAAAATTTAATCCTCATGAGTTCAAATCCTATAAAAGTGGCTTTAATTGGAAACCCAAATGTGGGAAAAACTTCCGTTTTTAACCAACTTACAGGATTGAATCAACAAGTGGGAAATTACCCAGGAATTACCGTTGAAAAAAAACAAGGTGTTTGCAAATTAAACGAAAACACGAGAGCTCGAATCATTGATTTACCCGGAACTTACAGCTTAAATGCGAGTTCTATTGATGAAAACGTAGTAATCGAATTATTGCTAAATAAAAACGACGAAGATTTTCCAGATGTTGCTGTTGTAGTGACTGAAGTAGAAAATTTAAAACGAAATTTACTCCTTTTTACCCAAATCAAAGATTTAGAAATTCCTACCATTTTAGTCATTAACATGGCAGATCGAATGGCTTTAAAAGGAATTGAATTGGATATTCCTGCTTTAGAAAAAGAGTTAAAAACGAAAATTGCCTTAATAAGTTCAAGAAAAAAAACAGGAATTAATCAGTTGAAAGAATTAATTCTGAACTATACCGAACTTTCAACCGAACCTTGTTTACACGCATCGTCGATTGACCCAGATTATTTTAATAATTTAAGAAGAGCGTTTCCAAATCAATTGTTGTACAAACTTTGGTTGGTAATTACGCAAGATGTTAATTTCTTAAATTTAGAGCGAAACGAAATTAAAAGTTCGTTTACTAAATCGCACGCCGATTTAAAACGTTTACAGCAAAAAGAAACCATAAAACGTTACCAATTTATTAATGACACATTGAAAATTGGTCAAAAAATAGATGTTTCAAAAGCAACTGATATTCGAGCAAAAATCGACAGAATTCTAACACATAAAATTTATGGTTATGTAATTTTCTTCGGAATTTTAATGCTTATTTTTCAGTTTTTATTTGATTGGAGTAGCATTCCAATGGATTTTATAGATGAAACGTTTGCTAATTTTAGTTCGCTTGCCAAACAACATCTTCCAGCGGGAGAATTTACCAATTTAATTAGCGAAGGATTAATTCCAGGAATTGGTGGTATCGTAATTTTCATTCCGCAAATTGCCTTTTTATTCTTATTCATTTCTGTTTTAGAAGAAAGCGGTTACATGAGTCGTGTGGTGTTTTTGATGGATAAAATCATGCGAAAATTTGGTTTGTCTGGAAAAAGTATTGTGCCTTTAATCTCAGGAACGGCTTGTGCTATTCCGGCCATTATGAGTGCGAGAAATATCGAAAATTGGAAAGAAAGATTAATTACAATTTTAGTAACACCTTTCACCACTTGTTCGGCAAGATTACCAGTTTATGCCATTTTAATTTCCTTAATTATTCCCGAAAAAAGAATTTTTGGCTTTTTAAGTTTACAAGGATTAACGCTGATGGCATTATATTTATTAGGTTTTGGAATGGCGGTTTTTTCGGCTTTCTTACTTAATAAATATTTAAAATTAAGTTGTAAATCGTATTTCGTAGTAGAAATGCCGAGTTATAAAATTCCGATGTTAAAAAATGTTGGGTTAAACGTTTTAGAAAAAACCAAAGCTTTTGTAACTGGTGCTGGAAAAATCATTTTAGCCTTATCGGTAATTTTATGGTATTTAGGTTCACACGGTTTAAGTGATGATTTCAATAATGCTGAAGCTATTATTACCCAACAAAATCAGAACAAAACCATTACAGCTGAAGCATTTGAAGATCAAGTAAATTCCTTTAAGTTAGAAAATTCATACATCGGTTACATGGGAAAAGCAATTGAACCCGCTATTCGTCCATTAGGTTATGATTGGAAAATTGGAATTGCAGTGGTAAGTTCGTTTGCAGCTCGTGAAGTTTTCGTAGGTACATTAGCCACCATTTACAGCGTAGGAAGTCATAGCGATAAACCTATCAAAATAACGAATAGAATGGCTGCCGAGATACATCCAGAAACAGGTAAGAAAATATTCAATTTTGCTACAGGAATTTCATTACTCCTTTTTTATGCTTTCGCGATGCAATGTATTTCTACTTTAGCTATTGTAAAAAAAGAAACCAATTCTTGGAAATGGCCCATAATTCAGTTGGTTTTTATGAGTGGATTTGCTTACATTACCGCTTTAATTGCGTATCAAGTTTTGAAATAATTTGCTTAAAGAGGTAATGAAATCCTAATTCTGAACCACTTTTACTAAATTTTAATCAATTAAACGTTATTTCAATAATTAAAACTTCAACATTTTAGATTTAATTATACGAATATTTAAAATTAAAACTTAAAACATCTTATTATTTATAAATCGTAAATTGGTTTTAAAAAAGTTTATTTATAATTTGTCTAAATAAACTTTAGTGATTATTTTTGCTCCGTAGAATTAATCTAAATAAAGATGAAATATATAATTGCCCCATTTACTCTATTAATTTCAAGTTTGGTATTTTCTCAAGAAAAAGAAAACAAAACACAAAAAGATTCTGTTAAAAACTTAAAAGAAGTTGTTATTTCAGCAAATCAAATCATCGGAAGCAAGTTTGAAGCCGCTAACAAAACAGGTTCGGCTTCTTACATTTCAGCGGCAGATTTACAAAAATTCAACTATACTGATATTAATCGTGTACTTAGAACCGTTACTGGTGTTAATGTTTACGAAGAAGATGGATTTGGGTTAAGACCAAATATTAGTTTAAGAGGAACTTCTCCAGATAGAAGTGCGAAAATCACTTTAATGGAAGACAATGTTTTAATTGCTCCTGCTCCTTATTCAGCTCCAGCAGCTTATTATTTTCCATCGGTTGCTCGTATGAGTGCTGTTGAAATCTTAAAAGGAAGTAGCCAAATTCAGTACGGCCCTTTTACTACGGGAGGAACCATTAACTTTGTTTCGGCTCCAATTCCAACAAAATTTAATGCTGGATTTTTAACAGATTACGGAAGTTTTAATACAAGTCGTACTGTTGCTAACGTAGGAATTGCAAATGAAACGGTAGGTGCTGTTGTTCAGTTTTTAAACTACAATTCCGATGGTTTTAAAAATTTGCCAAGTGGAGCCAACACAGGTTTTGATAAAAAAGATGTAATGGCTAAATTTAGAGTGCAATCAAAACCAACCAGTAAAATTTATAATGCGTTAGATTTTAAAATGGTGTATGCCGAAGAAGATGCTAACGAAACGTATTTAGGTTTAACAGAAGAAGATTTCAACAACTCACCTTTCATGCGTTATGCAGGTTCTGAAAAAGATAATATTACTACAAAAAATAATCAATTTTCGGTTACTCATACTTTAAAAACAAGTAACTACTTTAGTGTAACAACAACAGCTTATCGTAATAAATTTGCAAGAAATTGGTACAAATTAAACGATGTTAGATTTGGAGGAACTACTTTTGCTATCGATGCGATTTTAGAAGATCCTACCACAAATGCATTGGCTTTTGATTATGTAACTGGTGCTCAAAACTCGCCGAACAATGCATTACGAGTTCGTGCAAACAATAGAGGTTATTTAGCACAAGGCGTTCAAACTAAATTAGATTTTCATTTCTTAACTGGAGAGGTTTATCATGATTTAGAGGTTGGTGTACGTTATCACAAAGACAGCGAAGATAGATTCCAATGGAATGATAGTTATGCAATGATTGATGGTTCGATGGTATTAACTACTGCGGGAACTCCAGGAACACAAGATAACAGAGTTGCTTATGCTTCAGCTTTGGCCGCTCACGCTTTATACAAAATAAAATATAACGACTTAACCGTTACACCAGGTATTCGTTTTGAAACTATCGATTTGTTAAACAAAAACTATGGTACAAATGACGTAACAAGAACTGGAGTAAACTTAGTTGAAAACGACAATCATGTAAAAGTTTGGTTACCAGGAATTGGAGCTAATTATAGATTCAATAATTATGTGTCATTATTTGGAGGTGTTCATAAAGGATTTGCACCACCGACAAACACACCAGGAACTGATGCAGAAAACAGTACGAATTACGAAATTGGAACACGTTATAATTATAAAAAATTCAGTGGCGAGTTTGTAGTGTACTTTAATGATTACAAAAATCTTTTAGGAAGTGATTTAGCTGCAAGTGGTGGTTCTGGAACCTTAGACCAATTCAATGCTGGTGAAGCGCATGTAAAAGGAATTGAATTCTTAATCAATTATCAAGTACTAAAAGAAGAAAGTAAATTCAAATTGCCAATTACTTTTGGATATACCTTAACCGATACAGAGTTTGTAAACGAATTTGCAAGTTCAGACGGAGCTTGGGGAACTATTGAAAAAGGAGATGAAATTCCATACATTTCAAAACACCAATTTAACGCTTCGATTGCTTTAGAACATGCGAAATTTGAATTGATTTTAGGAGCTAGATATAGTGGCGAATTTAGAACAGTTGCTGGTCAAGGTTCAATTCCTAATGAAAATTCTGTACCAAGTAACATTGTTGTTGATTTTGGTTCAAAATACAAATTCAACAAACATTTTAGTGTAACTGGAAACATCAATAACCTTTTCGATACTACGTATTTGGTTTCAAGAGTTCCAGCAGGATTAAGACCTGGAATGCCATTTAGCGCTTCTATCGGAATTGCCGCTCAATTTTAATAATTTTCAGTTAGTTTTAAGTTAATAAAAAAGCAATCTCAATAATAATGAGATTGCTTTTCTTATTTTTGCATCATGGATATACAACAAATCTTAGTTTACCTTTCTTTAGCCATAGCCGTAGGTTTTTTGGTAAAGAAATTCTTTTGGAAAAAACGTCCAAAGAAATCAAAGCCTTGTGGAGACGATTGTGCTTGTCATTAACCTAAAGCTACATCTAAAACCATCATTACAATAAATCCGCCGATAAAACCTAAAGTAGCAATATCGGTATTTTTATCTTGTTGGGTTTCTGGAATTACTTCTTCAACGACAACAAAAATCATCGCTCCAGCAGCAAAAGCTAATGCGTAAGGTAAAATTGGGGTAAAAAAAGTAACCGCAACAGCACCAATTACTCCAAAAATAGGTTCTACAATGGCAGACGATTGTCCGTACATGAAACTTTTTCTTCTACTCATTCCCATTCTTCGTAACGGCATAGAAACGGCAATTCCTTCAGGAAAATTTTGAATTCCAATTCCAATCGCCAAAGTAACGGCGCCTGCAATTGAAGCTTCTGGAATTCCCGCTGCAACACCACCAAACAAAACACCAACCGCTAATCCTTCAGGAATATTGTGCAAGGTAATGGCTAAAACTAACAAAGTAGTACGTTGCCAAGGCGATTTTATTCCTTCGGTTTCTTTAAAATTAATGTGCATGTGAGGCAACACTTTATCCAATCCGAAAATAAAAACAGCACCTAATAAAAATCCAACTGCAGCTGGAATTACTTTTATAAAACCATCACCTTCACTCATTTCGATGGCTGGTGCCAGTAAACTCCAAAAACTTGCCGCAACCATTACACCACCTGTAAAACCAAGCATTCCATCTAAAACTACTCGATTCATAGTTTTAAAAAAGAACACAAACGAAGCACCGAATGCTGTTAATCCCCACGTAAATGTGGTCGCTAAAAAAGCAGCCAGAATCGGGTCAATACTTTCAAAAAAATGAATAATTGAATCAAACATAATTATTGTACGTATAAATTATTAGCAATTTTATTCGAAATCGTTAAGCGTTTTCCATCAATTTCAACCGTTAACGTATCATCAAAATCTTCTTTGTCGATTACTTTAACAACTGAACCTAAAGCTATTTTTTGTTTGTCTAAATATTTTAAAAAATCGGTAGACGAATCTTTTACACCAACACAATGAAACGAAGCATGAATTTCAACTTCAGATAAAAGCTGTTTCTCAATTTTTTTAATCACACCTTTTGCATCAGGAATAGGATCGCCATGTGGATCAGCGACAGGAAAACCTAAGAAAGCATCTAATTTATTTATCAATTGTTCAGATTTGATATGTTCTAATTCTTCAGCAATTTCGTGTACTTCATCCCAAGAAAAACCTAATTTATCGACTAAAAAAACTTCCCATAAACGGTGTTTTCTCACAATCATTTTTGCGGAATGAAAACCTTTTTCAGTTAAGGTAACGCCTTGATATTTCTGATAACTCACCAAATCTTTATCCGAAAGTTTTTTCATCATATCGGTAACCGATGACGCTTTGGTATCTAACATTCCAGCAATAGCGTTCGTGTTGACGCCTTTTGGAGAAACCAACGACAAATGATAAATAACTTTAATATAATTTTCTTCAGAAATGGTCATAAACAATTCATTTTGACAAATATATAAAGTTTTTTTAGTTTTGTAAATGTTTTATTTTTAGTTTTGTCTAAATTTAATTTTATAATGTCTAAAATATTTATTTATACAACTCTATTTTTTTCGCTTTTTACCTTTTCACAAAACACCATAAAAGGGAAAGTGACCGCTAATAATGAAATTTTAGCTTATGCTAATATTTATATTAAAGAACTAAATAAAGGAGTTGAAACCAATGAAAATGGTTTATATAAATTCGGAAATATTCCTAACGGTTCTTATACAATTACCGCTTCATACATTGGGTTTAAACCCGAAAAGAAAAAAATTACACTTGAAAACAATTCTGATTTAACAATCAATTTCACCTTACAAGAAGATTCAAACACATTAGACGATGTAGTAATTTCTGGAACATTAAAACCCGTTTCAAGAATGGAAACGCCAGTTCCGGTTGAAGTGTACACCACTGCTTTTTTAAAGAAAAACCCAACCTCCAATATTTTTGAAGCCTTGCAAAATGTAAACGGCGTTCGACCTCAATTGAATTGCAACATTTGCAACACTGGCGACATTCATATCAACGGATTAGAAGGTCCATACACCATGGTTACGATTGACGGAATGCCAATTGTAAGTGCACTTTCAACCGTTTATGGTTTATCAGGAATTCCAAATTCGCTAATTGACAGAGTTGAAGTCGTAAAAGGTCCAGCATCAAGTTTGTATGGAAGTGAAGCGGTTGGTGGTTTAATAAATATCATTACCAAAAAACCAACAACTGCTCCATTATTTTCTGCCGATATTTTTTCGACTTCTTGGTTAGAAAATAACGTTGATTTGGGTTGGAAAAGTGCTGTTGGAAAAAAAGCAACAACTTTAGTAGGCATCAATTATTACAATTACAACCAACCTATTGATAATAACAACGATAATTTTACTGATGTAACCTTACAAGAACGAATTTCCATATTCAACAAGTGGAATTTTGAGCGAAAAAACAATAAAGAATTCACCATCGCAGGAAGATTATTTTACGAAGACCGTTGGGGTGGCGAAATGCAATGGAACAAATCGCATCGTGGTGGTTCGGAAGTATATGGCGAAAGCATTTACACAAAACGTGTGGAACTTTTGAGTAAATATCAATTACCAACAACAGAAGATATGTATTTGTCGTTTTCAGTGACCGCTCATGACCAAAATTCGGTCTATGGAAATACGATTTACTTAGCGAATCAAAAAATTGCTTTCGGACAATATACTTGGGATAAAAAGTTAGAAAATCACAATTTGTTATTGGGAGCGGCTTTTCGTTATCAATATTATGACGACAATACAACTGCTACAACTACCGCAGAACAAACAAAAATCTACAGCGTTTTTCTTCAAGACGAAATAAAATTGGCTGAAAAACATCATGTTTTATTAGGTGCGCGATACGATTACAACAACAATCACGGGAATATTTTCACACCGAGAATTGCCTACAAATGGAATCCAACACAAAACGATGTGTTCCGAATTAATGCCGGAACTGGATTTCGAATCGTAAATTTATTTACCGAAGAACACGCAGCTTTAACGGGTTCGAGAGACGTTGTAATTACAGAAGATTTAAAACCTGAAACTTCGTACAACATCAATTTTAATTATTTGAAGAAAATTAGATTTGAAAACGGCACTTTTTTAGGATTTGAAACTTCGGCTTGGTACACGTATTTTAACAACCAAATTATTCCAGATTACGACACAAACCCCGACCAAATTATTTATTCCAACTTAAACGGCTACGCACAAACGTTAGGAATAAGTGGTAATATCGATTTAGTTACACCTTTCGGATTAAAAGCAATTGTTGGTTTTACGATTATGGAACCGAAAAATGTTCAAAATGGAGTAAGTTCAACACCTGTTTTAACGGAAAAATACAGCGCCAATTGGGCAATAACGTACGATATTCCAAAATGGTTTTTATCCATTGATTACACCGGAAATTTATATGGACCGATGCGATTGCCAATTTTGGGTGATTTAGACCCAAGACCGGGATTTTCTCCTATTTGGAGTTTACAGAACATTCAGTTTACTTATAAAAAATTTCGTAGTTTTGAACTTTATGGTGGTGTGAAAAATATTTTGAATTGGACGCCAAACAAAGGAACTCCATATTTAATAGCTGGAGCTGAAGATCCTTTTGGCGAAAATTTTGACGCAACTTATGTGTATGCACCCAACCAAGGAATTAGAGGTTTTTTAGGAATTCGATATACAATTTATTAATGCAACATTATCATTACATTTTCACAGGTTCAGGATTATCGGCTTTGATGACGGTTTATGAAATACTTCTATCTGGAAAATTTGAAGATAAATCCATTTTGTTAATTGATCAGAATACTAAAAAAGTAAACGATAGAACTTGGTGTTTTTGGGATGAAAATAATTTATTTGATGAAATCGTCTCAAAAAAATGGAATCAAGCTGTTTTTGCGAATGAAAAATTTAATCGGGTTTTAGAACTAACGCCTTATCAATACAAAAAAATAAATGGTTTGGATTTTTATGAATTGATTTTCAAGAAGATTTCCGAACACAAAAACATCCATTTTCTAAATCAAAAAATAGTTGATTTTACCGAATTAGGTAATCATTGTGTTGTAAAAACGGAACAAGAAACTTTCACTTGTAACAAAATTTTTAACTCCATTTACAATCCAGAAGTTGTAAAAGCGCAAACCAAATTTCCTTTAATTCAACAACATTTTATCGGTTGGTTTATCAAAAGTAAAGAAGCTGTTTTTACTCCAAATTGTGCCACTTTCATGGATTTTTCGGTGGAACAAAAAGGCAATACGCGTTTTATGTATGTTTTACCAACATCTTCAACTGAAGCGTTGTTAGAATATACGTTGTTTTCAAAAGATTTACTTTCAAAAGAGGAATATGAATCTGAAATTCTGAAATACATTGAAAATCTAGGAATAATAGAATACGAAATCATCGAAAAAGAACAAGGCAATATTCCAATGACGTGTTACCCTTTTTGGAAACACAATACTAAGAACATCATTAATATTGGTTCGGCTGGCGGTTGGACAAAAGCGAGTACAGGGTATACTTTTAAAAATGCTTCCAAAAAATCAAAAGCATTAGTTCAATTTCTAAAATCAGAATCCGATTTCACTAAGTTTCATAAGAAAGATAAATTTTGGTTCTATGATTTGTTGTTGTTGGATATTTTGAGTTCAAAAAACGAATTAGGTTCTAAGATATTTTCTTCGATGTTTAAAAGTGGAAATTCGACTGTGATTTTTAAATTTTTAGATGAAGAAACTTCAATTTGGGAAGATTTACAAGTCATTTGGAGATGCCCAAAAATGATGTTTGTGAAGTCTCTTTTTAGTAGAATTTTCAAATAAGAGTAAACTATCAAATCATAACAAATCTTTATGAATTGGTTTTCTATAACAAGCAAAAAACTTTGTAACTTTGCAACTCGTTAACTTATAACATAAAAATTATGTATCCAGAAGAAATGGTAAAACCAATGCGTGCTGAATTAACAGAAGCTGGTTTTCAAGAATTATATAGCGCTGAAGCAGTAGAAAATGCTTTAAAAAATGAAGGAACTACGTTAGTAGTAATCAACTCAGTTTGTGGTTGTGCAGCAAGAAATGCACGTCCGGGAGCAAAAATGAGTTTAGATGGTGCTAAAAAACCTTCACAATTAGTAACTGTTTTTGCAGGAGTAGACAAAGATGCAGTTGATGCAGCGCGTCAACACATGTTTCCTTTCCCTCCATCATCGCCATGTATGGCATTGTTTAAAAATGGTGAATTGGTTCACATGTTAGAACGTCATCATATCGAAGGTCGTCCAGCTGAATTAATTGCTGAAAACTTAAAAGACGCTTACAACGAATTTTGCTAAATAAATTTATGCAGCGCAACCTTTTTATGATTTTCGAATCTTATTAAAAAAAGATTATGAAAACTATAATTCGAATTTTGCTCTTATCAATACTATTGCAAAGTTTTCAATGTGATGAAAATGAGTCAAATGTTTCAGAAATTACACCTGAACAATTGATTGAGAAAAAACAAGAGATTCTTGATTATATAAACAGTTTTTCGTGTACCAACACATCAAATTGTAATTACATCGCGTTTGGCGCTAAGCCTTGTGGTGGACCCAGAGAATTTTTGGTTTTTCCAAATACAGTAAATCAAACTACATTAGAAAACTTAGTCAATGAATATTATGAAATGGATCATCAATACAATATACAAACAGGAGCAGTTTCTGATTGTATGGTAGTAAGTCCTCCAAATAATATTGATTGTATAAACGGCGACTGCACAATTGTAGACTAAAAATACAAGCATTATACTATGCTGGCATACAATAAAATCCACTAAAAAATTGGTGGATTTTTATTTTATAGCTTACTTTTGCCCAAATTGGTTTTTTACATGGAAAAAATTCTTTCATACCCACTTTCTATACTATACACGTTAGTTTTTTTTATTTGGTTGTTAATATTTCATCCAATTCAATGGGTTTGTTTTAATTTATTTGGATACAATGCACATCGCATAAGTGTTGCTTATTTAAACCTTTGTTTAGTTAGAACCGCACATTTACTTGGTACGACTTATCATATCGAAGGTATGGAAAATGTTCCTGAAAATAAGCCTTTAATCATAGTTGCCAATCATCAAAGTTTACACGATATCACAACCATTATTTGGTTTTTACGAAAAGTACATCCTAAATTCATCAGTAAAATTGAATTAGGAAAAGGAATTCCGAGTGTTTCTTATAATTTACGCCATGGTGGTTCCGCTTTAATTGACAGAAAAGATCCAAAACAAGCGTTACCTGAAATTAAAAAAGTAGCCGAATTAGTTAATAACAATAATTACTCTGTGGTCATTTTCCCAGAAGGAACAAGAAGCAAAACCGGAACACCTAAACCTTTCGCGGTGAATGGATTAAAAATGTTATACAAGTTTGCTCCAGATGCCTACTTCTTACCAATTACTATAAATAATTCATGGAAAATGACTAAATTTGGTAAATTTCCTCTCGGATTAGGAACTCGTTTAGAATTTACCATTCATAAACCAATGAAAATTTCAGAACATCCGTTTGAAGAAGTTTTTGAAAAAACCGAAACTATAATTACAAAACATATTAAAATATAACCCCATGTCAATACAAAACGTCCGCTTGGAAGTAATGCAGTTTTTGGAAAAAAAAGTGGATAACTTCGTGGAAGAATTCTTAATCCCTGTCGAAAAAATTTGGCAACCTACTGATTTGCTTCCTGATTCTTCAAAAGAAAATTTTTTAGAAGAAGTAAAAGAACTACGTGAAATAGCTAAAGATTTACCTTATGATTTTTGGGTAACTTTAGTTGGAGATACCATTACCGAAGAAGCATTACCAACATACGAAACTTGGTTAATGGATGTAGAAGGCGTTACTCAAAAAGGAGAAAACGGAGATAATGGTTGGGCAAAATGGTTACGTCAATGGACAGGTGAAGAAAACCGTCACGGAGATGTATTAAACAAATACCTTTATCTTTCAGGAAGAGTAAATATGCGTGAAGTTGAAATTACTACGCACCATTTAATAAACGATGGTTTTGACCCAGGAACTGGAAGAGATCCGTATAAAAACTTTGTATTTACCAGTTTTCAAGAATTAGCAACGTATGTTTCTCACAATCGTGTGGCGTTACTTGCTAAAAAGTATGGCGATAAAAAACTACACAAAATGTGTAATTTAATTGCAGGAGACGAGATGCGTCATCACTTAGCGTATAGTGAATTTGTAAAACGTATTTTTGAAGTAGATCCTAGCGAAATGATGTTATCATTTCAATACATGATGAAGAAAAAAATTACGATGCCAGCTCATTTGATTAGAGAATCAGGTGAAAGTATTGGAACTGCATTTGAAAAATTCTCAGAATCGGCACAACGTTTAGGTGTTTATACCGCAATGGATTATGTGGATATTCTTCAGAAATTAAATGAGAAATGGGAAATTGATAAAATTGGTAATCTTACCGATGAAGCTGAAAAAGCACGTGATTATCTAATGAAATTACCAGCTCGTATGGCAAAAATTTCTGAACGTTTAGTCGTTCCTGCCGAGAGTCAACTTTTCAAATGGGTAGAACCGGCTTTAGCTAGATAAACTTATAAATTCAAAAAAAATTAAATTCCAATTTTACACAAGATTGGAATTTTTTATATCATCAGAAATGACAATAATAGACAACACTATACTTTTTGTAAAACAACAATTAGAAAATGCAGAAGGCGGTCACGATTGGTTTCACATTGAACGTGTGTACAAAAATGCTTTGTTAATTGCTGAAGGCGAAGATTGCGATTTAACCGTGGTAAAGTTAGGTGCTTTACTACACGATATTGCTGATTCAAAATTTCATGGTGGAGATGAAACGGTTGGTCCGAAAACAGCTCGAACTTTTTTAGAATCGCAAAATGTTTCAGAAAACATCATTTTACATGTAATTGCTATTATTGAAAACATTTCGTTTAAAGGCGGAAATTTCGAAAAGAAATTCAATTCCAAAGAATTAGAAATTGTGCAAGATGCGGACCGATTGGATGCGCTTGGCGCTATAGGAATTGCTCGTACATTCAACTACGGTGGATTTAAAAATCGTCCGTTATACAATCCGAATATTCAACCAAACATGAGTATGAATAAGGAAGAATACAAGAATAGTGAATCGCCAACTTTGAATCACTTTTACGAAAAATTATTACTTCTAAAAGATAAAATGAATACCGAAACAGGTAAAAAAATTGCCCAAAAACGACATAATTTTATGGTGACATTTTTAAGTCAGTTTTATGCCGAATGGGACGGTCAGGAATAAAAACAAAAAGCGGTTCTCTTTATGAAAACCGCTTTTTTTAATATTTTAATTTCATTAAACTACTCCTTGCGCCAACATAGCATCCGCTACTTTTACAAATCCTGCAATATTGGCTCCTTTTACATAATCAATATAACCATCATCGTTTTTACCATATTTCACACAAGATTCGTGAATGCTGTTCATGATTTTATGCAAACGCTCATCCACTTCTTCTGTTGTCCAACTCAATCGTAATGAATTTTGTGACATTTCTAATCCCGATGTGGCAACACCACCCGCGTTAGATGCTTTTCCTGGTGCAAATAAAATTTTTGCATTGTGAAAGGCTGCAATTGCTTCTGGAGTGGAAGGCATGTTGGCGCCTTCAGCCACACAAATACAACCGTTTGCAATCAATTTTTGTGCTTCATCACCGTTCAATTCGTTTTGAGTGGCACAAGGCAAAGCAATATCGCATTTAACTTCCCAAGGATCTTTTCCTGCAAAAAATTGTGCTTTTGGATATTTCTTTAAATATTCAGAAATTCTACCATAATTTACATTTTTGATTTCCATGATGTAAGCTAATTTCTCTGCGTCAATTCCGTCAGCATCATAAATATATCCTGAAGAATCTGAAGCTGTCACCACTTTTGCTCCTAATTGTGTTGCTTTTTCAATAGCATATTGCGCCACATTTCCTGAACCAGAAACCAAAACTGTTTTTCCTTGAAATGAAAGTCCTTTGGTAGCCAGCATACTTTGGGCAAAATAAACAGTACCATATCCTGTAGCTTCTGGACGAATTAAAGAACCTCCGAAAGAAATTCCTTTTCCAGTTAAAACACCTGTAAATTCGTTTCTTAATTTTTTATATTGACCAAATAAATAACCTACTTCTCTACCGCCAACACCAATATCACCCGCAGGAACATCGGTATCTGGTCCAATATGTCTAAATAATTCTGCCATAAAAGCTTGGCAAAAACTCATGATTTCAGTGTCTGATTTTCCTTTCGGGTCAAAATCTGAGCCTCCTTTTCCACCACCCATTGGCAATGTCGTTAAACTGTTTTTGAAAACTTGTTCAAAAGCCAAAAATTTCAAAATACTCAAATTAACCGAAGGATGAAAACGCAATCCTCCTTTGTAAGGACCAATTGCAGAGTTCATTTGAATGCGATATCCTTTGTTTAATCTTGTTTTTCTGGCATCATCTAACCATGCTACACGAAACATTACAACCCTTTCAGGTTCAACCATTCGTTCTAAAAGCATTTTATCTTGATACTTTTTATTGTTTTCAATGAATGGAATAACAGCTTCGGCCACCTCGTGAACAGCTTGCAAAAACTCGGGTTCGTTTGGATTTTTTTTCGCAACTTCAGCCACGAAATCATTAATTTTTTTTAACATAATTGTTGTGTTGTTGTTTGTTAAATAATTAAAAAATATTTATTTCAACTCAAAATTAAACATTTTAACAATTATACTTAAAAAAATTAACTAAAACATTTTTTTAATGACCTTAAATAAAAAACCCAGAACTTAGTTCTGGGTTAAATTTTTAAATCGTTACTTTTAATAGCTGCTTTTTCTTTCCTTTTCGACCTAAAAAAACAATGGAATTATCAATGACTACGCCTTTAGAAACCATAAATGGTACTTCGTTTTCTTCATCACTTAATATTTCATTAAATGAAAAATCACCATTTTCATTAACCTTAATTAAAAATAAATTTGAATTACTCAAGAAATTTGTTCCTTTAAATTCAACTCTTTGCTTTGATAATTCCTTTGTTTTGTCTTTCGCATTTATAAAAAAATAATTTTGTTTATTCAATAAACACGATTTGTATGAAACAAAGGGACTGTCTTCTAGATTACCAACTGATTGTCTTTTATTAATATTTCGTGCGCTAAACAAATCTCCTTTACTATTTAATCTTATAGATATGATGTCATCATAATTATATGAATCCCTATTTGACGAAGGATTTCTTATTGAATATTGCTCTTCAGCATTAACAATCAATTCATCCTCTACTAAATAAACATTTTTAATAATAATTTTTCTTAACTCTTGACTCCTAATTTCTCCGTATTTATCAAGTAAAAATTGGTCTGAAAATGAATTGAACTTGGAATTTACTATTTCTAAACTTTGAGAATCTAATTCAAAAAAAGAAATGCCTTTGTATTTGAAGTCAGAATTATCAGAATAAAAACCAAGGCAGTAAAGCTTATTTTTAATGTTAAATACGTTTAAATTTGGTATATAATGATTTTCTATATCTATTTTCTTTGTTATTACATCTGATGATGTTACTTGCTTAATTTCATAAATATATTTTCCACCTGTTTCTTTCTTTTTTAATTCTTCTAAATAAACTTTTTGAGTTAAATAAATTACTTCTTGGCTATCATGCAATTCAATATTTTTATTAATTACTTCATTTCTATCAGACACTAATTCTTTCTTAATTTTCACATTTAGGTTTGAATCAAACAAAAAAAGCCTAGTAAAATCTTCGTTTTCATGTTTAAAAGATAAAGCTATTGAAAACAACGTCTTTTTGTTATTTACTTTAAAAACTATATCTGTACCACTATTGTTATTTGATGTTTTTGAGCTTATATTTCCTAATAAAATATTATAACTACTTTTTTCTTCTAGTTCAAATAAACCTAAATTACAGATATTATTATCTAAAATATCTTCGTTATAATAATGTGTTTGAAGTCCAAATCCTTTGAGTTCTTCTTTACTAAGTTTAAAAAGTTCTTGTTTTGATATTTTATAATTTTCATCAATAATATTAGCTTGACAAACGTAGTTTTTACTCTTTAAATCATAAAACATTTCTATAATATAGAACTTAGAATCTTTGAAAAATGCCCCTATAACTAAACTATATTTTTCCGAAACTGGATGCGATATTTCAAAATCAAATTCTTTTATTTTTTTTAATGATTTGTCATATTTTTCAATATAAAAACCTCGTGTCGTCGAAACTCCACTTTTAAATGATCTAAGAATAAGAATATCGTTTCCATTTGCTTTCTCTACTAGAATAATTTTAGAATCTTTATATTCATCTGTAAAAAGCTCACTCTTCTCAATTTTAAAAGTTAACTCCTGAGCTACTAAAAAAGTTGAGAAAAAAAGAAAAAAGAATACTTTATTCATAATACTATTATTTCCCTGGAAATATTGCTTTTCTTTTTTCTAAAAATGCGGTTGTTCCTTCTTTAAAGTCTTCGGTTCCAAAAGAAAGACCAAAGTTTTTAATTTCTACTTCATAACCATTCGTCCCATCTTCAAAATTGGCATTAATTGCTTCAATTGCTTTTGCAATAGCAACACTCGAATTGTTTGCAATTTTTAAAGCAATACCTTTTGTGAAATCTAATAATTCTTCTTGTACTACAACATGATTCACTAATCCATAATTTTTAGCGGTTTCGGCATCAATCATTCCTGCGGTCATGATTAGTTCCATTGCACGACCTTTTCCTACTAATTGCGCTAAACGTTGTGTGCCTCCATAACCAGGAATAACTCCTAAAGTAACTTCAGGCAATCCCATTTTTGCATTAGTTGAAGCTGTTCTAAAATGACAAGCCATTGCCAATTCTAATCCGCCACCAAGAGCAAATCCATTAACTGCTGCAATAACTGGTGTGCTTAAATTTTGTACAAAATCAAACAATAACTCTTGTCCTTGTTCTGCTAATTTTCCGCCTTCTTCTACTGAAAAATTAGCGAATTCTGAAATATCGGCTCCAGCAACAAAAGCTTTTTCACCACTTCCAGTAATAATAATCGCTTTTACCGATTTATCATCATTTAAAGCTTTAAAACCATCATGTAATTCTTGAATCGTAGCTTTGTTTAAAGCGTTTAATTTAGTGGGTCTGTTAATTGTTATAATCACAATAGCGTCTTGTTTTTCAATAAGAATGTTTTCCATTTTTACTTGTTTTGATTATTTATTTATGGGGAAAGAAACCAAAAATTCAGTTCCTGTATTAGGCTCCGTTTCAAAGGTAATTGTTCCGTGATAATTTTCTATGATGTTTTTAATTATGGCCAAACCAAGTCCCATTCCGCTTGATTTAGTAGTGAATTTCGGTTCAAAAACACGCTCTAGATTTTCTTCTGAAATTCCTTTACCATTATCTTTAACCGCTATTTTAACTTCGTTATCCTGTCTAAATACGGTTACAAAAACCGATTTATTCTCTTGCTCATCTGGAATAGCTTGAATGGCGTTTTTAACCAAATTTGTAATTACTCTAATCAATTGCGTTTTGTCTAATTTTGCAATAATTTCATCTTCCAAGGCCGAAAATTGAATAAAATCTTCATTAAAAATTTCCAAAGCCATTTTAACAACGTTAACAACATTTAGTGTTTCATTTTGCTGAGCAGGCATTGATGCAAAATTAGAAAATGCATTTGCTACAGAACTCATGGTATCTATTTGTTGAAGAATTGTTTTCGTGTAATCGTCTAGTTTTTTAGAAATATCTGGATCACTTGTGTCAAATTTTCTTTGAAAACTCTGCACCGTTAATCGCATTGGTGTTAATGGATTTTTAATTTCATGCGCTACTTGTTTTGCCATTTCGCGCCAAGCGTGCTCTCTTTCACTTTGTGCTAATATGGTGGCACTTTCTTCTAATTTATCCACCATATTATTATAGGATTTAATTAAAAGATTAATTTCTTTACTTCCATCTTCAATTACAATTTTTTCATTGCGCTGATTTAATTGTGTTTCCTGCATTTTATCACTGATAATCTTTAGTGATTTGGTAATATAACTCGACAAAAAGTAAGAAAGAACAATAGAAATAAAGAACATAAAAGTGTATACTTGTCCAAAACGCAACAAGAAATTACTCACTTCATTGTCATAAAATTCAGTGTTTTCTTCGTAGGGTAAATTCAGAATTCCTAGCGGCTTAAATTTAGTGTCTTTTAAATAGGTATAGGAAGAACGAAAAGGTTGTCCGTCGATTTTTGAAAACTCTACATAACGTTTGTCTAAAGAAGACTGAATAATTTTTAAAGTAGACGGATTTATTTTGGGTTTGTCTTTATCTAACTTAAAAATGGCTTTTGATGAGATTAATAATTTCCCTTTTAAATCGAAAAAATTAATTTCCATGCTGTGAATATCGGCCAATTCAAAGATTTTTTCTTTAAAAATCAGCGGAATATTTTCTGTTGTAAGCGGATAAGTCGTGGTTTGTAACACATAGTTAATGTGCTCTGCAATAGCCATTTCTTTTCGCTCTAAACGATCTTGGTGGTATTCTTTCGCTTCTTTTCTGAATTGATAAATAGAAACCGCAGCAATAAGTACAGACGCAATTAGTGTTAAGAATATCATGGAAAGAAATATTCTTACACGTAATGAAAGGTTTTTAAAATTGAATATTCTTTCCATTAGTTGCGCTAAAGAATTAGCTTTTATTATTTTCTCTGATTTTTTTGTACAATTTGTATCCTAGCATTAAAAGTATCGAAAAGGCAATAATTCCAACAACTCCAAAAATCCAGTTGATTGCATTCTTTAAAATTACTAAAAAAACTACTGCGAAAAGAATAATAGTAGCGCCTTCATTCCAAAGTCTAAAAAACCCTGAGGAATGTTTCACTTCATTGTTTTGTAATTGCTTAAAAATTTGATGGCATTTTAAATGATACAAATACAATAAAAACACAAACGCTAATTTTACATGCATCCAAGGTTGGGTTAACCAAACTTTTCCAACTTCAGTAAAAAACAACATCCAAAAAGCAAAAATACTTGCCAAAACCGCACTTGGCCAAGTAATAATGTACCACAAACGGTATTGCATTAATTGATACTGTTTGATTAAAATATCCTGCTCAGGTTGTGGTTTTTGTTTGGCTTCGGCATGATACACAAATAAACGAACAATGTAAAACAACCCAGCAAACCAAGTGATTACAAAGATTAAATGCAGTGATTTTATGTAGTTGTAAAGTTCCATTTTCTATTTCAAGTTGACTTGTTTTACTTGATTCATTTTACTTTTTACTTGGCTCTTCTTTAAATTCTTTAATCCAATTTGCCACCACACCACACCATTCATCTTCATCATTTAAACATGGAATTGCCATAAATTCCTCGCCACCATGATGTAAAAATTGTTCGTTGGCTTCCATTGCAATTTCTTCTAAAGTTTCTAAGCAATCGGCAACAAAAGCCGGTGTTACAACCGCTAATTTTTTAATTCCTTGCTCTGGCATTTTGTTGATTTCAACATCTGTGTAAGGCGTTAACCATTTATCACCCGCCAGGCGCGATTGAAAGGTTTGACTGTATTTTCCCTCTGGAATTCCTAATAATTTTACGACTTGTTTTGTAGTTTCATAACATTGGTGACGGTAACAAAATTCGTGTGCTGGCGAAGGTGTGTTGCAACAAGAACTATCAATTTTACAATGCGATTTAGTTACATCGGTTTTACGAATATGACGCTTTGGAATTCCGTGATACGAAAATAATAAATGATCATATTCAAATCCTTCCAAGTGTTTTTTAATAGAATTTGACAAAGCCTGAATAAAATCGGGTTTGTTATAAAATGCTGGAACATTAGTAAATGTCATTTCTGGAAAATGCTTCTGACGTAATTCTTCTGCCAAAACCAGAATAGTAGTAGTTGAAGCCATAGCATGTTGCGGATACAAAGGCAAAAGCATAACCTCGGTTACCCCTTGATCTTTTAATTCTTGCAATCCTTTTTGAATAGTCATAGTTCCATAACGCATGGCTAAAGCAACTGGAACATCAACTAATTGTTGCACTTTTTGATGCATTTTTTTTGAAATCACAATTAAAGGAGAACCTTCGCTAGTCCAAATTCTTGCATAGGCTTCAGCTGATTTCTTTGGTCTTGTTTGTAAAATAATTCCTCGAACAAGCAATGCTCGTAGTAAAAAAGGAACGTCAATTACATATTTATCCATTAAAAATTCGTCTAAATAAGGCTTAACGTCTTTTGCTGTTGGACTTTCTGGCGAACCTAAGTTAACTAATAATACACCTTTTTTCATCTTTTCTTTTTTTTTCAAAAATACTATTTAATTATCAAAAAAATAACTGCGTAAGATTAATCTTAAGACAAGCTATGCGATTTGTCGGAAAAATTATGCGTTTTATCGAAATTATGTTAAAATTACAATATTATTAACAATAATATTTTTTATATTTTAAATAATGTTTAATTTAGTGATGTAATTATTGAATTATTAATAATTTAAAAACACAAACTCATGAAGAAACATTACATAAAATTAATTATTTGGTTTGTTTCAACTACAGCATTTTCTCAAGTGCAAGGTGTAGGGATAAATGAGGACAATCCGCAACAAGCCCTTCATTTAGGATCTTCGACTGGAACAATTAGAGTTGATGGTTTAAATTCGGCCAATTCAACTTATAATGGTGGAGGGACTGCCACCTACCCTCTTTATGTTGATGGAGATGGAAACTTAACTTTAGAATTTAAACCTTTATACAACAGTAATGGTTCTGACGCCTTAGACCATGCTGTTTTACCTGGCTCAGTAGTTACACTTCCTGCAGGTGATAATGATGGAACCATCACAGGTGAGCTATTCAATTTTACAATTGCTGTTAACAGAGCATCAATTCTTGAAGTAAAATACAATGTAAGTATGGATGTCTTTTTAAATCCTGTTGAAACTGCTATTATCGACAGAAGAGCAAGACGTGTTAATACTTATTTTCAGGTAAATGGTGTTGGAAGAAAATATGGCCATGCAGGAAAATGTTATACTGGCGGATCTTTAGATAGCGAAACTGGAAAACTGTTTAATACTAGCACGTCTTATATTTCGCTTCCTGCTGCAGGTTCTTATGTGATTCGTTTTTATGGAGAAGTATCTTCTGGAATTACAGGAAATACAGCTAACACAGGTCTTGCAACTTGTGTAAAATTTGCCAGAGGAAATGATTCATTGCTTTTTAGATTGCATTAAAAACCCTATTTTACAAACTCTAAACCTTCTGAAAAAATGAAAAACCACTACCTATATTTATTATTTTACTCCTCAATAGGTTTTAGCCAAGTTGGGATAGGAACTACAAATCCTCAAGAGGAATTGCATGTTGCTGGAAACACCTCAACAATAAGAATTGAAGGATTAAGCAGCGCTAACAACCCATTAAATGACGGCATTAAGAATGCAAAAGTTTTTGTAGATTCTAATGGAAATTTCACCCTTACTCCACCAAACTTTGTTGCAGGAGGCAGTGGAAACGGAAATTTACCACTTAATTTCTTAATTGATGTGCCTGATTTTATTCCTGATAATGTAGATGGACTCCCTGCACCCTATAATAGCTTGGGAAGAATAATCAATAGCGATTTAACTCAAGAAGCCGTTGAAGGATTCATTTATAGTGTAACATTTACAGTTCCTCAGGCCTGTACTGTTGAAGTCAAACACGGAGTAACATTGGTTATTTCTGGTTCAAACATGTTAACACCAAGCTTGGCTTACATAAACGACAGTAAAACTAGAACGATAGAAACATTTTTTTGTTTTGACATCAATAACGACGGTCTTAGCCCAGCAGAAAAAGCATTGGAATACGGAAACAAAGGACAATTCTATTGTTCTGTTGCAGGCGGTTCATTGGGCTACCCTTACATGAACAGTCAGGGATATGCTACACTACCTCCTGGAACACATTCCATTCATTTTTTTGGAGTTGTGCAAGACCCTGCTAACACATTTACAAGTGTTGGGTTTGGCGGTGCTACCGATTATCTAAAATTACGTGTTTATAACTAAAACCTACTGTTATGAAAAAATATTACACTTTAATTATTTTCACATTTTGTTCTTCGATTTTTGGACAAGTAGGAGTAAATACAACAAATCCTCAAGAACAACTTCATGTTGGTGGTGCTAATTCAACCATTAGAATTGACGGATTAAACACACCCAACAATGTAAATAATTTAGGAACCGCATCATCAACACCTGTTTATGTTGATGCAGATGGGGATTTAGTATTAGGGACATTAACTGATAATGTAGAAATACTTTTTGACTCCGCAAACTATTTAGTTGATGTACAAGACCCTACTTCGTTGATTAATCAAGTAGGTAGTGGTGCTGGATTTAGTCAAGGTGGAATTCCTATTGGAGGAACTGCAATATCTTTTACCCTAACAAGACCTGCTATCGTGGAAGTAAATTATTCTGTAACTTGGAATGTAGGTAAAAATGTTACGCCAACTTCAAGAATTGACGACTTTAGAGCTAGAATTGTTCAAACAGCTATGTACTTTAGACAAAATAATTATTTAGGACCTGCAGTTATCAACGATTATTATGGTAATCCAATTAATGGAGGGCCTTGGTGTATTACTAGTAATTGCATGGAGCTTGGTGGTTTATTAGCTATCAATGGACAGTTTTATAACAACATAGCTGGAAATCAAGGAGAATGGAGAAACTTCAGAAACACGGCCTCTGATTATGTGGTTTTAGGACCAGGAACTTATACCCCAATGTTTGCTGCCCAATTAGCTGTTGGAGACACGGGAGGAACTGGAGCTGTAAAATTATATTTGGGTGTTGGAATGGATGAGGTTCAAATAGTTGCTTATTATTTTAACTAAAAAAGTATAAAAAAATTGTATTTTGTCGACAAACAATGTATTTTGTCGATTTATTAACATATTTTATTGAATATCAGAAAAATAATTAGATTTTTGAGGAAAAGGTAACCCCTATGAAATCAAAAATTATTCTTCTGATATTTTTTTTTATTGGAGTAAAGTCAATTGCACAAGTTAGTGGTGTAGGAATCAACAAAGATAACCCACAACAAGCTCTCCATTTAGGATCCCAAACCGGCACTATTCGTGTTGACGGTTTAAATTCAACCAATAACACTTTTAATGGCGGAGGTGTTGACCAAACTTATCCAGTTTATGTAGATCATAATGGAGATTTAACGCTAAAGGTTTCTGCTTTTCAAAACAGCGATGGCTCTGATGCCTATACTACTGCCGCAATAAACGGAACAGTCGCTATAACTGCTATTCAATTGCCAAATGATGGTTATGAAACAGTTGAGATGACCTCTTATACTTTTACAGTTGCCCGTAATACAACTCTTGAAATAAAATATTCTTTGAGTATTGAAGTATTTCAAGACAACTTACTAACTATTATAAAAGACCCATACGCAAGAAATATTACTAATTTCTTTACTCTTGACACTCCTGTTTTAGCGCCTACCACTAGAAGATACGCTCCAAGTTCAAGATGCTATTTTAATAGAAACGATGCGGGAACAAATCCAGCCGCTCTTCCAGATGCTGCAACTGGTTATATTTACAACAGTGGAACCACATACATGAACTTAACACCTGGCACACACACACTTCGTTTTTATGGAACTGTTTGTTCAGGGTCTGCCAATAGACCTACTTTTGTAAGATTTGCCGGAGGGCCAGATTCTATTTTCATTCGCTTATACTAAACCCCCTTCATAACTATGAAAAAAATAATATTATATGTGGTCGCTATCTTGTTTTACAATTCCTCTTTTTCTCAGGTAGGAATCGGAACAGATAATCCACAACAAGAATTACACATAGCAGGAACAAATTCTACCATTCGTATTGAAAGTCTAAACTCAACAAACGAGCCTCTATTGAATGTGTCTCCAAAATTAGCCCCAGTATATGTTACAGGCAATGGTGATTTAACTCTAAATCCTCCGGGATTTACAACTGGCGGTGGTGTTGGTACAAATGAACCTTTAAACTTTTTAATTAGTATACCAAACTTTGTTCCTAACGGACCATTTGGTGACGGGACAGTTGTTGCTAATGATGCTACCATCACTAGTGCAACTAATCAAATTGTTTCTGTACCTTTTTCGAGTCCGCAAGAAGCTTTAATTGAAGTTCGCTACGCCATGACAATTGACCTATCTGATCAATTTCTACCGGCGGCGGCGGCATCAACATTTAATGATATTTCGGCAAGAACGGTACGTTGTTACTTTTATATCGATTTAAATAGTGATGGTTTAGACCCAACAGAATTATCCAAACGTTATGGTTTACATGGTGAGGCTTACACTTCATATGGTCAAGGCTCGGTAGGATACGCATTTATTCATGGTGTAGGATATGGAAACATACCACCTGGTAATCATTCATTAGTGTTCTTTGGAGAAACTGCCGATGGAAACAATAGAGATACCTATGTAGGTTTTGGAGGTTCTTCAGATTATTTAAAAATTCGCATTTACAATTAAAGAATTAATCATGAAAAAAATATTTACTATCCTATTTACTTTTACTTCTTTACTTGCTTTAGCTCAAGTAGGTGTTAACAACACTAATCCACAAGAAGAATTACATATATCTGGAGCAAACTCTACAATTAGAATTGAAGGATTAAATGCAACAAATAATCCTCTTAATTTAGGAATAAAGGAAAACACTCGTGTTTATGCCAACGCAAATGGAGATTTAGTTTTAAACAATGCGCCAACTAATATTGAAGTATTATTTAGTCCAGCTAATTATCTTGCAGACCCACTAGATACTGGAGGAGCCGATTCAAATCAAGTTAATCAAACAGGAGTTGGGTCAGGATATTCACAAGCTGGATGGCCAAGACAATCTGGAGCAGGATTATCAACTTTTACTTTAACTAGACCAGCAATTGTAGAAATTAACTACGCTATTTCTTACGAAATATATAAATCAGGAATCCCAATTGATGATTATCATGCAAGAACCGCACAATTTTATGTGTATTTAAGACAAACCGGTCCTGCTGGAGCTATTGTAAATACTGACTATGACGGAAATCCGATAGATTTTGCTGGAAACCCAGGTGCTATGGGCTACAGTGGAAATTTTTATACAAACGGGAGTAGTTTGGGTGCTGGTGGTGGTGAAGGATATGATAAAAAGTTTTATGCAACAGGTCATGATTATGTAAAACTTGGCCCAGGTACTTATTGCCCTATGTTTGCAGGAATTTTATTCGTAGCGAATACCGCTGGTACTGGTGCTGTAAAAATGCAAATGGGAAGCGGAGATGACGAAGTAGTCATTATCGCACACTATTATAATTAAAAAAAGAGCCTGAAGGCTCTTTTTTTATATACTAGAATTTATAGACATTAAATACTTTTTTGGTGTTGTACCAAATTTCTTTTTGAAAGCTGCTATAAAATGACTTCCGGTACTGTATCCAATTTTTAAACCTACTTCATTTACATTATACGAACCACTATCTAATAATTGACGTGCATAATCCATTTTATAATCAAATAAAAAACCATAAACGGTATCGCCATAAATTTGCTTGAAACCCATTTTCAACTTCTTAAGATTTAAACCCACTTGGTCAGCCAATTCTTGAAGTCCAGGAGGCTCTGCCATGTTATTCAAAATAATATCTTTTGCTTTTCTTATTTTTAAAACGTTTTCTTCATCAATTAAAAACGGACATTGCTCAGCATTTGGATCTTCTGAACGGTTAAAATACAAACTCAACAATTCATATCCTTTTCCTTTATAGTACAAGTTTTTGATAAAAGAATTTAAATTATAATGAAAAATTTGACTCAGTACAATTGACATGGAAGGACTGATATCATTTTCTTTGTAATATTTCTTATCCTTATTCTCATCACTTAAAAAAGGAATGTTTTCTGCTTCCGAAGAAAATAATCCATGAAACTTTTTGATAGAAACAATGATAGAAATCACCCACGTATTTGGAGCTAATTCCAAATGAATAGGCAACTCTTTTTGTGGATTATAAAACAAAAGCGACTTTTCTTCTTTCAAATCCAAAGCATAATTTCCTTGATTAAAGATAAATTTTCCCTTTCCTTTAATTCCAAAATGAAACTGT
This sequence comes from Flavobacterium sp., assembly GCA_003497625.1. Taxonomy (GTDB): domain Bacteria; phylum Bacteroidota; class Bacteroidia; order Flavobacteriales; family Flavobacteriaceae; genus Flavobacterium. The sequence goes on along the minus strand of DNNO01000021.1, from coordinate 263,911 downwards.
ATAAGACCTTGACTTACAGGTCTTTCAATTTTAATTGTTTCGTTACTATCATTTTGAAAACGCAATAAAATGAATTCGTTTTCAATTTTTATTTCTTCTAAAGAACCCATAGCGATATTTTTTCGTATATACTTTTAATCAACTAACAAAATATTATTTAGAATTATTCTACATAAAGCAATTGTTAGCCCTTGAATACATTACAAATTTAGTAGAAATAATAGTAAAAAGATAATATTAGCTTAAAATATCTTTAAGCGACACAAAAAGTCCTTTGAGCGTTGTTTTTATAAAAAGGTAAAATATATTTTTGTTAAACTTTTAGGAAAGAGTACATATTATGGAAAACAATACATTCGCAAAGCATCCAACTTTCTACGCCATAGGCTTAAGTTACAAGAAAGCCGATGCTGAAATGAGAGGCAAATTTAGCTTGGACGAACAAGCTAAAACCCGCTTATTACTTCAAGCCAAAGCAGAAGGTATTGATAACCTAATCGTAACTTCTACTTGCAATCGTACTGAAATCTATGGTTTTGCGCAACACCCTTTTCAATTAATCAAATTACTATGCGAAAACAGTCAGGGAACAGTTGAAGATTTTCAAAAAGTTGCTTTTGTATACAAAAATAGTGAAGCTATTTCACATATGTTTCGTGTTGGAACAGGTTTAGATAGTCAAATTTTAGGCGACTTTGAAATTATCAGTCAATTAAAAAATGCATTTGTAAAAAGTAAAGAACTTGAATTGGCAAATGCTTTCCTAGAAAGATTAGTAAATGCAGTTATTCAAGCAAGTAAAAAAATTAAAAACGAAACTGAAATTTCATCTGGCGCTACTTCTGTGTCTTTTGCATCGGTTCAATATATTTTTAAAAATGTAGCCGATATTGCTTCGAAAAATATTTTACTTTTTGGAACTGGAAAAATCGGAAGAAATACGTGCGAGAACTTAGTAAAACACACGAAACACGAGCAAATCACATTAATAAACAGAACCAAAGAAAAAGCTGAAAAATTAGCCAGAAAACTAGATGTTATAGTCAAGGATTATGCTGATTTACAGTTAGAACTTCAAAAAGCTGATGTAGTGGTTGTGGCAACTGGTGCTCAAAATCCTACAGTTGACAAAGCCATTTTAAATCTGAAAAAACCTTTATTAATTTTAGATTTATCGATTCCGAAAAACGTGAACGAAAATGTAAAAGACATTGAAGGCGTTACTCTGGTTCATATGGATGAACTTTCGCAAATTACAGATGAAACTTTAGAAAACAGAAAAAAACATATTCCTGCCGCTGAAGCTATTATTGACGAAATTAAAGACGAATTTATTGCTTGGACCAAACAACGTAAATTTGCTCCTACCATACATGCTTTAAAAGCAAAACTGAATACAATTAAAGAAGGAGAATTAAACTTTCAACGCAAAAAATTGGCTAATTTTGACGAAGAACAAGCTGAATTAATTACGGCTAGAATCATTCAAAAAATCACCAATCATTTTGCCAATCATTTAAAAGATGACGAAACCATGGTAGACGAAAGCATTGAATGGATTGAGAAAATTTTTCAATTAGAAACGGTTTCAAAATAATGAGCAAAACAATCCGAATAGGAACTCGTGATAGCGAATTAGCCCTTTGGCAAGCACACACAGTACAAAAAAAACTAAACGATTTAGGTTACAAAACTGAAATTACAGCAGTTAAATCGCAAGGAGATATCATTCTTGATAAACCACTTTACGAATTAGGAATCACTGGAATTTTCACTAAAACATTAGACATCGCCATGATAAATGGTCAGGTAGATATTGCAGTGCATTCTATGAAAGATGTTCCAACCGCTTTACCTATCGGAATTGTGCAAGCAGCAGTTTTAGAACGCGCTAACACATTAGATATTTTGGTTCACAAAGGCAATTTAGATTTTTTAAATTCAAACGGAACCATTGCTACTGGAAGTTTACGAAGACAAGCGCAATGGTTAAATAAATATCCAAATCACAAAGTGGTCGATTTACGTGGAAATGTAAATACCCGCATGCAAAAACTTCATGATAGCGATTGGAACGGAGCTGTTTTTGCAGCTGCAGGTTTAGAGCGCATCAACTTAAAACCAGAAAATTATATCGATTTAGATTGGATGGTTCCAGCACCGGCACAAGGGGCAATGGTTGTGGTAGCAATGGAAAATGATGATTTTTGTAGAGAAGCATTAGCCAAACTAAATCACTCAGAAACCGAGATTTGCACGCACATTGAACGCGAATTCTTAAAAACATTAGAAGGCGGTTGTACAGCTCCAATTGGTGCTTTGGCAACATTTACTTCAGATAAAATTGATTTTGAAGGTGTTTTGTTTTCTTTAGACGGAAAAGAAAAACACACAATCAAAAAAAGTTGTACTTTTGATTCTTATAAAAACTTCGGAAAAAATTGTGCCGAAGAAATTTTAAACAACGGTGGAAAAGCTTTGATGGAAAGCATTCGTCGTGATTTAAAAAAGTAATTTTATTCCAAAATGGAGAAAGAATCATTACTCAATTATTTGTATCGCTTTTTTGATATCATCGTATTACTTTTTATTGTATTTGACTTTGGATATGACTTCGAAGAAAACTACAATTCACCACATGTAATAGGATTAATTTTATTATCGATAGGATTATTAGCTTTTAATGCTTTTAAGTTTTTTACCTACAAATATAAAAGCAATAAAAAAGTAGCATTAGCTAATATGATTTTACTAACAGGAATTATGATAGCCTGTTTTGTAATTTCTATTTTAAATATTGACTTCTCTACTGACTATATTCTTCAAAAAGTAAAACCTCTTTTAGAAGGTGGACTTATATTTTATTTCTTACTTAGGCTCTTGGTTTTAGTGCGTCATATCTATGATATCTATTTCAATCCGGCAATTGTATTTGTTGGAAGTTTTATGATTTTAGCCTTAACCGGAGGGTTTTTATTAATGCTTCCGAGTGCAACCACAAACGGAATTACCTTTACCAATGCACTTTTTACTTCAACAAGTGCTGTTTGTGTTACTGGTTTAGCAGTTGTTGATACTTCTACAGCATTTACTGTCGTGGGGCAATCCATTATTTTGGTTTTAATTCAGTTAGGTGGAATTGGAATATTAACCTTTACCTCTTTCTTTGCTTTCTTTTTTAGAGGAAGTTCTTCATTTAAAGAAGGATTAAACACTAAAGATTTTATTGCACACGATGGCATGAGAGATGTTTTTAGAGCCGCTCTTAATGTTGTCATTTTCACTTTAGCAGTTGAAGCTGTGGGCGCTATTTTTGTTTATTCGTCTATTATGGACAACAATTCTATTGACAATAAATTTTTCTTTTCAATATTCCACTCTATTTCTGCCTTTTGTAATGCTGGGTTTTCAATTTTATCGGCTGGTTTATATGATGAAGCCATTCGTTTTGACTATTTCTTGCAGTGGATTATCATGACGTTGATTGTTTTAGGTGGTTTGGGTCATAACATTGTATTTAATTTTTATCAAAAAATTAAAACTCATGTGGTAGAATTTTTTGATAAAACTATTATTCATAAAAAAGTTCGAATCATTACTTTAAATACTCAAATTGTAATTTACACTACTTTAGTATTATTAATTGGTGGTTTTATTTTCTTGTATATTTCAGAATACAACAATACTTTATTAGAACACGATAGTGTTTTTGGAAAAATCACAGCGGCTTCATTTAATTCGGTAACACCAAGAACTGCCGGATTTAACGCCGTAGATTTTACTAAAATGAATGTTCCTTCTTTGTTGTTTATTATCTTTTTAATGTGGATTGGTGGTTCGCCAGCTTCTACTGCCGGTGGTATTAAAACGAGTACCTTTGCATTAGCCACTTTAAATATTTTTGCTGTTGCGAGTGGGAAAAGCAGAATTCAATTGTTTGGCAGAAGAATTTCATCTGAATCAACTTCTCGTGCCTTTGCTATTTTATGTATTTCACTAATTACAATAGGAATTTCAATTGTAGCAATGTTGATTTTTGAACCAAAAGGAACGCCTTTATTAACCGTTGCCTTTGAATGTTTTTCAGCATATAGTACAGTAGGATTAAGCTTAAATTATACTCCTACAGTTACCGAACCAAGTAAATATGTTTTGATTGCTTGTATGTTTATTGGCCGTATTGGAATGCTCAACTTAATGGTTGGATTATTACGAAGATTGAATCATCAATTCTACGAATATCCAAAAGAAAATATATTAATTAACTAATCTACCAAAAATGAAAATTATAGTATTTGGTTTAGGAAACTTCGGAATGTCGCTTGCTATCAGCTTAACTGAAACAGGAAACGAAGTAATTGGTGTAGATAAAAACATCGAAAAAATTAATCTTATCAAAGATAAAATTTCGCATGCAATTGCCTTAGACTCAACAAACGAATTATCGTATGAAGCTTTGCCTTTAAAAGACGCAGATAAAGTAGTAGTGGCTATTGGAGAAAACGAAGGTGCTGCCATCATTACAACAGCAATTATTAAAAAATTGAGTGATGTAAAAATCATCAGTAGAGCCTTGTCTCCTATTCACGACACGGTTTTAGAGGCAATGGGAATTTATAGTATTATTCACCCAGAGCAAGAATCGGCAGATAGATTAACCAAGCAAATCAACTTCAAATCGACTTTAGAAAACTATCAATTAGATGATAATTTTACGATTTCAGAAGTAAAAGCAAAACCAGAATTCTACGGAAAAACATTAGCCGAATTAGACTCAATCGATAAATATCATTTAACATTAGTGACTATTATTCGTAAAAGAGAAAAACGTAATTTAATTGGTAAAAAATCTATCATAAAAGAATCTATCGGTCGTCCGGCTCCAGATACTGTTGTTTTAGAAAATGATATTTTGGTAGTTTACGGATTTAACAAAGACATCGAAACCTATTGTTTAGGACAAGAAGAACACCAAATTAGAAGCTAAAATGAACCGAATTCTCTCTACAAAAAAACTTTCAAGAGCATTAAAAAAGAAGTTTTCTGATGTTGAAATGGAACTTGTAGAAAAGAATTTTATTCAAACCAAATCCATTTCATTTGAAACACCTCAACTAAACAATTACTTAGTTTTTACGAGTAAAAAAGCAGTAAAAAGTGTTTTAAAATCGGATGTAAAAAACGTTCATACCATTTCTTGTTTGTGTGTGGGAAGTAAAACCAAAAATTTTCTTGAAAAGAAAGGATTCACCGTTTTTGAAAGTGCTAATTATGCCGAAGAATTGATTCAGATAATCGAATCGAAATATAAAAGTAATTCGTTTACGTTTTTCTGTGGCAACATCAGAAAAAATACAATTCCAAATTATTTTCAGCAAAATAAAATCGCATATAACGAAATTGTCGTATATGAAACCAAACTGAAACCTCACCAAATAAAAGATCCATTTGATGGCGTTTTATTTTTCAGTCCGTCTGGTGTAAATAGCTTTTTGGAAAAGAATTCATTAGAAAATAAAACCTGTTTTTGCATTGGAACCACCACTGCAAAAGCATTAAAAAATAGAACAAAAAACATAGTAATTGCATCGCAACCCACCGTTGAAAATGTAATTACCGAAGTAATAAAATATTATAAATAAAATAAGACCTGACAGGTTTAGAAAACCTGTCAGGTCTTAAAAACAAAAACCATGTTAAAGAACGATTTATTTTTAAGAGCATTAAAAGGAGAAACTGTTGAACGTCCGCCAGTTTGGATGATGCGTCAAGCAGGAAGATATTTACCAGAATTTAGAGCATTGCGCGACAAATATGATTTTTTCACGCGTTGCGAAACTCCAGAATTGGCGGCTGAAATTACAGTTCAACCCATTCGTATTGTAAAACCAGATGCAGCAATTTTATTTTCGGATATTTTGGTAGTGCCAAGAGCTATGGGAATTCATGTTGAATTAAAAGACAATTTAGGTCCGATAATTCCAAATCCGATTCGTGCTGCCGAACAAGTAAATCAGGTTTTTGTGCCAAATATTCACGAAACTTTAGGTTATGTGATGGATGCGGTAAAATTAACCAAAGAAATGTTGAACGACGAAGTGCCATTAATTGGTTTTGCTGGTTCACCATGGACAATTTTCTGTTATGCTGTAGAAGGAAAAGGCTCAAAAAGTTTTGATACGGCTAAAGGATTTTGTTTTTCAAATCCAGTTGCGGCACACTTATTATTGCAAAAAATTACCGATACCACGATTTTATACTTAAAAGAAAAAGTAAAAGCAGGATGTAATGCGATTCAAATTTTTGACTCTTGGGGTGGAATGCTTTCTCCAGTAGATTATCAAGAATTTTCATGGCAATATATCAACCAAATTGTAGAAGCTTTAGCTGAAGAAACGGAAGTTATCGTTTTTGGAAAAGGATGTTGGTTTGCCTTGAACGACATGGCAAAATCAAAAGCATCAGCTTTAGGAGTAGATTGGACTTGTTCGCCAAGAAACGCGCGTTATTTAACCGGTGGTGACATTACCTTACAAGGAAATTTTGATCCAAGTCGACTACTTTCTCCAATCCCAACCATCAAAAAAATGGTACATCAAATGATTGACGAATTTGGAAAAGACAAATACATCGTCAACTTAGGTCACGGTATTTTACCAAATATTCCTGTTGATCATGCTAAGGCGTTTGTTGAGGCAGTGAAGGAGTATAAGAAGTAGGATTTAATAAAATTTGAAGTTAAAAGAATTACAAAATTTTAGATAATTCTTTTAACTTCAAATAAAATATAATATTTATCTAATAAGGCTAAAATTCCCTCTCTTCGTAATGGCATTATTGTTAAAATCTTTAAAAGTTATTTTATACCAATAATCTGATGAGGGTAAATTTTTACTATTTGAAACACCACCCCAACCCTGATTATTTTCAATTAAATTCATATTATGAAGTAAATTCCCAAATCTATCATATAAAGCAACTTCTACTGCAGAATAATAATCATTCATAGGGCCATAAAGCTTCCAATAATCATTGATGCCATCACCATTTGGAGTGAAATATCTTGGAATTTTAATTATTAAAATCTCCTCTTGAATTGCATAACTACAACCATTAACATCCCGAATGTAGACAGTATACACCCCAGGTTGCAAATCAAAAAAAGTATGCGATTTACCAGAACCAAAATAGGTGCTATTATCTAAAGAAAACTCATAATTTTCCAATCCTCTTACTGAAACGAAAATTTTATCATTATCCACTTTTATCTCTTCTAATCTTGGAGCTATTGCCATAGCTACATCAAAATAGATTGTTTCCGTACAATTTAAACCGTTTTCCTCTTTTTCTAAGATCACAGAAAATTTACCATCATCAACTAAAGGGAAAAATCTATCCGTAGACAATACTTGTAAACTGATATTTCTCCATGTCCACGATGTATTACTAATTCCTCCATCTAAAACCATTGGAGATTGCACATTTGAATCACAAATAGTATATCTTTCCTCTAAATTAACTTCTATTTCATTATTTACTTGAATAGTAAAGGGAAATATCCCATTACAACTATTGTTTTCGTCTTCAATGCGAATCCAAATTTCTCTAGTTGTTGAAGTATACAAACCACTTATTTCATTTAATTTAGTTTGGGCATCTAAATAAGTCGGATAAAATTTTACATCATAATTTGAGGGTATATTTAAAATAGAAATGATTTCTAACTTAATAGTATTTGAATCAAAAATTCCTTCCGAATTACCTGATATACCATCAGAATTTTCACAAGTATAAAAGTTAGGAAGTTGAGTAGACGTTGTTGTTGAAACATTTTCTATAAAAAAACTGGAAATAAAAGGACAACCATTTTCTGTAATAATTTTTACAAAAATCTCTTCTGAAACAAATCTATTTGTATAATTAATTGGGTTTTGAATTGGATTCTGGTCATTTTGAGCATCAACAAAATTTGTATAAAAATAATATTCAAATTCTGAATTAGCATTGCTAATGAAATCACTTATATTTTCAAGATTGAAAACTGAAAAACCATCGTTATCATTATCACATTGAGTTAAAACTTGATTTAGAGGCAATAACGGAGGAGGGAAAACATTAATCGTTTTATACAAAACAAATGTTCTATTTGGTGTTACAACAGTTGCTTTAATTTTATGAAAACCAGGTGTAGTAAATACGTGCGATGGATTCAAATCATTTGAAAAAGTACCATCACCAAAATCCCATTGAACAGAAATTATAGGTGAATACATATCTAATTCAAAATCAAAAACTGTATTTACACAAGCATCATCTGAAACAATTATTCTGTTTCTTAGACTTGATGCTACAAAAATCGGCAATCCTTTTGTTGAGGCATCTGGTGAAAAATTAATAGCATCGCTAAGAAATTCAATTTCCGTACTAAATTTCTCTGGTTTATTAATAATACTTATACGATTATATGGCGAATTAAAATCTCCTTTTGAAACATAAATTTTACCATTCCTTGCTAATTGTAAAGATTTAGCTCTAGGCTCTTCGAAAAAATAAGTGTCTGGAGGATTTGGATCATTTATTAAAGAAAATTGAATCTGAACAATATAAATTCCACCATTCAAACCAGCAGAACCAGTATAATATAACATATTAGAATCCTGAGAAAACTCGACTCCGTAAGGATTTAAAAACAACCCAAATGCTGGCACGGATGGCAAGGTTTTATAATGGGTTATTAAATTTAAATCTAAATCAAAACTATAAGTGTAAATTCTCATGTTAATATAATCAGCTACAGCAATAAATTCTCCATTTGGGGAAATCTTCATTGCACCAATTGTAGCTAAAGATTCCTGGATTGTAATGACTATTGGATTTAAATTAACACCTGTCTGAGAAATATTAAAAATTCTAAAAACAAAAAGTTCTTCTCCATTTTGATTTAAAATAGGAGCATTTGGTTTTGTTACACAAAGTACCTTATAAGTATCGGAATCATTATCATAAATTGCGGCTAATCTAGAAGTTGTTGTATTTGCAATTCTTTGATTCTTTACAACAACAATTCCTAGAGGATTTTGTAAATTAAATTTTATTTCAGAATAATAAACACCTTCAGCCATAACAGCAGGACTACTTACTGTGTTTTCTCTTGTATAAAAAACATAATAGGCAGATGAATCATTAGGCTTAGGTAAAATTATTGATGTTTGTACTCCCTCAATTTCTCCAAATAAATCACTACCATTATCCATGATTTGATGGTTTCTGTTCCAAATGTTTTGTCCATTAGAATAGAACATCAAATCCCCATTAAAGTCAGAAATAATCGAACAGCCAGCTGGTGTAACCATATTACTATCTGTTAAAACATCTACCTCACCAGAATTAAAATCTAATCCTGCATTTTTACCAAAATACCAATGGTTTGTTTCGTTTTGAGAAAATCCATTAATACTTATTAAAAATAACAGAAATAAAGAAAAACATCCTATTGACTCTTTTTTATTTAAAAACATTATATTTTCTTTCTCTAAAAACAATTATTATCAAAATATAAAATCATCAAATTGTTATTTAGACATAATAAACAAAAATAAAAAGAATTCTAGGCTTTATGCCTTAGTTTTTGTTAAATATGTTACAAGAAATTAATAAATTTGTAATCCATTTCAAATCTAACTGAACTTTAGACTTGGTATTACCTTCAAAAAAAATCAATGAAAAATAAATTCTACACCTACATACAAAACCTGCAAGATCAAATCTGTAAAGGATTAGAAGACATTGATGGCGGCACCAAATTTCGAGAAGATATTTGGGAACGACCAGAAGGCGGTGGCGGTCGCACACGCGTGATTGAAAACGGAAACGTTTTTGAAAAAGGTGGTGTAAATATTTCAGCCGTTCATGGCACATTGCCTGATACCATGCAAAAAATGTTCGGTGTGGGAGAAGCTGATTTTTTCGCTTGCGGATTGAGTTTAGTAATTCATCCCAAAAATCCGATGGTACCAACCGTTCATGCAAATTGGCGCTATTTTGAAATGTATGATGATAACGGAAACGTAATCAATTCTTGGTTTGGTGGCGGACAAGATTTAACACCTTATTATCTGTTTGAAGAAGATGCAAAACATTTTCATCAAACTTGTAAAAACGCTTGCGACAAACATAATTCTGAATTTTATCCGAACTATAAAAAGAAATGCGACGAATACTTTTGGAACGCTCACCGATTTGAAGCCCGTGGAATTGGCGGTTTGTTTTTCGATTATTTAAAAGCAACTGAGCAAATGTCGATGGAAAATTGGTTTAATTTCGTGTCAGAAGTTGGAAATTCTTTCTTACAAGCTTATGTTCCTGTTGTGGAAAAAAGAAAAGATTTACCATATACTGATGCGCAACGCACATGGCAAGAAATTCGTCGTGGTCGTTATGTGGAATTCAATTTGGTTCATGATAAAGGCACACTTTTCGGACTAAAAACCAACGGAAGAATAGAAAGTATTTTGATGAGTTTACCACCACATGTACAATGGGTATATGACCATCATCCTGAACCAGGAAGCGAAGAGGAAAAATTACTAAAAGTTTTAAAAGAACCTATTGACTGGATATAAAATATAAGCTGTGATTAATTCCAAATCACAGCTTTTTTTGTGGTCTCTTTAAAACTATTACTAACATGGAACATTCTAGCTTTCAACAATAACTTTCGCCCTTCTAAAAATCTTGTGTATATGATTTTGGATTTGCCAATATGATTTTGCCAATGTTTTTCAAAAACTAAAATATTAGCTTTTTTATCTCCAAAAATATCGGGAACCGAATAATAATTTTCAATCTCAAAATTCTTTCTAAACCAATTGGTTTTAACTATTAAATATCTTGGGTTTTGAATTGGCTGAATAATTTGTTCTATCGCATTTATGAATAAAGCACTTTCAAATTCTGAAACTCCTTTTATGGAAATAATAGCGTCACCATTAGAATTTAAATAAGATTGTAAAGTTATTTGATTTTTTGGAGTTGCAAAAAAGTTGTTTTCAATCATAGCATCAACAAGAGTTTGTCCAATTTTTTCTAAATCTTTATGCAAATAACCAAACTGAATATATGCCTTAATTGCTTTGTATGATTTAACACCGAAAGTAATTCCTAATCCAGTTATTAACACATAAATAAAAGCTAACATTCCCTTGGTCAATAAAACATTCAAATTTTTGATTAAAAACTGCGGTAAAAACAATGATAAACCAATTGTGATTTCTGCAAATGAGGTTTTGATAACGTCTTTAAATTTTTGTTGCTTTTCAAGCTGGTATTCATTTTCGCCTTGGTAATATTGTTTGATTTCTCTTGATAATGTAGCTCCTTTGTTAACTGCTTCGCTCCAAGCTTTAATTAAAAAACCTCTATTTTCTGATGCTTTTAAAGTTTCTTCATTAAAAGTTTCAAATTGGAAATTATCAAAGTACGTTGGTAAATTTAATCGGTCAATTCCACTTTCAATAATGATTGGTTCTTTACTTGAAATACCTACATAAGAATCGAATCTTCTTTTTAAAGTAGCAATATCACTTCCTCCATATTTATCCGATGCGTCCAAACAGACTAAATGCCAAATATTACCTGTTTTATTTTTGTTGCCTTTCAGTGAACGAATTGCTCTACCTCGCATTTGATTTGAAGAGACAAATGAACCAACAAATGAAGCTAAAATTAAAGTGTTTATCGATGGTGCATCCCAACCTTCTCCTAAAAGTGATTTTGTTCCAATTACTGTGTTAATTTTACCTTGCTCAAATAAGTTAGTAATAATTTTAACTATTTGATTGGATGAGCCATTAATTTTTATGACATAAAATTCATTATCAACTTCTAACGATTCAAAAGAACATTCAATCTGCTCTGATATTTCATTTTTTAAATCGTTATGAACAATTACAATAGAACCTGTTAAAACTGCAATTTCATTTTTAGGTAAAATTTTTCTAAGACGGTGAAAAATCGGAAGTACTCCTAACCTGCCTATTTCTTCATTATTAGAAACCGTTAGAAACTCTTTTTTAATATAATCGGTTAGAATTACAGCTCTTAAATTCTTGTCTAAATTTCTTCTTTCATTTTCAATGATCGAAACAATACTCGAAAGTTTACTACTACTATTAGATAATGATCGATATAATTTTTTTGTTCCAACAAAATCGACGAATCCTTCTTCAATGGCATGAATTTTTCTAACATAATTTTCAATCTTTTCAAGAAAGACTTCTTCATCAATTAAATTTTTTCTGTCGGTAAATAGGATGCTTTGAAGTAATACTTGAGCCCATTGCAAATCAAATTTTGGAATTTCAATTTTATCCTTTTTATCAAATCCTAAAATGTAAAAGTTTTCGATGGCAATCTCTTTTTTACAATGATTTAGATAAATCAATAATGCAGAAAAATACTCTGGGTTGTTATATATTTCAGAGGTAAATAAAGGTGCTTTTGTAACAAATCTATGGCTTTCAATAACACCCATTAATTCAGAGTTAAATTCAAGCGAATCAAAAAATGAAGCTACCTTTAATCTAAAGTCAGTAATAAAGTTTATTTCTACATCGGTTGGTTTAGAAAAATATACATAGTCTTGATGTGGACATAAATCGCCTTCTTTAATTAAATCTGGAATTGAAATTTCATCATCAATATCTGCACACAGTTTGAAATATTTAGTCACTTCTAATGCATCGCTATCATAAGGTGGTGTTGCTGTTAAAGCTACAACCGTTTGCTTTTGATGTTCTTTTAATTCATTCAAACATTTCCACCATTCATTTTTAAGATGGTGCGCTTCGTCTAAAATTAAAACTTCTATATTGTTTTTCTCAAAATATTCAAAATAATCTTCTTTGGATTTACATTTCTTAAAAAAAGAATGCAACGATTGATAGGTTGAAAAAATTACATCTTTTGGTTCATTGATATCAAAAGAATAATTTTCAAAATTATTGTTATTTGAAAAAAAACTTTGAAGTCTTTCGTACCATTGATTTCTAATTGTTAAAGTTGGGCTCAATATTAAGGTTTTCTTATTCAATCGGCGCATTATTTCTAATCCTAAAATAGTCTTTCCAGAACCTGGAGGCGCAATTACATGAAGATGATTATCTGTAATATGAGACTGAAACTGTGAAAGAAATTTTTCTTGATAACTTCTCCAATTATAACAAAACTTTAATTCTTTAAAAGGCATATAACCTATATATTTTTTAACTTTGCTTCAAATATAACAAATTATGTTTCCATTACACAGAGGTCGTCGTTTAAGAGTAAACGAATCTATAAGAAGTTTAGTTCGCGAAACCAGCTTGAGTCCTGCTGATTTTATGTTTCCGATGTTTATCATGGAAGGTGAAAACACAAAAGTAGAAATCCCTTCTATGCCAGGAATTTTCCGTCGCACATTAGATTTAACGGTGGAAGAAGTGAAAGAATTATATGCATTAGGAATTCGCGCGGTAAACATTTATGTAAAAGTAAGCGATGATTTAAAAGACAATACCGGAAAAGAAGCTTGGAACGATAATGGTTTGATGCAAAGAGCCATTCGTGCTATCAAAGCGGCTTGTCCAGAAATGATTGTAATGCCTGATGTGGCTTTAGACCCGTATTCCATTTATGGTCACGATGGTATCATTGAAAAAGGTGATGTAGCTAATGATGCTACTAATGATGCCTTGGTAAAAATGGCCGTTTCTCACGCAAAAGCGGGTGCCGATTTTGTTGCGCCTAGCGATATGATGGATGGTCGTGTTTTACGTTTACGTCAAGGTTTAGATGCTGCTGGATTTCACAATGTGGGAATCATGAGTTATTCGGCTAAATATGCTTCGGCGTTTTATGGCCCGTTTCGTGATGCTTTGGATTCAGCTCCAAAAGATGCTGATGTAGAAGTGCCTAAAGACAAAAAAACCTACCAAATGGATTATGCAAATCGTATTGAAGCGGTTAAAGAAGCTCTTTGGGATGTGGAAGAAGGTGCCGATATGGTTATGGTTAAACCTGGAATTGCCTATTTAGATATCGTTCGTGAAGTGAAAAATGCTGTAGATGTTCCGGTAACTGTTTTTCATGTTTCAGGAGAATATGCTATGATTAAAGCTGCTTCTGAAAGAGGTTGGTTAGATCACGACAAAATTATGATGGAACAATTAATGTGTATCAAAAGAGCGGGTGCGAGTTTGATTTCAACTTATTTTGCAAAAGAAGCAGCCATTTTATTAAATAAAAAGTAATGTGACATTTGTCACAAACTAAGTAAAATCGATATTGTAATTTTATCGATATTTCTAAATCATATCAAAATGAAACTTATATTAAAATCGTTTGCTGTTTTTTCATTAGCCATTTCTTTAACCAACTGTGGTGAAAAAAAAGAAACGGATGCTTACGAAAATCCAGTTGAAGAAAAAACTGAGGCAACCACAGAGACAACAGTTGATCCATTATTTGCTAAAGGGCAAGAACTTTTTGAAGGGAAAGGAACGTGTACAGCATGTCATAAACCAGATACGAAAGTTATTGGACCATCAATAAAAGAAATTGCTAAGATTTACAAAGAAAAAGGAGCCAGTATTGCTGCTTTCATCAACGAAGAAGGAGAACCAATTGTTGACCCAACACAATATGAAACCATGAAAACCAACTTTGCTATTACCAAAGCTATGACGGCTGAAGAACGTAAAGCTTTAGAAGTATATATGATGAGTTTCGAATAAAAATATTATTCAACTACCAATTTAAAGCCCACGCGCGGAATGTTTTCTATTCTCACGTGGGTTTCTTCTTTTATGATTTTTCGTAATCTTGAAATGAAAACATCCAAACTTCTACCAAGGAAATAATCATCGCTTCCCCATAATTCCATTAGGATTTTTTCACGTTTTAAAACCGTATTTGGGTTGTCTAAAAACAATTTGAGTAACGATGCTTCTCTTTCGGTTAACGTGATTTTTTGGCTGTCATTTTTCAACAAATAATTTTCGGGTTCAAATTGAAAACTTCCAAAAGTATATTGTTTTTGTGTTGAATTATCGGTTGATTTCTGACTTCGGTTTAAGAAAATTTCTATTTTTAAAATTAATTCTTCTATCGAATATGGTTTTACCAAATAATCATCGGCACCCAATTTCAAACCTTTAATTCGGTCTTCTTTCATGGTTTTTGCCGATAGAAAAATAATCGGAATTTCCTGATTGCGCTTTCTAATTTCGGTTGCAATTTCAAATCCGTCCATATCGGGCAACATAATATCCAAAACACACAAATCAAACGTTTCTTTACAAAACAGTTGAAATGCTTCTTTCCCATTGTTGCAATGCACAACTTCAAAATGCTGTTCTAAATTATCGGAAGTTAAAAACGCTAGGGTTTCGTCGTCTTCTACATACAAAATACGTTTCTTACTCATAATCGTTTTTATTTATTTGGATGGATATTGTAATTCCTTTTTCTTCATTATTCGTTGCAAAAACTTTCCATTTATGCCATTCGCAAACACGTTTTACATACGAAAGTCCAATACCAAATCCTTCAATATCTTTACTATCTTCTCGTGCAACTCTAAAAAATTTATCAAACACAAATGGTAAATCATTAGCTGGAATTCCGACTCCATTATCCGAAAATTTTAAAAGTAGTCCTTTCTCATTTTCTTTGGATTGAATTTGGATTATTGGGTTTAAACCCGAATATTTAACCGCATTATCCATAATATTATAAAGCACATTATAAAAGTGAAATTCATCAGCTTGAATTATATAATCACGCTCTAATTGAATGTCTATTTTTATTTCTTTCTGATGCTTTAAAACGATATTTTCCTTAACCAATTCGAGTAATACTTTTACATCTACTTTAGTTTTATCCAAAACAATTTGCTTGCTTTCAGTTTTGGCTACGTACAAAATTTTCTCAATGTGTTGGTTTAGTTTATTGCTTTGATTGATGATGATTTGCATGTATTTTGACAATCTTGGATTATCAACAATTTCTTTTTGTGTATTGGCATAATTTGAAGCAATCAAAATAGAAGCTAAAGGTGTTTTAAACTCATGTGTCATATTATTAATGAAATCCTTTTGCAAATCAGTATATCTTTTTTGCTGCAACATTAAAAATACCGAGTAAACATAAATAATTAAAACCAGGAACAACACGCCTGTAAATATCCAATATTGCGATAGACTTTTAAAATAGGTTTGTTCAATATGTGGAAAACGCACTGCAAAATAATACGTTAAATCGCTATTTTTTGAAAAACAATCTTCACAAAATTTCTCCGATTTTCCGTTAATCGAAATGTAATTTCCGTAAACCATTTCATCTGAACTACAGTCATAAATAGCATATTCAAAGTCAAGTTCGAGTTTTACTTTTTCAAATTCAAGCTTTAAATATTGTTCTAAGATTCTGTTTTCAAAAACATCGTTAACGTTAACTATAAAGTAGTTTTCAGAAACTTTCTTAATTTGATTGGTAATTGGTAATTCTGATTTATTATCTCTATAAATTTTTTCCACCACATCTTGCAAAGCAAAATGGATTTTATCTTCCATATCTTTTTTCTCAAAAATATAGGCCTGATTGAGTAAAAACAACTGCATGATGATAACACCAACAATTGCTAAAAACCCAATGAAAATTACGGTATTAAATCTGTTAAACTTCATAATGAGTTCGATATTACAAAAAATGTGGGTCTAAAAATCCCTATTAACATGTCATTAACAATCATTAAAATTTAATTAACAACACCCGTTTAAAAGTTTTTTAGTTTTGTATAACAAATTTAAAATAACTAAAAACATATACAGTATGAAATCAATTAAATTATCAATTGTAGCTTTATTTATAGCTAGTGCTTCATTTGCACAATTAAAAGATGCAAAAATAGAAACTGCTAAAGCAATTCAAGTTACTCCAACGGAAGTTAAAACTCCTGTAGCTCCAAAACAATCAAACATTAAATGGGATCAAGAAATGCATGATTTTGGAGATATTGAAAAAGGAAAACCAGTTACTTATGAATTTTCTTTTACAAACACTACAAAAGAAACTATCTTAATTACAAATGTAAGACCAGCTTGTGGTTGTACTGCTGCAAATTATACAAAAACTCCAATTAAACCAGGAGAAAAAGGAATGGTTGCCGCTACTTTTAATGCTGCATCTGGTGGTCAATTTCAAAAATCAGTAACAATTACAACTACTGAAAACGGTGCTGAAGCAGTAAAAACTTTATCTTTCAAAGGAAAAGTATTAGAGCCAGCTACTGAGAAAAAAGAAGAGATTAAATCTTAACAATATTATTAATTCAGCTTTTACATCTTATTAAACCACCTGTCAAAAGGTGGTTTTTTTATATTTACAAAATGGAAACAGTCATCATAAATACACCGCTTGGTTGTACAGAAATTCAGGGAGATGAAAACGGAATTTCAAAAATTCATGTGATGAATGAAGACATTGAAATTTCTACAAAAATTCCGAAGGAATTAAAAGAGGCTGTTTTACAACTTCAAGACTATTTTAATGGAAAAAGAACTGAGTTTTCATTTAAAATTAATCCAACAGGAACTGATTTTCAACAAAAAGTTTGGCAAGAATTGTTAAAAATTCCTTATGGAAAAACGTGTTCCTATTTAGAATTATCAAAAAAATTAGGAGATGTAAAAGCAATTCGCGCAGTTGCTTCTGCCAATGGAAAAAATCCACTTTGGATTGTGGTTCCGTGTCATCGTGTAATAGGTTCTGATGGCTCTTTAACAGGATATGCCGGAGGATTATGGCGCAAAAAATGGCTGCTCGAACACGAAAATCCGGTAAAACAAGAAAGTTTGTTTTAGATTTTTTAAAATCATTCTAACTTTTTCCTACTTTTATAACACAATCTTATAAAATTAGGAAATGAAATTTATTTTAAAATTCTTCAAGTGGTTCGCTATTATTTTAGCGAGCATCATTGTTTTAATGTACATTTTTGATGTGGATTACCTATTACGTGCTGTAAGAACCATTTATTTCAAAGGTTATACAACCGCATTTTTAGAAGATTATAAAGAATTTCCAAACAGAGAAATTAAAAAAGGAACTGCTCAACCTTGGGCAATTGCTTCTGATTATAACTCAGTTCCGGCGACTCAAAATTTACAAAAAACACATAAAGAACTTCAAACCATTGCTTATTTAATCATTAAAAATGATAGTATTTGGCACGAAAGCTATTTTGATGGATTTGATAAAAACTCAAAAACTAATTCTTTTTCAATAGCCAAAAGTGTCGTTACTATGGCAATGGGAAAAGCCATTATGGATGGAAAAATCAAAAGTTTAGACCAAAAAGTAACCGATTTTTTTCCAGAACTAAAAGGCAAATTTGCAAAAGACGTAACTATAGGTGATTTATCTTCAATGGCTTCAGGCTTGAGTTGGGATGAAAAATATTATAGCCCATTTTCAATTGTAACCCGTGCTTATTTTGATGATGATTTAAAAGGCATTATTTTAGGTTTAGATATCAAAGAAAAACCAGGACAATCATTCAAATATTTAAGTGGTGCTACTCAATTATTAGCGATGTGTATTGAAAAAGCAACGGGAGAACATTTATCTGATTATGTTTCAAAACACTTTTGGCAACCCATGGGAGCAGAAAACGAAGCGCTTTGGCAACTTGACGAAGAACCAGACGGAATTGAAAAAGCGTATTGTTGTATTGCTAGCAATGCTAGAGATTTTGCTCGTTTTGGAAAATTATATTTAAACAATGGAAAATGGAATGGTAAACAATTATTAGATAGTGCTTTCGTAAAAAAATGTGTTACACCACGCTTTGAAAAAAGTCCAGAATATGGATATGGTTGGTGGATGCATAACTTTTTAGGTAAAGATTTATATTACATGCGCGGTCATTTAGGTCAATTTGTAATTGTAATTCCAGAAGATGAATTGATAATTGTAAGATTAGGACATTTAAAAGGAAAGCAAACTGAAACCGACCCACACAGCAATGATTTATACGTCTATGTGGAAGAAGCGTATGAAATGCTGAAACAAAGAAAGAAACGATAATTAAAGTTGGGAACTAAAAACTTAAATTAACTATAAACCATACAAAAATGATTGAAAAAATTAACTTAAACAACATTCTGTTTTTAGACATTGAAACCGTTCCAGAACACCAAAATTATGGCGTTTTAGACGAAGAAACACGTTATTTATGGGAACACAAAACCCAATACCAACGCAAAGATGAAGTTTCGGCAGAAGATTTTTACGAAAGAGCCGGAATTTGGGCTGAATTTGGAAAAATTATTACTATTTCGGTAGGTTACTTTGTAAATAAAGGTGATATTAGAAACTTTCGTGTAACCAGTTTTTGGGGTGAAGAGAAGAAAATTTTAAACGATTTTTCAAATTTACTAAACACCCATTTCAACGGAGCACAGCACGTTTTATGCGGACATAATGCTAAAGAATTTGATATTCCGTTTATAGCTCGAAGAATGATTATCAACGGAATTGCATTGCCAAATAAACTGAATTTATTCGGGAAAAAACCATGGGAAGTTGCACATCTCGATACTTTAGAATTATGGAAGTTTGGTGACTACAAACACTTTACTTCTTTAAAATTATTAACTAAAGTGCTTGGAATTCCATCACCAAAAGACGACATCGACGGTAGTGAAGTAGCGCACGTTTTTTATGTAGAAAATGATATTGATAGGATTATCACTTACTGTGAAAAAGATGTAATAGCTGTAGCACAAATTTTTCTAAGATTAAGACGAGAAGATTTATTGGTTGAAGATGAAATTATTCATGTATAAAAAAAGGGAGCTAATTAAGCTCCCTTTTTTATTTTTTATGCTGATGATTATTTATTAATAACCAATTTTTTTGTTGTTTTAGCACCTCCATTTTGAATGCTTAACATATAAATTCCATCTGATAAATTTTCAATATTCAATGTTTCAATGTTATTAGAAGAAACTTTAGAAATTACTTTTCTTCCTTGAACATCAAATAATTCAAATGTTGTGTCGCCAGTAACTGCTCCCGCTAAATCAATATTAACAATACCTTTGGCTGGGTTTGGATACACTTTTAAAGAATTTAAAACAGTATCATTTGAACTTAAAGAAGCTGTTAATGCACAAATTTCAATAGTAAAATTACTAATTACTCCGCCATCACCATTAAATGGATCGTCAACTAATAAAGTCCATGTTCCATCAGCAAGTAAACCATTTAAATTACTTAAGGGGTCAATTGGAGCAATATCTCCAGAAATAGCAGGAACTCCTGTACATGCCGGATCTGCTCCTGAATCAATAAACCTACAGCTGATATCGTCATTGTCACCACAAGGCTGTTGCAATAATATTATTACTGGACTACCAATTGAGGATGGACCTTGTAGCATTATTGTCATATCTTGTACATAAGTATGTGTCATATCAAAAGAAACTCTCATTTCTCCAATTGTTATACCACCTGTTATTACAAGAGGAACACTCGCACTTGAATTTGCTACATCCGCTAAAGATGCATTTGAAAAATCTGTAGCACTAAATATATTACCACAAGACAACACTCCTGTTCTAAAAGAATAAACTGTTGCTGAACTCTGAGTAGCAGCACCACATCTATTTGAAGGAACAACTCTCCAATAGTACATTGTGTCTTGTGATAATCCAGAAACAATATAGTTTGAGTTTGCAGTTGTTTGGTTTACAATAAAACTTGTAAATGTAGGACTTGTAGAAACTTGTATCAAATGGTTTTCTGCATTAGGATCTACAGCCCAATCAAGATTAATGGTTGTTGAAGCACCGTTGAAACCATTAGTTGGAGAAAGTAATGAAATAGGACTAAACGATGAACTATAAATTTTTAAAACCTTTGTTCTCGTTTCAGTCTCCGTTCCGTTATTACCCACTATCCCAATATTATATTCTCCTGGAATTACTGATGACAAGTTAGAAACCGTCATTGTTACAATCCCATTAGCACTTAAACTAGTTGGTGAAATAGAAACATTAGCACCTGATGGCACACCTGAAGCTGTAAAATTTGTTGTCCCACCTAGTGTTTGTTTATAATTAAAAGTGTAGGTAGCCGTTTGATTACTACATAATTCAACATTTTCAGATGTAGGAACAATTGCAAAACTTGATGCAATTCCTGTAACTACAAGTGAATAATTTTGAGCACCTGTTACTAAATTTCCTTTATGAGTAATGGTAATAACATAATCACCCGCAGCCGGAGAATCAATTTTGATTAATTCAACATTATCTACGCTATTATCCCCATCTCTTAATGCAGCTGATGTTGGTGAATTAATATCCAATCTCCAAGGGTAATAAGTTATTCCGTCTTTAGTTATTCTAATATCCAAATCATTAACCAAAGATTTAAAAGTGTCATTTGGTGTCAATCTTTGACCATTATTAGCTTCTCCTGGTAAATCTGTCCATGTTATTGAAGCTATTAGAGGATTACTTGCACCACCATTTGATTTAACAGTCATTGTGTACGATTGTCCTTGGTTCAGTCTTTCTTCAGAAACCCATGAGGTTAGACCATTATTTGTTATAGTTTCTGCTGCTTTTTTAGCATTTAATAGTCCCCATCCAAAAATAGGATCTGGACCCACATTACCTGCATCATCAGCAGTATGACAAGCCAAACCTTTTAAAGTTGCAGATCTCATAAAACTATTTGTCAAATTTTTATAATGCTGTTGCAATAATAACAATGTTCCTGTAACATTTGGAGCTGCCATTGAAGTTCCATCTAATGTAGCAGTTTCAGTATTAGAACCACTACTCAATGAAGTTACACCTGTTCCATTTCCTGCTATGTCTGGTTTGATTCTTCTGTCATCAGTTGGTCCTTGACTACTAGATGAATTAATATTTACACTCATCAAAGCACCTGTAGAAAATGAGATACTTGCATCATTTGCGTTTGCAATCGTTAAAACATTTTTTGCAACTTTATTTCCTACTAACTTATCAAAACCATTAGCTATTGGATCTGAGTTGTTGTTATTATTTCCATCATTACCTGCTGAATAAACAGGTAAGTAATAAGGTGATAAATAGGTTATTTCATCCCAAACTCTTGAATCTTCAACATAAGAACCAATATACCAAGCAGGTAATGCAGAAGCTCCACTTCCAACAGGAACACCATATGAATGATTAGAAACCAACATCCCTAATGCAACTTCAGAAAGTGATTCTGATTCGTCATCTGTCCAGTTAAAAGTTCTAGCCGTTGCCTGAGTAGCCATCCCTTTGATATTATTTGAACCTGTATTCCAAGGTAATGCAATTATAGTACCCGAAACATGTGTACCATGTTGACTGAAAGTAGTTCCTGAAACATCATCAACTGTTGTAACTCTACCTCCAAAACCGCTATGTGTTCTTCGAACGGTTCCTCCATCCCAAACTCTTGCTACCATCCCTTGTCCATCTAATGTTAAGCCAAGTGCACCGCCAGTATTTAAGTAATTTGTTCGAGTAGATCTAGCTGCTCCCACATTGTCATTAGAATAATAAACTGGAAATCCATCAGGTGTTAATTTCATTAATTCTTGAAAAGAACCATTTTCACCATTAATTATAATTGGCCATCCATTAATTGAAGCCGCTTCATAAGCAGCTTTTTTTTCAGATGCTTCCTTCTTTCTGAGAGAAACTTCTAGCTCTTTGATTTTTTCTAAATCGTAATTTTTTGTGATTTTTTCAGCATCTTCTTTAGTTTGAGAAAAAACAAAACCTGAAAAAGTCAATGAAAAAATAAATAGTAATCTTCTGATTTTCATATTAGTTAGTAGCTTGGGTTAATATAACGTTTACAAATATATAATTATTTATTAAAATCACTAAATATTTATATTTATTTAATATTTGTTGAAATATTTTGAATTATAGTACATTTACGAAAAAATAGGTATTTATGGTTTTAAGCAGATTTTGGTTAGTGATATTCATATCGTCTATCTTTTTCATTGTTTTCGGATTGTTCTCTTCGCAATACTATTCTATTGATTATGTGTTGAATGGCAAACAAGGCGAACCTCTTTTAATAGGTGAAAAGTATTTAAAAGAAGTGCCCCAATTTGTACAAGACAGTGTGCAAAAAGCAGAAGACAAAACATTCATCATTAATAAAAATGAAAAGGATGCTGATACAACCTACATCTACAACAATCAAACGGTAAAAATCTACAGTGGAAAACAAAAAGCAGACGGATTATTACCTATGACCAAAAGCAGTTTGTTTGATTTAATTCTGCCATTAATTGCCTATTTATCATTTTTCTGCGGCATCATGGAATTGCTTATCATTTCAGGCGCTTCTGAAAGATTGGCAAAGAAATTAAGTCCGTTGTTTGCCAAAGTATTTCCTTCGATTCCTAAAAATCACGAGTCGATTTCCTATATGACGTTGAACTTTTCTGCCAACTTCTTAGGATTGGATTCTGCGGCAACACCGTTTGGATTAAAAGCCATGCAAAGTTTACAAGAACTCAACGAAGATAAAGACAAAGCCAGTGATGCCCAAATTATGTTTATGTGTTTGCATGCGGCTGGTTTGACATTAATTCCAACATCAATTATCGGTTATAGAGCTGCTGAACATGCTGCAAATCCTGCAGACGTAATGTTGCCATGTATCATTACTTCTTTTATTGGAACCATTGCTGCTTTTATATTAGTCGGCATCAAACAAAAAATTAACTTCAAAAGCGCTTCGTTATTAGCGGCTATAATGGGAGTTATTGGAGCGATTGTAGGATTATTATTCTACGTAAATAGCTTAGATTTAATCGGAAAAAATTACTTTACTTCAAACCTTTCGGGATTGTTGTTGATATTAATCATTGGTGGAACTTTGATATTTTCCTTTATTCAAGAGAAAAAATTCGTAGAACAAAAAACCACCATTTTCGACACGTTTGTAACCGGTGCCAACAACGGATTAAAAACTGGAGTGACCATTTTCCCTTATGTAATGGGAATGTTAGTTGCTATTTCGTTATTTAGAAATAGTGGTTTATTTGAAAATATCAGCTACGGAATTTCGTTTGTTTTTGCTCATCTTGGTGTCGCTAAAGAAATCACCGATTCGCTTCCTGTGGCGATGTTACGACCATTTAGTTCAGGTGGTTCTCGTGGGTTTATGATTGATGCGATGAAACAATTTGGACCCGATTCTTTAACCGGAAGATTGAGTTGTATTTTCCAATGTAGTGCCGAAACCACTTTCTATGTAATTGCCGTTTATTTTGGAAGTATCAACGTGAAAAACACTCGTTATACTCTAGGAATGATGCTTTTAGTAGATTTAATCTGCGTGATTACAGCGATTTTTGTGGCGAGTTGGTTTTTTTAAGAGATGAATAAAATGCTTAAATATGCTTCGATATTACTGATTATAATCAGTTTTGTTTCATTTTACAGAACATTTCAAGAATACAAAATATTAAATTCTGGAAACAAAATTACTGTTAGTGTTGTCTCAGTGCCTATTTCGTGTAGCGAATCTTCTAAAATTTCTAAAGCTTATTTTACTTTTTACTTCAACGAAAAGAAACAAAGTAAGAAGTTAGAAGGTCGTTGTTCAATAAATGTTGGAGATAAAATAAATCTAATCACAAATGATTCGAAAGATGTTTTCCTCTTTGAAGATGAAGATGTTTATTTTGAATTTTTAGCTGGTTTCTTAATTTTTGTTGCTGGAATTTATTGCTATTATAAGTCAAATAAAAATATATAAAATCATATATTCCTATTAACCAAAATTCATTTTTTCATTCCCATCAAAAATCCGTAACTTTACCTTTCAAAACATACACAAATGGACTTTTTATATCAAGACCCGTATCCAATTTTAAAAGACGATACACACTACAAAAAATTAACTTCAGATTACGTAAAAGTAGAACAACTTGGCGATAGAGAAATCTTAGTGGTGGACCCAAAAGGATTAGAATTATTAGCACAAGAAGCAATGGACGACGTTTCGTTTATGTTGCGTTCGGCACATTTACAAAAACTAAGAAACATTATCGAAGATCCAGAAGCAACAGACAACGACCGTTTTGTGGCTTATAATTTATTACAAAACGCAGCTGTAGCCGTAGAAGGTCAATTGCCTTCTTGCCAAGATACTGGAACCGCGATTGTAGTTGCCAAAAAAGGTGAAAACGTGTACACAGGTGTTGATGATGGCGAATGGCTGTCAAAAGGAATTTACAATACGTACCAAAATAAAAATCTTCGTTACTCGCAAATTGTTCCGATTTCGATGTTTGAAGAAAAAAATTCGGGTTCAAACTTGCCAGCGCAAATTGATATTTATGCAAAAAAAGGAAATTCGTATGAGTTCTTATTTTTAACAAAAGGTGGTGGTTCGGCGAACAAAACCTTCTTATATCAAAAAACAAAATCATTGTTAAATGAAAAATCGTTAGACGAATTTGTTCGTGAGCGCATTATGGATTTAGGAACAGCGGCTTGTCCTCCGTATCACTTGGCTATCGTTATCGGTGGCACTTCTGCGGAAGCGAATTTAGCAGCCGTGAAAAAAGCTTCGGCAGGATATTATGACAATCTTCCAACTTCTGGAAACATGTCGGGTCAAGCGTTTCGCGATTTAGAATGGGAAAAAAGAGTACAAATCATTTGTCAAGAAAGTCAAATTGGAGCACAATTTGGTGGAAAATATTTAACACATGATGTTCGTGTCATTCGTTTACCTCGTCATGCTGCCTCTTGTCCGGTTGGAATGGGTGTTTCTTGTTCGGCAGATAGAAATATCAAAGGGAAAATCACGAAAGATGGAATTTTCTTGGAGCAATTAGAAACCAATCCAGGTCAATTTTTACCAACAACTGCTCCTCATTTAGAGCCTGCGGTGGAAGTTGATTTGAACAAACCAATGCCAGAAATTTTAGCAGAATTATCAAAATATCCAATCAAAACGCGTTTGAAATTAAACGGAACGTTGATTGTAGCTCGTGATATTGCGCATGCGAAAATCAAAGAATTATTAGACGCTGGAAAACCAATGCCAGAGTATTTCAAAAATCACCCCGTATATTACGCTGGTCCAGCAAAAACTCCAGACGGAATGCCATCAGGAAGTTTTGGACCAACCACTGCAGGAAGAATGGACGTTTATGTAGACGAATTCCAAGCAGCTGGTGGAAGCATGATTATGTTAGCCAAAGGAAACCGAAGCAAAGACGTAATGAACGCTTGTAAAAAACACGGCGGATTCTATCTAGGTTCGATTGGTGGTCCTGCTGCGATTTTAGCAAAAGAAAATATCTTAGCTGTTGAAGTAGTCGATTTTGAAGAATTAGGAATGGAAGCTGTTCGTAAAATTACAGTGAAAGATTTCCCTGCGTTTATTATTACCGATGATAAAGGAAATGATTTTTTTATGAATCTCTAAGAAGAAAGAGAAAAGAAGCAAGAAAAAAGAAACCTGTGAGTTGAAAGACTTGCAGGTTTTTTTATTTGTAAAATCTCTTAATAATTTCAAAACATGTTAATTCAATTAAGATGAGAACACTGTAAAAAATAACATTAGTTTTAAAAATAACATCATTAAATCTAATATGCAATTCATAATCATTGTCATAAATATTTTTAAATATTTCTTGAACCAAATATATTCCTGAAATAAATGTAAATAATGAAACTGTAAATAAGAATAAGATTTTCTTTAAGAATTTAATTTTATAAAAATTATAAATTAATATCATACCTACTATTAAGACAAATAGAAAATTGAAATAATGAAACTTCATATCCATTCCACCTTTAGCAAACATAGAAGGAAAACTATATGAAATAATTAAAATTAAAGCTATAATTATGAATGCTTTCTGAAAATTTGAAATTGATTTCATATGAGATTTAGTCCTTGTTAAAGTTTAATAATTAAATAAGATTCCTTCGGAATGACAAACTATGGGTGAAATACTGAATACTAATTGCAAAGCTATCAGTAATCCACTGAACACTTCAAACTGAACACTGAACACTAATTTTACTCTACAAACAACACCAACCCTTTTAAATAATGCCCTTCTGGATGGTAAATATTGGTTGGATGATCTGGACCTTGTTCTAATTTGTGTAGTACTCGGATATTTCTTCCTGTTTCTATGGCTGCTGCTGCAACGGTGTTGTAGAATAAAACATCGTCAATAACTTGCGAACAAGAGAAGGTGAATAAAATTCCGTTAGGTGCTAAGGTTTTTAATCCTGCAATGTTTAAACGTTTGTAGGCTTGTGTTGCGGTGTGTTTGCTCTTGATACTTTTCGCGAAAGCGGGTGGATCTAACACAATAACATCATATTGTTGCGTGTGTTCTTTCATGAAGTTAAACACATCATCAGCTACAGCTTTATGATTAGCGTTTGGAAAATTCAATTCCATATTACTCGCTGCTAAGTCCACAGCTTTTTGAGAAATATCTACCGAAGTTACCAATTCTGCTCCGGCACTCATGGCATAAATTGAAAATCCGCCTGTGTAGCAAAAGGTGTTTAGTACTTTTTTGCCTTTTGAGAATTCGCCTAATAATTTACGGTTTTCGCGTTGGTCTAAGAAGAAACCTGTTTTTTGTCCTTCAACCCAATTTACTGAAAACAAAATGTTGTTCTCTTTTGCAACTGCTTCAGCTTTATTTCCGAATAAGAAATAATCGGTTCCCGTATTTGGTAAAGTTCCTGAACTTTTGCAATAAATCGTTTCGCAATAGTCTGGAAAATTTGATTTTATGGCTTCAGCGATTTGCTGCATTTGAAGAAAAACTCCTGTTGAATGGGCTTGAATAACCCAATTTTTATCGTAATAATCAATAATTAATCCTGAAATTCCGTCGCCTTCTCCGTGAATTACTCGGAACGCATTCGTAACTTCAAAATCCAATAGTTGCGTACGTAAATACCAAGCCGATTGTAGTTTGTCCTTCCAAAAGTTTTCAGAGAAAGTCTCTTCGCCAAACGTCAAAACACGAACTACGATACTTCCTTTATCGCTGAAATATCCAGTTCCTAAATGATTGTTTTTCGAATCGACTACATCAACCATTTCGCCATCGTTTATTTCACGACTTACGCCATAAACCGCACCACTGAAAATCCAAGGGTGACGACGTTGAATTGATTTTTCTTTACCTGATTTTAAAATTACTTTTGGGAACATATTAATGTGTCAATTAGTCGATTAGTCAATGTGCCAATTTAATTAGTCAATTTGAAAATGAGCCAATTTCTTCATTGACTAATTGACATATTGGCTAATTGGCTCATTAGCCTTTTTTAGTGGTTGAAATGATTTTGTTTGTGATTTTCAATATATCAAAAACTTCGGATAATAATTCTTCTGAATTTGGATAATTTTCTAATTCGTTACATAGAAATAACCAAAATTCGGTTTCATCTGCTTCTTTCATTGCAATTTTCATTTTATGAATGAAGTCTGCTTTGCTTTCAGAATTTTGAGCTTCTTTAATATTCGCTCCAATTGAAGTTCCTGATTTTAATAGTTGATTGGCGATTACATACTTTCTGTCTTCTTCTAATTTTTCTGTGTATTGAACAACTTTTTTAGCAAATTCAAATGATTTTAAAAGAATTAAATTGTTTTTGTACTTTTCTTGAAATGTTATCATGGCTTATATATTTAATGTGTCTATTTTATAATGAGCCAATGTGTCAATTGAATTATAGTTAAACAAATTGACACATTGACTAATTGCCTCATTGGCTAATTAATTTTCATTTCAGGAATTTCTCCTTCAATAATTAAATCAGCTTCTGTTGCTTTGATGATGTCTTCTACTGAAACGCCTGGCGCTCTTTCTAATAATTTGAAACCGTTTGGAGTGATTTCTAAAACTGCTAATTCCGTAACAACTTTTTTCACACAACCTACACCTGTTAATGGAAGTGTACATTTTTTCAAGATTTTTGATTCTCCAGCTTTATTTACGTGCATCATGGCTACGATAATATTTTCTGCAGAAGCTACTAAATCCATAGCGCCACCCATTCCTTTTACCATTTTTCCTGGAATTTTCCAGTTGGCGATATCTCCATTTTCAGAAACTTCCATTGCACCTAAAATCGTTAAATCTACTTTTTGCGCACGAATCATTCCGAAACTAAAAGCAGAATCAAAGAAACTTGCTCCAGGTAAAGTCGTGATGGTTTGTTTTCCTGCGTTGATGATATCGGCATCTTCTTCTCCTTCGAAAGGAAATGGACCCATTCCTAAAACACCATTTTCCGATTGAAATTCTACTGAAATATCCGTACGAACATAATTGGCAACTAAAGTTGGGATTCCGATTCCTAAATTTACATAGTAACCGTCATTAACTTCTTGTGCTATTCTTTTTGCGATTTGATTTTTATCTAATGCCATATATTATTTGATGATTTGAAAATTTGATGATTTGAAAATTAACCCTTCTTTGAAGAAGATATGATTTTAGAAATTATCAAATTTATCGATTGTAACTTTTTAAATAATTCTTCATTAGGATTTGGATAGAATTCAGAATTCTGACATAACTCTAACCAAAATTGCAACTCATCTGCTTCTTTAGCTGAAATTTTAAACTTATGAATAAAATCAGCTTTACTTTCGGCATTTTGAGCTTCTCTAATATTTGCTCCTATTGATGTTCCACTTCTAAAAATTTGAGATGCCATTTCAAAACGATTTGATTTTCTAATTTCCTCTGAAAAACTTATTATTTCAAGAGCAAACTCGAATGTTAATTTTACAATTAAATTATCTTTATCGTTTCTCATCTTCAAATTTTCAAATTAAAGAATCTTCAAATTATTTTTGTCTAACAGTTCTTTGCTCAATTCTTTTCTCAAACTTCTCACCTTGGAAAATACGGTTGACCATAATTCCTGGAATGTGAATTTCGTTTGGATTTAAAGTTCCTGCTGGTACTAATTCTTCAACCTCAGCAATAGTAATTTTTGCAGCACCTGCCATACAAGCGTTGAAATTACGAGCTGTTCCTTTGAAAATAAGGTTTCCTGCTTCGTCACCCTTCCATGCTTTTACGATAGAAAAGTCTGCTTTGTAAGCCAATTCCATTACGTGCATTTTACCGTTGAATTCGCGAGTTTCTTTTCCTTCAGCTACTTCTGTACCGAAACCTGCTGGTGTAAAGAATGCTGGAATTCCGGCTTGAGCAGCACGACATTTTTCAGCTAAAGTTCCTTGTGGAGTTAATTCTACATCTAATTCTCCTGAAAGCATTTGACGTTCAAATTCTGCATTTTCTCCCACATAAGAAGAAATCATTTTTTTGATTTGACGTTTTTGTAATAGTAATCCCAATCCGAAATCATCAACTCCTGCATTATTTGAAATACAAGTTAAATTGGTTACATTTTTACGAACTAATTCAGCAATACTGTTTTCGGGAATTCCACAAAGACCAAAACCACCTAACATGATGGTTTGTCCGTCTTGAATTCCTTCCAACGCTTCTTTAACGTTATTAACTTTTCTAGAAATCATATTTTGGTTTGTTGTTGTTTATAATCCGAATTCGTCCATGTCTGGTTCGTCTGTTGGAACAGCTGTGGTATCAACTACTTTTTTAGGTGTCCAGCAATCTACTTTAATTTTTAAATCTTCAGGTTTTTCAAATGGTTCTTTAGACACATCTAAATCGCTATCGGCATAACATTTTTTCATAAAGATTCCCCAAATAGGTAATGCCATAGTAGCTCCTTGACCTAATCTTGTAGCTCTAAAGTGAGCTGCTCTGTCTTCGTTTCCAACCCAAATTCCAGTTGCTAAATTAGGCACCATTCCGATAAACCATCCATCTGAATTATTTTGAGAAGTTCCTGTTTTACCCGCAATAGGATTTCCAAAACTATAATCGTATTGAATAAATCCACCTCCGCCCCATTTCAATCGGGCACCAGTTCCAGATGTAGTTACTCCTTCCATTAATTTGACAACGGCATAAGCAACATCTTTATTTACCACATCTTTTGTTACCGGTACAGGTTGATCAATGACTACTCCGTTTTTATCTTCAATTTTGATGATAAATGTTGGTTTTACATAAACTCCTTGATTGGCAAACGTACTCATTGCACCTACCATTTGTTCAACAGTAATATCAACAGCACCTAAAGCAATTGAAGGTTGGACAGGAATATCAGATGTTACACCTAATTCTTTTGCCATATCAACTACTGCTTGTGGACCTACTCTGTCAATTAGCTTAGCAGAAACTGTATTAATCGAATTTGCCAACGCTTTCTGTAAAGTTGTGGTTCCTCTATAATTTCCGTCTGAGTTTTTTGGAGACCAATCGGCATCTATTCCCCATTTGCCTTTTGGCATGGTGAAATAACTGTCGATAATAGAATCACAAGGCGACATTCCTAATTGTTCGATAGCAGTTGCATACAAGAATGGTTTAAAAGTAGAACCTACTTGTCTTGCTCCTTGACCCACGTGATCGTATTGGAAATATTTATAATTTACTCCACCAACCCATGCTTTGATGTGACCACTTCTTGGTTCCATAGCCATCATACCTGTTTGTAGCATGTG
Organism: Flavobacterium sp.; assembly: GCA_003497625.1. GTDB lineage: Bacteria > Bacteroidota > Bacteroidia > Flavobacteriales > Flavobacteriaceae > Flavobacterium. The sequence continues at coordinate 232,207 of DNNO01000021.1, read as the reverse complement.
TTTGTAGTAAATGATTGAATCTGTTGGTTTCATGATGGTGTCTTTTTCACCTTCATAAGTAAAGATTTTCATTTTTGCAGGCACATCAAAAGATTTTAGAATTTCTTCTTCTGATTTTCCATTCAAATCCATTTTTCTCCAACGCTCTGAATTTTTCTTAGCTTGCATCATAATTTGCTGCGTTTGCTCTGGAGTAATATCTACGAAAGGTGCGTTTTCTTTGTCTTTTGCATTAATGAAGAATTCTTTCTGTAAATTTTTCAAGTGCTCGGTTACCGCTTCTTCAGCATATTGTTGCATTTTAGAATCGATAGTTGTGTAAATTTTTAAACCATCGCGATACAAATCGTATTCCGTTCCGTCTGGTTTTAAATGGTCTTTCACCCATTTTTTCATGTAATCTCTTAGATATTCTCTGAAATAAGTGGCGCTTCCTTCGGAATGACTTTCAGGCTTGAAATCTAACTTGATAGGAAGTTTCTTTAATTCTTCTTTTTTTGATTCGGTAATTACACCGTTTTTAACCATTTGACCTAAAACCGTATTTCTTCGGTCTAGAACCAATTGTGCTCTTTTTTTTCGGTTTGGATTATAAAGCGAAGGATTTTTCAGCATTCCTACAAACAAAGCACCTTCTTCGATAGTTAAATCTTTTGGTTCTTTGTTCATGTAAATTTTTGCTGCTGAACGAATTCCAACTGCTCCATTTACAAAATCTACTTGATTTAAATATAATGCAATGATTTCTTGCTTCGTATATTGACGCTCCAAACGAATAGCGATAATCCACTCTTTTACTTTTTGAATTACCCTAAACAAAATGAATTTTGAACCTTCGCCGTGGAATAAGTTTTTTGCTAATTGTTGGGTTAGTGTACTTGCACCACCATCTTTTCCTAGCTTTACAACAGCTCTTAATGTACCTTTAGCGTCAATTCCTGAGTGTTCGTAAAAACGTTCGTCTTCTGTTGCGACAAGACCTTTTACTAAGTGTTGTGGAAGTTCGTGATATTTAACAGGAGTTCTGTTTTCTTTGTAAAATTTACCAATGACTACTCCATCCGAAGAAATAATCTCGGTTGCCACATTAGAATCTGGATTTTCCAAATCATCAAACGAAGGCATTTTCCCGAAAAATCCCCATGAAGCGAAAAGGAATAATAAAATTACACCTAAAAATCCGTAGGCAAATAATTGCCAAAATTTTCTTTTATACTCTGAAAAATCGTTTGTATTTGCTTTTTTGGTAGCCATACTATTTTATTTTTTCAATTCTTAATCCTAGTTCTGTTATTCCTTTTAGTTCCGACACACCATCAACTTTACCAGTTTCTCTTACTGCTTGAACTATTTCAACATTGTATTTTCCAGCTCTTTTAAATCTGAAATTTTCTAAATACCATAATTTACTTTCCTTCACATCTGAAAAACCTTCTCCTAACAACGTTCCATCTGGTTTTGCCATTAGGTATTCCAAAGTATCTACTGTAAAAGTCGGTTTTTTACCCGGCTCTTTCATCGTCACAATCAAATACATGTTGTTGAATGGATAGTCGTTATTGTTTCTAACATTCAAAAACAAATGATACGGATTTAACGTGTCTTTTTGTTCAAATGTAAAACGCAAGGTGTCCGATTTTTTCCAAGAACCGTCTAACTCTTTGTATTCGCTAAAAAATTGCTTTTCATCGCAAGAGAAAAAAAGCACAGCAAACAGCATTAACCCAATAAATTTAGTCTTTTTTAGGAGCATTTTTGAAATTTGATGGTTTACGTTTTTTGTTTTTATTGTTATTCTTTTTCTTAGGTTGATCAAAACGGGTTAAACTGTCTTGACCTACTACATTTTCGAATTTTTTCTCTACTTCTTGAACCGTTTCTACCACATAATCTTCCAAAGCTGCCACACGTTCTTTTTTCTTATTGATGGCTAAAATTTCTTTCACTTTTGCAACTGGTAAAACCATCCATTGCGCTGGTGCATTTGCATAAGAAAACCACATAATTTCTTTAAAAATATCGATTTTCTGACAATACGCATCACCTTTTTCGGTATATAACTTGGTTTCCATGTCGGGCATGTCTTTCAATGCATCTAAATAAGTGTCTAATTCGTAATTCAAACAACACTTTAGTTTTCCGCATTGACCCGCTAATTTTTGTGGATTTAACGACAACTGTTGGTATCGTGCTGCCGAAGTATTCACACTTCTAAAATCGGTTAACCAAGTAGAGCAACACAATTCTCTTCCACAAGAACCAATTCCTCCTAAACGAGCTGCTTCCTGACGGAAACCTACTTGCTTCATTTCGATTCTAATTTTGAAATCTTGAGCAAATTCTTTAATTAATTGACGAAAATCGACTCTGTCATTTGCCGTGTAATAAAACGTTGCTTTTGAACCATCGCCTTGAAATTCTACATCAGAAATTTTCATTTCTAACTTCAAATTGATAGCGATTTCACGAGCACGCATACGAACCGCTTCTTCTTTATTTCGGGCTTCTGTCCAAATATCGATATCTCTTTGGGAAGCTTTTCTGTATATTTTTGATAATTCTTTATCTGGATTCTCACCTTTCTTTTTCATTTGAATTTTTACCAATTCGCCTGTCAAAGTAATGATTCCAATATCGTGACCTGGAGAAGCCTCAGTAGCGACAATGTCTCCAATAGATAAAGTTAGTTTTTCGGTATTTCTAAAAAATTCTTTTCTTCCGTTTTTAAATCTGATTTCAACAGCATCAAAAGGCGCTTGACCACCAGGTAAAGTCATGTTTGATAACCAATCGAAAACCGAAAGTTTGTTGCAGCTATCGGTGCCGCAAGTCCCATTATTATTACACCCTTTTGGTGCACCGCCATCAGCGGTTGAACAGTTTGTACATGCCATAATTTAAATATATAGTGATTGTCCTAATGGACTACGTTTCAAAACGTTTTTGAGCGTAAAGATATTGATTTTTTATGGAAACTTTCAAATTCAATCTTTTGAAGTTTCACAAATGCAAAAAACCTATCTCATTATAAAACGAAATAGGTCTTTATATAGTATTGTGATAATTTATTTTAGATAATGATTTTGAATAATTTATCAGATAATCTTACTCTAAAAGGTACTTCAAAGGTTATTTTATCACCTGTTTTTGCTGATGAATTTTCAATTCCGTTTACCAACATTTTTTCTAAAACCAATTCCTGATTTCCAGTTGTTGGACCAGAAATTAAAATTTTGTCACCAACATTTAGTTCTTGATTTTCTATAACGAAAAGTCCCACTTGAGCTTTTACATAGTAATGTTCGGCTTTACCAAGTAATACTTTTTTTACTTTAATTTTCTGACGAATATCTTTTGTTTTTTCGGCTACAGCCAAAGGTTTATCGGACAATTCTCCTGAATGTTTGAATTTCAAATTCTCTGATTTTCCTTTTCGGAAGACTTTATTACCCACTTGTTTTCCTCTACGAAGTTTAACTTGTTCGGCTAATGGTAAATGCGTAATTTCTAAACATTCGGTAGAACAACAATTTTCCATGGCCGCTTTACATTCGTCACATTGGATGAATAATAAATGGCAACCATCGTTCAAACAATTGGTGTGATTATCGCAAGGTTTTCCGCATTGGTGACATTGCGAAACAATATCGTTGGTAATTCTTTCTCCTAATCTGTGGTCGAAAACAAAGTTCTTTCCGATGAATTTACTTTCTAAACCTTCCTCTTTAAGTTGCTTGGCATAATTGATAATTCCACCTTCTAATTGGAATACATTTTTAAAACCTTGATGTTTGAAATACGCTGAAGCTTTTTCGCAACGAATTCCGCCAGTGCAATACATCACCAAATTTTTATCTTCTTTAAAGTCTTTTAATTGCTCGTTGATGATAGGTAAACTTTCTCTAAATGTTTCTACATCCGGCGTAATCGCACCTTTAAAATGACCGATTTCACTTTCATAATGATTTCTAAAATCAACTACAATGGTATTTGGGTCTTCTAATATTTGATTGAATTCCTTCGCTTTTAAATGAACTCCGATATTGGTTACGTCAAAAGTTTCGTCGTTTAAACCATCGGCTACAATTTTGTCACGAACTTTTATAGTTAGCTTTAAAAACGAATGGTCATCATGTTCTACGGCAACATTCAAACGAATGCCTCGCATAAAATCATAGGCTTCTAAAGTTTCACGAAAAGCTTCAAAGTTTTCGGCAGGAACACTCATTTGGGCATTGATACCTTCTTTGGCTACATACGTTCGACCAAGAGCATCGAGTTTGTTCCATTCGATAAATAAATCGTCGCGAAATTTTTTGGGATCTTCAATTTTGGCATACGCATAGAAAGATAATGTAAGACGTTGTTTTCCGGCTTCATCAATTAATTGAGCTCTTTCTTCTGCGCTTAAGGTGTTATACAGTTGCATGCTATAAACGTTTAAGTGAGAAATATGTTACGAATTCTAAATGGAAGAATTCGAGGGCAAAGGTAATAAAATGAATTAAAAATCAAAATATCTATCTAAAATGAAAACATATCAACAATTTTTGGCACAATTGAAAAAAGCTGTATTTTTACAAAAAAAGAATTGTAATCAATTTAAAGCCAAATATTATGAGTTCAGACAAAGAAGCAAAATTAAAAGCCTTACAACTAACATTAGACAAACTTGACAAAACGTACGGAAAGGGAACTGTAATGAAACTGGGCGATAGCGCAGTGGAAGAAGTAGAGTCTATTCCTTCAGGTTCATTAGGTATTGATTTGGCACTTGGAGTAAATGGTTACCCAAGAGGAAGAATCATTGAAATCTACGGACCAGAATCGTCAGGTAAAACTACGTTAACATTACACGCCATTGCAGAAGCTCAAAAGGCTGGAGGAATTGCAGCATTTATTGATGCGGAACATGCTTTTGACCGTTTTTATGCAGAAAAATTAGGAATCGATATTGATAACTTAATTATTTCGCAACCTGATAATGGAGAACAAGCATTAGAAATTGCAGAAAGTTTAATCCGTTCAGGAGCAGTTGATATTGTAGTAATTGACTCGGTTGCGGCTTTAACTCCAAAAAGTGAAATTGAAGGCGACATGGGTGATTCTAAAATGGGATTACACGCGCGTTTGATGTCGCAAGCTTTGAGAAAGTTAACTGGAACGATTCATAAAACAAACTGTACCGTTTTCTTCATTAACCAATTACGTGATAAAATTGGGGTTATGTTTGGAAGTCCAGAAACGACAACAGGAGGAAATGCATTGAAATTCTATGCTTCTGTTCGTATTGATATTCGTAAATCGACTCAAATTAAAGATGGAGATAATGTTTTAGGTAACAGAACTAAAGTAAAAGTAGTTAAAAACAAAGTCGCACCACCATTTAGAACTGCCGAATTCGACATTATGTATGGTGAAGGAATTTCAAAAGTAGGTGAAGTTTTAGACTTGGCCGTAGAATTTGAAATCATCAAAAAAAGCGGTTCATGGTTTAGTTATGGAGAAACAAAACTAGGTCAAGGTAGAGATGCTGTAAAAGCATTAATCAAAGACAACCCAGAATTAATGGACGAATTAGAACAAAAAATTAAAGATCTAATCAAAGAAAATAACGCTTAAAAATTAAATCACGCCTTGAGCGTGATTTTTTTTGTAATTTAACGCAACCTTTTTTGAAAAAATTAATCTACTAAGTATAATAATCAATGAAAATGAAAAAATTAATTTTATTAGTAAGTCTTCTGTTTTTATTTAATTCTTGTGAACTAGAAGAAAATAATTATTCAATTGAAATTTTACCTGTTCATTCTGTTGAAATGCCTACGGAGTTTGTTTTAGGAGAAACTTATCAAATAACAATGCAATATTATAGACCTACCAATTGCCATTCACCTTATGGTTTTTATTACGAAAAAGAATTAAATATAAGAACTTGTGCCATTAAAAATTTGGTTGAAGAAAGTGGTAGCTGTGCTCCTGTTGAAAATATATTGGTTGAAGAAACATTAAATTTTCATGTTACAAACACTGGAAATTATGTGTTTAAGTTTTGGACAGGTCATGACGTTGAAGGAAATGATACTTTTATGACATATGATATTCCTGTAAATTAACATTTAAAAAATTGATTATAGAGCAACTTATATATGAATGTAGTAACAACAATACTAAAGCACAGGAGCAAATTTATCGCCTATTAGCGCCAAAATTGTTTTCTGTGTGTTTAAAGTATTCACGTAATTACGAAGAAGCTCAAGATAATTTACAAGAAAGTTTTTTAATCATTTTTGAAAAAATAAATCAATATAAAAATACGGGTTCCTTTGAAGGATGGGCCAAAAGAGTTACCATAAATTATGTTTTACAGCAATATAGAAAACAAAACATTTTTGAAATTGTTTCTGAGAAAATTGCTGACGAAGAGGAAATTGAAATTGATGATGACAACATCAGTTTAGAGTTTTTAACTAAGATTATTCAAGAATTACCAGACAGATATCGATTGGTTTTTAACTTATACGTTTTAGACGGATATTCTCATAAAGAAATAGCCGAGATGTTAGAAATCAACATCGGAACATCAAAGTCAAATTTAGCTAGAGCAAAAGCTATTTTGAAAAGTAAGATAGAATCAAATAACAGTTTTGAGGTAAAAAAAAGTAAATGAAAGACAATAAAAATATAGAACGATTATTTCAAGAGAAATTCAAAGATTTTGAAGCCTTACCGCCTCAAGATTCTTGGGATATTATTGCAAGTCGTTTAAACGAGAAAAAGAAGAAGAAAAGAATTGTACCTATTTGGTTTCAATTTTCAGGAATTGCCGCTTCGCTGTTCATAATCGGGGCTTTAATTTGGAATTTCTCTGGTGAAAATAATTCAACTGAAGTGCCAAATTCTGACAACACAATTGTAAACACCGAAGACGCTAAAGTAAACTCAAATAATTCAAACATTGCTTCACCTAATAACGAAGCTATTGTTTATGATTCACAATCAAATGAAGAAAGTTTAGATAAAAAATCCAACAACTCAATCAATCAATACAATGAAAAATCGACTGATGAAAAATTAGTCAATTCTAAGCTTAAAAACAATTCTAGTAGAAGAAACGGATTGGTTTCAAATGGTAAATTAGAAAGTGATATTAATGCAAATTTAAATCAAAAAGGATTTAAAAAAGGCAAGAACAATTTCAAAAAACAATCACCATCTGAAACAAATTTTGAAAAAGCTTTAGTAGCTAATGCAGAAAAAAACAAAGCAAAAAGAAAATCAAAATCAAAGTCAAATAAAAATAATTCCGCTTTTGAAAACCTATTTCATGATAATAACGTAGTTGATAATAATAGAGAAGGTAAAACCGCTATTAACAAAGAAACGATTGATGCTTTTTTTGAAAATAAAACATCGAACACAACAACAATAACTAATAATGATTCTATTACAAAACAAACAAACAATTCAGATGTTGTTGTTTCCAATGAAATCATTACTCAAGATAGTACGCTAGTGGCTGAAGTTTCTAAAGAAACAAATCCGCTAGAAGAATTGCTTAAAGAAAAAGAGGCTGGGAAAAATGAAGATGAAAAAGAAGAAAAAAGAAGTAAATGGGCGATTAGCACTAACGCGTCGCCTGTTTATTTTAACTCCTTAGCACAAGGATCTTCAATTGACCAACAATTTGATTCGAATAGTAAAAATTACGCAACAACTTTAAGTTTAGGTATAGCTGGAAGTTACGCAATAAACAACAAATTAAGTTTAAAAACAGGGGTTAACAATATCAACATTAGTTACAATACCAACGATGTTCTTTTTGATGCACGAATGAATAATGTTGAAAACAACATCCCTACAATATCAAGAAATCCTGAAGCATCAAATATGGTATTTTCATCAAAAGCTAATGTTGTTGAAACGTTATCAGGTGATATAGAAAATGTAGTTATTGAAAACAATGTAGGAGCGTTACAACAAAACATCAGTTATATTGAAGTGCCTTTAGAGTTAAGTTACAAATTATTAGATAAGAAATTTGGTATAGAAGTGATTGGAGGAATGAGTACCTTATTTTTAAATCGAAATAACATTTCGTTAGTGGCAGATGGCATCGAAATGGAAGTAGGAAGAGCAAATAATTTAAACAGTATACATTTTAGTAGTAATGTCGGTTTGGGTTTTAAATACTCGTTCTGGAAAAGCTTTAATGCTAATTTCCAACCCATGTTTAAATACCAGATCAATACGTTTAGTGAAAATTCCGGTAACTTCAAGCCTTATTTTATAGGCTTGTATACCGGAATTAGTTTTAGTTTTTAAGCTTTGTTGGTTAAGCTTAAATTTATAGTTAAGTTGTTTCATTTCTAGTTAAAATGAAACTGAGAAAGTCCAAATGCGTTTGGACTTTTTTATTTTAAATCCTCCAATAAAGGTTGTAAAATAACTTCTCTTACTTGTTGTTTCAATGCATTTCTGTCTTCTAATGTTTTGCCTTTTGTTTCAATTATCGGATAAATTTTAGCGCGCATTTTGCCTGGACTTCCGCTGAAAAAAGTATAAGAGAATCGCTTTTTATTATCAAAAAACACCATCGGAACAATTGGCAAACCATGTTCAATAGCAATTCTGAAAGCACCGTCTTTAAATTCATCTAAAACAATATGTTCTTCTGGAACACCACCTTCAGGAAAAATACAAATACTCAAACCTTGATGAATTCTTTTTTGAGCACGTTCAAAAACGGCATATCTACTTTTACTACTGCTTCTGTCTACCAAAATACAAACGCGTTTGTAAATGAATCCAAAAATCGGAATTTTAGCCAATTCTTTCTTTCCCACAAAAACAAACGGATGATTTTTAACCGCAATCAACATCAACATAATATCCGTCATCGAAGTATGATTGGCTACCAACATATAACTTTTGCCATCTTCAAAAACCTCATCACCTTCAATAGAATAATTGAAACCCATTCCAATTAAAATAATCTTAGACCATAATCTGGCAATTTTAAAAAATAACGGGTACGTTTTTTCGCTTAAAATGGTAGCCAAAATAAAAGGAAAAAGCACAATAATTGGCACTAAAACCAAGATGTAAAACCAAATTCGATATAATAATGTAAGCGGATATTTTAAAAATTTCATTTAGCTAGTTTATTTGATTTCCAAAAGTAATCATTTATATAAAACCTATCTCTTTTTACTTTTCTGTTTTTACTTTACATTTGCATTTATAAATAACAACTTAGCAACGCATAGCGTTAAAACAAAAACAATGGCAAAAATCTTAACCGGAGTTCAAAGTACAGGAACGCCACACTTAGGAAATTTATTAGGAGCAATTATCCCGGCTATTCAAATGGCAAACAATCCTGATAACGAGTCTTTTCTTTTTATTGCCGATTTGCATTCGATTACGCAAATCAAAAATGGAGCAGAATTAAGACAAAACACCTATAGTACGGCTTCGGCTTGGCTGGCTTGTGGTTTAGATACAAATAAAATTGTTTTTTATCGTCAATCTGATGTGCCTCAAACAGCAGAGTTGTCTTGGTATTTGAGTTGTTTTTTTCCGTTCCAACGTTTAACATTAGCGCATTCGTTCAAAGATAAAGCGGACCGATTAGAAGATGTAAATGCCGGATTATTTACCTATCCAATGCTTATGGCAGCCGATATTTTATTGTACGATGCCAATATTGTACCCGTTGGAAAAGACCAAATGCAACACATTGAAATTACCCGAGATGTTGCTTCACGATTTAATCATCAAATGGGCGAAACCTTTATATTACCTGAAGGAAAAACTTCTGAAGACACCATGTTAATTCCAGGAACCGACGGACAAAAAATGAGTAAATCGAGAAACAATTTCATTAATATTTTTGTGGACGATAAAGCGCTTCGCAAACAAATTATGGGAATTCAAACCGATAGCACACCGCTTGAAGATCCAAAAAACCCAGATACTTGTAATTGTTTTGCTTTGTACAAATTGTTAGCAACACCAGAACAAACAGAAGTAATGAAAGCCAACTATTTAGGCGGAAATTACGGCTACGGTCACGCGAAACAAGAATTATTTGAATTAATCGTAGAGAAATTCAAAACCGAAAGAGAAAAGTACAATTACTACATCAACAATTTAGAAGAAGTAGATAAATTATTACTTGAAGGTGCTGCAAAAGCAAGTGCTGTAGCAAATGGCGTTTTGAAAAGAGTTAGAGAGAAGTTGGGTTACTAAGAAAACTCAACTTTAAATAAAGAAAAACCTCAAAGTTTAGATGTCTAAATTTTGAGGTTTTATTCTTTAATGATTTTTTCGATTTTCCATTTATTCTCCTTTTGAGAGAAATTACAAAATACGTTATAGTGATAGTATATTTTATTACATTGGAAATAAGCTTTTCCGTTTTTGTGTATTAAAACTCTACTTAACCCAGAAAGTGGAAGATGTTCATTATTTCTTACGCCACCTTCAAAAGTATCTTTATAAGAAACTAAAACAACATCAAGATTTGATTTGTCAAATTCATTTTTAGTTAATTTACGCTTAGGTAATGAATCATATTCATATTTGAAATCTTCATTAATTGGATTATCTACTGAAAGTAAAGTGTCAATAACTGCGTATTTATATTTTTTAAATTCATCTATTTTTTTGATTGCAATTTCAATATTTTGTTTTAGTTCTAACTTAAAAGTAATCCAATCCTCATCTCGTTTTTTATTTAATTGTTGAATCTTTTCTTTAGAAAATTTTAAACTATCAGTTTCTAAAGGTGGAGGAAGAAAATTGTTTTGACTTTGATTTAATTCATATTTTGCAATTTCCGGCAACACATCACATAAAACTTCCGCTTCTAATTCTTCATAGGTTTTCTCTTTCTCAGTGCAAGAAAGTATAAAGAAAGAAAGAAATGTAAGTAAGATTAGTTTTTGCATAAACCTGAATTTATAAAATCAACAACAAAAACTAAGCCGAATTTCTACTTGCGTTAATATTTCCAAACAGCGAGCGTGTTACTATTTTTTCATAAACGGCAATTAACTTTTCGTCTGGAGTTGGGCTTTCTCGCAACGCTTTAATTTTTAACAACGCATATTGTTGAATCGTTAATAAAGGCACCACCATTTTTTCACGCATTTCTATGGAAGCTTTTCCGTCGGGATAGTTTTCCATCAATTCTTTGAAACCTGAAATTTTTAACAACAAACGTTTGGTTTCTAAATATTCTTCATGAATTATCATCCAAAAAGCACCAAATTCTGCATCGTTTTTCATGTAAGCCGTTAACGGGAAAAACGATTTGCACAACGCCATCATACTGTTTTCTAACAAGGTTCTAAAAAATAACGAATTTTGATATAAGTGACTTACTTCGTCCCAACGGTTTTGTTCTTCAAAGTATTTTAAAGCCGTTCCCACACCAAAAAAACCAGGTACGTTTTGCTTTAATTGACTCCAAGAACCCACAAACGGAATTGCTCTTAAATCATCTAAATTCAATTTTGCTTCTGACTTTCTTTTGGATGGGCGGCTGCCGATATTCGTTTTTGCATAATAATTCAACGTGCTCATTTTTTCCAAATAAGGCACAAACAACGGATGATTTTTAAAATCGATGTATTTCTTAAAACTGATTTCGGCTAGTTGTTCTAAAATGGCATTTTCAGAAAGCGTTAATTCATTTTGATTGGTATTGAAAACTTGATTTTTCGCACCCGCACTCACTAAATTTTCTAAATTGTAGCGACACGAATCCAACGTTCCAAAATTAGAACTAATCGTTTGTCCTTGCACAGTTAATTGCAATTGCTGACTTTCAATTTTTGGACCTAACGAAGCATAAAATTGATGCGTTTTTCCGCCACCACGCGCAGGAGGTCCGCCACGACCGTCAAAGAAAATGACTTTGATATTGTATTTTCTGGAAATTTCGGTCAAGGCTTCTTTTGCTTTATAAATTGCCCAATTTGCCATTAGATAACCACCATCTTTTGTTCCGTCTGAGAAACCTAACATGATAGTTTGCTGATTGCCTCGACTCTTCAAATGATTCGCATAAACCGAATTCGTGTACAATTGTTCCATCACCAAATCAGCTTTGTGCAAATCTTCCACCGATTCAAAAAGCGGCACCACATCAACCGAAGGATTGTTCCAATCGCACAACTGAAACATCGCCAAGGTTTCCATTACGTTCAAAGCACTTTCATTGTTACTAATAATATAACGATTACAACCTAACTCACCATTATTTTCTTGAATCGTGCGAATAGCTTCAATAGAACTGATGGTTTCTTTCGTAATTTCATTATCAAAATCCGAAGCTTTCAATTGGGCAGAAGCTTTAGACAAAATATCAATTTTTGCTGTTTCCGATAAATTAAAATAATCTGCTGGAAACAAACTTTTTTCTTTTTGAACAATGTCTTGAAAAACCGTTTTGTGAATTTTACTGTTCTGACGAATGTCTAAAGTCGCAAAATGAAATCCAAACAAATTGACTTTATTCAATAATAAATCCACCTCATCCACATAAAGCGATTGGTGTTTTTCAACAATGATATTTTTAATGTTTTGTAATTGCGATTTGAATTCCTCCAATGAAATAAAAATTTCTCCTTGCGAATAAAAAACAGAACGGTATAACTTGTTTTCTAATTCGGCAATAATCACGTCAACACCTGTGAAGGTTAACTTTCGTTTTAATTTTCGAATATCAGTGTAATAACATTTTAAAATTGAAGTTCGTAAACGTTCCGCAACTTTCAAAGTGATTTCAGTAGTTACAAACGGATTTCCATCTCGATCGCCACCGGGCCAAAAACCTAAATTGAGCACATCATTTTTGAGTTCGTTTCCTTTGAAAATGTTTTTTTGAAGATAATGAACCATTTCGCTTGCTGTTGGATAAAACACGTTTTCCAAATACCAAATCAAACTTACGGCTTCATCAAAAGGAGTTGGTTTTTCTTTTTTGAAGAAAGGTGTTTTGCCCAATTGCGCCAATAAATCTTTAATTACAATGTGATTATTCGATTTTAAAGCTTCGGTTAAATCGGTAATAATTCCTAAAACTGAACCCGGATAAAACTGTGTTGGATGTGCAGTTAAAACCGTTCTGACTTTAAAATTTTCTAGAAATTCTTTCAATTCTTTGGTTTTTCCTTCCGATTCTGCCGTTTCTTTAATAGCTCGAAGCGAACTTTTGCCTTCCATATTATTCACAATTGGAAAAGCGGCATCTTCAATGGCATCAAAAAGCACCACTTGTCGCTCCACATATTGAATAAATCGAAACAATAAACTGATTTTTTCTTCTTCGGAAGGATTGTCTAGATATTTGGTAACGAAAGTTTCGAAAATCTCCGCTGGACTTTGCTCATTTTTGTATCCGTTTTCACAAACTTCCGAAAACAAAGGCAACAAAACTCCTGTGTTATTAATCTCGTCAAAAGGCAACGTGATGAAAACACTATTATAAATGGTATATTTTGAAGCAACATTTTGTTGGAAGCGTTCAATTTTTGGAAGCGTGTACATGGAATTTAAATTTGTACTAATTTACGAGTTTAAAATTAAACCACCTCAAACATTTTCCCTGGCAAAGGTCGGATTATGCCTTTTAGTTCCATATTTAACAAAATGGACGAAATTCGATAAATTGGAAAATCGCATTCTAAAGCGATGATGTCCATCATTTCTTTTCCTGTTTTTTGAAGGTAATCGTAGATGATTTGTTCTTCATCAGTTAAGGTAACGAACAACTGTTTTTGCACTACTTTTTGAGATTCGCGTTGCAATTCCCAATTCAAAATATACACCAAATCTGCTGCCGAAGTGAGTAAATTGGCGCGTTGTGTTTTAATCAAATTGTTGCAACCTTGACTGTACTTATCCGTAGTTCTTCCTGGAACAGCGAAAACGTCTCGGTTGTAATCGTTGGCTAAATTAGCCGTGACTAACGAACCGCCTCTTTCGGCACTTTCAATTACAATGGTTGCTTCGCTAATACCGGCAACAATGCGATTTCGTTTGATGAAATTTTCTTTGTCAGGATTGCTGGTACTCCAAAATTCGGTTAAAAAGCCACCGTTCTGCTCCATTTTTGCCATGTACTTTTTGTGTGTTTTCGGATAAATTTGATTCAATCCGTGTGCCAAAACACCAATGGTTTGCAAACCACAATCCATTGCTATTTGATGCGCATAAATATCCACGCCGTAAGCGAAACCGCTAACAATAACGGGATTTAATGGTGAAATTTCTTCAATTAATTTCTTAGTAAATTCCATGCCATACGTCGTAATTTGACGTGTGCCGACAATACTAATGATTTTTTGGTTTTGTAAATCGATATTTCCCGCTTGGAATAAAAGTACGGGACTATCGTAGCAGTTTTTTAATCGTTCGGGATAGTTTTCTTCTTGAAAATACGTAGTAGAAATATTTTCTTGCGCAATGAATTGGAGTTCAGCTTCCGCTTTTTTGAAAACGGATTTATCTTGCAAATTTTTAATTACAACCGAACCAATGCCGTCAATTTTTTGAAGTTGGGATTTTTTTGAAGCGAAGACTTCTGTAGCATTTCCACAATGTTGAATGAGTTTTTTGGCGATTACATCTCCTACTCCTTCCACTTGCATCAACGCAAGCGTGTGGTATAATTCTGACTGTGTCATGGCGTGTATAAAATTTATTTGGCGTATAATTGAAGAACAAAAATAGTTCTTTTTAGCAATAATCCAAAAAAGAAAATAGAAACCTAATTAGCCCTGATGGGAGCGGCACCGTGTAGAGCGGACAGCAGCCCTTCGACAAGCTCAGGATGACAAAAATCACAAACACCTTATTTACAATTATTTACAGTAAAAATAGCAATTGTTAATAATTTTTGTTGATAAAATTTTGATATTGCTATTGATTATCTAACTTTGTTGTTATGCAGATAGAAAAACACATATCCGACTTATTATATCGTTATCAGTGCGTTACTGTTCCTGGCTTTGGTGCGTTTTTAACTGAAACCGTGTCCGCTCACGTTACTGGAAGCGCAAGTTCGTTTTTTCCACCTAAAAAAGTGGTTTCGTTTAATGCGAATGTAAAAAACAATGATGGTTTATTAGCAAATCATGTGGCATTACAAGAAAAAATGTCGTACGAATTAGCGGTAATCAAAATTGGTGATGTGGTGAACGAATGGACCTATTTGTTGCAAAACCGCAATCGTGTGGTGTTGAAAAACATTGGTGAAATTTCGGTTAACAATGAAATGAATTGGGTTTTTGAACCAGCAAATACGGTAAATTATTTAACGGATTCGTTTGGATTAACTCCTTTTGTTTCTCCTGAAATTACTAGAGAAGTTCTAAAACAAGAAGTGGAAGCTTTAGAAGAAAAAGCACCAATTATTTTTACTCCTGAAAGAAAAAGAGATTACTCGTATTTGAAATATGCCGCTGTTTTTGTAACTATGTTGGGTGCTGGTGGTTTTGGTTATAAAACGTATTATGACCAACAAATTGAAACGAAAACATTAGCCGTTCAGAAAAATGTACAAGAAAAAGTACAACAACAAATTCAACAAGCAACTTTTCTAATTAGCGCTCCAGTTGAAGCAGTTGAATTAAGTGTGGCTGCTCCTGTTGAAGAAAAAATGCCTTATCATTTAGTAGCTGGTGCATATAGAAGTGAAGAAAATGCCAACAAAGCCATTGCCGAATTAAAAGCTGCTGGTTTTAAAAACGCAAAAATGCTTCCTTTAAACAAACACAATTTATATCCTGTGGTGTATGCTAGTTTTAAAACACTACAAGAAGCTCAAACCGATAGAAAAAACATACAAAAAACACATAATGCAGAAGCGTGGTTAATGATAGAATAATTTTTTAACACTTTGCGTAATAATTATTAAAATCCCTGTTTTGGGATTTTTTTTTGCATATAATATTCGAAAACCTCATTATCTTTGTAAAAAAAACAATGCAACCAAAATTTCCTTCAGAATCGGTAACTACTTTAACCGACTTAGTTTTACCAGGTGAAACGAATCCTTTGAACAACTTATTTGGTGGTGAATTGCTAGCACGTATGGACAGAGCAGCAAGTATTACCGCTAGAAGACACTCACGTAGAATTTGTGTAACAGCATCAGTAAATCACGTGGCGTTTAACAGAGCTATTCCTTTAGGAAGTGTGGTGACTGTTGAATCTAAAGTATCGAGAACTTTCAATACTTCTATGGAAATTTTTATTGATGTTTGGATTGAAGACCGTGAATCAGGAATTAAAAATAAAGCGAACGAAGCTATCTATACATTTGTAGCGGTTGATGAAACAGGAAGACCAATTCCAGTTCCACCTATTGAACCAGAAACAGAACTTGAAAAACAACGTTACGAAGCAGCATTAAGAAGAAAACAACTAAGCTTAGTCTTAGCCGGAAAAATGAAACCAAGCGAAGCAACGGAATTAAAAGCGTTGTTTATGGAATAACAAACGAAAGCCTACTTTATGAGTAGGCTTTTTGTTTAATTAGCATTTTCCAATGCATATTCGGGATAGGTTTGTTTTAAATACTCTTCAGCTTTTTTAGGAACTTCAATTAAAATAATATATGCTATCAAAGCCATCGCAATTATTAAAAAACTTATTATAAAAACACCAAAAGGATTATCCATTACTTTTTCAGAATGAATAAAAATTTGAATGGGTAAATAGATCATTCCAACAAGAGAAGAACGTCCTAATATAATTTCTTTAAACAACCATTTTTTGCTCGTTAATTTACTTTCCTTTTTGTTTTTATTTGAAAAGAAAATAATGGAAAGACAGAAACTTAAAACAATTATCGTAAAAACGATAAGTACCACATCTGTTCGATTTGACAGATAGCTTAAAGTCAAAAATGTTGAGCTTATAAATCCTAATGTTCCAATGATTTTAGGAATTGTAAAAAAAGCTTTAAAATGCTTCCAAATAATAGAATTGTATTTTTTATTAAGCGCCAATTTTCTTTGCTCTACCACATTCATAAATCCAAATACTCCAAACTTCTTAAACTCAATTTGCAACGCATCTTCAAACGAAATTTTTGGGTTTTCTTGCCATTGTGCTTCAATAGAATTAGCCAAATGATCGACTAACTCAGTTTGTAAATCGTACCATTCCACGTAATGTTGACGCGTGAATTGGTAAAGACGGTCTATCTGTTCAGATGTAAGTTTCATAATACAAACTTTTTTTTATTAGTATTGAATTTATAAACCTCCTTAATGAAATATAAAAGATAAGCTATCATAATATAACTAAACAATGTCAGTGTAATTATTGAAGGATTTTCATCTTCATGTTGATTCATAAAAAACATTTGCAAATAGTAGATAATTGCTAATAAACCACCTAATTTCTCTAAAACAAAAAATCTTTGTTTTAAAATTAAATGAAAATAGATAAGTTGAAAAAATGCTACAATAATCATGAACACAAAGAAAAGATTTCTAATAGTAAACGATTCTGAAAAATAATTAGAAACTGCTACATTTTTATAGAAAAAATAAAATGAAACACTAATTAAAATCATTATTGGATGAATTAAAAACTTCAAGAAATTTAAAATTGTGTCTTTTGAATAGATAGACCAAAATTTATTTCCTTTCAAAATTTCCTTTTTATTTACCACCATATAACCTTTGAAAGCATCATAAAAATCTAAATTCTCAGCTTCCATTTTTTGCTCTACTGCGGTTGCTACATGGTCAAGCATTTCCATACGAATGTCGTAATAAATGACTTCGCTATTTTTTAGATAATTATCTATGAATTTTATGTTTTCAGCCGTTAACTTCATCTTAATAACTCAATTTAGGATTTACAATTGTTTGCATGTTTTTGATGAATTCTTCCAATTCGGCTAAACGGTTTACAGTTTCTGTAGTGCCTTTCTCGGTGAGTTTGTAATATTTTCTTAAACGATTATCTACTTTTTCAACCTCAACATCTAATAAACCATCGGCTTCTAATTTGTGCAACGCTGGATACAAAGCGCCTTCAGTAATATTCAATTCGCCTTTGGTAATTTCTTTTACTTTTTGAGTAATTTCGTAGCCATACATTCTGCCTTGCTCTTCTAAAAGCTTCATAATGATAGTATTCAAACTACCTTTATATAATTGTGAGTTTTTCATAAGACTAAAAATTTCAAAACAAATATATACATAATTTTCTTATGCATAACATTCTTAAGTATATTTTTTTGAAGTCTTTTTTCTTTTCTCTTACTTCTATTTTCTTGATAAATAGTATTTTTGTAAAAAATAAAATCACATGTCATCATTTTATAAATTAAGCATTAAAGAAATCATTAAAGAAACGGCTGATGCAGTTTCGATTCTTTTTAATGTTCCAGACGAATTAAAATCATATTACACTTTTGTTGCTGGACAATATGTAAATTTAAAAGTTACGCTTGACGGACAAGAAATTAGAAGAGCGTATTCGATTTGTTCTTCTCCAAAAAGTGGCGAATTGCGAATTGCCGTTAAAGCCATCAAAACTGGATTCTTCTCTAAGTTTGCCAATGAAAAATTAGCCGTTGGAAATGTAATCGAAGTAGGAACTCCTGAAGGGAAATTCACTTTCGAACCAAAAGTAGAACGTCAGAAAAACTACGCAGCTTTTGTAGCTGGAAGCGGAATTACACCTGTTTACTCGATTTTAAAATCGGTTTTAGAGGAAGAACCAAATAGTACTTTTGTGTTGGTTTTCGGAAATAAATCGGAAAAAGACACTATTTTCCACAACCAATTACACGATTTACAATTGCAATATGTTGGGCGTTTGTTTGTGCAATATGTGTACAGTCAATCTACAGCAGATAATGCTTTGTTTGGCAGAATTGACAAATCAGCTGTGAATTTTGTGTTGAAAAACAAACATGCTGAAATGGAGTTCTCAAAATTCTATTTGTGTGGACCAGAAGAAATGATCAATTTGGTTTCGGATACTTTAAAAGAAAACAACATTTCAGATGCTGACATTAAATTCGAATTGTTCTCAACCTCTTCAAACGAAAGTGAATCTGTTGGTGGTGCTGAAGGCCACACTAAAATTTCAATTTTAGTAGACGATGAAGAAACAACTTTCGAAATGAGTCAGAAACAAACCTTATTAGAAGCGGCCTTAAAACAAGGTTTAGATGTGCCGTATTCTTGTCAAGGTGGAATTTGCAGTAGTTGTATTTGTAAAATTACCGAAGGTGCTGCCGATATGAAAAAGAATCAAATTTTAACCGATGCTGAAATCGCAGAAGGATTAACATTAGCGTGTCAGGCACATCCAACAACTGCAACAATCAAGATTGATTTTGATGATGTTTAATTGCTAAAATTCCAAATAATAAATTCTAAATTCCAATTTTATCTAGGTAAGATTGGAATTTATTTTTTCAATAACTTGAGTAGGTAAAATCGTTCGCATCACATCTGCATAACCTTCCACTTTCTTGTTTCCATAAATGGAAGTTGGCAATAACGGATATTGTACTCTGTCTGAAGTCAAACAAAAATTATTCGGTTGATTGAACGGTTTAAAACCGGCATAAGGATGTGTTGCTCCCCAAAGCGTTATGACTTTTACGCCCAACATCGCAGCAATATGCGCATTTCCTGAATCCATGGAAAGCATAACCTCTAAATTGGAAATCACTTCTAATTCTTGCTTGAATTTTAGTTTTCCTGCTAAAACGATTACATTTTCGTGTTGATTTTGCAATTGATTCAACAATTTAATTTCTTTCTCGCCTCCACCAAATAAAAAGATTTTTTGATTTTTAGTTTCAGCTAAACCACCAATTACTTGTTGTATTAAATCTAATGGATACACTTTACTTTCGTATTGTGCAAAAGGTGCAATGCCAATCCAATTTTGATTTTTTGTTCCTGTGATGGAAAGAACTTCTTCTGATAAATTAGCTCTTTTAGGAAATTGTGGATTCGATAAATCAATTGAAAATCCAAGTTGCTTGAACGTATCTACATGTCTTTCAACCATTGGTTTCACTGGAGCAAAAACTTTATTGGTTAGACTGGTTAATGCTTTCTTTTCGGCTCTTCCTTTATCTGTTGCAGCGACTTTTTTTCCGCTTAAAGCGAATAAGGTTCGAACGACTTTTGATCGAAGTACATTATGCAAATCGGCAACCGCATCAATGTTTAATTTTCGTAAATCAGAAAATAAACGAAGTAAACCTAAGAAACCTTTGTGTCGTTCTTTCAAATCCACTCCAAAGAAATTCACATTCGGAATTCCGTCAAAAAAAGGTTGAAAAAAAGGTCGAGAAACTACTGTGATTTTTACTTCGGGATATTGCAAAACTAAGGCTCTCAACACAGGAACTGTCATCGCGACATCACCCATGGCTGAGAGCCTTATTACCAATATGTGTTTTGGTTTAGACATCAAATGATGACTATTTTTTATTTTGATACAACACCGGATTTAACTCCTCGTCATTGTACATTTTCATTTGCTTGTACACTTTCATGTATTTGTCACCCGCTTCAATATCTTCGATTAATTGACTGATTGAAGTAAACATGTCGTTTTTTTGGTCTAACAAAACATTTAGTTTTTCTTGACATTTTACTCTGTGCTCTGGCGTTGCTTCAGCACGAGTTGCCTCTTCATTCATGTGGTAAATTTTCAAAGCTAAAATCGATAAACGATCAATTGCCCAAGCTGGACTTTCGGTGTTGATTTTTGCATTTGGTTTTACTTTAACATCTTTGTATTTATCTAAGAAATAACTATCGATGTATTCCACCATATCTGTTCGAACTTGGTTAGAAGCATCGATTTTACGTTTTAAATCTAAAGCTGCAACTGGATCAATATTTGGGTCACGAACGATATCTTCATAATGCCATTGCACGGTGTCTACCCAATTTTTTGCAAACAACAAATATTCAATAGTTCCTTTTTCGAAAGGATTTACAACTGGTTGATACACATCGTCAATAATGTGATACGTTTTGATACTTTGTTCAAAAATGGGAAATGCAAATTCAGCAAACATAATTATCTCTTTTAAATTGATACAAAAATAGCGATTTTTTGTACTTTTATCCTGAATTACAAAAAATAAAATCGATGCACATTCATTATATCTCAGAACAAAACAGTATTCTTAATCATTTTTTAGCGCAAATTCGCGATGTGAACATCCAAAATGACAGTATGCGTTTTAGAAAAAATATTGAGCGTATTGGAGAAATAATGGCATACGAATTAAGTAAAACACTTGATTACAAAGAAATTGATGTGCAAACACCATTAGGAATTAAACACACCACAACCATTGCCGAACCTGTAGTTTTATGTTCGATTCTTCGCGCTGGTTTGGCTTTACATCAAGGTTTCATGAGTTTTTTTGATAATGCAGAAAACGGATTTGTTTCGGCTTATCGTCATCATTATGACAACGATGATAAATTTGAAATTTTAGTAGAATATCAAGCAGCGCCATCTTTCGAAGGAAAAAATTTAATTTTAATTGACCCTATGCTAGCCACTGGACAATCGTTAGTAGCAGTTTTGCATAAATTACATTTGGAACACCAACCTAAAGAAATTCATATCGCCGTTGTTATTGCAACTCCAGAAGGCATTCAATATTTAGAGGAAAACGTTCCTTCAAATTGTCACTTATGGGTAGCGGCTTTAGACGAAAAACTAAACGAACACAATTATATCGTTCCAGGTTTAGGTGATGCAGGAGATTTGGCTTACGGAATTAAATTATAATTGCATTATAAAGAAGAAAATTCCCAATCCTAACAAGGCATAAACTACAATTTCTTTCACCCAATTATTTTCGATTTTCTCGATAAAATTGGCACCAATAATAGCTAAAGGTCCGAAACAGAAAGCTAAACATCCGTTATTTTTATTGGCTGAAAGCACGTAAATTCCAACACCTAAGATAAAGGAGAACAAAATCGTTTTGTGTGAGGATTGCATGTTTAAAGCTTTGTTTCGCACATCAAAAACATGTAAAACAAAAGCAAACAAACTTAATGATGTAAAAGTCGCTAAAGCAATTCGTTGATAAATATTTTCGAAATAATAAAAATCGAAACTGATATACGTTTTATCCAACAAAGTACTCATTAAACTATTGTCTAGAATACTATTGGCAAGGAAAAACAAAATAGTTACCGCAAACAACGCAATAAAAGGTATAATCCAATTTCGATAATCTTTAGAAACGTGAAGTATAACGGCAATGAAAACTAAAATGATGTAAAAAATACTCCAAAAGTGAAATAAGGCAGCTAAAAAAATCCAAAAAGAAGCATCAAAAATTTTCTCCTTGGTTTGGAGTAAGGATTTTAAAGAAATTAATCTTCTTAAAGCCAAAAGCAATAAAAAATTAGAAATAATAATGTTCTTATTCTGGAAAATGGAAGAAAAGAACAATAAAAAAACAAAAAACAAAAACAACGCATAATTGTTTCCTTTAGTCAATCCGTTTTTAAGTGTAATGAAATTTAGAATGAATAAAGACGCAAAAAGCAAGACATATAAACCAAACTGCTCGGCATAGTAAACCCAGTCTGCAGTAGGTTTAGCCAACGCAATTATCTTTATAGAAAAGAAAAAAAGCGACAGAATTCCTATTACTAAATAATTAAATGGTCTTGTTTTACTAAAAACGCTTGCTAACATGCGAATATTTTATATTTTTGTGGTGTAAATATAATACTTTATCAAAATGAAATCATTTTTTGAAGGAATACAATCACTTTTCGTAGATTTTTTATTCTTACCAATGGATTGGTTAAGAGAATTAGAATTAACTAATTGGTGGACTGCAAATATCTTAAACTGGATTTTTATTATTATCTGTTGTGCAGCTATGACTTATTGGATTAAGCAATTGAACATCTTCAATGCAAATAAAGAAGATGAGCAAGATACAACTGCGCACTCATTTTTAAAATAATCTTAAGATATTAGCAAGGATTATAAATCCTTACCAATATCTCTTCTAAAATACATCTTATCAAATTGTAGCTTAGCTATACTTTGATAAGATTTTTTTATGGCTTCCTGAAAGTCATTTCCGTAAGAAGTTACCGCAATTACACGACCTCCATTTGTCACAACTTTTCCGTTTTCTAATTTTGTTCCCGCATGAAATGGAATAGAATCGGTGATATTTTCCAATCCGAAAATCTCCTTCCCTTTTTCATAATCTTCCGGATATCCGCCAGAAACTACCATGATAGTTGTAGCTGCTCTTTCGTCGATTTCCAAGGTAATCTTATCTAATTCCTCATTTCCAATCGCTTCAAAAATTTCAACTAAATCACTTTTTAATCTTGGCATTACCACTTCTGTTTCTGGATCACCCATACGAACGTTGTATTCGATAACCATTGGTTCGCCTTTCACGTTGATTAATCCAATAAATACAAATCCTTTGTATTCGATTCCGTCTTTTTGTAAACCTGCGATAGTTGGTTTTACAATTCGAGTTTCAATTTTTTCTAATAAAACTGCATCCGCAAATGGAACTGGAGATACTGCTCCCATTCCGCCTGTATTTAATCCCGTATCACCTTCTCCGATTCGTTTGTAATCTTTTGCTGTTGGCAATACTTTATATGATTTTCCGTCGGTTAAAACGAAACAACTTAATTCGATTCCGTCTAAGAATTCTTCGATAACTACTTTTGAACTTGCTTGTCCAAATTTAGCTCCCACTAACATGTTTCGTAATTCAGTCTTCGCTTCTTCTAAATCAGATAAGATTAAAACGCCTTTTCCAGCGGCTAATCCGTCTGCTTTTAATACATATGGCGCTTCTAAAGTTTCTAAAAATTGGCAACCTTGTTCCACAGTTTCTTTGGTAAAACTTTCGTAACGCGCTGTTGGAATGTTGTGTTTTACTAAAAATTCTTTGGCAAATTCTTTACTTCCTTCTAATTGCGCCCCAACTTTTGATGGCCCGATTACTGGAATGTGATTGATTTGATTGTCATTTTTGAAGAAATCATAAATTCCTAAAACCAATGGATCTTCTGGCCCAACCACTACCATTTGCACTTTTTCTTGTAAAACAAAAGCTTTAACGGCATCAAAATCATTCGGATTAAAATCCACATTTTTTGCTATGGTTGCTGTTCCTGCATTTCCAGGCGCAACAAAAAGAGAAGTACATTTTGAAGATTGAAGCATTTTCCAAGCCAATGCGTGTTCGCGACCGCCAGAACCAAGTAGTAAAATAGTCATTTTGTGTGTTGTTATGTTGTCAGGCAAAAGTACTATTTCTTAAGAAGAAAGAAAAAAGAAAAAAGAAGAAAGATTATTTTCAGATTTATTACTTTTGGATAAATTCCAACGAATGTTCAACTTGTTTCATCTTTCTTTAAAATTAAGCGGTTTTCCTATTGCGAAAGCTCAAGCTGATTTTGAGAAAATTCTACAAATTTCGGAAGCAGATTATCCCGATTATCTCGAAAATAAAAAGCGAGAAATTGTGGAATTTCATTTGAAAAACAATGCTTTTTATCAAAATTTAGTTGGGAAAGAAACTTTTGATAATTGGAACGATTTACCTATTCTCACCAAAAAAGATTTGCAAAAACCTTTAAAAGACCGACTTTCAAATGGCTATTCCGAGAAAACGGTTTTTGTAAATAAAACTTCGGGTTCGAGTGGCGATCCGTTTGTGTTTGCCAAAGATAAAGAAGCGCATGCCATAACTTGGGCTTCGATAATACATCGTTTTGGTTGGTATGGTGTTGATTTCAATTCGTCCTATCAAGCGCGATTTTATGGTATTCCGTTGGATTTTATTGGGTATAGAAAAGAACGTTTAAAAGACTTTTTGAGCAAAAGATATCGTTTCCCAATTTTTGATCTATCGGATAAAATATTAGATGGTGTTTTCGAACATTTTAAAACCAAAAAGTTTGATTACATCAATGGTTACACGAGTTCTATAGTCCTTTTTGGAAAATATTTACAAGCTCGAAATATTGTTCTAACCGATGTTTGCCCAACATTGAAAGTTTGCATGGTGACTTCGGAAATGTTATTTGAAGAAGATAAAATTTTATTGGAAAAACATTTAGGAATTCCAGTTGTGAATGAATATGGTGCTTCGGAATTGGATTTGATTGCTTTTCAAAATCCAAAAGACGAATGGCAAGTGAATTCGGAAACCTTATTTGTGGAAATTTTGGATGAAAATAACCAACCTGTTCCATACGGAAAAGAAGGGAAAGTGGTAATTACTTCGTTGTATAACAAAGCGCATCCGTTTATTCGTTATGAAATTGGCGATGTTGGAATTTTGGATGAAAAAAGCACGTTGAAAAAACCCATTCTGAAAAAATTAATTGGAAGAACCAGCGATGTGGCACTTTTACCAAGTGGAAAAAAATCTCCCGGATTAACCTTTTACTACGTAACCAAAAGTATCATTGAAGACGATGGAAACGTGAAAGAATTTATTGTTCGCCAAACCAAATTGGATAGTTTTGAAATTGATTATGTGAGTTCGGTGGAATTAACTTTGGAACAAATTCAAGAAATTGAAAAAGCGATTGCCAAATATTTAGAACCGGGATTGCATTTCACATACAATCGCAAAGAAATTTTAGAGAGAACAAAACGAGGAAAATTAAAGCAATTTCAGTCGATGCTTTAATTTCTATACTTCATAAAACCTCGATACATCCAGTGCAACATATAATAAGCCGATTGAAAAACATTCAAGTTTTCAACTTGTCTATAAAATTGCCATTGGTATTTAATTAAATCCGATTTTTTTCTGGAAAGTGAATTTTCTCTGATTCTATAAATCGCCTGTGTTTCTTGGATTCCGTGTGCGAATGGAATGACTTTTAAATAGTTCAACCACAATCCCATGTCTTGACGTTTTCGAATGAGTGGCATGTACTTTTTACCTAATTTTTTTATATCTAAAAAAGCAGTTAAACAGCTAATGGAATTGGATTTAAGAATATCGGTATACGAAACTTTCTGAGGAACGATAAAATCAGAATACACAAATTCTAATTGTTCGTTTGCTCTTTTGTAAGATGAAAACACAAACGGAACTCCTGTTTCCTGAATAGTTTTGATGTTGTTTTCGATGAATGTTGGGAACCAAATATCATCGGCATCAATAAACGTCATGTAATCCCCAGACGCTTTTTCAATTCCAGAATTTCGAGCCACAGCTGGTCCTGAATTTTGGCTTAATTTATGAAATTGTATTCTCCTGTCATTTTGGATTATGGATAAAACCACATTTTCCGTTTCATCCGAAGAACCATCATCCACAATAATCATTTCCCAATTTGAATAGGTTTGATTCTGCACCGATTGAATGGTTTCAGCAATAAAGTTTGCGGAATTATACGATGGTGTAATTATGGAAACTAAAACATTCATTAGTAGGCTTTTTTCTCACCTCTTATGGCGTTTACTACTGTTGCAAAAATAATTTTAATATCTAATAAAAGAGACCAGTTTTCTAAATAGAATATATCATATTTTACTCTATTAATAATATCTTTTTCAGTTTCAACTTCTCCTCTAAAACCATTTGTTTGAGCTAAACCAGTAATTCCAGGTTTGATAAAGTGTCTTACCATGAATTTGTCAACACTTTTTGCATACATTTCGGTATGACTTACCATATGTGGTCTTGGTCCAACTACTGACATATCGCCCAACAAAACATTGAAAAACTGAGGTAATTCATCGATGCTTGTTTTGCGAATAAACTTACCTATCTTAGTAATTCTTGGATCATTTTTCTGTACTTGTTCTAAATCCGCAATTGGATTTAGATGCATTGAACGGAATTTATAACAATAAAATTCTTCATAGTTTAAGCCATTTCTTTTTTGTTTGAAAAAAATTGGCCCTTTTGATTCAATTAAAATTAAAAGGGCGATTATCGGAGTTAACCAAGAAAGCAGACAGATAATTATTACTAAAGAAAAAACCAAATCAAAAACTCGTTTTAAACGCTTATTCACTTCTTTGTCTAAAGGAATGGTTCTTAAAGATATGATTGGAATATAATCATAGTATTCAACAGCTAAATTCCTTAAAAAAGTATTTTTACTATCTGGTAAAAATTTAATTGTTTTTAAATTATTGTCTGAAAAATGGATTAAATTATTGATTTCTCGATTAGTAAGCGTACTTATAGAAGCATATATTTCATCTATTTTATGTTCAATAACATAGTTTTTGCATTCTCCTAATTCAGTTTTCTTATTCTTTTTTAAATCAAAAACATGGTTTAAGTTATATCCATAATCGGGATTATTTGAAAAAAAATCTATTAACTCGTCAACATTTTTACCGTTACCTACAATAATTACATTTCTGTGATTTCCACCATATAAAATGCGGTATTTTTTTAATAAAAAGAAAATTGAAAATTTTAAAAATCCAACTGAAATAAATGAACAAAGTATATAAAAACCAATTTCATCAGCAGTTACATATTTATATTTGAAACCCACATAAGCAAATGTGATTAAGCTAATAAAAAAGAATTGCTTTAATAATTTTCCTAAAATTTGAAAACCTTTACTATATCTATACACTTCATAATAACCTGAATAGTAAGATATTATTAGCCAAAAAACAGAAACTATGGAATGATAGCCAATATTACTCATAGCAGATCGCATACAAACAAGTATCAATAAATTTATTATAATTAAATCTAATAGTGTTTGTATGGGTCTAATATAGCCTGAGTATCTTCCTGTTTTGTTTTTCAATTAGTGGATATATTTTGTAAAATCTTTATGTTCTTCTTTCAACAACTCTTCCGAAGAAAGTGTCTTAAAATAATCATACGTAATTTTCATACCTTCAGATCTTGATACTTTTGCTTCCCAACCTAAAATTTCTCTTGCTTTGGTCGTATCAGGCTGTCTTTGCATTGGATCATTAATTGGCAACGGATGATATACCACTTTTTGATTGGTTCCTGTTAATTTAATGATTTCTTCTGCAAAATCTTTAATGGTAATTTCATCTGGGTTTCCAATATTGACTGGTAAATGATAGTCGGAATGTAATAACCTGAAAATTCCTTCTACTTGATCGTCAACATAACAGAATGAACGCGTTTGACTTCCATCTCCAAAAATAGTTAAATCTTCGCCACGGAGTGCTTGTCCAATAAAAGCTGGAATTACTCGACCATCGTTTAATCGCATTCTTGGTCCGTACGTATTAAAAATTCTAACTATTCTAGTTTCTACACCATGAAAAGTGTGGTAAGCCATGGTTATAGACTCTTGAAAACGCTTAGCTTCATCATAAACACCTCTTGGGCCAATGGTGTTTACGTTTCCATAATATTCTTCTGTTTGTGGGTGAACTAATGGATCTCCATAAACTTCAGATGTTGACGCAATTAAAATTCGAGCTTTTTTAACACGAGCTAAACCTAACAAATTATGAGTTCCAAGTGAACCTACTTTTAAAGTTTGGATTGGAATTTTTAAATAATCAATTGGGCTTGCTGGTGATGCAAAGTGTAAAATGTAATCTAATTTACCTGGTACATGAACAAACTTGGTAATATCATGGTGATAAAATTCGAAATTTTTATCTTTAAATAAATGTTCTATATTTTTTAAATCACCCGTAATTAAGTTATCCATTCCGATAACAAAATAACCTTCCTTAATAAATCTATCGCAAAGATGTGAGCCAAGAAAACCTGCTGCACCTGTTATTAATATTCTTTTCATGTTATTTTTTTTCTTTTTCTGATAAATAAATTGTGTTGAACAAACAATAAAAAGCTGTAAAAAACACAACACCTCTTTGTCTCCACAAAAAAGATTCGGTCAAAAATAAGCTTATCATTAGAATTGCAAAAACAATATGGGTAAAATCTTTATTTTTTAATGCGTTTTTAAGGTTTACGAATAAAATTAAAATCAAGAAAACAAATCCTATGAACCCTAACTCAGAAAAAACCTGAATATATTGGTTGTGAAAGTTTTTCTTTTGATACCCTTCTGTGGTTTCATTTCCTTGAAAAACGTTGTATTTCAAGCCTTTTTCTTCCAACATTTTATATGATGCATTAAGTCCTAAACCTTGAAAAAAAACATTTTCTTCTTTCATTATTTCTAAAAACATTCTAAACTGATATACTCGAAAAGATGCTCCTGAAAAAAAATCGCTTTGTTCAAATTTATCATTTTCCCAAGCCTCCTTCATACTAATTATTCGATCACCAACAATTTCTTTAGGAATAACGGTATGTCCAATATTATTATCCTTATTCAATTGAAATTCAAATTCGATTTTTTCTTTTATTCTATGAAAAAAAAGAAATGAAAAAAACACAATTACTAGCATGACAATGTTTCGCAATCGCATTTTATTAGCTGTTTTTGAATAGAAGAAAAAATAAAGAGAAATCAAGAAAACCGTTGTTATTATGACTGTTTTTGATTGAAGTAAAAATAAAAATGAAACTAAAAAAAGCTGAATTATTATTGTTTTTAAAGTATTCGCCTCATGCGTTATAAAATATAATAAAGAAAAACTAACAAAAACAGAATAGTGAACAGCATTTAACTCTTTAGTTACTAATTCATGACCAAAAAAAGTATTACTATCATTTATGATAAAGTTTAAAAATGCTCTAACTATGAAATATATTGAAACTACAACAATAGAATAACTAAAATATTTAATGATTTTATCTTTTTCTTGCTTAAATATTGTTTTCGAAAATATAAAAACTAGAGGTATCAACAATAAAGAAATCTCTTTTAATAATGATTTTATAGAAGTCGATTTATCTATTGACCAAAAAAAAGACAAAGCCATTAATGCATAAAGTATTATTGGTAATAATAGCGATGTGTTTTTATTAAAATTATTTTTATTAAAAAAACCCAACGAGATAGTAAATAAAATTCCAATACAAATGCTGTTTAATATATTTGCAAAAGGAATTGTTATTAAAACCAAAAGTATAAATATAAATAAACCCCCATCTTTTGTGTTAATTATTATCCTTTTGAAAAGTTCAACAATATTTGAATAAAGATTACTCATTTTTTAAAGTTAATGTTGATTGTTTTATATTTATTGCAAGTTATATAATAATTTTAATTATAAACAATGTATTATTGAATTTATATATAGAAAAAAATTCTTTACTATCTTTATAATTTTATATTTGCATTTAAATCTTTTTTAAGTGAAAAAAGCTATAGTTACAGGAATTAGTGGTCAAGATGGTGCTTATTTAGCAAAATTATTGTTATCAAACAATTATAAAGTTTTTGGTATTGTTAGAACTAATTTAAAAAGTTTCTCTAATTTAGAATATTTAAAAATCAACAATGAAATTGAATTTGTTTACTGTGATTTATTAAACATAAGTGAAGTAGAAAAAACAATAAACGACATAAACCCTGACGAAATTTATAACTTAGCAGCTCAAAGTTCTGTTTTTCAATCTTACTTGCAGCCAATTACTACTTTTGAATTTAATACCATTAGTGTTTTTAATCTAATTGAATCTATAAAAAAAATAAATCCAAAAATAAAACTATATCAAGCCAGTAGTAGCGAAATGTTTGGAAGAGTAAAAAACCTTCCTATAAACGAGGAAAGTGTAATTCATCCTGTTAGTCCATATGCTATTTCTAAAGTTGCCGCTCATTACACTTGTGTAAATTATAGAGAAAGCTATGATATGTTTATATCTTGCGGAATCTTATTTAATCATGAATCTTATTTGAGAAATGAAAACTTCTTTGTGAAAAAAGTAATTCGCGAAAGTTTAGAGATTTCATTAAATAAAAAAGATGATTTAAAAGTTGGTAATATTGATATTAAAAGAGATTTTGGTTATGCCCCAAAATATGTAGAGGCAATGCATTTAATGCTTCAACAGGAAACTGCCTCAGATTATTTGGTTTGTTCTGGGCAGTCAGTTAGTCTAAAAGAAATTATTTATTATGTTTTTGATCGATTGAACATTTCCAAATCTAAATGTATTATTGATAAAACGCTATACAGACCGTCTGATATTGAAGATATTTATGGAACTAACGAAAAAGCAAAAAAAGAATTAAATTGGCAATATGATTTAAACTTTTTTGCCGTTTTAGATATATTACTTGAAGAAGAGATAAAAAATTATAAAAAATAAATGAAAACAGCATTAATTACAGGAATTAACGGTCAAGATGGTTCATATTTGGCTGAACTATTGTTAGAAAAAGGATATCAAGTTCATGGTATAATAAGAAGAAGTTCAACTTTTAATACAGAAAGAATTGAGCATTTATACATAGAATCATTAATAAAAGATTTGCATTCAAAACAAAAAATCAAACTTCATTATGGTGATATGACGGATTCTACCAATTTGATTCGATTAATCCAACAAATAAAACCAGACGAAATTTACAACTTAGCCGCGCAATCGCATGTAAAAGTTTCTTTTGAGTTACCAGAATACACGGCAGAAACAGATGGAATAGGTACACTAAGATTATTAGAAGCTATTCGAATTTGTGGTTTAGAACAGAAAACTAAAATTTATCAAGCATCTACTTCTGAATTGTTTGGAAAAGTGCAAGAAATTCCTCAAACCGAAACAACTCCATTTTATCCAAGAAGTCCTTACGGTGTTGCAAAAATTTATGCGTTTTGGATTACTAAAAACTATAGAGAATCGTATAACATTTTTGCTGTTAACGGAATTCTTTTTAATCACGAATCAGAACGTAGAGGAGAAACTTTTGTAACCCGAAAAATTACTTTGGCTGCTGCAAGAATTAAGCACGGTTTGCAAGAAAAACTATATTTAGGTAATTTAAATTCTCTTAGAGATTGGGGTTATGCAAAAGATTATGTAGAATGTATGTGGCTCATGTTACAACAAGATGTGCCTGAAGATTATGTAATTGCAACTGGCGAACAACACTCTGTACGCGAATTTTGTGAATTAGCATTTAAAGAAGTTGGTATCACAATTGTTTGGGAAGGAACAAATGAAAACGAAAAAGGAATTTGTAAAGAAACCGGTAGAATATTAATTGAGGTTGATCCAAATTATTACCGTCCTGCCGAAGTAGAAACATTATTAGGTGATCCAAGTAAAGCAAAAAACCAATTGGGCTGGAATCCAACCAGAACTTCTTTTGAAGAATTGGTTAAAATAATGGTTCAGCACGATTTAGATTATGTAAAAAGAAATTAAAAATGGAAAAAGCATCTAAAATTTTTGTAGCTGGTGCAAATGGAATGGTAGGTTCTGCAATTGTAAGAGAATTACAAAAAAATGGTTATGAGAACTTACTTTTACCAAATTCTAAAGCTTTAGATTTAAGAAATCAAGAAGCGGTGGCTGCTTTTTTTGAAAAAAATAAACCAGAATATGTTTTTTTAGCGGCCGCAAAAGTAGGTGGGATTTATGCAAACAATACCTATCCTGCGGAGTTTTTGTATGACAACATGATGATTCAAAACAATGTTATACATCATGCATATCTTAACAATGTGAAAAAACTATTATTTTTAGGAAGCTCGTGCATTTATCCAAAATTTGCACAACAACCCATAAATGAAAATAGTTTGTTAACAGACACTTTGGAGCCAACAAATGAAGCTTACGCAATAGCTAAAATTTCAGGTGTTGAAATGTGTAAGTTTTATAAAAAACAATATGGTTGCCAATTTATTTCTGCTATGCCTACCAATTTATATGGCATTAATGATAATTTCAACATAGAAAACTCACATGTTTTACCTGCTTTATTGAGAAAATTTGTTGAAGCCAAAAACAAAAACGAAAAAAATGTAACCGTTTGGGGAACAGGAACACCTTTAAGAGAGTTTTTATATGTAGATGATTTAGCAGAAGCCTGTTTGTTTTTAATGTTGCATTACAACGAAGAATCAACCATAAATGTAGGTACAGGAGTTGAAATTTCAATTAAAGAATTAGCAGAAACTATTAAAGAAAAAGTTGGTTTTAAAGGCGAATTAGTTTTTGATACTACAAAACCAGATGGTACTCCAAGAAAATTATTAGATGTTTCAAAAATTAATAATTTGGGTTGGAAACACAAAATAGATCTTAACGATGGGATTGAAAAAACCATTGAATGGTTACATCAAACAAATTTTTCTTCTTTTAAATAATGTTAAAAAGAATCTCGGATAATCATTTAATCATGAGTGGTATTTACAAAGGAATTTCTGGGATTTCTTTGTTTGTATCCATTCGAATATTATTGGATTATTTAGGAGATGAGAATTATGGGCTTTGGGTATTAGTATTTACTTTGTTTCAATTAGTCTTGTTAATGGATTTTGGGATTCAAAGCTCATTAAAAACAAAAATTCCGGTTTTAGTTCATGAAGAAAAATTTGAGCTGATAAAAAGTTACATAAAATCTACATATAAAATATCGGGTTATATAGCGATTTTTATTTTTCTGAGTTTTTTTTTGCTTTCGCTTGTAATTGATTTAAAATCAATTTTTAACATTGATTTCCATAGTAATTTATTTGTTTCCTTTCTTTTTATTTTAAATGTATTTTTCTTTTGCATCAACTTTGTTGCAAACATTCATAAATCACTTTATGTGGCTTATTTGAAAGGAAAATATTCTGAAGAATCTTTAGCTGTTAACCAAATAGGATTATTGGTACTGTTCTTCCTGTTCATCACTTTTTTTCCAAAAATAAATGCCACTGAAAAATTAATTGCAATTTCAATAATAAACGGATTATTTACTTTTTTAGTAAACCTTTTCTATACATTTCGGTTTTTTAAAATGACTTCGCTAAAACTAGCTACAAAAATAAAAACAGATAGCGAATTTTTAAGAGAAATTTTAAAATTAGGATTCAAATATATGATTATTCAGGTGTGTTTTGCTTTAATGTTTTATTCAGATAATTACATCATTTCATCTGCTTTCAATCCTGAATCTGTTTCACCATACGAAGTTGTTAGTAAATTATTTCAATTCCCATTAATGATTCTTTTTGCAGCTATCTCCCCACTATGGTCAATGTTTGCAAAAAATTATATTGAAAAAAATAAATCAGCCTTATTAAATTCCTTTAAAAAATTTAACTACTCTTTCATTGCTATTTGCGTTTTAGTATCAATAGGTATGATAATTAGCCCATTTATTATTTCTATATGGATTAAAGAAGCCATAGTAATTCCAACCTATTTAATACTTCTAACAGGTATCGTAACTCTGTTAAGAATATTTGCTACCTTTTATAGCTTTTTTTTAAATGGAATTGGTAATTTAAATACTTACATTAGTATTTTAGTAATAAGTGTACTTGTAAAAATACCTTTATCCTATTTTTTTGTAGATTTGGGGTTTGGAATAAACAGCGTAATAATTTCAACGCTAATTTTAATGTTGCTATGGGTAATAATTATACCTTATAAATGTTACGCTTTAGTTAATAAACTCTCGGAAAATGAATAATTTTATATATAAAAATAAGAGCTTTTTATTAAAAATAAAAAGGGCAATAAATAATACTTGTGGCTTAGAAATTTTAAAATACCCTACACCAGAATTGGACCGTAGAATTAAACTATTAAAAAATTACAACATTGATGTTATTATAGATGTTGGTGCTAACATTGGTCAATATGGTGCTGAATTAAGAAACATTGGTTACGAAGGAAAAATTATTTCGTTTGAGCCTACTTCAGAAGCTTTTCAAAAACTTCAAAAAACAGCATCAAAAGATAATTCTTGGGAAGTGCACAACATGTCATTAGGCGAGCGAGATGGCGAATCTACTATAAACATCTCTAAAAACTCAGTAAGTAGTTCAATTTTAAAAGATTTACCACAACTTACAGAAAGCGCTCCCGAAGCTACTTTTATTAAAAAAGAAGTCATAATCATCAAAAAATTAGATACTATTTTTGAAGACTTAAAAATAAAAGGCAAAAACATATACTTAAAAATTGACACGCAAGGTTATGAGAAAATGGTACTTGATGGCGCCGTTGAATCTTTAAAAAACATAACTGGAATTCAAATAGAAATGGCATTAATACCTTCTTATGAAGGTAGCTTAACTTTTGAAGAAATGAGCGCTAATCTAAAAAACTTAGGTTTCAAATTGACCACTATTGAAAGTGGACACTATAACAAAAAAACAGGGAAGCTGCTTGAGGTGGATGGCGTGTTTTTTAAAAATTAAACATGATGGAAAATTTATTCAACAAACTGTCTATAGTAATTCCTGCTTATAACGAAGGACCAACCATTCATTTTATTTTAGATAAATTACAACAAGTAGCTTTATTAAATAATATTGAAAAAGAGATTATAATTGTAAACGATTGTTCTAAAGACAGTACCGAAGAAGCAGTAAAAAACTACATGGCTCAAAACCCAAGTTTAAATATACAATATTTTAAACACGAAATTAATAAAGGAAAAGGAGCTGCTTTACATACGGGTATTCAAAAAGCTACAGGTGAATATCTTATTATTCAGGATGCCGATTTAGAATATGATCCTGAAGAGTATAATTTATTACTAAAACCTATTTTAGATGGTTTTGCCGATGTGGTTTATGGGAGTAGGTTTATGGGAGGAAACCCACATAGAATTTTGTTTTTTTGGCACACGCTAGGAAATAAATTCCTTACTTTTTTATCTAATATGTTTACCAATCTAAATTTAACAGATATGGAAACCTGTTATAAAATGTTTAATACCAAAATTATACAATCCATACCATTACAAGAAAAACGCTTTGGATTTGAGCCAGAAGTAACCGCTAAAATTTCAAGAGTTCCAAAAATTCGAATTTATGAAGTTGGAATCTCATACTATGGACGAACGTATGAAGAAGGAAAGAAAATCGGCTGGAAAGATGGCTTTAGAGCCATATATTGTATCTTAAAATATGGATTATTTAAAATGAAATAAATTATGTATGCAACCTTAATTTGTTTTCTTATTACTTCTTTTATTTTCACAATTTTAGGAAAAACCTTTATTAATTTTTTCGATAAACCTGAAAAATACTCGATTTTTGATTCATTTTTTATTGGTTTGAGTTTTGTTGGAACAATTTTAAATTTTTGGTCATTATTCTTTCCAACAAATCATTATTCATTGATATTATTACTTGTTATATCTTTATTGATTCTTTATAAAGAAAGAAAAATATATAATATTTATTTTAGTAGTATAAAAAACAAATTAATTGATAATAGGTCAATTTTAATAATAACAACTATTTCAATTCTATTAATCACTTTGTTGTTTTCAGTTGTTACACCTCAATTATATGATACATATTTATATCATATAAATGCAATTCAATGGAACGAAAACTACAAGATTGTACCTGGACTAGCAAATTTACATGACCGTTTTGGATTTAATTCTTCGGTTTTCGTATTGAGTGCAGGATTCTCTTTTAATTTTATTTACGAACAATATTTATTTATTATAAACTCTCTTTCTTTCTTATTATTCTTTATTTGGGTTTTAAAAAATGCTATTGAAATTAATAATATCAAAAGTTTACTTTTACTACTCTTCATTTATTATTTTACAAATCAATATTTTTTAGATATTTCTTCGCCGGGAACTGATTTATTACCTAATATTTTTATCAGTTATTTACTAATAAACATTCTGCTTTTTAGAGAATTTATAAAAAGAAAATGGCTTGTTTTTTTGGTCTTACCAATGTTTTGTTTAACACTGAAATTATCAACTCTTCCTATAATCATTTTAAGTCTAATTGTAATTTTTACAAATAACGAAAATACCTTTCTTAAGAATATTAAAAAGTTTGTGTTTTTGGCAATTTTATTCATTTTACCATGGATTGTTAGAAATGTTTTTCTTAGTGGATATCTTCTTTTTCCAGTAGCATCTATTGACATATTTAACTTTGATTGGAAAGTACCTCTCGAAAATGTTAAACTAACCAAAGATTGGATTTATTCATGGGCTAGAATTCCTTTTAAAGATAGTAAAGAGGTTTTAGCTATGAATTTTTCTGAATGGTTTAAAATTTGGTGGGAAAAATTATTATTAATCAATAAAAAAATACTGATTTTAGCTGTAATCTCACCTTTTGTGTTTTTAATATATTCCTTATTTAAAAAGAATGAAAAAGAAAAATTAATACCAATTGGAGTAGCCTTAATAATCATGTTATTATGGTTTTTTACAGCACCAGATATTCGATTTTCTTTTTCTGTTATACTTTTTTTAGCTTTATCGCCAATAGCTTTAATAAATTTTGATAAATTAAAAATTTTTAATAAAAAACACCTAATTATAGTATTATCAACTTATACTCTATTTCTAATTTATCAAAAAGCGATTACTTTGTTTAAGCAAGATTATCTTATAAAAAACATCTCTGAATATTATTATCTCCCAACAGACATCACAACAATTAAAGAAAAAAGAAATATAAAATACAACACAAAAAATTTTAATTCAGAAAAAAATATAATTAATATATTTGAACCTAATCCTACACATTCTCAATGTTTCGATAAATTTCCTTGTTCGTGGTATATTGACAGTAATATCAGGCTTAGAGGAGAAGAATTAGGTGATGGTTTTCTTTATATTAAAGAATAAATTTTACAAAAAAGTAACTTTGGTTTTACAAATAATTAATGAAACTCAACCTAAAAAAATACCTGCTTTATTCTTCTGTTTTTGCTATATTTAGTGAGGCGTTTTTTTTCCATTTTATAATTGATTGGAAGCTATTATATTTTATAATTTTCATTAATTATTTTGTTATTCTATCTCATAATTCAATTAAGGTAAACAAATATTTTATTTATTTGTTGTTTTTAATTTTATTGCATGCCGTTTTAAGTTATACTTTTATTCAAATTCCATTTAACTATTTTATATCTCAACTATTAGGTATTGCCGTAGTGGGTATCTATTTTTATAATTTAATAAAAATATTAGATTTAGATACTGTTATTAAAACCTACCTTAAATTCGCTTTTGTTGTTGTTATTATTGGTTATGTGTTGTTTTTTATTGGCTATAATCCTTTTTCTCATTTTGATGGTGATCCAAGGTTAATGAGTATTTTAAAAGAACCTGCTCATTATGTAGTAGTTATTATTCCTGCTTGTTATTACTTTTTAAAAAACAAAAACTATTTAAAATTTTTCATAACCTTTATTTCTATTTTAATATCTACTTCAAGTTTAGGCATTATTGGCTGTAGTCTTATGTTTGTGTTGCCTTATCTTAATTTGAAAAAAATTTTAGTCTTTTTAGCATTGCTTCCGGTGTTTTTCTTTTTATTTGTACAAACTTATAATAATTTTGAACCTTTTAAATTACGAGTAGATGACACCTATGAATCTCTAAAATCTATAAAATCAGGTAAATTTAAAGAAGAAACCAATTGGAGTTCATATGCTTTAATTAGTAATTTATATGTACTAAATAAAAACATTTCCGATCATCCTTTGGGAAGCGGAATTGGAAGTCACTTTTACATGTATAATGTAACATATAGTAAAAGTATGAGAGCTCCTCAATACTTAATTGATCAAGATTTAGATAAATCTAACGCACCAGATGCTAATTCTTTATTTACAAGAATGACATCTGAGTTAGGAATATTTGGTATTGCAATGATATTTTTTGGTATTTACTATATGAGATATACGTTCACCTCAAATAGCTTACTTTTTTCTCAAGGTATAGCTATCTACCTTATCTTAAAGTTAATTAGAGACGGTCACTACTTCCCTCCTGAATTTTATTTCTTTATTTGGATAATGTTTTTTGAAATTAAACGGTTTAAAAGTCTTCCAAGCAAGAATTAATTGTATTAATTACTTTTTGCCCTTTTATTGCTTTAACCCTATCTTCAAAGTTATAAAAGTTTAATTTTCCGTTTATATTTCTTGATTCTCTAAACTTACTTTGAACATAAACATCACAAACTTCTTTTGCAACTATTTTACTGGTTAATAAGTCATTCCTAACAAAAAAAGCATTATTACCCGCGGAGTTACTTTCAATTAAACTATAACCTTTTTTATTTGCTAGTAATGTTAAGGCTTTTAGTGAAGCTCCAAAATACAAGTTACTAAAATGTTTGTTATTTCTAATAAAGCTTTTGTCATACGGAACTGTTATTGCTCTTTCTGAACCAAAAACACTGTTATATTCTAAAATAATAATTGATGGATTTAATACTGATAAATCTAAAGCTTCAAAAACATGATAATCCACACCATCTATATCAATGTGTAACAATCCCATATCTCTGAATCCAGATTTATGTAAAAGCTCATTTATATTTTCCTTGGTTATAAACTCATCTAAACAACATAAATCATACTTCCAATACCATTTTCTGTTCTTAATGCTGTTTATACTGTCTTTAGAGCCATCTATTATAAATCCAGACCAGTTATCGTTCATCATTAAAAATCTAGTGTTAGATTCCATATAATCTTCAATACCAAACTCTATAAAAGTTTTATTCTTTATATCTAAATTTTTAATCAAATATTGAAT
The DNA here is from genome assembly GCA_003497625.1 of Flavobacterium sp. Classification (GTDB taxonomy): domain Bacteria; phylum Bacteroidota; class Bacteroidia; order Flavobacteriales; family Flavobacteriaceae; genus Flavobacterium. The sequence goes on along the minus strand of DNNO01000021.1, from coordinate 192,563 downwards.
TATTCCATCATCTCCAAATTGACTGAAAATTTTAAATTCATAATCCTTTATGTTTTTAAACTCTAAATTATATTGTTGATTTGATAATAATCGACCTGTTGCTAGCAATTCAGCTTCATCATTAAAAAAACTGGTAATTTTGCTTTTTGCTTTTTTTAATAAACCTTTCATTTTTTTTAAAATAAAAAAATGACATCTTATTTTTAATAAAATGTCATTTATAAGTTAGAAGCTATTTATTTTGTTAATAATGACTCTGTTAGTTCATTACCTAATAATCCAGGTGGATATTTATTTGAATGATTCAACTTAAATCTAGATTTTTCTAAATCCCAAGTAAATGATTCATCTGTTAAGAAATATTCAGAATGTTTACCATTTGAACCATCAATAACAACCTTGTCATTATTTAATATTGAAATATTTTGTACTGTTAACCCTTCTTGCTCTTTATTAGTACTTACTTCAATTTTGATGTTTTCAATTGCAATTCCTTCAGGAATTTGAACTTTTACTTTTTGAGGCATTTGAGAACCTTTGATTGTAGCGCTAATAGGTTTTTCATATTGAAAATAACCATCCATTTTGTAGAAAACATTTATACTATCATTCTTTTCATAAATGGCGTCTATTTCTAATGAATATTTGTTAACAACTTCAGCTACAGCATTGTCTTTAACTTCTTCTTTGTCTTTGCCACAAGAAATTAGTGTAATTACACTAATTAACATTATAATTGTTTTTTTCATTTTTTTATTTAATTTTTACGAAGCAAATGTATAGATTTTTGTTTGCAAAAAAAATTTTTTCTATTACACTTTTTTAACTTTTCAAGTTTAAAACTATATATTTGATTTTTTATTGTACTACTATGAAAATTAATATTTTTGATTCTGAAAAAAACTTTCAATATATACTTCCATTATTCTTCTTATTTCCACTTCTTAAAGAGAGTTTACTGACTTTTCTAATTATTATATTATCAATAAATACCATTTATTATTTGATTCAAAGTAAAATAAAAATAGCTATTGGTAAAGACATTTTTTTCTTTACTATTCCATTTTGGATTGTTTTTATTTCTTCTTTATTTTACTTTAAAAATTTTGAAACATTAAAACCTATAAAAAATGTTTTGTTTTTTTTGCTTTTTCCGCTTCTTTTCTATTTCATACCAAAATCAAACTTTTCAGATGAAAGAATAAAACTTTACATTAATGTTTTAAAAAATAGCTGTCTTTTTATAATTTTTGTCTACATAATTGCTTTTTTTTATAATTATTCTATTTCTGATTTTTTTATAGTTGCCCATAGAGTTTCAAAATTTAGACAATTTGCATATGAAGAAATAAGTTTTTTAAAGATTCATCCAACATACTTTACTAGTATCGTATTGTTTTGTCTGGCTTTTTCATTGATAAACCTGTTCCGATTTAAAAAGTGGTCTGAACTTTTGTATATTGCTTTTTTTACTCTAATTATCTTTTTATTAGTTGCTAAAATCAACTTAATATTCTTGTTTATTTTTATTTTAATCTTTCCATTAGTATATCTTAAAGGATTATATTTTCAAAAAATTTTATTTTACACTTCTTTTTTGCTTATATCATTATTCTTAATCAAAAAAACACCTGGATTATACGAACGTTTTCACGAGTTAAAGATTAGTTTAACGAATGCTCCAAAAGATTTGTCATATGATTCAACAAACATTAGAGTGGCTTTGTATAATTGTGATTATAGTTTAGCTAAAGATAATTTTTGGTTTGGAGTTGGTTTTGAAAATATAAAAAATGAAATAGAATACTGCTTAAAATCTAACTATAATTCCTCATTTTACTTAGACCATCAATATTTAAGTCATAACTACTTTTTTTATATTTTAATTTCTAGTGGTATATTGGGATTATTGGGGTTTTTGCTTTACTTAACACATGTTCTTAAAATTGCTTTAAGAGTGAATTTATTCTTGTTTTATTTCTTTTTTATTAACATTATAGTTGTTTCATTAACCGAAGACTTTTTTTACAGAGCATTTGGTTCTTTTTATTTTAACTTAATTGTTTTAATGTATTTTAAAAACTATAGGTCCAAAGAATCATAAAACTCTCTAGTTTCTCTACTACATTTTTCCCAACTATAATTTTTAGAGGCTTCTAAACCAATTTCAATAGCAGAGCTTCTAAAATCTGAATGATTTAAATTAGAAAATTTTGCGTTAAACTCAGAAACAGATAACGTATCCAACAAAACAGCTGAATTTTCTGCAACCTCTCTGATAGTTGCATTGTTTAAGCCAATTACCGGGCAACCTGCACGCATAGCCTCTACTACAGGAATTCCAAAACCTTCATAACTTGATGGATAAACCAGTGCTCTTGCTAAGTTAAATAACACATTTAATTCAAAATTTTCTGCTGATCTTAAATGAGTAAACCTTTTTAAAGCATCATCTGAAAATAATTTCTTTTCTTCTTCCGTAATTTCGCCACCTCCAACAATTACAAGTTTTAATTGAGGATTATCGTTTAAAACCGAAACTACAAAATCAAAATTTTTATATCCTGTTCTACCGCCTACAAACAATATAAAATCATCTGTTAACTTTTTATCTGTAATAAACTGTTGCTCTTTTAATGTATACTCTTTAATTGGAAAATAGTCATCACTAACCCCAACATGAATTACCGTAGCTTTTTGATTTTTTTTTAATGCGTAAAATTTATTTAAATCATTGTAGGTATTGTGAGAAATACAAATAATTCCATTTGATCTTTTTATAGCGTTAAACTTCAAAAAATTATGAAGTTGTTTTTTTGGAAAACTCGAATAATAACTATGAATAAAATCATAAACAGTAGTTACTTCGATTTTATTTTTACAACCATTTAAACCCCTATAATAACTTGAATGAAAAATTAATTTCTCATCTGAAGTATAAGATATCGGCATAAATCTATTGATGGAGTCTGATTTTACTTCTTTTATACTTTGTGAAGATAAATTAAGTTTTTTTCTATGAAAATTTTCTTTGGCATCAATACTTTCAAAATAAGTTAACTCATCTTGGTTTTGTTTTTCTAAATATTCAATTAATTCATACCAATAATTAGAAACGCCTCCGTTTTTTACTTTAGAAAAAATAATATTGTCTAAATAAATCTTCATTTTATTTTATGTTTTTTTACCTAATTGTTTAATAAATTATATTTTTGTAAAAAAAAGTTGAACACGAAAAAAACTATTACAATTTTTACTGGAAATTATGCTCCAGAAGACACCGCAATAGGGTTATATACTTCTCAATTTGCAACTTTTTTATCAAACAAAGGTTATGATGTTTCAGTAATAACAGGTTTTCCATATTATCCTAAATGGAAAATTGCAGAAACCTATAAAGACAAAAATACTTATTTTACCGAAATAATCGATGGTATAACTGTATTTAGATACAAACAATTTGTGCCTAAAAAAGTTACTTTTTGGGGTAGAATTAAATTAATGCTAAGTTTAACTTGGGGAAGTTTTCAAAACAGCAAAAAAATTAAAGAAACTGATTTGGTTATTTGCCTTGTCCCTTTAACACTTTCTATTCTTCCAGCCTATATATTAGCCAAAAAGAAAAATGCAAAATTATGGGTTCATGTTCAAGATTTCGAATTTGATTTAGCATTCCAATCTGGATTATTAAACACGAATTTTTTTGGAAATCTAATCAAAAAATCTGTCTTACGCTTTGAAACATTTTTATTTAACAAAGCAACTATAATTAGTAGTATCAGTTATAATATGATGGAAAAAGCAATTGAAAAAACTAAATTTAAATCTGTTTTTTATTTTCCAAACTGGGTATCTGTTAATAATATAAATCCGTCTATTGCAAAACAACACAACTACATTAACCCTGATAAATTTACATTACTATATTCAGGAAATGTAGGAGAAAAACAAGATTGGCTCTTTTTTGAAGCATTTTGTAAAAATATAAATGATGCTGATATTGAAATAGCCATTGTTGGTGATGGCGCTTATATGCAAAAATTAAAAGCTAAATTAACTGCATTTTCTTTTATCAAGTTTTACGAACCAGTACCTTACAACGAATTAAATAATCTTTTGTGTAGTGCCGATGTTCATTTTTTATTTCAAAAAACAGATGTTCAAGATACGGTAATGCCTTCTAAAATTCTTGGAATGATGGCAAGTGGAAAACCTTCAATTATAACCGGAAACAAAGACTCTGAAGTAGCAAAAATTTTTAAAGAAAATAACTTTAGTGGCTTTTTCTCTGAAAACAACACAAAACAAGTTGTTGATTATCTCATAAAAATAAAAAAAGAGAAAAATATTGCTTTTCAGATTGGAGAAAAAGCAAAACATTTTGTGCTCGAAAATTTCTCTGAAAATACTATTCTCGAAAATTTTGAAGCTAAAATAAAAGAAATTATTAAAAATTAATCTAATATCAATCTCCCTGTAAAATGTTGGATAACGTTTGGCGACTCAATTGGATTGTTTTTTAAAACCACGTTACCCGTAGCATAAATATTTCCTGTAATTGAATTAATTGGAAACAAAAAAATGTCATTTGAACCTCTATGGTAAAAAGTAATAGTATTAGCTACTAAACTTTCACCATAAAAAATTCCATTTCCCCACGAAAAAAAAACATGTAAATTTTGACTTTGTCCAGATAAATAAAAATTGGAAACATTGTTGCTTTCTACATATAAATTAGTAGTATTTAATTCCAATCTGAAATCACCCGTTCCTGCTCCATCGCTAATATCAACTGAAATTAGTTTTAAATCCGAATAATTTAAAACACCATCACTTCTAATATCTTGATCGGTTTTAGAATGAATTTCTGTTAAATTTGGAGCGGTTACATAAACCATGGTTTGTCCATAATCACGGGCAATATTACAAGTCGAATTATCTTTAACAACAAGCATGTCACCATTTAATTTCACATCTAAATCATCAATAATATTATCTGATGTTACTACTTTAACTTCATAAATTGGACCTTCTTTTACAACCAATCCAACACCATCATAGACTTTAATTTTAGTGAAATTTTCAAGGGGAAATGTTTGTGTAATTTGGTTGCCATTTCCTTTGAAACAATCTTCAGAAATGCCACAGCTGGTTACCAAAATTAGGCAACATATAGAAACGATATGTAAAACAAATTTTTTCATATTATAATCGTACACCAAGTGTAGCTTCAATAGCTTCAGCTCTTCCGCCGTGCGTTTTTAAACCCACACCAGTAAAAATATTTTTATAAAGATAATATTTTATCCCTATTCTTTGGTACAGATCAATTTCATAATCAAGTGGCTTATAAACATAATAACCAACCTGTGCTTCAATTGATAATTTATTAATAAACAACTCATGTCCAATAAACAATCCGATTCGTTTGTAATCGGTGTCTGAATCGGCATAAGATTCATGGTCTTCAGGAAAAGCCACCGATACAAATTTTATATAATCTTGTAAATAGCGCGAGAAAAAAACATCTGTTCCTAGCTGTAGAGCGCTTTTTCTTCCAATTCGTTTATCTGCATATAAGCCAATGTGATAAAATTGGCGCTGCCCTAAATGTGGTACTGGTCCTTCTGAAATGCCTGTTCTAAAAGCAATATTGTACTTTATTCTTTCTTTGTAAGTGTCTTTTGATGGCAACGAATCAACTATAAATTCTTGTTTATCATTAAAATTATAATTCAATCCTACATTAAAAGCTATCGTGTTAATTCCGCTGTTTGGCGCTTTGAATCTTCCGTTAGAAAAATGAGTCAGCATAAATCCTGCTTGCAAGCCTATTTTATCAATGATGTTTTCCTTCTTATATTGTAATAAAAAGTAGTTATTGTCCATGAATTTAGTTCCGAAAGCATTGTTTTTGTTGTTGGTTTCTTTATCATAAGGAGACGAAGTCATACCAATTCCTTGCGAAATTCGAAACATCAATTGACGCTTGAAAAAATAAAAATTATAATGCACTCCAACTGCATGATTAACCCCTAAATATTGGTTTTTGAAGTCTAAATAATGATATGAAATACCATAATCGGGATAATTGTAGACTTGTTGCCATTCTTTTTTTCCAAAGGTTTTCCAGTTGTAACTCAGTAAAAATCCATCGGGATGACCTGTGATTAAATGACCAATATCGTTGGTGTGTTTGTAAACATTTCCTCTAAAAAGTTGCACATCAAAATAAGTTGATGCTTTTTCTTGAGAGAAAGAAAAAAAGTAGGAAAAGCAAAAAAGTAAAATTGTTTTTTTCATGAATTTACAATTGTTTTAAACATGCACTTAAACTCGTTTGCCAATCATTGATTTTAATATCGAATGTACTTTTAATTTTTGTTTTATCCAAAACACTATACGCTGGTCTTTTGGCTGGTGTAGGATAAGCCGAAGTTGGAATAGGTTTTAAATCTATTGAAACTCCTTTTTGACGAAATATCTCATTAGCAAAATCATACCAAGAACATTGCCCTTCGTTTGAGAAATTATAAATTCCAAAAGCTGATTGGGAATTGTATGATTGGATTATTTTTATCAAAACCTCAGCTAAATCAACAGCGTTTGTTGGTGTTCCAATTTGGTCTGAAACAACAGAAAGGGTGTCTCGTTCTGATGCCAATCGCAACATGGTTTTCATAAAATTATTTCCAAATTGAGAATATACCCAAGAAGTTCTAATAATAAAATGCTTTTCCAAATTGGCTTGAATGGCTTGCTCTCCTTGTAATTTTGTTAAACCATAAACACCACTTGGAAAAGGCACATCGGTTTCTGTAAGTCCTAAATTACTTTTTAAAGGCAATCTAAGTTCCCTATCATAATAGGCGATTCCTTCAGAAAAATAGGCATCAAAAACAAAATCAGTAGAAATATGAATTAAAATGGTATTGAATTTTTTGCAAGTAATGGCTAGGTTTTCAGCTCCGTTTGCGTTAATGTCAAAAGCTTTTGCTGGTTCGCTTTCTGCTTTATCAACTGCTGTGTAAGCCGCTGTATTAATGCAAAAATGTGGTTGATTGGTTGAAAAAACAGCTTGACAATTTTCTAAATTCGTAATGTCTAAGTCCGAAGAAGAACAAAACACAAAATCTATTTCAGGATATTTCCCAGAAATAGATTGAATGGCTTGACCTAATTGTCCGTTTGCTCCTGTTACCAATACTACCATACTTTTTTAGCATTTTGTAGATTAGGTAATACTTTGTCTTTATCTGAAATTATCAAATCTTGGACAGGAAAATTCCAATCGATATTTAAGGTTTCATCATTAAATAGTATTCCACCTTCACTTTCCTTATTGTAAAAATTATCGCATTTGTAAAAGAACGTTGCCGTTTCTGATAATACTAAAAACCCATGAGCAAAACCTCTTGGAACAAAAAACTGCGTTTGACTTTCTGCCGAAAGTAAAATCGCTTCATATTGACCAAATGTTTCTGATTCTGGACGTAAATCTACTGCAACATCTAAAACTTCACCATCAAGAACACGAACTAACTTAGCTTGCGCATGTTCATCACATTGATAATGCAATCCGCGCAAAACACCTTTAGTTGAAAAAGATTGGTTGTCTTGCACAAAAGTCACTTTTTGTCCAATTCCTTCCTGAAAAGTCTTTTCGTTAAAACTTTCCATAAAGTAACCACGCTCATCTTTGATTATTTTTGGTTCAAGGATAAAACATCCTTTAAGTTTGGTTTCAATAAATTTCATTTTAGCTTACTAAACTCATTAAATGTTTTCCGTAACCACTTTTTAGTAACGGTTCTGCTATTTTTTTTAATTGGTCAGCATTGATGAAACCCATTTTGTAAGCAGCTTCTTCAATAGCGCCAATTTTTAATCCCTGACGTTCCTCTATAACTTGTACAAATTGTCCAGCTTGCATTAGCGATTGAAATGTTCCGGTGTCTAACCAAGCGGTTCCCCTATCTAAAATGGAAACCTGTAAATTTCCTTGTTCTAAATAGGCTTTGTTAATATCGGTAATTTCTAACTCTCCTCGCTGACTTGGTTTTATGTTTGAAGCTATTTCAACTACTTGATTGTCGTAAAAATAAATTCCTGGAACCGCAAAATTTGATTTTGGATGCGTTGGTTTTTCTTCAATAGATAAAACTTTTCCAGCGCCATCAAATTCAACTACACCATAACGTTCTGGGTCGTGAACATGATAAGCATAAACAATTCCTCCGTTTGGATTGCTGTTTTCTTGTAATAATTCGGCCAAACCAGTTCCGTAGAAAATATTATCTCCAAGGATTAAAGCTACTTTATCGTTTCCAATAAATTCTTTCCCAATGATAAACGCTTCAGCTAAACCATTTGGGTGTTCTTGAACGGCGTATTCAAATTTACAACCTAATGATTTTCCATCTCCTAATAATTGACGAAACAAAGGCAAATCGTGCGGTGTTGAAATAATTAAGATTTCGCTAATTCCTGCCCACATCAAGGTTGATAGTGGATAGTAAATCATCGGTTTATCATAAATTGGCATCAATTGCTTACTCACCGCTAATGTTAACGGATGTAAACGTGTGCCTGAACCTCCAGCTAATATAATTCCTTTCATTTCTATTATTAATAAGTAGGTAGATACTTAATAGATATCCCGTACATGTCCCGTACATATCTCATATAAACCTTAGGTATTATTTATTTTTAAACTTTTCTAAATACCAACGAACTGTTTTCAAAATACCTGATTCGAAATTTTCATCAGCTTTCCAACCTAATTCATTCTCGATTTTTGTTGCATCAATAGCATAACGCAAATCGTGACCTGGTCTATCTTTCACAAATGTAATTTGATCTTGATATGTTCCTTCAGATTTTGGTTGTAATTCATTCAAAATCGAACAAACCGTATCAACAATATATAAATTATTACGTTCGTTTCTTCCACCAATATTGTACGTCTCTCCAGATTTTCCAATTTTGAATGCTAATTCAATTCCTTTGCAATGATCTAAAACGTATAACCAATCGCGGACATTTTTTCCATCTCCATAAATTGGAATATTTTCTCCTTTTATTGCTTTACGAATAATGGTTGGAATCAACTTTTCGTCATGTTGTTTTGGTCCGTAATTGTTAGAACAATTTGTGGTAACCACATTCATTCCGTAAGTGTGAAAATAACTTCTTACAATCATATCTGAACCCGCTTTTGAAGCAGAATAAGGACTATTTGGCGCATATGGAGTAGTTTCTTCAAACAAACCAGTTTCGCCTAAAGTTCCATAAACCTCATCCGTAGAAACGTGGTGAAAACGCGAATTTTCAAATCCAACATTATATTGATTTGGAGCTGACATCCAAAGTTTTCTTGCGGTGTCTAATAAATTAAATGTTCCTAAAACATTAGTTTTAATAAACGCTTCAGGACCCGAAATTGAATTATCAACATGACTTTCCGCGGCAAAATGAATTACATCGTGAAATTGGTATTTTTGGAATAAATCTTCTACAAAATTTCTATCACAAATATCACCTTGTACAAACGTATATCTTGGGTGGTTTTCAACTTCTGATACATTTTCTAAATTTCCAGCATACGTAAGTAAATCCAAATTTATCAGATGATAATCAAGATTATTTTGTATAAAATAGGGAACAAAATTAGCTCCAATAAATCCGGCACCGCCAGTTACTAATATATTTTTCATTAGCTATTTATTCTTGCTGATTGTTTTTTATAAACATTTAATAATGAGTGAAATAGCAGGTATAATAAAATTAACCCTATTGGAAATAAGATTTTATTGTTCAACAATAGAGGTTTATAATCTCTAATATTAACTATACTACTCTCTTCTTTGATTATCTTATCAAAAATATTTTCGTTTGTTAACAAATATTGCTTCTCTAAAATTAATCTATCTTTTTTTTCAACTAATTCTGGAATACTGTTTTTTTCAGATATTGAAATAGTTCCAGAAGAATTATTAGAAGACAATAATACTATCAAATTATCGATTTGCTTAATCAAAGAATCATTTAAAGCGATTTTATCTGCTAAATTTTTTTGATATACTTTTTGTTGAATTTCAAAATAAGGATTAGAGTTCAAATAGTTTAAAACTGGAGTTATAAAATCTTCTTTTTTAAACTTCCCCTTAGTTTTGATAGAAATTTTATGGTGGTAATAATTTTTACTTGTTATTTCTCCCTGCATTATTTTATCAATATCACCATCTTCAGCCATTAATTTGATTAATTCAAAATTATTTCCTTGCTCTTTATTATTAATAAAATTGTAAATAGCAGGATAAGCCTCAATTTCAATGCCAATAACATCTTTAGGGTTTTTTATACCTAATTCTTTAAAAAAAGATTCGTCTTCTTCCCTAAGTTTGGTGTCAATTTGTTCTATTTTTTTGTACAAATACTCGTTACTCCCAAAATTAGGAATTACTGAAATTTCATGATTGTAAATTTTTGGGTCTAATAAAAAAGCTAAAACAACTCCAATTACAAACAAAAGTCCAATAATTACAATCTTCTTTTTTACAAAGAATATAAAATCGAAAATTGAATTCACTATTCCATTGAAAAAGTTTTTTATTCCTTTTCCGATTTGTCCTAAATCGATTTCTTGATCTTGAGAATTTGTACTCATTTATACTTATTTTACGTTAAAGATTTGTTCTAATATTTTAATTGTAATTAAATACGTTGGTTTTACTCCTGTAGTTCCTAAACCACCTGAAGCCAATGTGCTTCCTGTTTCTAATGGATTATCGGAAGCATAATAAGCGTAACGTACTTTTACATTAGGATTGATACTTTTTCTAATCTTAGATGCTGATTGAATCGCTTTTTGATAATAAGCCCCTTCCATTTCTAAACCGATAGCTTCCCAAGTAGATTCGTGGAAAAATTTCAATAAATCTCTGTTTTGAAGTGATGTTCCTAAAACTGTAATCATAGGTCCTTCAAAAACCGGAATATCATTTCCGTCAAACATGGCTTTGGTCAACTCATTTTCAAATGGATAATTATCTGCCGTTCCCTCATTTACATGAGCTGTTGGAATCATGATGTCCCCTTTTCCACCTTCTAAAATCCCGGCTTTACCCATAATAGAAACTGATTCTACATTTAAAAATGTTTTGCTCTTCTTTTCGACTTTATATGGTTTTAACAACTCGTCAATCGTCTCAAAAGCTTGTTCACCAAAGGCATAATCCATTACAATTAGAACTGGTTTTTCTTTAGCTAATTTTGAAGTAGCAAAAATGGTTTTTGTTAAATCAATTTTCGCTGTATCAAAAATTTGAACATCAATATTAGTTCCTGAAGTATCTGGCAAAGAAATCATTCCTTGTTGTAACGCAAAATCTTCCACTTTCTTACGCAAATCTTTATTAGCCGAACTACTTAAATCCTCAAATATCTGGAATTCAGGTGTGTTTTTGTATTTTTTTCCTAAAACAGGTTCAGCAAAAATAGAATTCATTACACTATGCATATTTGCACTAATAATATGAATAGGACGTTCTAATAAATTATTTTTTAGTAAAACTTCTTTAATAGTGGTTGCCCAAATGTCACCATAAATATGATGACCCAATCGTTCTCTTAAAATTGGACTGAAAGTTATGGTTCTTTTGTTATTATCAACTACTTCCTCGATAGCTAATTTTCCTAACCAATATACTACGTGTAAAAATCTATCTGGTGCTTCAGTCGTAGCAAAATCATCATAAATATCTTGTACTTCTGCAAACGTTCTTCCTAATACATTTGCGGCGTGAGAAATGGCTTTTTCACGTTCAACTAAAGGTAATTTTTTAGTTTGTTTTACCGCTAATTCTAGTTTTTGCCAATCACGTGAAACCGAACCTTCATCATCAATTAAAACTCTGTCTTTAATTTTGTGCGATTCGATAAAAATAAAGGTCAAATGCGTTAAAATATCATAAATATCTGAACGTCCACGTGTGATTTCCACATTCATTTGTTCGTCGTCAATACGGTAACAATTTCTTCTTCTTTTTGGAGGAACAATCGCTTTAAAGTGCGAATTTGAATAACCTTCATCTGAAGTTAAGTTGATGTAACGGCATTCTTCAATTCCAATTGGTAAACGTTCAATTACGTATAAAAGTCCGTTTAATTCTACCTTTTCTTCGGCAATAGAACCGTAAATTTCTGGTCGAAGCGCTAATAAGGCTTCTCTTAAAGTTTCTCCCGAAACACCCATTGGTTTATAGAAACCTCTGTTAAATAAATGTCTCATGGTAATGTACAGTCGCTCAATAGCTGCTGAGGACTCTTGCGCTCTAGAACGCGAAATGTTTTTAATGTCTTTCATTAATATTTTGTTTTTCTAACCTGCAAAAGTACGATTTTTATTTTTAATTGGTTAAAATTAGGTTTATTGAGGGTTCATTTACACTTATTTTCTCCAAATTATTCCCTGATTGCTTACTCCATTTTCCGTAAGCATAAGTATAAAAGAAATCTCTTTCTACATAGTTATATAACACATACGGTTGGTATTTGGTGCCTGTTTTATTACTCTCAATTAACAACTTTTCATATGCCACAAACATTCCTTTTTCTGGGAAAACCAAATCAAATTGCGATATATTAAAACGATGTTTGATTACTCCTTTTTTCAAAGTAACAACATAATCTTTTGTCAACAATTCTTCACCTGGATAACCGTTTTCATCTACACTGTAAAAGTGAAGTTTTATAGTGGCTTCTTCAATTCTACTATCAGTGAAAATCGTTACTTCTTTTATAAACTTTGTTTTATTATACGAAGATTGATAAGGAAAAAACTTCGCTTCGATTTTTGGACCGTTGTCAAAGGATTGAAAAATAGCGTTTTTGATGTCGCCTATTTCAATTTGTTTGGATTGTTTTTTATTTAATATGACCACTTCTCTTAAGTCGTAAGCCATAGGTTTTAATTGAACAGTAGAAATTTCACTTCCTTTAATCGTTTTTCTCTCATATCCTAAAACTGAAATCACAATGTTTTTTTGTTTAGAGGCTTCTAAAAAAAAAGTTCCATCCGCTTCAGAAGTCGTTCCAATCGTTTCATTCTCCACCCAAATATTCACAAACGGAATCGGTTCGCCTGAAATACTGTCTTTAACCACGCCACGGATTTGCGAAAAAGCAAATTGTGAAACAATCAAAAAAATCCAAATCAGTCTATTTTCTTTCATCTTTATTCTTTTATCTCAAAAAACTGAGCAATTTTTCTATCGTTGCTTAATCTTGGTAACTTATTTTGTCCGCCTAATTTGCCTATCGATTTCATGTATTCTTGGAAACCGTTTTTTGGAACACTTTTAATTACTAATGTTCTCAATACATGCCCAACTATCAAATCGTCATAATACACGTTTTGTTTGCGCATCGCTGCATCGATTTTTAGTGCAAATTCTTCTAAATTGGTTGGTTCATTTTCGAATTCGATGAACCATTCATGATACGGTAAACCTTCGGTTGGTGTAATTTGTGGCGCAACTGTGAATTCATTCACTCGAACATCAGTTCCTTCCATCGCTTCTTTTAGCGCCGATTCCACTTCTTTTCCAATAACGTGTTCGCCAAAAGCAGAGATGTAATGTTTGATTCTTCCCGAAACGATAACACGATACGGTTTTAAACTCGTAAACTGAATTGTATCACCTATATTGTATGCCCAAAGTCCAGCATTAGTAGAAATGATTAAAACGTAATTGACACCTAATTCTACTTCATCAATCGTATAGCGTTTTGGATTTTCAGTGAAAAATTCCTCTGCTTTTATGAATTCGTAGAAAATTCCAGAATTCAATAATAACAACATTCCTTTGTCTTTCTGTGAATCTTGATAAGCAAAAAAGCCTTCGGAAGCCGGAAACAATTCTATCGAATCAACTTTTCTTCCAATTAAATTTTCAAATTTCGCACGATACGGTTCGTAATTTACACCGCCATAAATGAACAAATTGAAGTTTTTGAAGATTTCACCAACAGGTTTTCCTGCTTTTGCTGACAGTTTCTCAAAATACATTTGCACCCAAGATGGAATACCTGAAATCACCGACATGTCTTCGTTAATAGTTTCTTCTACAATGGCATTGACTTTAGTTTCCCAATCTTCAATGCAATTGGTTTCCCAACTTGGCATTCGGTTTTTTTGTAAATATTTCGGAACAAAATGCGCTACAATTCCTGATAATCTTCCGAGTTTAATTCCGTTTTTTTCTTCTAAAAGCGGACTTCCTTGTAAGAAAATCATTTTTCCTGAAACAAAATTGGCTTTTCCGGTTTCGTGAATGTAACTTAAAATCGCATTTCGTGCCGCTTGAATATGAAATGGCATGGATTCCTTTGTTAGCGGAATATATTTGGCACCGGAAGTAGTTCCAGAAGTTTTAGCAAAATAAAGTGGCTTTCCTTTCCAAAGTACATTTTCTTCGCCTTTTACGACTTTATCAACATAGTGTTTTAATCCTTCATAATCTCGAACGGGAACTTTTTGAACAAAATCGGAATGAGTTTTTATCGAACCAAAATCGTGGTCTTTTCCAAATTGCGTTTGAGCCGCTTCTTTAATTAAGGCTTCAAAAACTTGTTGTTGGGTTTCAATAGGATTATTGGCCCATTTTTGAGTTTTAGCGTGAATTCTTTTTGCAAATAATTTTGCTGCAAAAGCTTTTACTGACATGTTAATTGAAATTGATAAACTGAGTTGGGTCTATTGGGAAACCATCTTTCCATAATTCAAAATGAAGTGTTGCACCCGAATTTTGTACATTATTAGCATTTCCGGCAAGAGCAATAACTTCACCTGATCGTACGATATTTCCTTGTGATTTTGTTACCGAAGCCGCATTTTTATAGACAGATAAAATATCATCTTTATGGCGAACAATAACCACATAACCCGAACTTGGTGTCCAATCGGAAAAAATGATGGTTCCTGCTCCAACTGATTTTATTGGTGTGTTATTGGTTAAAGCGATTTTAACTGCTAAATGTTTATTGGCTACATTATATTTTTGTAAAATAGCACCTTGAGCGGGCGGAAATAATACAAAACTAACTTTAGGTTTTGAAGTTTCAAATACATTGTATTTATCTTCTTTAATAACTTGATCTCTTAATTCTTGCTCTTTTTCTGTTGGTGAAAGTCCAGAAACATCAATTTCAGAAACATCTAAAGCTTTGATAGAATCTTTATTCAGCTTTGCATACTCTAAATCGCCTGTTAATACTTTTTTGATAGAAGCAATATAAGCGTTGTTGATTTTTACCGATTTTTCAAGAGAATCCGATTTTATTGCCATTTCCAATGCTTCTTGTTTTAATTTTGAAGAAGCATAACCCGGAATATATTCGCGCAAAGGTGTAAAAGCAATAATATAAGTAGTTACAAAAATGATTAAAATGGCACCAATGGTTCCCACAACAAAGACATTCATTAAGTTTAATTTTAATGAAAACGTTTCTTCAAAAGTATCTTCGTTAAGAATAACTAATCTTCTTTTGTTGTATAACTTTTTAAGAAGTAACTGACGTTTTAGCTTTTTGTTAGCCATTTTTTGAACCAATTTATATCACAAATATACTAAATACAACGTGTTTGTAAATTGAAACCTGATAATAAATCGTTAAAAAATAATGAATTGGTAATTTCTTTATATCTTTGTACTTTAAAATACTAAAATCATGAATGCTTTAACCATATTTTTGGGAGTAATAGGCCCTATGCAAGTAATATTAATTATCGCTATTGTAGTTTTACTTTTTGGTGGTAAAAAAATTCCTGAATTGATGAAAGGAATTGGAACAGGTATTAAAGAATTTAAAAACGCTGCCAAAGACGACCAACCAGCAAATTCTAAAAAAGAAGAAGAAACTAAAGAAAAAGAATAGTTTTTCTTTAATTTAAAAATAATAAATCCCAAATTCTAAATTTAGAGTTTGGGATTTTCTTTATTATAAAATCATCGTCAACTGAATTCTCTTTCTAGCTTCGTCTACCTCAACTACTTTTACTTGTACGTGTTGGTGCATTTTTACCACTTCGTTTACATCCGAAACATAGCCTTCTTTAAGTTGGGAAATGTGCACCAAACCACTTTCTTTAATTCCCACATCCACAAAACAACCAAAAGCGGTAATATTATTTACAATACCGGGTAAAATCATACCAACTCGTAAATCTTTTATGGTTTTTACATTCGGGTCAAATTCGAAAATTTTAGCCGCTTTTCTTGGGTCTAATCCTGGTTTTTCTAACTCTTTTAAAATGTCTTTTAAAGTTAAAATTCCGATTTCTGTTGTGATGTAATTTTCAGGTTTTATTTGTGCAATTTTTTCTTTATTGGCAATTAATTCGGTGGTTTTGATGCCTAAATCTTTTGCCATTTTTTCCACAATTGGATACGCTTCTGGATGTACTGCCGAATTATCCAACGGATTTTTTCCATCGCGAATTCTAATAAAAGCTGCTGCTTGTTGGTAAGCTTTTTCACCTAAACGAGGTACTTTTTTTAGTTGCTTTCTATCTTCAAACGGACCGTTTTCCGAACGATATGCTACGATATTTTCCGCCATTTTTTCACCAATTCCAGAAACATAACTCAACAACGATTTACTAGCTGTGTTAATGTTAATACCAACAGAATTCACACAACTCATCACCGTACTGTCTAATGCTGATTGCAATTTCGTTTGATCTACATCGTGTTGATATTGTCCAACACCAATTGATTTTGGATCGATTTTTACCAATTCTGCCAAAGGATCTGAAAGGCGTCTTCCAATCGAAACCGAACCACGAACGGTAACATCGTAATTTGAGAATTCTTCGCGCGCAATTTTACTCGCAGAATACACCGATGCTCCAGCTTCTGAAACTACAAAAACTTGAACCGGTTTATCAAAAGCAATTTTTTTAATGAAGAATTCGGTTTCGCGAGAAGCCGTTCCGTTACCAATAGAAATGGCTTCAATATTATAAGCATTCACCATCGAACGGATTTTCTTCATCGCCATAGCAGTGTCATTTTGTGGCGCGTGTGGATAAATGGTTTCGTTGTTTAGTAAATCTCCTTTTTCATCCAAACAAACCACTTTACAACCGGTTCTGTAACCAGGGTCGATGGCTAAAATTCGTTTTTCGCCTAAAGGTGGCGCTAACAACAATTGTCGTAAATTTTCCGAAAACACATCAATCGCTTTAATATCGGCTTTGGCTTTTGCCTCTTGTAAGGTTTCGTTTGAAATAGCGGGTTCTAACAAGCGTTTGTAGCTGTCTTTTATCGCTAATTCTAAATGTTCGGTAGCATCCGAATTTTTATTTTTGATGATATTTTCTTCTATAAAATCTAATGCTTCTTCTTTTTCGATTGCTACATTTAGTTTCACAAAACCTTCCGCTTCGGCACGCAACATGGCTAATAAACGGTGCGATGGCGCTTTTGAAATAGGTTCGGCCCAATCAAAATATTGGGAGAATTTTTGAGCCGCTTCGTCTTCTTTTTTAGTTTTAACGACTTTGGTTGTGATTTCTGCTTTTCGTTGGAACAAGCGACGTAAATTTTTACGAATAAAGATATTTTCGTTAATCCATTCCGCAATAATATCGCGAGCGCCTTGTAAGGCTTCGTCTTCGTTTTTAACGTTTGCATTCAAATATTTCGAGGCTAAAAACTCAATATCATCATTTTTTTGACTCATGATGATTTTTGCCAATGGCTCTAATCCGTTTTCACGAGCAACATCGGCTTTGGTTTTTTTCTTCTTTTTGTAAGGCAAATAGAAATCTTCCAATTCTTGTAAATCGAAACTGTTTTCAATTTTGGATTTCAATTCAGGAGAAAGGACGTTTTGTTCTTCAATCGATTTTAAAATGCTTTCTTTTCGCTTGATGATTTCATCATATTGCTTGTTTAATTTCGATATCGCTTCGATTTGTACCTCATCTAAATTTCCGGTTTGATCTTTTCGGTAACGCGAAATAAAAGGAATCGTACAATCTTCTGAAAGTAATTTTATAGTAGCTTCAATGCTTTTCGGAGCAATGTTAGTTTGGTTTTGAATGAATTGAATATTGGTCATTGTAAATAAAAATTGAAATGCTAAAATACTATCTTTGGACAAAATTTTTAGCTTTTGGAAGTACTATTTATTTATTTAATTGTGATAAACAGCCTCTGTTTTCTAACTTATGGCTACGATAAATGGCAGGCTAAAAACAATAGAAGACGCATTTCGGAATTTAATTTACTTTTATTAGCTGGTGTTGGTGGAACTATTGGAGGATTAATAGGAATGAATTTTTTCAAACACAAAACCAATAAATTTTCTTTTATTTTGAGTTTCTACGCAATTGCGATACTTCAGATTGTTTTATTGTATTTCGGAATTCAATCTTTGGAAGGCTAACCCTAAGTTTTCAATAACATCAGTTATTAACATACTTTCTTCACTTTGTGTTTGAAGCGTAATATCAGCAGCCAATCCATGAAGATAAACACCTAATTTAGCTGATTCTAAAGTAGTATAACCTTGAGCTAAAAAAGAAGTAATCATTCCGGTTAACGCATCACCTGAACCACCTTTTGCTAAACCTGAATTTCCAGTTGTGTTTTCAAAAGTGTGAATTCCGTCAGTGATAAACGTTTTGTGTCCTTTTAAAACGATTACACAATTTAGTTCCTTAGCTTTTTTTATAGCTGTAATTCTTCTTCCGGATTCAGAATCATGTTCACCAAATAATCGATCAAATTCTTTTGGATGTGGAGTTAAAACAAATGGAAAATTAAAGTTTTTCCAATCGATTTTATATTTCGCAATTAAATTCAAAGCATCAGCATCAAAAACAACAGGAAGTTTATTTTCGTATAATTCGTAAATGTATTGTAGACTTACTTCATCAACTCCAATTCCAGGTCCAATTCCAATGGCTTGATAAGGTGATAAATCATTCATCACACAAGAATTGGCATACATTGCTTCGGGAATCGAATTGAAAAGAACACTTTTGTTTTCGGGATAAAAAGCTACTGTTAATAACCCAACACCCGAACGCAAGCAAGCTTTTGAAGCAATAATGGCAGCTCCCATTTTATCTGAGCTTCCTGCAATTAACAAAGCATGACCATGTGTTCCTTTGTAAGAATCACATGGTCGTTTTTTATATGTGTTTTTAATACAATTCAAATCTATTTTTAGGAGTTCCATTTGAATTGATTTTAAGATTATTGATTATTTACAGGCGATTTTTTTCACGCGATTTCCGTGTCTTCCGCCTTCAAATGGTGTATTTAAAAAAGTATCTACCATTTCAATGGCTTGCTGAATAGAAGTATAACGAGCTGGAATACTAATAATATTAGCATCGTTATGTTGGCGCGCTAAAGCTGCAATTTCTTTTGTCCAACATAAAGCCGCACGAATATCTTGGTGTTTGTTAGCTGTCATCGCAATTCCATTTCCTGAACCACAAATTACAATTCCTAAATCCGCTTTTTTTGATTCCACATCATACGCTACTGGATGACCAAAATCAGGATAATCAACACTATCAAAAGTATCGGTTCCGTGATTAAAAATGGTATGTCCTTTTTCTTCTAAATATTGAACAATAGCTTTTTTATAATCTGGACCAGCGTGGTCGTTTCCAATTGAAATTTTCATGTTGTGTGTTGTGTTGTTAATTATATTTTACAAAAGTAATCATTTGTTGTTTTATATTAAATTAGCTTTGTGTATAAATAATGAAGAAATGAAATTTCAAGCAAAAATTAAATATTTCGACGAAAACAATTTAGGACACGGACCATATATTGAAATTCCTGAAGCTATTTATCAAGAATTATTAAAAATAACAACCGATAAACGTGTAAAATGTACCTTAAATAATACAATTATGGTTAGTAGAGCCATGGCTCCAAAAGGAAACTTTCATTACCTATTATTGAATAAAGAGATTTTAAAAGAAAGTAATATAAACGTTGGAGAAAATATAGTTGTGGAACTTCAACCCGATGAATCAAAATACAGAATGCCTATTTCGGAAGAAATGGAAGAAGTTTTATATAACGATCCTGAAGGAAGTATTTTATTTCATAAACTAACTCCTGGAGCGCAACGAACTCTTATTCATGTTATTAATCGATTTAAAAGTTCTAACTTAAAAATAGAACGCAGTTTTGTTATTTTGGAACACCTTAAAAAGACAAAAGGAAAAATAGATTTTGAACTTTTGAAAGAAGATTTTAAGAACCAACGAAACAATATGAAATATTAACGTATTTCATTAAAAATCAATAAAGTATTCAATTTTCTACTATGATTTTTATCATATGTTAATTACTTATCGTAAATCGTTGATAATCAGTTAACCTTAATTTAACAATTATTGTTAACAACTTTGGATAGAAAATAAGAAGTTTTTTTTGGATGTTGATTAAAAATTTGTAATCCAAAACCACAATCAAAATTCCTAATTTAGTTTCACGATTTTTTAGAAAAGTTATCAATAGAAAAAAATCAGTTTTCAACAGAAATCAACAATTGAAGTTATTTACAAAACAAATATAAAATCAAATTTCAACAACTGTTGATAAGTATAAAAGAAATAATTTAGAAGGTCTTATTTTCAGTTCTTTACTAAATTTTTAAATTGTTAATTAAGTTGTATAAGTAACGATAACTTTTAAAAACTACTTCTGTAAAAAAACTTATTCCACATATTAACACGCTATAATAACCATCATAAATTTAAATTTAATTAAAAATATTTTTTGTTGTTTTTAATATATGTTGAAAACTTTCAGCTTTTAAAAAATTAAACAATTTTTAAATGATCGTCTTCGTTTAGTTTTTTTAGAATTTCTTTCACGGTTGCTTCATCGTTTGGATGTACTTTTAATTTGATTCCGCCATAAGCAATTGTAGCAAATGGATCGATTCCAACAATAGTTTCGTTTTCAAAAAAGTAAGCAATTCCTTCTTGCTCTAATAAATTTTTAATAATTAAAGTTTCGTGTTGGTAGTTAAAAACAGCAACGGTTACAAAATTTTCCATCTAATTTGATTTACATTATAAAGTTACGATAAGTTATTTTTATATTAAAACTGAAATACATTTTCATTTTACATCGTTGTATTTTGTAACTTTAACCAATAATTGAAAATGATACAATGAGTAAGAAACCAAAAAAATTAGGAAATAAACCAAAAGATTTTACTGCACAAATATTTAAAATACTTTCAAGAGAACCTTCTAAATCTTTTAATTACAAGCAAATAGCTGCTGTTTTAGAGTTAAGCGATACTAAAAGCCGAAACGAAATAATTAGAGATTTAAAAATACTTAAAGCACAAGATAAAATTCATGAAACTGAAATTGGAAAATATCAAATTATTTCCAAAGCCGAATATTACGAAGGAGTTATTGATATGACGTCTCGTAAAACAGGTTATTTTGTTTGTGATGAATTGGAAGATGATGTTTTTGTTCCGTTTATTAACTTGAATCATGCTTTAGATGGTGATAAAGTGAAAGCTTATATTTACAATAGAAGAAGTTCACGTAAACCAGAAGCTGAAGTTTTAGAAATTTTAGAACGTAAAAAATCAGAGTTTGTTGGTGTTATCGATGTGCAAAAAAACTTTGCTTTCGTAACCACTGCTAATGCTAAAATGTATACCGATATTTTCATTCCAAAAAATAAAATTGGTGATGCAGAACACGGAGATGTAGTTTTAGTAACCTTAGAAGATTGGCCTAAAAAAGCCGATTCTCCTTTTGGTTCGGTGATAAAAGTATTAGGAAAACCAGGCGAACATAATACAGAAATTCATGCGATTTTAGCTGAATACGGTTTACCATACGATTTTCCAATTGAAGTGGAAGCGTATGCAAATAAAATTGATACTTCAATCACAGAAGAAGAAATCAAAAAACGTCGCGATATGCGTGATGTTTTAACTTTTACGATTGATCCAAAAGATGCTAAAGATTTTGATGATGCGTTATCGTTTCAGGTTCTAGAAAATGGAAATTACGAAATCGGAGTTCATATTGCCGATGTTTCGCATTATCTTCAAGAAGGAACTATTTTAGATGATGAAGCATATAAAAGAGCAACTTCGGTGTATTTAGTTGATAGAGTAGTTCCAATGTTACCAGAAGTATTATCAAATTTTGCTTGTTCGCTTCGTCCTCATGAAGAAAAATATACGTTTTCAGCTGTTTTTCAATTGAATAATAAAGCAGAAGTTTTAGATGCATGGTTTGGAAGAACAGTAACGTATTCTGATCAACGTTTTGCGTATGAAGAAGCACAAAGTATCATCGAAACAAAATCAGACGTTATTCCAGCCGAAATTTCATTAACTGGAAACGAATATATCGTTCCAAAACCAATTGTAGATGCAACTTTAAAAATGGATGAATTAGCTAAAATTCTTAGAAGAAAAAGAATGGCAGCTGGCGCAATTTCGTTTGATAAAGTAGAAGTAAAATTCAATTTGAATGAAGATGCGGAACCAATTGGTGTTTACTTCAAACAAAGTAAAGATGCGAATCATTTGATTGAAGAATTCATGTTGTTAGCGAATAGAAAAGTAGCGGAATTCATTGGGAAACAAAAGAAAACCTTTATTTACAGAATTCACGATGAACCAAATGAAGATAAATTAATCAATCTTCAAACTGTGATTGCTAAGTTTGGTTATTCAATCAATTTCCGTTCTAAAAAAGATATTTCAAGTTCGTTGAATAATTTACTTTCAGAAGTTGTCGGTAAAAAAGAACAAAATTTGGTTGATACACTTACAATTAGAAGTATGAGTAAGGCTGCATATTCGACTGAAAATATTGGTCACTACGGATTAGCTTTTGATTATTATAGTCACTTTACCTCGCCAATTCGTCGTTATCCAGATGTTATGGCACATCGTTTGTTACAATTTTACATAGACGGCGGAAAAAGTGTAAGTGAAGAAGAATACGAAGAAAAATGTGTGCATTCTTCACAAATGGAAGGTTTAGCTGCTCAAGCCGAACGTGATTCTGTGAAATACATGCAAGTAAAATACATGCAAGATCACAAAGACGAAGAGTTTTTAGGTGTAATTTCTGGTGTGACCGAATGGGGAATTTATGTAGAAATCATCGAAAATAAATGCGAAGGAATGGTTAGAATTCGTGAAATAAAAGATGATTATTACACCTTTGATGACAAACAATATGCTTTAGTAGGTGAAGTTTCTAAAAATATTTTACAATTAGGAGACGAAATTTACGTTAAAGTAAAAAATGCCGATTTAGTGAAAAAACAATTGGATTTTCATTATTTGAGAAAGAGAGAGTAATTAATTTCTTGTAAGAATTTAAAAATATTAAAATGAAGAAAATAGTTTATAGTTTATTATTAATTAGTTCGATAGCTTTTGGCCAAACCGAAAAAAACGTTGGTGATTTTACTAAAGTAACCGCATTTGATAAAATTGATGTCAACTTAGTAGCTTCAACTGAAAATAAAATCGTTTTAATAGGAGCTAATTCTCAAGAAGTAGAATTGGTAAACAAAAATGGCGAATTAAAAATCAGAATGCCTTTAACTAAAATGTTAAGTGGTGATGATGTTTCCGCTACGGTTTACTACAAAAAATTAGACGCTGTAGAAGCTAATGAAGGTAGTAGAATTGCTTCAAAAGATGAAATTTCTGCCATTAATTTTGACATCATTTGTAAAGAAGGTTCTGAAATTAAACTAACTAATTTACAAGCCGATAGATTACAAGTTCGTGTTTCGCAAGGAAGTATTGTAACCACAAAAGGAATGGTAAAAAATCAAGATATTTTATCGAATTCTGGAGGAAAATACGATGGTCAAGATTGTAAAACGCAACAATCTGTAGTTACTGTAAACGCTGGCGGAATGGCTCATGTGTATGCTACAGATTTAGTAGATGCTAAAACAAGAGCTGGTGGTGAAATTAAAATTTACGGTAAACCAAAACAAATCAACGAAAAGAAAATAGCTGGAGGAACTATCGAACAAGCGAAGTAATTTGATAATAATTTCTTAACTTCGTAGTTCCAACTTTTAACTTCGTACTTTGTACTTACACGATATACTTACCGCAATTCCTTGGGGACTTTTGTTAGCTTTTTCAATTGGTCCTGGTTTTTTTGTTTTACTTGAAACCAGTATTACCAAAGGTTTTCGTGCCGCTTTTACTTTTGATTTAGGAATTGTTTTTAGTGATATTATTTTCATTTTAATTGCTTATTTAAGTACCAATCAACTTTTAGAACAATTAAAAGATAATCCAACACTTTTTGTTATTGGCGGAATTATCATGTTGGCTTACGGATTAATTTCGTTTATTCAACTCAAAAGAAATTTCAAAAAGCAAACAGAAATTGAACAAGACGACGATAATATTCCGAAGAAAAATTACTTTGCTTTGTTTTTTAAAGGGTTTTTATTGAATTTCATCAACATTGGAGTTTTAGGTTTTTGGATGATGATTATCATTACTTACGGACCACAAATGGAAATGAATACTTCACGAATTTCTGTTTTTTTCGCTGCAATTTTAGTGTTTTATTTGGCTTTCGATGTAGCTAAAATATTATTAGCAAAGCAATTGAAGCATAAATTAATTCCAGCAAACATCTACAAAATCAAACGAGTGATTAGTATGGTAATTTTAATTTTTGGATTGTTTTTTATCCTACAAGGATTCTTCCCAAAAGAAAAAGAAATGATTACCAATAAGTTGTTACCTGATACTTCTGTAACCGAATAACATATTTTTTGTCATCCTGAACTCGTTTCAGGATCTAATTAATTCTAAAAATTATTCCATAAAAAAACCTCCTAAGTTTCCTTAGAAGGTTTTAGAGGCATCGCCCGGAATATCTTTAATTAATTTTTTTAGATTTTTTCAGAATGACAAAAAAAAAGAGCTACTATTTCTAGTAACTCTTTAGAGGCATCGCCCGGATTCTATATATCTTTTAATTAATTTTTTATAAAAATTATCCCATAAAAAAACCTCCAAGTTTCCTTGAAGGTTTTAGAGGCATCGCCCGGATTCGAACCGGGGTAGACGGTTTTGCAGACCGCTGCCTAGCCGCTCGGCCACGACGCCATTATTTGAACGGACTGCAAATTTACATTTTATTTCTACTTATGCAAAATATTAAGTAAATATTAAGCTATAATTTCTATTTATAAAAATTATTATAATACTTTTGATTCACTAAATATTTACAATAAAAAATGAGAAAAATCTATTATTTAAAGCCTGTTTTTAATTTTATTTTAATTGGATTACTTATTTTAACATTTAATAGAATTTTCTTATTTATAATTTTTAATGAAAGAGTTGTAGAAACTCCAAATTATTTTCAATTATTTAGTATTGGACTTCGTTTTGATCTTATTCTACTTTGCTATTTAAGTTTTCTTCCATTTGTACTCTTAACTGTCTTACCAAACACTATTTTAAATAGAATAAAGAAGTTCTTTAACTTTTACTTCATTTTCTTCTTGTTCCTAATTCTATTAATGGAGTTAGCCACTTTAGATTTTATCAACCAATACGACACGCGACCAAATCGTTTGTTTTTAGATTATTTAATTTATCCCAAAGAAGTCGTTGGAACTTTAATTAAAAGCTATTTACCTTCTTTAATTATCACTACAATTTTATTAGGAATTGCATTGTTTTATGCCTTTAAGTATGGAAAAAAAGTATTTTATCCTATCGAGAGTAACTATAAAACCAAGTTGCTTTTATTTCCAGTAGTTGCGTTTTTATTATTTTTTGGAGCTAGAGGTAGTTTAACTTCAAAACGTCCAATCAACGGAAGTAACGCTATATTTTGTTCGGATCAAATGACGAACTCATTAGGTTTAAATTCCTTTTATACAGTAGCTTTTGCAGCGTATTCAATGAAGAATGAAGGTGATGTTAAGAAGTACGGTAGAATGGATGAATTAGAAGCCTATTCTCGTGTAAAAAAGTATATGGATGTTACCGAATTTATTCCAGGAGAAGTACCTTTTTTACATCTTCAAAAACCTGATGTTTCGCAACCAAAATACAATGTTGTTATTCTTTTAGAAGAAAGTTTAGGTGCAGAATATGTTGGTAGTTTACACGGTTTAAAACTTACTCCAGAGTTTGATGAATTAACCAAAGAAGGTATATTGTTTACAAAATTATATTGTACCGGAACACGAAGTGTAAGAGGAATCGAAGCAGTAACTTCTGGGTTTTTACCAAATCCTTCCGAAAGTATCGTTAAATTAAGTGGTTCACAACAAGGTTTTTTTACATTGGCAGATGCTTTTGGTCGTCAAAATTATGATACGAGTTTCATTTATGGTGGAATGGCAAATTTTGATAATATGGCATCTTTTTTTAATGGAAATGGTTTCAAAAATATTATCGATGAAACCGATTTTGATTCCGACGGAAAAAAACACGCCATGAAAGGAACTTGGGGATATTCGGATGAAGATTTAGCAGTTAAAGCCAATGAATATTTTAAAAGTTTAGGAAATAAATCGTTTTTTTCATTGTTGTTTTCAACTTCAAATCACGAACCTTTTGAGTTTCCCGCTGGAAGAATTAAGCTTTTCGATAAAAAGAAAAACACGGTAAATAACGCTATGAAATATGCCGATTTTTCAATTGGTAAGTTCTTTGAATTGGCTAAAAAAGAAGCCTATTATAAAAACACTATTTTTGTGGTTATTGCCGACCATAATACCAGAACGTATGGCAAAAATTTGGTTCCAGTTAATAAATTTCATATTCCGGCTTTAATCATTGCGCCTAATGTGGAGAAAGGCATTACCTATGAAAATTTAGCAAGTCAAATGGATATTCCATCAACGGTTTTAGCTTTATCTGGTATTACAACTAAATCACCAATGCCTGGAAGAAATTTACTAAAATTACCAAAAGGAACAAAAGGAAGAACCATTATGTTGTTCCATGAAACCTATGCCTTTAGAGTGGATGATGATATTGTAATTTTAAATCCTAATGCAAAACCATTACAGTTTAAAGTTAAGAGTGATACTGAGTTAATTCCGGTTGCTTTAAACGAAGAATTAGCCAAAGATGCACTTGCTCATATAGTGGCTTCGAGCAATATGTACAAAAACAGAGTGTATAAAATAGATTAAAAAACAAATGGAAGAGTTAATTTCTAAACTCTTCCATTTCAATAGTAACTGCTTCTACATCACCACCAATTGGTGGATTTAGTTTTGAAACTGCTAATTTTATTCGAGAAATTGACGGAATTTCCGCAAAACATCTAGTGATAATGCGCTGTGCAACATGTTCTAATAATTTAGAACGAATCGCCATTTCTTCCACTACAATTTTATTCAATAATACATAATTAACGGTATCAGACAATTCATCTGTTTGAGAAGATTTACGTAAATCGGTTTTTATTTCTAAATCTACACGGTAATCAGAGCCTATCTTTCCTTCTTCAATTAAGCATCCGTGATAGGAATAAGTGCGAATATTTTGTAATTTAATAGTTCCCATTTTTTCTTTTATTATATACCAAATTTACCAATTTTTAGCCATTTTTAAGGTATTAAACCATGAAACTTTATATATCTTTGCATAAATTTTTGATACTATGTCAACAGAAGAAAAATCATTGAATTTTATAGAACAAATCATTGAAGAAGATTTAAAAAATGGTTTGTCAGCAGATAAATTACGTTTTCGTTTTCCACCAGAACCAAATGGGTATTTGCATGTAGGTCATGCTAGTGCTATTTGCTTAAATTTTGGCTTAGGAATCGATTACAAAGCGCCAGTAAATTTACGTTTCGACGATACCAATCCATCTAAAGAAGAGCAAGAATATGTTGATGCAATTAAGCGCGATGTAGAATGGCTAGGTTTTAAATGGGATAAAGAATGTTATGCTTCTGATTATTTCCAACAATTGTATGATTGGGCAGTGGAATTAATCAAAAAAGATAAAGCGTATGTGGATAGCCAAACTTCGGAAGAAATGGCGCAACAAAAAGGAACTCCTACGCAACAAGGAACCGATTCTCCTTACAGAAATCGTTCTATCGAAGAGAATTTGGACTTATTTACACGCATGAAAAACGGAGAATTTGAAAAAGGAACTCACGTTTTACGTGCTAAAATTTCGATGGGTGCTAATAATATGTTGATGCGTGATCCTATTATTTATCGTATCATGCACGCACATCACCACAGAACAGGAAATGATTGGTGTATTTATCCAATGTACGACTGGGCACATGGTGAAAGTGATTATTTAGAACAAATTTCGCATTCGTTTTGTACGTTAGAATTTTTACCGCATCGTGAATTATATGATTGGTTTTTGAATCAAATTTATGATCCAACAAAAGTGCGTCCAAAACAAAGAGAATTTGCGCGTAGAAATTTATCACATACGGTTGTTTCTAAACGTAAATTATTGCAATTAGTTGAAGAAAAGCATGTTACAGGTTGGGATGATCCTCGTATGAGTACGATTTCTGGAATGAGAAGACGTGGTTATACACCAAATTCTATTGTAAATTTTGCTAATACAATCGGTATTGCAAAACGCGATAATTTGATTGATGTTTCGCTTTTAGAATTCTGTGTTCGTGAAGATTTGAACAAAGTTGCACCTCGTGTAATGGCAGTTTTAGATCCAGTGAAATTAGTAATTACGAATTATCCTGAAGGACAAGAAGAGTGGTTAGAAGCTGAAAATAATCCGGAAGAAGAAGTAATGACGTATAGAAAAGTCCCTTTTTCTAAAGAATTATATATCGAAAGAGAAGATTTTCAAGAAGAAGCACACAAGAAATTTTTCCGTTTGACTTTAGGAACTGAAGTACGTTTGAAAAATGCGTATATCATTAAAGGTGAATCAGTTGTAAAAGATGAAAACGGAAATATTACCGAAATTCATGCTACTTACGACGTAGATTCTAAATCAGGAAGCGGAACAGAAGCAAGTCAAAGAAAAGTAAAAGGAACGATTCATTGGGTTTCTATTCCTCATGCAAAAGAAGCAGAAGTTCGTGTGTATGATAGATTATTTACCAATGAAAGTCCAGATAAAGATAAAGAAGTTGATTTTAAAGAATTTATCAATCCAAATTCATTAAAAGTAATTACGGGTTATGTAGAACCAAGTTTAGTTACTTCAAAAGAATTAGATCATTTTCAATTTCAACGTTTAGGCTATTTTTGTGTAGATAGAGATTCAACAGCTGAAAAATTAGTTTTCAACAAAACAGTTGGACTTAGAGATACTTGGGCAAAAATTTCAGAACAATAAAAATTTTCGATTTTTTGTCATGCTGAATTTAGTTCAGCATCTTAATCATATTTTAAACGTGTCAGATTTTCAAAACCTGACACGTTTTTGTTTTATATAAAAATCTCGATAAAAAATTAAAAAATCATCACTAAAAATCATTATTAATAAAATCTATCAAAAATTAATTTTTAATAATTAAAAACTTAAAAAACTGACTTTCATAAATGAATTGTAAGAAAAAAACTTTTTTAGGTAAAGTGTTTTTACATCTTTGTTAATGAAATTGGCTGAAATCGCTTTATTTTAGTTTTAAGCGAAAAATCACTTGTTTTAATCCTGACAGGTTTCAAAAACCTGTCAGGATTCTATTTTTTACAATTAAGCATAAAAAAACCACCAATTAAAAATTGATGGTTTTCGTTTTTGTTATATTGAATTTAGTTCAGTATCTAAATTTCAATTATACTTCTTCAGATTCTCCTTCTGTTCCAAATTCGTCTTTTTGATGTTTCTTAGCAACTTTTTTGATGTTTCCTTTTTTCATCATTTCACCCACTTGGTTTGATGCACTAAAAGAAGCTACCATATTGTTCAACATATCACTTCCGGCTTGAGGTGAATTTGGTAATAAAATTAAATTACTATTTGCATCTGCACCAATTGCTTGTAAAGTGTCATAATGTTGCGTTACAACAATTAAAGCCGAAGCTTCTTGAGAATTAATTCCCACCTTATTCAACACATCTACAGATTCTACTAAACCACGAGCAATTTCTCTTCTTTGGTCAGCAATACCTTGACCTTGAAGTCTTTTACTTTCTGCTTCAGCTTTGGCTTTGGCAACAATTCTTATTCTTCCAGCTTCCGCTTCGTATTCAGCTGCTGTTTTTTCACGGTCAGCCGCATTAATACGGTTCATCGCATTTTTAACTTGAATATCTGGATCAATATCCGTAATTAACGTATTGATAATGTCATATCCATAAGTTGTCATCGCTTCGTTTAATTCACGTTTTACCGCAACTGCAATATCATCTTTACGCTCAAAAACGTCGTCTAATTTTAATTTTGGAACTTCTGCACGCACTACGTCAAATACATAAGACGTAATCTGATCGTGAGGATATTCTAATTTATAAAACGCTTCGTATGCTTTTTCTTGTAATACTTTAAACTGTACCGAAACTTTCATTTTAACGAATACGTTATCTTTAGTTTTGGTTTCGATGATAACATCTAATTGTTGAATTCTTAAATTTACTTTTCCTGCAATCCTATCCACAATTGGAATTTTTAAATGTAATCCCGAATTACGAATGCTGTGAAATTTTCCAAAACGTTCCACAACCGCTACAATCTGTTGTTTTACGGTAAAAAAAGAAGAAAAAAGAACAATTAATCCAACGAAAATAATTGGAAACATAATAAACTCCATAATGTTTAGTTTTTAGATTTATAGTTATACGCTTTTTAAAGTAAAAAGTTACAAAAACAAATTTATAAACCCTATTTTTGCCCCCTAAATTTATATAAATGAAGAAATTAGTTTTTATTTTTCTAATAATTTCAACTGTTGCAATGGCGCAACGCGGTTTTAAAGACAGTAACCGAATAGGAATTGGTGCGGGTTTAACCCAACTAAATATTTATACCGATAATTTCACTGTAACTCCTGAAACTGGATGGATTGGTGGTTTCAGTGTTAGAGGAAATTATTATAACAACTGGCAAATGAGTTTTGGTATGTTTTTTACCGATAGTAATTTCTCTATACCAACATTAAAAGGATTATTACAAACACAAACCAGTTTCAAAATGTCGGCCGTACAAATTTATATTGTACCAAGTTATGTAGCAATTGAAGACCATTTGAATTTAGAATTTGGCCCGGTTTTACAAGTAAATGGAAAATTAGGAATTGATAAAGACGACGAAAACAATTTATTGTTAGACCAACCCGGTTTAATTGCCAAAGACATTGTAGATGTTTCTAAAATTAACGCTAATTTCTACGTAGGAATCAACGGTGGAATCAAAAACGTAAGAGCTAGAATTGGCTACCAATATGGTTTAACTAATTTTTTTGGAAATCTAAAAAACAACGATAACGTAAAGTTACTTGGCGAAAAAATGAAAGGAAATATTGGTTTGATTAGTGGTCAGATTACAATTTATCTTTAATATAAAAAGCCCTGAATTATCAGGGCTTTTCTTTTATAAACTAGCTATTGCTTTTTCTATTCTCTTAACCGTTTCGGCTTTTCCAATCATTTCAATAATATCGAATAAATGCGGACCTTTTAACGCTCCTACTAAACTCAATCGTAACGGTTGCATTACTTTCCCCATTCCAATTTCGTTTGCTGTCATCCATTCTTTTAATAAGATTTCGATGTTAGCAGAAGTAAAATCTTCAATTTTCTCTAATTCCGAAATCACTTGTTGCATTAAACCTGGTGTTTCCTCTTTCCAGTTTTTAGCTGCTTTTTCCTCGTAAGTTGTTGGAGCTTCAAAGAAATAATCCGCTAAATCCCAAAACTCATTTACGAAATGCGCTCTTTCTTTAATCAAAGAAACCACTTTTGTCAAATCGAGCGAAGTCGAGATTCCTTTTTTATCTAAAATTGATTTAAAGCTTTCCGCTAAACTTGCATCACTTTGCTTTTGCAAATACTGATGATTGAACCATTTGTTTTTCTCTGGGTCAAATTTCGCTCCTGCTTTGTGAATTCGGTTTAAATCAAATTTTTCTACCAATTCTTCTAACGAGAAAATCTCTTGTTCGGTTCCGTCATTCCAACCTAACAATGCTAAAAAGTTGATCACTGCTTCAGGGAAAAATCCGTTTTCTCTGTAACCAGATGAAATTCCTTCTTCAGTTTTCCATTCTAAAGGAAATACTGGGAATCCCATTTTATCACCATCACGTTTTGATAATTTTCCGTTTCCAATTGGTTTTAAAATCAATGGTAAATGTGCAAATTCGGGAGCATTCCAACCAAATGCTTTGTATAATAAAACGTGTAATGGCATCGATGGCAACCATTCTTCACCACGAATCACATGGGAAGTTTCCATTAAATGGTCATCTACAATATTCGCTAAATGATACGTTGGCATTCCATCCGATTTGAATAATACTTTATCGTCTAATAAATTGGTATCAAATTTAATATCGCCACGAATGATATCTTTTAATTCTAAAATTTCATTCACAGGTGTTTTAAAACGGATTACATAATGTTCTCCATTTGCAATTCGTTCTTCCACTTTTTCACGTGAAACTGTCAACGAGTTATCCAATTGTTCTCTAACCGAATGATTATAAATAAACGTGTTTCCGTTTGCTTCTGCTTCTTTTCGCATCGCATCTAAACTCTCAGCCGTATCAAAAGCATAATACGCCCAACCTGAATTTATCAATTGGTCCGCATATTGTTGATACATCGCTTTACGTTCACTTTGACGATAAGGTCCGAATTTTTCATTCTTTCCAACGGTTTCTTCTGGCGCAATTCCTAACCATTCCAAAGCTTCAAAAATATAAGCTTCTGCTCCTGGAACAAAACGCGTTTGATCGGTATCTTCAATACGTAAATAGAAAGTACCACCATGTTTTTTGGCAAATAAATAATTGAATAAAGCGGTACGAACACCACCAATATGCAAAGGTCCTGTTGGACTTGGTGCAAATCTTACTCTTACTGACATTTCATTAAATTTTGTGCAAAGATACGATTACAAATTAGAAGTAAGAATTTAGAATTTAGAAAATCTTATGGTTATTAACAATCCTATTCTACAAATGTTAAGTTTCACTAAAAACCTATTGACTAATCTCCTAAGATGTTGTATTTTTATCGGTTATAAACAGTATATCAACAATCTTGGGAGCAAAAAGCATTATTTTCGATAAGCTCGAAGGGTTTATCAAGAAGTTTTATACCAATGAACTGATAAAAGGAGTTATTCTTTTCATCGGATTGGGCTTGTTGTATTTCATTTTTACCTTATTGATTGAATACTTTTTATGGTTATCTACATTTGGAAGAACTATTTTATTCTGGTTGTTCGTTGGCGTAGAATCGTTTTTATTGATTCGATTCATTGCTTTTCCACTGTTTAAATTATTCAAATTACAACAAGGAATCAATTACCAGCAAGCTTCAGCTATCATCGGAAATCACTTTTCAGAAGTACAAGATAAATTGTTGAACTTTTTACAATTGGCAAACCAAAGTCAAACTTCTGAATTATTAGCAGCTTCCATCGAACAAAAAGCAGCTTCGTTACAACCAATTCCGTTTTCAAATGCGGTTAATTTTGCTAAGAACAAGAAGTTTTTACCTTATGCGATTATTCCAATCCTATTATTGATTTTGTTTTTCGTTACCGGAAATTCCGAAATCATTTCGAAAAGTTTTGCTCGAGTAGTGAATTATGAAACGAAATATGCTCCGCCTGCACCATTTGAATTTGTAGTATTGAATAAATCATTAACAGCACAACAGAATTCCGATTTTGTGTTACAAGTGAAAACGCAAGGAAAAGTTATGCCTGAAAATATTGCGATTCAAATTGGCGATGAAGAATATTTTTTACAAAGTACAAAACCTGGAGTTTTTGAATATACGTTTTCAAAATTATCTAAAGATGTTACTTTTTCACTTTTAGCGAATGGTTTGAATTCGAAAGAGTATCAAATTAATGTGGTGGATGTTCCAACGATTGCCAACTTTGAAATGGTGTTGCAATATCCTTCTTATTTAGGTAAAAAATCGGAAATCATTCAAGGAACTGGAAACGCTGTTGTTCCTGAAGGAACCGTTGTGAATTGGAGAATTAATGCTTTGGCAACGGATAATGTTAGTTTCAAATCGAATAATCAAGTTAGTGTTTTCGCTAATAAAGAAAATATCTTTTCGCTTTCAAGAAGAATATCGGATAATTTGAGTTACGAAGTAATTACATCGAATAGAAATATCAACGAGTTTGAAAAACTTTCGTATCAAATCGCAACGATTAAAGATCAATATCCAACAATTTCGGTTCAAATTGCGCCTGATTCATTAAAGTTGAAAGCTAAAATGATGATTGGTCAAGTTGCCGATGATCATGGTTTATCAAAGTTACAAGTTGTTTTTTATCCGAAAGAAAATCCAAATGCAGTTCGAAAAGCGAATTTAGCTATCAACAAACAAGCGGTTGATCAATTTGTTTATTCGTTTCCTAATGGTTTAGCGATTGAAGAAGGTGTAAATTACGAATATTATTTTGAAGTATTTGATAATGATGTAGTTAACAATTATAAAAGCACAAAATCATCTGTTTTTCTTCATTATGAATTGACTGAAGACCAAAAGGAAGACAAACAGTTGCAAGAGCAGAATGAAAACATCAATAGTTTAGAAAAATCGCTTCAAAATCAAGAGAAGCAAATTTCGGAATTGGACAAACTGCAAAAGATGAATAAAGAGAAATCTAATTTAGATTTCAAAGATCAGAAGAAAGTGGAAGACTTTATCAACCGTCAAAAACAACAAGACGAAATGATGAAAGAATTCACAAAAAAGCTAACGGAGAATTTGGAAGAATTCAATCCAAAATCACAAGATAAAGACAAAGAAGAATTATTACGTCGTTTAGAAGAAGCCGAAAAACAGGCAGAGAAAAATGAAAAACTTCTTAAAGAATTAGAAGAGCTTTCTAAGAAATTAGAGAAAGATAAACTTTTCGATAAAGCTGATAAACTAAAACAGAATGCAAAAAATCAACAGCAGAATTTAGAACAGTTAGTTGAGTTAACAAAACGTTTTTATGTAGAACAAAAAGCGGAACAACTCGCTGATAAATTAGACAAGTTAGCTGATAAGGAAGAAAAATTAGCTGATGACACTAAAGAAAATAACAAGGAAAATCAAGACGCCATCAATAAAGAGTTTGACGATATTAAGAAAGAACTTGAAGAATTAGATAAAGAAAATAAAGAATTAAAAGCTCCGATGGATATTCCTAATGATAAGAATGAACAAGAGGATGTGAAAAAGGACATGGAAAAAGCTTCTGATGAATTGCAAAAACAAAACCAACAGAAAGCAAAACCAAAGCAAAAATCGGCGGCAGCTAAGATGAAACAAATGAGTCAGAAAATGGCCCAATCTATGCAATCAGGTGAAATGGAACAAATGCAAGAAGATGCTAAATTGTTACGTCAGATTCTAGATAATTTATTAGCTTTTTCATTCGATGAAGAAAGTTTAATTAAGACTACAAATTCATCTGAAGTGCGTTCTTTGCAATTGAATAAGGTGTTAAAAAAGCAACAAGATTTGAAATTACAATTCAAACACGTAGATGATAGTTTATTTGCAGTAGCCTTACGTAATCCAAAAATTACTGAAACGATTCTAAATGAAGTCGGAGAAATCCATTATAATTTAGATAAGACTTTAGAAACTTTAGCGGATAATAACATTCAAAAAGGAGCTTCACATCAGCAATATGTTTTAACATCAGCCAACCGTTTAGCAGATTATTTAAGTAATGTGCAAAGCGAAATGAATATGGAAATGCAAGGCCAAGGTTCCGGAAAAGGAAAACCAAAACCAGGTGGTGGAAAAGGAATGCAACTTCCAGACATCATCAAACAACAAGAAGGTTTGGGTGAAAAAATGAAAGACGGGATGAAACCTGGAGATAAGCCTGGCGAAAAACCCGGAGAAAAGCCAGGTGAAAAACCTGGTCAAGGAAAACAAAAGGGACAATCGGGTGAGAATGGTGAAGATGGTGAGAATGGTTCTGAAGGGAATGCTGGTAAAGTTTTGGAAATTATAAAAGAGCAACAACAATTGCGTGATGCTTTGCAAAAAGCTTTAGAAAAAGAAGGCATGACAGGTCAAGGTCAGAATGCTTTGAATCAAATGAAAGATATCGAAAAGCAATTAATCAATAAAGGTTTTAAAAACGAAACGTTGCAAAAGATGTTGAATTTAAAACACGAACTTCTAAAATTAGAAAAAGCGATTCAACAACAAGGTGAAGACACCAAGCGTCAGTCAAAAACAAATGATAAGAACTATAATGGTAGCACTTCTCCACTTTCAAAGGAATTAAAAGAATATCTCAATAGTGTTGAAATATTAAACAGACAAAGCTTACCTTTGCAACCCAATTTTAACCAGAAGGTTCAAAACTATTTTAAAGGCAATGATTAGTTTTAATTACGAAACAGATTTCGAACTCGAACACGAGGCTCAATATGAAGATTGGATTTCACGCATTATTGAATCTGAAGGGTTCGATGAAGGTGAAATCAATTATATCTTTTGTGATGACGAATACCTACATAAAATCAATGTAGAATACCTTGATCACGATACTTTAACGGATATTATTAGCTTCGATTACACAGTAGGAAATTTAATACAAGGCGATATTTTTGTTTCTATTGAGCGAGTAAAGGATAACGCTAGTGATTTTAATGTTTCTTTTGAAGAGGAGTTAAAACGCGTATTGTCACATGGGGTTTTACACTATTGTGGTTATAAAGATAAATCTCCAAAAGACGAAGCTTTTATGCGTTCGAAAGAAGAAGAAAAAATGCAAATGTTTCACGTGGAACATTAAGCTTGTAAAATAGATTTTTTTAAATGTTTCACGTGGAACATAATATTTATAAAAGATGTTTTTAAATCAATATGATGTAATTGTTGTTGGTGCTGGTCACGCCGGTTGTGAAGCTGCTGCTGCTGCTGCCAACATGGGGTGCTCTACACTTTTGGTGACAATGAATCTTCAAAACATTGCGCAAATGTCATGCAACCCAGCCATGGGTGGAATTGCAAAAGGACAAATTGTGCGTGAGATTGATGCCTTGGGAGGATATTCTGGAATTGTTTCTGACAAGACCGCGATCCAGTTCAAGATGTTGAATAAATCAAAAGGTCCTGCCATGTGGTCGCCAAGAGTGCAATCGGACAGAATGCGTTTTTCGGATGAATGGAGAACCATGTTGGAGAATACCCCGAATTTGGATTTCTACCAAGAAATGGTGGCTGGGATTTTAGCAGAGAATGGAAAGATTGTTGGTGTGAAAACTTCACTTGGAGTGGAAATCAAAGCAAAGTCAGTTGTGTTGACAAATGGTACTTTTTTGAACGGATTGATTCATATTGGTGACAAACAATTTGGTGGTGGTCGTGCAGGAGAAAGTGCTTCTTTTGGAATTACTGAAGATTTAGTGAAATTAGGTTTCGAATCAGGAAGAATGAAAACTGGAACACCTCCACGTGTGGATGGTCGTTCTTTAGATTTTTCTAAAATGACAGAGCAACCTGGCGATGATGTTCCAGAAAAGTTTTCGTATTCTAATTTGACCGCTCCATTAAAAACACAACGTTCTTGTTGGATGTCGTATACTTCGTTAGAAGTGCACGATATTTTACGTGAAGGTTTTGATAGAAGTCCAATGTTCAACGGAAGAATTAAAAGTTTAGGTCCGAGATATTGTCCTTCGATTGAAGATAAGATTAATCGTTTCGCTGATAAAGAAAGACATCAGCTTTTTGTAGAACCAGAAGGTTGGACAACTTGTGAATATTATATCAATGGATTCTCAACTTCGTTACCAGAAGATGTTCAGTTCAAAGCTTTACGTTCGGTAGCCGGATTCGAGAATGTGAAATTTTTCAGACCTGGTTATGCTATCGAATACGATTACTTCCCTCCTACACAATTACAACACACCTTAGAAACTAAATTAGTCGAAGGTTTGTATTTTGCTGGACAAATTAATGGAACAACTGGTTACGAAGAAGCAGCATCTCAAGGTTTAATGGCGGGAATTAATGCAGCATTAAAGGTTCAGAATAGAGAACCATTTATCTTAAAAAGAGACGAAGCCTACATTGGAGTTTTAATTGACGATTTAATTACTAAAGGTACAGAAGAACCTTATCGTATGTTTACTTCTCGTGCTGAGTACAGAACATTACTTCGTCAAGATAATGCAGATTTTAGATTAACGCCAAAAGCATTTGAAATTGGTTTAGCTAAAGAAGAGCGTTTGATTCGTATGGAACAAAAATTCTCTCAATCGGATGCAATGGTAAATTTCTTTAGAGAAACAAGTTTAAAACCAGAAGAAGCAAATCCAATATTAGAAGCTAAAGGTTCTGCTCCGATGAGTCAACCTGATAAAATGTTTAAAGTCTTTTCTCGTCCACAATTGGATTTGGAAGATTTTAGAAAGTTTAAAAAAGTGGCGGCTTATATCGAAGAACATGATTTGGATCAAGAAGTGGTGGAGCAAGCTGAAATTCAAGTTAAATATTCTGGTTATATCGAAAAGGAAAAAAACAATGCGGATAAGTTGACTCGTTTAGAAGATATGATTATTCCAGATAATTTTAATTTCGATAAAATCCAATCGATTTCAATTGAAGCCAAACAAAAATTAAATAAAATTCGACCACGAACTATTGCACAAGCTTCTCGTATTAGCGGAGTTTCTCCAAGTGATATTTCAGTGTTGCTGATATACATGGGAAGATAAGAAAGTGTTCAGTGTTCAGTTTTTAGTATTCAGTAAAAATGTTTCACGTGAAACAACGCTGTCAACCCTATTAAAATAAGCCTTTCGCATAAAAATAAAATAAATGAATTTTTTAGAAGATAAAAGTTTTATTACCGTTAAAGATTTTTCAGTTTCTGGAGAATCTTTTTCCTTGTTGTTTAATGAAGAATATCAAATTTTAAAAACGCATCCCCAACCTACTTTAGATAAATTAGGTTCGTATTACGAATTTGAAGATTATATTTCTCACACCGATGGAAAACGAACGATGTTTGAAAAAATGTATCATTTTATCAAAAGAAAAGCAATTCGTGATAAAGTAAGTTTGATTAATTCGTACCAACCTTTGAAAGGAAGAATTTTAGACATTGGTGCTGGAACAGGAGATTTTCTTTTGGAAGCTAAAAATCAGAATTGGGATATTCTAGGAATTGAACCAAATGATAAAGCAAAAGGAATTGCTGTTGGAAAAGGAATTAAGTTTGGTGACAACATTGAAAAGTTAGAAAGCAATTCATTTGATGTAATTACCATGTGGCATGTTTTAGAACATGTTCCGGATGTCGAACATCAAGTAGCCGAATTGAAACGTTTGTTGAAACCTTCTGGAACGATTATTATTGCGGTTCCAAATTTCAAATCGTATGATGCCAATCACTATAAAGAATTTTGGGCAGCTTATGATGTGCCAAGACATTTATGGCATTTTTCAAAAACAGCAATCGAAAAATTATTCGACAAACAAAATATGAATCTAGAAGATATTAAACCAATGTGGTTTGATAGTTTTTATGTGTCACTTTTATCAGAAAAATATAAATCAGGAAAAATGAATTTTATTTCCGGGTTTTTTATTGGTTTGATTTCAAATGTATCTGGATTGTTCAAAAAAGAGTTTTCATCACATATTTATGTACTAAAAAACAAGTAAAAATCATTTTAAAGCGATTTTAGGCAGTTTTTTAGATGTTTTGATGTGATTTATTGTCTTTTTTTAAAAGATTTGACTTAGTCGATTTGTGAAAGTCACTTTTAATAGCTTGAATCTATCAAATTTTAAAATCGAAATAAGAAATTCTTATAGTTGAAAAATAAATAAAAAAGCAACAAATTTGTTACTTTACAACTTATTATTACTTTTACGAAAAATTATTAATTACCAATATACAACCATGAAAAAATTAGTATTGATTTTAGGTGTTGCATTAAGCGTTTTAGCATGTAACAAAACAGAAACAAGTTCAAAAGATTTTAAAACTGCATATATAGATACTGCTGAGTTAATCGAGAAATACGAAAAATTCAAAGATGAAGATGATAAATTCAAAGTAAAATCTGAAGAATTAGGTCGCCCTTTAGAAGCTAAAGTAAGAGCTTTTCAAGCCGATGCACAAAATTTCCGTCAAAATGCGCAAGCAAAAGGACCACAATGGGCACAACAAATGGGAGCTTCTTTGCAACAAAGAGAGCAAGAATTAGGTATGGAGCAAAATGCTTTAGTACAACAATTACAACAAGAAGGAGCGGTTTTAAAAGATACTTTAATCAGTGAAGTAAAGAAATTTATCAAAGATTACGGCAAGAAAAAAGGATATGATTATATCTACGGAACAGGTGATGCTGCAACAGTTCTTTACGCTAAAGATGGTTATGATATCACAAAAGAAGTTTTAAAAGAGCTTAATGATACTTACAAAGCTACTAAGAAAGACGACAAAGTAGCCACTAAGGAAGAAGAAAAAAAATAATTGAAAGTCCCGATTACTCGGGACTTTTTTATTTCTATTCGTTTCTATATATTTGTTTTTTAAAATTTTACGCCACATGGAACCAATATCAGCCGCAGCTAGTTACACCCTCCGATTTATTAATCAAACCAATAAATCCATCTTCCTAACCGGAAAAGCAGGAACCGGAAAAACCACACTTTTAAAGGAAATTATCGCTACGACACATAAAAATACAGTTGTTGTAGCACCAACCGGAATTGCCGCTTTGAATGCAAATGGCGTTACGATTCATTCGATGTTTCAGTTGCCTTTTGCTGCTTTTATTCCTGATAATAAACAACTTCCACATTTTTCAGACACTGTAAAATTCGAAAATCGTGATTCGCTAGGACGTCATTTTAAGATGAATAACGTGAAACGTTCCGTAATTCGAAATATGGAATTGTTAGTTATCGATGAAGTATCTATGTTGCGTGCCGATGTGTTGGATGCGATGGATTTTATGATGCGAAAAGTGAGAAGAAACGAAAGACCTTTCGGTGGAGTTCAAGTATTATTTATAGGAGATTTACTACAATTACCACCAGTAGTGAAAAATGAAGAATGGGAAATGCTAAAGAATTATTATCGAGGTATGTTCTTTTTTCATTCGCACATTATTCAACAATATCCGCCTTTATACATCGAATTAGATAAGATTTTCCGTCAAACAGATGCCGAATTTATTGATGTTTTGAATAATTTACGTCACAATAAAATCACTTCGGAAGATGTCAAGATTCTAAATCAATTTGTACAACCAAATTTTGATCTTAAGAAAAATAAAGGATTCATCATTTTAACCACGCACAATTCTAAAGCAGACACCATAAATGCTCAGTCTTTACAAGATTTAGAAGGGAAACAATTCACCTATTTACCAGAAATCACAGCTGATTTTCCAGAAAAAATTTATCCTTTAGAAGAAAAATTGCAACTAAAAGTCGGAGCGCAAGTCATGTTTATTAAAAACGATTTGAATTTCGAAAAGCAATTCTTCAACGGAAAAATGGGCGTCATTAGTTCGTTAACCGAAAAAGAAATTTTTGTTCATTTTCCCGAAGAAAACAAAACCATTGAAGTTGAAAGGTACGAATGGCAGAATATTCGCTACAAAGTCAACGAAAATACTAAAGAAATTGAAGAAGAAGTCATCGGAACTTTTGTCCACTACCCAATTAAATTGGCTTGGGCAATTACAGTTCATAAAAGTCAAGGCTTAACTTTCGACAAAGCAGCGCTCGATGTATCGCAAGTTTTTGCACCCGGACAAGCGTATGTGGCTTTATCGCGTTTGCGTTCGTTAAAAGGGCTTATTTTACTGTCTCCGTTGCGAATGAATGGCATTTCAAGCGATGAAGAAGTGCTTAATTATGCCGAAAACAAAGCTTCTGAAGAAATTTTACAACATTCGTTAGCTAAAGAAACATTGTTTTTTTGGCTGAATACGTTGCTTAACTCATTTGATTTCAAAGAATTAGGTCAAGAATGGCGCAATCATTTGTTTAGTTATAACTCTGAAGCACCAAAATCGCCAAAAACAAAGCACAACGATTGGGCAAAAACCCAACACGATAAAATCGCCGAAATTTTAGAACCTTCTGGAAAATTTCTATCGCAATTGCAGAAAATTTTCTACGATGAAAATTTGGATGTGAATTTCGTGAAGGAGCGATGTGATGCGGCTTATCAATATTTTTTCAAAATATTAGATACTGTCGCCGAAGAATTATTGTTGAAAATTGAAGAAGTAAAACGCATCAAAAAAGTAAAAGCATTTTATGACGAATTATTGGTTTTAGAAGAGCTTCAAATTAAAGCGATTTTACAACTGAAAAAAGCAAAATTACTCACCAATATCATTGTCGAAGGAAAAGAAATTTCGAAGAAAAATTTAATTTCGGAAGACATGAGTACTTATAAAATCAATAAGTTGGTAGTTGTGGCAGAACGCTTTAGAACTTCGCACGCAGCTTTGGTGGAAGACGACGAAGACGTTTCGTATTACACCGATTCGAAGAAGAAAAAAACAAAAGAACCAAAGAAATCCACTATTGAAGATACCTTAGAATTGTGGAAACAAAACTTATCGATTTACGAAATTGCAAAACAGCGAAAACTTACACCACAAACCATTTACAACCATTTTACCAAGTTGATTCAAATGGAAATTGTACAACTTTCCGACATTTTACCAGAAGATAAAATTTCCGATTTAAGAGCGGCTTTTAAAGATTTTAAAGGTGAAAGTTTAGGCGAATTAAAAGAAATCCACGGCGATAAATTTTCCTGGGATGAATTACGTTTGTATAAAGCGAGTTTGGGTTAAATAGAATTTTTTCCATCAAAGTTGTCATGCTGTTAAGCATCTCTTGAATAAGTGAAGCATTATTTTAGTAGCTGATTTGTGATAGAATTAGGAAGTAGAAATTGAAGATTATTTTGGTTAGCAGAGTTTTATTTAACTTTTCCCATTATTCCTTCGTTAGTATTTTTATCTATAAATCCGATTTCTAAACCAGATTTATTGTCGAAATTCTGATGTTCAATTATACTATCACCAAGAGAAAAGTTTTCTCTCATTTTTTTTAAATCAAACACTTTGTCAAAATAAATCCAATCAGAATGATTTTCTGACCAAGCTTTACCATAAAATGTGATACGAATATTTTGTTTAATTAACTTTTTTGCTAATTTTCTCAATTCGTCAGAACGGATTGAATTAGAAAAGTCTGAAAAAAAATTTTCAAATTCAATTAATTTTTGACCGA
Organism: Flavobacterium sp.; assembly: GCA_003497625.1. Taxonomy (GTDB): domain Bacteria; phylum Bacteroidota; class Bacteroidia; order Flavobacteriales; family Flavobacteriaceae; genus Flavobacterium. The sequence goes on along the minus strand of DNNO01000021.1, from coordinate 149,072 downwards.
TTTGAAATTCATAATCTAAACTGTCAACAATAATTCTGCTTAGAACTCCATTTAGTTCATTTACAGATTGATGAGAGTTTAAATTTCGATATAAAGTTTTCAGAATTTCATTGTCGGGATGACTTTTTATTTCAGATTCCAATTCTGATAATAATTTATCTTTTTCAGTTTTAAAGTTCCTCATTTTAAATTACTACTAATTTATAAATAGAAAACTAATTCAACCAAAAAACCACTAAAACAGCTGGAATAAAGTAAATAACAATAGTTCTTGCACCATCGTAATCTTTTGCTAAACGTTGTCCGAACAAAAGGAAAAGTAACGTAATACAAGATAAAATAGCACCATAAAAACCTAAACCTCTAATCACCACATCTTGCATTAAATGTTGGATAATTCCCGAAACACATAAAATTCCCGAAACCACTTCTAAAACAAGTACAATTCCTAATGCAAACGGAACTTGCTTTGCCAAAATAGTATTTGAAAAATGACCATTTAACCATTCTACATTGCCTTTCCAGTCTTTAATTTTATCATATCCAGATTGTAAAAAGGTAATTGCTAAAAAAGCCAAAACTAATAGTGGAGCTACTTGTGTCATAATTATGCGTTTTTATGGATTAATCGAGTTAATTTTATAGACAAATCGGTTAAAATGATTTTGCTATTTCCGTTGCGTTCAATGTGGTAAATAGCATCTTCTAATTCTTTGTAAATATCTGTAATATTTGCACCATTTACAAACGGAGCAAATTTTTCTAATTCAAATTTAGGCACTTTTGTTTCTAAAAACACCAAATCATTTGCTTTGTAATTCAGTAACAACGCTTGTCTGAAAAAGTGAATGCAATAGTGTAAAAATTGTTTTTGCGTTTCTCTTCCGGTAGATGCAATGTTTTCGCTCCAAGCAATTAAATCGTTTATGGCAGCGGCATTTCCTTTGGCACGAAAAGCACTTCTCACCCATTCTACAAACCATTCGTCAAAAGGATATTCATCATCCTCTTTTCGTAAAATATGCAACGCTTTATTGTAATTTCCTTCGCTTTGATGCGCGATTTTTTTAGCAACAGTTGGCTCACAATTTTCACGTGAAACCAAAGCTTCTGCAATAACACTTTCGCTCAAACCAATAAAATCAATAACTTGACAACGTGAAAGAATCGTTTGCAACATATCGCTAGTGCTTTCTGTAATTAAAATAAAAACGGTTTTAGCCGGTGGTTCTTCTAATAATTTCAATAATTTATTTGCCGAAGGACCATTCATTTTATCGGCCATCCAAATGATCATTACTTTGTAACCACCTTCGTAGGCTTTTAAAGATAATTTTTTATTGATTTCAGTTGCTTCATCAACACCTATTAACCCTTGTTTGTTTTGAATTCCAAGGTTTTTCAACCAATCAAACAAACTTCCGTAAGGCGATTCGGTTAAAAATTGACGCCATTCTACCATGAAATGATCACTAGTAGCATGACTTTTAACACTGTCGGTTGTAGCAACAGGAAAAACAAAATGCAAATCGGGATGCGAAAAATGTTCGAATTTTAGGTTACAAGCCGTGTTTTCTCCTACATTTTCTCCACCTACATTACCACATAAAATATATTGTGCATAGGCAATCGCCATAGGAAGTGTGCCACAACCTTCGGGACCCACAAACAACTGAGCGTGCGGAATTCTTCCGGCTTCGGCACTCTTAGTTAGGTGATTTTTAATATGTTCTTGTCCTAAAATATCTTTGAAAAGCATGGAACAAACCTAATCAAAAATTACCAAAATTGATAGAAAAGAAATCAAAAAAATGGTTTTGCAAGATTTAAAAAAAACACAAAATATGATATTTATTATAAAGATTTAAAATACAATAATTTATATTTGCAATCATTCGAATTAAAAAATCAATAAATGAAAACACTCAACGACTTCAATTTCAATAATAAAAAAGCAATTATCCGAGTAGACTTTAATGTACCATTAGATGAAAATTTTAAGGTTACCGATGCTACAAGAATCGAGGCAGCAAAGCCTACAATTGACAAAATATTGAAAGATGGCGGAAGTGTAATTTTAATGAGTCACTTAGGAAGACCAAAAGGTGTTGAAGCAAAATATTCGTTACAACACATCGTTTCTAAAACTGAGGAAATCTTAGGTCAAAAAGTACATTTTGCTTCTGATTGTATTGGAGATGTAGCAGAAAATGCAGCGAAAAATCTACAACCAGGCGAAATTTTATTATTAGAAAACTTACGTTTTTATGCCGAAGAAGAAAAAGGAGATGTTGAATTTTCTAAAAAATTAGCTTCTTTAGGTGATATTTATGTGAATGATGCTTTTGGAACGGCTCACAGAGCACATGCTTCCACAACCATTATTGCGCAATTTTTTAAAGAGGCGAAATGCTTCGGTTATTTGTTAGCCAAAGAAATTGAAAGTATCGAAAAAGTATTGAAAAACTCAGAAAAACCGGTCGTTGCGATATTAGGAGGAAGTAAAGTTTCTTCAAAAATTACGGTGATTGAAAATATTTTAGATAAAGTAAACCACATGATTATTGGTGGTGGAATGACGTTTACTTTCGTGAAAGCGTTAGGAGGAAAAATTGGAAATTCAATTTGTGAAGATGATAAATTAGAATTGGCCATCGAAATTTTAAAACAAGCCAAAGAAAAAGGTGTACAAATTCACATTCCTGTTGATGTAGTGGCGGCAGATGCATTTTCGAATGACGCCAATACACAAGTGGTTGATGTGAATAAAATTCCAGACGGATGGCAAGGTTTAGATGCAGGGCCAAAATCGTTAGAAATTTTTAAACGCATTATTTTAGATTCAAAAACGATTCTTTGGAATGGTCCATTAGGTGTTTTTGAAATGGAAAACTTTGCAAAAGGAACAATTTTTTTAGGCGAATATATTGCAGAATCAACTGCAAATGGAGCTTTTTCACTTGTAGGTGGTGGCGATAGCGTTGCTGCTGTAAAACAATTTGGATTAGAGCCAAAGATGAGTTACGTTTCTACCGGTGGTGGAGCGATGTTAGAAATGCTGGAAGGCAGAACCTTACCTGGAATTGCAGCTATTTTAGAATAAGAGTACAATAAAACGTTGGTTATTAAGTTATTACTAATCAACATGCCCCAAAAAACAAAAAACAGAATGAAAAAAAGTTTAATAATAACATCACTTTTTCTGTCGCTTTTTAGCTTCGCTCAGGAAACTGCAGAAAAAGAAAATTTACTTCCGTTGCCTAAAATGTCCTATTTGGATTCTTTGAAAACGACGTTTGTAAATCATAGCACTAGTAATTGTATCGATGAAAGATGGTTGTCGGAATTAGCCAGCACAGAATTGTCTGACAATATGTTTTCTGATATTTCGAATTTCAATGCAGATACCGAAGTAAGTTACGAGTTATCTACTGATTTATTAAAGAAACGTTTGGCCAAAATGGATGCTAAATCGCCTTTTAATATTGAATATCATCCAGCATTAGAGAACACGATTAAAGCGTTTTTGAAAAATCGTCCAAAAGCATTTGAGCGTTTAATGGCGATTTCAGAATATTATTTCCCAATGTTCGAAGAGCATTTAGCAAAATATAACATTCCGTTAGAATTGAAATATTTGGCTATTGTTGAATCAGCATTAAATCCTAGAGCGAAATCTCGAGTTGGAGCTTCTGGTTTGTGGCAATTTATGTATCCAACAGGAAAACAATACAATTTAGAAGTTACTTCTTATGTGGATGAGCGTTACGATCCTTTAAAAGCAACGGAAGCAGCTTGTCAGTATTTATCAAGTTTGTACGGAATTTTTGGAGATTGGAGCATGGTTTTAGCGGCTTATAACTGCGGACCTGGAAATGTTTCAAAAGCAATTCGTCGTTCGGGCGGAAGCCAAAATTATTGGAACATTCGTAAAAATCTTCCAAAGGAAACTGCGAATTACGTTCCAGCTTTTTTAGCTACTTTTTACATTTACGAATTCAAAAAAGAGCACGGAATTATGCCTAAAAAAGCGCCATTAACGTATTTTGAAACGGATACGATTATGGTGAAAAAGCAAATGTCGTTCAAGCATATTTCAGAATTACTTGATATTCCTGTGGAACAATTAGAGTTTTTAAATCCAATTTATAAATTAAAGGTAATCCCGTTTGAAGCAGATGAACCTCATTACTTGCGTTTACCAAAAAATAAAATGGGACTTTTTGTTTCCAATGAAGAAAAAATTTATGCGTATTTGAATTATTTAGAAACGTATAAAGAAAAAACAAAAACGGAATTCATTGCTACAACTTCAAAAGATTCGATAGCATCTAATGTGGACTCCACTTATGTAAGTAAACCTAAATTTGAGCGAAAAACTCAATTCCACACAATTAAGAGTGGCGAAAGTTTGGGCAAAATTGGCGATAAGTACAATGTTTCCATTACTGAACTAAAAAAATGGAATAGCATAAAAGGAAATACCATACAGGCAGGAAAAAAATTAAAAATTTATTCGGATAAAAAAGTAATCGTTAAAACAGAGTCTAAATCTAATAATGACGGGACTTATACGGTTAAAAGTGGTGATTCATTATTTTCAATTTCTAAACAATTTCCAGGCGTTTCCATAGAAGATATTAAAAAATGGAACGATATTAGCGGTGACAATATTCAACCCGGAATGAAATTAAAAATTAACGGATAATCAATTGTTTTACCCCATGAAAAAATTAGCAGTTTTAACTTTCGTAGCCTTATCGTTTTTATCTTGTAAAGAAACTTCTAAAGAAGAAACGCAAGCAATTTTATCAGATTCTAATGGTAAAATTAATAATGTTTCTATTATTATTGACGATAACTTATGGAACGGAGAAATTGGAGATAGCATTCGTAAAAAGTTTGCCGTTCCCGTAGATGGTTTACCACAAGAAGAACCATTGTTTACTTTAAATCAATATCCAACAAAGGTTTTTGAAGGATTTGTTCGCAAAAGTCGAAACATCATTATTGTTAAAAAAGATAAAGAAGCTGGATATGCTTCGAATACCAACAAATATGCAAAACCTCAAAACGTATTTTTCATTTCTGGTACAGATACCGAAGATGTTTTAAAGGTTTTAGAAGAAAAATCAGCCGAAATTATTAAAACAATCAAAGCTTCAGAAGTAATTGAGAATCAAATTCGAATGAAAAAATCGTTGGTTCCAGATACTCAAGTACAAAGTAAGTTTGGCGTGAGTTTGCAAATTGGTTTTGGTTATAAATACGATATGGTAAAAGACAATTTCATTTGGTTAAGAAAAGAATTTACCTCAGGTTATAACAGTATTTTAATTTATCAGGTTCCAATTGAAAAAGTAGAAAAAGATAACAATATCATCGCTAACATTACAGCAATGCGTGATGAAGTTGGAAAAGCTAACATTCACGGAACACTACCAAATACATGGATGATTACGGAAGCAGCTTATGCACCTTATTTGTTTGATGTAACCGTTGGAGGTAAAAAAACCTATTTAACCAAAGGAACTTGGGAATTGAAAAACGATTTCATGGCTGGACCATTTGTTAATTACGCAATCAAAGACACTAAAAACAATCGTTATTTAATTTTGGAAGGATTCACTTATAATCCGTCAAAATCGAAGCGTGATTTAGTTTTCGAGCTAGAAGCTATTATTCAATCGGTTAAGTTTTTAAAATAATATCAAGTTCCCTTCATTGGGAACTTCTTTTTTTATCATGGAAATAACATTCAAAATAAAGCGATTTAACGAACTTTCTACAGTTGAACTATATTCTTTGCTGCAGCTTCGCTCAGAAGTGTTTGTGGTGGAGCAAAATTGCGTTTATCAAGATATTGATGGTAAAGACGAGAAAGCACTTCACGTTTTAGGTTATTACAATAACGATTTGGCAGCTTATTCTCGTTTGTTTAACAAAGGCTGTTATTTTGAAGAAACTTCTATAGGAAGAGTTGTGGTAAGTCCAAAATACCGTGATAAAAAATTCGGTCACGATTTAATGCGTGTTTCCATTGAAGCGATAAAAGAAAACTTCAATGAAACAGCTATTACTATTTCCGCACAAGAATACTTAAAAAAATTCTACGAATCCCACGGATTTATCCAAACCAGCGAAATGTATTTAGAAGACGATATTCCGCATATTCAGATGAAGAAAAAATAACTACTTTTTCGGTTCTACCGGAACTACATCATTTTTGGTAATCAAAAGTTCCACTCTTCTATCTAAAGTACTTCCTTGTTTTAAAGATTGGGTATTACCATAGCCTTTATAAGTCATACGAACTTTACTAATACGTTTCATCAAAAAGTAATTGTACACTCTTTTAGCACGATTTATTGATAATTCTCGCTTTTTAGTATCGCGATCAACAGCTTCTTTTTGGAAAGTTGGTGTACAACATACGTGACCTTGAATCTCGAAGTGAATGTTTTTGTATTTGTGTAATTCTAAGGCAATTCGGTCTAATTCTTTCTTGGCTTTATAGGTCAATTGGCTACTTCCTCTTTCAAACAAAACGTGGTCAAGATAAATCCTATCGCCTACAATTCTATCTTTTTTAATCGTACTATAAACGCCAGGAATTTTTAAATCTTCAATTACAATGGGTTTAAAATTTACCACTACGTCTACTCTTCGGTTTTTAGAACGCGCTTCTGGAACGTTAGTTTGCATATCTTCATCAAGCATGATTCTGCCTTTTCCTTCAAGCGTAATGATAATTTTACTTTTGATGCCTCTTTCAATTAGCTTGTTTTTAACGGTATTGGCTCTGTTAGTTGATAAGGTGTAATTGTAAGCATCTTTTCCTCTATCATCACAATAGCCAAAAATTTGAACCGACTCAATGCGCGAAGTGTCTATTTTACTAACGAATGCTACTACGGCATTGGCTTGTTCTTCTTTTAAATTGTATTTGTCAAATTCGAAAAATATAGAGTGTACTTCTTCTTCTTCTTGAGCAAAGGATACTACTGTGAAAAGTAAAAATAGTATAGAAAATAAACGTGTCATCTTATTTTTTTAAAATCGATTTGTATTGTGTTTGATTGTTTAGAAGCGAAATTGCTTTTTCAATTTCCAAGTTTTCTTTGGTGTAAAATTGGTATAAACCTTCGCGATATTGGTAACGTGTGATTAAATCTTCCTGAATCAGTTTTTTGATTTGGTTCTTGTTTTTGTCCAATTCCATTTCCTGATTTTTCTCAATAGCCAATTCTAATTGCTTGTATTCATTCGTAATTTGAGTGTCTATTTTTTCTTTTTTAGCCGTTTCAAGCACGTTTTTCAGCGCTTTGTTGGTTTCGGTGTCTAAACTGATTTTCTCTTGTTTTAAAAAGGTCTTAAACGCAATAAAATCAGTATCTGAAATGGTAGGAATTCCTGAAACGGTTGGGTTTTTATAATACCATTGCGTAGCAAAGTTAAAAATAGCATCTGTTTTAACTACAGCATCAGTTATTGTTGCCATTTTAGTTTCTTCAATTTCCATATCTGGTAAAACACCACCGCCATCATAAACCGTTCTTCCTGCTTTGGTTTTGAAAGCAGTGAATTCAGTCTGATTTTTCTTAATTGCTTTTCCGTTTTCGTCTTTTTTCGAATAATCCAAAGCCTGAATACATCTTCCTGAAGGTGTGTAATATCTCGAAATCGTTACTTTTACTTGCGTTCCGTAAGACAAATCTAAAGGTCGTTGTACCAATCCTTTTCCGAAACTTCTGGTTCCTAAAATCACACCTCTATCTAAATCTTGAATCGCACCCGCTACAATTTCCGAAGCCGAAGCACTTTTTCCGTCCACAATTACTGCAATCGGAATTTCTAAATCGATAGGTTCGTTTTTGGTACGGTATTCTAAATTATGTTTTGGATTTTTCGATTTTGTGGTTACGATTAATTCGTTTTTTGGAACAAAAAGATTGCAAATGTTTACCGCTTCGTGCAATAATCCACCTGGATTTCCTCTTAAATCTAAAATGATTTTAGTAGCGCCTTGTTTTTTCAATTCTAACAAAGCAGCTTTAGTTTCAAAACTTGCTTTTTCGGTAAATTTCGTTAAAACGATGTAACCTGTATTGTCTTTTAAAAGCGAGAAAAACGGAACCGCTTTTATTTCAACATCGTCTAAAACAATTGTTGCATTTTGGGTTTTTCCTTGACGAATATATTGAATTTCAACTTTTGTGTTTTTGGCACCAAGAAACAATTGCGAAGCATCTTCTTTGTATTCTTTTAAGCTAATATCTCCAATTTGAATTACCTCATCACCAGCTTTTAAACCGGCTTTATCGGCTGGAAATCCTTTGTAAATTTCTTTTAGAAAAACTTTTCCTTCTTTTCGTTGTACCATGGCGCCAATGCCCGTGTACTCGCCCGTATTGTTGATTTTGAATTTTAAAACGTCTTGTTCGTTAAAGAAAACGGTGTACGGATCTAATTCTTTCAACATGTTTTTTATGGCGTTATCCATCATTTCACCCGGATTGGTTTCATCCACGTAATTTTGGTTAACGGTTTTGAAAAGTCCGGTAAAAATTTCAATTTGCTTAGCAATTTCAAAAAAGTCGTTTTTGAAACTAACGCCCACAAAAAGGAACGTTGCCGCAACAACGGGAATGATTATTTTTCTACTGAAATAACGTTTCATGTATAGAAGTATTGATTGATACGAGTTTACGAAAGTAAAGAATCTTGAGCAAAAATTAAACCAAAAGTACAATTTACTTCTGCCTTTCGTTGAATTTTTGAAAAAGTTGGATGGTTTTCTCTTCAATTTCTTGATAAGAAAGTCGCTCTTTTGTTTGATAGAAAAACATAAAGGCATGTGGTTTTTCTAAATTATCAACCAAAATATGTTTGTTTAAACGATAGGTTTCACGCAAAACACGCTTGAAATAATTACGGTCTACGGCTTTTTTGAAATATTTTTTAGATACCGAAACTCCCATTTTTATAAGTTCCGCATTAGGTTCTGTGTTTTCTACATAAACCAAACGTAACGGATATTTTGAAACTGATTTCCCTTCCGAAAACAACAAGTCAATCGTGGTTTTGCTTTTTAATTTTTCGTGTTTTGGATAAGTGAATTTCATGAAGCAAAGTTAGAAAACTTTAAATTAAGATGTGTATTTAAGTTTTAATTCTTCTTGAAGTAGTACAAATTTGTAAAACGTGAAGTTGGAAATTCCGAATAAAATAATGGTTAACATTCTTAAAATTTCATCTGGAAAGTAATATTTATTAATTAAAAACACTCCGATTTGAACCACAAATAAAATCGCGCTAATAAACAGCCAATGCAATCTTTTTTTATCTTGAAAGAGAAAGTTAAATGTTGCCATTCCACCAATAAAAGAAGTTAGAAAACCATTTAAAACCCAAGGGTAAAAATCGATTTTTATTTCTTTTTCTATCAAGAGCAACACATACAGATAGATAAAAAAGAAAGGAATTGAAGCTAAAAAAATGGCAATCCAATTCTTATTTTCAATGCTTTTGTAAACAATAATAAAGATTAACAAGCGATAGACAAGTGAAATTAATGCGCCTAAAAAATTGGCAATTAGAGAGCCTTCTCTAAAAAATAAATAAGCAAAAAAGAATAAAATTAAAGCACTAAAATACAAGGTGCTTTTGATTTTGGACGCAATAAAATACATCACAATTATAATAGGAATTCTAATACTGCCTAATAGGAATTCGAGAACAGGATATGATTTTAAGTTTAAAAATGAAAAGGCAACAACCACTAAAATGTATAGTATTGTTAATTGCGATACCGTTTTATTTTTGTCTAAGATGACCACCTTTTATTTTTTACACTAATTTACTAATAATCAGCTATATATTTTGTGTTTTTCTTTTTTTATTTAAGTCGATATTGAATTTCGATTTTAATTTCAAAAAGCATTTAAAAGTAAAAAGCGACCCTAAGGTCGCTTTAATTATTTTTTCGGATAACTATTATCTTCTTTATTAATATCCGCCATTACATTTTCTGGGTCAATGGTGATGGATTTAATAGACGTTTTTGATTTTGGAATTTCAAAAAAGTAGGTTGGATGTGCCCAATCCCAGCCTTTTAAAACATTTCCTTTAATTCCAGCATATGGGTTTGGTTTTTCCCAACGCATTAACGTGTTTGGAATGTAGAAGAATTCTTTGGTTCCGTCGGTATATTCTACCATAATATCCAAAGGCATTGGCATTCTTCCTTTGCGTTCTAGCGAAACACCTGTTCTTTGCACACCATCGGTTGCACTTTCAACGTTTTTAATAGCATAATCAATAGTGTTGGTAGTTAGTGTCCAATCTAACAAATACCAATCTAAATTAGCGCCCGAAACTTTCTCCGCCACACGCTTGATGTCGTTTGGTGTTGGATGTGTAAATTTATACTCATTGTAATAACGTTTGATGGTTTTGTTGAGGTTTTCTTGCCCAATTAAATAACCCAATTGCACTAAAAACACTTCCCCTTTACTGTAAGCCGAAATACCATACGCCATATTCAAATCATAACGGTCAGCATGTGTTGATAACGGCTGTTCTTTTCCAGATTTTGCTAAATAAATGTAGTTATTGTAAGCATCTTCATAAGGAACTTCAGGTTTTTTAGGAGGCAAAATTTTGTTCATCGCTAAGTTAGAAATGTACGACGTAAAGCCTTCATCCATCCATTCGTGTTTGGTTTCGTTAGTTGCTAATACAAATTGAAACCATGAATGCGCCATTTCGTGTGCGGTTACGCCGACTAAACTTCCAAAAGCTCTGTTTCCAGTAATTAAAGTACACATACCATATTCCATTCCACCATCACCACCTTGAATAACTGAATATTGTTTGTACGGATAAGGCCCAACGTTTTCATTAAAAAACGCTAGTAATTCCGCAGTTTTAGGTTGCATTTTTTTCCAATTTTCTAAATTCTCTTTCTTGTTTTTGTACAAGAAATGCAATTCTACATTGTTTGGACCTAAAATCATATCGTGAATGAACTCGTTATCCGCTCCCCAAGCAAAATCATGCACGTTTGGCGCATAAAAATGCCAAGTAAGGTTTTTGGTTTTCTTTGGATGAACCACATTTACACCTGCATCTTGATAACCATGACCGATTTCGTTTTTGTTTTGTAAATAACCTGTTCCTCCAATAGTGTAAGCTTTGTCAATAGTGATTTTCACATCAAAATTTCCCCAAACACCATGAAATTCTCTTGCGATGTATGGATTAGCGTGCCATCCTTCGAAATCATATTCGCATAGTTTTGGATACCATTGTGTCATGGATAAAGCAACGCCTTCTTCGGACATTCTTCCAGAACGACGAATTTGCAACGGTACTTGCCCATTAAAATCTAATGAAAGTGTGGTTTTTTGTTTTGGTAAAATAGCTTTTGCTAAAGTAACTTCTAAAATAGTTCCTACTACTTTTGTGGTTGCTGAAACGCCATCTTGTTTAAAATTAGCGATGTTTAAATACCCTATTTCATTTGGTTTCAATGTGCTAATTCTACTTTCTTTTACATCTTTACCTTCTTTTTTAAAGGTTTTGACCATGCGCTTATCGGGGTCAGAAATGGCTTGAAGTCTGGCGTCCATTTCGCTTCCTGGTTGAAACGCATTATTGTACAAATGATAATACACTTTGTGCAACGTATCATTTGAATTGTTGGTATAAACAATTTCTTGTTTTCCGGTATATTGGAATTTTTTCACATCCATTTTCACATCCATTTTATAGTCAACGTGTTGTTGCCAATAACCTGGATTTGGGTTGTTTTGTGCGAAACCAATACAAGAAGTAAGTAAAAAAAGTAATTTTTTCATAATCAATTTTTAAAAGAAAAACCTACAAGAATTTGAGAACCTGTAGGTTTTGGTTTTACTAAAGTAGTGAAATTTTTATTTTTTCGACATTTTTTCAGCTAATAGTAATGCATTGTATGCATTTACGATTCTACCTGATTTTGATGCGTCAGCAAAATTAGCTTTGTGTTTGTCTTCTCCAATAGTTACTGTGTTTTTCAACGGAGTACCACTTTCCATAATAATTTGTTTTACTTGAACCGCAGTTAAACTTGGATAGTAAGAACGAATTAATGTTGCTACACCCGCTACGTTAGGTGAAGCCATTGAAGTTCCTTGTAAATATTCGTAAGTGTTTAATGGAGTAGTAGCATAAATTTTTTCTCCTGGTGCAAAAATATCAACATTGTTTTTTCCGTAATTAGAAAAATCAGCTACCATTTTGCTTCCATAAGTTGGCGCTAAAGCTCCGATAATTAGAACATTTTTTGCGTATTCTGGAGAGTTGTCATACGTATCGTTAGGATATTTGTTCGTAACATCTAAATCATACGATTCGTTACCAGCAGCGATAACTACTAAAACGTCTTTAGATTCTGCGTATTTGATAGCATCGATAACCCATTCTTTATTTTGAGAAAAATATTTTCCAAAAGAACCATTGATAACTTTTGCACCATTATCTACCGCATAACGAATTCCTAAAGCGATATCTTTATCATATTCATCACCATTTGGAACGGCTCTAATCGTCATAATTTGAGCGTTATTTGTAACACCATCGCCACCTTTATTGTTGCCTCTAACTTGAGCTACAATTCCAGCAACGTGTGTTCCGTGTTTTGCTTCTTTTGGCTCTGGACCAACTACGTTATTGTTACCATATCTAGTGTCTTTTAAATCGTTTGGATTATCACCCACAATTTTTCTACCATCAAATTCTACATTTAAATTGTAGTTCATTTGACCATAAATATAATCCTTGAATTCTTCAATTTGTTTGTCGAAATCAGCTTTTGAAGTAGTGCTTAAAACTTGCATAAAAACAGCTTTTGGTTGAGCCAAAGATGTTTCAGTTGCTGGAATTGCTTTAACTTCTTCTAACGTAAAATTACTCTTTTTGAAGTAGGTAGCTAATTGTTTTTCAGCATTTAGAATAAAATCCAATTGTTGTTTTTGAGGTGTAAGTCCTTTTAATTCTTCTTCTAATTTTGCTTTCGCTTTATCATAATCTGGAGTTCCAGGACCTTTTTTAACAATACGCGTCATTTCTAATTGTTCGTGAACAGCATTTCCTAAGAAATTCCATCCGTGCATATCATCAACGTAACCGTTTTTGTCATCGTCAATTTTATTTCCAGCAATTTCTTTTGGATTGGTCCAAATAACCGCTTTTAAATCTTCGTGGTTGATATCTACACCAGAATCTACGATTCCAACGATAACTTTTTGTCCTTTTTTGCCTTTAAGTAATTCCTTGTAAGCTTTGTCCACACTCATTCCAGGAAGCGTGTCTTTTACTAAGTCTAAATGACTCCAACGTTGCAAATCATTTTCAGCAACTGGAGTGGTTTTTAAAGGTAAATTATCAATATTTTCAACCGGAGTTGATACCATTTTTTGCGATCCACAACTTGCTAAAACAAGTCCTAAAGCTAAGCTTAAATACAGTGGTCTAAAAATTTTCTTCATGTTCTCAATTAATTAATTTTCAGTTATTGGACTGAAATGGTTTGTATTTGTTACAGTTATAGTTGTTTTTAACTTTATTTTAATACGTCTTCGCACTTGAAAACTTCTTTCAATCGGATTCCTTTTTCGGTATGCTGAACCGTTATAATTTGATTGTGAGCATCGTGTTCTAGCCACAAATAATAATTATTATCGGCAGCATTATTCAGAAATATTTGTTTTTCATCCATTGATAATAAGGGTCTTGTGTCGTATCCAGTTACATATGGTATTGGAATATGACCAGCAGTTGGCAGCATATCGGCACAAAAAACAATGGTTTTTCCGTTGTAATTGATGTGTGGTAACATTTGTTTTTCGGTATGACCATCAGCGTAGAAAATGTCGAAACCTAATTCTGATGAAAATCCAAAATCTGAATCTGGTCGGTCAATAAAATTCAACTGGCCACTTTCTTGCATCGGAATAATATTTTCGTGTAAAAAAGAGGCTTTTTCTCTTGCGTTTGGTTTTGTTGCCCATTCCCAATGGTTGTCATTCGTCCAAAATTTCGCATTTTTGAAAGCCACTTTGTAACCCGTTTTGTCTTTGTTCCAATTGACACTTCCACCACAATGGTCAAAATGCAAATGCGTCATAAACACATCGGTAATATCATCGCGATGAAAACCAGCATTTTTTAATGATTTATCTAAAGAGAGATCACCCCAAAGTGAATAATATCCAAAGAATTTCTCCGATTGTTTATTTCCCATTCCTGTATCAATCAAAGTTAATCGGTTTCCGTCTTCAATTAACAAACATCTTGCGGCGATGTCAATCAGGTTATTTTCGTCGGCTGGATTGGTTTTATTCCAAATGGTTTTCGGCACGACACCAAACATGGCGCCACCATCTAATTTAAAATTTCCGGCTTCAATAGGATGTAATTTCATGATTAAAACAATTTTCAGCCAAATTACAAAAAATACTATAAACAGAAACTATGAATCTATAAGTTATAAAAATGTTAGCAACTCTTGTAAAAAGCAATTTATGGATTATCTTTGCAGTTAATTTAGACAAAATCAAAATAAGAAAATGATTAAAGTATCTGATACAGCAAGTAAAAAAATCATCAGCATGATGCAAGAAGATGGTTTTGATGCAGCCAAAGATTACGTGCGAGTAGGCGTAAAAAGTGGTGGTTGCTCGGGTTTGTCTTATGATTTAAAATTCGACAAAGAAATAGGAGAAAACGATAAAATATTTGAAGATAATAATGTAAAAATTGCCGTTGAGAAAAAGAGTTTTCTTTATTTGGCAGGAACTATATTAGAATTTTCAGGTGGTTTAAACGGAAAAGGATTTGTTTTTAACAATCCAAATGCACAAAGAACGTGTGGATGTGGAGAGAGTTTCTCGTTATAAAATTTAAAGATTGAAAAATTAAACAATTTAAAGAATATGACGAAATCTTTTGAAGAATTTGAAGTACATAAGAAAGGTGTTTTGCTTACAAAACAAGTTTTTAAATTATTAAATAATTCTTCATTAGAAAAAGAGTTTGGTTTTAAGGATCAAATAAAAAGAGCTGTAATTTCGATTACAAATAATATAGCTGAAGGTTCAGAATATAATAACAACAAGCAATTCATTCGATATTTAAAAATTGCAAAAGGGAGTTGTGCTGAAGTTAGAAATATGTTGTTGTTAGCAAAAGAATTGGAATTTTGTACAGAAAAAGAAATGCTAGATAGTTTTCAATTAACAATTGAGATTTCTCAAAACATTTCTAATTTTATAAAGTATTTAGATTCAAAATTAGAAAAATGATGGTTTGAAGGTTTTTTAGGAATTTTTAAATTCTTCAATCTTTAAATTTTTAAATTAAAAAAATGAGTAAATACACAGAAGACGACTTAAAAGTCGAATTAGAAAATAAAGAATACGAATACGGATTTTACACCGAATTGGACTCGGAAACGTTTCCTATTGGGTTAAATGAAGACATTGTTCGTGCCATTTCAAAGAAAAAAGAAGAGCCTGAATGGATGACAGAATGGCGTTTAGAAGCTTTCCGCGCTTGGTTAGAAATGATTGAGCCTGAATGGGCAAATGTGCATTACGAAAAACCAGATTTTCAAGCGATTTCATATTATTCGGCACCTAAAAAAGCCGATCCAAATAAAAAATTAGAAGACGTTGATCCTGAACTTTTGGCGATGTACAAAAAGTTAGGAATTTCAGTGGACGAACAAAAGAAAATGAATAATGTGGCGATTGATATTGTGGTAGATTCGGTTTCTGTAGCAACGACTTTTAAGAAAACATTAAACGAAAAAGGCATTATTTTCTGTTCGATTTCGGAAGCGATTAAAGAACATCCAGAATTAGTTCGTAAATATTTAGGAACAATCGTTCCACAGAAAGATAATTTCTATGCCGCTTTAAATTCGGCTGTTTTTTCTGACGGAAGTTTCTGTTATATTCCAAAAGGTGTTCGTTGTCCTATGGAATTATCAACTTATTTCCGAATCAATCAAGGCGGAACAGGTCAGTTTGAAAGAACATTGCTAATTGCAGATGAAGGAAGTTATGTTTCGTATTTAGAAGGTTGTACCGCTCCAAGTCGTGATGAAAACCAATTGCATGCAGCCGTTGTAGAATTAATCGCAATGGACGATGCCGAAATCAAATATTCAACCGTACAAAACTGGTATCCTGGAAACAAAGAAGGAAAAGGTGGGGTTTATAACTTCGTAACCAAAAGAGGTTTGTGTGAGAAAAACGCTAAAATTTCTTGGACACAAGTAGAAACAGGTTCGGCAGTAACATGGAAATATCCTTCGGTTGTTTTAAAAGGCGATAATTCAATTGGTGAATTTTACTCAATTGCAGTTACGAACAATTATCAGCAAGCCGATACTGGAACGAAAATGATTCATTTGGGTAAAAATTCCAAATCGACGATTATTTCCAAAGGAATTTCAGCCGGAAAATCACAAAATAGTTATAGAGGATTAGTTCAAATAGGAGCAAGAGCGGAAAACGCACGTAACTTCTCTCAATGTGATTCGCTTTTAATGGGAAATAATTGTGGAGCACACACTTTCCCGTATATCGAAAGTAAAAATGCTTCGGCAAAAATTGAACACGAAGCTACGACGTCAAAAATTGGAGAAGATCAAGTATTCTATTGCAACCAACGTGGAATCCCAACCGAAAAAGCAATTGCCTTAATCGTAAACGGATTTAGCAAAGAAGTATTGAATAAATTACCAATGGAATTTGCAGTAGAAGCGCAGAAATTATTGGAAATTTCATTAGAAGGCTCAGTAGGATAATTAAACGATACACAATTATATGAATTTAAGTAAAAATCAAAAAATATTGTTGGGAATTTTGCATTTCCTTCCATTAATTGGAATAATAGCCTATTTCTATTTTATCTTTTCTTTTGTTTTTAATAACATTGAAAATTTAGGAACTCATCCAGATGAGCAACCTCAATTAGAGTTTTTTAAAGCCTTTTTTGCTGCTTTTATTGTAATTATTTTAACGCTTTTGGTTTCAATAGGAATTAAGATCTTTGATATAATTCATTTAACAAGATCTAATAAAGATGATAAAGGAAATAAAATTTTAATTTGGGTTTTACTTTTTGTTTTTACAGGAATAATCTCTGAAATTGTCTACTATTTTTTAGAAATCTTACCAGAGAAGAAAGAAAACAACACTAGTCTATAATACATTTAAATAATCAAAATATAATGTTATCAATTAAGAATTTACACGCTTCGGTAGAAGACAAAGAAATATTAAAAGGAATCAACCTTGAAATTAAGGCAGGAGAAGTTCATGCGATTATGGGACCAAATGGTGCTGGAAAATCAACCTTATCTTCTATTATTGCTGGAAACGAAAACTACGAAGTTTCTCAAGGGGAAATCTTTTTAGACGGTGAAGAAATTTCAGAATTAGCTCCAGAAGAAAGAGCGCACAAAGGTGTTTTCTTGTCGTTTCAATATCCAGTTGAAATTCCAGGTGTTTCAGTTACGAATTTCATCAAAACAGCTATCAACGAAAGTAGAAAAGCCAATGGTAAAGAAGAAATGCCAGCTAACGAAATGTTGAAACTAATCCGTGAAAAATCAGAGTTGTTAGAAATGGACAGAAAATTCTTGTCGCGTTCGTTAAACGAAGGTTTTTCGGGTGGTGAAAAGAAACGTAACGAAATATTCCAAATGGCGATGTTAGAGCCAAAAATCGCAATTCTAGACGAAACAGATTCAGGTTTGGATATCGATGCGTTACGAATTGTCGCTAATGGTGTAAACAAATTAAAAAACGAAAACAACGCGGTATTAGTAATTACGCACTACCAACGTTTGTTAGATTATATCGTTCCAGATTTCGTTCACGTTTTAATGGATGGGAAAATCGTAAAAACTGGTGGAGCTGATTTAGCTTTAGAGTTAGAAGAAAAAGGTTACGATTGGATTAAAAACGAACAAGCAGTATAAAATGGAGTTGAAAGATAAATTATTAGCTTCTTTCATGGCTTTTGAAGAAAAGATTGATACACATTCTGAACTTCACGAGTTAAGAAGTCACGCCATAAAAAATTTCGAAAACAAAGGTTTCCCTACTAAAAAAGAGGAAGCTTGGAAATACACATCGTTAAATGCGATTTTGAAAAATGATTTTTCGGTTTTCCCAAAGAAAGAAAATGCGATTGAATTTAAAGATGTAAAAAAGTATTTCTTACACGAAATTGACACCTACAAAGTAGTTTTCATTGACGGAATTTTCAGTTCATTTTTGTCTTCAACTACACATGATGGATTAGATGTTTGTTTGATGTCTTCGGCATTGACAAAGCCTAAATACAAAATGATTGTTGATACGTATTTTAATCAAATTGCAAGTAAAGAAGAGAGTTTAACTTCTCTAAATACGGCTTTTTCATTGGAAGGCGCTTATATCAACATTCCGAAAAGTAAAGTGGTTGAAAAACCTATAGAAATCATCTATTTCTCAACAGGAAATGAAGCAGCTTTGATGGTACAACCTCGAAATTTGGTCATTGTTGGAGAAAATGCGCACGTGCAAATCGTAGAACGTCATCAAAGTTTGAATAGCAATCCAGTTTTAACGAATTCGGTTACCGAAATATTCGCTCAAAAACGTGCGATTGTAGATTACTACAAAGTTCAAAACGATGTGCAAACTGCGAATTTGATTGACAATACGTACATTGCCCAAAAACAAGAGAGTAGAGTAGCGGTGCATACGTTTTCGTTTGGTGGAAACATCACGAGAAACAACTTGAATTTCTATCATCAAGGCGAAAGAATTGATTCAACCTTGAAAGGAATTACCATTATTGGCGATAAACAACACGTAGATCATTATACTTTGGTACAACACGCAACACCAAATTGCGAAAGTCACCAAAACTATAAAACGATTTTACACGATAGTTCAACAGGTGTTTTCAATGGGAAAATCTTCGTTGAAAAAGAAGCGCAAAAAACCGATGCTTTCCAACAAAATAATAATATTTTAATTGGAGATAAAGCCACCATCAACGCAAAACCACAATTGGAAATTTTTGCCGATGATGTAAAATGTTCACACGGTTGTACGATTGGACAATTGGATGAAAGCGCGATGTTCTACATGCAACAACGTGGAATTCCTAAAAAAGAAGCCAAAGCTTTGTTGATGTATGCGTTTACAAGCGAAGTTACCAACAGTGTAAAAATCCCAGAATTAAAAGCAAAAATTGCTCGTATTATCGCTGATAAATTAGGCGTAAATATGGGATTTGATTTGTAATATATAAGACCGCTTTATTGCGGTTTTGTTTTATAAAAAATAAAAAATATCAATATGTTTGATGTTCAAAAAGTAAGAGCTGATTTTCCCATTTTATCGCAAAAAGTAAATGGCAAACCCTTAGTGTATTTTGATAACGGAGCTACTTCGCAAAAGCCACAAGTGGTTATCGATGCTATTTCAAAATATTATAGCGAAATCAACGCAAATATTCACCGTGGTGTGCATACGTTGAGTCAATTGGCTACGGATGCCTATGAAGTGTCGCGAAATACGATTCAAAATCACTTAAATGCCAAACATAATCACGAAATTATTTTTACTTCGGGAACGACTTTCGGAATTAACTTGGTGGCGAATGGTTTTGCAAGTTTGCTACAAGCGGGCGATGAGGTAATGGTTTCGGCGTTGGAACACCATAGCAACATTGTGCCTTGGCAATTTTTGTGTGAAAAAACAGGAGCGAAGTTGGTGGTAATTCCAATGAATGAAAAAGGAGAATTGATTATTTCTGAATTCGACAAATTACTTTCCGAAAAAACGAAAATTGTAACAGTAAATCATATTTCAAATGCGTTAGGAACGGTTAACCCAATTGAATACATCATTAAAAAAGCACATGGAGTAGGAGCAGCTGTTTTAATCGACGGAGCACAAGCAACTCCGCATTTACGTCCAAATGTACAAGCGTTAGATTGTGATTTTTATGTGTTTTCGGGACATAAAGTGTGTGGGCCAACAGGCGTTGGAATTTTATATGGAAAAGAAGAATGGTTGCGAAAATTGCCACCGTATCAAGGCGGAGGCGAAATGATTGCTGAGGTTACTTTCGAAAAGACAACTTACGCTGATTTACCACATAAATTCGAAGCCGGAACACCAAACATCGAAGGTGGAATTGTTTTAGGAACCGCGATAGATTATATGAATTCGATTGGTTTCGATAAAATTGCAGCTTACGAACAAGAATTATTAGATTACGGAACCAAAAGATTACATGAAATAGAAGATTTAACGATTTACGGAACGAGTGAAAACAAGGCTTCAGTCATTTCGTTTAATATCGAAGGTATTCATCCTTATGACATTGGCACAATTATAGATAAGTTAGGTATAGCGGTTAGAACCGGCCATCATTGCGCCCAACCTATTATGAATTTTTTCAATATTCCAGGAACTATAAGAGCAAGTTTTGCTTTTTACAATACCAAGGAAGAAATTGATATCTTTGTAGAAGCGGTTAAAAAAGCGCAAATGATGTTATCTTAAAAATTTTAAGTCATGAAAGCAATTACCTTTTTAGCAACTCTTTTGGTTACCATTGTAAGTTGCAATTGTCAAAAAAACACCACGCAATCCAATGTAGTTGCCACAAATTCAGATAAAACAGAAGCAACTATGCAAGCAGATGTTCCCGTTATAAAATATGAAGCGAATTCTAGAGGACTTGCTTTTGCGGTAAAAGTTGAAAATCAAATTTTGTACGTTTCACGTGAGAGAGATTTCAAAGATTACGAAGAGAAAATCAAGATTTCAGATGCGGATTGGAAAGAAATTGTGACTTTAGCTAAAGCTGTGGATTTATCTAAAGTAAAAGATTTAAAATGGCCGACCGAAAAAAGATATTATGACGGAGCGGCTCATGCGAATATCACTTTTATTTCGGGTGGAGTAGAGTATCCAGCTAATGGATTTGATCATGGATTTCCGCCAGTTGAAATAGAAAAATTGGTAAATAAAATTGTGAAATTGACCGAAAAATAAAATGACAATTAAAGAAATACAAAACGAAATTGTAGACGAGTTTTCGATGTTTGACGACTGGATGCAACGCTACGAATACATCATCGAATTAGGAAAAACACTTCCGTTAATCGATGAGCAATACAAAATAGACGAAAACATCATTAAAGGTTGCCAATCCAAAGTTTGGGTTCATGGTGAAGAACAAGACGGAAAAATTGTTTTCACAGCCGATAGCGATGCGATTTTAACTAAAGGAATTATTGCTATTTTAATCCGTGCTTTTTCTAATCAATCTCCAAAGGATATTTTGGATGCTAATACCGATTTTATTGACGAAATAGGATTAAAAGAACACTTATCACCAACTAGAGCAAACGGTTTGGTTTCAATGATAAAACAAATAAAAATGTATGCTTTGGCATTTCAATCAAAGCAATAAATAATTAAAAAAATGGAAGAATTTAACGATACAATCAACTTAGGCGAAGACGTAGTCAAAGTTTTAAAAGGGATTTTTGACCCTGAAATTCCAGTAGATATTTACGAATTAGGTTTAATCTACGACGTGATGATTAACGAGGATAACGATGTAAAAATCTTAATGACCTTAACGTCACCAAATTGTCCAGTAGCGGAAACTTTGCCTCAAGAAGTGGAGGAAAAAGTAAAATCTATCGATGCCGTAAAATCTTGTGAAGTAGAAATTACTTTTGATCCACCATGGAGCAAAGATTTAATGAGTGAAGAGGCAAAATTAGAATTAGGAATGTTGTAAAATTTGTTTAATGTTTCAAGTTTCAGGTTGCTCAACTTGAAACTTGAAACTTGAAACTTTTCAAATGGACGAAATAATAAACAAAGTAGCACAAAGTTCATTGATGGTATTTGATTTAGAAGATTACTATCCGGATAATCATGTGGTAGATTTAGATATTTCGCAATGGTTATTAGAAGGATTTATCTTAAAAGAATCCGATTTTAGAACACAATTGAAAAATTGCGATTGGTCTAAATTTGAGGATAAATACGTTGCTTTGTATTGTTCCACCGATGCAATTTTACCCGCTTGGACATTTGCTTTAGTTTCGGTTCATTTGGCACCACATGCTTTAAAAGTAATTCACGGAAATAAAGAATTAGCGGTTATCGAATGGTATCAAGATATTTTGAATAAACTTGATTATACCGATTACTTTCAAAAACCAGTAATTCTGAAAGGTTGTTCTAAAAAATCGGTTCCCAACCAAGTATATACTTTGGCGATTCAAAAACTAATGAAAGTTGCTAAAAGCGTTATGTTTGGTGAAGCTTGCTCGGCAGTTCCGTTATACAAATCAAAATAAAAAAAGACCTCAATTGAGGTCTTTTTTTATTCATTTTCAACAGCATCTTTATAATCTGGATATAAAAATTTGTTGTATGGAAATCTTGTAATGTGAATTTCTCTAACTGCCTCGTACACTTTTTCTCTAAATTCTTCAAAGTTGGCTTTTTCTGTTGCTGAAATAAATAAAGTATTGTTTTCACCTAATTTACTCATCCAGGTTCTTTTCCAATCTTCTAAAGTGTAATGTTTGGTTGTTTTTTCAACACTTAAATCGTTTTCATCAAAATAAACCGATTTGAAGGCATCAATTTTATTGAAAACCATGATAGTTGGTTTATCAGCGCTTTTAATGTCTAATAAAATTTTATTTACAGAGGCAATATGATCTTCAAACTCAGGATGCGAAATATCCACCACATGAAGCAATAAATCAGCTTCTCTAACTTCATCTAAGGTGCTTTTAAACGATTCAACTAATTGCGTTGGTAGTTTTCTAATAAAACCAACCGTGTCGCTTAAAAGAAACGGTAAATTCTTAATAACGGTTTTACGAACGGTAGTATCAAGCGTTGCAAATAATTTATTTTCTACAAATACATCACTTTTCCCAACAGCATTCATTAACGTTGACTTTCCAACATTCGTATAACCAACCAAAGCCACACGAACCATAGCGCCACGATTACTTCGTTGGGTAGCCATTTGCTTATCAATTACCTTGATTTTTTCTTTCAGTAAAGAGATTCTATCTCGTACAATACGACGGTCGGTTTCAATTTCGGTTTCTCCAGGACCACGCATTCCAATTCCCCCTTTTTGACGTTCTAAGTGTGTCCACATCCCAGTTAAACGAGGCAATAAATATTGACATTGTGCTAATTCTACTTGCGTTCTTGCATAGGAAGTTTCAGCGCGTTGTGCGAAGATATCTAAGATAAGATTTGTTCTGTCTAATACTTTACAATCTAGTTCTTTGGTGATATTTTTGGATTGTGATGGTGTTAATTCGTCATCAAAGATAACGGTTGTAATATTGTTGTCTTTGATGTAATATTTAATTTCTTCTAATTTACCTGTTCCAACAAAAGTTTTCGGATTTGGCTTGTCCATTTTTTGAGAAAAACGTTTTACGACCGTTCCTCCAGCCGTAAAGGTCAAAAACTCCAATTCGTCAAGATATTCGTTTAGTTTCTCTTCACTTTGGTTTTGCGTGACAATTCCTACTACTATTGATTTTTCAAAGTCAATAACTTCTTTCTCTAACATAATCGTTCTTTAAGAATACAAAGGTACGAAATAGCGGGCATAAAAAAAGCGACTCAATTTGAGTCGCTTTTAGAATTTTATTTAAATTGTAATTAGTTGATTACAATGTTATCAATTTGCATTGTTGTAGTTGGACCAGAAGTTCCGTTTCCAACATATTCAAATACGAAGAAACCGTTTCCAGTAACTCCAGCAGGAATGTTGTAAACACCACTTGCTGTAAATGCTGCAGGATATCCACTTGGTAAACCTGGAGAAATAGTAAAGCTTGATGTAATATCAACTAAAGTTGCTGAAGTAATTTGTGATCCAGGAACATAGTTTGTAGTGTAATATACTTTTAATACATTTCCATTGTGGAAACCAGCATTTGTAGCAAAAGATAATGTATTTGCTGCTGTCATATTAACAGGAACAATAAATAAAGATCTATTTGCTTCTGGAGTTCCACCAAATGAAGACATTTGGATGTAAGTATTTCCACTGAAGGTTTTTCTTTGCCAATATCTACTTCCCACAGCTGCATCATTGATGTATTTTGGGAAAACTTGTTGATTAGTTGTTGTGTAAGATGTGAAAGGCTCGTTTAAAGTAGCATCATAAACAATTGCAGAACCTCCGATTGGTGGATATAAATCAATTGCTAATCTTGTATCAGTTAAATTTACATCATTTAAAGTTCTAATCATGAATTGATAATCACTATTATATTTAGTCATTACACCTCTAATTTTTCCGTTTAATGAAGGAACTGCATTTGAAGCAAAAGTTGCGAATTCACTAACTCTAACGATAACTTTGTTACCAAATTGGTCTGTAATTTCATGATTTGTTGCACCACCAAAACTATTTAAAGAAGCATCATAGTAAGTTTTTCCTAAAGAAGCATCAGTAAATTGTACTGCATCAAATTCGATTAACATGTTTAAATATTGATCGTTTTTAGCTGCTGCTATAGTTAAATCTTTTACAATGTCATTCTCGTTAACATTTTCACAAGATCTTAAAATAACATCTTTATATTCTACTCCAGAAATTCTTCCAACACCACCTTCGTAGGAAGAACCAATAACAGTTGAACCGTGTTGTCTGTTGAAATATCTATTTTTGTCTAATTTGATAGTAACTTTTCTTCCAGGTTCAAATTCATTATATAAATTATAATTATCAACTGGCATACTAAAACCAGTTAATCCATCCAATGACATTAATGAAATAGATTTGTAAAAATTTCCACCTTCATCACTTGAAGTAACATAAGCTTCTATGTAATCAATTACATCGTCTGATGTTGTATATTGAGCAGCAGTAGCTGTTGCAATACTTGTTACATCAGTAACTTCTTTCGTTGGTGTAATGGTAACACAGTTGTCTGATAAATCTGGTGTACCATAATCATCGCCATTAACACATCCTACTAAAGACGCTAAAATGGCTGTTGTTAATACTAATTTTAAGTTTTTCATAGCTATTAATTTTTGGTGATCTTAACATTGTCTAGTTGCAAAGTAGTAGTTACACCTGCTCTGCTTCCTGTGTACTTGAATGCAATTCTTACATTATCACTTTCATAAGAACTGATGTCAATATTTCCACTACTAACAAAAACATCATTTGCTGTTGGTGCAGTGAAAGTAAGAGGTGTCCAAGTTGCAGTTGCAATTCCAGCAGTTGTTCCATCGTAATCTGTTGAAATAAAAGCTGTTAACGGATATCCGTTTGCAAATCTTGTTTTTGTTGAAAAAGAGAAAACTTCTCCTGTTGTTCCAGTTAAATCGATAGCTGGAGTTATTAACCAAGCCACATCATTAGTACCCGTTGTAGAATAAAAAGAAGAAAATTCAGCATAAATATTATCATCAAAAGTTCTAGCATGCCATAAACGAGATGATAATGGTGTTGATGTTGACGCGTTATAGTTTACCCATCCTTCTAAGGTAATTGGCACTTCAACAGAACCACTTCCAGTTGTAGAGGTTTCAAAGCCTTCATTGAAAGCATAGGTAAAAACGGTAGGAATTGCATAATCATCATCTCCTACACAACTTGTTAAAGCACTTGTACTAAGCGCTAACAAGAACATTGTTTTTAAAAATTTTATTTTCATAGTATATTTTTTTTAGAAGTTAATGTAGAAGTTAACAAAAAATGTTCTTCCGTATCCGTAAAAATATTTTGAACCAAATGAAGGTGTACCATTAGCTTGGTCTGCTTGTAAATCTGGAAAAGTTGCTTTTCTAGATTGTTCAAAACCACCAGTTTTATAGGTTACATCAAAAACGTTGTTTACAGAAGCAAAGAATCCAACAGTATTACGATTTGCTTTGCTTATTCTCCAAGATTTTCCACCTGTTAAATTTACTAAAGAGAAACTATCAAATTTTTCTTGTTCTAATATATCTTTAACTGTTTCTGGTGTTGCGCCAGAATAATTGTCTCCTGTATTACTATCAATAGTGAAATTGTCAGTTCTTAAGATACTAGCTACATCAATATAGCTGTTTGCTAAATAGTTCACATTTGCTCCAATCCACCAGAAGTTAGGGTCTCTATATTCTAAACCAAATGATGCTGCTGTTTGTGGCATACCTGGTTGGTGGTAATCTTTAATATAAACAGTTCCAAAATCAGTTAATGAGTTGTTTCCTGCAGCAGCTAATGCGTCATCGTTAGTTTTTAACTTTGCATTGTCTGAATAGATATACTGACCGTAAGATGCAGCAGCAGTAGCTTTAATAGTTGAAGTAATTTGGTATTCTAAACCAAGTTCTGCACCCATATTTTGTTTTTCAATACCAGTAACGATTTCACTAACAAATGTATCTTCGTCACCACCGTCATCACTTCCAATTCCTTCTCCGTAGAAGAATGAAATTTCAGTAGCGTCTTGAATTTTAGAGTAGAAACCAGTTAAACGAGCTTTGAATTTTGGTGCTCTTAAGATATAACTTGCATCAGCACTTGTAATACTTTCGCTTTGTAAGTCTGGAGTAATTACATTGTTCATTCTCGCATTAGAGAAAGAGTTTCTCAAACTTGGCGCTTTTGTTTGGTATAAACCGTTGAAATCTAAATAATTTCTTCCGTTTAATTTATATGTTAAACCTCCTTTGAATCCGAAGTTTTCAAAAGTGATACTTTCTCCTTTTCCAAATGAATTATCTGCATAAATTCCATTTCTGTAAATTCCTTCTCTTTGATACTCAGTTCTAGAAAAAGATTGAGCTAAATAAAAATCTGCTTTATCATAAGTAAATTTGAATTGAGTAAAACCATCAAATGTTAAAGCGTGTAATAAATAGTTATATCCGTAAGATTCGTTTTCACCAACTTGTCTATTTGGATTATTTAAATCAGATTGACTAGCATTTCCTGTGTAAAAAGGATCAATGTCTAAGAAATATTGACCACCCATTAAATCTAATAAGTTCTGATAATTATGAGAACGTAGTTTTCTAAAATTTGCTCCAGCAGTTAAGCTAACATTTTCAGAAATACTTGAGTTTAAAATACTGTTTGCGCTTAACTGGTTGTCATCGGTTCTGTCTTCATATAAAACATAAACACTTCTTCCAGGAAATGCACTATTTTGATTAGCTATGTACATTGCATCCCAATCAATTTGAGAATTTAATCTAAAAGTGTTTCCAATTTCTTCTAATTGAACAGGAGTATAACCTCCTAAATTACTGAAATAACTTGGTAAGTTTCTGTAATAAGTTGGGTCAGGGTTGTTACCTAATTGAAAATCTAATCTAGAGTTTCCAATTGATCCTGTTTGAAAAGCAACATTAGTATTTAATGATGTTTTTTCTGTAATTCTCCAATAATGAGAAAGCATTACAATTGGTTCTTCAACATCTTTATCTCTAGAGTTACGTTTTTTACCTCCTTGGTATCCCCAATATGAATTGTATTCGATTCCCATTAAATCATTTACCTCTTTAGTGTTTGGAGAAGATTTTCCTCTACTATTTTGAGCGTAAATTGCAGTTAAGTTTAAACTGTGTTTTTCGTTAATTCTTTTCTCAACACTTGCAAATAATGAATTTGCAGCATAGTCAGTTCCTTCAAAATATCCTTCTTCAGCCCATCTTCTTGATGCAGAAACCACAAATGCCCATCCGTCTTTGTTCATACCAGAGGCATGAGTTCCCATCATTCTCCAACTGTAGTTAGTGTTTGTTCCAGACATCGAAATTCTTGAACCTGGACGGTAGAATGAAGCTCTTGTGTTGATTTCTTGAGTTCCTAAAGCACTACCAAAAGTATAATCTGAAGGTGCAGAACCCATTGTAAATTCTTGATTTCTTGTTGCATCATTTAAACCACCCCAGTTACTCCATTGTGGTCTTCCATCATACAATTTATTCATTGAAATACCATTAATCATGGTAACTCCATATTCATTATCTAAACCTCTAATTCTAAAACGAGATTGCCCCCAGTTAAAAGCAGCAGCTTGTTGGTAAGTGTCTCTCGTTGCTTGCAAAAGCCCAGAAGTACTTTCCGATCCACTGTTGTCATCTCCTAAGTCATTTTCAGTAATAGTTACTAAACTTAATTGTTGTTCAGAAGTAACGTCTTCTTCTAAAACAACTACGCCTAAATCTAATGGCTCTCCATTGTTTGGCTCTAACACGAATGTCTGTTGGTTGTATCCAGTAGATTTAACTACTAATACTTGTTCTCCACCAGGAATTGATTGAAATACAAAATTTCCGTCAAAATCAGTCAAGGCAGATTGATTCGTGCTTTGAATAGTTGCAACTACATTTTGTAATGGTTTTTGACTTTTAGCATCGATAACCTTACCTTTTAAGGCTGGATTTTGCTGTGCAAAAACAAAAACAGCTTGCAGCACTAGTAAAGTGCTTAATACAAGTTTTTTCATAAAGAATATTATAATTAATACTTATTTAACGTTAAGTGGTTTAAAACTTAACAGCCTGCAAATGTATAACTTTTAATAATATTATTTACCTTTGGCACCCAATTTGTAATAAACTTGATATTAATATAACATTTGATTTATGAAAATTAAACACCTTTTGGCTGTATTTACCGTGATTTTGTCTGTAAATAGTGCTTTTTCTCAGGATAAAAAATTTAAAGTGCATACAGTAGCATTTTACAATTTTGAGAACTTATTTGACACAATTAATGATCCAGACACTTACGATGAAGAATATACTCCAGTAAATGGTTGGACAAAAAAGAACTATAATAAGAAATTAGATAACTTAAGTAGAGTGCTTATTGAGTTAGGAACTAGCGAAGCTCAAAAAAATTCTCCTGTAATTATTGGTGCTTGTGAAATTGAAAACAGAAGAGTTCTAGAAGACTTAGTAAAGCACCCAGCTTTAATTAACAAAGGTTATAAAGTAGTTCACTTTGATTCTCCAGACAAACGTGGAATCGACGTTGGATTTTTATATCAAGAAAAACATTTCCAACCTACAAGCTATATAAATGTTCCGTTATATGTTTACGAAACAGAATCTGCATCTGATAAAAAAGACAAAAAGGAAGAGGAAGAAACAGAAGAAAATGTAAACTACGACAAAAAAACAAAACGTATTTACACTCGTGACCAACTTTTAGTTACAGGTTTATTAGATGGTGAAGAAATTAATGTAATTGTAAATCACTGGCCGTCTCGTTCTGGTGGCGAAAAAAGAAGTAGCCCTTACCGTGAAGCAGCTGGTAGGTTAAATAGAAAAATAATGGATTCTATCATTAAAATTAACCCAAATGCTAAGTTTATTACTATGGGAGATTTAAATGACGGAGCATATAATAAAAGTGTAAAACAAGGAATTGGCGCTAAACTGAAAAAAACAGAACTTAAAGAACCAAGAGATGTTTACAATCCGTTTGAGCAAATGGCTAAAGACGGGCATTCTTCTTTGTTTTACAGAGATTCAGGAGATATTTTCGACCAAATTATGGTAAGTCAACAATTAGTTCCGGCTGACAACAACGATTATGGTTCATTCAAATATTGGAAAGCAGGTATTTACAACAAGCCTTTCTTAATTCAAAAAACAGGGCAGTACAAAGGATATCCATTACGTAATCAAAACGGAGTTCCTGGGTTCTCAGATCACTTTCCAGTTTACATTTATTTAGTAAAAGAAGTGAAGTAATTCCACTCATAACAATTTAATAAGGTTAGTTTGCAATAAAATGCAGCTAACCTTTTTCTTTTTCTGTAACTTTACATTTTAAATGCAAAAAAGATGGCAATAGGAAAACCGTTTAATTTACAAAAGTGGGTTGAGGACAATAAAGAGTTATTAAAACCACCCGTTAGTAATAAGAATTTATATGTAGAATCAGACGATTACATTGTAATGATTGTGGGTGGACCCAATGCACGAAAAGACTATCACTACAATGAAACAGAAGAATTGTTTTACCAATTAGAAGGTGAAATCACAGTTTACATTCAGGAAGATGGCAAAAAGAAAGCCATGAAACTTTCAGCAGGTGACATGTATTTGCACCCTGCTAAAGTACCGCATTCTCCTGCAAGAACTGCTGGTTCTGTCGGATTGGTAATCGAAAGAAAGCGCGCTGGAAAAGGATTCAATGATGGTTTACTTTGGTTTTGTGATAATTGCAATCATAAATTACACGAAGTTTATTTCGAATTACACGATATTGAAAAAGACTTTTTGCCTCATTTTAGTACGTTCTACAATTCGGAAGAGAAGAGAACATGCAAAAAATGTGGTACTGTAATGGAAACCAATCCTAAGTTTACGACTAAGAAATAGTTAAAAAACAGCTGTGTAACTTGAGACACACAATTATTAAAATATATTTTTTACATTTGTAAAAATTTAACAAAAACCGAATAAAAAGTTATAAAATGATATCTGAAGCAGCAATTCAATTTGGTATGCAAGAAGCTTTGCAACAATTAGGCATTAAAGAAATTAACGAAGGAACTTCTACTGGAACAAAGTGGTTTTCTAACGGAAAAATCATCGAATCATATTCACCTGCAACAGGAGATTTGATTGGAAAAGTAAAATCTTCAACAAAAGAAGATTACGAAACAGCTATGAGTGCTGCAGAAGAAGCTTTCAAAACATGGCGTTTGGTTCCGGCTCCAAAAAGAGGGGAAATCGTGCGTCAAATGGGAGAAGAATTACGTAAGCACAAAGAAGCATTAGGAAAATTAGTGTCTTTTGAAATGGGTAAATCGTATCAAGAAGGTCTTGGAGAAGTTCAGGAAATGATTGACATCTGTGATTTTGCAGTAGGTTTATCACGTCAATTACACGGATTAACGATGCATTCAGAACGTCCAATGCACAGAATGTATGAGCAATGGCATCCGTTTGGAATTGTTGGAATCATCTCTGCTTTCAACTTCCCAGTAGCGGTTTGGTCTTGGAACACGATGTTAGCTTGGATTTGTGGTGATGTATGTATTTGGAAACCAAGTTCAAAAACACCTTTATGTGGTGTAGCGTGTCAAAACATCATTCAAACGGTATTAGAAAGAAACAATTTACCAGAAGGAATCAGCTGTTTAGTTGTGGGTAACGAGTCTGGAGATTTAATCAATAATGACAAACGTATTCCATTAGTATCGTTTACAGGTTCTACAAGAATTGGTCGTCACGTATCAAAAACGGTAGCTGAGCGTTTTGGAAATACAATCTTAGAATTAGGTGGAAACAACGCTATCATCGTTTCTCAAGAAGCTGATTTATCAATGGTATTGGTAGGAGCAGTTTTTGGAGCGGTAGGAACAGCGGGTCAACGTTGTACTTCAACTCGTAGATTAATTGTTCACGAAAGTGTTTACGATAAAACATTAGACGTTTTAGCAAAAGCTTATGCACAGTTAAAAATTGGAAATCCATTAGATGCTAACAATCACGTGGGACCACTTATCGATAAAGGTGCGGTTCAAGATTATTTAGATGCGATTGCAAAAGCTAAAGCAGAAGGTGGAAGAGTAATTGTAGAAGGTGGTGTTTTAGAAGGAAAAGGTTACGAAAGCGGTTGTTATGTAAAACCATGTATTATCGAAGCGAAAAACGAGTTCGAAATCGTGCAACACGAAACTTTTGCTCCAGTTTTATATGTAATGAAATACAGCACAATTGAAGAAGCGATTGCAATGCAAAATGCAGTTCCTCAAGGATTATCTTCTTCTATCTTTACCAACAACATGAGAGAAATGGAATTATTCCTTTCTGCTGCGGGTTCTGATTGTGGTATTGCTAACGTAAACATTGGAACTTCTGGTGCTGAAATTGGTGGTGCTTTTGGTGGTGAAAAAGAAACCGGTGGTGGCCGTGAATCAGGTTCTGATGCATGGAAAGCTTACATGAGAAGACAAACTAACACCATTAACTACGGAACAGCGTTACCTTTAGCTCAAGGTATTAAGTTTGATTTTTAAAATAAGTGATTAGTGAAAAGTAATTAGTGATTAGTTACTTTTGGATATAGAAAAACCCTGCAATTGCAGGGTTTTTTTGTTTTACTTTGTGTGCACGGAATGCAATTCAGCGCTATTTTGGTATATTTAGTTAGTTGACTAGAGAGGTTTGTGATGGAACTTGTTGATTTAATTTATTATTTTTAATGGGCTTTTTGTTTTTAAGCTATTTGGAATTGAATTTATTTTATTGCCAAATATTTTTAACTCTCTAAGATTTTCTAAAAGCAATATTTTTTCATTTAATGTTGTAATTGAATTATATGACAGATTTAATTTTCTCAAATTAGTTAAAAGTGATATTTCATCGGGTATAGACAAAATATTATTTCCATACAATTCTAAGGTTGAAAGATTTTTTAAAGAAGTGATTTGTATAGGAAATCCTAAAAGTTCGTTTCTGCCTAAGTCAAGTAAATGAAGTTTTTGTAAATTAACAAAGCTTTCAGGTAATGACTTAATTTTAGATTTTGAGAGTTGTAGATTAGTTAATTTTTCTAAACCACCAATATTTTCGGGAAATTCAGAAAACAATTTGTTATCAAACATACATAACCACTCTAAATTTTTTAAATTGCTAAATGATTGTGGTAACGTTTTTAATTTATTGCCTGTCAATTCCAAACCTCTAAGATTAATTAGTTCGCCTATTGACTCAGGTAATTCTATAATTTGATTATCTTGAAGAAACAATTGATCTAATTCCTTTAAATTTTGAATTGAATTGTTTAGTTGAATTAAATTATTATTTTTTGCTCTTAATGTTGTTAGTTTTGTTAGTTTGCCTAATTTTTCAGGAAATTCAACTAAATAATTTTTATCTACATTTAAAAAGGTTAAGTTTTTTAATTCAAATAAACAATCAGGTAGTGTCTCAAATTGATTTTCACTTAATACAATTGTTTTTAGTTCTTTTAGATTTGAAAAAGAACTTGGTAAAGTGGATAAATTATTTTTATGTAAAATCAACTCTTCCAAAGAGATCAGTTTACATAATTTAGGGTTTATTTCATAAAGAGCACCATTTTTTATAGTAATTGTTTTTAAAGAATCTAGTTTTTCAATCCAATCAGGAATACTATTTATTGGGCAATCAATGAATTTTAATTCCTTAAGGTTTTTATAGTTTAAAATTTCTTTTGGAAATTCGGTCAAATTTTTATCATTAAAAACTAAACTTTCTTTTTCTTCAAAATCTAATTGTTCTTTTGAGTTTTTATTTAAATTTTGTGCTTTTAAAATGTTGGTTGAACAAATTAATAAACTAAATAACAGGTATATAGTTTTTCTCATTATAAATAATTTTTGCTTCGATTATTTTTACTCGTTGTTTTTGATTTACAAATATACCAAAATAGTAAAACCAAAAACCCCACAAATCAAATTTGCAGGGTTTTCTATTGTGATATTGCCGCATCGGCACATTGAAAATTACTTCGTCTTCTTCACGTATTGTGTTAAAATATAAATATTTTGGTTTTCCACTCTACCTTCAATAAGGTTTGCGTCGTCCCAAACTAATTTAATGTTGTGTACGGCAGCTCCACGTTTTGCAGTAAAGGTTGCGCCTTTTACATCTAAATCTTTAATTAACACTACCGAGTCGCCATCTTGTAAAATAACGCCGTTACTGTCTTTATGTACAATTTTGTTTTCGTCTTCTTCTGTGCCTTCGCCTGTTGCTTTTGCCCATTCTAATGCTTCTTCGTCTAAGTACATCATGTCAAGCAAATCGTTGTTTTTTAAACGAGCCAACATACGCCAAGATAAAATTTGAACAGGTAAATGCTCATTCCACATACTATCTGATAACCCTCTCCAGTCATTTTCATTCATGGTTTCTGGGTTTTCAATTTGGTCTTTCAAGTGTTTAGCAATTAAAACCGAATGTTCTAAGCTTTCTGCAGTGTGAGGTGGTAACGTATACACAACTAAATCATGTTCAGCACCACTAATTTCGCAAACTGAACCACTGCGGTCTTTCAGTTTTTTTTCTATTACACTCATTTTGAATGGATTTTACGTAAATAAATAATTTGAGACAAAGGTATAAATTGTAACAAAATGGCATAAAAAAAAGCAACTTTTTTAAGGAGTTGCTTTAAAATAAATTCAAATATTGGTTTACAGATTAAAACTTGCGCCAATAGACAAGTTAAACTGATTGTTATATTTTTCAAATCCTCTTGGATCATTATCGTAATGTGCTATTGGTAATTGTATTTCTGAGTACAAGCCGAAACCATCGGTAATAAAATAGCGAACACCAAAATGTGCACCAAAATTTTTAATCCCAATATTTAATCCAGGATAAATATCTACTTTTTCTTCAATACCAAAAACATCGGCAATATTAGCACTAAAACGAGCTCTTAAATCAAAACGATCATCAAAATTTGGTTTCTCTCCAGCTACTTCTTCAATTCCTAATAAATATAAAGAGGTAAAACCAAACGACATATTTGTTCCTATTCCTCTATCATAAGTGGCAATTACTCCAGTTCCTTTTTCTTGAATGTTTGCTCCCACTTGGAATTTTGTATCTCCTTTACCTTTAAAAACCTGCGCATTTGAGATTTGAACTGCGGCTAATAAACAAACTACTGTTAAAATTTTTTTCATCGTATTAAAATTAAAATTGAGTACAAATATAGGAATAAATTAATTCCTGCCTTTTTCGGTTGGATATAACTCTGGTAATGAATCACTTTGCCAAAATTCTTTGGTATCAACATCCATGATAGTAAGTTTTCCTTTGAAAGCAGCTCCGGTATCTACATTCCAAACGCAGGCCTTATTTACTGGGATTGTTTCATCAATTTTAGTTACAGGAGTGTGTCCAATGAAAATTTCGTTATAAATTTTTAAACGCAGTGGATAGGTAATAGCATCTTTTGAAAGTTGATTATCAATTGCTAAAGCTGTTTCCCACAAAGTTCTATCCCAATAAAATAAAGGTTTAAAAAACTCGTGTTCCACTCCTTTCATATTAGTAAAACCAGCATGAATAAACAATCGATTTTTATCATCTAAGTAATAATCTTGTAATGACTGTAAAAACTGTATGTGTTTTTCTTTTGTTTCGGCGTTAATATTTTGATAGGATAACACTGTAGCTTCACCACCATGTTGAAACCACAATTTTTCATCAATGTTTTCGTTATTACCTAATAACCAATCCAATAGAAGTTCGTCGTGATTGCCTCGAATAAAAACACAAGGTTGTTTTTTTTGTAATTCTATCAGAAAATCTAAAACGGCTGGCGATTCGCTCCAACCATCAACATAGTCTCCTAAAAAAATTAATGTGTCGTTTTTATCGCAGTTAATTTTTTTTAGTACCTGAAGTAATGCTTTTAGACCTCCGTGGATGTCTCCGATGACAAATTTTTTCATAAAAACTCAATAAACACTGAAAAATAAAAGTGAAAATGTACAGAAAATCTGTAACAAGATTATAAAAAGGGTTAAGTACTTTTATAATGCAAAAATCGACAAAAAATCCAATTAAAAATATAAAAACAAATAACAAACAATTAAAATTTTATCCCAATGAAAAACACAGTAAAATTATTCGGTTTATTAATGGTTAGTGTAGTGTTATTCTCATGTTCAACAGACGAGCAAGATGAGGATTTAGAAAGAGCTATTAAACTATCAGAAAACATGCAACAAATGCAAGCAAGAGAAGGTGATGAATCTCAGTCGGATACTATCAAAGAAGAAGAAATTCAAATAGATGATATTGCAAAAGAAGATGGAACACCCCTAGTAGTTATAAAAAGAGATTAATTATAAAAAGAAAAGAAAAATGAAAACAGTAGCATTATTAATAGTAAGTTCTTTGTTTTTGTCAAATATGCCAACCAACAGAGAGAATGATTCAATTGAAAAAGTAATGGCTTATAAAATTGAAAAAATGAACAACATTAAAACAGAGAGTCTAGTAACTTCAAGAACGCCAATATTAATTGTAAAAAGAGATTAATTTTTATCTTTAAATAGTAAATTTGTCCAAAAGCAACTCTTTCATTGAAACAGATAATAATTTTATTTGGTTTTCTTATCCTCGTTGGATGCAATTCAAACGAGAATAAGTCAATTATTCAAAAAAAATTAGATGCTTATTTTGAAAACAGTTCTAATGTAAATTTGGATAAGGACGTACGTTTAAAATTTATCGATTCATCAAAATATATAATTCAAAAGGCTAGTGATAGTGATTCCTTGAAGGTTAAAAATTACTTTAAATTAGCTAATAGATATTTTATGTTACTAGAATATGATGAATACAAAGAGACTACTAATAAAATTTTAGAAATTTCCAAATCAAATAATGATTCGTTAAACATTGCTAAAGCAGAATATTACTTAGGAGATTATTATTTTTCCCTTTCAAAAAATGATAGCGCCTATTATTATTATTTAGCAGCTGAAAAAAAATATGAGAAATTAAACGACAAGCTTAATCTCGCAAATACTAAATTACACAAGGCATATATTTTATCGTATGAAAAGGATTTCTTGGGAAGTGAATCTGAAACTATTAAAGTCTTAAGTATTGCAAAAGAATTAAAAGATGAATATTTAATATATGAAAGCTATGCGAATTTAGGAAGTTCCTTATCAGGTTTAGGAAATTATGGAAAAGCTTTAGAATATCATCAAAAGGCCTTACTTCAAATTAAAAAAATTGATGATCCAAATTATAAACCTATATTCCAGGCACAAACACTAAATAATATTGGGTTTGTTTACTTGAGTATTAATAAATTTGATGAAGCAAGTCAAATTTTTGCTGAAGGATTAAAGATCGGTAATCTTAGACAGAGTCAGCCAATTTTTTATGCTTCTTTACTTGATAATTTTGCTTATTCTCGATTTAAAATTAATAAAAATGAAGGTTTAAAAGATTTTCAAACAGCTTTAGCGGTAAGAGATGAAATAGATGATGTATATGGAAAAATCAACAGTAGAATTCATCTTACCGAATATTACCTTTCTCAAAACGACACTTTAAAAGCACTTCAACTTAACAGTGAAGCCAACAAATTAGCTAAGGAATCACGTTACAACAAAGAAGTTTTAGTAACTCTCGATTTTTTTACGAAGTTGCTGCCAAGAGAAGGCTTATCTTATGCTAGAGATTACATCAAATTAAACGATAGTCTGCAAAAACAAGAAAGAGCTACTCGAAACAAACTAGCTAGAATTGAATTTGAAACCGACGAAATTATTTCTGAAAAAGAAACGATCTCTAATCAACGAAAAATTATTTTGATTGCTTCGCTATTGATTATTTCATTTAGTTTTCTACTCTATGTAATTCTTTATCAAAGAAGTAAGCACAAAGAATTGGTTTTCGCACAGCAGCAACAAGAATCAAACGAAGAAATTTACAGATTGATGCTTAATAATCAGGAAGATATAGATGAGGTTCGAAGAAATGTAAAACGAAATATTGGCTTAGAACTTCATGATAATATTCTAAATAGACTGGCAGGAGTTAGATTAAATTTATTTTCAATATCTAGAAGACAAGACGAAGAAACCATCAAGAAAGCCCTTGAACATATTGATTATATTAGAGTCATAGAGCAAGAAATCAGAGCTTTTTCACATCATTTACATAATGAATCAGAAATTTATAAAAGTGGTTTTAAAAATATTTTGGAAGAACTTTTAAAAAATCAAAAGGAAACATATTCACCAGAATGCAATTTCGAAATATATTATGACGATGCAATGAATAATATGAGTCCCGAAATCAAAATGAATGTCTATCGCATAATTCAAGAAGCATTTAACAACATTAATAAATATGCAAATGCTACTAAAATTGGATTAATACTCGACACAGAAGACGATTTTTTATACTTAGAAATAAATGATAACGGCGTTGGTTTTAACGAGAAAAAAGTCAAAAACGGCATTGGCTTAAAAAACATGAAAAGCAGAACCGAAGCCATGAAAGGTGAAATTTCTATTACATCCGAAAAAGGAAAAGGTACAATTATAAAATTAAAAGTTCCGTTGGTAAATTAAATAAATTGTAAATTTGAAATAAATAAAATCTCGTGAATAAAACAGACTTACATATTTTAATGATTGACGATCATCCATCAATGATTGAGGGTTATAAAAGCATTTTGTCTTTTAACGATCTAGGTTTACGAATAACAACAACTCCAGCTTACAACTGCGAATCGGCATATAATATAATTGACAACACACCTGTTTTCAAAGCATTTGATTTTGCATTTGTAGATTTGAGTTTACCACCTTATTTAGAAAAAAACATTAAAAGTGGTGAAGATTTAGCACTTCTTATCAAAAATAAATTCCCAGATTGTAAAATTGTTATTCTTACTTCACACGCAGAAGCTTTTATTTTAGATGCCATTCAAAAAAACATAGCTCCAAACGGCTTGTTAGTAAAAAGTGATTTTACTGCAGATGAGTTTTTATTAGCGTTTGAAAAAATTTACAACAATCATTTTTACACAAGCAGAACCGTTGTGGAAAATATTGCTGAATTACACGAAAAAAGCGCTTTCTTAGACGAAAACAACAGAAAACTAATTACCTTATTAGCGGAAGGTGTAAAAACTAAAAATTTACCTCAACGCATGAATTTATCCATAAGTGCAATCGACAAACGAAAAGCACAGATAAAATACTTCTTCAAAATTGAAAAAGGTAGCGACGAAGACATCATTCGCGAAGCTAAAAAGCACGGATTGATCTAAAAATTTTCAAAAAAAGCCCAAAACACTGAAAAATAAAAGTAAAAATATACAGAAAATCTGTAACAATTTTTCTTTTAGGTATAGGTAACTTTATAATCTAAATGATACAGAAAATGAAGTTATATACAAAATTAGTTATCGTGCTGTTAATCCTTAGTCTAATTTGGATTTACTTTATCGTTGATTTAACGTATTATACCCTTTTTCAAGAAAAGGCAACATTTTTTAACACCCTTGATTATAGTTTACAATTCAAATTAGTGTATATATTAGGAGTTGTACTTTTTGTTTCTTATCTGATGCTGATTTTTTTTAAAAGAAATAATAAAAACTTGTACTAATCGTATTTCATTTTTCTTAAAATCCGCATTACTTCTTTAAAAGAAACGTAAATCATTGGGTTTTCTAATGATTTCAAAAAAGGTTTTGCATCAATAAGTTTTTGTTTTGCCTCTTCAAATCCGTTCAAATAGCAAATCATCATAATGTGAGGTAAATTCTCCAAATCTCTTTTTTCCGAATCCTGCAAAGGCAATCCTTTTTGAAGTTTACTTAACAATGTCAAATTTGAATTGTAAATGTGATACAACATTTTTCGGTTGTATTGAGGCGGTTCAAACAACATTTCAGAATTCATTTTGTAATAGCCGTTGTCGAAAAAACTCAACGTAACTTTTTCAAACGGATAATAACTGGTTTTGTCGTTTAATCCCAAAGAAACATATTCGGTGATAGAAAATGTACTATCATCATATTCGATACTTACTTCGTCTAATGCTGAATAAAACAATTTCACTTGCTCATTAATCAATTCAATATCTACTCTTGAATAATATACTTTATCTCGAATTTTCTTCTTATTTCCCGCCCAGCAAACCACAAATAACTCTTTAAAAACATGATAACTAGAAGGAATGTCTTTATGGCGGTTGTTAATGAAATCTAAAACGCTTTCTAACGTATGTGCGATGCTATTTCGAGAGCTGTTTTCAATACTAATTACGGTTTCAACATTTTGTTTCGAATACGGAATTTTCTCTTTCGTAGGCGAAGTATTGCTTCCTTTTCGAACAAAAGTACTATTGGCTTCAATAGTATGAATTCCTTTTTTAAAATAAGAAGTTTTCGATTTGGGTTTAATCGTAACCAATCCCACCACTTTATCTTTTGGAAGATTAGGAAAAGGCACATTTTCGTACTGAATTTTAGGCGGATTTTCCAAAAAAGCATTCACCAAATTCTGAATTCGGCTATCATCAAAAAAATCATCACCAACTATTTCATTCGATTCATCTTCAACTCCAACTACAATGTAAGAGTTATTACTTGGATTAGAATTCGAGAGCGCACAAATGTGTTTTAAAAACTTCGCCTTTCCTTCTTTGGTGTGTAAATTCAATTGGCGCTTCTTATCATAAAAACTGTTCTCATCGTGGTGAGATAAAAGGTTTTTTATAAGTAAGCGTTTGTTTATCATTTTTAAGTGAATAGTTATAAGTAAAAAGTGATTAGCAGAAAAAATGGACTATTTACTAATCACTTTTCACTAATTACTTTTTAAGGAACTTTATTTCCCATGCTTTCTGTCCAGATAGCGAACCAATCTTGCTTGTCTAATTCCAATGAACACGCTTTCGATAATTGCTGAATTCGAGCTACATTTACAGTTCCGGCTACAGGTAAAATATTCGCAGGATGTTGTAAAATCCAAGCCAATAAAATTAAATCAGATCCTACATGATATTTATCTACAAGAGTGGCTAAAAGCTGTTTTAATCGGAAAGTTTGCTCTGTATTTTCTCTAAAAACAGTTCCTAACGGGTTCCAAGCCATCGGCTGAATGTTATGAATTTGCATGTAATCTAAACTGCCATCTAACATAGCTTCATGATGTGTTGCTGAAAATTGCACCTGATTAAATGAAATTTCGGTTTTCTGACGCAAAAGTTCTGTTTGAAAAGGTGTAAAATTTGAAACTCCAAAAGAAAGAATTTTTCCTTCCGATTTTAGTTTTTCAACCGCTTCGGCAATTTCATCAGCTTGCATTAATGGACTTGGTCGATGCAAAAGTAAAGCGTCTAAATAATCGGTTTGTAAATTTTTTAATGAATTTTCAACTGACCAAATGATATATGCTGCAGAATAATCGTAATGTTTTACTGCATTTTTTGGACGATTTTCTGAAATATGTTCAATGCCACATTTAGTAATTAATTGAATTTTTTTTCTATCCACTTTGCTTTCGGTTAATGCTTGTCCAAAAGCAGCTTCGGTTGTGTAACCGCCATATATATCGGCATGATCAAACGTGGTAATTTTATTTTCAATACAAATGTTAATCAAGTGTGACATTTCAGTGGTACTTAGGTTTTTATCCCAAATACCCCAATTCATCGTTCCAGCGATTATAGGGGATAATTTTACTGACATAAGATGTTGTTTTTTAAAATTTCCTTAAAATTATAAAATAGAATCATAAAACACTCACAAAAAGCACTTTTTTAATCACATTTTAACGCTTAATTAACAACTAAAAATTAAAAAAAATTACAATTTGCAATGTTAAAAAATGTTGTTAATTTCACACCACCAAATTAAACCTTAAAATGGAAGAAAATACATCGAGTTTAGACATAAGAGCAATCAACGAGAAAATTGAAAGAGAAAGTGCTTTTATCGATTTGCTTACAATGGAAATGAACAAAGTTATTGTAGGTCAAAAACAAATGGTAGAACGATTGTTAATTGGACTTTTAGGACAAGGACATATTCTACTAGAAGGAGTTCCTGGATTGGCAAAAACTTTAGCTATTAATACGCTTTCACAAGCCGTTCACGGTTCGTTTAGCAGAATCCAGTTTACACCCGATTTGTTACCTGCAGACGTTGTAGGAACTATGATATACAATATCAAACAAAACGACTTTACCATTCGTAAAGGACCTATTTTCGCCAACTTCGTATTAGCGGATGAGATCAACCGTGCTCCTGCAAAAGTACAATCTGCCTTGTTAGAAGCGATGCAAGAAAAGCAAGTTACTATTGGTGATGAAACGTTTAAGTTAGACAAACCATTCTTGGTAATGGCAACACAAAATCCTGTTGACCAAGAAGGAACGTATCCATTACCAGAAGCACAAGTTGACCGTTTCATGTTGAAAGTCGTTATCGATTATCCAAAAATGGAAGACGAGCGTTTGGTAATTCGCCAAAATTTAAAAGGCGCTTTTGAAAAAGTAAACCAAGTGGTTTCTATTGAACAAATTT
This sequence comes from Flavobacterium sp., assembly GCA_003497625.1. Lineage (GTDB taxonomy): Bacteria > Bacteroidota > Bacteroidia > Flavobacteriales > Flavobacteriaceae > Flavobacterium. Next base: position 106,895 of record DNNO01000021.1, on the reverse strand, counting down.
TAAGAGCTCAAGAAGCCGTTCGTGAAGTATATATGGACGAGAAAATTGAGAAATACATCTTAGATTTAATTTTCGCAACGCGTTATCCAGAAAAATATAAATTAGAAAGTCTAAAACCATTAATCAGTTTTGGAGCTTCGCCTCGTGGAAGTATCAACTTAGCAACTGCTGCTAAATGTTATGCTTTCATCAAACGTAGAGGTTACGTAATTCCAGAAGACGTTCGTGCTGTCGTGTACGATGTATTACGTCACAGAATCGGAATCACATATGAAGCTGAAGCTGAAAATGTAACTACAGAAGACATTATTAGCAGAATTGTTAACGAAGTTGAAGTGCCTTAATAGTGAATAGTAATTAGTGAATAGTAAATAGCAACCGCTTTTAAACTTATCACTTATCACTTATCACTTATCACTAAAAGTATGGATACCAAAGAAATTCTAAAGAAAGTTCGAAAAATTGAAATCAAAACCCGAAGATTGAGTGATCATATCTTTTCGGGAGAATATCACACGTCTTTTAAAGGACGCGGGATGACGTTTTCTGAAGTGCGCCAATATCAATACGGTGATGACGTAAGAGCTATCGATTGGAATGTAACCGCACGCTACAACGAACCTTTCGTAAAAGTATTTGAAGAAGAACGTGAATTAACCATGATGTTACTGGTGGATATTTCAGGTTCAGAGAGTTTTGGTACAAAAAATCAACTAAAAAGAGATATGGTTACCGAAATTGCTGCCACATTAGCGTTTTCGGCTACTCAAAATAATGATAAAATTGGTTTGCTTTTGTTTTCGGATCAAATCGAATTGTTTATTCCGCCTAAAAAAGGAAAATCGCACGTTTTACGTATCATTCGCGAGTTAATCGAATTCGAATCGAAAAGCAAAAAAACCGATTTATCGCAAGCTTTGAAATATTTATCGAGCGTTTTGAAAAAGAAAGCTATCGTGTTTTTAATTTCCGATTTCATGGTGAAAGATTATGAACACACGCTAAAAATAGCTTCAAAACGTCATGATGTAACCGGAATTCGAGTTTTTGACCAAAGAGAAGAAAGTATTCCAAACATTGGAATTGTAAATATGATTGATGCTGAAACAGGAGAAACACTTTTGGTTGATACTACTTCAAAAAAAGTGCGAATGGATTACGAAAAATACTATCGTGAAAACGTAAATTATTTCAAAGATATTTTTTCAAAATGTGGAGCTGGAACAATTAGTTCGAGAGTGGATGAAAGCTATGTAACCAAATTATTGGGTTATTTTAAAGCGCGTAATTAAGAAAAATGAAAAAGAAAATTTACTTATATATTGCTTTATTGTTCGGGTTTTTGGGTTTTTCCCAACAAATCTCGTCTTCTATTGATTCTACTCAAATAAAAATTGGATCGCAATTCAATTTAACCATCAAAGCAAAAGTAAACGCAAAAGATAAAGTGGTTTTTCCTGCTGGAAAGTTTTTTGGTGCTTTAGAAATATTAGAATCCTATCCAATTGACACCATAAAAAACGACAATGAATACGAATTAATCAAAAAATACGGGTTAACCCAATTTGATTCGGGACGCTATGTGATTCCGAAATTATTGGTAAAAATCAATCAGAAGGAATTTCGTACCGATTCACTTTCTATTTTGGTAAACGATGTAAAAGTTGACACGACCAAACAACAAATGTACGACATCAAAGACATCATTGCCACCGAAGAAAAACCGATGAGCGAATGGTGGAAACTGTTGATTTTATTGGTATTGATTATCGCTTCTGGATTTGCATCGTACTTCATCATCAAAAGATTACAAAAAGATAAAGAACAAAAAGAAGAATTTTTCGCTTCGCCAATTGAAAAAGCGATTGCGTATCTTCAAAACTTAGATAAAAAACAGTTGGTGCAACGCGGTGATGTTAAAGAATACTATTCTGAAATGACTGATATCACCAGAACGTACATCGAAGAATCGGTTCATATTCCAGCAATGGAAAGTACTTCGAGTGAATTGATAGAATCACTAAAAAAAGCGATTAAAGACAAGAAAATGTTTGTAAATCGTGAAGATTTGGAAAAATTCAGTCGCGTTTTAGAAAATTCGGATTTAGTAAAATTTGCTAAATCGCAACCGATGTTGTTTGAAATTGAAACCGATAAAAAAATCATCGATAAGTTTTTGTTAATCATCGATAAAGCTTTACCAAGAACCGAAGATCAAGCGGCAATCCTTTTTGCAGAAGAAGTTCGCAAGAAAGAAATGCAAAAACAAAAGTTCAAACGTTTAGTGATGTCAATTGGAATCTCGATGTTTTTATTGGTGGCATCTGTTGTAATTTTCGCTTACACAGTTGGATTCGATTTTATTAAAGACAATTACATTGGGCATTCTACTGAAGAATTATTGGAAAAAGAATGGATTACTTCTGAATATGGCGAACCTGCAATCGTAATTTCAACACCAAAAGTTTTAAAACGTAATAACGACGAGAAAATTCAGAATAACCTTCCCGAAAATGTAAAATCGAACAGTCGATTTATGTACGGAAGTATCATCGATAATTTTTCTATTGTCTTAATTACAACCGCTTTTAAAGATACCACTCGACTGGATTTGGATTTAGCACTTGAAGTTGATTTGAAAGAATTAGAAAAGTTTGGAGCTAAAAATATTATCGTAAAAACAGGCGAATTCGAAAACGTAAAAGGACTTTCGGGTAAAAAAGCTTACGGAACATTTACCGCTTTTGACCCAATGAGAGAAGAAGATGTGAAAATGGAATACGAAATCATGGTATTATCTCAGCCTGGAGGTGCTCAAGAGTTTTTCTTAATTTATAAAGAAGAAGACGAACACGCGAAGCAGATTATTGAGAAAATTCAGAATTCAATCGAACTAAGAAAAGCCAAGAAATAATGGGAAAAGTAACCTTTTTAAATCCGGAATTCTTATGGTTGTTTTTGGTTTTACCACTAGCAATAGGTTGGTTGTTTTATAAAAGAAACCAACTTTCGGCAACGGTAAAAATGAGTTCGTTGGAACCATTCAAGCAGAACAGAACTTTCTTGGCTAAAGCAAAACCGTTTTTATATGTGTTGCGAATTTTAGCCTTAAGTTCAATTATTATCGCATTAGCAAGACCAAGAAGCGTTGACGTAACTTCAAAATCGAAAACCACAAAAGGAATTGATATTGTAATGGCAATTGACGTTTCGAGTAGTATGTTGGCCAATGATTTAAAACCAAATCGTCTAGAAGCATTGAAAAAAGTAGCTTCAACGTTTGTGCAAGATAGAATTAACGATAGAATTGGTTTGGTCGTTTATGCGGGTGAAAGTTATACGAGAACTCCTGTAACTTCAGATAAAACCATCATTTTGCAATCGTTAAAAACCATCGAATACGATGATTCCATTATTGCAGATGGAACCGGAATTGGTGTTGGTTTAGCTACGGCTATTAACCGAATTAAAGACAGTAAGGCTAAAAGCAGAATCATCATTTTATTGACGGATGGTGTGAACAACTCAGGAACTATCGACCCAAGAACCGCTTCTGAAATCGCAAAAGAATACGGTATAAAAGTATATACTATCGGAATTGGAACAAACGGTCAAGCCATGTTTCCTGTAGCAAAAGACGCCAATGGAAAATTAGTTTTCAGAATGATGCCAGTAGAAATTGATGAAAAACTGATGAAAGAAATTGCAAAAGCAACCGATGCAAAATATTTTAGAGCTACATCAAATAAAAAATTACAAGCTATTTATAACGAAATTAATAAGTTAGAAACTACAGAAATTCAAGAGAAAAAATTCTACAATTACGATGAGAAATACAAACCTTTCGTTTTAATTGCTTTTGTGTTGTTAGGTGTTGAGGTGTTGTTGAGAAATTCAGTTTTTAGAGGAATCGTTTAGAAAGAAAAACAATGTTTGAATTAGAAAGTCCAATATATTTTTATTTGTTAGCGCTATTACCCATAATAGTGGCACTTTTTCTATTCAATTTGTTTTGGAAAAGAAAAAGACAGGCTGTTTTTGCCGATTTGGAATTGTTTAACCAATTAGCACCTGAGAAATCTAGGTTTAAGCCCGCTTTAAAATTAGGTGTTTTGTTGTTGGCATTGGCTTGCATTATTATTGCTTTGGTAAACCCAAAAATGGGAACTAAAATGGAAACGGTAAAACGTCAAGGAATTGATATTGTGTTTGCGGTCGATATTTCAAAAAGTATGCTAGCTGAAGACGTAGCACCAAACCGATTAGAAAAAACCAAGCAAATTGTTTCGCAAATCATCAACCAATTAGGAAATGACCGTGTGGGAATTGTAGGTTATGCCGGAAGCGCTTACCCAGTTTTACCAATGACGACCGATTATAGCATTGCTAAAATGTATTTGCAAAGCATGAATACCAACATGGTTTCTTCGCAAGGAACTGCTTTTAATGATGCCATTCAATTAGCGGTTGATTTCTTTGATGTGAAAGATACTAGCAAGTTAATTATCTTGATTTCCGACGGAGAAGACCATGGAGAAGGCGCAGAAGATGCTATCGAAATGGCAAAAGAGAAAGGCGTTCGTATTTTGACTATTGGAGTAGGAACTGAAAAAGGAGGTCCAATTCCATTACGAGATAATAAGGGAAACATCGCTTCTTATAAAAAAGACCAAGAAGGAAAAACGGTTACAACAAAATTATATCCTGAAGTTTTAAAAAATATTGCCGATAAAACCAAATCGAAATATATTGTTGGTACATCAACAAAAGAAGTGGTAGAAGAATTAAAGAAATCGTTAGATAAAATAGAAAAATCAGAATTTGAATCGCAACAAATAGCCGATTTTGAATCGCAATATCAGTGGTTTTTAGCGTTAGGGTTTTTGTTATTAGTGGTAGATATTTTCCTTTTGGAGAAAAAAACAGCATGGGTGCAAAAGTTGAACTTATTTAATGAAAAGAAACATGCGTAAGATAGTTTACATAGTAACATTATTGAATTGCTTCGTGCTTTTCAGTCAAGAAAAAGATAAAAATCTATACAACGGAAATCAATCGTTTACCGAAAAAAAATACGTGGATGCCGAAGCTGATTATCGGGTAACGGAATCGAAAAAATCGCCAAAAAAAGCCGTTGCGGGTTATAATTTAGGAAATAGCATTTACCGACAAAATCAACAAGGTGAAGCACAAATCAAATACATTCAAGCATTAGAAGTTGCTAAAACGAAAACAGAAAAACACCGAATTTATCATAATTTGGGAAACACTTTCATGCTAGAAAAGAAATATGAATTAGCGGCAGATGCCTATAAAAACGCACTTCGAAACAATCCAAATGATGAAGAAACACGTTACAATTATGCTTTAGCAAAAAGAAAAAATAAAGACAATCCACCTCCAAAAGACAATAAAAAAGATAATAAAGGTGGCGGCGGTCAAGATAACAAACCAAAGCCAAAAGATAAAGACGGTAAAAACGACAAAAGAAACGACAAAAAAGATTCTGATAAGGACAATCAGAATAACAAAGATAAACAAGGCGATAACCAACAAGGTAAAGGAGACGGAGAGAAAAAAGAAGATAAAAACGAAAATCCAAAACCAAGTGGTGCCGATAAACAACGCATCGATAATATTTTAGACGCGGTTAATAATGCAGAGAAGAAAGTGCAGGACAAAGTGAATGCGAAGAAAGTAAAAGCACGTCCGGTTTCAAATGAAAAAGATTGGTAATTCATGAAAAAGATACTTTTAGTTTTATTCTTATCGTTTTTTTATAATTCTGTTTCCGCTCAAGTAAAATTTGAAGCGCAAACAGAGCGAAGTTCTTATGGTTTAAATGAGCGAATTCAATTGGTGTTTTCTATCAATAACGAAGGAGATAATTTTGTACCACCAAAGTTTCCTGGATTTAAAGCCGAAGGACCATTCATTAACAAAGGAAATCAAACTTCGATTACGATTGTAAATGGTAGGGTGAACCAGAAAAGAGAAATTTCTACTCAGGTCATTTACTATTTAACACCCACAAAAAAAGGAACTTTTACCATTGGTGCTGCTTCAATTGAATTTGATGAAACTATTTATAAATCGGCACCCATAAAAATTACGATTACAGATCCTATCCAAATGCCAACCTATCCAGGCCAACAACCAACAAATGTGAATTATGGAGAAGGAATTCATTTGGTAGCCGAAATGTCAACTAAGAATCCGTATGTAAACGAACCTGTTACCGTCATTTATAAATTGTATTTCGAACCAAGATCAACCGTTGGGAATTTCAGAAATTTCAAAGCACCAAAGTATAATGATTTCTGGAGTCAGTACATCGACATGAAACAACTGCGTGCAGAACGTGGAAAGTACAACGGAAAAGATTACAGTATGGTGGTGCTTCGCAAAGTAATTTTATATCCATTAGAAGCAGGCGCCAAAACTATAGAACCATTCAAAATTGATTTAGATGCTGAGGTGCCAACAGGCCGTCGCGATTGGTTTGGCGAATACGAAATGCGTGTAATTCAAAAATCACTTTCAACAGGAACGCAAACCATAAACGTAAAACCACTTCCCGAAAATGGAAAACCAGAAGGATTTACAGGTGCCGTTGGAAAATTTGATTTTGTAGTAAAACCATCAAAAACGTCCTTAAAAGCGGGCGAATCTTTAGATTTAGAAGTGAGTGTTTCAGGTAAAGGAAATTTAAAATTGTTTACCTTACCAAAGCCTGTGGTTCCAAGTGCTTTAGAAATGTACGAACCAGCTCATACCGAAAATGTTCAAACTCCAGTTACGGGTATGACCGGAAAAATTTCGGACAAATACACGATAATTCCACAATTTAAAGGAAAATATACGATTAAACCAATGGAGTTTTCGTACTACGATTTGGCAAGTAAATCATACAAAACTATAGCTTCAAAAGAAATCACTATTGATGTAGCGGAAGGTGATGCAACGTTTGTAGCCAATACTCCAAGTGCAAATAAACAAGCCATTCAGAAAAAAGAAGTATTCCAATTCAATAAGCTGAAAACGGAATTTGTTTCTGCTTCTAGAGAAGATTTCTTAGGTTCGGGATTATTTTATAGTTTATTGTTTGCACCATTATTATTGATTCCAATTGTGATGATTGCCAGAAAACAAAAAGAAGCAAAAGATGCCGATGTTGTAGGAAACCGAGTTAGAAATAATAACCGATTAGTGAAGAAATATTTGTCGGAAGCCAAAAAACAAATGGGTGATAAAGTTCCGTTCTATATGGCAATGGAAAAAGCATTACACAATTTCTTGAAAGCCAAATTACACATCGAAACGGTTGAAATGAGTAAAGACAATATCATCGAATTGTTACAACAAAGAAACGCTTCTGAACAAAGTATTTCTCAATTCATGGAATTAATGAACGATTGCGAATTTGCAAGATATGCACCAGCAACTGATATTGCTATGACAAATGATTTTGAACGAGCTGTGGAACGAATTTCAGAACTTGAAAAACAATTGAAATAATGAAAAAGCAAATTATACTATTCCTTTTGTTTTTAATTTCATTTGCCAATGCAAGTGAATCCATCGATGCTGCCTTCAAAAAAGCAAACGATTTATATAACAAAGGCGATTACGAACAAGCGGTTCAATCTTTCGAAAGCATCGCAAACCAAGGAAACGAATCGGCCGATTTGTATTTTAATATTGCCAATTGCTATTATAAATTAGGAAAAGTAGCGCCATCGATTTACAATTACGAAAAAGCATTGCTTTTAAATCCAGATGACGAAGCTATTCAAACCAACTTGTCTTTTGCACAAAAAACGGCAATAGATGACATTAAAATCCTTCCAGAAGTAGGTTTTAAGAAAATGGTGAAAGAGTTTACGTCCAAACTTCATTACGATACTTGGGCTTGGATTGCCGTTTTTATCGCTTTCCTAAGTTTACTTTCGTTTTTAGGCTATTATTTCGGAAATACGGTGTTGCTAAAACGAACTTTTTTCAGTTTGTTTCTGTTGTTTTTAATCGGAATTAGCGTAACCGTATTCTCAGCATTTTTACAAAAAAAGTTTGATGCGAATTACAATCCAGCCATTGTTTTTGAAGAATCAACAACTTTGAAAGCCGAACCTAAAAACAGTTCTGAAGATGTAGTAACGCTTCACGAAGGCACAAAAGTTTTCGTTTTAGAAGAATTAGGCAACTGGAAACAAGTAGAACTAACCGACAAAACCAAAGCGTGGATTGACAAAGAAGCGATTAAGGAAGTGAAAAAATAGTGTTCAGTGTTCAGTTGAAAGTATTCAGAAATAAGATTTGTCAGGCTGAGCTTGTCGAAGCTTTATTCACTCCCAACTTCCGACTTCAAACTATCATACCACCCTTCAATCGTTGGATAAATAGCTTTTGAGATATTCTGAATTGGGTTATAAAATATCGAATTCTCTTGTGTTTCTTTTGAAAGTAGCATATTGTTGATGTTGATTTTCTCAAAAATAAAAAGCACTACACTCAACGCTAAAATCGTTTTCAATAAGCTAAAAATCACTCCAGCAATTTTGTTAATCCAACCTAAAAAAGCAAAATCAGCTAACTTGGTTAAAATTTTTGCACTCAAGTGTATGCCAATCACCACTAACAAAAACGTGACGATAAAAGCGGTTATTTCAATATATTTCGGATTCCAACTTGGGACAACTCCGGTAAAAATCGCACCTACTAAACTCGAAAATTTAATCGCTAAATAAATTCCAGCAACCAAGGCTAATAGAGAAGCGACTTCCACAAAAAGTCCGTTTTTCAATCCTTTATAAACCGCAAAACCTAATAAAACCGCAAAAACAATATCAATAAAACTCATGCAAAAAGAAAATAGATGAAAGAATAAAGAACAAAGACGATAGAATGTGTAAAAAACAAAACCATCGATTATCTTTGCAAAACTAATATAGAAAGTTGGGAATAGTCTTTTTTCTTTTCTCTTTTTTCTTTCATCTATAAAAAATGTCAAGAGACGAACAATTAAAACAACGTTGGGAAAGCGTTGTCAATATATTATCAGAAAAATTTTCAGGCGGAGAAGACCTTGATTTAGAAGGAATTATCTACTTAATCGGTGTACAAGAATTGGGGAAAATTCATGCTACTTTCAAAAAAGACGAAAAAGTAAACCTAATGCATATCGCCATTTGTCGTTTATTAGAACCTTATGGCTACTACGAATTTGAGTATTTTGATAACGAAGGTTGGCCTCATTATAAAGTAAAAGAAGAATTGCCACCACTAAAAGCAGGCGAGCAAGCTGTACTAATGAAAGAAGCAATTGTAAGCTACTTTTTAGAGAAAGAATTAATTGACTAATTAATTTATAGTACAGACAAGTCATTGACTTGTCTCTCAAAAAAAATCCATAAATTTGCATTTTACAAAACGAGCGATGACAGAAACGATTAAAGCCCATATTGAAGAAGTAAAATCTTTTCAAACCGATAATAAAGAACAATTAGAAGCCTTCCGAATTAAATATTTAGGAAGTAAAGGCTTGTTGAAAGACTTTTTTGCCGAATTCAAAAATGTTCCAAACGAACAAAAGAAAGAATTTGGTCAAGTAATCAACGAATTGAAAACTTCGGCGGAAGAAAAGGTAAAATCCATTCAAGATGCTTTAGAAAATAAAGAAGAAGCAAAAGGAATTTATGGCGATACTACGCGTCCGGGAGAAGCGATGAACATTGGTTCGCGCCATCCAATTTCTATTGTAAAAAATCAAATGATTGATATTTTTTCAACCATTGGTTTCAACGTGTCCGAAGGTCCAGAAATCGAAGACGATTGGCACAATTTTACCGCATTAAACTTACCAGAATATCATCCGGCAAGAGATATGCAGGATACGTTTTTTATTCAAACCAATCCTGATGTTTTATTGCGTACGCACACTTCATCAGTGCAAGTGCGTTATATGGAAAACAATAAACCGCCAATTCGTACGATTTCTCCAGGAAGAGTGTTCCGTAACGAGGCTGTTTCTTCGCGTTCACACTGTATTTTCCATCAAGTGGAAGGATTGTATATTGACAAAGACGTTTCCTTTGCCGATTTAAAACAGACGTTATTGTATTTCACGAAAGAAATGTTCGGAAAATCGAAAATCCGTTTACGTCCGTCGTATTTTCCATTTACAGAACCAAGTGCTGAAATCGATATCTATTGGGGATTAAAAACCGAAACCGATTACAGAATTACCAAAGGAACCGGTTGGTTAGAAATTGGTGGTTGCGGAATGGTTGATCCAAACGTATTGAAAAACTGCGGTATCAATCCAGACGAACACACAGGTTTCGCTTTCGGAATGGGAGTTGAGCGTATTGCAATGTTGTTGTACCAAATTGGTGATATCCGTATGTTTTACGAAAATGACGTTCGTTTCTTAGAGCAATTCAAATCGAGTATATAATTTAAAATCCTGACAGGTTTCGAAAACCTGTCAGGATTCTTCAAAATATGAAAAAAGACATTATCATCCCAAAAGTAGAAGGCGTTCACATTGTAGCTTTTCAAGAATGGAACGACGATTTTATGGAAAATTCTTGGTACGCTTACTTAGTAAACGACACCGATAATTTGTTGGAAATGGCTATGGTAGTTTCACGCGCTTATGGTTTAATCAATGGCGAAGAACGCAAAACAGGAACATTCCGTCATGCGTTTGCAAAAGTTGAACCAAGAACCGCCGTTAAAGTTGAATTATTAGAAAACAACGTCTTACAATTGAACAACGAATTCATGTTGTCGTATTTCTCTAACGGACAATTATTCGATAAAACCTTCGTTTTTAGAACCAATTCCATCAACGAAAAAGCCACTGCAGATTTACCAATCATCAACAAAAGAGGCGTTTTCGCGAATTAGATTTTAAATATGGCTTCTGAAATACCAACAATTAGACAAACAGCTTGGATATCGGTAATCCCACAATTTTTATTTATGGGATTATTATTGCTTGTATTTCATCAAATTTCTCCTAAAAATGCTGTTTTATTTGGAGCCATAACTTATTTGTCAATTAGTTATATTTTGAGAAGTTTTATTCCTAAAAGTCATAGAAAAGGATTGTCTTTGTATAAAGAAAATCGGTTTTTAGAAGGAATTGATTCATTTCAAAAAAGCTATAATTTTTTCGACCAAAATGAGTATTTGGATAAATATCGCTATTTACTATTGTTGAGTTCTTCAAAAATGGGGTATAAAGAAATGGCTTTAAATAATATTGCCTTTGGTTATAGTCAAATTGGAGATGGGAAAAATGCTAAAGAATATTACGAAAGATTGCTTACTGAATTTCCAAATAATTCAATAGCCAAGGCAGCTATAAAAATGATTAATTCTGGTGAAAAAGGAAACCAATAAAAATAATTTATTTTTAAAAGTTGTGTAAATCTGAGTTATCATTCGTTAAAAAAGAAAATATTTTTACCTTTAAGAAATTTTTTCAACAACACAACATGAAACCATTTCTTATTGCTTTAGCCTTTTTAACTACTACGTTTACCCAAGCACAAGATTTCGCCAAACACGTCAACCCATTTATTGGAACAGGCGGTCACGGACATACATTTCCTGGCGCAACCGTGCCTTATGGAATGGTCCAACTTTCTCCTGATACCAGAATCGATGGCAGTTGGGATGGCTGTGGCGGGTATCATTATTCCGATAATTTGATTTACGGATTTTCGCACACGCATTTGAATGGAACCGGTGTTTCGGATTATGGAGATATCATGTTGATGCCAACTATGGGCGAACCTTCGTTTGATAATAAAGTGTATTCTTCTACTTTTTCGCATGCGAATGAAAAAGCTTCCGCTGGATTTTACTCCGTGAAATTAGACAAACACAATATCGATGTGCGTTTAACCACTTCAACACGTGTTGGTTTTCATGAATATACGTTTAATAAAGACGGTCAAGCCAATATTATTTTAGATTTAAACCATCGCGATAAGCTTTTGGAAGGGAGAATTCGAGTAATAGATGATAAAACCATTGAAGTTTTAAGAAGAAGCGAAGCTTGGGCTAGAAATCAATATGTTTATGCTCGAATTGAGTTTAACAAACCGATGAACTTCAACAAATTTATATCCGATTCAGTAAGTAATAGAAAAGAATATTCTGGGTCAAAACTAGCTATGAGTTTCTCCAAACAAGTCAAAAAAGGTGAAAAAATCCTTGTAAAAGTATCGCTTTCGCCAACCAGTTATGAAGGTGCTAAATTAAACAGTTCCGAAATCAAACATTGGGATTTTGATAAAACGCACAAAGATGCTATTGCACTTTGGAACAAAGAATTATCAAAAATTGAAGTTACTTCTAACGATAAAGACAAATTAGCGATTTTCTACACGGCTTTATATCATACCATGATGCAACCAAATATTGCACAAGATTTAGATGGAAAATACCGCGGTAGAGATAACCAAATTCATGTTGCCGAAGGATTTGATTATTATACGGTTTTTTCGTTGTGGGACACGTTTAGAGGCGCTCATCCGTTGTACACTTTGATTGATAAAAAACGAACTGCCGATTATATCAATACTTTCATCAAACAATACGAGCAAGGCGGCAGATTACCGGTTTGGGAATTAGCTTCCAATGAAACCGATTGTATGATTGGCTATCATTCAGTTTCTGTAATTGCAGATGCGATGGCAAAAGGAATTACTGGTTTTGATTATCAAAAAGCCTTTGAAGCCAGTAAAGCTTCGGCTATGCGCGATGTTTTAGGTTTAGATGCCTACAAGAAAAATGGTTTTATTTCGATTGACGACGAACACGAAAGTGTTTCCAAAACCTTAGAATATGCTTATGATGATTGGTGTATTGCCCAAATGGCGCAAATTTTAAACAAGCAAGAAGATTACCAATATTTCATGAAACGTTCTCAAAATTGGAAAAACATTTTCGATTGGGAAACCGGTTTCATGCGTCCAAAGAAAAATGGTGGTTGGGACAAACCTTTCGATCCAAGAGAAGTCAATAATAATTTCACCGAAGGCAATTCGTGGCAATACTCGTTTTTCGTACCACAAGATATTGAAGGTATGATTCAGGCTTATGGAGGAAAGGAAAAATTTGAAGCCAAATTAGACGAAATGTTCAACAGCGAAAGCAAAACGACGGGAAGAGAACAAGTTGATGTTACGGGATTAATAGGGCAATATGCACACGGAAACGAACCAAGTCACCACATGGCGTATTTGTACAATTATGTGGGAAAACCAGAAAAAACAAATGAAAAAGTCAAGTATATTTTAGATAATTTTTACACCAATACACCAGATGGTTTAATCGGAAACGAAGATTGCGGTCAAATGAGTGCTTGGTATGTGTTGAGTTCGATGGGGATTTATTCTGTGACTCCAGGAAAACTTGAGGCTTCTTGGAGCACTACTCAACCTTATTTTGAAAACATAAAATTGAATTTTGAAAATGGAAAATCAGTTATAGTTAAACAATCTGATTCGAATTTAAAATATTTGGGATTAGAAACAACTGATGTGTTGCCTATGATGAACTACAAAAAAATAATCCCAGCTCCTGTAATTCTAGCAGAAAGCAAAGCCTTTAAAGATAAATTGAAAATCGAAATTAAGTCTCAAAATCCAAAGGATATCATTTATTATTTAGATGTTACTAAAATAGATGCAAAAAGTGCAAAGGATGTTACTATATATCAAGGTCCGTTTGAAATTTCAGAAACTTCAACTATTGAGTTTAGTTGTCAAAATAATGAAGGTCAAAGCAGTACCATTTCAGCAACCTTCTTCAAAAAACCAAATAACTACAGCATCAATATAAAATCAGTTTATAATCCGCAGTATCATGCTGGTGGTCCAGAAGGTTTGTTAGATGGTGTTTTAGGAACAGAGAACTGGAGAAAAGGCGATTGGCAAGGCTACCAAAGTCAGGATTTTGAAGCGGTGGTCGATTTAAAAGAAGTGAAAAATATTAATGAAATTTCGTCACGTTTTTTACAAGACCAACGTTCGTGGATTTTAATGCCAACGAAAGTCGATTATTATATTTCTGATGATAATGTTAATTTCACGTTTTTCGGTTCGGTAAACAATACGTTAGACCCTAAATTAGAAGAAAATACGATTCTAAATTTCACATCAAACGAAGCCAAAGGCAAAAAAGTACGTTACGTAAAAGTAGTCGCTAAAAACTTCGGTAAATTACCAGAATGGCATCAAGGTGCTGGTGGCGATGCGTTTATTTTTGTAGATGAGATTACGATAAAGTAACGATTACTAATAAAAAAGGTTGTCCGTGAAGACAACCTTTTTTATTTGATATATGTTTTAAAATTAATCCTTATCAGGAAACAACAAAGAAGCGATTACAGACAAGATTAATACACTTCCTACCACCATTAAAGAATAAGAAGTTTCGATGTGATAAAACGGCGCTACAATCATTTTCACACCAATAAAGGCTAAGATAAACGCTAATCCGTATTTCAATTTACTGAACATGTACATGAAGTTTGCCAACAAGAAATACAACGAACGTAATCCTAAAATCGCAAAAATATTAGACGTGTATAAAATAAATGGATCGTCTGGTGCGATAGCGAAAATTGCTGGAATACTATCCACAGCAAACAATAAATCGGTAAATTCAACAATTGCAACCACCACAAACAAAGGCGTTGCCATTTTGATTCCGTTTTGAATGGTGAAGAATTTATCGCCATCAAAATTTGGACTTACTTTAAAAAACTTGTGTACAAATTTAGATCCGGCACTTTTGCTAAAATCTTTACTTCCTTCATCTTCTTCATTACTAAAACCTGATTTGATTCCCGCAACAATTAGAATAATTCCGAAAATAGTTAGCAAATAATTGATTTTTACCACTTGACCAAAAAGCTCCATTTCAGGTAAATACGTGTAGTTCAATAACCAAACTCCAGTAAAAATAAAGATAGCTCTAAATACCAAAGCTCCAATTACACCCCAAAATAAGACTTTATGTTGGGCTTCTTTTGCTACATTGAAATAGCCAAAAACCAAGATAAATACAAATAAATTATCTACAGAAAGTGCTTTTTCTATCCAATACGCTCCTTGAAATTGCATGAATTTTTCGGCTCCCATGTAGTGATAAATAATACCACTGAATCCCATGGCTAAAGAAATCCAAATCACCGACCAAATAGCCGCTTCTCTATTCGAAACTACGTGACCTTTTTTGTTTAAAACTCCTAAATCTAAAACCAACATCGCAATGATGGTAATTGTAAAAGCTGTAATAATACCAGGATGATCAATTAAATGATCGATTGAACCTGTTTTTAATGATAGCATGTATTAATTTAATTTATCTGTTAGTTCTTTAAAAACAGTTTTTGCATCCTTGTTTTCGTATAAAATTTCGTAAACGGCATCGATAATTGGAGTATCAGCTCCGTATTCTTTGTTTAATTTGTAGGCACTTTTTACAGCGTAATATCCTTCGGCAACCATACTCATTTCCATTTGTGCTGATTTTACGGTGTAGCCTTTTCCAATCATGTTTCCAAACATTCTATTTCGAGAAAATACCGAATATCCGGTTACCAATAAATCACCTAAATAAGCCGAATTATTGATATTTCGTTTCATTTTATGCACTTTACGAATGAATTTCTTCATTTCGCGAATTCCGTTACTCATTAATACCGCTTGGAAGTTATCGCCATAGCCTAAACCATGAGCAATTCCGGCCGCAATAGCATAAATATTTTTCAAAACGGCCGCATATTCTGTTCCAATGATATCATCCGTAGTTTTTGCTTTGATGTAATGTGAACTCAGATTTTTAGCCACATATTTGGCTTTTTTCCTGTCACTACAAGCAATGGTTAAGTATGATAAACGTTCCATAGCCACTTCTTCCGCATGACATGGACCCGTAATAACTCCAATGTTATCAAAAGGAATATCGTATTTGGTATGAAAATGTTCACCCACAATCAAACTCGATTCTGGAACAATTCCTTTGATGGCTGAGAAAATGATTTTTCCTTCCAAACTCTCGGTTAAACTTTCTAATTCTTTGCTTAAAAAAGCAGAAGGAACTACAAAAATCACATAATCAGCATAAGCAACCGCTTCGTTGATGTCGTTTGTAAGTTTTAATTTATTAGTATCAAACGCAACTGAACTCAAATAATTCGGGTTGTGTTTTTGATGTTTTAAATGCTCAATAGCATAAGTACTTCGCATGTACCAAGCAATTTCGTCTTGATTTTCACAAAGCATTTTCGCAATTGCAGTAGCCCAACTTCCTCCTCCAATGACTGCAAATTTTGGCTTTTTTTCCATTATGTGTTTCGATTTAGAAAATCAAAAATAATCATTTTAAAAGGATTTACAAAAAACGTTTGCGTGAAGCGATTTTAATAACTCATTTCTACGATTGCTTTCACCTTTTCGATGGTTATATTTTGTTTTTCGCCTAACACTTTCCAACCTCTTTCTTCAAATCGATTAGCAATGAAATCAGCAGTTTTTTCGTAATTTTCTGTGTTTTCGGATAATTTGGTTTTCATGCCCATTTTGTGGAAGAACTCAACCGTTTTTTCTATGGCTTTTTCAGCAATTTCTTCAGTTGAATTACCTTGAATATTCCAAACGCGTTGGCCGTATTGTGCTAATTTGTCTTTTTTTGTATCGAACATGACGCGGTATAAGTTTGGGCCAATGATTGCCAACGTTCTCGCATGATCAATTTCGTATAAAGCGGTTAATTCGTGACCAATCATGTGCGTTGCCCAATCCGAAGGAACACCTTTTTGAATTAATCCATTCAACGCCATGGTGGCACTCCAAACAAAGTTAGAAGCCAATTTATAATCACTCGGATTTTCCACTACATCTGGACCAATTTCGATAAGCGTTTGTAAAATACTTTCTGAAATTCGGTCTTGTAATAAAGCATCGTGTGTATAAGTTAAATATTGCTCCATAACGTGAGTGAAAGCATCCACAACACCGTTTTGCAATTGTCTTTTTGGTAACGAAGTAATGACTGTTGGATCTACAATGGAGAATACTGGAAACAAAGCGCTTCCGCCTAAGGTTAATTTCTCTTGCGTAGCTTCAATTGTAACCACAGCGCCTGAATTCATTTCCGAACCTGTTGCGGGTAAAGTTAAAACCGTTCCAAAAGGAATAACTTTAGCAACATCTTTGAATAAAATACGTTTTTTCAAAATATCCGCTTCATCACCTTCAAAATTAACGGCTGCCGAAATAAATTTCACACCATCAATCACACTTCCACCACCAACAGCTAAGATGAAACCAATTTTTTCAGCACAAATAACCTCAACCGCTTTCATCAAGGTTTCAAAACGAGGATTCGGTTCGATGCCACCAAATTCCACTATATCGTGATTAGGTAAAGCGGCTTTCACTTGGTCATAAACACCATTTTTAAAGATACTTCCGCCACCATAAGCCAGCAGAATTTTGGTATTTGAAGGTACTAAATCAGTTAATTTTTCAATTTGTCCTTTTCCAAAGACATAATTTACAGGATTGTATAATTCGAAGTTTAGCATAACATTTTATTTTTTTAAAATACAAAGTTACGCAATGGTATTGGGAACGAATGGTAAAGGAATGTTAATCTATTTCTTATAAAACATATTATGCTCCACATATTCCCAAACTTTATTCGGTAACATCGGAACTACATTTTTACCTTTTTTAATGCTTTCACGAATGAAAGTTGAAGACAATTCAATTACAGGCGCGCCAATTCTATGAATTTTACAATGATTGACAAATTGCTCATCAATCTCACCTGAATTTAATCGCGGATAGACATAAATATCGTGGTTTTGCAAAATGATTTCGTAGTTTTTCCATTTGTGAAGTGAGTTCAAATTGTCTTCTCCCATGATTAAGGAAAACTCATGTTTTGGAAATTTTTCTTGTAAATGCGCTAAGGTATTTACCGTGTAATTCGGTTGTGGTAATTTGAATTCGATATCCGAAGGTTGGATTTTCGGAAAATCTTCGGTTGCCAAATGTACCATGTGCAAGCGATGGTAATCATCTAACAACGAACTTTTCTGCTTGTGCGGATTGTGTGGCGTAACCACCATCCAAATTTGATCCAAATCAGAATGCTCCGCCATGTGATTGGCAATAATTAAATGTCCAATATGAATGGGATTAAACGTTCCGAAATACAATCCGATTTTCATTTTTTACTATTTACTAATAAAATCTTTCACAAGTTTATATGCATCTTCTTTGGCTACATCTAAATCATAATTTTTGATGATGGTGTCAAATTGTGGCGCGGTTGCTAATTCTACGGATGCTTTTGCAATACGCATGTTGATTTTGTCTTCACTTTCTGTAGAACGTTGTTTTAGGCGACGTTTTAATTCGTCGACACTTGGAGGTTTTACAAAAACAGCTAAGGTTTCGTTCGGAAATTTGCTTTTAATACGTAATCCGCCCGCAACGTCAATATCAAAAATCACGTGTTTTCCTAAAGCCCATATTCGTTCTACTTCGGCTTTTAAAGTGCCGTAGAAATTATCTGTGTACACTTCTTCCCATTCTACAAAATCTTCCGCTTTAATATGCTTTTTGAATTCGTCCCAAGAAATGAAATAATAATCCTTCCCATGAACTTCTTCGCCACGAGGTTCGCGAGTAGTACACGAAATCGAAAATTCTAAATTCAAATCGGGTTGGGCTAATAAATGTCTTACTATAGTGGTTTTTCCTGAACCTGATGGCGCAGAGAATACTAATAATTTTCCTTTGGTCATTGTGTTGTTGTTTAATAATAAATTTTCAAGTTAAACCTTTCAATTACATCTAAATATTCATTAAAAATTATCATTATTATAATTGAAATTAAAACACTAAATATTAATGAATTAGAAATGATTTTTAATTTTTCTTTTTTAAAAACATTTAGAATAGCTCCCAAACAAAAAGGAATAACTATTGTGATAAATGGAATCAGAAAAAAAGGTTCGAAAGCATAAACTTCCTTTGAATTTGCATATTTTAAATTAGTAATGAATAAAAAAAGTATTGATACTAAAATGCTGTAAAATATTGTATTATTAAAATTGATTTCTTTTCTCAATTTGAAAACTTGCAAAATAGATAATCCTATAATTACAAAAAGTACAATATAATAAAACAATAAAAGAATTCCCATTTTAATCCGATTACAGAACGTTTAATACCTGTTCTTTGATTTTTTCCAATTCATCTTTCATCATTACCACCAATTTTTGCATTTCGGTATGGTTGGATTTCGAACCCATGGTGTTGATTTCTCTTCCCATTTCTTGTGTGATGAAACCTAATTTTCTTCCGTTAGCTTCCGTTCCATTTAAAGTTTCTAAGAAATAGTTCAAATGGTTGCCCAAACGGACTTTTTCTTCGGTAATATCGTATTTTTCTAGATAAAAAATCAATTCTTGTTCGAAACGATTTTCATCAACATTTACTTTTAATTCATCTAAAGCAGTTCTTAAACGAGTTTTTACGGTTTCAACTCGTTCAGCATCGTAAGAAACCGCTTCGTTCATTAAATTATTGATATTTCCGATACGCAATTGGAATTCTTTTTCTAAAGAAGCACCTTCATCTTTTCTAAAATTAGCGATGTTTTCCAAGGCTTCATCAATCACGGTTTGGATTTGTTTCCATTCGTTTTCATCGATTTCATCGCGCTCGGTTTTTAAAGCATCGGGCATACGAACAGCCATTTTCATCAATTCCGTTTCATCTGCTGTTGGAATAACGGCTTTCATTTGGTTGATATACCCTTTTATAATTGGCACATTGATTTTTGAAGTCGTTTCTTCGCCAGTAACTTCCACATAAAGTGAAAAATCTACTTTTCCACGCTCTAAACGTTGCGAAATTTGATTGCGTAAACCCAGTTCCATTTCACGAAAAACAGATGGCATACGTGTATTTAAGTCTAAACCTTTACTGTTTAGCGATTTGATTTCTACGGTAATTTTTTTGGTTGGTAATTGCAAAGAAGCTTTCCCAAAACCCGTCATGGATTGTATCATATTGTTATAAAAATGTCTTCAAAGATAAGAAAAAGTGTTCAGTGTTCAGTTTTTAGTGTTCAGTAATGGAATTCTGATTAGGAAGCAGATTTCTTTTGAGTAACTAAATAAACTCCGACAAATATCAAGACTGCCGAAATTAATTTCACCAAACTCAAATCGTCTTTTCCTAAACTTACCGCAAAAATAGTAGCAAAAAGTGGTTGTAAATAGATGAAAACCGCTACAGTTGTGGGTTTTAGTTCGCGCATGGAAACTAAATTTAGCAAATAGGTTAAGAAAGTTGAAAACACGACTACAAAACCAATTTTCCAGATAGTATCGGTTGGTAAATTAGCAAAATCTATCGCATGAAATTCGCCCCAACCGAAAGGTAATACCATCAAGAAACCAAAAGTATATATCCATTTTACGAAGGTGAAGGCGTTGTATTTATCCATTAATTTCTTTACGATGATGAGGTAAAATCCGTAGGAAACCGCATTTACGAAAACCAATAAATTTCCTAAACTTGCATTTGTTGCGTTTACCAATGATTTTCCGTAGAGAATTAAAGTTATCGTTCCTGCTAAGCCTAAAATGATTCCTAAAACTTTTCGATTTTCCATCCGTTCTTTCATGATGAATGCGGATAAAACTAGGACAATCATCGGTGTGGTTACCATTAAAACGGCTCCCATAATGGGTGAAGTGTAACTCAATCCTTTGAAAAAAGTTAGCATATTGAAAGCGACTCCGAAGAATGCAGCGGCAACAATTCGAGGAAAATCTTCTTTGGCGATTTTTTCCTTCGGACCAAAAAATGAAATCAACCAAAATAATACCACCGAACCACCAACACGCATCACGATAAATCCGAAAGCGTCAACATATTTTGGCATTACGTCTTTGGCAATCGTAAAGGTTACGCCATAAATGATGGAAACTAAGGTGGCGGCAAATAACGCCCAACTTCTTTTAGACACTTTGAAGGACTTTCGTTAATTTAAGGACATTGGGTTGTGTGTTCCCGATAAAAATTTCATTATTAAAAATAACAACAGGACGACTCAAAAACGTATAATGTTCTAAAAGGTATTTTTTGAAATCGGCTTCAGTTAGATTTTTATCTTTTAAACCTAATGATTTATACAACTGTGCTTTTTTACTAAAAAGTGCTTCGTAACTTCCTGAAAGTTGGTACATTTCTTCCAAATCACTTTCCGAAATTGGATTTTGACGAATATCAATAAACGTTAATTGGTTTGAATTAGGTAATGATTTGATGATTTTTCGACACGTATCACACGAAGCCAAATAGTATATTTTGTTCATTTTATTGGTTTTTCATTTTCTGGTACAAAAATACAGCCTTTTGAATTCTAAAAATCAGTAATTTTATAAAAAATTAAGTAATGGAAGCAACTTTTAGAATTTGGCAAACCAGCCGCGGATTATACAAGAATTTCTTAGATAGTTATTCGTTGGAACAATTAAATACAATTCCAGCAGGAATGAGCAATAATTTGATTTGGAACATTGGTCACGTTATTGTTTCCCAACAGAAATTGGTTTACGCTTTATCAGGTTTACCAATGCATATTCCAGATTCTCTTTTTGAAAAATATCAAAATGGTTCGCGTCCAGATGGAAAAACTACGCAAGCCGAAGTAGATGAAATCAAGAAATTACTATCCGAAATGGTTGAAAAAACAAAAGCTGATTTTGAAGCTGGAATTTTCAAAGAATTTCATCCGTATCAAACTAAAACTGGATTTCATTTGGGAAATTTGAAAGAAGCTGTAGAATTTAACAATTGTCATGAAGGCATTCATTTGGGAATTATGATGTCGATTAAAAAATATATTTAGCGAATTGTTAACGATTCAAAAAGCAGCATCAAACAACTTTTATTTACCTTTGTAAAAATTTTTTTAAAAGATGAAATTCAATACAAAAACGATACATGGTGGGCAACATCATGAAAAAGTAACGGGAGCCGTAATGCCTCCAGTATTTCAAACTTCGACTTATGTACAATCAAGTCCTGGGAAACCAGTTGGTGATTACGAGTACAGTAGAGCGGCTAACCCAACAAGAACAGCTTTAGAAGATGCTTTAGCAAGTATCGAAAACGGGGCAAGAGGTCTAGCTTTTTCTTCTGGATTAGCAGCAACCGATTGTTTGTTACGCATGTTCAAAGCAGGTGACGAAATCATCGCTATGGACGATTTATACGGCGGAACTTATAGATTGTTTACAAGATTATATAAAGATAGTGGTATCAAATTTCATTTTGTAGATATGAATGATTTGGAAAAATTCCAATCGTTAATTAATGAAAATACGAAATTGGTTTGGGTTGAAACACCAACAAATCCTTTAATGAAATTGGCAGATATTGCAGCGATTGCTCAAATCACAAAAAAGCACAGTATTTTATTTGCTGTTGATAATACTTTCGCAACTCCTTATTTGCAAAAACCATTAGATTTAGGTGCTGATATTGTAATGCATTCGGCTACGAAATATTTAGGCGGACATTCTGATGTTATTGCAGGTGCTTTAATTATCAAAGACAAAGCATTAGGTGAAGAATTACATTTCAAACAATTTGCAACAGGAGCAACTTTAGGACCAATGGATTCTTTCTTGGTTTTAAGAGGAATCAAAACATTGCACTTACGTGTACAACGTCACTGCGAAAACGGTGAAAAAGTAGCGGCATATTTAGATAATCATCCATTAGTGGAAAGAGTATATTATCCGGGTTTGGCTTCACATCCTTTTCATGAAATTGCTAAAAAGCAGATGAGTGGTTTTGGTGGAATGGTAACGTTTACTTTTAAATCAGGTAAAAAAGAAGATGCGATTAAATTCTTAGAAAATTTAAAAGTATTCACTTTAGCAGAATCATTAGGAGGAGTTGAATCATTAGCTAACCACCCAGCTTTAATGACACACGCTTCTATTCCAGAAGACAAAAGAAAAGAAGTAGGTATTTCTGATGATTTAGTTCGTTTGAGCGTAGGAATTGAAGATATCGAAGATTTATTAGCAGATTTAGAACAAGCTTTTAAATAGTAGAAATAACTAAAAACAAAAAATCCCGATTCAAACGAATCGGGATTTTTTTATGTTGTAAAATATATTAATCTAAATAATAAATGTATCCAACGTGAAACCATAAGTTCCAATCGTTTGCTTTGTTTTCTGTATAAACTTCAGGATCAGGATTTAAACCGTCAACCCAGTCAGAAAAATAATATTGCCATCTTACTTCAGCAAATAAATCAGATAATTCAGTTAATTTATAACGTGTTCCAACACTTGAAACTACAGACCATGTGCTTCCTCCTTCTTTTGACCAAGCACCATAATATTTAATTGGAGTAGAAATTGGAGTATCCATTGGGCCTAATTCAGAATAAGTTCCGTTTTGGAAAAAAGTATAATGAGCACCTAAACCAATAAATGGAGCCCAAGCACCATCAGTAGCTGTAAATTCACGAATACTTAATGGAAAATATTCTAATTGCATACCAATATCAGTAACTTTAGCTTCACCTTTCATAGCTCTTAATTGAGCTGCTGTAAATGAACTTCTGTCGACCCATTTACCAAAGTGCTGTAATTGAGTACTGTTGTAAGATAACTCAGAACGCACTTTAAAGTGGTCGTTAAAATAAGTTTCAGGCATGTAACAGTTACATTCTGCACGGTAAGCAAAATTCATATAGTGAACCAAACCAATACCGAAACCAGTGTTTCCAGCATTAGTTTCAAAATCGTGTCTTACTCCAAAATCAGATTGAAAAGCAACTCCCCCAACAAAAGCTCCAACTTCATGTGAGAAGCCAAATTGTGCAGTCATTGATAAATTTGCTCCTAAAAGCAACATTAATAGGTATTTAATTTTTTTAGTCATCGCTAAAATTTTTCCATTATCGGACAAATATATAAAAACAAACTGCACTTCAAAAAAAAAAGAATGTTTTTCTTATGTAAAAAACACAACTTAATACTATAAGTTAAATATTAGATAACATGTGGTATAAATTTTTCTTAAAAATATACCAAGTAATTTTTAAAATGTATATTTGTCGACTTAAATTTTGCGAATTTGATAATTTAAGTAAAGAAACATATTTAACGAATTAGTTTAGCTACAAGTTTAATAGTATAATGGAACAAAAAATTAATGATTTTATGGCGCTTGTTGAGGCCAAAAATCCAAACGAGCCTGAGTTTTTACAAGCAGTAAAAGAATTTGCTGAAACAGTAATGCCTTTTATTGCCAATGAAAAAAAGTATGATGGAAAAAATGTACTTCTAAGAATGGCTGAGCCAGAGCGTTCAGTAATCTTCAGAGTGCCATGGGTTGATGATAAAGGAGAAATCCAAGTAAACAGAGGTTTTCGTATTCAGATGAATTCTGCAATCGGACCTTACAAAGGAGGTATTCGTTTTCATCAAACAGTAAATTTATCGGTACTTAAGTTTTTAGCTTTTGAACAAGTTTTCAAAAACAGTTTGACAACTCTTCCAATGGGTGGAGGTAAAGGAGGTTCTGATTTTGACCCACAAGGAAAATCAGACGCTGAAGTTATGCGTTTTTGCCAATCGTTTATGACAGAATTATGCCGTCATATTGGTCCAGATTTAGATGTTCCTGCCGGAGATATTGGTGTTGGAGCAAGAGAAATCGGTTATATGTTTGGTCAATATAAAAGAATTAGAAATGAATTTACAGGAGTTTTAACTGGAAAAGGTTTAGCTTATGGAGGTTCTTTAATTCGTCCAGAGGCAACAGGTTATGGTGTAGTTTATTTTACACAACAAATGTTAAGAACTATCGGAGAAACTATTGAAGGAAAAACAGTTGCTATTTCAGGTTTCGGAAACGTAGCTTGGGGAGTAGCTTTAAAAGTAAATGAATTGGGAGGTAAATTAGTTACCATTTCAGGTCCTGATGGATATATTTATGATGCTGACGGAATTTCTGGAGAGAAAATCGAATTCATGCTAGAAATGAGAGCTAGCGGAAACAACAGAGCTGAAAGTTTTGCTGAAAAATTCCCAAGTGCGGTTTTCCACAAAGGAAAAAGTCCGTGGGAAGCAAAAGTAGATATCGCTATTCCTTGTGCAACTCAAAATGAATTACACGAAGAAGATGCTAAAAAATTAATTGCAAATGGTGTTATGTGTGTAACTGAAGCAGCAAACATGCCATGTACTTTAGATGCTATCAAACAATTCTTAGATGCAAAAGTTTTATTTGCTCCAGGAAAAGCAGCTAATGCAGGTGGTGTAGCAGCATCTGGTTTAGAGATGACACAAAACTCTATTCGTTTAAACTGGACAAGTGAAGAAGTAGATGCTCGTTTAAAAGACATCATGACAGGTATTCACAGTCAGTGTAAAAAATACGGAACAGAAGAAGATGGTTATGTAAACTATGTTAAAGGAGCCAACATTGCTGGTTTCGTTAAAGTGGCTGACGCTATGTTAGCTCAAGGTGTAGTATAACAACAAACTTTGAATTATATAAAAAGCTCTTTCAGGAAACTGAAAGAGCTTTTTTCTTTTATAAAATATATCAAAATTAAAATTAATACGTTTGTAGTATATTTGTATTAAATACTTGCGATGAAAAAAGCGATTTATATTTTTATATTTTTTATTTCCCAATTCTTTTTTGGGCAACAAAGCAATCAATTGTGGAAAGGTTATTTTTCTTACAATGAAATTGTAGATGTTGAATCGTCGACTAATGCCGTGTTTGCCTCGACTCAAAATGCTCTTTTTTCACAAGCAGTCGCATCTTCTAATTTGAATGTTTATAATTCAATTACAGGGCTAAAACCAGATGTTATAACTACAATTCACCATTCAGATGCTTTTAATAAAACATTCGTTGGAAATAATAATGGTTTAATTTTAATACAAAATGGGGATGGTTCTGTTACTACTAAAGTAGATGTAATTGAAGAAGTACCGGTACCACCAAACAAAAAGAAAATTAATGATTTTTATGAATTCAATGGTCGCTTGTATATTGCTACAGATTATGGAATTTCTGTAATCGATTTAGCCACATCTGAATTTATTTCAACTTATTTTATTGGTGCATCTGGAGAAGAAACAGAAGTGCTACAAACTACCGTTTTTAATAATGAAATTTATGCCGTTACAAGAAGTTTTGGTATTAGAAAAGCGAATTTAAATAATCCTAATTTGTTTGATTTTAGTCAATGGCAAACTTTTGATGCTGGATTTTGGGTTGGAATCGTAACTTTTAATAATCAATTGATTGCTACAAACACAAATGCTAGAACATATCGATTTAATGGTGCTTCATCATTTGAAATTCTAAATCATAATCAAGCAGGATTAAAATTAAAGACAAACGGAACGGAGCTTATAGTAACTACTCAAAACAATGTGTATGTTTTAAATCAATCATTTTCAATTTTAGCTCATATAACTCAAATACCCGATTTTACTGTGCGTTTTACAGCCGCTTCAGTCGTGGGAGGATTTGTATATTTAGGGACTGAAAAAGATGGGTTGTTTTCTACAGCCTTAACAAACCCGACGGTATTTACAGCAATGTCTCCAAACGGACCACTTCAAAACAGTACTTTTAGATTAAAAAAGGCACCTAACAAAATTTGGGTGGTACATGGCGATTATAGTCAATCATTTAATCCTTATCCACTTGACGAATTAGGTATCAGTACATTTACAGCAGATCAAGGTTGGAGTGTTATTCCATATAGCGATTTAAGTGGTGCAAAATCTTTGTCGGATATTGCAATTAATCCATCCAACCAAAATCAAGTATATGTAACGTCTTATTTTTCTGGACTCTTAAAAATGTTTGGAAACACAATCGAATTACTCAATAATACAAATACAGGCGCAAATGGTCTAGAGTCTTTAGTGTTGCCAGGAAACCCTTCTTATGTTGATATTAGAATCAATAGTCCAGCTTTTGATAGAGAAGGGAATCTTTGGGTAACCAATGCGTATGTAAATAGAGGAATCAAAGTTTTAAGAGCTAATGGGCAATGGCAATCCTATAATTTATCTGGAATAACAGCAAATTTAGCCACCGGAAGATACAATGCAATGGCTATTGATAAAAACAGCACTAAATGGATTCCTGCTTATAACGATGGTGTTGTAGCTTTTAATGAAAATTATAACAACAAGTTTATTGTAATTAACCAAGAAAATGCGGATCTTCCTACTACTGTTGTAAATTGTGTGGCTATAGATAATAGAAACCAATTATGGATAGGAACAATGGCTGGTTTACGTGTTTTGTCAAGTGTTGACCGATTTATATCTGAAACAGAACTAGATGTTTTTCCAATTATTATTCAAGAAGGCGATTTAGCGCAAGAACTTTTTTACCAACAACCTATTTTAGATATTGCGGTTGATGGTGCTAATAGAAAATGGGTTTCTATTGCCGATGGAGGTGTTTTCTTAG
Source organism: Flavobacterium sp. (assembly GCA_003497625.1). Classification (GTDB taxonomy): domain Bacteria; phylum Bacteroidota; class Bacteroidia; order Flavobacteriales; family Flavobacteriaceae; genus Flavobacterium. Next base: position 79,299 of record DNNO01000021.1, on the reverse strand, counting down.
TTTCTTCAAACGGTCAGCAAACCATTTACCGCTTTGACAAAAGCAATTCACCATTGCCAAGTAATAACGTGCTAGATATTGAAATTGATGGCGTTTCTGGGGAAGTGTTTTTTGCTACCGATAAAGGAATTGTTTCGTTTTTAGGAACTTCAACTAAACCAAGTGATAGTTTAGGAGATGTTTACGTGTATCCAAATCCAGTGCGACCAGAGTTTTTAGGAACGGTAAAGATTAGTGGTTTAACAGACAAAGCTAATATCAAAATCACAGATATCGAAGGAAATTTAGTTTATGAAACTACTTCATCAGGAGGAACTATCGAATGGGACACTAAGGCTTTCGGAAAACACAAAGTAGCATCCGGAGTTTATATGATTTTTGTAGCAAGTCAAGACGGAACCGATTCTACTGTGAAAAAAGTGATGATTATTAGATAGTTATGAGTATTCAATTAGATTCAAACGAAAAACGATTTTATTCATCTCTAGCTATTCTTTTCCTTTTTTTCTATTTTTTTAGAGTATTGTCTAAAAATTATTTTTTAGTGGATTCTTATGAATACATCGAAATAGCAAAGATCATTTCTAATCAAACGTTTTTTGATTCAAGTATTAACCCCTCATTATTAACCAAAAGACCATTTTTTTATCCTTTATTTCTATCTTTTCTTTTAAAGTTCAAAATTGAAATTATAGTTCTTATTCAGACATTTTTTGCTTTTTTAAACAGTTTTATTTTGGTTCAAATTTTGAAAAAATTTAACATCCAAATAAAACCATATCATGTTCTTTTTTTTCTTTTAACTCCATCAATTTTTATATATTCTCAATTAATTATGTCTGAATGGTTGTTGATGTTGTTAATTAATTTAAAGTTTTGGTTTTTTACTCAAAAATGGTCCAGTCGAAATTTTTTCTTCATACAAATTTTAACCATACTGTTGGCGTTTACTAAACCTGTATTCTATCCATTTATATATTTGAATCTTGTTTATTTTTTTATTTTCTTTTTTAAGAAAAAAGTTTTTAGTTTTTCCATATTTCTGCCTATCCTACTCTTGCAATTATATCTGCATCACAACGAAACACGAACAGGTTACAAGCATTTTTCTTCAATAGAAAATAAAAGCCTAATTAATTATAATTTGTTTTATTTCAAATCATTTACAAACTCTCCAAAAGAAGCTCAAATATGGTTAGATTCAATTTATGATGTAGAGTATGAGAAAATGAATTTTCAAAAACAAAATGAATACTTAAAGCAAATAGGAATTTCAACAATTAAAGATGATTTTTTTAGATATACTTTTTATCATGTTGTAAATGCTTTTAGAGGGGTTTTAGATCCTGGTCGTTTTGATTTGATGACATTTTTTAAGAAGGAGGATGGTAGTGAAGGTTTTTTGGAAATCTTAAATGGTAAGAAGCCGTTTTCAAGTTTATTTGAAAATAGTTTTTTTGTTATTTATTTACTTTTGATTCCAGTTTTTTTGTTTGCAATGTTAAAGGTTTTTTGGGTTTCTTATGCTTTGATTTTTAATAAATATAGTTTTTACCTAAATTACATAATAATACTGTTTTTTTATTGCGTTTTAATTACGGGTCCAATTAATTGCTCAAGATTTATGATGCCGTTACAAGGAATCATTTTTGTTTTTTGTGTCATTGGGATAAATTCATATTATAAAAACAAGGATATCAATGCTAGTCAAAACTAAAGCCATCGTTCTTTCTTCCTTAAAGTTTCAAGAAAAAAGCTTGATTGTAAAGTGTTTTACGCAATCCAATGGTTTAAAAAGTTATTTTGTGCAAAGTGCCTATTCTAACAAAAAAGCCAATCAAAAAATTGCCTATTTTCAGCCGTTAACCATTATTGAAATCGAAGCCAATCACAAAAATAAAGGCACGCTCGAACATTTTAAAGAAATTCGATTAGCGCACAGCTATTACACTATAAACACAGACATTGTTAAAAGTACGATTGTGATTTTTCTCTCCGAAATTTTACATCACGCCATCAAAGAAGAAGAAAAAAATCAAAATTTATTCTCGTTTTTAGAAACGGCGCTACTTTGGTTAGATACACACGACGAAATGGCGAATTTTCATCTCATTTTAATGATGGAAGTAACAAAGTACTTAGGTTTTTATCCCGATGTAACCGAAATAGATTTTCCTTTTTTTGATACTAAAGAAGGTTATTTTACGCCTTTTCAAAGTGTAAATTCGTTAACTGAACACGAAACGCATTTGTTCAAAAAATTATTAGACTTAAAATTTGATGCAGACCAAAAAGTATTTGCTGGAATAGAACGTCAAATTTTGCTGAAAATCCTCTTAGATTTCTACACGTTACATTTAGATGGCTTCAAAAAACCAAAATCGTTAGAAGTTTTAAAAGAAGTTTTTTCCTAAGTCTTAACTTTTACCTTTTACTTTTTGCCTTTTACCTTTAAATCATTACTTTCGCAGATTGATTTAAGAAAGCGACAAAATGAGCACAAAATTTACTGAATACAAAGGACTTGACTTGCCAACAGTAGCATCAGAAGTTCTTGATTTTTGGAAGAAAAATAACGTCTTTGAACAATCGGTAACTTCTCGTGAAGGAGCTACTCCTTACGTGTTTTTTGAAGGACCACCATCAGCAAATGGTTTGCCTGGAATTCACCACGTAATGGCGCGTGCGATTAAAGATATTTTTTGTCGTTATAAAACTCAAAAAGGCTACCAAGTTAAGCGTAAAGCGGGCTGGGATACTCACGGTTTACCTGTAGAATTGGGTACCGAAAAAGAATTAGGCATCACCAAAGAAGACATCGGAAAAACCATTTCAGTTACCGAATACAACGAAGCGTGTAAAAAAACTGTGATGCGTTATACAGACGTATGGAATGACTTGACCGAAAAAATGGGGTATTGGGTAGATATGGAAGATCCGTATGTGACTTACAAATCCAAATACATGGAAACTGTTTGGTGGTTGCTAAAACAAATCTATAATAAAGATTTACTATATAAAGGCTACACAATCCAACCCTATTCACCAAAAGCGGGAACAGGTTTATCTTCGCACGAAGTTAACCAACCAGGTTCATATCGTGATGTTACAGATACTACGATTGTAGCGCAGTTTAAAGCAAAAGACGAAACCTTACCAAGCTTTTTACAAGGTTTTGGAACAGTTCATTTCTTAGCTTGGACGACAACTCCTTGGACGTTGCCATCAAATACAGCGTTAACCGTTGGACCAAAAATCGATTATGTTTTAGTTAAAACGTTCAATCAATATACTTTTGAAGCGGTAAATGTGGTTTTAGCTAAGAATTTAGTTGGGAAACAATTCGGTGGAAAATATTTTGTAGCGGAATCAGAAGCTGATTTTGCAAATTATAAATCGGACGATAAAAAGATTCCGTACCAAATTTTAGCCGAAGCAAAAGGTGCTGATTTAGTTGGAATTCGTTACGAACAATTATTACCATTAGCGTTACCATATCAAAATCCTGAAAATGCGTTTAGAGTAATTTCGGGTGATTTCGTAACTACGGAAGACGGAACTGGAATTGTACACACGGCTCCAACTTTCGGAGCAGATGATGCTAAAGTAGCTAAAGAAGCAACTCCAGAAGTGCCACCAATGTTAGTTTTAGACGAAAACGGAAATCCGGTACCATTGGTAGATTTACAAGGAAGATTCATCCAAGGTTTAGGTGATTACTCTGGGAAATATGTTAAAAACGAATATTACAACGACGGAGAAGCGCCAGAACGCTCAGCTGACGTGGAAATCGCTATCCAATTAAAAGAAGAAAACAAAGCCTTTAAGGTTGAAAAATACGTACACAGTTACCCACATTGTTGGAGAACCGACAAACCAATTTTATACTATCCATTAGATTCTTGGTTCATCAAAGTAACCGAAATCAAAGATAGAATGTTCGATTTAAACGAAACCATTAACTGGAAACCAAAAGCTACAGGAGAAGGTCGTTTCGGAAATTGGTTGAAAAATGCGAATGATTGGAACTTATCACGTTCAAGATATTGGGGAATTCCTTTACCAATTTGGAGAAGCGAAGATGGAACCGAAGAAATGTTGGTAGGTTCAGTTGAAGAATTGTATAACGAAATTGAAAAATCGGTTGCAGCTGGTTTCCAAACAGAAAATCCATACAAAGGATTCAAAATTGGTGACATGAGTGAAGCCAATTACGATTTAGTGGATTTACACAAAAACGTAGTAGACGGAATTGTTTTAGTTTCGCCATCTGGAAAACCAATGAACCGCGAAACCGATTTGATTGATGTTTGGTTCGATTCAGGCGCTATGCCTTATGCACAATGGCATTACCCATTTGAAAACAAAGACTTAATCGACGAAAATAAAGCGTTCCCAGCCGATTTTATTGCAGAAGGTGTTGACCAAACACGTGGTTGGTTTTACACATTACACGCTATCGGAACATTAGTTTTCGATAAAATCGCTTATAAAAACGTAGTTTCAAACGGATTAGTTTTGGACAAAAACGGACAAAAAATGTCGAAACGTTTAGGAAATGCGGTGGATCCATTTACTACTTTGGCTGAATATGGTCCAGATGCTACACGTTGGTACATGATTTCTAATGCAAATCCTTGGGATAACTTAAAATTTGATATCGAAGGTGTTGCTGAGGTGCGAAGAAAATTCTTTGGAACGTTATATAATACCTATTCGTTCTTCTCGTTATATGCTAATATTGATGGATTTACTTACTCTGAAGCGGAAGTTCCATTAGAAGAAAGACCAGAAATTGACCGTTGGATTTTATCCGAATTACATACTTTAATTCAAGTAGTGGATGAAGCGTATGCGGATTACGAACCAACAAAAGCCGCTCGTGCTATTTCTGATTTCGTTCAGGAAAACCTAAGTAACTGGTACGTTCGTTTATGTAGAAGAAGATTCTGGAAAGGCGAATATGCGCAAGATAAAATTGCGGCTTATCAAACGCTTTATACATGTTTGGTAACGGTTGCGAAGCTTTCTGCTCCAATTGCTCCGTTCTTTATGGATAAACTTTACAGAGATTTAACACAAGCTACAGGTTCTGAGTCATTTGAAAGTGTACATTTGGCGAAATTTCCAGTTTCGGTTGAAAACTTTGTTGATAAGTCGTTAGAGAGCAAAATGTTGAAAGCACAAACAGTTTCTTCATTAGTTTTATCACTTCGTAAGAAGGAAATGATCAAAGTGCGTCAACCGTTGCAAAAGGTAATGATTCCAGTGCTTGACGAGAATCAGCGTGCTGAAATTGAGGCAGTTTCTGACTTAATTATGGCTGAGGTAAACGTGAAAGAAATTGAATTATTAGACGATGCTTCTGGTGTTTTAGTAAAGCAAATTAAGCCTAATTTTAAGACATTGGGACCGCGTTTTGGTAAGGATATGGGATTGATTTCCAAAGAGATACAGAATTTCGGACAGGAAGAAATTGCCAAATTAGAGCGTGATGGTGAGCTGGTTATGGATATTTCAGGAAAAAGTATAACTTTATCACTAGAAGATGTTGAGATTTCTTCGCAAGATATCGAAGGTTGGTTAGTAGCCAATTCAAACGGAATTACGGTAGCGTTAGACATTACGATTTCCGATGAATTAAGAAAAGAAGGTATCGCGAGAGAATTGATTAACAGAATCCAAAATATCAGAAAAGACTCTGGTTTTGAAGTAACTGACAAGATTACCGTTAAAATGGAAAAAAATGCTCAAGTTGAGGAAGCCGTTTTAGCTAATGAATCGTATATTAAGTCAGAAACCCTAACCAAATCGTTAATTTTTGTGGAAAACCTACAAAATGGTACGGAAATTGAGTTTGATGATATAAAAACAAGTATATTAATTTCAAAATAAGAACCGAAAGGTTTTTAACCGACGTATAACTATAAAAAAATATTGAAATTATGGTAGAGGAGCAAATTAGATATTCAGACGCTGATTTGGCTGAATTCAAAGCGTTAATTCAAGCGAAATTAGAAAAGGCTAAAGGTGATTTAGAGCTTATTAAGAGTGCTTACATGAATGACTTAAATAACGGAACTGATGATACATCGCCAACGTTTAAAGCATTTGAAGAAGGTAGTGAAACAATGAGTAAAGAAGCCAATTCACAACTAGCTATTCGTCAAGAAAAATTTATTAGAGATTTAAAAAATGCCTTAATTCGTATCGAAAACAAAACCTATGGTTTGTGTAAAGTTACAGGCAAATTAATAAGTAAAGAGCGTTTAAAAATCGTTCCTCATGCAACTATGAGTATCGAAGCAAAAAACTTGCAACGTTAATCTTTTTACAAAATTTTACTAACGCTCCGTTTGGAGCGTTTTTTATTTAATAAAAACACTATTTTTGCAAAAAAATTGAACATGTCGTTAAAGAAAGCCTATTTATTAATCATTGCTATTTTATTAATTGATCAGATTTCGAAAATCTATATCAAGACGCATTTTTTTATTGGAGAATCCATAAAAGTAATGGGTTTAGAATGGTTTCAAATTCATTTTATAGAGAATGAAGGCATGGCTTGGGGTGCTGAAATTCCTGGCGAACATGGGAAATTAATCTTAACCTTATTCCGTATCGTAGCCGTAGGTGGAATCGCTTGGTGGTTATGGGATTCGGTAAGAAAAAAAGCATCAAATTATTTAATCGTAGCTATTGCTTTGATTTTTACAGGTGCTTTAGGAAATATTATTGATTCTGTTTTTTATGGCGTAATTTTTAACGATAGTTATCATCAAGTAGCAACAGCTTTCTCCGACCAACCATACGGTACCTGGTTTCATGGAGAAGTGGTAGATATGTTTTATTTTCCAATGTGGGAAGGAAACTTACCTTCTTGGTTACCAATTTGGGGCGGCAAACATTTTACTTTCTTCAACGCCATTTTCAACGTAGCTGATGTAGCGATTTCAACAGGTGTCGGAATTTTGATTGTGTTTAATAAAAGAGCGTTTGGAGAAAGTCATATTATGGCAAAATAATTAGAATCGAAAAACCTTTTTAGGCGTCACACAAAAATCTAATTTCACATCATTTTCCGAAACATCCTCAATTTTTTCTTCAGGAGGAAAGAAAGACAACCCGATTTTAATCGTTTCAGGCTTGCATTTACGTAGAAAGTTATCGTAGAAACCTTTTCCATAACCCACGCGATTTCCTTGATTGTCATAAGCTAAAAGCGGTACAAAAACCACATCAATTTTTGCATCAGGAACTTCTAAACCATCAACCGGTTCTGGAACGTTGTAAATGTTCTTTTTGATTTTGGTATTATCCGTTAATAAAAAATGCGTCATTCCTAATGTGGCAAATTCGCACTTCGAAATAACGATTTCTTTATCTTTTCCCGCTAAAATTTGAAGAATATATTCGGTATTGATTTCTTTTTGCTCTTCAATCGTTAAAAACAAATGATAATACAACTTGTCCCAAACCAGCCTGCCGCTAGGCACGGTGTCCATACGCAACAATTGGTTTGCAATCGCCAAACTTTTGTCTTCGATTTCCTCTTGAGAAAGTTGTTTTCTTGCTTCTTTACTCTTTTTTCTAGCTTCTTTCTTATCCATTTACAGACGCTTTCAATTCGTCTATAAATTTAGTCAAATGTTCTACTTCTACGTGGTCCATTAACACAATTTTGTACCATTTGTTGTTTTCGTTGTGTTGTTGTGGCACCAAATCATACTTTTCTGCAATTTTTTCTGGAATTGATTCGGCATGAATTGTTACAATATTCATAAAAGGTTCACGGAAATATTTAATGTTCAATTTGTCTAATTCGTGGCATAAGAATTGGGTTCTCATTTGTAAAATACTCACTTTTTCAAACCAACCATAAGCGCCATAAGTAAATAAAATCATCCAAACCGCCACCGCATTCGCGCCAGAACGACTTCCGCAAAGCGTTAAATCCATGCCTTCTACGTATTCTGCTTCTTTGGTTAATACGTTTTCGATTAAGCCTTTTCGGCAAACAAAAACACCTGTTCCATAAGGGGCTTGCAACATTTTGTGTGCATCAATTGTAATTGAACTTATTTTTGGATTACTGAAGTTGATGTTCGATTTTTGATTGCTAAACGGATAAACAAATCCGCCATAAGCACCATCAATATGCAAACGATAAGTAACGTTATGTTTTTCTAATATCGAAGTGTAATCATCAGGATTATCAACCGAACCAAACATGGTTGTTCCCATATTGGAAACGGCAATGAAGTATTTTTTACCTTTATTTTTCGCTTCCGAAATCATGTTATCCAATCCATTTACATCAATTTCACGGTTTTCAAAGCCAACTGGAATTTTCAACCAATCGATTTGTAATAAGTTGGAAGCTTTTGGAATAGAGTAATGTGTGTCCTCCGAAGCTAAAATGGCAATTTCTTCTAATTTCGCATCGAATTTGTGCATGAATTCATTTCTAAAAACCCAAATCGCTTGAATATTCGCTTCAGTTCCACCAGGAGCGATGTAGCCGTCGAATTCGTTTTCTTTGGCTTTAAAAATATCAACGGCAATTACATTTAAAACTTCGCGTTCAATTTCTTGAGTGCCATAAAACGCTTTTTCGGAAGTACCAAAAGTGTGACATCCAATGTTATTTGGATTGGCAACATAGGTTTGAAGCGTTGGTGCATCTTTCAAAAAAGGAGCATCATCATAAAAAACGCGACTATCTAACTTAGATGCCGGATAACCTAAAGAAGCATCTTTTGAGAAGTTAACATTATCGTGCAAAGCCTTTTCAATTCGGGCTTTTCTTTCTTCGTGTGTTAGTTTTTTCCAGAAGTTCATACCTAAAAATTTTAGCGAAAATACGCCGAGCCAAAACAATAAAACATGACAATTGTTAGGTTTTAGGACAAATGTGTAGAAATATGAAAAATAGCATCACCTTGATAGATAATTGGCGCATCGTTTACATTAATAATATAACCTTCATGCGGTGCTTTTACTTTGTGTTCGATTTTTCCATATGGGTCAGAAATAGTAGCTAATAATTCGCCTTTTTTTACAAAACTACCAATCGTAGTTAGACCATGAAACATACCGGAATATTTCGCCCTAATCCAACTCGATTTTTCGATGTAAATGGTTTTGTTTTCTTTTTTTGTTGCTTTTTTTCTCGGATTTAGCATTTCTAAATGATCCAAAAAGCGCTTGGTTCCTTCCACGGCTTCTTCGGTAACTTGAAGATTTAAATCCAATGATTTTCCACCTTCAAAAAGCAACATTTTTATACCTAATTTATCGCAAGAATTTCGGAACGAACCCGAAATATTCTTCGAATACAACGTAAAAGGCGCATTGAAAACATCGGAAAGTTGCTTTAATTCTGGATTTTCTGGTACAATTCTAATTTGTGGCGCATTAAATCGACTCGCACCACCCGCATGAAAATCAATTGCATAATCGACATGCGGAATAATATCTTTTAAAATATAATACGCAAAACGACTTGCCAAAGAACCCGTTTTACTACCAGGAAAAACTCGATTCAAATCGCGACCATCAGGAAATTCACGTGTTTGATTCACAAATCCGAAAATATTGATAATCGGAATACAAATTATCGTTCCGCGCTTAGGTTTATTGATTTTTTGAATGATTAATTGGCGCACAATTTCGGTTCCGTTGATTTCGTCGCCATGCAAACATGCGGTGAATAAAACCGTTGGACCATCAATTTTTGAACGTTCCACAATGATTGGAATTTTCAATTTGTTCATGGTGTGCAACTTGGCAATTTCCATGTTAATGGTTTTACTTTCGCCAGCTAAAATGGTTTCTTTAAGGATTACAAGTGGTTTTGAGGCTGTCATTTTTAAAATCTAAAGTGTTAAAAATACAAAAACAAATGTCATTTAGGAAAACAGATGTAAGAAATTTTGAGAAATGAAATCTTTGAACGCAAAGAGGCAAAGATTTATACCAAGTTTGCAATCTTTAAAATCTGAGTTGCAAAGCATCCATTTCATCCGCGTGCCAATTCAAACAATTCTCTTATCTTTGTTCTTTCCACTTTTCAGTAAAAATGCAAACACCATTAGAACTTCAAATCCAAACCTTGCCTGATAATCCAGGTGTGTATCAGTATTATGATAAGGATGGAAAAATTCTATATGTTGGAAAAGCAAAAAATCTAAAAAAGCGCGTTCAATCGTATTTTACTAAGAATCATGATAATTATAAAACATCGGTTTTAGTTAAGAAAATTGTTGCCATAAAACACATTGTTGTTCCTACAGAAACCGATGCGTTATTGTTGGAAAACAATTTGATTAAAAAGCTTCAACCGCGTTATAATGTGTTACTTCGCGATGACAAAACCTATCCTTGGATTTGCATCAAAAACGAGCGTTTTCCAAGAATATTTTCTACTCGAAAAATGATAAAAGATGGTTCGGAATATTTTGGACCTTACACCAGTTTTAAAACTGTTCACACAATTCTAGATTTAATCAAAGAACTATATCCACTTCGAACTTGTAATTACGATTTATCGAAAGCGAATATAGATTCGGGGAAATTTAAAGTGTGTTTGGAATATCATATTGGAAATTGCAAAGGACCATGTGAAGGTTATGAATCTTTGGAGCATTATCAAAGTCAGATTGAAAAAATCCGTCAAATTTTAAAGGGAAATTTCAAAGAAAGTTTAAAAGATTTCAAGAAATTGATGACCGATTTGGCAATGGAAATGAAGTTTGAAGAAGCGCAAAAAATCAAAGAAAAAATCGAGGTTTTAGAAAATTATCAATCGCGTTCCACCATTTTAAATCCGAAAATTTCGAATTTGGACGTGTTTTCTATTATTTCCGATGAAACAATGGCGTATGTGAACTTTTTACAAATTTCGCATGGAGCAATCGTTCGTTCGCATACGTTGGAATTAAAGAAAAAATTAGACGAAACCAACGAAGAATTATTGGAATTAGCCGTAGTAGAATTGCGTGAACGTTTTCACTTGAATTCCAGAGAAATTGTAGTTCCTTTCCCAATCGATTTAGGAGAAAACATCAAAGTCACTGTTCCACAATTGGGCGATAAAAAGCAAATTTTAGAATTATCAGAACGTAATGCCAAATATTACCGATTAGATCAATTAAAGCAAATTCAAATCGTTGATCCAGAGCGACACACGAATCGCATCATGGCACAAATGCAAAAAGATTTGCGACTTTCGGTAGAACCAAGACATATTGAATGTTTTGATAATTCGAATATTCAAGGAACCAATCCTGTTGCAGCTTGTGTGGTATTTAAAGATGGAAAACCAAGCAAGAAAGATTATCGTCATTTTAATATCAAAACGGTTGAAGGTCCAAATGATTTCGCTTCGATGGAAGAAGTCGTGTATCGAAGATACAAACGCATGTTAGATGAAAATCAGTCTTTACCGCAACTAATTATTATTGACGGTGGAAAAGGGCAATTATCATCCGCATTAAAAAGCATTGATGATTTAGGTTTGCGAGGCAAAATTGCCATTATCGGAATTGCAAAACGTTTGGAAGAATTGTTTTATCCAGGTGATTCAGCTCCTTTGTATCTGGATAAAAAATCGGAAACCTTGAAAGTGATTCAGTTTTTAAGAAACGAAGCACATCGATTTGGCATCACGCATCATCGCGATAAAAGAAGTAAATCGGCACTCACCAATAGTTTAGAAAGTATTCCTGGAATTGGCGAAAAAACCATGATTACATTAATGAAACATTTCAAAAGTGTTAAAAGATTGCAAAATGCCGACGAAAAAGCGATTTCTGAAGTTGTAGGTGTTTCAAAAGCCAAAAAAATTTCCGACTTTTACAAGAATAAATCCCTATAAAAAGAAATGAAAAAACTGCTCTTGTTTGTAAGCCTACTAATTTTTACCCAAATCAGCTTAGGACAAGAAAACCCACGACCAAAAGTAGGACTTGTGCTTAGTGGTGGTGGTGCTAAAGGATTAGCTCATATTGGTGTTCTAAAAGTAATTGATTCACTTGGTATAAAAGTAGATTATATTGCAGGAACTAGTATGGGAGCCATTGTTGGTGGATTATATGCTTCGGGCTACAATGCAGAGCAATTAGATTCTATTTTTTCTAGAATAGATGTAGATGCCTTACTTCAAGATTACACACCTAGGGAATCAAAATCGTTTTACGAAAAACGAAATGATGAGATTTACGCTTTAACTCTTCCGTTTAATAAATTCAAATTAGGATTGCCTTCTGGGTTGTCAAAGGGACTTTATAATTTCAACCTCATTTCTTCTTTAACACAACAAGTTAGTCATATAAGAGATTTTGATGAATTACCCATTCCGTTTTTATGTATTGCAACTGATGCCGAAACAGGTGAAAAAGTGGTTTTAGATTCGGGAGTTTTAGCTCAAAATATGATTGCTAGTGGTGCGTTGCCTACGTTGTACAGCCCAGTAGAAATGAACGGAAGATTATTGATAGACGGTGGCGTGGTAGATAATTATCCAGTTGAAGAATTAAAAGCAAGAGGATTGGATATTATAATTGGTGTTGACGTTCAAGACGGTTTAAAAACTCGAGAAGAATTGAAAGGCGTAACATCGGTTTTAGCGCAAATTAATAATTTTTCCATGATTGAAAAAATGGAAGGAAAACAAAAAGCGACTAATATTTACATCAAACCAGATATCAAAGGTTATACGGTTGTAGCTTTTGACAAAGGCAATGAAATTATTGCAAAAGGGAAAGAAAAAGCGTTAGAATTTATTAAAGAACTTGCTCCTTATGGAAATTCAAATTTAAAAAATGATAAAAGAATAGTTTTTCAAGATTCTATTTATATCAAAGATATTGTGTTTAATAATTTAGATAATTATACCCGAGCATACATTGTAGGTAAATTAAAGTTCAAAAGAAACAGCAAGATATCTAACAGTCAATTGCAAAAAGGGATTTTAAATTTAAATGCTACTCAAAACTTTAGTGCTATTAATTATTCATTTGAAAAAATGCAAGATGGCGACAAATTAATTTTGCAATTAAAGGAAAACGAGAACAATACATTCTTGAAATTTGGATTGCACTATGATGATTTATTTAAAAGTGGAATTTTATTGAATTACACTAAAAAGCGACTAATTGCCAAAAATGACGTAGCTTCATTAGATGTTATTTTGGGAGATAATATTCGATATAATTTTGATTATTACATAGATAACGGATTTTATTGGAGTTTTGGTTTCAACTCTAAATTAACCACATTCAATAGAAATATTACAAGTAATATTACTGATGATGCTGTTTTCAACACTACTGCCAATGCAATTAATGTTGATTTTTTTGATTTGAGTAATCAGGCGTATTTACAAACCATTTTTGCTCAAAAGTTTTCATTAGGAGGCGGATTAGAATTTAAAGTTTTAAGATTAGAATCGGAAACACTAGAAAACACAGATCCCGTTTTTGAAAATAGTGACTATTTATCGGTGTTTGGCTTTGTAAAATATGACTCATTTGATAAAAAATATTTCCCAAGAACGGGTTGGAATTTTAACTCTGAAATACGTTCATATCTTTATTCTTCTGATTATAAAAGCAATTTTGAACGATTTTCAGTAGCAAAAGCTGATTTTGGTTTTGCACAACCCGTTTTTAAAAACATGACGTTTAAATTTCAAACTGAAGGCGGTTTTGCATTTGGAGAACGAAGTATTTCCTATTTCGATTTTATATTAGGAGGTTATGGGTTTCAACAAGTAAATAATATTAAGCCTTTTTATGGATATGATTTTTTGAGTTTGGCTGGAGATAGTTATGTAAAACTTTTATTAACAGCAGATTATGAAATTTTTAAGAAGCATCATTTGAATTTTAGTGCTAACTTTGCTAATGTTGGAAATAAAATTTTTGACACCATAGAAACTTGGTTTGTACAGCCAAATTATTCGGGTTATTCGTTTGGTTATGGGATGGAAACTGTAATTGGTCCGGTTGAAATTAAACACTCTTGGTCGCCAGAAACTAAAGATCATCACACTTGGTTTTCAGTAGGATTTTGGTTTTAATTTTTTTTTACGATATTTGTAATGATGAAAAATTGGACAGACTTACTTTCGCATTTAAAGTTCCTCATCAAGAGAAATCCTGAGTGAGCATAACTTTTTCTTTGATTTATAGTGAGATTTTATAGTCTTGCTTTAAGCTTTAATTAGAACTTTTAATAAAAGAAACAATGCCAATATATCACAAATTAGGAGAAATTCCTCGCAAACGTCATACACAATTCCGCAAACCAAACGGAGATTTGTATTATGAGCAATTGTTTGGAACCGTTGGATTTGACGGTATGTCAACCAATTCATATCACGAACAAAGACCTACTCAGGTTAAAGAAATCAGAAGACAATACAGTGTTGCGCCAAAAATTGCAAAGTCAAATAACATTCAATCTTATAAATTAAGAGGTTTTGAAATTGAGCCTCAAGACGATTTTCTAGAAAGTAGAAAAATTGTTTTGACCAATTCTGATTGTCATATTGTTTTGGCTGCACCAAGAAAATCAACAACCGATTATTTTTATAAAAATACCGATTCAGACGAAGTAATTTTCATCCATAAAGGAACTGGAAAACTAAGAACTATGTTAGGAAATTTAGATTTCAAATATGGTGATTACTTAGTAGTTCCAAGAGGAATGATTTATAAAATTGATTTTGATACCGAAGATAATCGTTTGTTTATTGTAGAATCACATTCACCCGTTTATACACCAAAACAATACAGAAACTGGTTCGGACAATTGTTAGAACATTCGCCGTTTTGCGAAAGAGATATTCGCCGTCCAGAAGAATTAGAAACATATAATGAAAAAGGAGATTTCGTAATTAAAGTTAAGAAAAAAGACGAAATTTTCGAAATGGTTTATGCTTCGCATCCGTTTGATGTAATTGGATACGACGGATTTAATTATCCGTATGCATTTTCAATTCATGATTTCGAACCAATTACAGGTAGAATTCATTTACCACCACCAGTTCATCAAACTTTTGAAACAAATGCTTTCGTAATTTGTTCATTTGTTCCAAGATTATACGATTATCACCCTTTATCAATTCCAGCACCTTACAATCATAGTAATATTGATGCCGATGAGGTTTTATACTATGTAGATGGTGATTTTATGAGCAGAAATGATGTAAAACCAGGGAATATTTCTTTACACCCTGCTGGAATTCCTCACGGACCGCACCCAGGAGCAGCAGAAAGAAGTATTGGTAAAAAAGAAACGTTAGAATTAGCAGTAATGGTAGATACTTTCAAACCTTTAATGGTTACAGAAGATGCCATGGGTATTGCTGATGATACATACTTTCAATCTTGGTTAGACTAATGAATTATAATAAATTATCAGCCGACCCAACAGCTTTAATACTAGGAATAATTGCATTTGTAATTATGATTTTAGGTTTTTGTTGTGGATTTGTAGTTTTTGTTTCGTTGATTTTAGGAGTTGTAGGATTAGTTCTTTCAATAAAAAGCCTTAAAGAGTATGAAGCAAATCCAACAGTATATTCACACCAAAGCCGACAAAATGTATATGTTGGAAAAATCATTTGTTTGGTAACCACTATTTTGTCTGCAATGTATTTCATTGTTATAATAGTCGCGGTAGTTGTTTATCAAGTGGGATTTTCCGATATCATAGAAAACAGATTAGATCAAATTAAAAATCAAGAAGTTAACGATTCCATTTATTTGGATGAAGAAATTGAAGAAAATTATAGTAACGATTCCATTTATATAGATTCCACATTTGTAGATTCTATGTAATCGGAAAATTAAAATTTAAGAATTATGGCACAAGAAATAAAATCAGTAGAATACGGATTAGAAAAAATATTTGAAGGAGCACAAGACTTTTTGCCTTTAATGGGAACAGATTACGTAGAATTTTACGTAGGTAACGCAAAACAAGCGGCTCATTTTTACAAAACAGCTTTCGGATTTCAATCATTAGCATATGCAGGATTAGAAACTGGAGTTAAAGACAGAGCTTCTTATGTATTAAAACAAGATAAAATCCGTTTGGTATTAACAACCGCTTTAAATAGCGATTCTTTAATTGGCGAACATGTAAAAAAACACGGAGACGGTGTTAAAGTTATTGCACTTTGGGTAGAAGATGCACGTCATTCTTACGAAGAAACAACTAAACGTGGTGCAAAATCTTATTTTGAGCCAGTGGTTGAAAAAGATGAAAATGGAGAAGTAGTTCGCGCGGGTATTTATGGCGCATACGGAGAAACTGTTTTCATTTTTGTAGAACGTAAAAATTATAATGGAATCTTTTTACCAGGATACAGTGAATGGAAATCAGATTACAATCCAGAACCAGTGGGGTTAAAATTTATCGACCACATGGTGGGTAATACAGGTTGGAACAGAATGAATGAAGCAGTAAAATGGTTTGAAGACGTTATGGGATTTGTAAATTTCCTTTCATTCGACGACAAACAAATTACTACGGAGTATTCAGCTTTGATGTCTAAAGTAATGTCTAATGGCAACGGAAGAATTAAATTCCCTATCAACGAACCTGCAAATGGTAAAAAACGTTCGCAAATTGAAGAATATTTAGATTTTTATGAAGGAGAAGGTGTGCAGCACATTGCAGTAGCAACAGATGACATCTTAACTACAGTTGCTGAAATGCGCGCAAGAGGTATCGAGTTTTTAAGCACGCCACCGCAAGCATATTACGATGCAATTCCGGAAAGATTAAAAGACCACATGGATAAATTTAAAGAAGATATCAACGAACTTCAAAAATTAGGTATCATGATTGATGCTGATGAAGAAGGATATTTATTGCAAATTTTTACGAAGCCAGTGGAAGATCGTCCAACACTTTTCTTCGAAATTATTCAAAGAATGGGTGCTAGAGGATTCGGTGCGGGTAATTTTAAAGCCCTTTTTGAGTCAATTGAACGTGAGCAAGAATTGCGAGGTACATTATAAAAAGACCAAATTATTGACAAATCATCAAATTACAACGTTGTAGTGGTGTCATTTTTGATAAAAAAATGTTAAAGTTGAAATTTAACTAAGAATAATTCAAAAACATATATACCTTTGCACTCGCAAAACAAGGAGGTAGTTTGCCTTGCTTTGTAATAAATTTTCATAATTTATAGTTTTTTGGTTGGTTAATAGCATAAAAACTCAGTCATATTTTTGACTGGGTTTTTTTGTTTTAGTATTTTTGGAACGGAAATTGCATTTTCATTTCTAAAAATGAATAAACCATGAAAAAAATTGCGCTACTTCTTATTCTTTTTGTTACTACAAATTCATTCGTAGTTCAGGAAAATGCATACACTACTGGCGAGTGGTTCAAACTTCGAATCCATTACGGAATGGTAAATGCCGGTTACGCTTCATTGGAAATTAAAGACGCCGTTAAAAACAACAAAAAAGTACATCATGTAGTAGGAAAAGGTTGGACTGTAGGTATGACCAAATTTTTCTTCAAAGTAGACGATAATTACGAAAGTTATTTCGACAAGCAAACAGGAAAACCGTATCAATTTGTTAGAAAAATTGATGAAGGAGGTTATACTAAAAATCAAGAAGGCTTTTTTAATCAGGAACGAAATACCGTTTTAGTTAAAGATTACAAGCATAAAACTGAAAAAACATTCTCGGTTCCTGAGGACATTCAAGATATAGTGTCTTCGTTTTACTACCTAAGAAATCATCCTAAAATAGATAAATTAAAAGTAGGAGAATCTATTGCGATTGATATGTTTTTTGATGATGAAACCACAAAGTTTAAGTTAAAATTTGTTGGTAGAGAAGATATAAAAACTAAATTTGGAAAAGTTTCTTGTATGATTTTTAGACCTTACGTGCAAGCAGGTAGAGTTTTTAAAGAAGAAGAAAGTTTAACCGTTTGGATTTCAGACGATGACAATAAAATTCCAATCCGTGTAAAGGCTAGTTTAGCTGTTGGTTCTATCAAAGCCGATTTAGAAGCCTTCAAAGGTTTAAAACATTCATTTAAAGTTAAAGTAGAAAAATAATGGAAGTAACTCCTAAGATTCAAGAACAATTAGATCAACTTCATGATAAATTTGAAGCCATTAATCAAAATACTTCTACCCATTTAGAAGGATTACTTTGGGCTAAACCCATCACATATTGGGATTATATCCAAACCGATGCGCTTTTGAGTCTTCAAACACAGCGAACCACTTTGCCAGACGAAATGGTTTTTGTGATGTATCATCAAGTAAACGAATTGTTGTTCAAAATGATTCTTTGGGAAATGAACCAATTGTGTCATAACGAAAAACCAACAACCGATTATTTTACTGAAAAATTAGGAAGAATTAGTCGTTATTTTGATATGCTTACCACTTCTTTCGATATTATGAAAGACGGAATGGAGCCTGAACAATATCTAAAATTCAGAAACACTTTAACACCAGCAAGTGGATTTCAATCGGCACAATATCGTTTAATCGAATTCTGTTCTACCGATTTAATCAACTTAATCGATAACCGTTTTAGAGCAACTATTGATAGAAATACACCATACGAACACGCTTTTGAACATTTATATTGGCAAGCAGCTGGAAAAGATTATCACACGGGTGAAAAATCGTATTTAATTTTAGAATTCGAAAGAAAATACAAAAAAGTGTTCTTAGATTGGATGGAAGAGTATAATACGATTAACTTGTGGAGAAAATTCAAACAATTACCAGAAGCCGATCAAAAAAATCCTGAATTAGTAGCTGCAATGCGTCATTACGACAAAACTGTTAATATTACTTGGGTAATGGGTCACTTTAATGCAGCGAAAAAATACATCGAGAGTGTTCCAGGAAATCACGAAGCTACAGGTGGAAGCGATTGGAAAAAATACATGTTACCAAAATACCAAAAAAGAATATTCTTCCCTGAATTATGGACGAAAGAAGAATTAGATAACTGGGGAGAATAACCGCAATAGCATAAAACAACAAACATTGAGATATTTAGTACTAGCCATTTTATTTGTTACTTTTTTTACCGCTTGTAATTCGAAAGAAGATGCTGAGAAAGCTAAAAAAGCAACAGTAAAAAAAGAACCTATCATAAAAGAATTCGGATTTACGTTTAACGACTATAAAGTGGTTAGAGATACAATTCGTTCGGGTGATACGTTTGGAAAATTACTAGAAAAATTCCCATTAAAAGATAGTTTACGAATTCACGACGTTACTGAAAAAGTAAAAGATTCATTCAATGTTCGACGAATAAAAGCTGGGAAACCTTACATTTTATTTTTAGACAAGAAAAAGCCAAATACCTTACAAGCTTTGGTATATATAGAAGACCGAATTAATTTTACGGTTGTAGATTTTAGAGATTCAATTGTAGTATCAAACAAACAAAAACCCACGACTTTAAAAAGAAGGGTGGTAGCAGCAGAAATCGAAGGTTCGTTATCCGAAACTTTAAGTAATGCAGGAGTTAGCGCTGGTTTAGCAAATAAATTAGCCAACATTTACGCTTACACGGTCGATTTCTTTAAAATTCAAAAAGGCGATAAATTTGCCGTTACAATTAATGAACGTTATATTGATGATTCTATTTATGTAGGGGTTGAAAGCATTGAGGCTTCTTATTTTGAACACAAAGGCAAGAAAATCTTCGCGTTTCCTTACAAATTATCTGAAAATCAGAAGTATGAAGATTTTTATGATGAAAACGGAAAGGGTTTAAAAAGCATGTTCTTGAAAGCGCCTTTGGATTATTTTAGAATCTCTTCTCGTTTTTCGGGCAGACGTTTTCATCCGGTACAAATGCGTTTTAAAGCTCATAATGGAACTGATTACGCAGCACCCCATGGAACACCAATTAAAACTACCGCTTCTGGTGTTGTAGAACGAACAGGTTACACCGCCGGAAATGGAAATTTCGTAAAAGTTCGTCACAGTTCTACTTATTCTACACAATATTTACACATGTCAAAAATATCGGTGCGAAACGGCCAACGTGTTTCACAAGGACAAGTAATTGGAAAAGTAGGAAGTACCGGTTTAGCAACCGGACCTCACGTTTGTTATCGTTTCTGGAAAAATGGTGTGCAAGTTGATCCTTTGCGATTGAAATTGCCTAATGCCGAACCGATGAATAACTCTCATAAACAAAAATATTTAGCGCATATTGCTCCTTTAAAGAAAGAATTGGATAGTATAACAGCAGTAAAATTTAAAGAATAATGGCACTACCAAAAGTAAATCCGTCACAAACTGAAGCTTGGCAAAATATACAATCGCACTTCGAAAAAATGCAAGCAACTTCCATGAAAGATTTGTTTGCTTCCGATGTGAATAGAGCCGAAAAATTTCACATTCAATGGAATGATTTTTTAGTTGATTATTCTAAAAATATTGCCAATCAAGAAACATTAGATTTGTTATTGAATTTAGCTAACGAAGTTCAATTAAAGCAAGCGATTTCCAGTTATTTTCAAGGCGATATAATCAATCAAACCGAAAACAGAGCCGTTTTACACACCGCTTTACGTGCGAAAGAATCGACTAATGTTTTGGTTGATGGCGTTAACGTAATGCCAGAAGTGTATTCGGTAAAAAATAAAATCAAAAACTTTTCTAACGAAGTTATCTCAGGAAACAAAAAAGGATTCACAGGAAAACCTTTTACCGATATCGTAAATATTGGAATCGGTGGTTCTGATTTGGGTCCAGCCATGATTGTAGAAGCTTTGCAATTCTATAAAAATCATTTAAACGTTCATTTTGTTTCCAACGTAGATGGCGATCACGTTAATGAAGTAATCAAAAAATTAAACCCAGAAACAACTTTATTTGTTGTAGTTTCTAAAACGTTCACCACGCAAGAAACCTTATCAAACGCTGAAACGATTAGAAGTTGGTTTTTACAATCAGCTTCACAAGAGGATGTAGCGAAGCATTTCGTAGCGGTTTCAACTAATATTCAAAAAGTAACCGAATTCGGAATTAATCCCGACAACGTTTTCCCAATGTGGGATTGGGTTGGAGGGCGTTTTTCGTTATGGAGCGCTGTTGGTTTATCCGTAAGTTTAGCTGTTGGATTTGATAATTTTGATAGGTTATTGAAAGGTGCCAACGAAATGGACGAACATTTCAAAAACGAATCTTTCGACAAAAATATTCCAGTAGTTTTAGCTTTATTGAGCATTTGGTATAACAACTTTTTTGGTGCCGAAAGCGAAGCTTTAATTCCGTACACACAATACTTACAAAAGTTAGCGCCATACTTGCAACAAGGTATTATGGAAAGCAACGGAAAAAGTATTGGTAGAGATGGAAAATCAGTAAGTTATCAAACCGGAACGATTATTTGGGGCGAACCAGGAACGAATTCGCAACATGCATTTTTCCAATTGATTCACCAAGGAACCAAATTAATTCCAACGGATTTTATAGGATTCAAACAACCACTTTACGGAAACAAAGACCATCATGACAAATTGATGTCGAATTTCTTTGCGCAAACCGAAGCCTTATTAATGGGAAAAACCGAAGCGCAAGTAAAAGCAGAATTCGAGAAACAAGGAATTTCAGGTGAAAAAGCCGATTTTCTATTGCCTTTCAAAGTCTTTTCGGGAAATAAACCTACGAATACCATTCTTATCAACAAACTAACACCTGAATCATTAGGTGCTTTGGTGGCCATGTACGAACACAAAATTTTCGTGCAAGGCATCATTTGGAACATCTTCAGTTATGACCAATGGGGCGTGGAATTAGGCAAACAATTAGCGAATTCTATTTTAGATGAAATCGTAACAAAAGAGGTTAAAAACCACGATAGTTCAACGTCATTTTTATTAAAAGCGTACTTAAAATAAGAATATCAAAATTTATAATACAAAACCTCTTGTTCATTTTTTTGAGTAAGAGGTTTTTTAATTTCCTATATTTGTAATTCACTTTTAAAAAATTAGGTATGTACGAAACTATTCAATCTGTTCACTCTATTTTAGCGTATGCCGCTTTAGGCTTATTGTTATTGGCTTCTATTAATGCCATTTTTGGATTAACGTCTAAAAAATTATTTACTGATAAAGACTTACGTTTGTCTTTATTCACCTTAATTATCTGCCACATTCAATTATTAGTAGGTTTGATTTTATATTTTGTTTCTCCATTAGGTTCTGCTCAATTAGGAAACATGAAAGACGCAGCTATGCGTTTAACTTCGTTAGAACATCCATTAATTAATATTATTGCATTAGTGTTAATCACAATCGGATGGTCGAAACATAAAAAAGAAGAAAGTAACAACGGAAAATTCAAAAAAATCGCCGTTTTTTATACACTTGGTTTAGTGTTAATTTTATCTAGACTTCCTTGGGCTAATTGGTTTAATTAGTCTTTTGGTATAGTATTTGGTAATAAGTTTACAAAATCATAAAATTATGAAGAAAAACATCCTAATAATATCGTTTGTATTACTTATTGCTGCATTAGTAAGCTTTTCTAATGGAACAAAATCAGGTTTCGTTAGAAAAGCTTCTTTATATGATACGGTTAAGAAAAAAGATTCGCTTCAAATTTTAGATTCGATAAAAAAATCAGACTCCATTCGAGTTGCGGATTCTATATCAAATCTAAAAACAAAATTATACAAAAAAAACGTTGAAGCTTCGCATTATTCGGACAAATTAAACGGAAGAAGAACCGCAAGCGGACAAGTTTTTAGCAACAAAAAATACACGGCAGCACATAAAACGCTAAAGTTTGGAACGAAAGTTAAAGTGACCAATTTAACCAACAACAAAAGTGTTATCGTAACCATCAACGATAGAGGTCCACATACAAGAAATAGAGAAATCGATTTGGCAAAACGCCCATTTTTAGACATTTCTCACAATAACGGACGCTCGCTTTTACGTGTGAGTTTAGAAATCGTAGAATAATTTTATTTTAGTTTACTTCCTTTAGAAGCCCACCAAGGCACCGTTTCCACAACCAATCTTCCTGCTTTAACAGCTGGGTCAAGATTAGCCAAACTATCCGCCTCTTTTAAAGTTTCGGTATTAAAAAGTAAAAACCCTGAAATAGTTTCATGCTTGTCAGACGGGCCAGCGATACTAATTTTATTCGTTTTCGCTAACCAATTGATATGTTCCATGTGCTTTTTCTGAATTTCTGCCGCTTCCTCTTTCGAATGTTCGCGGTTAGGCCCTTTTTTAAGCATCACCAAAAAATATTTTTGCATCACATAGGTAGTATCACCTTCTTTGTAACTAAACGTTTCGTGATTGGTTTTCGGTTTGTCAGGATAAATTACGGCGTTAGAACCGCAAGCAAACATTAATACTAGTGCAAGTATTCCAAAAAGTGCTTTCATATTACCAAGATTTAAAAGGGTGGTTACTTAAATAAGCATTGTAATAACGTTCGTCGGAGGTGACTTCTTTGCCTAACCAATTCGGTTTTCCAAAAGATTCATTTTCTGATTGTAGTTCAATTTCCGCCACGATTAAACCTTCGTTTTCGCCAAAAAAAACATCGACTTCAAAAAGATGATTTTTATACATCACGTTATATCGAATTTTATCAATAGCGCCTTTTTCACAAAGTGGCAATAAGGCTTCAGCTTCCGAAACAGCAATTTCTTTTTCCCATTCAAAACGGCTCATGCCCGAATCGTTTCCTTTGCCTTTTATGGTTAAAAAACCTTTATCGCCTTTGATTCTAACTCTAACAGTTCGTTCTGGATTTGAATTCAAATAGCCTTGAACAATTCTAAAGTTTTCGCTGCTTTCTGAGATGAAATCACGATTGGTAACGAGGAATTTGCGTTCTATTTCTACCAAAATTTAATATTTATTTAGGCATCTAAATTACGAAAAAAACCTTTCAATTTGTATCTTTACCCATATTAGACCTAAATCAGGAATATGCTACGAAGAAAAACGAATACAACGCCCGATGCCATTATTAAAAAATATTTTAATGAATTGCAGCTTTGGAAAAACGAAGAGAACGATATCGATATATTGGTTCAATTGGTTAATGCTATTCGTCCGAAAAGTCCAAAAAAGCTTGAAAAATTTAGTGTTTTCCCTATAATTGAGTTCTTTTCGAATTATCACACGGAAAGAGAAAATTTTGTAGCCTATTTAAAAACCTTGTTGCAAAATAAAAATTTTGACGCCATTTTAACCGATGCAGGAATTTTACAAGATATTGATTTCTTTTACGAAGTAAAAAAGAGAATTTTCGCTAAAATCCTACCATATCAAGCACCAAAAGACACGTTACAATACGTTTTAAATCAGATTTTTTATGCTGATTCTGATCCAATTTGGATTAATAAAATTCCGAAAGCAGAATTAGAAACACTATTCGATTTGTTTCAATTTGAAACCATTTACGAATCGGTTGAAGCTCATACGCCTTTGTATGAAGTAATGGAAGCCATAAATCTGTTGTCGCAACGCACCAGCGGAAAAGCCTTGGAAACCGATGTAATGAAAATGGTGCCCGAATATTCTGGTTTAGAAAGTCCATTTGCGGCTTTTGAAAAAGAATTATATGCCATTGAAAAAACCATTCGTAATAAAGAATCGGAATTTCATACGACTTCATCAGATATCAATTTCAAGCAATTATTGGTGTTGTATAAACAATGTAACGAATTTGTCGAGAAAGCCTTTCAAAACTCTTCTAAATACGGAATTTCACTACGCGTGAACCAAAACCTATTAAGCATAAAACAACATTTGTATCGCATTGGTGTTTTGATGCCGCTTTTGGTAATTGACAAACCCGAAGAAAAGAAATCAAAATCGATAGAATTAGCCATCAAACTAATTAAATACAATTGTTTAAAAACCAATGTTAGGAAATTATTTGCCGAAAGCACGCAATTATTGTCTTACGAAATTACGCAACACACCGCAAAAACAGGCGAACATTATATTACCGAATCGAAAACCGAATACTTCAAAATGTTATATGCAGCAGTTGGTGGCGGTTTAATTGTTGGTATTTTGTGTATTATAAAATTATTACTTTCAAAAATTGAAACAAGCGATTTTGGTCATGCTTTTTACTACAGTATGAATTATTCGTTTGGTTTTATTGCCATTTATGTTTTAGGATTTACGTTAGCGACCAAGCAACCTGCTATGACGGCCGCAGCGTTAATTAGCGCTTTAGAAGACGGTTTAAAAAAACAAGCCAACGGCGACGGTGAAAAACATAGTAGTTTTGCCATTTTATTCGCCCGATTGTTCCGTTCGCAGTTTATTGCCTTTGTGGGAAATGTCGTGATGGCGTTTCCGGTGGCTTTGTTGGGAATTTGGCTAATCGATTTGGGTTTCAATTACAATATTGCCGAAACTAAATGGCAAAAACTAGTTACCGATTTAAGTCCGATACATTCTATGGCGATTTTTCATGCCGCTATTGCTGGATTTTTCTTGTTCTTGTCGGGAATTATCTCGGGTAGTATTGCGAATCGTGATAAACATTTTGATGTGTATTATCGAATTCAAGAACATCCGTTGTTAAAATTAAACTTCGGAAAAGTTAGAGCAGAAAAAATTTCAAAATGGTACGAACGCTATTGGGCAGGAATTATTTCCAACTTTTGGTTCGGTGTTTTCTTAGGAAGTACAGCTTCTGTCGGACTTTTTTTAGGATTAAATTTAGATATTCGACACATTACATTTGCCAGCGGAAATTTAGCTTTAGCAGTTTACGGAGCCGATTATATGGTGAATAACGTGATGTTATTTTGGGGCATTTTAGGCATCGGAATTATTGGTTTTGTTAACTTTATTGTGAGTTTTAGTTTGTCGCTTGGGTTGGCGTTTCGTTCTCGTAATATTCCGTTGGCGGAGTTACGACCAATTATTACGTCAATCAAACAGCATTTCTTTAGAAAACCAATGAGTTTCTTTTTTCCTACCGAGTAATTTATGAGCGAGCACTACCGAAAAATAATTCACGTTGACATGGATGCGTTTTATGCATCGGTAGAGCAAATGGACAATCCTGAGCTGAAAGGAAAACCTTTGGCGGTAGGCGGAAGCGAAGTTCGTGGCGTAGTTTCGGCAGCAAGTTACGAAGCTAGAAAATATGGAGTTCGAAGTGCTATTAGCGGTATTCAAGCGAAGAAATTATGTCCAGATTTAATTTTTGTGCGACCACGATTTGACCGCTACAAAGAAATTTCGAAGAAAATCAGAAAAATTTTCCACGATTACACCGATTTAGTAGAACCATTATCGCTCGATGAGGCCTATTTAGATGTTACCGAAAACAAAAAAGGCAATCCCAGCGCGACATTAATTGCACAAGAAATCAGAAAACGCATTTTTGAAGAAGTTGGACTTACGGCTTCGGCAGGAATTTCAGTAAATAAATTTGTAGCCAAAATTGCTTCCGATTACAACAAACCGAACGGACAAAAAACGGTAAATCCAGATGAGGTGGAAGCATTTTTAGAAAAATTAGACGTTAAAAAGTTCTATGGAGTAGGCAAAGTAACGGCAGAAAAAATGTACCAATTAGGCATTTTCACAGGTTACGATTTAAAGCAAAAACCTTTAGAATATTTAGAGAAACATTTTGGGAATAGCGGTTTGCATTATTACCAAATTGTTCGTGGCATTCACAACAGCGCAGTAAAACCCAATCGAAAAATTAAATCGGTAGGAGCGGAGCGTACTTTTGGCGAGAATTTATCTTCTGAAATTTTCATGGAAGAACGCTTGTTAAGTATTGCCAAAGAACTAGAAAAACGCCTCCAAAAAAGCAAAATTTCAGGAAAAACCATCACCTTAAAAATAAAATATTCCGATTTCACTCTACAAACCCGAAGCAAAACTTTGCCCTATTTTGTAAACGACAAAAACATCATTTTAGACGTTGCCAAAGATTTACTCTATCAAGAGCGTTTGAGAAACTCCGTGCGATTGCTAGGAATTTCCATTCACAATTTAAACAACGAAGAAAAAACCAAAACCGCTTTACCTCAAAAAAGTGTGTCGGTGCAATTGAAGTTTGAGTTTTAAGTGAAGAAAATTTTTTACATTGCAAGGTAAATTACATTCAGAAAAATGACTAAATATATATTTATCTTATACTTTTTAATATTTGATTATCAATCTGTTTTTGCATGCAAATGCGAATCAATTGATGATATTAAGACGGAATTTAATTCAACTGACGTTATCGTTCGTGGTAAAGTAATTTCAAAAGAATATGTTACTTTTATAAGTACTCTAAACAAAAAAGGATTAAAAAAAATAAATTCTAACAATGCATTAGATAATGATAAAAAAGAGCTCTTAAAAAATAAAGATATTTTAAAAATTGAGATTGAAGTACTTTACACCTATAAAGGAAAAATATTAAGAAAAAACATCATTATTTATACAAATAGGCATTCTGGGACATGTGGTTATAAAGATTTTAAGGTTGGTCAAGAATACCAAGTTTATTTATCTAAAGATTGTTATTTTGGGTTTAACTATAAAAAAGCAAATTTAGACGCTTCAAGCTATAATGGTTATTGGACAAATATTTGCACTAGAACAAAGCAATTTTCGTTGGAAGAAGATAAGGAGCTTAAAAAATTGATAAATTAATTTTAAAGCTTCTGGGCAAATCCTTCTGACGCAATAAAATAAAACCTCCGTTCTGATACTTTCAAAGGAGGTTTTTCATTCTATTTCTCCACTTAAACAAGCGTTAAAGTTGCCTTTTCTAACTTGTTGCTTCATTTTTCTTTTTAGTTTTATCGCAAATTACAATCGTTATGGAATTCAAAGTTTACGATGCTGCGTTTGCAAAACAGCATGAAAATGGAGCGATAAAAGCAATGCCGTTGGTGTCTTGGGATATTTATTCTCAGTATTTTTTGCAAACTAATGTATTGCTTCACGATGTCAATTCGTTACATCAAATTGCCAATAAAAACCAATGGAAATCGGTTTGGGATTATAAAGAAAGTTTACAAGATGAAACTGTAATTGTAGTTACTGACGCACAATTAAAAATTGTTTTCGCTAGTAAAAACATCAAAAAAATGAACGGCTACGAAGCAAAAGAAGTCGTTGGAAACTCACCAAAAATGTTTCAAGGCGCCAAAACTGATTTACAAGTGAGCAACGAAATCAGAAAAGCCATTTTAAACAAAGTACCGTTTGAGAAAAACGTAATCAATTATTGCAAAGACGGTTCAGTTTACAATTGTCACATCAAAGGATTTCCAATTTTTAATCATAAAGGAGAAGTAACTAATTTTATTGCGTTTGAAAAAATAGCCGCATAAAATTAATTAAATAGTAAAATATAACCGTTGTCAAGCTGAATTCGTTTCAGCTTCTCTTTTAGATTCTGAAACAAGTTCAGAATGACAATTGAGTAAAACAAAAACGAGTGCTAAAATTATCTTTAGCACTCGTTTTTTTATGTTGAAATGAGATTATTCTATTTCAGAAACTCTCAATGTATTTACCATTCCTTTGGCAACAATTGGCATTGCAGCTAAGTTAACGACCATATCGCCTTTTTTCACGTATTTCTTTTCTTGGCAAATCGTATTGATGTCTTCAATCGTGTCATCTGTACTTACTAATTTGTCATAGAAATACGCTCTTACACCCCATAAAAGGTTCAATTGCGTTAAGATTCTTCTGTTAGAAGTAAATACTAAAATGTGCGATTTTGGGCGCCAAGCCGAAATTTGAAATGCTGTATAACCTGAGTTGGTTAAGGTTGTAATTGCTTTAGCATTAATGGTATCAGCCATTTGAGCCGCGTGGTAACAAATCGATTTGGTAATATAACGACTGTTTTTTATTTGTGGTTGCGAAATTGGCACTTTAATAAGTGGCGAATCTTCCACGCTTTCAATAATACGAGTCATGGTTTCAATAACTTCCACAGGATAATTTCCTACTGAAGTTTCTCCAGATAACATTACAGCATCCGCTCCGTCCATAACCGAGTTGGCTACGTCGTTTACTTCGGCACGTGTTGGAGTTAATGATGTAATCATAGTTTCCATCATTTGTGTTGCCACAATTACCGGAATACGAGCCGTTTTTGCTCTGTGAATCAATTTTTTCTGAATCAAAGGCACTTCTTCCGCTGGAACTTCCACACCTAAATCACCACGAGCAACCATCAAACCATCACAAAATGCTACGATTTTATCAATGTTTTCAACCGCTTCAGGTTTTTCAATTTTGGCAATAATTGGAATTTTATGATCGGAATGTTTTGCAATTAAATCTTGTAAATCTTCTAAGTCTTTTGGCGTTCTCACAAACGATAAAGCAATCCAATCCACTTTATTTTCAATCGCAAAAATAGCATCGCGAATGTCTTTTTCGGTTAAAGCAGGTAACGAAACTTTAGTATTAGGTAAGTTTACTCCTTTTTTTGATCTCAAAGGACCACCTTGAACCACAACTGCTTCAACTTCGGTGTTTTTATCGGTTTTAGTAACTTCAAAAATTAATTTTCCGTCGTCTAATAAGATTCTTTCTCCTGGATTTACATCTTTTGGAAATTCTTTGTAGTTCATGTACACTCTAGAAGCTGTTCCTAGGATGTCTTCGGCAGTGGTGAAAGTAATAATGTCGCCTTTGCTTACTACTACATCTTCTTTCATTACACCTACGCGTAATTTTGGACCTTGTAAATCGCCTAAAATTGAAGTCGTATAGCCAAACTCATCGTTTAGCTCTCTAATCATTTGAATTCGTTCGGTAACATCAGTATAATCAGCATGCGAAAAGTTAACTCTAAATACGTTAACTCCGGCATCAATCATTTTTTTTATTACTTCTTTTGTACTACAGGCTGGGCCTAGTGTAGCTACAATTTTAGTCTTTTTGTTTGTTGGCATTTTAATTAAAAAATTAAATTATTTTTAGATTTTAAGTTCGTGATATCAATTGCGTAAGCCGTAGTTACATTTTTAATTTCCTGAATTTTATCAATTATGGATTCTGAGTCAAATCCGTAATCGATATTTTCAATTTTAATAAGGTAATCGGCTTTTTTAAATTCGGGTAGTAAAAAAACAGTGATGTCTACTTGCTCAAATAATGAGGTTGTTTGTTTGTTGGAATTGATAATCGTGGTTTTGTTTTCGATTAACGTCCAAACGACATCGTTTTTTTCATCATCAAAAATGTAATTACTAAAAGCGCTTTTTCCTTCGGGAATGGCGATTTCTACATAAGCAAGATTTTTACTTAATTGAACGCCTAATTCCTTGTTCAGCATATAAGCCAATTTGTAATCATCTAAAGATGAATGCACGGCAATAAGCTCATAATCATCTGAAACAAAATCGTTTATTTGAATTTTATGAATGGCCATTACCAGAATTTAAGTTGTAAAGATAAGACTAAAATCGATTAAAAAGTACCCATTTACGTGTTCTTAACGTTAATTTAGTAACGAAAACGTTTTAGTACTGGGTTATTTTTTTGAAATTTTTTCTTGCAAAGCAAAATAAGCACGTTGCGATGCTTTTTCTTCTGCTTTTTTCTTAGAAGTGGCTCTTGCTCGGGCAATAATTTTTTGGTCGATAAGTAATTTTACACCAAAATATTTCTGACCTTCGATGCCGTTATCTTCCACAAAATCAAAAAAGAAAGACATTTTTTCTTTCTGACACCATTCGATGATTAAACTTTTGTAGCTGATTACTTTTCCTTCTAATTTGGCAATATCCACATATTGTTTGATGATTTTATTTTGAATGAATTTTTCGCAATATGTAAAACCTCTATCTAAATAAATAGCACCAATAAATGCTTCAAATAAATTACCATGAATGTTTTCACCAAACTGATTCGAATTGATTTTACTTTCTACAAATTGAAGCAAGTTAAAATCGCGACCAAGTTCGTTTAAATGTTCTCTACTTACAATTTTCGAACGCATTTTAGTCAAATACCCTTCATCTCCAGACGGTACTTCGTTGTATAAATGTGCTGCAATTACACTGCCTAACATAGCATCACCTAAAAATTCCAAACGCTCATAATTGAACGGATTTCCTTTTTCGTCTACTTTGTTGGTAGAACGATGCGTGAAGGCTTTTTGGTAATATCTAAGCTCAATAGGTTCAAAACCTAGTATTTTGGTAATTTTTTCAAAAAAAATCCCGTCTTCTTGAGAACGGGAATTTTTTCGTATTTTATTAAATAAACGACGCATGTGTTTAGTCTTCCAATTTTTTAAACAATACACAAGCATTGTGTCCACCAAAACCAAATGTATTGCTCATCGCTACTTTAATTTCGCGTTTTTGCGCTTTATTTAAAGTTAAATTCAATTCTGGGTTAATGTTTTCATCTACAACTGTGTGGTTAATCGTTGGAGGAACGATACTGTGTTGCATGGCTAAGATAGAAGCAATTGCTTCAATAGCACCAGCAGCACCAAGTAAATGTCCTGTCATTGATTTAGTAGAGTTGATGTTAATATTTTTAGCATGAGCGCCAAAAACATGACTAATTGCTTTTAATTCGGCAACATCACCTAAAGGAGTTGAAGTTCCGTGAGTGTTGATATGGTCAACCATTTCTGGAGACATTCCAGCATCACGCAATGTGTTTTCCATTACGGCAATAACCCCAATTCCTTCCGGATGTGGAGCTGTTAAATGGTAAGCGTCAGAAGACATTCCTCCACCACCAACTTCACAGTAAATTCTAGCACCACGCGCTTTTGCATGTTCGTATTCTTCTAAAACTAATGCACCAGCACCTTCGCCAAGTACAAAACCGTCACGAGTAGCATCAAAAGGTCTTGAAGCTGTTTCTGGACTTTCGTTTCTTGTTGATAAGGCGTGCATAGAATTGAATCCACCCATTCCTGCAATAGTTACAGCTGCTTCAGAACCACCTGAAATGATAACATCACACATTCCTAAACGAATGTAATTGAAGGCATCAATTAAGGCATTAGCCGAAGAAGCACAAGCAGAAACTGTAGTATAGTTTGGACCCATATAGCCATTTCTCATAGAAATATGAGCTGGAGCAATATCGGCAATCATTTTAGGAATAAAGAAAGGATTGAACTTTGGAGTTCCATCGCCTTTGGCATAATACATTACTTCTTCTTGGAAAGTTTCTAAACCACCAATACCAGCACCCCAAATTACTCCAACGCGTTGTTTATTAATATTGTCGTTTGTAATTCCAGCGTCTTTAATAGCTTCGTCACTTGCAGCAATGGCATATTGAGCAAATTTATCCAATCGGCGCGATTCCTTACGATCCATATAATCTTCGATGTTGAAGTTTTTTACTTCACACGCAAATTTTGTTTTATGTTTTTCAGTATCGTAATACGTTATGGGTGCAGCACCACTTTTCCCATTAATTAAACCATCCCAGTATTCTTGAATGGAATTTCCAATTGGGGTTAATGCTCCAAGGCCAGTTACAACAACACGCTTTAATTGCATATCCTTATTTTTAAAATATCGTTTAAACAAATAATACCCGTGTTTTCTTTAGTTTATAATAGTAAAGAGACAAGGGTATTTCAATATAATGTGATTGAAATTCAATCAAAAATAGTCTAATTTCTTAAAATAATAAAAACCCGCATGCAAAAAAATGCACACGGGCGTTTTATTTATTATTTTTTAGCTTCTTCGATGTAAGAAATAGCTTGACCTACAGTAGCAATGTTTTCAGCTTGGTCGTCTGGAATTTGAATATCAAATTCTTTTTCGAACTCCATAATAAGCTCAACAGTGTCTAATGAATCAGCTCCTAAATCGTTTGTGAAGCTAGCTTCTGTTACAACTTCGTTTTCGTCAACACCTAATTTGTCTACGATAATCGCTTTTACTCTTGATGCAATGTCTGACATAATCTTTTAATTTTTAATTTAATTTGTTGGCAAAAATAAAAAACTTTATTTTAAAACCACCTTTTTGTTACTAAATGTGACCACGAATTTAAAAAAAATAATTCACAAAGGCCTCTTTTTTTTATTTTTTACCAATTTTTATTCTTTTTTTTGTGGGAAGAAATCAATACGAAATGAAGAATATTGTGCTTTTTGCTTCCGGAAATGGCTCAAATGCCGAAGAAATAATCAGGTATTTTAAAAAAAATAACCAAGGAACTGTAGTCGCCATCTTCTCTAACAAACCAGATGCCAAAGTGTTAGATAGAGCAAAAAATCATAACATTCCTTCAGTGGTTTTTTCAAAAAGCCAATTAAATGAAGGTTTTGTGCTCGAAAAATTACATCAGTTTCAACCTGATTTAATTGTTTTAGCCGGATTTCTACTAAAATTTCCCGAGTCTATATTAAAAGAATATCCAAAAGTGATTAATATTCATCCTGCGTTGTTGCCAAAATACGGCGGAAGAGGAATGTATGGTATGAATGTACATCAAGCAGTTTTAGAAAATAATGAAAAAGAAACCGGAATTACGATTCATTATGTAAACGAACATTACGATGAAGGCGAATTTATTTTTCAAAAATCAGTAAATATCGAAGATTGCAAAACGGCGGAAGAAATTGCACATAAAATCCACGAATTAGAACATCAATATTTTCCTGAAGCAATAGGAAAGCTAATCACTAATCACTAATTACTATTCACTTGAGTCACGAAGTCCACATATACACAGACGGCGCTGCCAAGGGAAATCCTGGTCCGGCTGGCTATGGCGTGGTGATGGAAATGGTAGGAACTCCGTATAAAAAAGAATTTTACGAAGGTTTCCGATTGTCTACCAATAATAGAATGGAATTATTAGCAGTAATTGTAGGTTTAGAAAAATTGAAAAACCCAAAAACTAAAGTCTTAGTCGTTTCGGATTCAAAATATGTGGTGGATTCTGTAGAAAAGCGTTGGGTATTTCAGTGGGAAAAAATCAACTTCAAAGCCAAGAAAAACCCAGATTTATGGATGCGTTTCTTAAAAATATATCGTCAACACCAAGTTGATTTTCAATGGGTAAAAGGACACAACAGTCATCCTCAAAACGAACGTTGCGATGAATTAGCCGTTATGGCATCGCAACAAGAAAAGTTGTCTATTGACGAGTTTTATGAGCGAGAAGAAGGGAAGCTGTTGTAGATTTTTGAAAACTTTCCATTCATAACCTTTTGCAACTCTGCAACTAAAAGATTATCTTTGCACCTTATTTCAAATTCAATTTAATGAACAAACTATTAATAGTAGGAACAGTAGCTTTTGACGCTATTGAAACGCCTTTCGGAAAAACAGATAAAATTTTAGGTGGAGCCGCGACTTACATTGGTTTAGCGTCTAACTTTTTTAATGTAGATGCAGCAGTAGTTTCTGTGGTTGGAGAAGATTTCCCAAAGGAATATTTAGATTTATTAGAAAATAAAGGAGTAAATATCGAAGGAATCGAAATCGTAAAAGGAGGAAAAACCTTCTTTTGGAGTGGAAAATACCACAACGACTTAAATTCTCGCGATACTTTAGTTACCGAATTAAACGTTTTGGCCGATTTTAATCCAGTTGTGCCACAAGCGTATAAAAATTCGGATGTAGTTTTATTAGGAAACTTACATCCAATCGTACAATCAGGCGTTTTAAACCAAATGTCTGAAAGACCAAAATTAGTTGTATTAGATACCATGAACTTTTGGATGGATTGTGCCTTACCAGAATTATTAGACGTTATCAAGCGTGTAGATGTAATCACCATCAACGATGAAGAAGCGCGTCAGTTATCAGGAGAATATTCTTTGGTAAAAGCGGCTGCTAAAATTCATACCATGGGACCAAAATATGTGGTTATCAAAAAAGGAGAACACGGAGCGTTATTGTTCCACAACAAAGATGTATTCTTTGCTCCAGCGTTACCATTAGAAGAAGTGTTTGATCCAACAGGAGCTGGTGATACTTTCGCAGGTGGTTTCGCAGGTTACATTGCACAATCAGAAAACATTTCGTTTAGCAATTTGAAAAACGCGATTATTTACGGTTCAAATTTAGCTTCTTTCTGTGTGGAGAAATTTGGAACAGAACGAATGGAAACTTTAGATAAAAAAGAAGTGAATGCGCGTTTGAAACAATTCAAAGCCTTAACGCAATTTGAAATAGAATTAGAAGAATAAAAACGTGCCTCGAAATTTCGGGGCATTTTTTGTTTCAAAAAGAATAAGAATTACAACAACCTACAACAACACAACAACTTATGAGTGACGCTATACAACACGAATGTGGAATTGCATTACTACGATTAAAAAAACCGTTAGAATTCTATAAAGAAAAATATGGAACCGCTTTCTATGGTGTACAAAAAATGTACTTACTAATGGAAAAGCAACACAACCGCGGTCAAGACGGAGCTGGATTAGCAAGTATTAAATTGGATGTAAATCCAGGTGAAAGATACATCAGCCGTATTCGTTCAAACGACCCACAACCTATTAAGGATATCTTTGCTCAAATTAACGACAGAATCAGTCGCGAGTTAGAAGAACATCCAGAATATCAAAACAATGTGGCACTTCAAAAACAAAATATTCCATATTTGGGAGAAGTGTTTTTAGGTCACGTTCGCTATGGAACTTTTGGTAAAAATAGTATCGAAAGTGTACACCCATTTTTACGTCAAAACAATTGGATGCATCGTAATTTAATTGTGGCTGGGAATTTCAACATGACGAATGTTAAAGAGTTGTTCCAAAACTTAATTGATTTAGGACAACATCCAAAACAAATGGCCGATACCGTTACCGTAATGGAAAAAATCGGACATTTTTTAGATGATGAAGTTACCGAATTATACAAACAATGCAAACACGAAGGTTATTCTAAACAAGAAGCTTCGCCAATTATCGGAGAACGATTAAATGTGCAACGCATTTTAGAACGTGCTTCTCGTAATTTTGATGGAGGTTATGCAATGGCTGGGCTTTTTGGTCATGGAGATTCGTTCGTTTTGCGTGATCCTGCCGGAATTCGTCCTGCGTATTTCTACGAAGATGATGAAATTGTAGTAGTCGCTTCAGAACGACCAGTAATTCAAACGGTTTTCAATGTGCCTTTCGAAAAAGTACAAGAATTAACTCCTGGAAGTGCTATCATCATCAAGAAAAATGGAAATGTTTCGGTTCAAGAAGTTAGAACGCCGTTGATTAAAAAAGCGTGTTCTTTTGAACGCATTTATTTTTCTCGCGGAAGCGATGCCGAAATCTACAGAGAACGCAAAGAATTAGGAAAATTAATCTTCCCAAGTGTTTTAAAAGCAATCGATAACGATACCGACAACACCGTTTTCTCTTTTATTCCAAATACTGCAGAAACTTCTTTTTACGGAATGTCAGAAGCGGCTCAAGATTTCTTAAATCAGCGAAAAGCCAAAATGATTATCGAGCAAAAAGATACGCTGACTGAAGACACCTTAAAAGAATTACTTTCAGTAAAAATCAGAACGGAAAAAATCGCGATAAAAGATGCAAAATTAAGAACGTTTATCACCGAAGACAGTAGTCGTGACGATTTAGTGGCGCACGTATATGATGTAACGTATGGCGTGGTAAAACCAACCGATAATTTGGTAATTATTGATGATAGTATTGTGCGAGGAACTACTTTAAAACAAAGTATCATTAAAATGATGGATCGTTTGTATCCAAAGAAAATTGTCGTAGTTTCATCGGCACCTCAAATTCGTTACCCAGATTGTTACGGAATTGATATGGCGAAGTTAGAAGGATTAGTAGCTTTCAGAGCGGCTTTAGATTTATTAAAAGAGCGCAATTTATATCATATAGTAGAAGAAGTTTATCAAAAATCGAAAGCACAAGAAGATTTTAGTGATGCTGATGTGGTGAATTATGTAAAAGAAATTTATGCACCATTCACTGATCAAGAAATTTCAGATAAAATTGCCGAAATGCTTACACCAGAAGACACAAAAGCAGAAGTGAAAATCATTTATCAAACAGTTGAAGATTTACACATTGCTTGTCCGAAGAATTTAGGAGATTGGTATTTTACAGGAGATTATCCAACCGATGGAGGAAATCGTGTAGTAAACCGAGCATTCATGAATTTCTACGAAGGAAAAGATGCTCGTGCATATTAAAAAGTGCGTTTTATCGACTTTTTATTTCGTTTAACAATTTTTTTATAGTAATACAAAATCTCGCTATACTTTAGCTCTACCAGAAAATTAGTAGGTTAAGTTTTATGGTAGATTTGGGGCAAAAAGGGTACGCAATGCGTGCCTTTTTTTTTGCCCAAAAACTTAGACATTTGTTAGGAAAAATTAAAAAAACAACTGTTTTGTTTTATAAAATTGCATTTCGTCGAGTTTTTGTGTTATTCAACAATTTTTTTGTGCAAGCATTTTATCTTATACTACTTTAGCTCTACCAGAAAATTAGTAGGTTAAGTTTTATGGTAGATTTGGGGCAAAAAGGGTGAAAGAAATTTCACCTTTTTTATTTTAATAAACTTGGTAAAATAAAAAAGCCGAAGTGTATGACAACACTTCGGCTTTTTTTTATAGAAAAATATTTTATTTTTCAGTTGCGTATCTTCTTGCAACTTCTGTCCAGTTAATTACATTAAAAAATGCTTCAACATAATCAGGACGACGGTTTTGATANNCCTGGCATTAATGGATTGTCTTGATTAGCCGAACTGCAAATTTCTAATTTTCCACCTTTATGTACACATAACCAAGCCCATCCAGAACCAAAACGCGTTGCAGCAGCTTTAGCAAATTGTGCTTTAAATTCTTCAAACGATTTGAAATCTCTTTCAATAGCTTCAGCTAAATCACCTGTTGGTAATCCACCACCGTTTGGCGTCATAACCGTCCAAAATAAATTGTGATTGTAAAAACCACCACCATTATTTCTAACCGCTGCATTGTTTGGATCTAAGTTAATTAAAAGGTTTTCAATGGTCATTCCTTCCAAATCTGTACCTGCAATAGCAGCATTTAAATTTGTAGTGTAAGCATTGTGATGTTTTGAATGGTGAATTTCCATTGTTCTAGCATCAATATGTGGTTCTAATGCATCGTATGCATAAGGTAATTGTGGTAATTCAAAAGCCATAATATTTTATTTTTAGATTAGTAATATTTTCACCAAATTTACAAATTAAACTTCGGAATCAAAAATAGATAGTTTCTATACCACTATTATTAAGATAAATATAACATTTGAACACAACTGCTTTTACCATATACGATGCTTCGGCCGGCTCCGGAAAAACATACACGCTAACGAAAGAATATTTAAAAATTCTTTTCTTGGCTTCGAATGACGATGCTTACCGAAAAATTCTTGCCATTACGTTTACCAACAAAGCGGTAGAAGAAATGAAAAGCCGAATTGTATCGAGTTTGTACCAATTTTCATTGGATAATACATCGGAAAAAGCAATTGAATTGCTGAAAGACGTGGCTTCTGAAACCAAATTAAGCATCGCTACTTTAAAAGACAAATCGAAAGCTATCATTAAAAACATAATTCATAATTATGCGGCGTTTGATATTTCTACGATTGATAAATTTACGCACAGAGTTATCAGAACGTTTGCACAAGATTTGAATTTACCACCCAATTTTGAAGTTTCATTGGAAACCGATTCTTTGTTGCAAGAGGCGATTGATTTAGTGATTTCTAAAGCAGGCGACGATGTAAATTTGACCAAATTGCTCATCGAATTTTCAAAAGAAAAAACCGACGACGATAAAAATTGGGATATTTCAGCCGAATTATTAAAGGTAGCCCAATTGATTACGAACGAAAACAATTCGGAAGAAATCAAAGAAATGTCCGATAAGAGTTTGGACGATTTTGGTATCATCAAAAAGAAATTGCAAGAAGAAATTAAACAGTTAAAATCAGATTGTAAAGCAATTGCTCAAACCGTTTTGGATAGAATTGATACAAATGGCGTTTCTCGAAAATCGTTTTATTCAAGCTATGTAACCAATCATTTAGGTAAAGTTGTAGCAGATAAATTTGCAATTAATGACACAATAATTGACTATTTAGACGGAACAAAACCATCATATTCAAAGGCAATTCCACAATCTGATAAAGATTTTATTGATGAAAATGCTTCCGAAATTTTAATTTCGGTTATTGCAATCAATGAAAAAGTGGGAAAAATTTCAATGTACGAAGCTTTTCTACAAAATTTAAATCCACTTTCGTTATTAAACACGATTTACCAGGAATTTAAACAAATTCAAGAAGAACAAAATTTAGTTTCGATTTCCGATTTCAATAAAATCATTCATAACGAAATACAAAATCAGCCCGCGCCTTTTATTTATGAGCGTTTGGGCGAAAAATACCGTCATTATTTTATCGATGAGTTTCAGGATACATCGGTGATGCAATGGCAAAATTTGATTCCGTTAATCGATAATGCACTTTCAGGTCAAGACGATTTTGGTCAGCAAGGAACTTTGATGTTGGTTGGCGATCCAAAACAAGCTATTTACCGTTGGCGCGGCGGAAAAGCCGAACAATTTATCGATTTGGCGAAAGAAGATAAAAAACACAATCCGTTTTCAAATAAAGACAAAGAAACACTTCGTTTGGGCACGAATTACCGCAGTTATTCCGAAGTGATTCAGTTTAACAATGCTTTTTTCAAGCAATTATCGGATAAATTCGAAAATCCAGATTATAAAAATTTATACGAAAACCTGTCGTATCAAGAAATCAATTCCAAAATTGGCGGTTATGTGAATTTGTCGTTCATCGAAGTACCAGAAGACGAAACCGAAGTCGAAGGTTTTGATTCAGATAACGATTCAATTACAATAAAAGATAAATTTTATTTGAATCAAACCTTAAGAACGATTGAAAAATGTATCGCAAACGGATTTGAATATAAAGATATCGTGTTGCTTACGCGAACAAAAGCACCTGGAATTAAGTTAGCGAATTTCTTAACCGAAAACAGTGTTCCGATTTTATCTTCAGAAACGTTATTGATTCAAAATGCGACTGAAGTGAAGTTGTTGATTGCGTTGCTTCGTTATTTGAAAAACCCGAAAGACGACGAATCAAAAGTGTATTTCTTGTATTTCATTGCGAAATATTTACAATCGGAAGTAGCAATTCATGATTTTATTTTGACTGCAAAAGATAAAAACGCGGAAGAATTAGAATCGTTTTTGAAAACCATCGGAATTGAAATTTCGTTCAAAAATTGCAAGAAAAAATCGTTGTATGAAGCGGTTGAAATTTTAATAGCGACTTTTTTGAATGACAAAGTAAATACTTCGTATTTGCAGTATTTCTTAGATTTAGTTTTAGAGAAAGATGTAAAAGTGCAATCGAGTATTGCGGATTTCTTGGAGTATTGGGATAAAATTGGTTACCAAAAAAGCATTCCGTCACCAGAAGGAACTAATGCAGTTCGCATCATGACAATTCATAAATCAAAAGGATTGGAATTTCCGGTTGTGATTTTTCCGTTTGCCGAAGAAGATTTTTCGAGAAAAATTAAAGACAAACTTTGGATTCCGCTTGAAGATTCAAATATTGATTTACCAAAAGCGTTAATCAATAATCGAAAAGAAGTGGAAAGTTACGGAAGTGAAGCAAAAACCATTTTTCAGACTAAAAACCAAGAAGAAGTTTTAGATACGATTAACGTTTTATATGTAGCATTAACTCGTGCTGAAGAACAATTGTATGTGATTTCGAATAAACTTACAACCAAAAAAGGCGATTTGGTTACCAATAATTTATCGTATTATTTTATTGAGTTTTTACAAAATTCTGGTAAATACGAAGACACAAAATTGGAATACGAATTTGGAAATCCAACCCGAATATCAAGAAACAAAGCCCACGAAGGGAAAAACAATCAAATTGGAATTGTAACACATAAGTTAAATCCAAAAAACATCAAAATAGCACAACGCGAAGCTTTAATGTGGGGAACCGTTCAGCAAGATGCGATTAATTTTGGGAATATTTTGCATGAAATCATGGCGTTTATTCACGCCAAAGAAGATGTGAATTTAGCGATTCAAAAAGCAACCGAATTAGGATTGATTACGTTTTCTCAAAATGCAATTTTTAAAGAAACGATAGCTAAAATTGTGAATCACGGAGAATTGATTTCGTTTTTTGATGCGGATGCAAAAGTATTCAACGAACAAAACATCATCAAAAAAGCCACAAAAAACAGCAAACCAGACAGAGTTGTAATTAAAGATAATGTGGCGTATTTGTTAGATTATAAAACAGGAGAAAAACACAATAAACACAAAGTACAATTAGAAGAATATGAATTGGCTTTGCAAGAAATGAAGTATACGGTTGCAAAAAAAGCACTTATATATATAGGAGAAAGTATAGAAATAGTAACTTTGTAACCATTAACACAACCATAAACGATTAACATATTATGTACGGAAAAATCCAACAACACCTACAAAACGAATTAAATACCATTCAAGAAAACGGATTATTTAAAAAAGAACGCATTATTACTTCACCACAAGGAGCAGAAATTACAATTTCGACAGGTGAAAGGGTATTAAATTTTTGTGCGAACAATTATTTAGGACTTTCCTCACATCCAGAAGTGGTTCAAGCAGCTAAAGACGCTTTAGATTCTCATGGTTTCGGAATGTCGTCAGTGCGTTTTATTTGTGGAACTCAAGATATCCATAAAGAATTAGAACAAAAAATCGCAAATTTCTACGGAACAGAAGATACCATTTTATACGCAGCAGCTTTTGATGCCAATGGTGGCGTTTTCGAACCTTTATTAGGAGAAGAAGATTGTATTATTTCTGATTCTTTGAATCACGCTTCAATTATTGATGGTGTTCGTTTGTGTAAAGCAGCACGTTACCGCTACGAGAACAATAATATGGAAGACTTAGAGCAACAGTTAATCAAAGCAACAGAAGCAGGTCATCGTTTTAAATTAATCGTAACCGACGGTGTTTTCTCCATGGACGGATTAGTAGCGCCATTAGATAAAATTTGCGATTTAGCGGATAAATATGATGCTTTAGTAATGGTAGATGAATGTCATGCTGCTGGTTTCATTGGTGCAACAGGAAAAGGAACATTGGAAGCAAAAGGAGTAATGGGACGTGTAGATATCATTACAGGAACACTTGGAAAAGCACTTGGTGGCGCAATGGGAGGTTACACAACAGCTAAAAAAGAAGTGATTGAAATTTTACGTCAACGTTCTAGACCATATTTATTTTCTAACTCGTTAGCGCCTTCAATTGTAGGTGCGTCATTAAAAGTTTTTGAGTTATTAGAAAAAGACACAACTCTTAGAGATAAATTAGAGTGGAATACGAATTATTTCAAAGCTGGATTAAGAAAATCGGGCATAGATTTCATTGATGGAGACTCTGCAATTGTGCCAGTTATGCTATATGATGCCAAATTATCGCAAATAATGGCTGAAGAACTGTTAAAAAAAGGAATCTATGTTATAGGGTTTTTCTTTCCGGTTGTTCCAAAGGATAAAGCGCGTATTCGCGTGCAATTATCAGCTGCTCACACGCAAGAACATTTGGATAAAGCCATAGAAGCTTTCACCGAAGTTGCTAAAAATTTAGGGATAATCAAGTAAAATCCTATAAAAAAGTAATTTTTTTTAACAAAACTTTTTGTAGTTAAAAAAAACGTATTACTTTTGTTCTAATTATAACGCATTGTAATTAAATAAATAAGTATGAAACATTTAAACAAATTATTTGCTGTAGCTTTATTGTTTGCTGGATTAACATCGCAAGCACAAGACAGTAACAACCCATGGGCGGTGTCTTTTGGGGCAAACGCAGTAGACACTAAAGTTAGTGCAGTTGGGAACGATAGTCCAAAGTGGATTCAATTGGTTAACGCAAGAGAAAACTGGAATTTCCTACCTTCAGTTTCTTACTTAAACGTGTCTAGATACGTTGGTGATGGTTTTTCTTTTGGTTTAACAGGATCTGTTAACAAAATTGACAAAATGGTTTACAGAGTTCCTGGAACTGAGTCAACTGATGTAGTTGTAAATCCTGGGGATTTATCATACTATGCAATTGATGCAACTATCAAGTATAGTTTCATGGAAATGTTAAAATCTAAATGGTTAGATCCATCTCTTAACATTGGAGGAGGTTATAACTTTTTTGGTGATGCATCTGCAGGTACTGTAAATGGTGGTTTAGGGTTGACTTTTTGGTTTACTGAACAAGTTGGTTTACAATTACAGTCTACTTACAAACATTCGTTTGATGACAACAGAGTTGCTGATTTAGATGTTCCAACTCACATCCAACATATGGCTGGTTTAACTTTCAAATTTGGAGGTAAAGACACAGACGGAGACGGAATTTATGACAAAGATGATGCATGTCCTGAAGTTGCTGGTTTACCAGAATTCAAAGGATGTCCTGATACAGATAAAGATGGTATCCAAGATTCAGAAGACGCTTGTCCAGAAGAAGTTGGTACTAAAGAATTAAATGGTTGTCCTGATAACGACGGTGACGGAATCATCAATTCAGAAGATGCTTGTCCAGATGACAAAGGAACTAAAATGATGAATGGATGTCCAGATGCTGACGGTGACGGTGTTGCTGATAAAGATGACAAATGTCCTACTGTAGCTGGTGCTAAAGATAACGCTGGTTGTCCATGGCCTGATACTGACGGTGACGGTGTTGCTGATAAAGATGACAAATGTCCTACTGTAGCTGGTACTGTTGCTAACAATGGTTGTCCAGAAGTTTCTGACGAAACAATGAAAAAATTAAATGATTACGGTAAAACTATCTTGTTTAACTCTGGTAAAGCTTCTTTCCAAAAACAAACAATGCCAGTTTTACAAGCAATGGCTGCTATCTTAAAAGAGTATCCAACAGCTAAATTCTCATTAGAAGGTCACACAGATTCTGATGGTAAAGATGCAATGAACCAAAAATTATCTGAAGATAGAGCTGCAGCAGTTAAGAATTTCTTAATTGAGCAAGGTATTGATGCTTCTAGATTATCTTCTAAAGGTTTTGGTGAGTCTATGCCAGTAGATTCTAACAAAACTTCTAAAGGTAAAGCTAACAACAGAAGAGTAGAAGTGAAATTAGTTAAATAATTTCTTTCTAAAATATACTAAGAAACGCCTCGATTTATCGGGGCGTTTTTTTATTTTTATAAAATGAAACAAGATACTTTTTTAGACAAGTTAAGTGCAACTATTTTATCCCAATCCGATATTGAATTATCGAATTGCTTGATTGTTTTACCCAATAAAAGAGCCAAAGTGTTTCTTTTAG
This sequence comes from Flavobacterium sp., assembly GCA_003497625.1. Lineage (GTDB taxonomy): Bacteria > Bacteroidota > Bacteroidia > Flavobacteriales > Flavobacteriaceae > Flavobacterium. Next base: position 34,932 of record DNNO01000021.1, on the reverse strand, counting down.
AAAGTTTAAAAAATCAATTAGAAACCACTTCGTTTGCACCAACTATCATTAGTATTGAAGATTTTATTCAAGAAATTTCAGGTCTTCGAACGGTTGACCCAATTGAATTGCTATTTGAATTTTACGAAGTCTATCTTTCTGTAACAGATAAATCCAAACAACAAACCTTCGAAGAATTTGCTACTTGGGTAAAAACAGCTATTCAAGATTTTAATGAAATTGATCGCTATTTATTAGATCCAAATCATGTGTTTTCGTATCTAAAAGATATTGAAGCCTTGAAACGTTGGAATTTAGAACCATCAAATACCACCAAATTAATAGACACACATTTAGAGTTTTGGGCTAAATTACCTTTGTATTACGAATCGTTTTACAACCATTTATTAAAAAAGGGAATCGGTTATCAAGGGTTATTATACAGAGAAGCAGTGAAAAATTTAGCTTCTTTTACCACTACAATTACCAATCAAATCTATTTTGCAGGTTTCAATGCATTAAATCAAGCCGAAGAAAAAATATTCAAACATTTAGCCAACGAGAATAAAGCTAAAATTTATTGGGATATTGACGAAGTGTTTTTAAACGATTCTTATCATGATGCTGGTTTGTTTATTCGAAAGTTCAAAAAAGAATGGAAACCTTTCGTAAATCAAGATTTTGAGTGGGTAGTAAATCACTTTAGTGAGGAAAAAAATATTGAAATTATTGGTACTCCAAAAAGTATCGGTCAAGCTAAAATTGTGGGAACTATCATTGAAAAAATTCAATTTGTAAACCCAAATTTAGAGAAAACAGCCGTTGTTCTAGGCGATGAAAATCTGTTGCTTCCTGTTTTATATGGTTTGCCCGAATCGGTGGATGCGTTGAATATTACGATGGGTTATCCAAGTAAAAATAATCCAGCGCAATTGTTGATTAGCAAGTTGTTCAAGTTGCATACTAACGCCAAGCAACGAAACGAAAAAAGTTACACATTTTATTACAAAGAAGTTTTAGACATTCTGAATCATCCTTTGGTGGAACCGTATTGCAAAGTTGAAGAAGTCGTAAAAGTGATTAATAACAACAATTTCACCTTCTTTTCGAATCAAAAATTATTCAGCTTATACGAAGAGAAATATCCAAATACCGAGAACAAATTCTTTCAACTATTATTCACGCGTTGGGACTATTCTATTTCTGATGTTTTAGCGAATTTAAATGCGATTTTGCTCACCATAAAATCTTACTTAAGCAATGACGATGCCGAAGAAAAAGTAACGAAAGCTTTTGTGTATTCGGTTTTTAAAACTATAAATAAATTAACCAATTACCACGAAACCTATAATCAAATCGAAAGTTTACCATCACTTCAAGCGATTTACAAGCAAATTATCGATTTAGCGGAAGTTTCTTTCGAAGGCGAACCTTTGAGTGGTCTTCAGGTAATGGGTGTTTTAGAAAGTCGCGTATTGGATTTTGAAAATGTGATTATTACTTCGGTAAATGAAGGAAAATTTCCAGCTGGAAAATCGCAGAATTCATTCATTCCATATGATGTGAAGAAAGAATTGGGTTTACCAACGTACAAAGAAAAAGATGCCATTTATTGCTATCACTTTTATCATTTGTTGTTAAGAGCTAAAAACGTTTGGTTGCTTTACAATACCGATAACGAAGGAATTGATGCAGGTGAAAAAAGCCGTTTCATTACACAATTGGAAATAGAAAAACAACCAAAACACAATATCACAAGCACAATTTATAACGCAGTTTTACCCGAAAAAGCATATGAACCCGTTACCATTCCTAAAACGGATAAAATTATAACGCGTTTGCACGAAATCGCAACGGATAAAGGATTTTCGCCATCGTCTTTAACGAATTATATTCGAAATCCGTTACAGTTTTATATGCAACGTATTTTACGCATTAACGAAGCAGATGAAGTGGAGGAAAATATCGCAGTAAATACGTTGGGAACCATCATTCACAATGCTTTGGAAGAATTGTATACTCCGTATTTGAATCAGTTTTTAGCATTACATCATATTGAAGCGATGGAAGCAAAAATTGCCGAAGTCATTCTAAAACATTTCAAAGAAATTTACAAAGAAGGTGAAATTACAAAAGGAAAAAACCTGTTGGCTTTTGAAGTAGCGAAACGAAATGTTTACAATTTTCTAAAATTAGAAAAGAAAGATATCGAAGAAGGTCAAGCCATAAAAGTAGTATTGTTAGAAGCGAGTTTATCTTGTGAAATCGAAGTAAACTCATTACCATTTCCAATAAAAATTGCAGGTAAAGTCGACCGAATCGAAGAACGAAACGGCGCCATCCGAATCATCGATTACAAAACCGGAAAAGTAGATGGAAACAGCTTAAAAATTCAAGATTTTACTGATTTAACTTCGGACATAAAAAATGAAAAAATCATTCAGTTGTTGTGTTATGCGTTGATGTTTGAAAATCACGAATTAAAACAAAACCGAGAAGTTTCAGCAGGAATTATTTCGTTCAAAAACATGAAAAGCGGGTTTTTGCCTTTCGGATTAGGAAAGGGAAAAGACACCGAATTAGCTATTTCAACCGAAATTTTAGAAGATTTTAAATCAGAATTAGAAATGTTGATTTTGGAAATTTTTAATTCAGAAATTCCGTTTAAGGAAAAAGTATAATTGAAATAAAACTTTGCGCGCTTTGCGGTTAAAACTAAACCCTTTTTAAAAATCCACTCAAAACAGCCAACAATTCCGCTTGGTTTTCAAAGTGACTCATGTGACCATCTTCAAAAGTAGTGAGTTGTACTTGTGTACCTTCGATTTGTTCTAGATTGTCAACGTAATTTAAAACGGGATCTTTTTTTCCTAAAATTAATTGAATTGGATAAGGTGCAAAATGCAAAATGACTTCACGGTCTTTTCTAATTTTCATGCCTTCTAATGCCGAAACGATGCCTTGAAGTGGCGTTTTTAAAGCTTCTAACTTTACTTCTTGGATAATATCTGCTAAACGTTCGCGATTGTCTTCACTAAATAAATTGGCAATACTCATGCGAATGAATGCTGAATAATTTTGCTTCACCGCTACAATCGCTCTATCACGATTTGCTTTTCGTTCGTCGCTATCTGCTCTTGAAGTAGAGTTTTGTAATACAATTCCTTTTACGTTATCGGGATACAATTCGGCGAAAGCCAACGCTACATAACCGCCCATCGAATGTCCAATCAAAACTGCTTTTCTGATTTTTAATTCGTGCAACACATGATGCACCATATCGGCTTGGTCTTCCATGGTGTGAACATAACCCAAACATTCCGTTTCGCCATGACCTAATAAATCGATAGTAATGATGCGGTGTTTTTTAACCAATTCAGGAACAAACGCCTTCCACATCGATTGATTTTCCAAAAACCCATGCAATAAAACCACTGCCGTTCCTTTTCCTTGGTCGGTGTAACTGATTTTGGTGTTTTTGAAGTTGGTGGTTTTCATGAGGGCAAAGTTAGGGTTTAAACGCAAAGAGGCAAAGTTTTTTCGCAAAGTAAGCAAGGATTGTTTTAACACAAACTTGTCATTCCGTAGGAATCTCATAAAGAGATGCTTTCAGGACGACAAATTGTAAATAAATACGTATTTTTGAGAAAAGCATCTTTAGATTTATGAATAGATTAGTGATTATTGGAAACGGTTTTGATTTAGCACATGGTTTGCCAACTCGATATAAGCATTTTATTGATGATTTTTGGAAAAATTTCGGAGAAAATTGTAAAACAGATTCATATAAACAAATTGTTTTTACTGACGATGCTTATAATGGATATTATAGGTCTCATAGTGAGATTAAAAATTTCAAAGATTTCAAGTCAAATTTATTTGAATATTGTAAAGAGTATAATTATCGTTTTTATGATGAAAATTGTGTAGCTGTTCATAATGCAAAAGATATTTTTAGAATTAAAAACAATTTTTTTCTTAAAATTAACAATGAAAGTATTGATAATTGGGTTGATATTGAAAATGAATATTATAGATTATTAAAAGAAATTGCAAATGAAAATTTAACAATTAATAATCCAACATTAAATGAAAAGGAACAATTAGTTAAAAGAAAAAAGGCTAAAATGGAAGTTCTTAATAAAGAATTTGATGAAGTTAAAAATCTACTTGAGATTTATTTAATAAAAAATGTTTCTGAAAAATTTGATTTTAAAATTGATAAAAAAAATGATATTTTAAATTTGTTCGAACCTAAAATAGTAAATCCAAATATAAATGAATATAGTAATTTTTTAAATCAATTTCCATCATCAAAAAGACGATATGTTATAGAATATTTAAAGATTTTCGATGTGTCAGGTGGAATTAATGTAATGGACAAGTTTTATGAGAAAGGATATAATGATGAAATTTTGGTTTTAGATTTTAATTATACTCCAACATGTAAAGCTTACAAGGAAAAGTTATATAAATATTTCTTTAATCCTAAATTGATAAAAATACACGGTGAATTAAAAAGTGTTGAAAATGAAATAAATTTTGGATTTGGAGATGAATATGATGTAGACTATGAGATGATTGAAAATATTAATGATAATGAATATTTAAAAAATATTAAATCATTTAAATATTTAAACAATACTTATTACAGAGAAGTAATGAATTTTGTGTTTAAAAAGGAATTTCAAGTATATATAATGGGGCATTCATGTGGTTTGTCAGATAGAACATTATTACAGACTATTTTTGAGCATGATAATTGTTTGTCAATAAAACCATATTATTATATCAACGAGAATGGAATTGATGATTACAGTGATATAGTATATAATATCTCCAGAAATTTTAAAAATAAAATTATGATGAGAGATAAAATTGTTGACAAAACATTATGTGATTTTTTACCACAGAATATTCGATTCAATATAAAATAATTTAGTTCAATGTTTTAATTCTAAAATATGTTCACAATCCAACAAATTCACGAAGCACACGCCAAAGTAAAAAGCGGTGCCGATTTTCCAAAATACATGCAAGACATAATTGCGCTTGGTGTTACTTCTTTCGAAACGTTTGTATTTGACAATCATACCAATTATTATGGTGCCAATGATTTTCAAATTGCTTCAGAAGGTTTTTCGAAAACCTTAACTATTGCTGATGAAAGTAACGTTGAGCAATTCAAATCCGACTTAAAATCGCACCAACAAGGCAACACCGATTATATGACTTTTTTAAACGATTGCGCCAAATCAGGTGTTGAAAAATGGGTTGTTGTAATGGATAAAATGACGTGCAGTTATTACGACAAAGCCGGGAATGAAATGGTGGTGGAAGTGATTCCGTCGGTATAAATATATTTTTTGTCATTTCGACCTTAGGAGAAATCACATCATCTGCATACGTTATGTGATTCCTCCTGCGTCGGAATGACACTTTGTGTTAAAGAAAGTTTAGAACATAAAAAAAACGGCTCACTTTCGTAAACCGTCTTTTTTCTTCTTGTATCTTTTCTCTAATTAAGCATTCATTATCGCTTCAATTTCCTCAATTTCAATTGGAATATTGCGCATTAAGTTGAATGCTGCGCCATTTTCTTGAATCACCATATCGTCTTCTAAACGAATACCAAAACCTTCTTTCGGAATGTAAATTCCTGGCTCAACTGTAAATACCATGTTGGCTTGCATCGGTTCGTGTAATAATCCGTAATCGTGTGTGTCTAATCCCATGTGGTGCGATGTGCCGTGCATGAAATATTTTTTATATGCTGGCCAATCTGGATTTTCGTTTTGTACGTCGGCTTTATCGATTAATCCTAAACCAAGCAATTCTGAAGTCATGATTTTGCCCACTTCTACATGATATTGTTTCCATAAAGTTCCTGGAACCAACATTTTAGTAGCTTCATTTTTCACATTTAAAACTGCTTGATAAACCGCTTTTTGCCTGTCTGTAAAACGACCCGAAACAGGAACCACACGTGTCATATCGCTTGAATAATTGGCATATTCTGCACCAACGTCTAATAAAATTAAATCGCCAGCTTTACATTGTTGGTTGTTTTCAATGTAATGTAACACATTTGCATTGTTACCAGAAGCGATAATTGGCGTATAAGCAAAACCTTTCGAACGATTTCTTAGAAATTCATGCGCAAATTCGGCTTCAATTTCGTATTCCATAACATTTGGTTTTACGAATTGCAATACGCGTCTAAAACCTTTTTCGGTAATATCACACGCTTTTTGGATTAAATCCAATTCTTCGCTTTCCTTAACCGAACGTAATCTTTGTAAAATAGGATTCGATTTTTCTACTTTGTGTGCCGGATAATTTTCTTTCCACCATTTGATAAAACGAGCTTCACGAGTTTCAGTTTCAATAACGGCTCTATAATGTTCGTTTGTGTTGATATATATCGTGTCGGCATACGCCATGATTTCTTTCAATGTTTTGTGGAAATCTTGCAACCAAATCACCGATTTAATTCCAGAAACTTCAAAAGCTCTTTCTTTGGTAAGTTTTTCACCTTCCCAAATCGCAATATGTTCGTTGGTTTCTTTTAAAAATAAAATTTCTTTCAAATGTTCGTAAGGCGCATCTGGAAAAAGCAATAAAATACTTTCTTCTTGATCCACACCCGATAAATAGAAAATATCTCTATGTTGTGCAAAAGGTAAAGTACTATCAGCACTCACCGGATAAATATCGTTTGAATTAAAAACCGCAACACTGTTAGGTTTCATTTGAGCCGTGAATTTTGCTCTGTTTTTAATGTACAAATCGCGGTCTATTTGATGGTATTTCATAATGTAATATTTTGTTCTTCAAAATTAATAAGATAAAAATGAAAAGTTGTTAAATACTTTAGAAATTTTGTAGAAGTGTAATGTTTTGGCTAATTTTCAACAAAATTTTTCAAGATGAAGCAAATTACTATCCTGTTTTTATTGATTGTGCAATCAACAATTGCTCAAAATTCGTTGTTTAATCAAGTGGAAGCTAAGAATATCGGGCCAACGATTATGAGTGGTCGTGTGGTAGATTTAGCCGTAAATCCTAAAAACCCAACCGAGTTTTATGTCGCTTATGCTACTGGCGGACTTTGGTATACCAATAACAATGGAACTTCTTTTTCACCAGTGATGGATTCTGCTGAAACCGTAAATTGTGGTTCGGTTACGGTGGATTGGAATTCTGGAACCATTTGGGTAGGAACAGGGGAAGTGAATGCTTCGCGTTCGTCTTATTCTGGAGTTGGTGTTTTAAAATCTTCGGATAAAGGTAAAACTTGGGAAAATTTAGGATTAAAAGATTCTCATCATATTAGTCGAATTTGGGTGAACCCAAGTAATTTGAATGAAATTGTAGTCGCTGCTGTCGGACATTTGTATACAACCAACAAAGAGCGCGGAATTTACAAATCAATTGATGGTGGTAAATCTTGGAAACGAACTTTGTTCGTTGCGGAAGATACTGGAATTATTGATTTATCCGTTTCTAAAAACAATTCAAAAATCATGTTTGCGGCGTCTTGGCAAAAAGATAGAAAAGCGTGGGATTTTGATGGTGATGGAGAAAAATCGGGTATTTATAAAAGTGAAGATGGTGGAATTTCTTGGAAATTAGTTACCACAAAAGAAAGCGGATTTCCTGCGAATGAAGGTGTGGGAAGAATTGGTTTGGCACTATTCAATGAAAACGTAATTTATGCGGTTGTTGATAATCAGAATAAAAGACCAAAAACCGCTTCAAAAAATAAATTAACTACGATGTTGTCAACTCCAGGAGCTGATTTCATGGAGATTTCGAACAAAGAACTAAATATTGCTCTAAAAGAAAGTGGTTTTAGAGATAAATATCGTGCGGAAAACATTAAAAATTGGGTTGCCGATAACAACATGGAACCAAAAGAAGTTTTAGCGGTTTTATCGGATGCAAATAAAGCGTTATTTGAAACGGAAGTAATTGGTTGCGAAGTTTACAAATCAGAAGATGGTGGAAAATCTTGGAAAAAAGCGAATCAGAATTATATTGACGATATGTTTTACACCTACGGCTACTATTTTGCGAACATTTCTGTAGATGAGAAAAATCAAAATCGTGTTTATATTGGTGGCGTTCCGTTATTGTTTTCGGAAGATGGAGGAAAAACTTTCACTGCCATTTCAAAAGAAAACGTTCATGCCGATCATCATGTAACTTGGGTCAATCCCGAAAATCCAAATCACATTATTAACGGAAACGATGGTGGTGTTAATATTTCGTATGACAACGGAGCACATTGGATTAAATGCAATAATGAAGCAGTAAGTCAGTTTTATGCAGTGAATGTCGATTATCAAGAAAATTATAATGTCTATGGCGGTATGCAAGACAACGGCGTTTGGTTTGGACCTAATAACTATTCACACAATGTCGCTTGGCATCAAGAAGGAAAATATCCATATCAAGAATTAATGGGTGGCGATGGAATGCAAATTCAGATTGATAGTCGCAATCCAAATGTAGTTTTTACGGGTTATCAATTTGGAAATTACTACAAAATCAATCAGAAAGAAGGTAAGTTTGATTACATCACACCAAAAGCTCCAAAAGGAGAAAAACCTTATCGTTTTAATTGGCAAACCCCTATTTTATTGTCATCACACAACCAAGATATTTTGTACATGGGTTCGGAGTTTTTACATCGTTCTATGAATCAAGGCGAAACTTGGGAAAGAATTTCAGGTGATTTAACAAACGGAGCTAAAGAAGGAAATGTAGCTTTTGGAACTTTAACTACTATTTCAGAAAGTAAATTCCAATTTGGATTACTTTATGCAGGTTCTGATGATGGAAAAATTCATGTTTCGAAAGATGGCGGTGTTTCTTGGCAATTGATTTCGGTTAATTTACCACAAAACTTATGGGTTTCAAGAGTTGTCGCTTCAACTCACAAAAAAGAAAGAGTTTATGCTACTTTAAACGGTTACAGAAACGATGTTTTTGAAAGCTATGCTTATGTTTCGGAAGATTTTGGTTCCACTTGGACATCGATTTCAACTGGATTAACTAATGCTGTAAACGTAATTGTTGAAGATTCAGCAAATGAAAATATTTTATATATTGGAACAGATAATGGTTTATTCATCTCGTTAGACAAAGGCGCAACTTGGCAAGATTTCTCCAACGGAATGCCAAAAGTGGCGGTTCATGATGCGGTAATTCAAACAAAAGCTAAAGAATTGATTGTGGGAACTCATGGGCGTTCGATTTATAAAATGGATATTTCTAAAGTTCAGGAATTAACGAAAGACGTTTTGGCTAAAAACCTGCATTTATTTAAAGTAAACGATAGAACAAAATCAGAGCGATGGGGAACTCAAAATTACGCTTGGGGAAAAGCGAGTGAACCGTCTCAAGACATTTGGTTCTATTCAAATGTTGATGGAATGGTGAACGTTTCTGTTGCAAATGAAGCAGGAATAGTAGTTCATACTCAAAAAGTAGCAGCTAAAAAAGGATTGAATTCGTTTGAATTTGATTATTCGATGCTAAAAAATGTTGCGGATAATTGGAATAAAAAAGACAAAAACATCAAAATTAAAGAGGCTGAAAACAAGAAGTTTTATTTGCCTGTTGGGAAATATAAAATGACAGTTTCAAAAGATAAAGTAACGGAAACCAAATCATTTGAAGTCACAGCTCCAAAAAAATAAGTAATGAAAAAACTAACATTCAGTATTTTTTTATTTGCAACTATCATAAGTGCTGCTCAAGACAAAAAACCCTATCAAATTTTTGATAAAAAGGGTAAAAAATCATCCTATGAAAAAGTTTTGAAAGCCAGCGAAAAGACGGATGTGGTTTTATTTGGTGAAATTCACGATAATTCAGTAGTACATTGGTTGCAATTGGAGTTTACAAAAGATTTGGCTCAAAGAAAGCCATTGGTTTTAGGTGCCGAAATGTTAGAAGCCGATAATCAAAAGCAACTAGATCAATATCTAAAAAGCGAAATCAATCAAAAACAATTGGATTCTTCTGCTCGTCTTTGGAAAAATTATAAGACCGATTACAAGCCTTTAGTCGATTTTGCAAAAGAAAAGAAATTCAGTTTTATTGCTACAAATGTACCGCGAAGATATGCTTCATTGGTATTTAAAAAAGATTTAGTGGCTTTGGATTCGCTTTCTGCTCAAGAAAAATCGTGGATTGCTCCATTGCCAATAGAATTTGATATCAATCTTCCTGGCTACAAAAGCATGATGAGTATGCAAGGTGGTCATGCAGGTGAAAAAATGCCAAAAGCGCAAGCCATTAAAGATGCTACAATGGCTTATTTCATCAATAAAAACAGAAAAGAAAACAGCATTTTTGTACATTACAACGGAACCTATCATTCCGATAATTACGAAGGAATCAATTGGTATTTAAGAAAGTTAGATGCTGATATACAAATTGTTACCATTGCCATGGTTGAACAAAAAGATATTTCAAAATTAGAAGCCGAACATTACAATAAAGCGGACTTTATTCTCGTTATAGATGAAGACGTAACAAAAACGTATTAAAATCGTCTTAATTTAGAAACCAAACGTTAGGGTTTTGTTTAATGTTGGATTCCTGCTTTCCGTTATAGTCCCGATTTTATCGGGAGCTATCACTCCAGTCAGGGTTAGAAAACAATCGATAGTATGAAAAAGTTAGTAGTTTTATTCACTTTAATAGTTAGTGCATTTGCCTTTTTCTCTTGTGAAGATTCAGACGAAGTGTCAGAAGAGCCCTATTTAATTGTTAAATTTCAATTTGATCCCACTCAAGTGCGATTAAATAATTTAGGTCAACCTGCTACTATTCCATCTGGTCACGCAGCACAATCACCTGATTTCAGTAAAATTAGTGCGCATTATTTTGAGTTGGCACCCACAGCTTATACTCAACTTGGAAATGGAGCTATTTTGTATCACGCAGATGAAACAACTGCAGGCGGAGCTGTGGCTATCGATTTTAGTAAAGCTGTTGTGGTTGGCGAAGGAGAAGCATTTTTGAGAATCCCATTAAGTCAAGTGGCACAAGGCAATTATGAATATGTTCGCGTTTCATTAGCTTATCAAGAATACAATATTTCAATTCGCAACAATGGTGCAGATTATCAAGGTAAATTAGCGAGTTTTGTAGGATATAATAATTATATTACAACACATTCAATAGGTAATAATTCATTCCCAGTAAATGGAAATCGTTTGCAAGGTTATTGGGCTTTTGCTTTGAATGATTTTCCTTTTGCAACTTCAGGGCAAGCACCAGCCGGAGCTACAACGGTTCCAAACCCAATTGCAGCAACTTCACCAATTCCTTCTGGATCATGTGTGGTAACTGGAAAATTTGCTCAAAATCTTATTATTAATGGTAATGAAACGCGAGATGTAGTGATTACTTTATCACTTTCCTCTAACAATAGTTTTGAATGGCAAGAAGTTACTTCAGATGGTAAATATGAGCCTTCAATAGGTGAAAATGTGGTTGATATGGGCTTGAGAGGATTGTTACCTACTTATGTTAAATAAATATATTTGCTAAAATAGTATATATTGTTATGATTTTAAGTGTCTAAACACTTGATATTCAACGATAGTTAAATTCATTTTAAAATCATTATAAATTAGCTCTAAAAGGTTGTAGTTAATTTCAAATAGCCTTATTTTTGTTTGATTTTTTATTAAACTAGTACAATCAAATAAAAATTATGGCAAAATCGGCACTATTAAAGTCATCTATCGTTAAAAAATACTGGATGGCTCTTACAGGTTTATTTTTATGCTTGTTTTTGGCGGGGCATTTGGCAGGAAATCTTCAATTGATTTTTGGAACCAGTAAGCAATTTAATGAATATGCATTATTCATGACCACCAATCCAGCAGTTAAGTTACTTTCTTATCTTACTTACATTTCAATTTTATTCCATGCTATTGATGGAATTATGTTAACAATCCAAAACAAAAAGGCAAGACCAGTTGGTTATGCTAAAACAGATGGTTCTTCAAGCAGTTTAGCTTCAAGAAATATGGCGGTTTTAGGAACGGTTATCATGATTTTTATCGCTACGCACATGGTGAATTTTTGGGCTAAAATGCATTTTGACAAAAATATGCCTTTAGTTGCTAAAGAAATGGATAATGGAATGGGTCAAAAACAAGTACAATTAATGGGTACTAAAGAGTCTCCAATGCCATTTTTAGCTGCAAAAGGGGCTAATACGATTACTTTAGATTTCATTAAAGAAGTAAAGGAACAAACACAAGGTAAATATGATCTTGAATTAAAGAATGGAACCACTTTAATTAACAAAGTAGACGGAGAAATTGTTTTTATTGGCTACAAAGATTTGTATAAATTAACTGTAGACTTTTTTAAAGATGCTAAATACGGATTGTTTTTTACAATCGGTTATGTTTTAGCAATGTTAGCTTTGGCATTTCACTTATGGCATGGTTTTCAAAGTGCTTTTCAATCGCTTGGAGCTACTAGTTCAAAATTAACACCAGCAATCAAGTTTTTCGGAAGAGCATTCGCAATTATAGTTCCGCTATTATTTGCAATTATTCCAGTTATCTTACACTTTAAAAAATAATCAACATCAGTATATATTATGAAGTTAGATTCTAAAATACCAGCAGGTCCGTTAAAAGACAAATGGACCGATCATAAAAATCACTTGAAATTAGTTGCTCCAAATAATAGACCAAAAATCGATATTATCGTGGTAGGAACTGGTTTAGCAGGTGCTTCTGCTGCCGCTTCTCTTGGTGAAATGGGGTACAACGTAAAAGCATTCTGTTTTCAAGATTCTCCTCGTCGTGCGCACTCAATTGCGGCTCAAGGAGGTATCAATGCAGCAAAAAATTATCAAAATGATGGTGATAGTATTTACCGTCTTTTCTATGATACAATTAAAGGTGGTGACTACCGTGCGCGTGAAGCAAACGTTCACCGTTTAGCAGAAGTTTCAGGAAATATTATTGACCAATGTGTGGCGCAAGGAGTTCCTTTCGCTCGCGAATATGGTGGAATGTTGGATAACCGTTCGTTTGGTGGAACGCAAGTACAACGTACTTTCTATGCTGCTGGACAAACAGGACAACAATTATTATTAGGAGCTTATTCTGCTTTATCAAGACAAATCGGGTTAGGACGTGTAAAAATGTACAACCGTCACGAAATGTTAGATTTAGTTAAAGTAGATGGAAAAGCTCGTGGAATTATCGCTCGTAACTTAATTACAGGAGAAATCGAAAGACATTCAGCTCACGCTGTTGTTATCGCTTCTGGAGGTTACGGAAACGTATATTTCCTTTCTACAAACGCAATGGGAAGTAACGTAACGGCTGGATGGAAAATCCATAAACAAGGAGCGTTATTTGCAAACCCATGTTATGTACAAATTCACCCAACATGTATTCCAGTTCACGGAACAAATCAGTCAAAATTAACGTTGATGTCTGAATCGTTACGTAACTCGGGTCGTATTTGGGTTCCTAAGAAAAAAGAAGATGCAGAAGCAATTAGAGCTGGTAAATTAAAACCAACACAAATTGCTGAAGAAGATAGAGATTATTATTTAGAGAGAAAATATCCAGCTTTTGGAAATTTAGTACCTCGTGATGTGGCTTCAAGAGCTGCAAAAGAAGTTTGTGATGCTGGACATGGTATCGAAGCTAATGATACTAACGAAGGAGTTTACCTAGATTTCTCAACAGAAATTCAAACTAAAGGAAAACAATCGGCTTACGCTAAAGGAAATCACAATCCAACTCCAGAAGAAATTACAGCTTTAGGAAAACAGTGGTTAGAGGAGAAATATGGTAACTTGTTTACGATGTATCAAAAAATCACAGATGAAAATCCTTATGAAACACCAATGAAAATTTACCCAGCGGTTCACTATACCATGGGTGGTGTTTGGGTTGATTACAACTTACAGTCTACTATTCCAGGTTGTTTCGTAGCAGGTGAAGCGAACTTCTCTGACCACGGAGCTAACCGTTTAGGAGCTTCTGCTTTAATGCAAGGTTTAGCAGATGGATATTTCGTATTACCATATACAATTTCTAACTATTTAGCTGATGAAATTAGAACTGGAAAAATCTCAACAGATTCTCCAGAATTTTTAGAAGCAGAAGCTAGAGTTAAAGATTCAATTAGCAAATTCTTAAATAATAACGGTACTAAATCGGTTGATTATTTCCATAAAAAATTAGGTTTGATTATGTGGAATAAAGTAGGAATGGGTCGTAACGAAAAAGGATTAACAGAAGCTATTGCTGAAATTGCTCAATTAAAAGAAGATTTCTACAAAGAAGTTTATGTTCCTGGAAGCGCTGACGAGCTAAATCCTGAGTTAGAAAAAGTATTAAGAGTTGCTGATTTTATCGAATTAGGTCAGTTAATGGCAATGGATGCTTTACAACGTAAAGAGTCTTGTGGAGGTCACTTCCGTGAAGAATATCAAGATGCTGAAGGTGAAACCTTACGTGATGACGAAAACTTCAAATTTGTTGGTGCTTGGGAATACAAAGGTGATGACATCATTAAAGAAGAACTTCACAAAGAAGAATTGAAATACGAAGAAATTAAAATTGCAGCTAGAAATTACAAATAAAATATTATGAGTGCAGCAAAAAATATCAATATAAACCTTAAAATTTGGCGTCAAAAGAATGCTAGTTCTAAAGGTAGCATAGAAACTTATAAATTAGATAATGTTTCTACTGCAAGTTCGTTTTTGGAAATGTTAGACCAATTAAACGAGCAATTAATTAACGAAAGAAAAGAGCCAGTTGCCTTTGATCACGATTGTCGTGAAGGAATTTGTGGTTCTTGTTCATTATACATCAACGGACGTGCTCACGGACCTGACACTGGAATTACAACCTGTCAGTTACACATGAGAATGTTTAATGATGGAGATACAATTTATATCGAGCCATGGAGAAGTAAGGCTTTCCCTGTAATTAAAGATTTAGTTGTTGACAGAACCGCTTTTGATAGAATTCAGCAAGCTGGAGGTTTCGTATCTGTAAACACATCTGGAAACACTATTGATGCTAACTCAATTCCAGTTCCTAAAGTAGATGCAGACAAAGCATTTGAAGCAGCAGCTTGTATTGGATGTGGCGCTTGTGTGGCGACTTGTAAAAATGGTTCTGCGATGTTATTCGTGGGAGCTAAAGTATCGCAATATGCTTTATTGCCACAAGGTAAAGTTGAAGCTACGCAACGTGTTTTAAACATGGTACGCCAAATGGACGAAGAAGGTTTCGGAAATTGTACGAATACTGGAGCATGTGAAATTGAATGTCCAAAAGGTATTTCATTAGAAAACATTGCTCGTATGAACAGAGAATTTTTAAAAGCATCTGTGAAGTAATTCATAGAATCTTAAAAATAATAAAAACGCATTCATTCATTTGGATGCGTTTTTTTGTACTTTTAATAAAAATTTTATCCAATGAAAATTGCGCTTTTTCAAACCAAATTAGCTTGGGAAAATCCAGAAATCAATAGAACATTTATTGAAGAATATTTCCTAAACGAAGACGAATCGTTTGATTTGTTTGTCTTGCCAGAAATGTTTACTTCAGGGTTTACCATGAATCCATCTGCTGTTGCGGAAACCATGGAAGGAGAAACTATGACTTGGTTAAAAGATTTAGCAAAAAAGAAAACCTGTGCCATTACAGGAAGTTTGGTTATTAAAGAAAATGATAATTTTTACAACCGAATGGTGTTTGTTTTTCCATCTGGCGAAGTGAAGTTTTACAATAAACGACATCTGTTTACTTTAGCTGGTGAGGAAAAAGTCTATACAAAAGGAACAGAAAAAGTAATCGTAAACTTTAATAATTGGAACATTTGCCTACAAGTTTGCTACGATTTACGCTTTCCAGTTTTTGTTAGAAATGTTGAAAATTACGATTTGTTATTATACGTTGCCAATTGGCCAAAACCACGAATTAACGCATGGGATGCTCTTTTAAAAGCGCGTGCCATTGAAAATATGTGTTATACCATTGGCGTAAATAGAATAGGCGAAGATGCCAATAAATTAGAATATCCTGGACATTCTAAGGCAACTGACTTTTTAGGAAATACTATTGTAGATTGCGAGGATGAATTAGGGGTTTTTATCTTCGAATTAGACAAAAATGCCCAACAAGAAACCCGTCAAAAATTGAATTTTCTTAATGATAGAGACGATTTTACAATTATCTAATCCAATATAAAATCTTGTTCAACATCCCAATTGGCTCTAACGTCAATTAGTTTTGGGAAATAAATAATTTCTTCGGCTTGTTTTTTAGCCAAGTAATTTCCTGTTGTCCACTCATTATCGGAATTGTCGTCGTAGATGATTCTTATCGTATATAATTTTGGCTCAATGGTTTCAAAATAAACACTTGTTTCTTTTGTGGAACTCATTTTATACAAAACCTCATTTTTATCCATCAATTCAACAATAAATGGAAAGCGTTTGATATTTGAGATGTTGATTTTTAAATTTCCATAATCGGAAAGTTGCTTGGTGCGGAAATTATACTTTAGTGAATCGTTTGTGGTTTCGTAAAAGTCTTTAATAGCACCCGGAAGTAATTCCATGGTGTACTTTTCGTCTTCTTTCTTCTCAAAATCAAAAATAATTTCCTGTTCAAAATCAATATATTTTGATGTAAATTTTACAGTTGTAGAATCTTTACTTCGTAATACAATTTTAGATTCATCAATAGCAGTTATTGGTGTTTTTGATTTAAGAACGAATGCGCCTCTAAATGCTAAAATACCACCTGTTTTGTTTTCAATATCTAACGAATCTGATTCTTTTAAATCCTTTAGCTTTGCATTAAAAGTTTTAGAATAGTCTTTGTTAGAAACAGAAATTTGTAAAGAATCCATTTTCATGTTTGGATAAAAAATTTGAACAGAATCTTTATTTTTTTCAGGGAATTTTGCGATTTTAATTGGTACTTCAGTATTGTTATAAGAAGCGGTAATTTTAGTGTTTTTAAAATCACCTTCGTATCCTAAGAAAAGTTTGTTGTTGCTTTCTTGTGATGGTTTGTCTGCTTTAAAAGGTTTTTTTTCTTGAAACAATTCCAATTCAAACATATCTGAAGTAGGAACTGTAATTGGATAGTCAATAAATCCAATTTTATCTGTTGCTGGATTGTATTTGTTATTGCCAGCTTTATCTTTCATGGCTACAATTTTATAAGAGCCTTCTTTTAAGTTTTCTAATGAAAAGACTTTTAAACTGTCTAGTGTATTGGTAATGTAAAGCGGAGTTTCTTTATAAACAGTAGAATCTGAAAATGTTTGCGCATCGTAAAGCATAATAGAAACAAAACTATCTGGTTTTTGTTCGTAAGCATCTTTTACTTTTCCAACTACAGTTAAAGAATCTACATAATTCCCTGTAGAAAAAACATATTTGAATTGCGAATACGGATTTCCTTCGTTGTTGTCTGTTATACTTTGTCCGAAATTGAAACTATATGTAGTGTTTTCTTGTAAAGTATCTAAAATTTTAATTGAAATATACTTACTTGCGCTTCCTTGAGGTACAATGATAGGTTGTTTTTTCATAGGAGGCGANNTCTTAATAAGTTCATTGAAATTGATTTTAATTTCGTTTCCTTTAAAATTGGTAGTAAAATTATCGGGATTACTATTGATGATTTTTGGTGCAATGGTATCTTTATCACCACCAGTAATTGTTCCACGCTTAGCGCAATTAGTTAATAATAAAAGACTTGCTAATAAAAAAGCTATGTATTTAAATTTTGTCATTTTCTCAAATAATGTGGTTACAAAATAACGACTATAATTAGTACAAACATACAATTTTTAGTAATTTTTATGATAGCGTGTAGGCAATGGTTACGATACTAACTTTGCAGTTTGGAATTTTTAACAAAGCTTTTGCACAAGCTTCAAGTGTAGCGCCCGATGTCATTACATCGTCAACAAGTAAGAAATGTTTGTTGTGGTCAGCTTCGGTGAAGTTTACATCAAATAAGGAGTTAGCAATATCTTTTCTGTTTTCTTTGTCTTTTTTGGTTTGTGTTTTCGAATAGCGACTACGATATAAAAGTTTTGGATTATGAGGAATTTTAAGTTCGTTTGACAAAGCTTCGCAAAAAGTAGTAACTTGATTATAACCTCGTTCTTCTAATCTTTTTTTATGTAATGGAACGGGAATAATTTCCGAGACAGTTTTTATTTGGCTAACAGTTTCTAAATCTTTCGCATACCATTTTCCAAGTAAGGAACCCACTTCTTGATGATTTTTATATTTTAAATTATGAATTAAATTTTGAACAATACCTTTATGATGAAAATACAACATTGATGCACTAAATTCTATAGGAATTATGCCATAAAATTTTTTTGTTGTATCATTGTGCTCCAAAAAATGATGATTCGTATGCGGTAAGTTGTGATTGCATTCGCTACAAATAATTTTTTCATTGTTTAGTAGCAAAGCCTTGCAACCCAAGCAAAGTTTTGGGAAAAGTAAGTTTATCAGATATTTTAGCATTTTATCGATTAATTATACTAACATTAACATTTTTGAATAAATTTATAAAAAAGTTTATAAAATGACACGTAGAAAAAACAAAATAACCAAAATAAGCATCTTAGTATTGCTGCTATTGGCATTGTTTTTAAGTGTTAAATATTATAAAATTTCAGATGATTTTGAGGCTTACACTAAAAACTCTGAGCTAGAAAACAAAGTTTTAGAAAGTCAACTTACAGAAATTCTTCACAAATACGATTCTTTAAGCGTTAAAAACAAAATTGATAGTTTAAGATTTAACGAACAAATCAAGCTAGTTCAGTCAGGTAAATCATCAAAAAAAACCTCGAGATTTAATTCAATAGAAGATTCTATTGTGTTTTTTGCTAAACAACAACAAGGTTCTAAAGAAGCGGTTTCAAAAATTAATACTGTTGTAAATACAAAAGCAGCGAGTAAAACTGCCCAACTTACAGCTTTGAATGTTAATGCAAAAGGGGTTAAAATTTATTCCGATGCTTACAAAATGAGTGAAGCAAAAATTCAACAATTAAGAGTTTGTTTTACTTTAGAAGAAAACCAATTGGTACATTCGGGAACAAAGACAATTTATGTACAAGTGGTAAACCCAAAAAATCAAATTATTTCGTTAGGAGATACTTCTGTTGAATCAGATACTAATGTAAAACTACAATATAGTGCTTCTGTAAATGCAAATTATAAGAAACTAGATACAGATGTTTGTACTTATGTTAATTTGGATCAAAAGAAAACTATAAAAGGTAAATATAAAATCAATATTTATCACGATTTCGTTAAAATTGGCACCACAATTTTTGAATATCAATAATTCTTATTTTTATTCTTCAATTTCTTTTCGTTATTTCATTCCTATTTTTACTTTTGCAGTATGGCAAAACAAGATGATATTTTCAAAAATGTAGTTTCGCATGCAAAAGAATACGGATTTATATTTCCGTCAAGCGAAATTTACGATGGTTTAAGCGCAGTATACGACTACGCTCAAAATGGTGTGGAGTTAAAAAAGAACATCCGTGAATACTGGTGGAAAGCAATGGTGCAAATGCACGAAAACATTGTAGGATTAGACGCTGCAATTTTGATGCATCCAACCACTTGGAAAGCTTCAGGACACGTTGATGCTTTTAACGATCCATTAATCGATAACAAAGATTCTAAAAAAAGATACCGTGCCGATGTTTTAATTGAGGATTATGCCGAAAAATTAAATCAAAAAGCACAAAAAGAAATTGACAAAGCACGTGAACGTTTTGGTGCTTCATTTGATGAAGAGCAATACAAAACAACCAATCCACGTGTGATGGAATATTTGTCTAAAAAGAAAGAAATTCTAGAAAGAATGGCTCGCTCTTTAGAAACAGAAAACCTTGCCGATGTAAAAGCCTTAATTGAAGAATTGGAAATTGCTTGTCCAGATAGTGGTTCAAAAAATTGGACCGATGTTAAGCAATTCAACTTAATGTTCGGAACAAAATTAGGAGCTTCTGCTGAAAGCGCGATGGATTTATATCTTCGTCCAGAAACGGCTCAAGGTATTTTCGTAAACTTCTTAAACGTCCAAAAAACGGGTCGTATGAAAATTCCTTTTGGAATTGCTCAAACAGGTAAAGCGTTTAGAAACGAAATCGTAGCAAGACAATTTATTTTCCGTATGCGCGAATTTGAACAAATGGAAATGCAGTTTTTCGTAAAACCAGGTGAAGAAATGAAATGGTACGAATACTGGAAAACAACACGTTTAAATTGGCATTTATCACTTGGACTTGGAAAGGAAAATTACCGTTTCCACGACCATGAAAAATTAGCACATTACGCTAACGCTGCTGCTGATATCGAATTCAATTTCCCATTCGGATTCAAAGAATTGGAAGGAATTCACTCTAGAACGGATTTCGATTTGAAAGCACACGAACAATTTTCAGGTAAAAAATTACAATATTTTGATAACGATACCAATTCGAACTACACACCTTATGTGGTGGAAACTTCGGTTGGTTTAGACAGAATGTTCTTAGCTGTTTTCTCTAAAGCTTTACAAGAAGAAACCTTAGAAGATGGTTCAACAAGAACAGTTTTACGTTTGCCTTCAGTTTTAGCACCAACAAAAGCTGCGGTTTTACCATTAGTTAAAAAAGACGGTTTGCCAGAAGTTGCCAACAAAATCATCGAAGATTTAAAATGGGATTTCAATGTAGCATACGATGAAAAAGATGCTGTAGGAAGACGTTACAGAAGACAAGATGCTTTAGGAACGCCATTCTGTATTACGGTTGATCATCAAACATTAGAAGATGAAACGGTAACGATTCGTCACAGAGATTCGATGCAACAAGATAGAGTGAAGATTTCAGAATTACGTGACATCATCAACAACGAAGTTTCGATGCGAAACTGGTTGATGAAAATGTAATTGAAAGTTTAAATAATAGAAAAATCCCAAACTTCTTAATTGAAATTTGGGATTTTTTTATCTAAAGTTATTTAAACTGTGACTGATTACTGCGACTGTAAACTATTCAGAAAGAGCATTCCAGCCACGAGCTTTCAATGCAATCTTAGTATTTGCTCTTGTAATTAAATGATTTCCTTCGGTAGCGGCAACCATATGTCCGATTACGGTAAAATTTGGATTTCCTTTAATTTTATCAAAATCTTCCATGGCAATGGTGAAAAGCAATTCGTAATCTTCACCGCCGCTTAACGCAACGGTTGTGATGTCTAAATTAAATTCCTCACACACATTAATCAACTGCGGGTCAACTGGAATTTTCTCTTCGTATAAATTACAACCTACATTACTTTGCTTACACAAATGTAAAATCTCAGACGACAAACCATCCGAAATATCAATCATGGCTGTAGGTTTGATTTCTAATTTCTCTAATAATTCTTTGATGTCGTTACGCGCTTCTGGTTTTAACTGACGCTCGATTAAATAGGTATAATCATCTAAAACAGGTTGGTTATTTGGATTCACTTGGAACACTTGTTTTTCGCGTTCCAAAACTTGCAATCCCATATAAGCAGCACCAATATCACCTGAAACCACTAATAAATCGGTTACTTTTGCTCCACTTCGATAAACAATATCTTCTAAGTTTGCTTCGCCAATAGCAGTAATGCTTATAATTAATCCTTTTTGCGATGAAGTTGTGTCTCCACCAATAACATCTACATTGTAAATTTTTGAGGCTAACGTAATTCCTTCAAATAACTCTTCCAAAGCTTCCAACGGAAAACGATTGGAAACGGCTATCGAAACTGTAATTTGTTTTGGAGTCGCATTCATGGCACAAATATCAGATACATTTGCCACAACTGCTTTGTATCCTAAGTGTTTTAACGGCATGTAAGCCAAATCAAAATGAACACCTTCCACTAATAAATCGGTCGAAATTACCGCTTTTTTATCACCAAAATCCAACACGGCAGCATCGTCTCCAATACTTTTAAGAGTAGACTCGTGAGTAATAGTAAAGTTTTTGGTTAAGTGTTCAATTAAGCCAAATTCACCTAATTGCGATAAACTGGTTCTTGACTGGTCTTTATTTTCTAACATGAATTATTTTTTTTGCAAAGATAGTCATTGCGAGGCACGAAGCAATTTAATCTTTATTCAATTCGTTCAACTTCTCATAAATCAACCCAGTTTCATAGCCTTTACGAAGTAAGAAATCGACAAATTTTTT
Organism: Flavobacterium sp.; assembly: GCA_003497625.1. GTDB lineage: Bacteria > Bacteroidota > Bacteroidia > Flavobacteriales > Flavobacteriaceae > Flavobacterium. Next base: position 12,654 of record DNNO01000021.1, on the reverse strand, counting down.
GTTTTTCTTTTGACCTTTTGGTGCCGCAATGGTTTCCCAATTTTTCTCAGCTAAAGCGTGAAAATTATGCAAATAAGTAGCTTCTGGAATTTCTTTAAGAGCAGTTTGAATGTTTCGAGATGAGATATCGCGGAATTTCAGTTCGTTCACAATGCGGTTTTTACCCCAAAATTTATAATTGTGCTTACCACGAACAAAACTCTGCGCAAAACGTTCTTCGTTAATGAAATTGTTTTCAATAAGATAAGTCAGAATTTCCTCTTTTTCAGATTGGCTAACAGAAAACGTATATAATTTTTCTTCTACTTCCTTGTAACAACGTTCTTGATAGGCACAGTAATACTCCATCTTAGAATAGATTTCTTTCAAGGAAAAAGCGGATTTATTAGTTTTCAATTCGTTAACAATTTAATAATGCAATAAATATTTCATAATCAAAAAATTATGATTTATCTTTGTAGGCTTTTTTTTAACCAAAGAAGCAATATTTAACCAAATCTAATATTTTTCATTCAAAGTTATGAAATTAAAATTATTTATTGTTGCGTTATTTTGCTCGGTTGCGAGTTGGGGGCAGGTTATTTCTTGGGATTTTACATCTGGGAACACTCCTAACGTCAATCTTCCAGGAGGAACAACTTCTTTGACTTTTAATACTGGTGGTACAAACGGGACTACAGGTTGTACGGGTAATGGTTTTTCAACAAGTGGTTGGAATGTTAACGAGTATTTACAAATTGTTGCACCAATGACAGGTTATAACATTACAACAATGACTTTTAATGTTAGATCTTCAGGTACTGGTCCATTAAATTTTAAAGTTCAATATAGTTCTACAGGAACTGGAGGTGTCTTTACAGATTTAGGTTCAACTTTTACAAGTGGAAATGGGGTTTGTGTTGCTCGATCAGCTGATTTTACATCGATTGATGCTTTAGATAATAATGCAAATACAGTTATTAGATTGGTTTTTACTGGAGGTGAAGCAGATGGTACTCCAGCAACCGGTGATGCTGCGGGTACTGGAACTTTTAGAATAGATGACTTGATTATTAATGGTAATTTATCTGCGGCCTCTCCAGAAATCAACCTTCAAGGAAATGCAGTTTCAATAGTTTCAGGTGATGTATCACCTGCTTTAGCAGACCACACTGATTTTGGCGCTGTTTCAACTGCTTCAGGAACAATTGTTAGAACATTTACCATTCAAAATACAGGTACTGCAGCTTTAAGTTTAACAGGAGCAAGTCCGTATTTGACTATTTCAGGTACTAATGCAGCTGATTTTACAGTCACAGCAATTCCTTCTAATAGTATTGCGGGTCCAGGAAGCACCACTTTTCAAGTAACTTTTGACCCATCAGCAGATGGTTTAAGAACAGCAACTATTAGTATCGCAAATAATGATAGTAATGAAAATCCATATACTTTTGCTATTCAAGGAAATGGAATAAGTGCGCCCGTAATTACAAGTAGTTTAACGGCTTCTGGCACTCAAGGTTCGCCTTTTACGTATACCATTACGGCAACAAATTCGCCAACGAGTTACAATGCAACAGGCTTACCAGCAGGTTTATCTATAGATACGGTAACAGGAATTATTTCAGGCACGCCAACAGTTACAGGAAGTTTCAATATTACAATTACAGCTACAAATGGAATAGGTTCAGATAATCAAACGTTAGTTTTGACTTTGGGTGCTGGACCTTGTTTGAGTGAAGGGTTTGAATCAGTAACTCCTCCTGCTACAGATTGGATTTATAATTCGGTTACTCATTCTACAAATAATCCCAGAACAGGTTTAAGGGATGCAATGTTCAATGGCAATAATGATGAAATCAGATCTCCATTAATTAATAATCTTAATGGAATTTCTTTTTGGTACAGAAGAAGTGGTACATCGCCAACTGCACCAACTTTTACAGTATATACATCAACAACATCTTCAGGACCATGGACACAAGTTGGTGCTGTAATTTCTACTATTACAACTACTTACACGCAATTTTCAGAATCTGTACCTACAGGAAATTATTATGTGCGTATTTTGCATAACAGAACAGCTGGTACAAATGAAATATATCTCGATGATTTTGAAGTTTTCTGTGGAACACCATGCAATCCAGCAGTTGTATCTGTAACGCCAACTTCTGGACCAGCAGGTACGGAGGTAACAATTACTGCTTCATCTGGAGATTTAACGGGAGCTTCAGTGTTTTTTGGAGGAACAAGTGCTACCGTTGTATCAAACGATGGTACCGAAATGTTAGTGGTAGTTCCGAGTGGAGCATCAAATGGAACAATAACAATTACAGACAGTCAACCTTGTGATGCAACAGCCACTTTTACTTTAATCGATACTGATAATTCTTCATGTGAAGGAGCTTCTGCTACTTCTGATTTAATTATTTATGATATTCATGACGAAAAAACAGGCTCAGGTGGTTTTATAACATTATATAATGGAACAGCTGCAACAGTTGATTTAACAAATTATAGTATATGGAGAACATCTAATCATGATGATGGTAATGAAGTTGATTATGCTAATTTAACAGGAACAATTGCTCCTGGAGCTTTAGGTATTTTGAAAGTTTCTGTAGGTAGTTGTGGACCTGCATCTACAAATGGAACAATTGATGGAGGGTTTAATGAAGATGATGGTATTCAATTAAGAAATGCCGTAGGATCTGTAGTTATTGATGATGTTGATACTTATCCAACAGTGCCAGGTTATTATATGGTAAGAAATACAGGAGCATTAAGTGCAAGAACATCTTATGTTGCTGCAGACTGGACTACTATACCATTGGTAGCTGGAGAATGTTATCCAAGTGCCGGATTAACGCTTCCAACAGGAGGAGCTTCGCCAACTGTAACTACACATCCAACGTATACACCATCTTGTACTTCAACAGCAGCTATATTAACTACAGCAGGAACTGAAGGTTTTGCAGGAGGAAATACTTTAGCGTATCAATGGTTTTTTGCTGCACCAGGTAGCGCAACGTGGACAGCTGTTACAAATGGAGGAATTTATAGTGGTGCAACAACTGCTTCTTTATCAATTTCTTCAATCACAGGAGTGATAGATTACCAATATTACTGTCAAATTAGAGAAAATACAGCTACTTGTTATACAGCAAGTAATGCTATAAAAATTACAGATTCAAGTGCAACAACTTGGAATGGTACAACTTGGTCTAATGGAACTCCAGATGTAACCAAATTAGCAATCATCAACGGAAACTATGACACAACATCGCATGGTGATTTTGAGTGTTGTAGTTTATTAGTAAATGCAACATTTACATTAAATATTCAAGCAGGCGATTTTGTTTTAATTCAAAATGATTTAACAAACAACGGTACTTTAAATGTTTTAAATAACGGTTCGTTAGTTCAAGTAAACGATTTAGGTGTTAACACAGGAAATGTCTCTTATCAAAGAGCAACAACAGGAGTTGCTTTAGATTACGTATATTGGTCGTCGCCAGTAAATGGTGTAAATACACCTTCTGGTTATATTTATACATGGTCACCGGATGTAGCAAATCCAAACGGTGGTCAAGGTAACTGGGTTGCTGCTGGTAATACTGCAATGCAATCAGGAGTTGGATATATTATGAGAGGTGTTCTTTCGAGAAATTTTATTGGAGTGCCAAGAAATGGTGTTTATACACCAACGATTAAAAGAGGAAGCGATTTAGGAGCTGGGTCAGCTGGTCCAAATGGAGTTATGAGAACACTAACTGATGATAACTGGAATTTATTAGGTAATCCTTATCCGTCAGCTATCAGTATAGGGTCTTTTTTAACAGCAAATACAGAAATTGATGGATTTGTAAGATTATGGACCCACGGAACATTGCCAAGTACAGCCATAAGCGATCCATTTTATAACAATTTTGTTTCTAATTATACAGCTTCAGATTATGTAGCTATTAATGGGGCTGGTGCTACAAGTGGTCCAGGAACTTTAAGTGTAATTGGTGGTGGTCAAGGTTTCTTTGTTTTAATGAATCCTGGAGTAGCAACTACTACAACAGCATTATTTAATAACGCAATGCGTGATAAAGGATATTCTAATAGTCAGTTCTATAGAAATGCAAATACTACAAATGCAGGCCCTGGTGGCGATGTAGAACGTCATAGAATTTGGTTAGACTTAGTAAGTCCAACAAATGAAACGACCAGAACTTTAGTAGCTTATGTAGAAGGCGCAACAGCAGGAAAAGACAGAATGTTTGATGCATTTACTGATTATAAATTAGCTCAAAACTTCTATTCTTTAATTGATGACCAAGTTATGGCTATTCAAGGTAAAGGCTTGCCATTTGAGCAAGAAGATAGAGTTCCATTAGGAGTTAAAATACCTTCAAACGGAATTTATAAAATAGCAATTGCTGCCGTTGATGGTTTATTTGAAAGTGGTCAAACCATTTATTTAGAAGATAAGGTTTTAGGTGTGATTCATGATTTAAGACAAAATCCATATTCGTTTACTGGAACTTCAGGAATACTAAACGATAGATTTGTATTGCGTTATACTAATGAAACTCTAGGCAATGAAGATTTTGAAAATATTGATGATTCTGTTATTGTAACTAGTGGAAATAATTTATCAGTAACATCCTTAAAGGAAACGATAAAAGATGTTAAGGTTTATGACGTTTTAGGTAGATTAATTGATAATAAACAAAACGTAAATTCTTTAAGCGTATCCTTGAATAACATAATTAAAACAAATAGTGCATTAATCATTTATGTCACTTTAGAAAGTGGAAAACAAGTGATTAGAAAAGTTTTACATTAATCATAAGATATTTATTTTAAAACCAGCTATTTAATAGCTGGTTTTTTTATTTTTATTAAGATATTTTAATATTTTTTTATAAGTTTGTTCCCTAACCCCAATTTATAATATTATGAAAAAAAGAATACTTGTTTTTTCATTCCTTTTTTGTTCTTTTTTCGTTGCGGCTCAAAACAAAGATGCCTGGAAAGAAGTTAATAATTCTGTTGAGTTTACTCAAGGTAAACTTAGAAAAGAGGTTTTACCTACACAATATAAACTTTTTAGTTTTGATTACGAAAAATTTAAATCACAACTAGTTAATGTACCTGTAAGAGGAGAGTTTACGGGTGTTTCAAATGTAATTGTTTCTTTTCCTATGCCAAATGGTACAGTAGAAGATTTTAGAATTATAGAAGCATCTACATTTGAGAAAACTTTACAAGATCAATTTCCTGAAATTAGATCTTATGCTGGTCAAGGAGTTAACAATCCATCTAATGTAATTCGTTTTAGTGTTTCTCCATACAATGGAGTAAGTGCTTTAATTCGTTCAGGTTCAGAAGGATCAACTTATATCATAGATCCAATTTCTATGGATTATAAAACAATGATTGTTTTTGATAGAGTTCATTCCAAAAAAGGATCTGATTTTACATGTACTACAGAAGATGCTGTGCAACAGTTTGGACAAGTTTTAAATCGTCCATCTGATGATAATGTGGTTTTGAATAATGCTGATGATGGTCAGTTGAGAACATTTAGAATGGCTCAATCATGTACGGCTGAATATTCAAATTATTTTGGCGCTACAAGTGCGGCACAGGTAAATTTAGTTTTAGCAGCTTATAACAGAACTTACACAAGAGTAAATGCTGTTTTTGAGATGGATTTTAATGCAACAATGATTTTAATTGCTAATACAACTAATGTTATTTATTATAATCCAGCAACTGATCCTTATTCAGATGCAGCAAATTTAGGCAATTGGAATAATGAGTTAGGGGTAACTTTACAATCCGTAATTGGGAATGCAAATTACGATATTGGTCATCTTTTCGGTGCCGATGGTGGTGGTGGAAATGCAGGTTGTATAGGTTGTGTNNTCAGCAGATAATTCAAAAGGTAGAGGTTACACTTCGCCTTCAGATGCTAGACCAGAAGGAGATTTTTTTGATATAGATTATGTGGCTCATGAAATTGGACATCAGTTGGGCGGAAACCATACTTTTTCTCATAGTGCAGAAAATAATGCTGTGAATATGGAACCAGGTTCTGGAGTAACCATTATGGGATATGCTGGAATTACAGGAGCTACAGATGTTGCAGCACATTCAATTCCGATTTTTCATGCAGGTTCTATCCAGCAAATTACAAACAATATAAAAGGTAAGACTTGTCCTGTATTAATTAATACTGGTAATGCTGTGCCAGTTCCTTCTGCGCCAGCTACAAAAACATTACCAATTGGAACGGCATTTAAATTAACAGGAACAGCAACAGATGCGAATGCGGGAGATGTTTTATCATATTGTTGGGAACAAGTTGACGATGCAACAACTGTTGGAGCAGCAGCATCTTATCCTTCAGGAACAAAAACTAATGGGGCTAATTTCCGTTCGTTTATGCCAAAAAATAATGGAATAAGATATTTTCCAAGATTAGAAGATCACGTGGCAAACGGAGTTGCTGGAAATCAATGGGAAATTATCCCAACAATTAACAGAACATTGAATTTTAGAATGACTGTTAGAGATAATAATCCAGGTGCAGGGAATAATGAAAGTGCTAACACGGCAGTTACTTTTGATAATACAAAAGGCCCATTCCTAGTTACTTCACAAAACACAGCTGGAATTAGTTACACACAAGGTTCTACACAAACAGTTACTTGGTCAGTAAATAATACTACTACTTTAGCGGGTTCGACAAATGTTAATATTAAATTATCTACAGATGGTGGATTAACTTATCCAACTACTTTGGTTGCAAATACTCCTAATGATGGTACTCAATCGGTAACTATACCAAATGTTACTGCGCCATTTTGTAGAATATTAGTGGAACCAACTGGGAATGACTATTATGCTATTAACACAAGAGATTTTGCAATTGGAGTTACGATTACTGATATTTGTAACACATATACTTCTTCTGGTATTAATGCAACAATTGTTGAGCAGTCACCTTTAGCTTATCAAACCTTTACATTAAATGTCCCTGATAATGTTGTAATTTCAGATGTAAATGTTTCAACAAATATTGATCATAGAGTTAATCAGTTATATATTGGTATTAACCATCCAGACTTATCTTTTGTTCAATTGTTTAGACAGGATGATTATGGTTGCGCTGCAAACGTATCTCCATTAACTTGTACTTTCGATGATGCTGGAGTTGCTTATGTTTGTGGTGGTAATGCAACTTATAGACCTTCAGTGTCTTTAGCTGCTTTTAATGGAAAAAATTCTGCAGGTACCTGGAGATTCAGAGTTGCCGATGTTACAACAGTTGGAGGCCCATCTAATAGTGGAACTTTAAATAGTTTTTCAATTCAAATATGTTACAGGCAATTTACAGAATCTCCAAACGTATGTGGGGTAATTACTACAACTTGGAATGGAACAACTTGGTCAAACGGAACACCATTAAAAAATGTGGTTGCTATATTTAACGGAAATTATTCATCAACTGCAGACTTAGAAGCTTGTTCAGTTATTGTTAATAGTGGATTTAATGTTATTTTCAATCCAGGTCACACATTAATTGTTGGTAATGAAGTTACAGTTAACGGAACAGGAACATTAACCATCGAAAATAATGCTGCTTTACGTCAAATAAACGAACAAGCAATAAATGTAGGAAATGTTCTTGTTAAGAGAAGTTCAACGCCTATGATTCGTCAAGATTATACAGCATGGTCATCACCAGTTGTTGGACAACAATTATTAGCATTCTCACCTAATACAGTTGCTACTCGTTTTTATGAGTACTTATACACAGGGACTACAACACCAACGGCTTATCAATCAGTAACGCCAACGAATAATTTTACTTCAGGTAAAGGATACATGATTCGTGTTGACAATAACTGGTCTTCAATTACTCCAACTGCTTATAACGGACAATTTGCAGGGGTTCCTTTCAATGGAGATTTATCAGTTAACTTGGGTATTGGATATAACTTAATTGGTAATCCTTATGCTTCACCTATTGACGCTAATAGATTCTTAAGTGATAATGAAACCACAATTGGTGCTCTATATTTTTGGACACATACTGTAGCAGCAAGTGGAGGAGTTTATCCAGTTAATAATTATGCAAGCTATACAACTTTAGGAGGAACTGCAGCAGCAGCAGGTGGGCCAACGCCTAATGGAACCATTCAAACAGGTCAAGGGTTTTATGTTAAAGCATATGATTTTGGTTCAGCAATTTTCTCTAATTTCCAGCGAGTTAATGCATCAGTTTCAACACAGTTTTACAGAAATTCAAATGCGACAACTTCTGTGACAGAAAAACATAGAATTTGGTTAAACTTAAATGATGCTAATGTTTCTTATAATCAAACTTTAGTTGGATATACAGATGGAGCAACTTCAGGATTTGACAATGCAATAGATGGAAGAATTTTAGATGATTCTAAACCGATGTTGTATTCTGTTTTAAATACTGATAAATTAGTAATTCAAGGAAAAGGATTGCCTTTTACAGATGAGGATATTGTGCCTTTAGGATTAAAAGTGTTAGTTCCAGGAAACTATACTATTTCGTTAGAAAATGTTGATGGATTATTTGTTAGTCAGGATGTTTTTGTAAAAGATATGCATACAAATGTTATCCACAACATCAAACAAGTTCCTTATTCATTTACATCACAAGATGGAACATTTGAAAATCGTTTTGAGTTGGTTTACAAAAACACAACTTTAGGAGGAGATGATTTTGTTGATGAAAATGCATTAACAGTTTACACTTCAAACAATGGAATTGTTTTAAATTCTTCAGCGTTAATTTCAGAAGTAATCGTTTTTGATGTTTTAGGAAGAAAATTACACCAACAAACAGTTGCCAATCAAGAAGAAGTTGTTGTTTCTAAAATAGTGAAATCAAATCAAGCGTTGTTAGTTAAAACAACATTGTCAAACGGTCAAGTAATTACGAAGAAAGTAATTTATTAATAAAAAGTATTATTTTTTAAAAAGCTCGGTATTTACCGAGCTTTTTTTATTATGCATCATAATTGTTAAATATAAAAATCTTTATTATGTTTGTTATTAATTCCCCAAATTAAAAAATAATGAAAAAAACCTACTTATTCATTGTAGTGTTTATGCTTGTTTGTTTTCAAGCTATAAATGCTCAATCTAAACGAGTAATTGAAAAAAAGAATTCAAATTCTTTAATTAGTAATGAGAATTCTCGAGAAAATTCTCAAGATTTTAATTTTTCTGAATCGGTCAATAGAGCCAGACAATTTTCGCCAAATGGCATAGTAAGATGTGCTACTAGTGAATACACAAAACAAAAACAAAAAGCTGGATTAGCTCCATCTGATGAAGATTTTGAAAGATGGTTGGCGCCTAGAATTCAGGAAATAAAAAGATTAAGAACTTTAGGAAGATTGCCTTCAGTGATTACTATTCCTGTTGTAGTTCATGTTATTCATAATGGAGATGCAATTGGTTCCAATGAGAACATTGCAGATGGTCAAGTATTATCTCAAATTACGGTATTTAATCAAGATTTTAGGAGAATGGTAGGAACTCCAGGATATAATACAAATCCTGTAGGTGCTGATACCACTATTGAGTTTTGTATGGCTCAAGTAGATCCAAATGGTAATCCAACAAACGGAATTGATAGGAGAAATCTTGGCATTGTAAGTTTTGATAATGCTGCTGTAGAAACAGCAAAAGCAAATACAATTTGGGATCCTACCAAATACTTAAATATGTGGACTTTTAATTTTGGTGGTGATTTAGCAGGGGTATTAGGATATGCGCAATTTCCAACAGGTTCAGGTTTAGAAGGAATGCCTGCCGCTGATTGTATAACTGGAGAGGCTTCTACTGATGGAGTAGTTTGTAGTTTTAACACTTGGGGTTCAAGAACAATTTTTCCAACAGGTAATTATGGAGGAACACAATACGATAAAGGAAGAACAATGACTCATGAGGTAGGACATATGTTTGGATTACGTCATATTTGGGGTGATGGTGGTTGTGGTGTAGATGATTTTTGTGATGATACTCCTTTATCAGATGCAGCAAATTTTGGATGTCCAACGACAAATAGTTGTGTAGATTCTCCTCTTGATTATAATGATCAGGTTCAAAATTACATGGATTATAGTGATGATGCTTGTATGAATATTTTTACTCAAGATCAGAAAGATAGAATTTTGGCTGTACTTGTAAATTCTCCAAGAAGAGATGATTTGTTAACTTCTACAGTTTGTAACCCAGTGTCAGTTCCTTATATTCAATTTAAAAGACAAGTTTGTGAACAAAGAATTGCAAAATCAATAATTGAAGGAAATGGTTGTGGTTATACAGAGTTTACAGTGCCTGTTAATATTGACAAAGCTCCTTCAGCTAATGCAGTTGTAAGTTTCTTTATAGATGCCTCATCTCAAGCAGATGCTACAGATATTCAAATAATGACACCATCGGTTACTTTTAATTCAGGTTCCACTGCGGATCAAAATTTAGTATTCAGAATTTTTAATGATGGATTACAAGAAATAGATGAAGAGTTAATAATTTCTTTTACAGTTAATGCTAATGGCGGAAATGCTGTTATGAATACAGAAGGAAATCTTTTTTCATTAACTATTATAAATGATGACGTGGCTCCAACATTAGTTGAAACATTAAATCTAATTGACGAAGATTTTGAAGACCCTTCAGATTGGTTATTATTTGATGCTGATGCAGATGGAAGAGATTGGGGGTTAGTTAATGCCGATGGAATTGGAACAGCTCCAAATACAATATCAGGAACTTGTGCTTTTTCTGAGAAAAGACTGTCTTATTTAAGTGGAAGTGCTACTAATGCAAATCCAAACAATTATTTTATAAGTCCTCAGGTGACTATTCCTGCAAATGCATCATCAGTTTCTTTTTCATATATAGTAGCAGGTTATGATAATACTGCTCAAGCTAGAAATGCAGGAAACTACAGTGTTTATTTTACTACAAGTATTGCTAATGAAGCTGCAATTTTAGCTGGAACTGTTATTCAAGCAAATGCTGTGGTTAATGAGAATACATCACAATTAAGAACCTATAATTTGTTAGCATTAGCTGGTCAAACAGGGTACATTGTGTTTAGACATAATAATACAGGCACAACAAATGTAGGTTTACTTTTAATAGATACTGTTCTTCTACAAGCCGTTGCTACTAAAAATGTTCAAACAGAAGTTAATAACCCAACACGCTATCAAGCGACATTCCCATCTTCAGGGACAATTTACACATCTGATACTACTTCAGGAAGAGTAATGGCAAATATAACTAGCGCGTCAAGTTTTAATTACGGATGTACTACAGTGGAGGTCGATAGAAGTCAAGTTTCTGCTGGTGCACCAACAGCTAATTTTATAGATACTACAGCTCCAAATAGAGTTTTATCAAAAACTTTTTACGTTAATCCAACAAATGATAATGCATCGGGTAATTTTACAATTAAATTGTATTTTACAGAAGCAGAAGTAGCTGCATGGGAAGCCGCAACAGGTAAATCAAGAACAAGTTTGAGAATCATTAAAGTGGTTGATAACAGTATTAGTTCCGTAAATTCAGCTAACTATGAGAGTTTTATCATTTCTGAAGTTCCTGCTACCATAGGTGCTTTTGGTTCAAATGTTACGTTTGAAGCTACTTTCAATTCTAATTTAAGAGGTGGTTATGCTGTTGGTCCTGCAACTGGACTTATTTGTGGAGATTTAACAACTACATGGAATGGAACTGCTTGGAGTAGTGGTGTGCCAACAAAATTACACGCAGTGACAATCAGTGGTAATTATTCTTCTTCATCTAATGTGGAAGCTTGCTCGGTAACAATTTCAAGTGGAGCAAATGTTGTTTTTAACCCTAATCATACTTTAATTGTTGGAGGAAATGTTGTAGTAAATGCTGGAGGAAGCTTAACGATTGAAAATAATGCAGCTCTTAGACAATTAAATGATACAGCTGTAAACACAGGATTAATAACTGTTAAGCGAGTTTCATCTCCGATGAGAAGATTAGATTATACTGCATGGTCTTCACCTGTATCGGGTCAACAATTATTGGCTTTTTCACCAAATACAATTAGTACTCGTTTTTATGAGTATTTGTTTACAGGAACAACAACACCAACGGCTTATCAATCAGTAACGCCAACGAATAATTTTACTTCAGGTAAAGGGTACATGATTCGTGTTGCGGATAACTGGTCGGCTACTATTACATCGGCTTACAACGGTCAATTTTTAGGTGTTCCTCATAACGGAATTGTTAATCAAAATGTTGGAGTAGGTTATAATCTTTTAGGGAATCCTTATCCATCACCAATTAATGCAGATAAGTTCTTATTAGATAATTCATCAATTGGGACACTTTATTTTTGGACAAACACAACTCCAGCTTCAGGAGGCGTTTATCCACAAAATAATTTTGCTTCTTACACAACTTTAGGTGGTGCAGCCGCTTTTGGAAGTGCTGTTATTCCTAATGGAATTATTCAAACAGGTCAAGGTTTTTATGTGTTAAGTGCTGCAGCAAATAATGTAAGTTTTGCTAATGATTTGAGAGAAAACGCATCAGTTTCAACTCAGTTTTACAGAAGTTCAAATGCGACAACTTCTGTGA
>DNNO01000004.1 GCA_003497625.1 Flavobacterium sp. | reverse complement strand
AATCTTCTGTAAAGCCAAGAATATATCCACCGCCACCAGAGCCACATAATTTTAAGTAGTAGTCGTTCGTGTCGATTCCTTTTTGCCACACTTGGTGAAATTGCTCTGGAATCATCGGTTTAAAGTTATTCAAAACTACTTTTGATAATTGTTTGGTATTTTCTAATAACGATTTTACATCGCCGTGCAAGAAATTTTCCACACAAGCATCGGTATATTTTATGAATTGTGATTTTAACATCGTACGGAAACCGTTATCTTTTAAGTTTTCCATGAAAATAGAAACCATTGGAGCCGTTTCGCCCACAATTCCTGAATCAATTAAGAAAACCGCACCTTTTCCTTGTGTGCTTTGTGTTGGAATTCCAGTAGCTTCAATATTATCTTTCGAATTGATTAAAATTGGAATACTCAAATAACTATTCAAAGGGTCTAAACCTGAACTTTTTCCGTGGAAAAACGATTCCATTTGAGAGAAAATCATTTTTAATTGCAATAATTTTTCACGCGTTAAATTTTCTAACACTGTGATTTTATCATTTGCATATTTATCATAAATAGCAGCAACCAAAGCTCCACTACTTCCTACGCCATATCCTTGAGGAATGCTGGAATCAAAATACATCCCGCTGTTTACATCTTGTTTTAAAACTTCTAAATTGAAAGTTACTAATTCAGGTTGTTCCGCTTGTAATTGCTCTAAATAAACAACAAATCTTTTTAAACTTTCGTTTGATTTAATAGCACTTTCTGAAGGATTTTCATCTTTCTTTAAAGCTCCGTTATAGAAATTATATGGAATTGAAAGTCCTTTCGAATCTTGGATAATTCCATATTCTCCGAAAAGTAATATTTTTGAGTAAAAAAGTGGTCCTTTCATAAATTTCAGTTTTCTTTTTCAGTAAACAATGAGTAAATGTACAAAATTAATTTGACTTAGCACCAGTGCCTATACAATCGCAAATATACTGACCATTTTGACAATAGCCAACTAATTCATCTTGAATAAATTGCAATACGTTTGCTTTTACATTTTCGGGATACAAAACGTGCACATTTGCTCCTGCATCTAACGTAAAACAAACTGGAATTTGCGTTTCATTTCTGAACTTCCAAATCTTATTAATGATTTCCAATGTATTGGGTTTCATCAAAATAAAATATGGCATTGAAGTCATCATCATAGCGTGTAGAGTCAAGGCTTCGCTTTCTACAATTTTGATGAATTCTGCTACATTTCCTGATGATAAAATCGCTTTTATTTTGGATAAATTTTCATGAGCTTGCTCAAAACGTCTTTCCGCATAAGGATGATTGTGCATTAAATCGTGCCCAACCGTACTCGAAACTTGCTTCTCGCCTTTATCTACTAATAAAATCGTGTCTTGGTAGTTTTTAAAGTTAGAATGAATTTCCGAAAATTCTACTCCAAACAAATCCGAACTTCCGTTAATCCCTGCATGATTGCCCCAAACTACTACTTCACCTTTAATACTTCTGCACGCACTTCCACTTCCTAATCTTGCTAAAAATGAAGCTTTTGAATAGAAATATTCGTCAGAAATAGTTGGATTAATAGCTTTTTCCAAACTCATAATGTTCATTGCTAAAGCTGCCATTCCAGATGCCGAAGAAGCTATTCCAGAACTATGAGGAAAGGTGTTTTGGGTATCAATTTTAAAAAGATATTCTTTTAAAAACGGACAATATTGCTCTATTCTTTCGAAGAATTTTTGAATTTTTGGCTTAAAATCTTCTTTCGGTTTTCCTTCAAAAAGCAAATCGAATGAAAAACTATTGTTTTCCGATTTTTTAACTACTTCTAATTTTGTGATTGTTTTACAATTGTTTAACGTAAAACTTATTGAAGGGTTCGCTGGAATTTGGTTTTCTTTCTTACCCCAATATTTTACTAAGGCTATATTACTGGGCGCACTCCATTCGAAACTAGCAGATTCAATAGAATTATATGAGGTTGCGATAAAATCTTTTTCGGTAAGCATAGCTTAAAATTTTGACAAAAATACCTAATTTGATTGATTTGTTCCCTTGATATTTCGTTAATTTGCCTATAAAATTAAAAACATGAACAAATATCTTAAAATTATATACTGCGTTGCCATTTGTTTGGCGGTTGGTTACTTGTCGAGCAACGTAACACAATCGAGCATTACTACTTGGTACCCAGAAATTAAAAAACCGAGTTTTAATCCGCCAAATTGGGTTTTCGCACCGGTTTGGACCATGCTTTTCATTCTAATGGGAATTGCTGCAGGAATGGTTTGGAATAAATTAGAATCGAACAAAGAATTGGTAAAAAAAGGATTATTGTTTTTTACTGTTCAGCTACTTTTAAACGCTTTATGGTCGTATTTGTTCTTTGGATTGAACAATATTTTATTGGCTTTAATCGAAATTGTTCTACTTTGGTTAATCATTTATGAAACGTACCATATTTTCAAACAAATAGACAAAAGAGCTTCGTATTTATTGATTCCGTATTTAGCTTGGGTTGGTTTTGCAACGATTTTAACGGGTAGTATTTTTTGGTTGAACCGATAATGAAAGTTTTTATTTAACGATATTTTCAGCAACTATAAATCCGCCTGTCCAAGCATTCTGGAAGTTGAATCCACCAGTAATAGCATCGATATTTAAAATTTCGCCTGCAAAATAAACGCTTGGTAAAATTTTGCTTTCCATGGTTTTGAAGTTGACTTCTTTTAAATCGATTCCTCCAGCAGTAACGAACTCTTCTTTAAAAGTACTTTTTCCGTTAACGTGAAATTCGCCATTCGTAAGTTGTTCAATTAACGAATTCAATTGTTTTTTATTCATATCAGCCCATTTGGTTTCTTCTGAAATTCCTGCTGCTTTTACGAGGTTTTCCCATAGGCGTTTTGGCAATTCGAAATGTGCGTATTTTGAAACTAATTTTTTGGCGTTTTCTTCTTTGATATTTTTCAACAAATCAAGCGTTTCTTCAAAAGTAGTTTCGTTTAACCAATTGACTTGAATAGCAAATTGATACTTTTTTTCAGCTAATTCTCTAGCTCCCCAAGCAGAAAGACGTAAAATTCCTGGACCGCTCATTCCCCAATGCGTAATTAACAATGGTCCTGAAGCTTCCAACTTAGATTTCTTAACCTTCACTGAAGCAACCGCAGAAAGCCCCATTAAATCTTTAATTCGAGGATCTTTGATGTTAAACGTAAACAAGGACGGAACTGGTTCAATAATCGAGTGACCCAAATTTTGCAACAATTCCCACATTTTTGGATTACTTCCGGAAGCCATTACAATTTTTTCGCAAGTAAAAACTTCTTGCGTTGTGGTTACTTTCCAATGGGTCTCCGTTTTATATAATTCCTGAACACTGTGATTGGTTAGTACATCAATTTTTAACTTTTTAACCGCTTCCTGAAAACAATCGATTATCGTTTGAGACGAATTGGAAACGGGAAACATTCTGCCATCGTCTTCAATTTTAAGCTCTACTCCATGTTTTTCAAACCATTCAATCGTATCACCTGAACAAAATTGATTAAAGGGTCCTTTTAATTCGCGTTCGCCACGAGGATAAAATTTCACTAAATCATTCGGCACAAAACACGCATGTGTAACATTACATCGTCCTCCACCGGAAATGCGTACTTTTTCTAAAACACTTTTTCCTCTTTCAAGAATAGCCACTTTTAGGTTTGGATTTTTCTCTACAATGTTGATTGCTGTGAAAAATCCGGCAGCGCCTCCGCCAATTATGATGATGTCGTATTTTGAGTTCAAATGATTTGTTTTAATTTTAAATAAAAGTAGTTATTTTAAAATAAAAAAAGCCCCAACTTTCGTTAGAGCTTTTTGTGCGGGTAATAGGACTCGAACCTACACGCCTCGCGGCACCAGATCCTAAGTCTGGCATGTCTACCAATTTCACCATACCCGCGACAATTGGAGTGCAAATATAGATATTCGTATATATAAATCAAACAAAAAAGAAAATAATTTCATTAAAACTGATAAACCACTCCTACTCCTAGTAATTGTTTTAACTGAACCTTAGGTCCTTTGACAACTTGAACACCACCCTCTTCTTCTTTCGATTTAATATCATCATCATAAACAACATGCGTGCCGATATTTGCTTTAACATATTGATTTACTGTCATATCCAATTGCAATTGCCAATCTACATCGATATTTCCAAAATTATTTATGTAATCAGTATATAAAGCAATTCTGTGTTCAAAATTGATGTTTTTAAACACTTCTTTTTTCCACTGATTGGTAATCAAGATTCCTGTTTCATTTCTAACATTTTTACCTTCTCTTACTAAATTTCCAAATTCATCATAAATTGCTTTTTCAACCCCAAAAGCACCTTGATTGGCTAATCTTTGATCAAAAACCATGGTTGTTTTTTGTGTCAATGGAGAAATATATAGATTTAAATTCAAATCTTTTCTAGAATATTCAGCTCCAATACCTAAAAATGTATAGGCAGGTGCAAATGGTTTCGAAATTGCTAAATCAGTATTCGGATAAGCGTATCCATTAGCAAATTGCGTATTAAAATTAAATTTTCCAGCATAATACCAGTTAGAAATGGTGTCTGTTCTATAACCAAATGTAGAATTTAATTGAAATTGATCGTCTGTTTTTCTAACATCTTGCTTTTCTTGCTTGTTAATTCCGTATCGAGCAATCAATTCGTTTTTCCAAACCAAATTTTTATTTGTGTAGGTTCTAACAAATTGCCCCTTTAATAAGCCTGAAACAGAATTATTACCTCCAGCATTCCAATTCACAAAAGTAATTTGTGATATATCTAAACCCACAACATTTTCTTTTGACCAATTTGATGTTGAGTCTGGTAATTGTGTTCTAATAATTTGCGCTGAGGCCTGAAAGCAAATAAAAAATAGTCCAAAAAGGTAGGCTTTTTTAAACATCTGAATAAGTATTAAATAATTGTTTTAAATGATTAACGTCGATTTTACAAAGTTGTTGCAACTCAAAAACTGTTCCATGTTCTATGAATGAATCAGGAATTCCAAGATTGATTATTGATTTTTTTAAATTATTTGTCGCAAGAATGGCACTGATTTGTTCTCCAAAACCACCTGTTATCACTCCATCTTCAATAGTAATAATGTGGTCGTGAGAATTTATAATAGATTTGATAGAATCAACATCCAATGGTTTTATAAATGGAAAATGATAATGCGAAAATAAACTTGGATTTTCAACCTCAGTTAAAGCTTTGGCTACATTATCCCCAATGGTTCCAGTGGATAAAATCGCAACTTTATTCCCTTTTTTTAGTTCTTTTATTTTCCCGATTTCAATTTTCTCAAAAGGTTGCTTCCAATTTACATTTTCACCTCTTCCTCTTGGATATCGAATCGCAATTGGATGATTTAATCCTTCAGAAGCGGTAAACATCATATTTCGCAACTCTATTTCGTCTTTTGGAGCCGCAATAATTAAGTTCGGAATGCAATTCAAATAGGCAATATCAAAAACGCCATGATGAGTTGCGCCGTCTTCGCCCACCAATCCTGCTCTGTCCAAACAAAAAATAACTGGTAAATTTTGTAAAGCCACATCATGAATTACTTGGTCATAGGCACGTTGTAAAAATGTTGAATAAATATTGCAAAATACTACCATGCCTTGTGTTGCCATTCCGGCAGCTAGAGTAACAGCGTGTTGTTCAGCAATTCCAACATCAATAGCGCGTTTTGGAAAAGTCTCCATCATATAAGTCATCGAGCTTCCTGTAGGCATGGCTGGAGTTATTCCAATAATTTTTTCATTTTGCTTCGCTAATTCCACTAATGTATGCCCGAAAACATCTTGAAATTTTGGAGGCAAATGCGATTCGTCTTTTGGATGGATTTTCCCAGTTTCGGCATCAAATTTCCCTGGTGCGTGATATTTTACTTGGTCTTCTTCGGCCAATTGCAATCCTTTTCCTTTGGTCGTAATTACATGCAAGAATTTCGGACCTTTAACCGATTTCAATCGTTCTAATTCCGAAATTAATTTGGGTAAATCATGCCCATCAATCGGACCCGAATAATCAAAATTCAAGGATTTGATAATGTTATTTTGTTTGGGATTTTTGCCTTCTTTAACTGCTGTCAAATAATCTTTCAAAGCACCAATACTCGGGTCAATTCCAATAGCGTTATCATTTAAAATTACCAATAAATTTGCATCGGTAACTCCAGCATGATTTAAGCCTTCAAAAGCCATTCCGCTCGCAATCGAAGCATCTCCAATCACCGCAATATGCTGTTTATCCACTTCACCTTTTAATTGCGAAGCCAAAGCCATTCCTAAAGCAGCCGAAATCGAAGTTGAGGAATGCCCAACGCCAAACGTATCATAAATACTTTCGCTACGCTTTGGGAAACCCGAAATCCCGTTTAATTCTCTATTCGTGTGAAAAATAGCGCGTCTTTCTGTTAAGATTTTGTGTCCGTATGCTTGATGACCCACATCCCAAACCAATAAATCTTCTGGAGTATTGAAAACATAATGAAGTGCAATCGTTAATTCTACAACACCTAAGCTTGCGCCCAAATGCCCCTCTTTCTTCGAAACAATATCAATGATAAAATCTCTCAATTCTTTTGCCAATTGAGGAAGTTGATTTTCAGGAAGTTTCCTTAAATCGGTAGGATTGTTAATTTTTGAAAGCAAATTTTTCATCACAGCACAAAAGTAAGAATTGGTTATCGTATTTTTGTACTTATGGAGAATATTTTTACCGATGCCTTTTTTATGAAGAAAGCCTTACTAGAAGCCGAAGTAGCTTTTGAAAAGGGCGAAATTCCTGTTGGAGCTGTTATTGTTATCGATAATAAAGTAATTGCTCGCACCCATAATTTAACAGAATTACTTCACGATGTTACTGCTCATGCCGAAATGCAAGCGATAACTAGCGCTGCAAATTTCATTGGTGGAAAATATTTAAAAGATTGCACTTTATACGTGACTTTAGAGCCTTGCCAAATGTGTGCTGGTGCTTTGTATTGGTCCCAGATTTCTAAAATTGTTTTTGGTGCTTCCGATGAAAATCGTGGTTATCAAAAAATGGGAACACAATTACATCCTAAAACCCAAGTAATTTCTGGCGTTTTAGAAAAAGAGTGTGGTGATTTAATGAAAGCTTTTTTTAAAAGTAAAAGATAGTTTTCAAAGCGGCTTAAAATTTCGTAACTTGGTATACCTTTTGATGTTGCATTAGAAAACAAACTAATCTTTAAAAAAGTATGGAAAGCAGATTAAAATCGACCTTAATTATTGGAATTTCAATAATTATTACAGCATTTATTTTAGGTTCGGCATTTAAAAATCGTAATGAAAACTTAGACACTATTTCCGTAATTGGATTAGGAACAAAAGATTTCGTTTCAGATGAAATTTTATGGTCCGGAAGTTTTACAACCAAAAGTTTTGACATTAAAGAAGCGTACAACAAGATGATTTCTGATCAAAAAATTGTATCCGATTTCTTTTTGAGCAAAGGTTTCAAGAAAGAAGAATTTACATTTGGAGCGGTACAATTCAACAAACGTTTTAGAGAAGTTAGAACTGAAAATACGGAAGTTGCTTATCAAACGAAATACGAACAAGTTTTTGATGGTTACGAGGCAACACAGACGATTTCGTTTTCGGCCAAGAAGAATCCAGAATTAATGAAACGAATTGAAGAAGTATCAAGCAAAACTTCTGAACTGATTAATTCGGGAATTGAATTATCTTCTAATTCTATTCAATATACCTATTCTGATTTACCAAGTTTAAAGCATAGTTTAATTCAAAATGCTTCAAAAGACGCTAGTGAACGTGCACAAAAAATTGTAAAAACAGCTGATGGAAGTTTAGGAAAATTAAAATCGGCAAGCATGGGTGTTTTTCAAATTACTGGGCAAGGTTCTACGGAAGAAGACAGCTACGGCGGAAACAATGATACTTATAGCAAAAACAAAACAGCTAGAATTACGGTGAGATTGGAATATATATTAGATTAAGTTTTTAATTTCAAGACATAAAAAAAACCGCTATTCTTTCGAGTAGCGGTTTTTGTTTTACAGGATACATCCCATATTATTTTACTATAATTTCATTTCCTTCTTTATCAAGGAAGTGATATTCTAGATACGTGTAAGCGTCACGAGGTATAATTTTCACCCATTTCTTATATTCGAAAAACCATTTCGAACGTAATGATGGAAAACCTTTTGTAAGGTATGCTGCCACAAACGGATGTACGTTAAGTACAACTTTTTTATGGTCTTTTATAATGCGTTCAAGGTCAGACGCTATTTTGTCGATGATTAAAATTGGAGCTTCAATTTCCCCATGTTCATTGTTAGGGTCTTCTTCTCTTGTTTTAATATTAACTTCTGGTCTAACTCTTTGTCTAGTAATTTGAATTAATCCAAATTTGCTAGGAGGCAAGATTTTATGCTTGGCCTTATCGTCACTCATTTCTTCTCTTAAGAAATCATACAACACTTTGCGGTTTTCTGGATTTTGCATATCAATGAAATCCACCACAATAATTCCGCCCATGTCTCTAAGTCGTAACTGACGTGCAATTTCAGCTGCAGCAATCATGTTAACTTCTAGAGCAGTATCTTCTTGGCTAGTTGCTTTGCTTGAACGGTTTCCGCTGTTCACGTCGATAACGTGAAGAGCTTCTGTATGTTCAATAATTAAATAAGCACCTTTGCTCATGGAAACTGTTTTTCCAAAAGACGTTTTTATTTGTCGTTCAATATTGTATTTCTCAAAAAGAGGCAAGTCTTTTGACTGATAGTGTTTTACGATAGACACTTTATCGGGAGCTATTTCTTGCAAATACTCCTTCGTTTCTAAATACAAATCTTCATCATCTACATGTATACAAGAAAACGTATCGTTAAATACATCTCTTAAAATAGAGGAAGCTTTGTTTAATTCTCCTAAGACTTTTGACGGATGAGGCGCTGTTTGTAAACGTCTGCTCATCGACATCCATCTTTCAAGGAGTGTTTGTAGATCTTTATCAAGTTCGGCTACTTTTTTGCCTTCGGCTACTGTTCGCACAATAACACCGAATCCTTTTGGTTTAATAGATTGAACCAGTCGTTTTAATCGGTCTTTTTCTTCTCTTGATTCTATTTTTTGTGAAACAGAAACTCGGTCTGAAAAAGGAACTAAAACCACATATCTTCCAGCTAAAGAAATCTCAGAACTAATTCTGGGACCTTTTGTAGAGATTGGTTCTTTTACTACTTGAACTAAAATCGACTGATTTGGACTTAAGATATCTGTTATCGTCCCATCTTTGTTGATTTCAGCTTCAAAAGGAAAATTTTTGAGTGAATAATCTTTTATTTTACCTGCGCTTACAAGTTTAATGAATTTCATTAAAGAGGGAAGATTTGGACCTAAGTCGTGATAATGCAAAAAAGCATCTTTTTCATGTCCTAAATTCACAAATGCGGCGTTTAAGCCTGCAACTGGCTTACGGATTTTGGCAATAAAAATATCACCAACCGCAAAATTGCTTTGCTTTTCTTCTTCTTTGTGTAATTCAATTAGTTTTCCATCTTTTAATAAGGCAAAATCTACAGCGTCTGAACCTGATCGAATAATTAACTCTTTGTTCATGCAGTACATTTTTATCCGAACTTTTCGGCAATAGGCAATGGCAATAGTCAATAGGCGTAAAACGCATATAACTTAAAGCTTACGGCTTATGGCTAATTGTAAGGATGGATTAAATAATAATTTTACAGGATTTTTCCCGATAATCAATGTAGAATTGATTGTTTTCAATGAACTTTTTTTTCTAAAAAAGAAAAAGTAGTTTTAAACTACTTTTTCTTTTTATGACGGTTTGCTCTCGCTCTTTTCTTACGTTTGTGAGTTGCTACCTTATGTCTTTTTCTTTTTTTACCACTTGGCATAACATGTTGGTGTTTAGATTAATAAATAGTTTTTATACTGTAACTTCTGTTTTTTCTTTAACGCTTTCTACAAACACTTTAGCTGGTTTAAATGCTGGAATGTTGTGTGCAGGGATTTTAATTGTAGTGTTTTTAGAAATGTTTCTTCCTGTTTTTTCAGCTCTAGTTTTGATGATAAAACTTCCAAAACCTCTTAAATAAACATTGTCACCAGTTTCTAACGAGTTTTTCACTTCTTCCATAAAAGTCTCAACTGTTGCTTGAACATCTCCTTTTTCAAGTCCTAATTTCTCTGAAATTTTCGCTACGATATCTGCTTTCGTCATTTTCTTTCGTATTTATATTTTGTGTATTTTTTTGAGTTTGCAAATATAAGAATTAAAAAAACAATAATTCAACGTTAATTGATTAAATTTTAATTACTAAAGATTTATTTTTGTTGCCTTATAAAAAATTATGGAATTTTCTAACTCTTTAATTCATTGGTATTTACAGAACAAGCGCGATTTACCATGGCGAAACACGACAAATCCATACCCGATTTGGCTCTCAGAAATTATGCTTCAACAGACGCGTGTGGCACAAGGTTTGCCTTATTTTTTGTCTTTTACTGATGCTTTTCCAACAATTTTTGACCTAGCAAATGCCGATGAAGAACAAGTTTTAAAATTATGGCAAGGCTTAGGCTATTATTCTAGAGCCAGAAACTTACATGCTACCGCAAAACACATCGCTTTTGAATTAAATGGAGAATTTCCACCTACATATAAAGAATTATTGAAGCTAAAAGGAGTTGGTGAATACACCGCTGCTGCTATTGCTTCTTTTTCGTACAACGAACCTGTTGCAGTTTTAGATGGTAATGTTTTTAGAGTTTTGAGTCGTTATTTTAATGTAGATAGCGATATTTCCTTGCCAAAAACTAAAACAGAATTCCAACAATTAGCGCAAGAAGTTTTAGATAAAAAGAATCCAGCATTGTTTAACCAAGCGATTATGGAATTTGGTGCATTGCAATGTGTGCCTAAAAATCCAGATTGTAATTCTTGTGTTTTAAATTCAAGTTGTGCGGCTCTTCAACATAAAAAAGTTTCGGAATTACCTGTAAAAACTAAGAAAACAAAAGTAACCAATCGCTATTTGAATTATTTAATTTTAAAAGATTCGGATTCCAATTATATTGTACAAAAAAGAGAAGGAAAAGGAATTTGGGAAAATTTATACGAGTTTCCAGTTTTAGAAACCGACTTTTTATTGTCTGAAAAAGATGCGATTGATCAGATTTCAAAAATGCAATTCTACAATCAAAAACCTTCAGAAATTTTGATTTTACAAAACGAAATCACGCTTCATAAATTATCGCACCAGCATTTACACATTCGTTTTTTTGAACTTCGTTTTTCATCGAAATTACCTGATTCAAAACCTTTTACAGCAATACAAAAATTACCTTTTCCAATTGTAATTCATAATTTTATGGTTGCAAATTATTGTAATTCACTTTAAATTACTATTTTTGATTAACCCTAATACATTTACAAGCCATGAACGGAACATTAAACAAGGTAATATTGATAGGTCATCTAGGTGACGAAGTAAAAATGCACTACTTCGAAGGAGGCAATTGCATTGGACGTTTTCCTTTAGCGACAAACGAAGTATATATCAATAAAACTACTGGAGAAAAAATCACCTCTACAGAATGGCACAACATTGTCGTTCGTAATAAAGCAGCTGAAATTTGTGAAAAATATCTTTCTAAAGGAGATAAAATTTACATAGAAGGACGTATTAAATCGCGTCAATGGCAAGCTGAAGACGGTGCTACAAAATACACCACTGAAATTCAGGTAACTGAATTTACTTTCTTAACTACCAAAAAAGATACTGATTTAAGTAAGTCTTCTTTACCTACAGGTAGCGCGCCAGAAGATTTTAATGTCTAACTAAATTATATTAATTTGGATCCTGATCCTGCCAGTTTACTTCACACGATAGATTTTGAATTCCTTTTTGGAATAATCGCAATTGTTATATTGCTAGCTTGTTCTGCCTTTATTTCGGGTTCTGAAGTAGCCCTTTTTTCCTTGTCGCAAAAAGATGTAGATGAAATTTTAAATAAAGATTTCAACAAAGGAACTCTTATTTCCAGATTGTTAGAAAAACCTAAGAAATTACTAGCTACTATTTTAGTAGCCAATAATTTTGTGAATATCACCATTGTTATCATTTTCTCTTCCTTTAGTGGCCGATTGTTTAACGGAATTGAATCTTCTGTTTTGCGATTTGTTTTGGAAGTTGTAGTGGTAACATTTTTCATTTTGCTTTTTGGAGAAGTTTTACCTAAAATTTATGCCAATCGAAACAATATGGATTTTTCCCAAAAAGTGGTAATTCCTATTTCGATTTTGAATAATGTTTTATCGCCTATTAGTGTTCCGATGCGAAATGGTATTCTTTTTATTGAAAAAAAACTAAATGTGCAAAAAGGAAATTTTTCGGTAAATCAACTCTCACAAGCGTTAGAATTGACTTCACAATCGGATACAACTGATGGCGAACAGAAGATTTTGGAAGGTATTGTAACTTTCGGAAACACCGAAGTACGTCAAGTAATGAGTCCAAGAATTGATGTTTTTGCTTTGAATATTGAAGAAACTTTCGAAGAAATCATGCCTAAAATTGTTGAAAAAGGCTATTCTAGAATCCCTATTTATAAAGAAAACATCGACCAAATTGAAGGAATTTTGTTTATTAAAGATTTGATTCCGCATATTGATAGTGAGGCATTTGATTGGATAAACTTACTTCGTCAACCGTTTTTTGTTCCAGAAAATAAAAAATTAGATGATTTATTGAAAGATTTTCAGGGAATGAAAAGTCACTTAGCTGTGGTGGTGGATGAATATGGAGGAACATCTGGAATTATTTCGTTAGAAGATGTTTTGGAAGAAATTGTAGGCGATATTAGTGATGAATTTGATGATGAAGATTTGATTTATTCTCAAATTGATGATAAAAATTTCCTATTTGAAGGTAAAATTAGCTTGAAAGATTTTTATCGAATAATTGATGTGGATGAAAATGAATTTGAAAGTAAAAAAGGGGAAGCCGAAACTTTAGCAGGTTTTTTACTCGAGATTTCTGGAAATTTTCCAAAGAAAAGACAGAAAATAACGTTCCATAATCTTATTTTTACCATCGAAAATGTAGATAAGAGAAGAATAAAACAAATAAAAGTTACGTTATAGAAATCATGATACAAAATATAGTAAAATTAAGTTGTTTGGGATTGTTTTTTGGATTGGTTTCTTGTGGAGACGAAACATTGCCAAAACCAAAAGGACATTTGAGTTTGGAATATCCAAAAGCTAAATATTCTAAATTAGATTCGGATTGTAGCTTTACTTTCGAGAAAAATGATTTGGCTAACATAAAAGATAAATCATGTGCTTTTGAAATTAATTATCCAAAGATGAAAGCTACGATTTATTTGACACACAAACCAGTTAATAATGATATCGATAAATTATTGCGCGATGCTCAAACGCTAACTTATAATCATGTAGTTAAAGCGGATGATATTGTGGAACAACCATTTATCAATGACAAGAAAAAAGTATACGGAATGTTTTATGAAGTAGGTGGGAATGCCGCAACAAACGCTCAATTTTACGTTACCGATAGCACAAAAAATTTTATAGTAGGAAGCGTTTATTTTTACGCTAAACCTAATTTCGATTCCATTTTACCAGCAGCAAATTATCTAAAAGAAGATATGCGAAGAATTCTGGAAACGTTAGAATGGAAATAAATTTGTATTAATTTCTAATTTACAAAAATGGTCAAAGTCAATTTGATATCATTTATCATTTCAATTGTGTTATTATTAATCAATAATGATTCACTTAATGACAAGATTTATAAATGTCATAAGTCTAATATTACTAAATTTTCAAATGAAATAGAGTCGCAGTTTGATTTTAGAAAGCAATATATTAACGATATAATTGAACTACATCAGCAAAACAAAAATGATACAATTCTAATTATTGAAAAACATGATTTTGCTTGCGATGGTTGTCCCGCAAGTTTTGTTCAAATATTTTCTAAAGAAAAATATATTGAATTTAGGCTTAATATGAATGAAAATATTAATGAAAGTAAATATGAAGACAAATTTCAATCTGCCCTTAAAGAATATAAATCAAAAGTTCCTGGTATAGAAACTGAATATTTACATTCTGATTTAAAAATAATTTTTGAGAATTTAAAAAAAGGTAAAAAAATTAATCAGATTCAAAAGGAGAACAATACTAATGATTGTTATGATGGAAGTAATTCAATTTACACTTTAATTTATCCAAACGATGAATTAAAATGTATGATAATTAGATGTTGGAAATAAAAAAAACGCCCTGATTATCTCAGGGCGTTTTTTTATTACATTTTTTTCGACTCTGTTACTTTGTAAGAATCACCACCAGCTACACCTTCAATGGTTTTGGTTAACGATTCTAAAGATTGTTTTTCAGCATCGAATTTTACAGTTGCAATTTTAGTGTCAAAATCAACTACTGCTTGTCCAACACCTTCTTGACCAGCTAATTTATTTTCGATTGTTTTAGCACAACCCATAGCGCACGTCATTCCGTCGATAGTGAAACTTGCGGTTTGCATTTTAGCTAAATCTGCTTCAGAAACCGCTTCTTTTTTAGTTTCTTCAACTGCTACTTCTTTGTTTTCTTGTTTGCAACTTGCTAATGAAAGCGTCATTAAAAGCGCCAAACCAATATTTTTTAAATTCTTCATACGAACAAATGTTAAATTAAAAGTCTCTTAATAAAGACTTTGCAAAATTACAAAAATTCATAGTGCTATTTTAAAAATAAAGCCTGAATTTTGACGAACAAAATAGCGCTATGGAAAACAATTCAACAAAATGGTATTTATTAGGCTTTTTAGGCTGCGTTTGGGGAAGTTCATTCATTTTAATGCAATTGGGTTTACAAGGTGTAAATTCGGTTCAATTAGGAAGTTTACGAATTCTTTTTGCAGCTTTGTTTTTGATTATTGTTGGATTTAGACACATACCACAAATTCCATTACACAAATGGAAATTTATCGCTTTAACTTCTGTTTGTGGAACTTTTGTACCAGCTTATTTATTTGCAATTGCTTTGTCTAAAATTGATGGTTCGGTGAGTTCTATTTTAAATTCGTTAACTCCGTTAAACACTTTATTAGCAGGATTATTGTTCTTTGGAATGAATGTACAACGAACTCAAGTTTTTGGTGTTATTATTGGCTTTATTGGCTGTGTATTGCTTGTTTTGTTTGGCGAAGGAGAAAACACAACTGAAAACTATTACTATGCCATCTTAATTGTGATTGCTTCTATTTTTTACGGTATCAACGTGAATTTGATTAAAAAATATTTATCCGATTTAAAACCATTAACTATTAGTACAGGAAATTTTGTGATTATGTTTATTCCAGCTTTAATAGTTTTATATTTTACAGGTTTTTTTGATATGATTCACGAGGCTAAAGTACAAACTTCGTTAGGTTTTATTGCTATTTTAGGTATCGTTGGAACTGGATTTTCGAATATCTTATTCTTTAAATTAATCCAATTGTCATCGCCTGTTTTTGCTTCTTCGGTAACTTATATTATTCCGGTAGTCGCTTTTAATTTAGGCTATTTATTTATGAATGAAACGCTTTCTGTAATACAATTACTCGGTGCTTTGATTGTTTTAGTAGGTGTTTACTTTTCGAGTAAGAAATAAAAAAAGCGCCCAATTTCTTGAGCGCTTTCTGAATTTCATGTTTTGTTTATTATTTGAAATCAGCATCTGTTACACCTTCGTTAATTTTAACTTCAGTAGTAATTAATTCGATTTCTATACCAACATTCATGATGGTTTTGTATGGAAATTTTAATCCTTTTACATCTTTGTAATCTTGATAGTAAGTAGTTTGTGTCATTTTTTGACCACCTTGCTCTAATTCTTTAGCTTCAGCTACTTTAAATCCAGTTTTTACATCGTAGTAATAAGTAGATTTTCCGTTTTTGAT
Source organism: Flavobacterium sp. (assembly GCA_003497625.1). Classification (GTDB taxonomy): domain Bacteria; phylum Bacteroidota; class Bacteroidia; order Flavobacteriales; family Flavobacteriaceae; genus Flavobacterium. Next base: position 5,595 of record DNNO01000004.1, on the reverse strand, counting down.
TGCGTAAGCATCAGCACCATTTATATTTTCAATTCCTGTTAAGGTAATATCTTTATCTGTTAATAACGCTAACTCTTTGAAAGTTGTAGCTTCAGCTTGCATATCTTTCAAATCTTGGTCTTTGAAATCTTTTCTTTGACCTTGTTGAATCATATAAGCTTCTTTTTCATTAACTACTTGTTTCATCATAGAATTACCCATAACTTTCATTTCAACACCTAATTTTTTAGGAGCTGTTTTTACAGTTAAATCTAAAGGCATTCCTTGAACAGTTCCAGCTGACATTACTGCTAACGTTTTTACGTTTTTAACTGCTTTTTCACCACCAATTACATTGATATAGTTATTTAAAACCGTCTGAGCTGTAACTCCTGCAGGAACAGGTTTTTTAACTTCTGGTTTTTCTGTTGGATTACCATATTTGTCAAAATAGAAAATTGGTAATTTTTCTTTTTTGCTCATTGCTTCTAAGCCTGGCAAAACATCTCCAGCTTTTCCTACGATAACCACTCTAGTTTTATCTGATAAGAAATATTTGTTCGCTGCATTTTTAATATCTTCAGCTGTAACTGCGTTGATATTTTTAATGTAGTTTTCATAGAAATCTTCTGGTAAACCTTGAGTTTCTTTGTTTAAAGCGTATCCAGCAATAGTTGAAGGTTTTTCAATTTGCATTACGAAGTTACCTACATATTTTGCTTTTGCATTTCTTAAATCTTCATCAGAAACTAATTCTGTTTTGATTCTTTTTAACTCGTTGAAAAATTCAACAACAGAACTATCTGTTACTGTATTTCTTACAGAAGCACTTGAACGGAATTTATTGATATATTTTCCAGCTCCAATAGAAGAGTAAGCTCCGTATGTCCAACCGTGTTTTTCACGTAAGTTTAAGAATAATCTTCCTTCACCACCACCACCTAAAATTTGGTTTGCTAATAAAACTGAAAAGTATTCTTTGTCTGTCATTTTTAAGTTTGACAAGTTTACTAGAGCAATTTCAGACTGTACTGCGTTTGGTGTATCAATAAAATTGATTTGGCTGTACTGAACGTCTTTTGGCTCAGAGTAAGATAACTGAGGTGCAGTCGCTTTTCTCCATTTTCCAAAAAGTCTTTCTACTTCTTTTTTAACATCTTTAAAGTTAACATCTCCTACAATCACTAAATAAGCGTTTGATGGAACGAAATACGTGTTGTAATTTAAAACAACATCTTCAAATGTTACATTTTTCAACGTTTCTTCACTTGTATATTCACCTTTATAATGTTCTTTTCCAAACACTAAGACATTTTCTACTCTACGAGCAATAGCAGAAACACTTTTTTCATCTGCTTTTAAACCTTCGATGATTTTTTCCTTTTCTTTTTCGAATTCAGCTTTATCAAATAATGGGTTTAATGCACCATCAGCCATTAATTCTAAACTTCTTTTTGAATATCTCGAAAGTCCGTTTCCAGAAGCTCCAGAAGCATAAAAATTAATGTCTGCTCCTAGGAAATCGATTTCTTCGTTGTAAACGTCTTTTGTAATAGTTTCTGTTCCATTACCTAACATTCCGCTTAAAATATCAGAAACTCCTTTTTTGTTTCCTTCAGCATAAGGCGGATTATCTAAAGTTAGATTGAAAGAAACGCGCGGTAATTTGTGATTTTCCACAACTAAAACTTTCAAACCATTCTTAAGTACAAAACTTTGTGGCTTATTAATGTTGATAGTAGGAGCTGGTCCTGCCTTTGGTTGCGGTCTGTCTTGTGCTTGCATAGTTATTGTTAAAAATAAACTGGCTGCTATGTATATAAATTTTTTCATATTCTTCAAATCTTAGTTTTGAGCTTTGTCTTTAGCAGGAACATAATCTAAAATCATTCTTTGATTTGAGTTTAGATATTTTTTTGCAATGTCTCTAATTTCTTCTCTTGTGATAGAACGATAAATTTCAATTTCTGTATTGATTAAGTTGATATCGCCATATAACATGTAGTAAGTTGCTAAATTATCAGCAATTCCTTCAACAGAAGCATTGTTACTTACGTAGTTGCTTTCAAATTTGTTTTGAAGTTTTTGGAAATCTTTTTCAGAAATTAATTCGTTTTGCATTTTTACGATTTCCTCATCAATTTCTTTTAAGATAGATTCCGTAGTATTTTCTCCCATTGGTAAACCATAGATTAAATACATGCCGTAATCTTCTTGACTATAGTTGAAAGCACCAATTTGTAATGCCATTTTTTTATCGTCTACAATTTTCTTGTATAATTTAGAACTTTTTCCATCAGAAAGGTAAGCTGAAATCATATCTAAAACTCTAGCATCACGCGTTTTCATTGAAGGTGTTCTGTAAGAAGCCACTAACATTGGAATTTGAATGTTTGGATCTTGCCAAGTTGCTTTAAATTCTTTTGTAATTGGCGCTTCTTCTACTTTATTACGAGTTACAGGAGCTCCTTTAGGAATTGCGCTAAAATATTTTTTAACCCATTCTTTTGCTTGTGCTTTGTCAAACTGACCTGCAATTACTAAAACTGCATTGTTTGGTACATAGAACTTTTTATTGAAAGCTAAGAATTCTTCTAAAGTAGCGGCATCTAAATGCTCCATTTCTCCAATGGTTGTCCATTTATATGGGTGTACTTTAAACATGTTTTCCTTTACAGCTTTAATTAAATTTCCATAAGGCTGGTTATCAACACGTAATCTTTTTTCTTCTTTAACTACTTCGTTTTGAGTATCAACTCCTTTTTGATCAATTACAGGATGCATTAATCGTTCTGATTCCATCCATATAGCTAATTCTAAGTTGTTTGAAGGGAAAACTTCATAGTAGTAAGTTCTGTCATCCGTAGTATTAGCATTGTTGTTTCCTCCGTTTGCTGTAACTAGTTTAAACCATTCTCCTTTACCAATATTTTTTGTTCCTTCAAATAAAAGGTGTTCAAAAAAGTGAGCAAAACCAGTACGGTTAGGCTGTTCGTCTTTAGCTCCCACGTGATACATTACAGAAGTAATTACCACTGGTGCAGAATTGTCTTGATGAAGCACAACGTGTAATCCGTTGTCTAAATCAAATTCCTCGAATGTTACTTTTTGAGCAGAAGCAGTTCCGCCAAGCATTAGTGCAGTACCCAAAGCCATTAAAGATTTTTTCATACGTTATTAATTTGTTTGATATAATTGTAATTAGACGCAATTTCGATATAATGTTACAATAAATTGAAATTTTATTCGAGAAAATTTACTGAAATTATAATTTCTATTATTTTTATTGAACAGATAGTTGTTTGGTTTAGAAATTATTGTATATTTGCAACCTTAAATTTTTTAACTAAAATCATTGTTATGTACGCAATCGTAGAGATAGCAGGGCAACAATTCAAAGTAAGCAAAGACCAAAAGGTTTATGTTCACCGTTTAGCTTCAGAAGAAGGAACTAAAGTTTCTTTTGATAAAGTTCTTTTATTAGATGAAAACGGAACAGTAACTTTAGGCGCCCCAGCTGTAGAAGGTGCTTCTGTAGAAGCCAAAGTGTTACAACACTTAAAAGGTGATAAAGTAATCGTTTTCAAAAAGAAAAGAAGAAAAGGTTACAAAAAGAAAAATGGTCACAGACAATCATTCACTCAAATTTTAATTGAAGGAATTGTTGCTACTGGTGCTAAGAAAAAAGCTGCTAAAAAAGAAGTTGAAGTTGAAGTAACTGAAACTACTGAAGAAGTTAAGCCAAAAGCTAAAGCGACTAAGAAACCAAAAACTGAAGAATAACATTTAAAATATAACATCATGGCTCACAAGAAAGGTGTCGGTAGTTCGAAGAATGGTAGAGAATCAGAATCGAAACGTTTAGGCGTTAAGATTTATGGTGGTCAAGCTGCTATTGCTGGAAACATCATTGTTAGACAAAGAGGTTCTAAGCACAACCCAGGTGAAAATGTTTACATGGGAAAAGATCATACTTTACATGCTAAAGTTGATGGAGTTGTAAAATTCCAGAAAAAAGCGGAAAACAAATCATATGTATCTGTAATTCCTTTTGAAGCTTAATAATCTTATTTAGCAAACATATTAAAAACCTCCCATTTTTGGGAGGTTTTTTTATTTACTTATGTTTGCTGCGCTCTGTGTCGTCTTAAACAAATTAAAACCAACATGCCTCTTGGTCAAAAGAGATAATAAAATCAATCTCTACGATTAGAAAAACTTAATTATCAACTTTCAAATAAAACAAAAGAGCCAGTTTTTCAACTGGCTCTTTTTTATGTTATATAATATTTAATTTAATCAACTTTAGTTAATCACAATCTTTTCTGAATAATTCAACTCAGAACCTGATAATTTAACGATGTAAACTCCCGAATTTAATCCATTTAAATCTAAAGCATAATTTCCTGAAAAATCAACAGATTTTGTTTTAACTAATCTTCCGTTAATATCAAACAACTCTACTTTTAAATCCCCAACATAATTTGAGATAGATATATTAACTAAATCAGTAGCTGGATTAGGATACATCTTAATATTGTTTGATTGAGAAAAATCAAGCGAAGACAATGTTATGCTTGTAAACATACCTGAAAAAACACCTCTTCCATAGGTTGCCGCATAAACCATATTGTCATTTCTCATATCTAAATCAACAACTTTAACATTACTCATTCCATTATAAGATTGACTCCAAGTTGGAGATGCAGTATTAAAATTATTAGAATACCACACTCCTAATTCAGTCCCTACAATAACTTCTGTAGCAAATCCTCCTGCATTTCTCAGTGGATTTGGCAAAATAGCTTTAACAGGTATGTCTGGGAAATTCCCTTCTTTATTCAACCATGTAGCACCACCATCTTTAGTATACCAAATACTTACTACGTTATAATTGTGCATTGTTACAAAAATTTCATTTTCAGATGCTCCAAATTCAATATCTGAAACACTTCCAACAAAACTAGATCCTGTAATGTCTACCCAAGTACCTGTTGTATTGTTTGCACTTGTAACCTTTAATAATTTACCTAAACGAGTTCCAACCAATAATGTTGTAGTAGCAGTCGTATAAGGCGAAACTGCAAAAGCTGTTGGAGAAGCAGTCAACAATGGATTTGTTAAAATTGTTTTAGTTGTAGGGCCCCCGCCTTTTAAATTACCATATCTCATTATTCTAAAACCATCTGCAGTAGTGGAATAATCTGAAAATAATATATCAAGATTAGAATCTAAAACCATTGGCGCAATGAAAGCCCCACTATTTGCATCGTTATCCGAATCAATAACTTTAGCATTGACTGTAGAAGTAGGCAAAGGTCTTAAGTTTATACTTTCATTATATACATAATTGGAAATATAATATTTATCAGCTCCTTGATCAAACAAAGTATAAGCTCCGTCACCACCTTGAGATTGTGTACTCCCATTAATTCCTGCAGTAGCATTTGCAAAATATTGCGTTCCATTATCTTGTGCTCCAGCTGCAAAATACTCACCAGTTAATCCACTAACAGCTTGTGTTGGCGCAACTCCTATGCTATAGAATTGCGTTATATTTAAACCATTAACTCTTGTTGCAATTGCAGTTGTAGAACTTGGAGCTGCTGACAAACT
>DNNO01000044.1 GCA_003497625.1 Flavobacterium sp. | reverse complement strand
TTCGATATGTTTGATGTGTGAAAAACTTCCGGCTAATTCGGAAAATTGACCTGCTTTTTCTCCAACACCTTCTAATTTCTTTTGAATGGCTGGAAACAAAATTTTCTTCACTAACGTACTTTTTCCACTTCCTGAAACACCTGTAATCACGGTTAAACATTCGAGAGGGAAAGTGAAGTTCTCATTTTTTAAGTTATTTTCTCTCGCACCAATAACTTCAATATGATTTTTGAATTTTCTTCTAGTTTTTGGTACCGAAATTTCTTCTTGACCATTCAAATATTTCGCAGTTAACGAATCGGCTTTTAGAATTTCATCATAGGTTCCTTGTGCGACTAATTCGCCTCCATGTGTTCCTGCTTCTGGACCAATATCGATAATCATATCGGCAGCTTTCATGATGTCTTCGTCGTGTTCAACTACGATAACGGTGTTGCCTAAATTGCGAAGTTCTTTCAATACTTCGATTAATCTTTCGGTGTCTTTTGGATGCAAACCGATACTTGGTTCGTCTAAAATATACATCGATCCAACCAAACTACTTCCTAACGAAGTTGCCAAGTTAATACGTTGTGATTCGCCTCCAGAAAGTGAGTTAGAGTTACGATTTAAAGTTAAATAACTCAATCCCACATTGAATAAAAAGTCTAAACGATTGTTGATTTCAATTAGTAAACGTTTAGCCACCTTCGTATCGTATTCGTTTAATTCTAATTTTTTAAAGAAATCAATCAAATTTACGATTGGTAAGTCCACTAAATCAGAAACCGTTTTTCCACCAACGGTGATATAATTGGCTTCTGGACGTAATCTTTTGCCTTTACACGTATTACATTTTGTTTTTCCACGATATCTCGAAAGTAAAACCCGGTTTTGAATTTTATAGTTTTTCTCTTCTAATTCCGAAAAGAAATCGTTTAATCCAGTGAAATATTTATTTCCGTCCCAAATCAGTTGTTTTTGTTCGTCTGAAAGTTCGAAAAATGGTTTATGAATTGGAAAATCAAATTTATAAGCGTTGTTTACCAATTGATCTCGGTACCAACTCATGCTTTCACCACGCCAAGGAAACACTGCATTTTCGTATGCAGATAAAGCAGTATTAGGAATCACTAAATCGGTATCAATTCCAATAACACTTCCGTAGCCTTCACATGTTGGACAAGCTCCGTAAGGGTTATTAAAACTGAATAAATGAATATTAGGTTCTAAAAATGTGATACCATCCAATTCAAAATTAGCGCTGTATTCCAAACGTTTTTTGGTATCTACTTCTTGTAAATAGCAAACACCTTTACCTTCGTAAAAGGCGGTTTGTACCGCATCAGCTAAACGATTGAAGAATTCTTCTTCTGTTTTAACTACTATTCGGTCAATGATTAGCAGAATATCTTTGTTGTCTAATTGGTGTTGGTTAATCGTATCCAAACGCACCATTTCGTTATCCACTAAAATACGAGCAAAACCTTGTTGTAAAAGTACTTTTAGTTTGTCTTCTAAAGCTCTTCCTTCTTCTAAATGAATAGGAGAAAGCAGTAGCCATTTGCTGTCTATTGGAAATTTTTTAATGTCATTGATAACATCAGAAACGGTATCTTTTTTTACTTCTTTTCCAGAGATAGGCGAGTAGGTTTTTCCAATTCGGGCAAAAAGCAGTTTTAAATAATCATAAATTTCGGTAGAAGTTCCTACGGTTGAACGGGCATTGCTGGTGTTTACCTTTTGTTCAATGGCAATGGCTGGCGCAATTCCTTTAATATATTCTACTTTTGGTTTGTCTAATCTTCCTAAAAATTGTCGTGCATAAGAGGATAAACTTTCAACATATCTGCGTTGACCTTCTGCATACAAAGTATCAAAAGCCAAACTCGATTTTCCAGAACCTGAAAGACCTGTAATTACTACCAGTTTGTTTCGTGGAATGGCAACATCTAAATTTTTAAGGTTGTGCAATTGAGCGCCTTTAATTAAGATATTTTTTTTTGGTTCTAAGGTTGAAAAATCGGGTTGTATCATTGTTGATTTTAATAGAATTGCAAAGATAATTAATCTATTTTAAGTTATAGTATATCTTTCATTCCAAATTGATTTTTTGCTTAAAGTAGAGTGGATTAAATCATTCTAGTAGTAATAAAACATGAATTTTAAACTATACATTAACTATACATTTTAGTGTTTTTGAGAATAATTCGATATTTAAATTACTGATAATCAGTATTTTGAATATTTATTTGAGTTACGTAAAAAAAATCATATAAAAAACGCATTGTATAGTTTGTATATATGGATTGTGAATTGTTTAAAAATTTTATGGATTAAATTTACATTCAATAAATTTTAACTAAATAAATTACATATTATGAAAAAAATTACTTTCTTTCTATCATTAATTTTTTGCTCACTGGGTTTTTCTCAGAATTTGGTGACCAATGGTGATTTTCAAACGGGTGCTACGGCTCCTTGGTATGGTAACGCTGCAAATGTAGTTGATCTTGGTGCTTCCAATTTTGTTAACCAAGCTAATGTACTTGCGGTAGGTAATCCGTATGATGTAAATTTAAGCCAAAACATTAATTTGACTAGTGGATTAACTTACGAATTAACTTTTACTGCTTTTACTGATGCTACTACAGCAACAAGAAATATTATTGTTGGTTTAGGTCAAAATAATGCTCCTTGGGCTGCTTTAACTTCAACTTCAGTTTTAACTGCTACACCACAGACTTTTTCATATCAATACACAATTAACTATGGTGATGCTGTTGCTGATAGAGTAATTTTTGATTTAGGTGCTGCTACAGGTTTTGTATTTATTGATAACGTTTCTGTTGTTCAGGTTGTGAATACATGTGCAAATGGAATTCAAGATGGAACTGAGACAGGAATTGATTGTGGTGGTACATGTGCACCATGTATTGTTTCGCCTACTGTTGCTGCTCCAACTCCTCCAGCTAGACCAACTGCAGATGTTGTTTCAATTTACAGTGATGCATATTCTAATATAACAATGACAAATTTTGACGCTGGATGGTGTGGTGGCGCTGCTACAACACAAGTTCAAATTGCTGGAAATAATACGTTAAGAAAAAATACAGGTGTTGTTTGTCATGGTATAGATTTTCAGACAAACAGACAAAACTTAACTGATTTTACTCACATTCACTTTGATTTTTACATTACAGATACAGATTTAACTGGGGATGTTTTTAATGTGAAATTAGTTCATTTTGGAGGAACTGGTGGTGAAGTATCTGCTTTAGAGGTAAATATCAATGGTGGAACAACTCCTCAATTAGTAGCGAATCAATGGGTTTCTGTTGATGTGCCAATCACAGCTTTAGGTGGTGTAGTTGCAGGTAACTTAAATAGAAGTGATATTGCTCAAATAGGTATTACTACTGCTATGGTTGATAATGTTTGGTATGATAACATCTATTTACATAAAAACACAGTTTTATCTTCAGAAAGTTTCAATGTATCTAAAGTTAAATTGTATCCAAACCCAACATCAAATATTTTAAATCTTGAATCAGCTGGAAATATCCAAAATATTGCAGTTTACAATGTTTTAGGTCAAGAAGTTATAAATAGAGAAATTAATGCTACTTCATTCCAATTGGATGTTGCTAGTCTTAATGCAGGTGTTTATGTTGTTAAAACAAACATTGATGGAAATGTTTCATCAACAAAATTTATAAAAGAATAGTTTTTCAATTCTAGTTAATTAAGACTGTCAGAAATGGCAGTCTTTTTTTTTAAATCATTTTTTTATAAAATTTATATTACATATCTTTATTTTCTAATATTATAGAAAATGCAATTTCATAAAATTCAACTTCATCTTTTATTCATTTTATTTTCTTTACTAGGTGTTGCACAACAATTGCCTCCAATTGTAAAGTATTCTAAAGATGTATATGGTGCTGGAATTCAAAATTGGATGATTTCTCAAGATAATCATCGGTTTATGTATTTTGCAAACAATGAAGGTTTGCTTGAATTTAATGGTTCAAAATGGATTTTAAATCCTTCACCAAATGAAACAATTATTCGTTCGGTTAAGTGTATAAACGATAAAATTTATACGGGTTCTTTTATGGAATTTGGCTATTGGCAACGCGCTATAAATGGACAATTATCATACACTTCTCTTAGTAATTCAATTAAAGATAAAATTAATGATGATGAACAATTTTGGGGAATTTTTCCTTTTGATAATTGGATTCTTTTTCAATCATTAGAAAAAATTTATGCTTACAATACAAAAACAAAATTATTCACTGTAATTGATCCTAAGAGCACTATCAATAAGGTTTTTAAAACTACAAATGGTATTTACTTTCAAACTACAAAAGGACTTTATGAAATTGATCAGGGCAAGAGTAAATTGTTTTTAAGTAATGAAATCATTAATCAAAATAAACTAATTAATATCTTTGATACCAACGACGGGTTAATTTTAGTCACACAAAAACAAGGTATTTTTAAATACCAAAATACGATTTTAACTAAGTTTATTACCAATGTTGATGCCGAAATTCAGCAAAGTAATATTTACAGCAGTCAGATGTTATCTGACGAAAGTATAGCTTTAGGTTCCATCTCAAACGGAATATTTATTTTATCTAAAGAAGGCAAACTCATATATCATATAACGCAAAATTCAGGATTAAGTAATAACACGGCGCTTTCACTTTTTGAAGATGTAGATAAAAATCTTTGGATAGGGCTCGATAACGGAATCAACTGCATCAATCTTAAATCGCCAATAAAAAGTTATTTAGATAATACGGGAATTTTAGGAACTACTTATGCTTCAATAACTCACAACAATAAATTATACATTGGAACTAATCAAGGTTTGTTCTGCAAAGACTTGAATTCAACCTCTAAATTTGAATTTGTTCAAAATACAAAAGGACAAGTTTGGAATTTATTTTCGTATCAAAACACACTCTTTTGTGGACATGATTCAGGGACATTTATTATTAATGATAAAAATGCAACTCCTATTTTTGCAGCTTCTGGAACCTGGAAATTTGTACCTTTTGGAAATACAAATTACATTTTGCAAGGAAATTACAATGGAATTACTGTTTTAGAGAAAAAGAATAATACTTGGGTTTATAAAAATAAAATAAAAGGATTTAATTATTCTTCTAAACATTTTGAGATTTTAAACACAAATGAAATTTATGTAAGTCACGAATATAAAGGAGTTTATAAATTTAAAGTAGATAATTCTCTCCTGAATGCTTCTGATATTATTAAATTTGATAACCTTACAAAAAGTAAAAACGCAACCTTAGCCAAGTACAATAATCAAATTTATTATGCTTCCAAGGATGGTATTTTTAAAATGAATAATGCCACAAAGATTTTTGAGAAAGACAAATCACTGAGTGCAATATTTCAAAATGACGAATATGTAACTGGGAAAATGATTGTAGATAAATCAAACAAATTATGGTTTTTTACTAAAAATTACATTCACTATTATTCTTCAGGGAAATTATCTCCTGAGTTAAAGAAAAATAGTTTACCAATTCCTTCGTCTTTAACCAATTCAATGCCGGGTTATGAAAATATTCTACAATTAGGTGATGAAACGTATTTAATTGGTACGACAGATGGTTATTATGTCTTAAAAAACAATGAGTTCAAATTTGGTAATCACAAAGTTTCGCTTTTTGGTATTTCCAATAATGCAATTAATGCTAAATCAACAAATATTTCAATTACTGAAAAAGGCGCTTTTAACCACGATGAAAATAACATTTCGTTTAATTATACAGTTCCAGAGTATGATAAATACATTAATGCAGAATACCAGTATAAATTAGAAGGACTTCATGACGAATGGAGTGAGTGGTCTTTTAATTCTCAAGTCGTTTTTGAAAATTTACCAGCTGGCGATTATGTTTTTAGTGTTAGAGCTAAAGTAGCAAATTCTGTAACAGACAATATTGCTACTTATTCTTTTGTGATTAAAAACCCTTGGTATGCTAACAATTGGGCCATGATGTTCTACTTCATTTTATTGATAGTTTTAGGATATTATATTCATAAGTTTTATACTATTTATCACGAAAAAAGACATCAACGCATTATTGCTGAAAATAATATTCTTTTAGAATTGAAGGAATTAGAGAATGAACAGCAAATAATGAAAATTAAAAACGAACAGCTTACTCAAGATGTTGACAAAAAGAACAAGGAACTTGCTGTTTCTACCATGAATCTTATCAAGAAAACAGAACTTTTAAATATTATTAAAGGCGATTTAAAAAACTCAACAGATAGTACAACAAATAGAAGTATTAAATCGGTGATTTCTACGATAAATAAAAATGTGAAAGAAGAAAATACTTGGAATATTTTCAAAGAAGCATTTGATAGTGCCGATAATAATTTCTTGAAGAAAGTTAAAGAAAACCACCCTAGTCTAACTCCAAACGATTTACGTTTGTGTGCTTATTTACGATTGAATTTATCTTCAAAAGAAATAGCACCTTTACTTAATATTTCAGTACGTAGTATCGAAATTAAGCGATATCGTTTGCGAAAGAAAATGAATCTTCCTCATGAAATGGGACTAGTAGAATACTTATTAGCTATATAATACCTTAAAAGCGCATTTTTCTTACCTATACATTACCTATACAAACATTCTTTAACTGATATTTTAAGATATTTTCAAAATCTTTTTTTATTCAGTTAAAACGATGTTTTATTGTTATTTTTCAATACTTCCAGTGTTTTTTTTGCGATGTATATTTTTTGTTGAGGTTAATTTTATCAATAATGTAATATTTACTTGCTATTTTTATGAAATCATTAACAAAACCAATTTTTAATACGATTATTAATTATTTAAATCCAAACAGCAAATGAAAAAAATTATTCTGATACTAATTTTTTGTTATTCATTTACTACTTATTCACAATCTGAAAAAGTAGTAGTTGAAAATAATAATTCGGAATTGAAACTTAAAGTCGACGGTAAAGATTTTATGGTAAACGGAATGAATTGGGATTACTTTCCAATCGGTACAAATTACTCATACAGTCTTTGGAATCAATCAGACGATTTTATTCGTCAGGCTTTAGATGATGAAATGGGATTACTTCAAAATATGGGTGTGAATACTATCCGTGTTTATTCGGGTATTCCAAAAAAATGGATTGAATACATTTATACTAATTATGGTATTTACACCATGTTAAATCATTCTTTCGGTCGATATGGTTTAACAATTGATGGTGTATGGAAACCAAATACAGAATATTCTGATGCAAAAACACGTGAACTTCTTCTTAAGGAAGTGACACAAATGGCTTCAGAATATAAAGATACCAAAGGATTACTTTTATTTCTTTTAGGAAATGAAAACAACTATGGTTTATTTTGGGATGGAGCCGAAACAGAAAATATTCCAATAGAAGATAGAAAGTCAACAGCGAGAGCTCGTTCTATGTATAAGCTATTTAATGAGGCTGTTGTAGCAATGAAAGCGATAGACACAAATCATCCAATGGCAATTTGTAATGGAGATTTACTTTTTCTTGACATAATTGCTCAAGAATGTAAAGATGTTGACATCTTTGGAACAAATGTATACCGTGGTGTTTCTTTTGGTGATTTATTTGAAAGAGTTAAGAAAGAATACGGTAAACCAGTTTTATTTACAGAGTTTGGTTCTGATGCTTTCAATGCAATAACCAATCAAGAAGATCAAAATGCACAAGCTTTTTACTTAAAAGGAAATTGGAAAGAAATCTATGAAAATGCTGCAGGATTAGGTAAATCTGGTAACTCTATTGGAGGATTTACATTTCAATTTAGCGATGGTTGGTGGAAATACGGACAAACTAAAAATTTAGATGTTCAAGATTCAAACGCTTCATGGTCTAATGGAGGTTATCAAAAAGACTTTATTGAAGGTCAGAATAATATGAACGAAGAATGGTTTGGAATTTGTGCAAAAGGACCAACCAACGAAAAAGGACATTATCAATTATATCCAAGAGCTGCTTATTATGTTTTAAAAGACATTCATAAATTAAATCCATTCAAAGAAGGTGTAAATAAGCAAGTAGTGAATACTCATTTTGGTGAAGCTAATTTAATGGATGCCGCTTTAAGAGCCAGAGGTGATAAAGCTGCTTTATCTGCAAATGATGGAGGAATGATTAAATTAAGCAATCTTAGAGCAGAATTTACGACATTCAATACGGGCGGAAGTTTAATCACAACTCCAAAATCTGATGATCCTGATATCAACGGATATCCAAATAGATTAGGTTTTGATCACATGCAATCGTATTTTATTGGTGTAGAAGGAAATCCATCAGCTAATATGAAAGCTAATGTAAATTTCAATATTTTAGGGCATGTTGCAGAAAATCCAATTAATGAGATTTTCTATGAAAATAGAGGTAGAGCACAAACTGTCTTAACAAATGAAGGCGAAGTTTTATCTACAGATGTAAATAGAGTTCAAATTTACAACGCATCCTACAAATGGACAGCTAAAGATTTTGAATTAAGAGGTTTTTACAGAACAGGTCACTACCATTGGGGTTATGAAGGCGATTTCTTCGGATTATATCCAGAAGCAAATTATGGTCCAAACTTAGATATTTACAATGGAGAAACTCTAGGTTTTGAGGTGGATGGTAGAGGAAGTTTAGACGGATTAAAAGCGGCTTTTGGACCTCAATTATGGTGGGGTGCCAATCCAGCTTACTTATTAAAATACAACACAAAATTTGGGAAATTTAATTTTGCTACTGTTTATCATGAAGATATTAATCAAGCAGAAGTTTCTGAATCGGTTTCATCAATTGCATTTCCAATACCAAAAACAAGAAGAGCTACAGCATATCTTCAAACTAAATTAGGAAATTTAGGAATTGAATTAGGAGGTATTTGGGCGGGTCAACCACTAAACGGAAGAGAATTCCAAATGATGGATGGCGATGTTGTAAAAGTTGATAAAATAAACAATAAAGATAATTGGGGAGGAAAAGCAAAACTTACTTTTTCTAAAGGAAAATTCAACGCATACACGCAAGGAGCTATTCATGGTTTAGTTGCAAACGGAGGAGCAGATAATACCCAAACGTTTACAGGTTGGAGATTGAAAGATACAGGAAGCGGAAACCAAATGAACTTCTTAGCTGGTTTTACTTATAATGTAAATTCTAATTTACAAATTGCACCAAACTTCTTATGGCAAAAGCCTTTAGTAGAAGCAATGCCAAATGGTGTTGATGCTCCAGGAAGATTAAGAAATATTTTAGATGACCCATTTATCGTAAGAGCTAACCGTGAAACTGTTGGTGGTGAGTTATTATTAACATACGACCCTACACCAGGAACTTGGATGTACGAATGGAACAATGACATGGTAGAAGATGCAAAATTTGCATTCAGTACAGGATTTGTTTACCGTCATTTACCAACAACTATGGATGCTGCTATCGGGTTTTTATCAAATAGATCTTCTTTTGCATTTGAGCGCTCAGCTCCAGCAAAAGATTTATGGGAATCAAATACAAGAATCGTTTCAAAAATTTCTCCTGATTTAGGAATTATAGCTAATCTATACTTTGGTAACGGTCAAGCCAATGGTGATTCTGAAAGAACTATCAACAGAGCAGGTGGTGATGTAAGAATGATTTACAAAAAAGTAAAAGCAGTTACTTCTCTTAAATTTAATGATTGGGGACCATTCGATTATCACAGAGATTTTAACTTAACATACCCAGTTCAAAGTTCTATCGATATTTCAACTTCTGTTGGAAAACCAAGTTGGTTCATTTTACCAGACACAAGAATTGGTATCATGGGAATTTGGCGTTCATTAGACCAATATTCACCAAGATATTCACCAACAGCGGTTCCGGAAAACACATTTCCACCAGAACCAGTTATAAGTCCAGTTGGTTTTGGAAACGGTTCAGAATGGGAAATTAGAACATACATTCACATTAATATTGGAAAATAATAAAAAAAAAATGAAGATATGAAAAACTTAAAGTTTAATTGTTTAGCAGGCTTTTTACTTCTAGGATCGATAGCAATTATCAATACTAGTTGTGAGAGAGAATTATCCGATGACGCTACAGAAGCAACTTTTCCTAAAGTTGCAGAAATCTTTATAGAAGATTTTGTAGGTATGGGATCTAATTTTTACTTTCCATACGGAGGTTCTAAACCTACTGCATGGTCAGTAGATCGCGAAGAAGGATACAATAGTAACGCTTCAATGCGATTTGATGTTCCTAATGCAAACGATGCAGAAGGTAATTACGCAGGAGCCATTTTCAGAGTAGATGGTGCTGGTAGAAATTTAACAGAATTTGATGCCTTAACTTTTTACGTAAAAGCATCGCAAGGTGTAACTATTTCAGAATTTGGTTTTGGAGAAGATTTTGACCAAAACAAATATATGGCTACCATTACAAACGTGAGTGTTGGTACCAATTGGACTAAAGTAATTATTCCAATTCCAGATGCATCAAAACTTTTACAAGAAAGAGGTATGTTTCGATATGCCGCAGGAACGCAAGGCACAAACGGAATGGCTTATACCTTTTGGATTGATGATTTAAAATTTGAAAAACTAGGTACAATAAGAACAATTGGTGCTGCCATTATGAACGGAAATAATGCATCGGTAAATACATTCGTTGGTGTAAATTCAAATATTACAGGAATTATTTCTACGTTCAATTTACCAAATGGACAAAATCAAATTGTTAATTTAAGTACTGCTTATTTTGAATTTACCTCTTCTAATCCATCTGTTGCTTCAGTTGATTCTAATGGTTTAGTAACTTCTTTAAGTGCAGGAACAACTGTAATTACAGCAACTATAAATGGTGTTCAAGCAAACGGAAGTTTAACTATAAATTGTACGGGTAACTTTACTCATGCACCAACACCTACAAGAAATCAAGCCAATGTTATTTCGATATTTTCTGATGCGTATAACAATGTACCAGTAAATTATTACAATGGATATTGGGCTCCTTGGCAAACAACAGTTTCAAGTGATTTTACTGTAGCTAACGATAACATTTTAAATTATACCATTTTTAATTTTGTTGGAATCGAATTTAGTGCTCCAACTGTAAATGCAACATCTATGACGCATTTCCATATGGATGCTTTTATTCCTGGTACAATTGCACCGGGTAGACAATTAAGAGTAATTGTTGTTGATTTTGGTGCTGATGGCGCTTTTGGTGGAGGTAATGACACAAGACATTCTACAACATTTACCGCTCCGTTTTTAGTGTCTCAAAATTGGATGTCAATTGATATTCCTTTTTCGGCAATGCCAGGTTTAGCTAGCAGATCAAATATTGCTCAAATTATCCTTGAAGGTGGTGATGGTTCTGTAATTTATGTAGATAACGTTTACTTCTACAACTAACATCATCAAGTAACTAAATTTAAAAGTAACAATTATGATTTTAAAAAATAATACGATCAAATCTTTAGCTCTAACTACTTCAATGTTAGTAATTATGGGATGTTCTTCTGATGAAAAACAAACGGTTACAACAATGAATAATCTTGTATTCCAAGATGAATTTAATGACGACGGTGCACCGAATAGTGCTAATTGGAGTTATAATATCGGAACAGGAAGCAACGGTTGGGGAAATAACGAATTGCAATATTACACAGACCGACCTGAAAATGTTGTAGTAGAAGATGGAATGCTAAAAATTACAGCTCGTAGAGAATTGTATATGGGTTCTAATTACACTTCAGCAAGAATTTTGACAAAAGGAAAAGTAGAACAAAAATACGGTAGAATAGAAGCCAGAATAAAGCTTCCATTAGGACAAGGTTTATGGCCAGCTTTTTGGATGTTAGGTTCAGACATAGACGAAGTGGGATGGCCTGCTTGTGGTGAGATTGATATCATGGAATACTTAGGAAATNNGAAATAATCCAACAACAGTTTTGGGAACTGTTCACGGTCCTGGTTATTCTGGAGGTGAATCAATCTCAAAAAGTTACACATTACCTAATAGCCGATTTGATACCGATTTTCACATTTTTGGAATTGAGTGGGGAGAAGATTACATCAATTATTATATAGATGATGTATTGTACAATCAAATAACACCAGAAGATGTTTCTGGAGAATGGGTTTTCGATCAACCTTTTTACATTATTTTAAATATGGCTGTGGGAGGAAATTTACCAGGTTCACCAAATACAGAAACAGCTTTCCCACAAACTATGCTTGTTGATTACATAAGAATATATCAATAGTAGAATTAAATAAATTAGAGATAAAACCAATTCAGAATTAAATATTAGACTTTTCGCTTGAGAAGTCTAATATTGGTTTTGTTATGGATTTAAAAATGCAACAACCAAATCATGAGTAAAAGCACTGAAACTTTTGTTGATACTGAAACGAAAACCGAAAACAAATCGGTTTCAATGGATATTGTTACCATCGAAGGAGAAAAATTTTATAAAATAAATAATAACGATGCGATGCGTCCATTTTTTATGAGCATCGTTTCCGATTCTAATCATTGGATGTTTATTTCCAGTAATGGTGGACTTTCCGCTGGTAGAAAAAATGCTGAATTTGCACTGTTTCCGTATTATACCGATGATAAAATTACCGAATCGGCAGATATTACAGGAAGTAAATCTATTTTTCAAATTTCGTTCAACAATCAAACTGTAGTTTGGGAACCATTTTCAGAGCGTTTTACAGGTAAATACAACATCAGTAGAAATTTATACAAAAACTTCTATGGTAATAAAATTATTTTCGAAGAAGTAAATCATGACTTAGAACTTACGTTTAGTTACGAATGGAATTCAAGCAATAAATTCGGTTTTGTAAAAAAATCGAAACTTCAAAATCATTCGAATAACCACTATCAAATTTCAGTTTTAGACGGAATACAAAATATTATGCCACATGGTGTAAGTAGCGATTTGCAAGCGTCAACAAGTAATTTAGTCGATGCCTATAAACGAAGCGAATTACATCAAAACAGCGGATTAGGAATTTTTGCATTAAGTGCCATAATTGTTGATAAAGCCGAACCAAGTGAAGCTTTAAAAGCCAATGTAGCTTATGCTTTAGGTTTCGAAAATCCATCTTATTTAGTGTCTTCTTTACAAGTAAATAATTTCAGAAGAGGAAATTCAATTCTGCAAGAAGATGATATTAAAGGCGAAAAAGGCGCTTATTTTATCAATAGCGAAATTTCTTTATCAGCAAATTCAGATAAAAACTGGATGATTGTTGCCAACGTAAATCAAAATCATGCCGATATTGTTCAAATCATTCAAACAATTTCAAATGATACTGATTTAGTAAGTCGTATCAAAGAGGATATCGAATTAGGAACAAAAAAATTAATTGAAATCAACGCTTCTTCAGATGCACTTCAAGCTACCGAAGATAATTTAAGAGATACAAGACATTTTTCAAATACGCTTTTTAATATTATGCGTGGCGGAATTTTTGATTACAATTACCAAATTGAAAAACATGATTTTTCATTATACATTAAAAAAGCAAACAAAAAGGTTTTTGACAAATTAGAACAAAAAATTAAACAATTACCAGATGCATTTTCACTACAATCATTAAAAGAATTTGCTTTAAAACAAAATGACGCCGATTTTGAGCGTTTGTGTTTTGAATATTTGCCACTAAAATTCAGTAGAAGACATGGTGATCCAAGTCGTCCTTGGAACAAATTTTCTATCAATACAACCAACGAAATTGACGGTTCAAAAATATTAGATTACGAAGGAAACTGGCGCGATATTTTCCAAAATTGGGAAGCGTTAGCACATTCTTTTCCAGAGTTTATAGATAACATGATTCATAAATTCTTAAACGCTTCTACTTTTGATGGGTACAATCCTTATCGTGTTACCAAAGATGGTTTCGATTGGGAAGCCATTGAACCAGATAATCCTTGGTCGTACATAGGATATTGGGGCGATCATCAAATTATCTATTTGTTGAAGTTCTTAGAATTCTGTGAAAAATACGCTCCAGGAAAACTAAACAATTATTTTGAAACGGATTGTTTCGTGTATGCAGCCGTTCCATACATCATTAAACCATATGATGAAATTTTAAAAAATCCAAAAGATACCATTGAATACAGCCATTCTTGGGAAAAATTAATCAACGAAAGAAAACAGCAAATAGGTGCTGATGGAGCGTTATTACATAGTAATGATAAAAGCATTTATCACGTTAATTTCATCGAAAAAATATTAGCTACAGTTTTATCTAAAATGTCCAACTTTATTCCAGAAGCTGGTATTTGGATGAACACACAACGACCAGAATGGAACGACGCCAACAACGCTTTGGTTGGTAATGGAGTTTCTATGGTTACGCTATACTATTTGAGAAGATTCTTGAAGTTTTTCGAACAATTATTAGAGAATTCAACTTTAGAAAACATTAAAATTTCTAATGAAATGGTCGAATTCTATCATGAAGTTAGAGAATGTTTATTAGAAAACGAACACCTACTTTCAGGTAAAATCGACGATGTTTCTCGAAAAAATATTTTAGATAGATTAGGAAAAGCAGCATCTGAATACCGTTATCAAATTTACAACAGCGGATTTTGGGGTAAAAAACGAACCCATTCAATGCAAGGTTTAAAAAACTTCACTAAAGTGAGTTTGAAATTTATCGAACACGCCATCGAAGCTAACAAGCGTTCGGATAATTTATATCATGCCTATAATTTAATGACAATTAAAAACAATACCGAAGTTTCAATTTCCTATTTAAGCGAAATGTTAGAAGGTCAGGTTGCTGTTTTGAGTTCGGGTTATTTGTCTTCAAAAGAAAACTTAAATGTGTTAGATGGTTTAAAGAAAAGTAAACTCTTCAGACACGATCAATACAGCTATTTGTTGTATCCAAATAAAGAATTATCAAAATTTATTGATAAAAATACCATTGCCAAAGAAGCAATTGCAAAATCTGAATTATTGCAAAATTTGTTAGCCAAAAACAATTTTCAAATTGTAAATAAAGATGTTTTAGGCAATTATCATTTTAATGGAAATTTTCATAATGCCAATGATTTAAAAAACACTTTAGAAAGTTTAAAACATCATTCAGATTTCAAATCATTAGTTGAAAAAGAAGAAAACTATGTATTAGAAATTTTTGAAGAAATCTTTAATCACAAAGCATTTACAGGTCGTTCAGGAACTTTCTATGGTTACGAAGGTTTAGGTTCAATCTATTGGCACATGGTTTCAAAACTGCAATTAGCCACTCAAGAATGTTGTTTAAAAGCAATTGAAGAAAACGAATCGCCAGAAGTTATCGGACGATTATTAGAACATTATTACGAAATAAATGAAGGAATTGGTGTTCATAAATCACCAACACTTTACGGTGCTTTCCCAACAGATGCTTATTCGCACACACCAGCAGGAAAGGGTGCACAACAACCAGGAATGACAGGTCAAGTAAAAGAAGATATTTTAAGTCGTTTTGGAGAATTAGGAGTGTTCATCAAAAACGGTTCGCTTCAATTTAATCCGTGTTTATTGCGAAAAGAAGAGTTTTTAACTAAATCGAAATCGTTCGATTATGTAAACGTTCATTTCGAGCACAAAACGATTGCGTTAACTGAAAATTCGCTTGCATTTACTTTCTGCCAAATTCCAGTAGTTTATCAGTTATCAGATGCATCCAATATCGAAATTTTTGATAACCAAGGAAACTCAAAAACGATCAATCAATTAACATTAGATACTAAAACAAGTCAAGACGTATTTAGTCGAAATGGTGTTATTGAGAAACTAATTGTGAATGTGGTTGCTACCAACTTAAAATAAGAAGGATTGCGATATGAAAATCAAAACAAGCATAACATTTTTCCAACTTTCAAAAGTCTTTCTTTTGATAGGATGCTTGTGTTTGCTGTTTTCATATAATTCCAAATCAGAAAGCCAAAAAATGAATGCAAAATCTACAGAAAAAACGGCAAAAGAGCTATTAGGAAATCCAAATTACCAAGCCATTTGTTATGGAGGTTATCGCAAAAACACCAGAGCTATTGAGCCAACTATTGCTGAAATTAAAGAGGATTTAAAAATTTTAGCCGCTTTAAAAATTAAGGTAGTTAGAACTTATAATGTCCATTTTAAAGAAGCTGCCAACTTGTTAGAAGCCATTACGCAACTAAAAAAAGAGGATGGCAATTTTGAAATGTATGTCATGCTTGGCGCTTGGATTGATTGCAAAAATGCGTGGACAAATCTAGAACCAAATCATTTTGAAGAAAGTGAAAGAAACGCAATTGAAATAGCTGAAGCTGTAAGATTAGCTAACAAACATCCAGAAATTGTAAAAATCATTGCAGTGGGTAACGAAGCCATGGTAAATTGGGCAACTAGTTATTATGTGCAACCAAGTGTAATTTTAAAATGGGTGAATCATTTACAAAACTTAAAAAAGCAAAACAAATTATCAAAAGATATTTGGATTACAAGTTCTGATGATTTTGCTTCTTGGGGTGGAGGAGATGCGAGTTATCACACTAAAGATTTAGAAGATTTAATCAAATCAGTGGATTATGTTTCGATGCATACGTATCCATATCATAACACGCATTACAATCCAGAATTTTGGCAATCATCAAATAATGAAAATCATTTGAATGAAATTCAAAAAGTAGAATCAGCAATGGCGAGAGCACAACAATTTGCTGAAAAACAATACAAAGATGTAAAAGCGTATGTGCACAAGATAAGTCCAAATAAACCCATTCATATTGGAGAAACAGGTTGGGCTTCTAGTTCTGATGGACATTATGGAGTTCACGGTTCAAAAGCTTCAGACGAATACAAACAAGCATTATATTATCAAAGTATGAGAGCTTGGACAGCTAAAGAAGGTATCTCTTGTTTCTTTTTTGAAGCGTTTGACGAACCTTGGAAAGACAGCCATAATAAAAATGGTTCAGAAAATCATTTCGGAATTTTTACTGTGGATGGAAAAGCAAAATTCGCCTTGTGGAATTTAGTTGATGAAAAGATTTTTTCCAATTTAAAGAGAGATGGAAATAAGATTGAAAAAACGTATTCAGGTGATAAACAATTGCTGATGAAAAGCGTTTTAGCACCACCAAAAAAAGGTTAAAATGAAGGTAGTTCACTACATAGTAAGTTTTTTAATTCTTGTAACAATGATGAATTGTAAAGGAGTCAATAGTGCATTGGAAGTAACCGTTTATGAAACTTCTGAAAGTGGAAATGCTTTGACAAAAGTTGACCAATTTTCTTCTATAGAAAGTAAGGTCACAATTAGCATTAATCCTGAGAAAAAATTTCAAAAAATTACAGGTTTTGGTGGTTCTTTTACAGAAGCTTCAGCTTATCTATTGAATAAGTTAAGTAAAGCAAATCGTGAAAAAATTCTGAATGCATACTTCAGTGAAAATGGTGCCAACTATTCACTAACAAGAACAACAATAGCGTCTTGTGATTTTTCTTTGAAGAATTATACTTATGCAAAAGTTGAAAATGATTTAGCCTTAGAACATTTTACTGTAGAAGATGACAAAGCAGATATTATTCCAATGATTTTAGAAGCGAAAGCAATTTCTAAAGAAGGATTTAACATCATTGCTTCTCCTTGGTCTTGTCCACCATGGATGAAAGACAACAAAAGTTATGTAGGTGGAAAATTGTTGCCAGAATATAACGACACTTTCGCTTTGTATTTTTCAAAATACCTAGAAGCTTATAAAAAGGAAGGCATTGATATTTGGGGTGTAACGGTTATTAACGAACCTCATGGTAATGGAAACAACTGGGAAAGCACACTTTTTTCTCCAGAAGAAATGACTTTGTTTGTTCAAAATCATCTCGGACCAAAATTAGAACGTGATGGTTGGAATAAAATCAAAATTTTAGGGTATGATCAAAATAGAGCCGGTTTACAAGAATGGGTTGATGCGATGTACAAAGATGAGAAAACATCAAAATACTTCGCAGGAACCGCTATTCATTGGTATGAAAGCACCTATGAAGTTTTCCCAGAAGCCTTGCAATATGCTCACAATAAAGCACCAAACAAACATCTTATTCAAACCGAAGCTTGTGTAGATTCAGAAATTCCACATTGGCAAGATGATGCTTGGTATTGGAAAAAAGAAGCTACAGATTGGGGTTGGGATTGGGCTAGTGAGAAAGACAAATATTTACATCCAAAATATGCTCCTGTTAATCGTTATGCAGAAGATATTATTGGTTGTTTGAATAACCAAGTTGATGGTTGGGTCGATTGGAATATGGTTTTAGATAGACAAGGTGGTCCAAATTGGTTCAAAAACTGGTGTGTGGCACCCGTAATTGTAGACGCTGAAAACGATGAGGTTTACTTTACACCATTGTATTATGTAATGGCACATTTTAGCAAATTCATGCGACCAGGAGCTGTTAAAATTGGATGCGATGTCAATAATAAAGACCTAAAAGTAACCGCAGTTCAAAATCCAGATAAATCAATTGCTCTAGTGATATTTAATCCAACTGAGCAATCACATTCTATAGAAATCAATATTAGTAACGATAAAAGTGCCATTTCCATTCCTGCAAAAGCTTTGCAAACGGTTGTGATTAAACTTTAAAATACATAAGCAATATGGCTATGAATCCAGTAAAAACAGTAGAAAAAATTCCGTTAGGACAAAAAGCAGCTTTTGGGGCAGGACATTTGGTTAATAATTTATTGCCAGGAGCACTTGGTGTATTTTCATTTTTCTTAATTACAGCATTTGGGATAGAACCTGCAATTGCTGGATTATTAGCTGCAATTCCACGCTTTTTTGATGCACTTTCTGATCCAATTATGGGATTTATTACTGATAATACTACTTCAAAATGGGGTAGAAGACGACCTTATATTTTCTCAGGTGCTATTTTAGCTTCTATATTATTTGTAGTACAATGGCAAATGTTTGAGGAGAATGGTTCTACCTATAATTTTTGGTATTTTTTATTATTTTCTATTTTATTCATTTTTGCCAATACTATTTTTTCAACACCATTAATTGGAATGGGTTATGAAATGACTTCAGATACTAAAGAACGTACACGATTAATGGGTATTGCTAATAGTGTTGGACAAATTTCTTGGATGATTGTTCCTCTTTTTTGGGTATTAATTGCTAATAAAGATTTATTTGATAGTCAAGCCGATGGAGTACGTACACTTTCTATTTTTGTTGGATTTGCTTGTTTAATTTTCGGAATTCTACCCGCTATTTTTTGTAAAGAATTAGATGTTTCTGATGCAAAAAGCAAAGCCAATTTAACTATGAAAGATTTAAGCATAAACATGAAAATTCTATGGGATACTATGAAAAACATGACTAAAAACAATCCTTTTATGCGTTTGTGTGGGGCTACTTTTTTAGTATTTAACGGTTTTCAAATGGTGGCTTCTTTTAGTTACTTCATTATTGTTTTTTACATGTATAATGGCAGTTATGAAATGGCAGGTACTGTACCAGCAATATTTTCTATTTTAGGAGCATTTTTAACAGCAGTTTTAATTATTCCAATTGTTTCATGGTTAGCTAATAAATATGGTAAACGAAATGCTTTTATCATTTCAACAATATTATCAATTTTGGGTTATGCTTTAAAATGGTGGGGCTTTGTAGTTGTTGATGAAAATACGGCCGTACTTTTTAATGATGTTGTTTTACAAATTGGCGTCGTAAAATTTTCTATTGAAATGCCATTAATTTTATTGTTACCAATTCCATTTATGGCATTTGGATTGGGTGGATTGTTCACCTTAATGATGAGTATGACGGCAGATGTATGTGATTTAGATGAACTTAAAAACGGATTACCAAGAAGAGAAGGTACTTTTGGAGCAATCTATTGGTGGATGGTCAAAATTGGGCAATCTATCGCATTAGCTTTGGGAGGTTTAGTTTTATCTATGGTAGGTTTTGATGCGGGTAATACAACACAATCTTTTGAAACAATGAATCAATTGCGAATTGCTGATATTATTATTCCTTGTTTAACGGCAGCTTTGGCTGTTTGGGTGATGTGGAATTATGATCTTAACGAAGACAAAGTTGCTGAAGTTAAAAAGGAATTGCAACAAAAAAGATTAGAGAAAAAGTCAGTAAATCAAGTCGATTAAAACAAAACATATTTCCTAAAACATACGATACAATTATGTCATTTAGAACCGATTATATTCAGTATTCCAAAAATTTTGATTCTGCAAATGCTGATTTCAAAAACGGATTGGATTTTTCAACAAAATCTGCAGAAGATATTACACTTTTATATTCACAAGTTTTGCAAAGTGGCATGCACGGACTTTGCTTTAGCATGTATGAAGACGGTCAAAAACCAGGTGATACTATTTCTGAAGAGCAAGTACGAAGAAGACTTAAAATCATGGCGCCTTATACAAAATGGGTTCGCTCTTTCTCATGTATTGAAGGAAACGAATTTATTCCTAAAATTGCTCGCGAGTTAGGTATGAAAACACTTGTAGGAGCTTGGTTAGGAGACGATGCCGAAAAGAACGAAAAAGAAATAGAAGCCTTAATTCAGTTAGCAAAAGAGGGCTTTGTCGACATTGCTGCTGTAGGAAACGAAGTAATGTATCGTAAAGATTTATCGGAAGACGAATTATTATCTTTTATTCATAAAGTAAGAAAAGAAATTCCGTCTCATATTCCTGTAGGTTATGTAGATGCGTATTATGAATTCACAATAAAACCTAGAATCACAGAAGCTTGCGATGTTATTTTAACCAATTGTTATCCGTATTGGGAAGGAACAAATCAAGAATATGCTTTGTCTCACATGAAAAGTATGTACCATCAAGCAAAAAGTGTGGCTAACGGTAAACAAGTTATCATTACCGAAACAGGTTGGCCAAGTCAAGGGGAAAGTTTTAAAGATTCACATCCTTCGGCTGAAAATGCAATGAAGTATTTTATCAATACCCAACTTTGGTCAAAAGATGAAAACATCGAAATTTTCTATTTTTCTTCATTTGATGAATCATGGAAAGTTGGCCCAGAAGGCGAAGTTGGTGCACATTGGGGAATTTGGGATAAAAACGAAAAGCTAAAATATGGTAAATAATTTCGAAGCACTTCAACTCATTCCAGGAAATGCCATTTGCTATTCGGGTTTTAGAGAAGGACAACAACCGGGTGGGATTTACCCATCGTATGAAGAAGTAAAAGAAGATTTATTAGTGCTTCAAAACCAATGGAAACACATTCGTTTGTATGATTGCGATGCGCATGCTGAAACTGTTTTAGAAGTCATTCGCCAAGAAAAGTTATCATTACAAGTCATGTTGGGAGCTTATATCGTTGCCGAAATGAA
The DNA here is from genome assembly GCA_003497625.1 of Flavobacterium sp. Lineage (GTDB taxonomy): Bacteria > Bacteroidota > Bacteroidia > Flavobacteriales > Flavobacteriaceae > Flavobacterium. The sequence continues at coordinate 22,332 of DNNO01000044.1, read as the reverse complement.
TAATTTTGGTTGTCCTTGGGGTGGTGCAAATTATTCAGAATCAGAGTTGGCGCACAATAAAGTTAAAAATCTTAATCAAATTAAGCGATTAATCGAGTTAGCCAATCAATATCCTGATATTATTTTTTTGCTTTCAGCAGGAAATGAAGCTTGTGTAGATTGGACCGATCATTATGTTCCCGTTTCTAGTGTAATGGCTTATGTAATGTTAATTAAAAAAGAAGCAAAACAACCTGTAACTTTTTGTGAAAATTATGTGCCTTGGTTAACAAAATTAAAACCTCTGGCAGAAATAGTTGATTTTATATCTATTCACACTTATCCGGTTTGGGAATATAAAAATATTCATCAAGCGTTAGATTATACGAAAGAAAATTATTTCGCAGTAGCAAATTTATATCCAAACAAACCTGTTGTTATTACGGAAGCAGGTTGGGCAACCAATTCCAATGGAAAAGGAATAGAATCCCACAATGTTAGTGAAGAATATCAGGCCATTTATTATAATGATTTAGTGAATTGGTCAGAAAAGGAAGGGGTTTTAACCTACGTTTTTGAAGCTTTTGATGAGTCTTGGAAAGGTTCAAATGACGCATTAGAACCTGAAAAACATTGGGGACTTTTCAGAATTGACCGCACACCAAAATTGGTTATGGAAAATTCAATGGTTTGAAAATGAAATAGTTTAAAAAAACAATAATGTGTATTTTTGACCAAAACACCTTCAATTTTGCTACTAATTGAAAGTGTTTCATATATTTATTGTCCTATAAGTGTTAAATTTTTAATTAAAATTTGTTTTATAAATATAAATTATGTTAAATTTGACATAATTAATTTCAAAAACATAATTGCCTATACAGTAAAAATACTTTTTAGACCCCGAACTTTAATTAACTAAAAGGTATTGTTATGGCTAATCTTGTACTTCCAGATGCGGTGTTGGTAAAGAATTATATAAGCGGAGATGAATCTGCTTTAGCTTTATTAATCAACAGACATCAATCTAAAATCTACGGATTTATTTATTCTAAAATTGGTGATAGAGATTTATCTGACGATATTTTTCAAGATACTTTCATTAAGGTTATTAAAACTTTAAAAACAAGTTCGTATAACGAAGAAGGAAAATTTCTGCCATGGGTAATGCGTATTGCTCATAATTTAGTCGTAGATCATTTCAGAAAAGCAAAGAAAATGCCTTTTCAACGTGAAACGGAAGAATACTCTATCTTTAATTACATGACCGATAACAGTTTGAATATCGAGGGACAAATCATATCAGAACAAGTGGAATCGGATTTAGCAAAACTGTTAGAAGAACTCCCGGCTGATCAAAAGGAAGTTTTGGTAATGCGTATGTATCAAGATTTAAGTTTTAAGGAAATAGCTGATTTAACAGGAGTTAGTATTAATACTGCTTTAGGAAGAATGCGTTATGCGTTATTAAATTTGCGAAAAATTATTGAAAAAAATCAAATTATTTTGACCAACTAATACTAAAAGTAAAATATTGCCGTTATAGATTCATAAACCAAATCATAATTAATGGCAAAACTTTACTCCAAGAAAAAATTAGTGACTCAAAAAATGAAACCTAAAAAAGAAACGATTTCGTTTTTACTCAATTATTCAAAAGCATTGAGTATACATAAAGTGGGAAATTCAACTTTTGAAATTATCGCTAATTAAAGGAAATGCCTCAAAGAGATTTGAGGCATTTTTTTTGTATTTTTATTATTAGCTAAAATAGATTTTAAGTTTTAAAAATTGTTTTTCAAATAAGTGATAAGACAAAAAACTTACTAATACGGTTGAAATAAAACTTAAGATTGAAATTAAAACCCAGTTGAGTTCTAATGTTTCATTTAGTTTAATAAATAAATTTATAAGTATGGTATGATACAAATAAAGTCCGTACGTATAAATTCCTATTTTACTAATCCATAATGTATCTTTTATTTTTAGAGAATTTTGTTCTGTAATTACAAATGACAATATTGTAGCAAATAAAATTCCATACATAATTGGTTTTACAAATTTTAACCATTCAAAATTTAAATTAGATAATCCAAAAATTGCTATAATTGTGAGTAAACATATTATTATTTTAAACGAATAAGATAGTTTTTCAATTGTGATTAATTGTTCCTTTTTAAAGCTTAAGATATAAGCTGGAATCGCGCCAAATGCAAAATAATCTATATTAGTAAATACGTCTAAAAAAGGTAAATTAAAATAAGAATAGAAAAGTCTGCAAACACTTGCTAGAACTATCGAAATGATAATTAAATACTTAATTTTATTTAACGGAATGATGCTAAATAAAAATCCCCAAATAATATAAAAGTGTTCCTCAATACATAACGACCACATAACTCGTAATGGAGAAACATTGGGGAAATTGTTGGTCAACATCATATTGTAATTTTCTAAGAAGAGTACCGATAGTAACCAATTGGGTTCGTAACCTTCATTTGAAAATGATAGTTGAAATAATTTTAAGATAAAAGGAGTTAAAAACGCGAAAAGTAACATTGCGTAAAATAAAGGCCAAATTTTTAAAATTCTTTTGGCGAGAAAATTTTTCAGATTGATGGTTTTATTTGCTTTTTTATCAAAAATTAAAATGTACGATATGAGAAAACCACTTAAAACAAAAAAGAAGGAAACCCCAACATCACCGCTTTTTGAAAATACTGAAAACCAAGAATTTTCTGGAACAGGTATATGATGAAAAAAAACAATTAGAAATGAAAAAAAGCGTAAAGCATCTAATGTATGAAAGTGTTTTTTTGAAGAATCCATTTCGTGATAGTTATTTTCTCAAGATTTTCTCCATCGTTTTTCCTTTGGCTAATTCGTCAATTAATTTATCCAAATAACGCACTTTTTTCATTAATGGGTCTTCAATTTCTTCAATGCTATAGCCACAAATGACACCAGTAATTTTGGAAACGTTTTCGTTTAATTGAGGCGCTTGCTCAAAAAAAGTTTCGAAATCAACTTTACTATCAATTTGATGTTGTAAACTTTCAAGTGTGTAACCCGTTAACCAACAAATAATTTCGTCAACTTCGGCTTTTGTTCGATTTTTTTTCTCTGCTTTGTTTATGTAATGTGGGTAAACACCCGCAAAAATCATATGATTTATACTTCTTGATGCCATTTATTTTTTAAGTTGTTAATTACAATAACAATCATAGTCTAATATGTAAATATGAAATCTTTCTCCAAAAGTTTTCATAGCATCAAATGTACCATAATAAAAATTGTTCCAATTTTCATTTGGGATTTCACAAAAAATATATTCTTTAGATTCAAGTGATATTTCGTTAAGCTTAATTTCTGCAATTACAACAATTTTATTTTCTATTGAATATGCAGAGACTTTTTTTAACCAAGTAGAAGTAATCAGTTGATATGATTCAACTACTTGTTTAGTTTTATAGTTTTCTTTCACATAACTAATTAAATCATCACAAAAAGGTACTAGATTTGAATCACTTTCGTTAGATTTTTTTATAGTTTGTTGTCTCTCTTTTACTGGTGGAATTACGTATTTTTTTGGTGATTCATCATAGTGTAATGGACTTAAAATTTGTCCAGATAAATTTAATGAAATCATTATAAATAGAATAACAAATGAGTGTTTTGTCATATTGTAGTTTGTTTTTTAGATATAAAATCAATTCCTTTTTTTGTCAAATTATATAATCTTTTATGATTTTTTATTTCTGATAATTGTATATATCCAGATTCTTCTAAACAATTAACTAAAACGCCAGCTTCTACATCATCTTTGTATTTAAAATTTGGATTATTTCTCACATATTCTTTTGCTAAATTTTCAATATCAAATGGGGAGTCTATATTGAAATATATCCATTCTTTATTTAAAAATTTTTTAGATTCATTGCAAAATTCTTCGTTGGTAGATATCATATAGTTTAATTTAAAAAAAATACAAGCTAAATTTATGGTTTTTTCAATTGATTTGAATGAATATTTTTAAATAATTTTATTTTGCTTTCTTTCCCAATTCATCCAAAACACTCTTTCTACCAATCGTCTTCGTAATAATATCTTTCTCTAAATTCCAACCACGAGCAGGAGAGTATTCGCGTCCGTACCAAATAATTTGCAAGTGTAATTCGTTCCAACACGCTTCTGGGAAAATACGTTTGGCATCTTTTTCTGTTTGTTGCACGTTTTTGCCATTGGTTAATCCCCAGCGGTACATTAATCTATGAATGTGTGTATCTACAGGAAAAGCAGGAACTCCAAATGCCTGACTCATCACAACACTTGCGGTTTTGTGTCCCACAGCTGGTAACGATTCCAAAGCTTCAAAACTTTGCGGAACTTCTCCATTATATTTGTCAATTAAAATTTCCGATAGACCGTGAATACCTTTCGATTTCATTGGCGATAATCCACACGGACGAATGATTTCTTTAATTTCTTCCACTGTCATTTTTACCATATCATACGGATTGTCTGCTTTGGCAAATAGGAGTGGTGTAATTTGATTCACGCGAACATCCGTACATTGTGCCGAAAGCAACACAGCGATTAGTAAAGTATATGGGTCTTTATGGTCTAACGGAATCGGAATTTCAGGATATAATTCATTTAACGTATTTATAACAAATGTTACCTTCTCGCTTTTGGTCATTTTTAACTAAATTTGATTCGTAAAGTTATAAAGTAAAAGCGCAATATCAAAATTCAATTTTATTGATGAGTTTTTTCCCTTTTAACCTTATAAACGATAACCTTTTAAACCATAAACAAATGACAACATTAAAAGCAGGAGATAAAGCACCTAATTTTTCAGGTTTAGACCAAAATGGAGCTTCACACACATTAGCTGATTACAAAGGAAAAAAATTAGTAGTATTTTTTTATCCAAAAGCAAGTACGCCAGGATGTACAGCAGAAGCATGTGATTTGAGAGATAATTACGCTCGTTTTCAGGCTAATAATTACGCTTTGTTAGGTGTGAGTGCGGATAGTGCAAAAGCACAAGCGAAGTTTATAGAAAAATATGATTTGCCTTTTCCTTTGTTAGCTGACGAAGATAAATCGGTGATTCAGGCTTTTGGTGTTTGGGGACCAAAGAAATTTATGGGTAAAGAGTACGATGGTATTCACAGAACTACCTTTGTAATTGACGAAAACGGAATTATTGAAGAAGTTATTTCCGATGTAAAAACGAAAGCCCACGCTGCTCAGATTTTAAAATAAATAAAAAAAGCTCGAAGTTATTCTTCGAGCTTTTTTACTTTAGATTCTAAAAATTCCACCAACGGTTAAAATTCTTTGTAGAAACCAAAAATTTTGTTCGGCTGAATCTGCTTTGTCTTGGGTCGTTCTTATATTGTTCATTTCGATATATCCTCCTTTTAATTCGGTTTGAATAAAGAAATATTTAAAGAAAGTTAGGTTTAAACCTACTTTAGCAGATAAACCATATCCTGCAATATTAAATTCGTCGTATCTGTCTTTTCCTAAAAGCGTTGTATTTGTTTTTGGATATAAAAATCCACCACCAATACCTTCTGTAACATTTACTTGAATTTTATCGGTATTGTTTATTTTGAAAAGTTTTGAAATATCATCTACACGAGAAATTTCAGTGTTTACATAGTTTAAACCATCCGTATGTTCAAATAATAAGAAATCTTCGTCTAACGTTAACTCTCCGTTAGCTGGATTTTCATTATAAGTTCCAGGATTTGGATAATAACCAGAGTAACTTACTCTTCTGTCGTTATACATTACATATTTCATGTGGTCAAATCCAATTGAAATATTGTAATGATCAGAAATAAAATACCCAATTCGTAAGTTGGTTTGTGGAATAGTCATTCGAGCTGGGTTAAAATAATCGATATGAAAACCTTTTGGCTTGTCGTGAGCGGCTACATTATGAAGTGTAAAGTCATAATCGGCACCTTTAAATCGGATATCAGATTTTGAATACGATTCGCGGTTTCCACCCCAAAAAATGTAAAATTTACCTTTGTTATGCGCTGTGTATTTTTCAGGATTTTCGACTGTTTCTTGCGAAAAGGTGTACTGTGAAAAAACACAAAAAGTTAGTACAACCATTAAAAATGGATGTTTCATTTAAAGTTTAAAAATAAAAAATTAGAATTGATTAATCGTTTTTCTGATGGCAACAAGTTTTGTCATTAAACCTTCAAAATAGTCTAAATGTAACATGTTAGCGCCATCACTTTTAGCGTTAGCTGGATCAAAATGAGTTTCAATGAAAATTCCATCAACACCTACAACAATTCCTGCTTTTGCGATAGTTTCAATCATATCAGGACGACCACCTGTAACTCCTGTCATCTGATTAGGTTGTTGTAACGAATGCGTCACATCTAAAACCGTAGTCGCATATTGTTGCATCGTTGGAATACCTCTGAAATCTACAATCATATCTTGGTAACCAAACATTGTTCCTCTATCGGTAACCATAACGTTTTGGTTGTTGCTGTCTAATACTTTTTGAACCGCATGTTTCATGCTTTCTGGACTCATGAATTGTCCTTTTTTCAAGTTTACAGTTTTACCAGTATTAGCTGCCGCCACCACTAAATCCGTTTGACGAACTAAAAATGCAGGAATTTGTAATATATCAACATATTCAGCTGCCATTACAGCATCTTCGTTTGTATGAATATCAGTAACTGTTGGTACACCAAATTCTTTAGATACTTTTTGAAGAATTTTTAAGGCTTTTTCATCTCCAATTCCAGTAAAACTATCTACTCTAGAACGGTTTGCTTTTTTGAAAGAACCTTTAAAAACGTAAGGAATTTGTAATTTATCTGTAACAGTAACTATTTTCTCTGCAATACGCATTGCCATTTCTTCACCTTCAATGGCACAAGGTCCAGCTAATAAGAAAAAGTTTCCGCTATCGGTATGCTTTATTTGTGGAATGTTTTGTAAATTCATTTGTGTTGATTTTGAAGTTGCAAAGATAAAAAGAAAAACCTTTCAAACAGCGGTTCAAAAGGTTACAAATGTTACTAATAAGTAAAAAAGTTTTAATTATTGTTTGAAACTGGTTTTTTGATAGCAAATCCTTTTGGACATAGAATTTTTCCTTTTTCAAAAATATTAAAATACAACATTACTTTTTTGTTGCTACCTTCAAACGTTACTTCGTATATTCCTACAGTTCCTGCACCCATTAGACTATTTTTAGAAGGAAACGGACAACAAGTATCTACTTTTTTGTAGCTTATTTTTTCACCGTTTGGACCTTCTAAACCATTAAAATAGTATTGAATATTGATGTCTTCTTGCTTTTCATGTATAAAACCGATATTGATTGGATAATCTTGATCATAGCCATATTTATTATCGGTTGCGTATTCTGTAATTACGTATGCTAGGTCTTTAATGGCTGGACGAATAGCCGAATTATCAACGTTTTTTAAAGTGGATTGAGTGCTTACGCAACTTGTTAGTAAAAGCGCTGTAATTATTGAAAATAAGTATTTCATTTTATTTCGTTTTAATCGTTGTATCGGGTGTTTTTGTTTTTAAGATATAAGCAACAATCGCGCCAATCACCACTCCAAATGATAATCCACCTGAAATACTTTGCCAAATGTAGGCCGTTAAATTAAAGTAACTTTGAGCTTCCTGTAAGGTTAGTCTTTTACTTTCTACCGAAAGTGCAATTAACTTATCGAAATAGTTAGGTGTAATAAATTCGTGTGTGATAAATTGGGTAATTGGACTAAAAATCACAATAATAAAAGAAATAACAACTCCTGAAATGAAACCTTGTTTCCAACTCATTTCGCCATTGTAGTAATTTTTCTTTTTATCTCTTAAAGCTAAATAATACAGTAGAAAGTTTGGAAAAATAATTAGCATTGTAAAAAACATTTGCCATTTTATTTTTTCGTCATGAAAGCCTAATTGTTTTTCTAAAGTCATCCAAGCTAAGAAAATAATGATTGAGATAATGGCCCATTTGATTTCGATTGCAAATTTCTTCATGAAAATTAAATTTAATTGGTACTTCAAATGTACTATATTTTGTAATAAATGCTACAAAACCCAATCTGAATTTCTATTTTTGTCAAAAATTACATTAGGTATGGAAATTGTTTTTGGCACTTGGCATTGGGCTGTATCCGGTTTTTTAATTGGTATGGTGATGTTACTTTTAATTTACTTTGGAAAATCTTTCGGAATGTCTTCTAATCTACGTACTATGTGTACTATGGCTGGAGCAGGAAAATTTAGTGATTTTTTTAAGTTTGATTGGCGCGAACAAAAGTGGAGTTTAGCTGTTGTGTTAGGTGCTTTTGTTGGAGGTTTTATCGCCTTTTACTTTTTATCGAATGGAACAGGTGTAAATATCAATCCCGATACAGTTTCACAACTACAAACTTTAGGAATAGAAGCTCCAAATGGTAAATTAATGCCAGATGCTATTTTTAGCGTAGAAACACTTCAAACTCCAAAAGGATTTGCTATTTTATTGATTGGCGGATTGTTAATTGGTTTTGGAACGCGTTATGCGGGTGGTTGTACTTCAGGTCACGCTATTTCTGGATTAAGTAATTTTCAATTACCTTCTTTAGTGGCAGTAATCGGATTTTTTATTGGAGGATTATTAATGGCACATTATATTTTACCTATAATTTTTAAAACAGCATAAGCATATGAAATTAGCTAGATTTTTTCTGACAGGAATTGTATTCGGAATTGTTTTGACTAAGGCAGAAGCCGTTTCTTGGTATCGTATTTACGAAATGTTTCATTTTCAATCGTTTCATATGTTTGGAATTATTGGAATGGCTCTATTTACAGGAGTTTTAGGTATTCAATTAATTAAAAAATTTAAAATAAAAGACTTTAAAGGTTTTCCTATTCAAATTATTGAAAAAGAAAAAGGCTTTTGGCGTTATATTATTGGTGGAACCCTTTTTGGACTAGGTTGGGCATTAGTGGGAAGTTGTCCTGGACCTATTTTTATTTTACTTGGAACAGGAACCTATGCCATTGCTGTAGTTTTAATAGGTGCTTTGTTAGGAACTTATATTTATGGACTTCTAAAGGATAAATTACCTCATTAAAGTTAAGTTAAAGTAACAAAAGTTGCTGTGTTTGGCTTCTAGATGTTGTAAATTTGTTATTCATAAAATACAATATCATGAAAACTACATTATATATTCAAAATTTAAAATGTGGCGGTTGTGCCAATACTATTACAAAGAATGTTTCTTCAATTGATGCTGTTACTGAAGTGTCTGTTAATGTTGAAGAAAATTCCGTTTCTTTTGATTATCCAACAGAAGAAAAGTTAATTGAAGTTAAGGAAAAACTGAAAGTATTAGGATATCCAGAGGATGGCGAAGCAAACAGTTTTGGAGCAAAAGCTAAATCGTATGTAAGTTGCGCCATTGGAAAAATGAGTTAAATAGAAGTCCCGATTTATTCGGGATTTTTTATTTCTAATTGTAGTATAAGTAATATTTATCGTTTTCTAAATCTCATATTACCTTATTTTCGTACTTTTGAAAGTGTAAGTTTAATATCTTAAATACGCTATGAAAATTGTAGTATCACCAGCCAAATCCTTAAATTTTGAATCACCACTTCCAATTCAAAACTATACTGAAAGTTTATTTTTAAAAGAAGCGGAAACCATTCAAAAAACTTTAAAAAAGAAAAAGCCAAAGCAATTGATGGAGTTAATGGACATTTCGGAAAAGTTAGCCGATTTGAATTGGGAACGCAATCAAAATTGGTCGTTGCCTTTTTCGCCTGAAAACGCTCGTCCTGCAGTTTTTGCTTTCGATGGCGATGTTTATATAGGTTTAGATGCTTATACTATTCCAACGGATAAATTTCCTGTTTTAGAAGATAAATTACGTATTCTATCTGGATTATATGGTGTTTTAAAGCCATTGGATTTAATGCAACAGTATCGATTAGAAATGGGGACTTCTTTGCCTATTGGTACAAAAAAGAATTTGTATGAGTTCTGGAAAAAAAAGGTAACAGCATCTTTGAATAGTGAATTACAAAAAGACGAACTTTTCATCAATTTAGCGAGTAATGAATATTTTTCTGCAGTAGATACTAAAACGTTGAAAGTACCGGTTATTACGCCAGAATTTAAAGATTACAAAGACGGAAAATTAAAAATGATTAGCTTCTTTGCTAAAAAAGCAAGAGGTTTAATGGTACGCTATATTATTGATACCAATGCAGAAACAATAGAAGATTTGAAGCAATTCAATTATGATGGATATGCTTTTGATGCTAACTTGTCTAAAGGAAATACGTTAGTTTTTACGCGATAATAAATGAAATTACACTTAAACGATACTTTCAATCAGCAATTGCCAGCCGATTCAAATGTTTCAAATACACGAAGACAAGTATTTGATGCTGCTTTTTCGTTTGTATCACCTCGTGTTCCATCGAAACCTAAATTGCTTCATGTTGCTGATGAGGTGGCTCAATTATTAGGGATTTCTCAAGCAGAAACACAATCTCTTGATTTTTTAAATTTGGTTTCAGGAAGTGCTGCTTATCAAGATTCAAAACCTTATGCTATGGCGTATGCCGGACATCAATTTGGGAATTGGGCAGGACAACTGGGTGATGGTAGAGCGATTAATTTGTTTGAGATTCTTCATAATAACCAACGTTGGACATTACAGTTGAAAGGAGCTGGGGAAACACCTTATTCGAGAACTGCTGATGGTTTTGCTGTTTTGCGTTCTTCTATACGTGAGCATTTGTGTAGTGAAGCGATGTATTATTTGGGTGTACCAACAACACGTTCATTATCCTTGGTGACAACTGGTGACAAAGTTTTACGAGATGTTTTATACAACGGAAATGCCGCTTATGAAGACGGAGCAGTAGTGTGTAGAGTAGCGCCTACTTTTATTCGTTTTGGGAATTTTCAATTGTTTGCTGCTCGAAAAGATATCAAAAATTTAAAGACATTAGCCGATTATACGATTGAGTATTTTTATCCTGAAATTACTACATCGGGAAAAGAAAAGTATTTGCAGTTTTATCAGGAAGTAGTTAATCGAACAGTGGAAATGGTGTTGCATTGGCAACGCGTTGGTTTTGTTCATGGTGTGATGAATACGGATAATATGTCGATTTTAGGACTTACGATTGATTACGGTCCGTATGGTTGGTTGGAAGATTATGACCCGGATTGGACACCGAATACGACTGATGCGGAAGGCAGAAGATATCGTTTTAGAAACCAACCTGATATAGCTTTGTGGAATTTAGTACAACTTGGTAATGCTTTATATCCGCTGATTGAAGATATTCCTTCGATGGAACAAGTATTGAATAGTTATAGTCAGCAATTTGATAGCCAATTTCCTATTATCCAACAGCAAAAGTTGGGATTACAAGCGGAATATGAAAGTGCTTTTCAGGATGAATTGACTACTTTATTGACTGCTTCAGAAACGGATATGACGATTTTCTATCGCAACTTGGCTAATGTAGTAAAAACAGATACTTCTGATGAAGCGATAGCTAAAATTACCTTAGCGTTTTATCAACCCGATAAAATTGTAACGACATTACAAACGAGTTGGTTGAATTGGATGGAATTGTATTTGGAGAAAATTAAAGCAGAAGTTCTTTCAGATGAAGAACGAAAACTAGCTATGAATACCATTAATCCAAAATATGTGTTGCGAAATTACATGGCACAATTAGCCATTGAAGCCGCAGAGAAAGAAGATTACACGCTTATTGACGAATTATATACGTTGCTTAAAAATCCATACGACGAACAACCGCAGTATGAAAAATGGTTTGCCAAACGTCCAGATTGGGCGCGGGATAAAGTTGGGTGTTCTATGTTGTCGTGTAGTTCTTAGATTTAGTGGCACTAAGTTACACAAAGTAGGCACAATGTCACACAAAGGTTATTTTAAACATATAAGTCATATAAGGAAAATGAAGTATAATATTACGGATAATTAAGTTCATAAAAGAGATGCTTGATAGCATGACAAACTATGTGGATAGTTTATGTGTACTATGAAAAGTGAAACGCCTAAAATCAACATAAAAAATAGACTTATGTGTCTATGTTTTTTAAAAAAAATATAAACTATGAAAAACTGGAATCCCATTACTACTGAAGAACAAGTAAGAGAAATTGTTGAGAAATCGAATGAAAAGCCTCAAATTATTTTTAAAGATAGTGTGACTTGTGGTATTAGTGCTTATGCTAAAGAGCGCTTGGTTAGTGGAAATGATGTATTGATTGCTAAAGCCGATTTCAATTATTTGGATTTACTTTCGTACCGAAGTGTCTCTAATTTTATTGCAGAGGAATTAAGTGTGATTCATCAATCTCCACAAATTATTGTTTTAAAGAATGGAGAAGTGGTGTATCGAGTATCGCATCATAGTATTCAGGCGGAAGATATTGCGAAGTATTTGTAGTTTTGGATTAATGAATTTTCTAAAATAGGAACCGCTTTTTTATCTGTGATTTCTGTAATTTTTTCTAAAAATAGTATAACACTTTAGTCGATTAAAGGGTATAATTTTATGTTGTAAATAATTACTAACATTATACTATTATGAAAAAAACAACTCTTTACTTATTGATGCTAATAATGTCGATAAGTTTCTTTCCAAACACCATGTCTGCTGCTTCTGGTAATCCTTCAAATACTCCTGTTGCAAAACCTATTGAAGTTCCTGCTCATGTACAAGTACAGTTAGATCGTTTGAATGAAATAAAAGCAATGGACAAGTCGGACATGACTTCTTCAGAAAAAAAAGCACTTCGAAAAGAAGTGAAAGTTATAAAATCTTCATTAAGAGATAGTAATAGCGGTGTTTATTTATCAATAGGTGCTATTATCATTATTGTTCTTTTATTGATTTTATTGTTATAATTGCTCCTTACTGTTTTAGTAATATAACGTAAAACCCATGGTTTTTGCTATTGCAAAATGCTTTTGGTATAATTCTTCTACAATTTCAGTTACGTCATCGTATTCCTGATATAATGCGAAGAATTGGTTGTCTAAAACGGTACTTAGAATTGGTACATTATTTTTATATCCAGAAACGGCACAAGCTCCTGTTACATCAAGGAAGTATTGCGCTGTTTCTTGGTTTAATTCCAATTGCATAGTATTGGCGAAATGTACTAGTTTCCCCGTTAGTTTGCCTTCAAAAAACTCGGCTATTTCTTCTAGGCTGTAGTTGTAATTGTCTATGGTTATTTGATTACCATTTCCTTGGAATACCAAATAGAGGATTTCGTAATCATGAAAGTTTCGGTCTTCGTAGAGTAGGGTGGATAGGCTTTCTTCTAATCCTTCTATGCTATCACAGGTTTGGTAAACGTTTGTGATGTTGTATTGCAATGCTAGTTTTTCTAAAGAGGGTAGGATGATGCTGGATGTTTGGGAAGTGACATCGGGAACGCTTTCAAGGCAAAATAGTTTGGATTGCATTGTTTTTTTTACAAAGATAATAGATTTTGTTGGGACGAGTATTTAACGTTGCACTTGGTTTAGCACGCGGATGAAACGGGTCCGCCTAGGCGGAGCGCTGATGGTGGCGGATTTTTTATTACCTTTTGCCTTCGAGAGCCTCAGGCAACGGTTGGAGTAGTAGTTCTAATTAAAGCAATGAGAGTAGTAGTGATTAGAGGGAATTAGGATTTTAAGGGGTGTTTGCTTGTTTTGAATGTTGAATTTTGGTTTTATTTAACCGCAAAGAGCGCAAGGGGTTTCGCAAGGGGCGCAATGAAAGTGGTTGAATTTGAAATTTTTCTTAAAATTTCAGTTTTATTTATTTACTGACATTCAAATGGTTGGGAAAGGGGTAAGGTGGAAAGTGTGTTTTTTTTACTTTTTTCTTTTGAAAACGTTTGCAGAAATAAAAAATCGTTCTATATTTGCACTCGCAATACGGAAGTAGTGCGCGACTTATTGGAGAAATGGCAGAGTGGTCGAATGCGGCAGTCTTGAAAACTGTTGACTGTAACAGGTCCGGGGGTTCGAATCCCTCTTTCTCCGCGGAATAGCTTATCAAAAGTTATCAAAACCTCGAAAATCTTAGGAATTTCGAGGTTTTTTGTTTTTACTACCTTTCAAAATATTCATTCTTTTTCAAAAATCAAGAGACCCCATCGAGACCCTAATTAAAAAGTGATTTTTGGGTCTCGCTAAATTGAAAAATTAGTTGCAGCGAATTTCAACCAATCCAATATTGGTAAGCTGTTCAATAACCTTTTCAATTTTCAAACATCTTGATTTGTGGCAAACTTTAAAGTAAATTAATTAATAACTTAAAGGTTACCAAAAATGAATTCAAAAGTTACATTGCATTTTTATGCAAAATCAACCAAAGCCAATGGTAATGGATTATTACCAATTTATGTACGATTAACAATAGAAGGAAAAAGATTTGAGTACAGTACTAAAAAATTTATTGAGCCATCGAAATGGTCAACTGAATTAAGCAAAATGAAGGGTAATTCAGAAGAAGCTCGTTCAATAAATAACTTACTTGATTTTACACGAAATCGAATAAACGAAATCCAATTCGAATTATTAAAAGATGGAGTATCATTAAACATCGATGAATTTAAAAATCGTTTGTTTGGTATAAAAGAACGCGAACGCCTACTAATCCCAATTTTTACAGAACACAACCGAAAAATTAAAGAGTTGGTTGGAAGCGAGTACGCTCCTGGAACTCTAGAACGTTATGAAACATCCCTGAAACATACTAAAGACTTTCTTCAATGGAAATACAGAGTTTCTGATATTGATATTGAGAAAATAGATCATGCTTTTATTACGGAGTATGAATTCTATCTTCGTACAGAAAGAAAATGTGCTAACAATACGGCTGTAAAGTATATTAAAAACTTCCACAAGATTATTAACATTTGCTTGGCCAATGGATGGCTGAATAAGGACCCATTTGCTAACTACAAATCAAAAGTAAAAGAAGTTACACGTGAATTCTTGACAGAACAAGAAATTCAAAGTTTGATGGAAAAAGAATTCGTTTCAGAACGTTTGGAACTAGTTCGTGATATATTTGTTTTCAGCTGCTTTACAGGATTAGCATATATAGATGTGAAACAACTAACACCGGATAATATTGTTTTAGGAATTGATGGGGATAAATGGATAAACAAGAACCGACAAAAAACCGATACAAATTCCAAAATACCTTTATTACCAACAGCTCAATACATTGTGGATAAATATTCTGATTATCCTGTTAATAAAAATAAGGGCACAATACTTCCAATATTGTCAAACCAAAAAATGAATTCTTACCTTAAGGAAATTGCAACTGTTTGCGGAATCAATAAAGAACTAACATTCCATATTGCACGACATACTTTTGCTACAACAGTTACGCTGAGTAATGGGGTTCCAATTGAAACAGTAAGTAAAATGTTAGGACATACCAATCTAAAAACAACGCAGCACTACGCTAAGATTTTAGACAAGAAAATTAGTGAGGATATGAAAATACTTAAAGATAAATTTTCAATCAATGTAAATCGACGTAGTTGCCAAAACTCTATTTAACAATATTTTATACAAACAACAATTCATTTTTTATACATTTGTGATGTTTTAAAATTAAAAATGAAAAAATATCACATAATATTAATAGTTTTACTAGGCATGTTTTTAATGCCTAGTACAGCTATGGCTTGTGGTAACTCTAATTCAAAACATTCTTGTGAAAAAGAAGTTTCATCTAAAAAAACTGAAAAGAAATGTTGTTGTAGTAATGACAGTTCTGAAAGCAAAGATGAAAAGGGATGTAAAGGTGATTGTGGTCATGCAAATTGTGGTTGTTCTATGACTTGTCCTTCTTCTTCAATCATTTTTATACCAGAAATTACTTTTAAAATTAACTTTATTCAATATTCTTCAATAGAGAAAGTTAAGTTTTCATACACGGCACCATCAATCTCAGATGGTTTTCATTCTATTTGGCTAATACCTAAAATAGGCTAAATTCTTTTTTTGACAGCCATTAGTGTGTCAAATTTATAGCATTTTGCTATCAGATTAATCATCAGTTTACTTTCCGTTTTTATTTTTAATTATTTCAAGCAGATAGACTTGTAAACTGAAATTCATTATTTTTTTATCAACTTATCAAAGGAATTCACTTTGATTACTAATACATTATTAAAATGAAAAATTCATTTAAAAATATAATGCTAGCAACTTTTATATTGCTTAGTATTGCTGTCAATGCACAAATTAAAAATGCAAAAACAGAAACAGTTAAGATTTATGGAAACTGTGGAATGTGCGAAACCAAAATTGAAAATGCAGGAAATATCAAAAAAGTAGCTAAAGTAGATTGGGATCAAGATTCGAAGATGGCCACTTTAACTTATGATACTACTAAAACTAATCCAGACGAAATACTAAAAAGAATAGCATTAGCAGGATATGATAGTGATAAGTTTCTTGCACCAGATGATGTCTATGACAATCTTCATGGATGTTGTCAATATGACAGAGTTGCTAAAGTTCCAGTTAAAGAAGAAATCAAAGTGGAAGAAACTACTGAAATCCATAATAATCATGTAAACCACAATGAAACTTCAAAGTTGGTACTTCAAGAAGTTAACCAACTTAAAGTTGTTTTTGATAACTATTTTGTGGTAAAAGATGCTATGATTTCTTCTGATGGTAACACAACTTCAATTGCTTCAAAGGAATTACTAACTGCAATAAACAATGTTAAAATGGACAAATTGGATATGGATGTTCATATGGTTTGGATGAAAGTTGTAAATCAAATTAAAAAAGATACTGAACTGATTTCAAAATCAAAAGATATTAATAAACAACGAAATCACTTTACAACATTATCAAAAGACATTTATTCATTATTAAAAGTTGCAAAGTATGAGGTTCCAGTTTATTTCCAACATTGCCCTATGTACAATGATGGTAAAGGTGCAAATTGGTTAAGTAAAGAAAATGCAGTAAAAAATCCTTACTACGGCTCAATGATGTTAACTTGTGGAAAAACGGTAGAAACTATTAAATAATCTAAAATGAGAAGAATAATTTTTGCATTTTTTTTAATTACTAATATAGCCACTGCACAGATTGATGTTGGAGATACAATACCATCAATAGCATTAAAAAGTACTAGTAATACAGAGATAAATATTACATCTTTTAAAGGGAAATATGTATTAATTGATTTTTGGGCATCATGGTGTGGTCCTTGCAGATTAGGCAATAAAAAGTTAGTAAAACTACATAATGAAGTTAGTTCAGATAAAATAGAAATAATAGGAATATCAATCGATACAGATACTAATAAATGGCTAAAAGCTGTTGAAAAAGATAAAATTAAATTTACTCAATTGATAGACTCAAAAGGTTTTGATGCTGAAACAGCAATACAATTTGGTGTAGAGGAATTACCATCGAAATTTTTATTCAATGCAGAAGGTATTCTAATTGCAAAAAATCCAACAGAAGAAGAAATAATTAAATTAATAGAAAAGTAAAATGAAAAAAATAAATAAAGTATATCTAGTAATTGCATCAATCGTTTTGATGTTTTCAATAAAAAGTAATGCACAAATTGTTAAAGCAGAAATTAGAGCAACGGGTTTAACTTGCTCAATGTGTTCAAATGCGATTAACAAACAACTTAAAGCATTACCAGAAGTTACCAATGTTGAAACTGATTTAAATACCAATACGTTTACTGTAACTCTTAAAGAAGGAAATGAATTAAGTCCAAAAACATTTAAAGAAAAAGTAGAAAAAGCAGGTTTTTTTATTGGATCATTAGTGATAACTGCAAAAGCTGAAACCATTAGTAAAAGTCCTTACATTTTAGTAAATGACAAAAAAGGTGTTACTGAAGTTGTTCAATTTCAAGTAGTAGATAAAGGTTATGTTACAGAAAAAGAGTTTAAAAAATTATCAAAATCATACAAGGAAATTGCGACTTATGTTGCAAATAGTGAAGATGATTTTCATATTAAAATTTTAAACTAATGAGAAAGTTTTTTATTCTAATTATTCTATTAACTATTCAAACGAGTGTAAGTCAAGAGTTGTTTCTAATAACAGATCCTGCTAGTAATGTTCCAGCAAACTCATTAGGTGTTAACCTTCTTCAATCACGTTTTAAAGAAGAATTTAAATCAGGATATAGTTATCATCTGATGCCCGAAGTTACATATGGGATTAATAAAAATTTGATGGTTCGTGCATCTGCTTTTGTGAGTAACAGAAGTAATGATTTAGTAACAGAGGGAGGAAGCTTTTATGCCAAATATCGTTTTTATTCTACAGATGATTTAAATAGTCATTTCCGCTTGGCAGCTTTTGGAAGATATAGTTTCAATAATGCCGACATACATCAGGAACAAATTGAAGTCATGGGACATAATACGGGTTTTGAATCTGGAATTGTGGCTACTAAACTGATTAAAAAATTAGCAATTAGTTCATCAATTAGTTTTGAGAAAGCTTTTGACAACAAACCAGATTATCCATTTCCAAACGAATTAGGAGATAATGCCACTAATTACACTCTTTCTTTTGGAAAATTAATGTACCCTAAAAAGTACACTAGTTTCAAACAAACCAATATCAATTTAATGGTTGAATTTGCAGGTCAAACCATTAACGAAAACGGTAAATCATATTTGGATGTTGTGCCTGTAATCCAATTTATATTTAATAGTCAGGCTAGAGTAGATGTAGCTTACAGACATGAGTTAATGAGCTCAATGGTGCGTTCGGCGCCAAATGGAGTGTATTTTAATTTGTATTATACTTTCTTCAATTTAAAAAAGCAAAGTAATTAATTTTAAAAATCAATTATCATGAAAACACTATTTATTACAGCGTTGTTAGCAATTATAATAACTTCTTGCAATCATAAAGCAAAAGAAACAGATGGTATAGAAACAAAATCAACTTCGAACGAATTGTATGCTTGTTCTATGCATCCAGAAATTACAGGAAAAAAGGGTGAAGAGTGTTCAAAATGTGGAATGGAATTAACGGAGCTTGTACCACAAAAAGAAGCAACATATAGTCACAATGATGGTTTACACGAACATAAAGATACAACAACAGTTGAAGCTCAAAATGTTCAGGAAAAGACGGAAGTTTCTCAAGAATCAACAAAACAATTTTCAACATCAGAAATTATTGCTAACTATTTAAAACTTAAAAATGCTTTGACAAAAGATGATAGTAAAGCAGCTGCTATAGCAGGAAAAAGTTTATTAAAAACATTTAATAGTACTGATACTTCTTCTCTTGATACAAAATTAAAAAATGAACTTTTGAGTATACTAGAAAAGGGTAGCGTTCATGCAAAGCATATCGGAGATAATTCTGGCAAAATTCATAATCAAAGAGAGCATTTTATTATGCTAAGTAATAACATTAATGATTTAATCATAACCTTTGGTTCAAAGCAAAAACTATATCAAGATTTCTGTCCCATGGCAAATGATGGTAAAGGAGCTATTTGGATAAGTGAGGTTAAGGAAATTAAAAACCCTTATTATGGTGCTGAAATGTTGAGTTGTGGTAGTTTGAAAAAGACATTCTAACATAAAAAGGCAATGAAACTCTATATTAAAAATATGGTTTGCGATCGTTGTAAAATGGTCGTTAAAAATGAAATCGAAAATTTAGGCTATTCACTAGTAAAAGTTGAATTAGGAGAAATTGAACTGAATCAAGAGATTACAGATATTCAAAAAAAGGATATTAAATTAAATCTTGAGAAGTTTGGTTTTGAAGTAATTGATGATAAAAGAAGTCGAATAATTGAACTTATCAAAAATAAATTAATTGATTTAGTTCAAAATAAAAATGCAGATTTAGATAAAAATCTATCGATATTTCTCTCAGAAAACCTAAATCAAGATTACAGTAAACTAAGTAATTTATTTTCAGAGATTGAAGGTGTTAGTATAGAAAAGTATTTTATAAATCTAAAAATTGAAAAAGTTAAAGAGCTTATTATTTATGATGAATTAAGTTTTAGTGAAATTGCTGATTTACTTAATTACAGTAGTGTAGCACATTTAAGTAACCAATTTAAAAAAATAACTGGTTTTACACCAACGCATTTCAAACAAATAAAAGAAGCTAAACGAACGCAAATCGATAAATTATAAATAGTGTAAATCATTTCCATAATTATACAAGTCAACTTAAGCAAATCATCAGAACTTTGTACCAATAAAACTTATAAAGATGAAAACTGAAACAAGAAAACAGATTTACATTCCTCTTGAAAATGTTGAGAGTGAGCACTGTGCTTTAATAGTTGATAAAGGTATACAGTCAGTAAAGAACATTACAAATCATACTGTAGAGTTAAATAACAATCGAGCAGTTATTGAAACAGATAAACCTGAAGAAGTTATTCCGAATATTGTAAAAACTATTCGTGATTTAGGATATGAAGTAACAACAATAAAAAAGACTATTCCGGTGCTTCAAATGACTTGTGCTTCATGTGCGATTAGTACAGAAAGTATCGTAAAATTTTTACCTGGTGTTGTTTCATCACAAGTTAATTATGCAGCAGCCACTTTAACAGTTGAATATATTCCGAGTTTAGTTACAGTAAATCAAATGCGTCAAGCAGTTCAAAGCATAGGTTATGATTTATTTATTGAGGAAGGAAATGAAAATTCTGAAACTTTAGAAGAGCTTCACCAAAAAAAATATAATTTACTAAAAAAGAAAACAATTGGAGCTGTTTTTTTGACATTACCACTAGTAATTATAGCCATGTTTTTTATGGATATTCCTTACGCCAATTACGTTATGTGGGTGTTATCAACTCCTGTAATTTTAGGTTTTGGTAAAGATTTTTTTATAAATGCTTGGAAGCAAACTAAACATGGGTCTGCCAATATGGACACACTAGTTGCATTAAGTACAGGTGTTGCTTATATATTTAGTGTATTCAATACCCTTTTTCCAGATTATTGGCATTCAAAAGGATTACACGCTCATGTTTATTTTGAATCTGCAGCAGTGGTAATTGCTTTTATTTTATTAGGTAAGTTACTGGAAGAGAATGCTAAAGGAAATACATCTTCAGCAATTAAGAAGTTAATCGGCTTACAACCCAAAACCGTTAACGTAATAGATGCTGAACAGAATCAAATAGCATTACCTATTGAACAAGTTGAAGTTGGAATGACCATCATAGTTAAGCCAGGAGATAAAGTAGCGGTTGATGGAATGGTGATACAAGGAAGTTCTTTTGTAGATGAAAGTATGTTAAGTGGAGAACCATTAGCAGTTAAAAAGGAAGTAAATGATAAAGTTTTTTCAGGAACAATCAATCAAAAAGGAAGTTTCCAGTTTAAAGCTGAAAAAATTGGTTCAGATACTATGCTGGCTCAAATCATCAAAATGGTTCAAGAAGCACAAGGCAGTAAAGCTCCAGTGCAGAAATTGGTGGATAAAATTGCTGGTATATTTGTTCCAATTGTCATCGGGATTGCCTTACTATCGCTTATTGCCTGGATAATTTGGGGTGGTGAAAACGGATTCACACAAGGATTGCTAGCTTTAGTGACAGTTTTAGTAATTGCATGTCCATGTGCTTTAGGATTAGCCACACCCACAGCCATCATGGTAGGTGTAGGAAAAGGTGCAGAGGAAGGAATTCTAATCAAAGATGCAGAGAGCTTGGAGTTAGCTAAAAAAATCAATGCCATTATTTTAGATAAAACAGGTACAATTACCAAAGGTAAGCCAACAGTAACCGATATGATTTGGGCAGAAGAAAATAATAGTTCTAAACAAATATTATTAAGTATTGAAAAACAATCTGAGCATCCATTAGCTGAAGCCGTTGTAAATTATCTAAAAGATATAAATACGGTTCAAATACATCATATTGAAAGTCTAACAGGTAAAGGTGTTAAAGCAAATTATAAGGATATCAATTATTNNAGGAACAAGCAGATAAATGGTTGCATGAAGCAAAAACAGTTATATGGTTTGCGGATGACAAAAAAGCTTTAGCAGTTTTAGCTATAGCAGATGAGATTAAAGAAACTTCTATTGAAGCAATTAAGGAATTACAAAAAATGGGTATTGAAGTCCATATGTTAACAGGAGATAATTTTAATACTGCTAAAGCTATTGCTGAAAAAACAGGAATTTCAAGTTTCAAAGGTGAAGTACTTCCAAAAGACAAAGCCGATTTTGTAAAAGAATTACAAGCACAAGGTAAAATTGTTGCAATGGT
>DNNO01000030.1 GCA_003497625.1 Flavobacterium sp. | reverse complement strand
AAGTGTTAACTTCGTTAGGAATTGGAGAAGCATTCGTAACAGCATTAAGCGAAAAAGGAACACCAACTCCATTAGTGGCTACGATGATGCGAGCTCCAATGAGTAGAATGGATGTTTTAACTGAAAGTGAAATTGAAGCGAGTATTGCAAAATCGAAATTAGCGAAGAAATATAATGAGGTTTTAGATCGTGAAAGTGCTTACGAATTATTAAACAAAAAAATTGCCGAAGCGCAAGAAGTCGCAGCCGAACAAGAAGCAGAAAAACCAACCCGAAAAGCAAAAGAAGAACCAAGCACAACAGAAGTTATTGGAAAATCGATTACTAAAGTGGTTACAAGTGCGAGTTTTATTCGCGGTGCTTTTGGTTTATTAATGAAAATGTTTAAACGTTAATGAAAGGTTTTGTTACCATAGGATTACTTATACTTTCTAATGTTTTTATGACATTAGCTTGGTATGGTCATCTAAAGTTTAAAGAATTAAAGTGGTTTGAGAATGCCGGATTAATCACCATTGTTTTAATCAGTTGGGGATTAGCGTTGTTTGAATATTTCTTTCAAGTTCCTGCTAATAAAATTGGTTACGAAGGCAATGGTGGTCCGTTTTCATTAATGCAATTAAAAGTGATTCAAGAAGTAATCACTTTAGTAATCTTTGTGATTTTCTCGATGGTTTTCTTTAAGAACGAAACTTTCAAATGGAATCACGCAGTAGGATTTTGTTTTTTAGTAATGGCAGTTTATTTTATTTTTAAGAAGTAACAAAATGAAAAAATATTTTATCCAAAAAGCGCCATTCGTAGTTCCAACAACTGATGGAAAATTAATTGAAGAACATCACGGATTGGCAACCACAAATAATTCAGCGATTTCGATTGCTCATATGATAGCACCACCAGGTTGGAGCGAACCTTTTCAAACACCTGAATTTGACGAATACACTTATATCATTAGAGGTAAAAAGCAATTTATTATTGAAGATGAAACGATAGTCTTAGAAGCAGGTCAATCCATTAAAATTGAAAAAAACACCCGCGTTCAATATTCAAATCCGTTTGATGAACCTTGTGAATATTTGGCGATTTGTACGCCAGCTTTTAGTATGGAAATGGTAAATAGAGAAGAATAAAAAAAGAGGCAATTGCCTCTTTTTTTATTCTAATAACTCTAAAATCTTATTCTCTACTTCTTCTGAATTCCAATTTTCTTGAATATTCTCCATTTTCAAAACTTGTTGCATGATTTCATTTTGAAAATCTCCAATTGCCATGGCTTCTGAATAAGGTTGTAAACTAAAAGTTACTCTACTATATAACGGCATCCATTTTTCTGGATGTTTGTCGGAAAACCATTTTTCTATTTTCTTTTGCAATAAAAAATTTGCATCCGCAGTTTTCGCACTCATTTCTTCAAAATTTCTTCTGGAAAGTTCAGCAATGGCGTCTGCATTTGGTTTTCTTGAAATTTCGTATTCTTTGAAAATTCTATCCCAATCATCGCCATATTGTTGCATTAATTCATTCAGAATGGTAATATCTTCAAAACCTGCATTCATTCCGTGACCGTAGAAAGGTACAATCGCATGCGCTGAATCACCAATTAAAGCAATTTTATCATTAAATGTCCAAGGGAAACATTTCATAATCGCCAAATAACTATTCGGATTTCTAAAAAAATCGCGCACTAAATCAGGAATTACGTCTTTAGTATCAGGAAAATAAGTCGCAAAAAACGAAACTAATTTTTCTTCGTTGGTTAACGATTCAAAAGAATTTTCACCTTCAATCGGCATAAACAAAGTACAAGTAAACGAGTTGTCTAAATTAGCCAATCCCATCAACATAAAATTGCCTCTTGGCCAAATGTGTAAGGAATGAATGTCAATTTTTGGAGAACCATCTGCATTAGCAGGAATGTGCAATTCTTTGTAACCAATTTTCATGAATTCTTGCGAATAATCAAACATCGATTGACGTTGCATTCTGTGTCTAATTCTCGAAAAAGCACCATCGGCTCCAAAAACTTTATCGTATTTTAACTCGGTCCAATCGCCTTGTTCGGTTTCGCCTTCCCACAAAGTTGCTGTGGCTAAGGTTACATCCCAAATTTTACGTTCAAAGAAAAATTCTACTCCTTCAGCTTCAGCTAAATCCACCATTTTTCTATTCAAAACGCCTCTTGATAGAGAAAAAATGGCTTCACCTTCTTTTCCGTAATATTGATAATTTAGTTTTCCATCTTGTAAATGGATGGCTCTTTTATCAACTGGAATTCCGATTTTTCTAATTTCCTCATCTAAACCCACATCTTCCAATGCTTTCCAACCGCGATTTGACATCACCAAATTAATGGAACGACCCGAAAACTCAACCGTTCTAATATCGGGACTTCTGTCGTAAACATGTACTGTATGTCCAGCTCTTTTTAAATAGATTGCCAATAAAGTTCCTACTAATCCAGAACCTACAACAGCAATTTTTTGTGGCGTTTGCATGAAATTTTTGTAAAAATTTGGACTACAAAAATACGGAATAATAAATTTTAATACCTGACTTTTATCAGATTTTTCATTTTGAAATTTATTTTTGTTTAATTATTTTTAATATTAGTTAAACAAAATGTATCTTTGAATAAAAAAATTGCTATGCGAAAGATTACGAAAGACGAATTATTTTATATGTCTAAAGTACCAAGATTGAACTTAGTAAATTGTGTTACTGGTTACAAATCGGCCAACTTAATAGGAACTTGTTCTGAAAATGGCACTTTAAATGTTGCTATATTTAGTAGTGTTACCCATTTAGGAAGCGAACCACCTTTATTGGGATTCATTTTAAGACCTACGACAGTTCCAAGAGACACTTATAAAAACATAAAAGAATCCGGATTCTTCACAGTAAACCACATTACAGAAGAAATGATTGCTGATGCTCATCATACGTCTTCAAGTTATGAAGAACACATTTCGGAATTTGATAAAACGAATTTAGAACCTGAATTCATTGACAATCACAAAGTACCTTTCGTAAAAGGAAGTCCGGTACAATTACTTTGTAAATTTGTGAACGAATACAAAATTGAAGAAAACGATTGTATTCATATCATCGCTTCGGTTGAGACTATTTATGCTGATGAAAAACTATTTCATGATGATAATTGGATGCAATTGGACAGAGGAAATGTAATCGCCATAAACGGTTTAGATGGTTATGCTGTTCCAAAATTAGCAGACAGATTTCATTATGCACGACCAGATAA
Source organism: Flavobacterium sp. (assembly GCA_003497625.1). Lineage (GTDB taxonomy): Bacteria > Bacteroidota > Bacteroidia > Flavobacteriales > Flavobacteriaceae > Flavobacterium. The sequence continues at coordinate 131,337 of DNNO01000030.1, read as the reverse complement.
ACCATCAACTTCCATGTTATAATGGCGCATAAAAAATTAAATCTTCCCAAAAAAATCTGTAAAACCTGTCAACGTCCTTTTTCTTGGCGAAAAAAATGGGAGAAAAACTGGGAAGAAGTAATGTATTGTAGTGATAAATGCAGAATGAATAAAAACAAATAGCATGAACGGATTAGTATGGTTTAGAAACGATTTGCGCACGATTGACAATCATTCGTTGTACAATGCTTGTAGAGAAAATGAAAAAGTAATTGGTATTTACTGTTTAGATCCAAGACATTTCGAAACAACTCAATATGGTTTTAAGAAAACAGAAAAATTTAGAACGCAATTTCTTTTAGAAACTTTAACCGAATTACAACAAAATTTAACTGAGAAAAATATCTCGTTGTTAGTTTATTACGGTTATCCAGAACAGTTGATTCCAGAATTAGCAGCTAAAAATCAAATAGACACAATTTATATTCAAAACGAATGGACGCAAGAAGAAGTTGATGTTGAAACTGAAGTGCGAAATTTGATTCCAGCGGTGAATTGGAAAACGTATTACGACCAATTTTTATTTCATCCTGATGATGTTCCGTATGAAGATTGGGAGAAAATTCCAGAAGTTTTTACGGAATTTAGAAAGCAATTGGAAAAGAAAATTCGAGTGCGACCAACCGTTGCCATTTCAGCAAAACCAATTTCTAATGTAATTGAAGAAAAAACTAATATTCCAACTCTAGAAGATTTAGGATTTGAAGATTTCAAGCAGCCAAATAAAACGGCTTTTCCTTTTAAAGGTGGCGAAAATCAAGCTAAAAAAAGAATCAAAGAATACTTTTGGGACACCAAAAAACTAGCGGTTTACAAGAAAACTCGTAATGGTTTAGTTGGAAAAGATTACAGTTCGAAGCTTTCAGCTTGGTTGGCAAATGGAAGTATTTCGGCACGAATGATTTACTGGGAAGTGCACCAATTTGAGAAAAAAGTAGTCAAAAACGAAGATACGTATTGGTTAATTTTCGAGTTGATTTGGCGTGATTATTTCAAATACATTTCGCTGAAACACGGCAACAAAATTTTCCAATTGAACGGCATTTTACAAAAAGAATACCATTGGAATCAAAATTCAAAAGCTTTCAACCAATGGACAAATGGCACCACGCCTGAACATTTCGTAAATGCCAACATGATTGAACTACAAAAAACAGGCTGGATGAGCAATCGTGGTCGTCAAAATGTGGCGAGTCATTGGGCAAAAGAATGGGAACAAGATTGGCGCATTGGTGCAGCGTATTTTGAAAGCATGCTAATTGATTACGATGTGCACAGCAATTATGGTAATTGGATGTACAACGCTGGTGCTGGTAACGATCCAAGAGATAGAAAATTCAACATCAAACGCCAAGCAGAAATGTATGATGGCGATGGTAAATTTCAGAAAATGTGGTTAATTCCAGAATTATTTTAAATGAAAACACTTCGATTACTTTTGGGCGACCAACTCAATTCGGAACATTCTTGGTTTGATGAAGTCAATCCGAATGTGATGTATGTGATGGCAGAAATGCGTCAGGAAACCGATTATGTGAAACATCATATTCAAAAAGTCGTGGCGTTTTTTCTTTCCATGCGAAATTTTTCGGAGGAATTGATTAATAAAAGTCATCAAGTTGTTTATTATAAAATTTCAGATTCAAATAATCCTCATAATTTAGAACAATTGATTTTGGATTTGGTAAAGAAGAATAAAATCGAGCAATTTGAATACCAATTTCCTGATGAATATCGTTTGGATGAACAATTGAAATCCATTTGCAAAAAACTTTCTATTCCAACAAAAGCAGTAGATTCGGAACATTTTTATACTTCTAGAAATGAATTAGCGGATTTTTTCAAAGGGAAAAAGCAACTTTTGATGGAAAGCTTCTATCGCATGATGCGAAAAAAACATCATATTTTGATGGTTGGTGATCAACCGTTAGACGGAAAATGGAATTTTGACCACAATAACCGTAACCAATATAAAAACGAAGTTCCGATTCCGTTTCCTTTGGAATTTCATCAAAATGTGAGTGAAATTATTGCCGAAATTAAAAGTCAAAACATTACCACTTTTGGAAGTATTGATGTCAAAAATTTCAATTGGCCAACTTCAAGAAACGAAAGTTTGCAATTGATTAACTATTTCTGTGCGCATTTGTTGGCACATTTTGGAACGTATCAAGATTCGTTGTTTTCTGGACATAAATTTCTGTTTCATTCGCGTTTGTCTTTTGCGATGAATTCTAAAATGATTAGCCCGAAAGAAGTCGTTGATGCTGTGATTTCGTATTATTATCAAAATCAAGAAACCATTGAATTGGCGCAAGTAGAAGGTTTTGTCCGACAAATTATTGGTTGGCGCGAATATGTCAGAGGAATTTATTGGAAAGAAATGCCAAATTATGCCCAAATGAACACATTAGAAAACTACAATCCACTTCCTGAATTCTTTTGGACCGGAAAAACCAAAATGAAATGCATGCAACATTCGATTTCTCAAAGTTTATTGGAAGCTTATGTCCATCATATTCAGCGTTTGATGGTGATTGGAAATTTTTCGTTATTAGCACAATTACATCCTGATGAAGTTGACGCTTGGTATTTAGGCGTTTACATCGATGCGATTGAATGGGTTGAAATGCCAAACACACGAGGTATGAGTCAATATGCAGATGGTGGCATTGTGGCGACTAAACCTTACGTTTCTTCGGGAAGTTACATTAATAAAATGAGTAATTACTGTGGCGGTTGCCATTACAAAGTAAAAGAGAAATTGGGCGAAAAAGCGTGTCCGTTTAACAGTTTGTATTGGCATTTTTTAGATGAGAAAAAACACCATTTTGCCAATAATCAAAGAATGAGCATGATGTTAGCCTTACTAAGAAAAATGAAACCCGAAGAATTAGCCGCAACGAAAGAAAAAGCGATTTCGATTTTGGAGGATATGGGGAGTTTGTAAATTAAATAAATTCAGCTTCTCTACTTAACTGGCTTTTTTCTAAATACAATTCTTTACTAAACCAATCAATTAATAAATTTTCAATTTCCTTTTTATTGTAAGTTTCTTGATTTCGCCTAGATTTTACATAATTTTCCTTTGTCATTTTATAAACTAAATCACCTACTGTTTTCACATTTAAATCTTTTTCTATTTTTTTTGAAATTAAAAAAAATAATGTAGATATTAAAATTCCACAAAAACTGATTTTCCAATCTATAAACAATACGATAATTGAACCTAATATAATAATAGTCTGTATACCAATAATCCAATTAGGAATTTCTAAAACATTAAGTTTAAAATCAAGATAGTTTTCAACCTTTTTTACATTTTCTGTTCTATTTGACTTGGGGAAAATCTCATTAAGATTTAAACTAGGTTTTATTTTTTCTTTTTCAATAAACAATTTTATAGAAATTGCTTCTCGCAACTTATAAAATGCTTGCTGAGTTGTGCAGTTATCTATGTTTTTAAGTTCAATTTTATTTATAATATAATCACAAAGTTCGCCAAATGTCCTTTGTGAAAGTTCATTTTCTGAAAATTCAATACCAAATGATTTTTCAATTTTAAGAATTAAATCTTCTATGTCAAGCGGATCAGTATTTTTTAAAGTATCAATAGCCATAGAATATCTTTTAAAAAACTACAAGAAACTGAAACAAGTCCAGTTTCTTGTAGTCATAAATTAAATTTTACTTATTAAACTTAATCTTATTTCCCACATTCATTTTTTGAGATTTGGCAAAAACACCACACATGTGGAACAACATTCTTGCTCCTACGTTTCCATCCCAATCGTCATCACCTGGTGCAACCTCAACTAAATCAAATCCGATGATTTCTTTGTTGGTTTCCGCTAAACGGTTGAACAAATAAGCGGCTTGCTCAAATGAAAATCCACCCGGAACTGGAGTTCCTGTGTTAGGACAATACCAAGGATACATCCCGTCAATATCAAACGAAATACAAACTTTTTCTGGTAACGAAGCGATAATTTGGTCACATTGTTGTTGCCAAGTTTTTCCTTCAAATGCTTCTTGTTTTAAATCGCTATCAGTGTGAACTAAAACTCTATCGCTTAAAGCTACTTCCACTTCTTGCTCACAGAAATCGCGAATTCCTACTTGTACAATTTTAGAAATTTGAGGAATTTGTAAGGCATTGTACATGATAGAAGCATGTGAATACGTGAATCCTTCATAAGCAATACGTAAATCCATGTGCGCATCTAAATGTAAGATTCCGAAGTTTTCATATTTGGTTGCTAAAGCTTGATAATAGCCTAATGGAGTTGAGTGATCTCCACCTAAAAGCACTACTTTTTTACCTTTGTTCATCCAATTAAGCNNATTAAGCGTTTGCTCACGAACGGCTTCTACCATATCAGAACAAGCATAATTGATTTCTTCTAAATCTTTAGTCAAAGATGGATGATGATCTAAAATCATTCCGCTTTCCAATGCTTTGATAATAGGAGCAGCTTGTTTCTTATATTTTTTTGATTTCTTTTTTAACTCTTTTGGGGCTTTATCTAAATAAATACCTAATTTCCATAATTCTGGAAATTCTTGGTGATTCAAATCTACTTGAAAAGAAGCATCTAAAACCGCATCTGGACCTTTAGAAGCTCCCGAACCATAACTCACCGTAACTTCCCAAGGCACAGGAATTACAATGATTTCACTTTGCTCTGCCGAAAATGGCAAACCAAAAATAGTAGCATCGGCTAACCCTGGTTGAGAAGGGTCAAAATTTTCTAAAATTTGTTCTTTCGTCATGATTTCATGTAATACTGTTATTCTATACAAAGATAGTTTATTTAACAAAAAAAGCCGAACAAGAATGCTCGGCTTTTCAATTTATTTAAAATTTCTTATTGTTTTACAAACTTATGAGATGCTTTTGTATTCATAAAATAAACCATGTAAACACCATTTGCTAAATTAGAAATATCAACTGTAGCTTCATTTGTGATAAGAATTTTACCTATTACTCTTTGTCCTAACATATTATAAATTTCAATTTCTTCATTTTCGAAATTATCGCCAATGATTGTAATAGAAGTTGAAGCTGGATTTGGATAAATACTGAATGTGTTTTTAACAACATCATCAACTCCTAAACTTGCTTGAACCACTAAATTGAAATTACAATTTACAGAAGTTCCGCTTGTAGCAGTCATTGTAATAACATGAGTTCCTACTCCAACAACAGATCCAACAGCTGGACTTTGAGTAACAACTGCATCACAATTTGAATTGATTGCGTTTGCTAAACTAGCAAAACTAGGAACTGTATAATTACCTAAACCATCAGCCGTTACGGTTTGAATCCCTGGACAATTAATTCTTAAATCAATTGGCGGCATTACATAACCTGCTGCTGTATATTTTTCAGTCATTACTTTAACATCAGCACAACTGTAGTTCATATCAATTGCAGCTTGTCTTACAGCAATAGCTGCATTTTGTTGATTTGTTGAGCTATTAGTCAAACCTAATCCTTCTAAAAAAGCAGTATCTGTTTTTGTTCTTCCTAATACATCCCAAATTTTCATATTAACCGTTGCCCAAATTTGACCATCAGTATGAATTTGATTCACTAAACCTCCTGGATATATTGAACCATAATTAGTTGTTCTTCCTCCCCAACAAGCGTTATGACCATCCCAATTGAACATCCAATGATAAGCTGCATCTGTTGTTGCCCATTGATTTAAAGAACGACTATTTGATTGTGCCCAATAATCGCCACTACCTTCACTTAATCCATTTACTTGCGACAATGAACCTCCTGTAATCCAATCATGTAAACCATGACCTAATTCGTGCCAAATCACATCCCCATCTTCTGCATCATCCACGCAACCTTCACCAAAAACTAAACGACCAGCTGAATAATAAGAATTATCTTGACCATTTAAACCAGATGGGTCGTACCATAAAACGCCTCCATTTGTTAAGGGTCTACAAGTTACTCCTAATGTTTCGTTGATGTATCTTAAATTGTTATCAGTATGATAAAAAACGTTAGCTGCCTCAAAACCATCTTGATTTCTTGTAAATAAAAAGTTTGGATTGGCTTGAGTGAATAATCCTTTATTAGGGTTTTCTAAATTTTTAATTTCAACATATGAACTTTTCAATAAATAAGTTCCTGCTGTATTATCAACTTGAGGAAGATTTACCAAAGCTCTTTGAGCGTTTAATTCTGCAGTATCAGCATCATTACCATCAACATAATTACCTGCATAAGGTACAGCAGCTCCGGAAAGCGGATCTGACAAGAATACCATTGCCGTTCCTGTCTCAAAAGCTAAAGTAGTATTCGCTTCTTTTGGCATAAAATATTTTGTAGTTCCAGATGCGTTTGTATTGTGCTGATGCGATGTAGTACATTCAGAACCACAATAGATTGCGATATCTTTAACACTTAAAATATCTCCATTTATTGCATCAATAATAACTTCCCAAGTTCCTGGTTTTTCTTCAAAACTAGTAACAGTTCTGTAAACTAATTTTGTTGCTTCTAGTTTATTGTAAACAAATAAATTTGTTTCTTGTAAGGTAACCATTCCAGAAACGCCAATTTCTTTATCAGCCACTTCAACAGCTCTTTCTTTTGAAATTTGAGGTACTGTATTAATCTGAACTAGATCATTAGTAATGTTGTGATCAGTATAAGAAATTTGACCTGAAGGATCAAAATGGATTACAATTTCAGTATCAAAAACAGGAATATTATTCACGATTTGTTGAAAACGTAATGTTTCACCTGTTTTACTTTTACGAACAAAACGTAAATTAATATCAGAATCTGAATTGATTTTCAATTCTTTTAAATTGGATTTAATCCATTGTCGAGCCTCGATTTCTTTATCAGAAACCTGGGCAAACAAAAATTGAGCCGTCCCAATTATGGAGAAGACAATTGTAAGTAAAGTTTTTTTCATTTTTTATGAGTTTGATTTTAAGGTTATTACAAATAAACCAAAAAAATATCAAAAGTCATAAAAAAATGTTAAAAAAATATCATTTTCTTAAAATGGATTGTTTTAATATTTGTCCAAATTCGTACATATCTTCAAAAGAACAATAGAACGGTACTGGCACTAAGCGAATAATAATATTTGTGTAATCTTTAATTTTTCTTCATATCCCATTCATCGAGAAAACTACTATTTTCGATTTCTAAAATGTCCTTTTCAGAAGGTTTTATTTTGTTGCTATTAACATCATAAAAAATCCAAGTATCTGTTATGTAACCAAAATTTATTTCATCACCACCTTCACAACTTGTTTTTTTATTTTTTTTACCAATTCTATATGTACCCTTAGCTTTTAAGTTTCCATTTTCATGATAGTATTTCCACTCTCCATATTTATAACTATAATAACCATCACAAATTCCACCTGTACAACATTGCTTATAAGTATCTAGTTTATAATTACCTTCAGATTTTAAGTTCCCATTTTTATAAAATTCTCTCCAAAATCCTACTCTAAAATTATAAAATTCTTTATGAAAATCGTCTATTGTACCAATGCTTTTAATTTCTCCGCTATCGTGATATTCAGAAATTTCAGTTTTATTAAGGTATTCGACTTGAGTTCTTGAAGTTTTACAACTTACAAAAAACACAAAAGTTAATATATATAGAGATAATCTCATTTTTTAGTAAAACTAAATTTACGCTATTTCTCCAATATCAACCTCTTCAATATTTGTCCAAATTCGTACATATCTTCAAAAGAACAGTAGAATGGTGCTGGCGCTAAGCGAATCACATTTGGCTCTCTCCAATCGGTAATAACTCCGTTTTTCATTAGCTTTTCAAACAATTCTCTTCCTTGTCCGTGAAGATAAACTGACAATTGACAACCGCGTTCTTCTTGATTAGCAGGTGTTAAAATTTCAAAATCGGCGCCTTCTAATTCTTTGTCGATTTCATGTAAAACAAATTCTAAATAAGAAGTAATTAGATTTCGTTTTGCAATTAATTTATCCATTCCTACTTCTGCAAACATCTCCACAGAAGCTAAATAAGGTGCTAAAGATAAAATAGGTAAATTACTAATTTGCCAACCGTCAGCTCCGTGAACAGGGTCAAAATCAGGTTCCATTTTAAAACGGCGCTCTTTGTTGTGTCCGTACCAACCTGCAAAACGCTTTAATTCTTTATCGTTATGATGTTTTTCGTGAACAAAGAATCCAGAGGCATTTCCGGGTCCAGAATTCATGTATTTATAACTACACCAAGCGGCGAAGTCTACATTCCAATCGTGTAACTCTAATTTGATATTTCCGGCAGCGTGCGCTAAATCCCAACCAACGTATGCTCCGTGTTTTTGACCAGCAGCTGTAATGGTTTTCATATCAAACACTTGTCCGGTATAATAATTAACTCCGCCAATTAAGACTAAAGCCAATTCACTTCCTACTTCTTCAATTTTTGCTAAAACATCTTCTAAACGAATATTTGCTTCTCCTTCTCTGCGTTTGATTTCAACGATCGCATCTTTTGGATCAAAACCGTGAAACTTTACTTGACTTTGAAACATGTATTGATCACTTGGGAACGCCTTTTCTTCACAAATGATTTTATATTTATGTGGTGTTGGATTGTAAAACGACACCATTAATAAGTGTAAATTCACTGTTAAGGTGTTCATTACACCCACTTCGGTAGGCTTTGCTCCTACGATATCACTTAAAGGCGATGCAAAACGTTCTTGGTAATCCCACCAAGGTTTATCAGAATAAAAATGACCTTCTACTGCTAAATTTGCCCAATCGTTCATTACCTCATCAACGTAAGTTTTGGTTCTTTTAGGTTGTAATCCTAAAGAATTTCCTGTAAAATAAATTACTTGTTTTCCGTTTACATGCGGAAAATGAAATTCATCTCTGTATTTTCTTAATTCGTCTTGAGCGTCTAAACTTTGTGCAAATTCGCGAGTATTTATAAATGTCATTGGGATGTTTTGTTTGAATGGTAAAATTAGGTAAAAGTTTCAAAGCGAAAAAATAGAAACCTGTTAAAATAAAAAATCTCAACCTTTCGATTGAGATTCTTAAAAATTATATGATTAACATCGCGTCTCCGTAAGAATAAAAACGATATTTTTCTTTAATTGCTTCTTCGTAAGCTTTCTTCATTAAATCGTGACCACAAAAAGCAGAAATCATCATTAATAAAGTTGATTTTGGTGTGTGGAAATTAGTAATCATGCAATCTGCAAGACTAAAATCGTAAGGTGGATAAATAAATTTATTAGTCCAACCTGTATAAGGATTTAGAGTTCTTTGAGATGAAACCGAACTTTCCATAGCTCTCATTGCGGTAGTTCCTACACAACACACTTTTTTCTTTTTAGCTTTTGCGTTATTTACAATATCACAAGCTTCTTGAGAAATAATCATTTCTTCCGAATCCATTTTGTGTTTTGATAAATCTTCTACCTCAACTGGATTGAAAGTTCCTAAACCTACGTGTAACGTAACCTCAGCAAAATCGACACCTTTAATTTCTAAACGTTTTAATAAGTGTTTAGAAAAGTGTAAACCCGCTGTTGGTGCAGCTACTGCTCCTTCTACTTTTGCGTAAATGGTTTGGTAACGTTCTGCATCTTCTGGAGTAACTTCTCTTTCAATGTATTTTGGAATTGGAGTTTCCCCTAATTCAACTAATTTTTCTCTGAATTCTTCATAAGAACCATCGTATAAGAAACGTAATGTTCTTCCACGAGAAGTTGTATTATCAATTACCTCAGCTACTAACGAATCGTCATCACCAAAGTATAATTTATTTCCGATACGAATTTTACGTGCTGGATCTACTAAAACATCCCATAAACGTTGTTCTGCATTTAATTCTCTTAATAAGAAAACTTCTATACGAGCTCCCGTTTTTTCTTTATTTCCGTATAAACGTGCTGGAAAAACTTTTGTATTATTTAACACCATTACATCGCCATCATCAAAATAATCGATAACGTCTTTAAATAATTTGTGTTCGATAGTATTGGTTTTTCTGTTAACCACCATTAAACGAGATTCGTCACGGTTTTCCGTTGGAAACTCAGCTAATAATTCATTTGGTAAATTGAAACTGAAATGAGATAATTTCATTTGAAATTGTTTAAGTGTTTAAAAGTTTAAGTGTTTAAGAATTGCTTTTCATCAAACACAAAAAATTAGTATGCAAATATACGATTATGAAATAGGCGTTGTCAAGTAAAAAGCGGTTTATTTTACAAAACCCTTTGTTTACTGGACAACGCCTAAATCTAAAACAAAAAAACTAACTACTTGATTACAATTTTTCTTGTCGCGATATTGTTATCGATATCTTGAATTCTTACCATATACATTCCGGTAGCTAAATCAGAAACATTGATTTGTTTTTGATTAGATGAAAGTACTTTTTGCCCTTGGATATTGTAGATTTCTATAGATTGAATATCATTTTCGATTTCAATATTTAGGATATCTCGAACTGGGTTTGGATATAATTTTACAGCTAAATTGTTTTGAGAGAAATTTGAAGATGACAAAATCGTGTTGTTGGTATACAAACTTAATACTTGTTCATTTGTAAGCGGGCCATCATATATTTTTAAATCATCGATTAAAGTAAGTTGTGCACTAGCGCTGTTTGCAATAGAAAAAGAGGAGAAAGCTGTGCTAATAGTAGTTGGCTGAGTTCCAAGTAAAATACCGTTAACATACATTTTTACATTGGTTTTGTCATAGCTTACTACCAGATGATACCAGTTATATGCTGGATAATTTCCAAAGAAATTAATATCAGTACCACTACGCTGAAAATATGGATTTCCTGACGGACCTAAATATACTCCGAAGCGTGAACCAACGTTATTATCACCATAAGTAAAAATTCCTGTAAAACTTGGCGACGAAGTATTTATGCTATACCATACAGATATCGTTCTTCTATCGTTACCTGTTGGAAGTAATTGTGAAGGAATATTTGCACTTAACCCAGCTGTACTTGAAGGTAAAACAATTGCTCTATTTAGATTACCGTTTCTATCATTTGTAAAATTATAAAGAGTACTTCCACCAAAAGGATTATTCCCAGCAGTATTATGCAAGACATTATCAAAAGTATATTCTGTTAATAAAGTTGGTGTGCTTTGAATTGCCGCAAAATTATCGAATAAAATATCGGCTTGACCAGCATTACGAATTGCAGAAAATCTAAATCTAACAGATGAACCTGCAGCAACAACATTTGGACTAATGTAGCCTACTAAATCTCTACATGTTGCATCAAAAAAGCTGTCTGAAAATAATGGGACCCAACTATTAGAATTATTAACTTCATAAGCCACAGATACCTGTCCACTAAATGAAGAAGCAAGAATAGCTTTGTATTTTATACTAACACTAATTTGATTTCCATCAGAAACATAAGATGGACTGGTTAAGGTTGCAATATTTGAAGAACCATAAATTGTTGCTTTTGGCACTTGTGTACCATCGCAATTTTCTGCACCTGTGTAAATAAAGAAATTTTGTGATGTCCAGGTTGGTGGTATAACACTTAAAGAATTAAAATTTTCTGAAGCATTAATTTGAGCATAATTTGCAAAAGAAACAAAAAATAAAATAATGAGTAATCTTGTTTTCATAAAGAGGTGATTTTAAAGTTTGGTTCAAAAGTATTCCGAATCCTATCTTGAATTTTTATTGAGTTTACCAAATCCCTTTTTCAGTTAACGAAAAACCATAGAAAAAACAACTAAAATAGATTTCGTTAATTAAAAAGAGGGTTTCATTAACTGAGTTTATTCTATATTCCTTTATTTCCTATATTTGTTATAAATCAGTATCAGTTGAAGTTTCTAAAAATCATATTGTTGTTACTTTTTTCCCAAATAACTTTTGGGCAAAACCCCTATTACTATAGTATTGATAGAACAAACGGCCTACCTTCTAATAGTGTTTATGATATTTTTCAAGACAGTAAGGGGTTCATGTGGTTTGCAACTGGGAAAGGATTGTGCCGTTATGATGGAAGCGTTTTTAAAACCTTTACTTCTGATAATCAAACATCAAAATCGGGTTCGTGTATAAACGAAGACAGCTTTGGAAGAATTTGGTATTGTAACTTTGATGGGTACTTATATTATGTAGAAAATGGTGAGTTAAAAAATTTACCTCAAAAAGAATCTATTGGTTATATAAAATATGGTATAATTAAAGACAAACTTTTTTTAATTCAAACTAAAAGTGTAGCCGTTTATGATTTAAAAACATTACAATTGGTTTACACCTATCATTTTAAAGACGAATATGTTAGAGCTACCTATACTTCCAATTCAAAATTTTACTTTGTAGGAGAGCATATTTACGAAATTGACTATCCAAATAAAATAAAAACCTATCCTCTAACTGAAGATTTCAGAAAAACACTTGAAGTACCAATTGTTCAAGAATTAAATAATGAATTTTTTATTGTTTCAAAATTTTCAAATTATTATTACACCTACAAGGAAAATCAGCTTTCAAAAAAGAAGTTCAATAGCTCTTTTGATTTCATACAAAATTTGGTAATAATTGATAATGCTCCGTGGTTATGTACTCCAAACGGAATTATAAAATATGAAAATGAAAAAGCAACAACTTACTTTTCCGAGTTTAATGTTTCCTATATTTTTAAAGACAAACAAAAAAATTATTGGATTTCAACTATCAATAGTGGTTTGTTATTTATTCAAGATTTTAAAAATAATTTTATACCATTAGACCCAAAACCAACTATTTTTTCACCTTACGAAAACCAACTTTTAATAGGGACTGAAAACGATCTTATTTTTGGATTACAATTAAACGATTTATCAGTAAATACTGTCTACAAAAACAACAGTAACCATCCAATAAATCAAATTATTGGTAATGAAAAAGATAAAAACATTTATTTCACATCATCTAAATTTAAAATTTTAAACAATCAAAATGTTGTCCTAAAAGAGCGATCTTTCGCTATTAAGGACATCAAAAAAATTGATGAAACCTATTATTCATATGCCGCGAGTGGATTATGTGGATTATTTAAAGTCAGCAACAAAAAAAGCAAATGGGATAATTTACATAGTAAAAACTTAAACACTCCTACAAATTTTAACGAAAGTGCTTTAATAAAATCAAACGGAAAGTCTACCGCATTTAATCCTGAAAATAATTGCATTTATTACGCAACTAATATGGGTTTAAAGTTTGTGAATTCAAACGGAGTTAACGAAATAAAATTCCAAAACAAACCGCTTTACATTACTAATTTACAATCCTATAACAATGTTGTTTATGCTTTATCTACAAGCGAAGAATTGTATAAAATTGATTCCAAAAACAGCGTAACAAAAGTTTCTATATTTGAAAAACATCTAAAAGAACGCTTTACCAAATTTAAAATTCAGGAAAATTCTATTTTCATCTTTACGACAAACGGCATCATTGAATACAACTTAATTAAAAACAATTATCGTAAAATTTTACCTTTAACTAGCGATTTAGAAGTTACCGATGTTGCCATAGTTAAAGACAAAATTTATTTTGCAACTTCAAAAGGAATCATCGTTAAGAATAAATTTAAAAATAAAGAGTTTGCAAAACCTGAATTAATCATTAATGAAATTAAAGTTAACGGAATTCTCCAAAAAGAGAACAATTTAAACGAGTTAGAATACAATCAAAATGATATAACCGTAAACTTTTCGGTGCTTTCTTTTATTCCAAACGAAAAAAAGAGCGTCTTATACAAAATAAATGATGGCAATTGGAATCGTTTAGATGCCGATAATAAAAATCTTATTTTATCATCGCTTTCACCAGGAAATTACAAATTGTTTTTAAAAATCGATGCCAATTATGAAACTAAAATAAAGCAAATCGATTTTAAAATCAACAAACCTTTTTGGCTGAATACCTTTTTCTTGATTTACATTAGTTTAATTCTTATAGCGCTATTGTATACGTTTTACAAATATCAAATTCAAAAAATAGAAAAGAAAAATCAGCTTTTATTAGACAAAGTCAATTTAGAAAAGAATTTGAACCAATCGAAATTAAAAGCAATCAAGTCGCAAATGAATCCACATTTCTTTTACAATGCGCTAAACACTATTCAATCTTATATTTTATCTAATGATAAGAAGCAGGCCGTTTCTTATTTGTCAAAATTTTCAACATTGACCCGAACTATTTTGGAAATGAGTGAAAAAGAAAACATTACGCTTTCTGATGAAATTAAGACTTTAGGTTTGTATTTAGATATTGAAAAAGCACGTTTTGATGAAGATTTTAGCTACGAAATTAACATCGCCTATGGTATTGACATTGAAAACATCAAAATTCCTTCGATGCTGTTGCAACCATATGTAGAAAATGCCGTTAAACATGGCTTACTACATAAAAAAGGAGAAAAAAAGCTGACTATCGATTTTGAACGCATATTAGATTCTTTAAAAATCACAATTGATGATAACGGAATTGGACGTCAAAAAAGCGCCGAATTAAATGCCATAAAAAACAAAGATCATTTGTCGTTTGCTACCGAAGCCATGCAAAATCGAATTGCCCTACTGAATCAATACAAGCAAAAAAACATTGCCATTAATTTTGAAGATAAATTCAATAAAAATGAGCAATCTTTAGGCACAAAAGTAATTATAGAAATTCCTATTACGTATTAAAATGAAAGCCATTATTATAGACGACGAAAAAAGAGCCCGAGTTTCCTTATCGTTACTTTTACAAGAATATTGCCCTCAAGTTACTATAGTTGCTGAATGCGAAAACTTGCCCGAAGGCGTAAAAGCCATCAGAAAGCATCAACCCGATATTGTTTTATTAGACATTGAAATGCCAGGACATAGCGGCTTAGAATTATTAGATTTTTTTGATGAAAACGAAGTTAATTTTTCAATTATTTTCACAACTGCTTATAACGAATATGCTTTGAAAGCATTCAAATTTTCTGCTGTTGATTATTTATTAAAGCCTATAATTCCTGAAGAATTAGCCGAAGCCGTTGAACGCGTTGCCAAACAAAAACAACGTTTTGAAAATTTCAGAGCTTTTAAAGAAAACTTGCAACAAGAAACCTTAACAAAAATAGCCGTTCCATCTGGAAATACATTACTATTTTTAGACACCGATAAAATCATGTACATCAAAGGTGAAGGCGCTTATTCAGAAGTGTTTTGTAGCGATGGCAACAAACAATTGGTTAGCCGAAACTTAAAGAATTTTGAAGACATTTTATGTTCTGATTCTAGATTTTTGCGTATTCATAAATCGTATGTCGTAAACTTCAACTTTGTAACAGCTTTCAATAAATCAGATGGTGGAAGTATTGAATTAGAGAATAAAGCCCAAATTCCAGTTTCTCCAGATAAAGCACAACAAATCTTAGATCAAATTCAGATTATAAAACGTTAGTGTACTTCTGAACCTACAATTCCTATAAGTGCTAAATCTTTCCAAAAATCGGGATACGATTTTGAAACAACTTCAGCATCTTCAATTACAATTGGAACCTTTAAAGCTAATGGCGCAAATGCCATTGCCATTCTGTGGTCTTGATAAGTTGAGATTGAAATCTTTTCCTTAATTGCAGAAGAGGATTTCAAATGTAAAGAATCATTAGTTACTGAAATTTCAGCGCCTAATTTTATTAGTTCCATTTTTAAAGCTTCTAATCGGTCTGTTTCTTTGATTTTTAGCGTATGTAATCCAGTTAAATCACAACCAATTCCTAACCCAAAACAAGTCACAGCAATGGTTTGAGCAATGTCGGGAGAATTGTTGAGTTGTGAGTTGTGTGATGTGAGTTGTGAGTTGTGAATTCTTTCTTTTGAAATCGTTATTGAATTATCAGTATTAAAAGTAGTTTCAACACCAAAATCTTGATAAATTTCAACCAAAGCGCTATCGCCTTGCAAACTATTTTCTTTATAACTCGAAAGTGTAATTTGGAAACCTATTTCAGACAAAGCAACAATAGAATACCAGTATGAAGCCGAACTCCAATCGGACTCTACATTTAGAAGTTGGGAGTTAGAAGTTAGGAGTGAACCAACCATGATTTTATTTCCAACAAAAGAAGTCTTCACTCCTATTTCATTCAATAAAGCCAAAGTCATTTTGATGTAAGGAACTGAAGTAATTTCACCTTCAAGAGTTAATTCTAAACCATTTTCTAATTTAGGCGCAATCAACAACAAGGCTGAAATATACTGACTACTTACATTTGCTGGTAGCGAAACTTTATTTTGACTCAGTTTTTTCCCTTTGATTCGAATGGGCGGGAAACCTTCATTCTCTTCATAGCTAATATCGGCTCCTAACTGATTTAAAGCTTCAACTAAAATTTTAATTGGGCGCTCTTTCATTCGAGTTGAACCAGTCAGCACCACTTCTTTTCCTTCTTGGATGGAAAAATAAGCAGTTAAAAATCGCATGGCTGTTCCTGCGTGATGAACATTGAAGATTTGAGATTGCTGATTTTGGATTTTTGATTGCTGAAGTATAGAAGACATCACTTCTGAATCATCAGAATTTGATGTGTTTCCTAAAATTAAATTTGGGAATAAAGCCTGTAAAAGCAATAATCTGTTAGTCTCTGATTTACTACCAGTGATTTTTACTTTTGCCTTTTTCCCTTTATCTTTTGCCTTTTCTAAATGTAGATTCATTATTTCGTAACCATTTTTAATCCGACAATGGATAAAATTAATGTAGTAATGAAAAATACACGCCAAAAAGTAGCGGGTTCTTTAAAAACAATAATTCCAACTAATACACTTCCTACAGCACCAATACCTGTCCAAACCGCATAAGCAGTCCCAATAGGCAATTCTTTTGTCGCTTTTACTAATAACAGCATGCTAATAGAAAGACACACCAAAAAACCTCCGTACCAAAGTAAAGAAGTGTTTCCTGTTGATTCTTTTGCTTTGCCGAGGCAAGTAGCAAAACCTACTTCGAATAAACCTGCTATTATGAGTAAAATCCAGTTCAATTTATTTCAATTTATCGTTGTTGTGATGACGATCGTGATCGCGTTTGGTTTTTAAATCCATTTTTTTGTCAAAAGCCGCTTGTAAATCTACACCTGTTTGATTGGCTAAACACAAAACTACAAAAACCACATCGGCAAGTTCTTCGCCTAAATCTTTATTTTTATCGCTTTCTTTCTCTGATTGTTCGCCGTAACGACGAGCTATAATTCGAGCCACTTCACCTACTTCTTCAGTAAGTTGAGCCATGTTTGTTAATTCATTGAAATAACGAACTCCGTGTTCTTTTATCCAATTATCAACTTCTTGTTGGGAGTTTTTTAGGTTCATATTTAGATTTTTTTAAGCACAATATGTTCATTGTTTTTATTCACTAATTCTTTGAAAAAGTTCTTTAAAGTCTCATAATATCCATTTTCAATGATTACATTATTTGTATCAAAAATATATGACAATTGTATTTGATTGTTACTTTTAGAAATTTCATATGAAAATTTAGCCATATTATCAGGCATTGCAATAACTTTTGATGCTGGTAAAGTTTCAACAGTATATCCTTCAGGTATCGTAAGCGAAATTTTATAATTATCTTGGTTAGGAAAAACAAAATCTACAGGGTATTCTCTGCTCTCTTGTTTAAATGGATTTTCTTTCATTGTAAAATAAAGTAAAGGAGAAACATATAATTTATCACCAATTATTTCAACTGAATTAGTTGATTTAAAAGTATAACTTTCTACAATTGGTTCATTTAGATTTACATTATTTTGAACTTCATATTCTTCAATTTCAAGCCCTAAATTTTCTTTTTCTAGCTTCTCAATATAACTTTCTTTAGAAATATTATTGTAATTGTTTCTAAAAATAAACGCATTATAATCAAAAAGTTTTTTTCTTACTTTACCAGTGATTTCCCCATCTTTACTTATACTTCCCATTAAAGTAATAGCATCGATTGATTTTTTCTGAGGGATTAAATTAACATTTGCAGAACTACCATTATTTCTAATAATACGCCCATACCAATTTAAATCACGAATTGGCAATATTCCAGGCAATGAAAATTTATTAGTAGCATCTAACATAATAATTTGATTTTCAACCTCAACTCCAGAAATAACATAATTAAAAGCCGATCTTGACGGATATAAAGCAACACCATTTGATCTTGTGCTAATAAGAATTGGATTAGCGGATAAACCAGCATATCTTAACATAGATGTTAACATAAGGTTTATTTCTGCTGCATTACCTGTTTTATCTTGATATGCTTTTCGAACACCATTTTGACATGAATAACCATACATTTCATTCCAATTCATTCTGTTTTTTACATAGCTAAAAATTAAACCTGTTTTTTCAGCTGGAGAAACAACTCCTTTTAACAATTCATCAATATCTTTTTCAAAATATCCTGTTTTATTTAATTCTGGACCAAAATCATCATATTCATAAATTTTCTTAGTTACAGTTTCCCAATCTGATGAATAATTTTGAGTCATTTGATTAGGAAACTTGGTCATGGAAAGTTCTAAAACCAAAGAAGAAGTATAATTTTTTATATTATTTGTAAAATATTCATTCTTAATAGCAGGAATATTTTCGAGTTTATAATTCGTCTTTTTTAATCTATAAGTTATTTGATCTTCACTATAATTTGCAGTTTCCATTCTGCCTCTAATCTCTTGCCTTTCTTTGCTTCTTAATTCAATAGATTCATTTACATCCTCGTTTGTTATTTTTGGAACTAACCAACCTCTAAAATGAGTATTGTAAACATAATATTCTGGAATTTTTGTAGAGTATTCAGAATAATCTACTGGTATTTGTTCTTGAAAAGCCCATTCATCGATTAACCCTGTTCCTTCATCTTTTATATTGTATTCAATTTCAATTATCGAGCCTTCTTTTACATTAGGCATAGTGATTTTTTTTCTAGTCCAAAATTTATTTACTTTTTCCTCAAATTCACCGTCAGACTTAAGTTTAGATTTTTCAATTTTATCTCCTACAAGATTGTAAGTAAATGCCGATTTTATCTCTAAACTTTGTTTAGCATTTGTTTCGTTATACAACAACACTTCAAAATTTCCCCAATTATATCCATCTTTTTTATAAACTTTAATTTTAGCTTTTATATTTGTTCTAATATAAAAACCATCTTGTTGGCTATAATTGAATGTAACATCTCCAGTCTTAAACAAAATTGCGGCTACCGCACTTGTATCTGTACTATGTTTTTTTTGTTTTAATTCTTCAATAGTAACATTACCTAATTCTCTTTTTTGGGAATTAGCTGTTAGTGAAAATGTAATTAATAAAAGTAAGAGAAGTCTTTTCATTTTGCTTATAGTTTATTTAAAATTATTTTTGAATTATCAGTCCTAGAAATGGTTTCTTTAAATTTTCTAAAAGATTCATATTTTTCTTTCTCATAAAAACCTTGTTTTAAAATATACTTTCTTTTACAAATTATCAAATTCGATTCTTTGTTTAGAAATTCTATCTTATAATATCCGAATTCATTATCAATTTCTGTTGTGCTTGGCATAGCTTCAATCGCATATCCTGCAGGAAAACTAATTTCTAACACTTCTTCCTCTGTACTTCCTCTTTTAATCTCAAAAGGAAACTCGCGAACTCTATGTTTTTTTGGAATATTTGTTTCTTGATTAAAAGCATTTAAAACAAATATTAATTTATTATTTGAATTATTAGCATAATTCACTGCTTCTAAATCAAGGTCTTCTAGAAACTCTATTTTTTCTTCATCGTTATTGAATTTTATTTGTTTTATTTTTAAATTATTAATAGTTGAAAAATCATTTGAATACCTTTCTATTTGTTCTTCTCTATTTAATCTTTCTTTATCGGATTCTTTATCATATTGAAGTCCGTAATAATATATTTTTACTTTTCCAGACAAAGTTCCTTGTTCATCAATAGAATATGATCCGATAGTTTTTTTTAAATTTTCAACTTCAGAAAAATACTTAGTCTTAACTATTTCTCCTCCTTCAGGCTTAATTACTAAAACATCTCTATCATCAGTAAAATCACCTTGAAATCCAAAAGGCTGCGTTTGACTTGTACATTCAAGCCATAAATAATTGTCTTTAACCGGTATTGATAAAATAACATGATTTCCTTGAATACTAGCTAAATCCTTATCTATATTGTTTTTTTCATTTCCAGCCCAAACAATAGAATAGTACGAATCGACTCCAACACTTTTTAAAAGACTACGTGTATAATTTGTTAAAGCCTTACAATCCCCATATCCTAATTTATCTACATCACTGGCCAACATAGGTTTCCAACCACCTATTCCAACTTGTATACTAACATACCTTGTTTTTTCTTGTACATAATTATAAATTATTTTAGCAATTTTAATTTTATCTTTTTCATTGCCAACCAATTGCTTTATTTTGTTTTTTGTTTCTTCTGAAATAGCTTCTGTATCTGCCAATAAAGCTTCATAATACCATTTACCAAAATCTAACCAATTATTAGATTTACCATCAACGTTTTCAAGTTGAAATTGCTCCAAACCAAAATATACTATAGGAAAAATCTTTTTGTAACTTGGCATTAACTCTTCATTTTTTATAGAAGGTAATTTCTTTGAAGTATATTTAATTTGATTTAAATTAGTTTCTTTTTCAATAGGAAATACATCAGAAAAATTTAATTCTTTAAACTTTAAATTTAATTCTGACTTGTAATTTATCACAAACGAACTCTCATCAATACTTTGATAAAAATTTTCTATAGGAGTCCAACTTGGAATAAATGCCGTATTAGAAGTTTCAACTTCACTTGAATAAACTACTGTGAATGGATAACCAATTGGTGTATAATCTAAATACATAACTCTATTGTCATTATAAATAGAGAATCCATCCGCCACACTTTGATCTTTAAAATCTTTTTGTTTAACTTTTTTTATTTCTTTCCCTATAGAATTATAAACTATAGCTTCAATCGATTTTATTTTTCTTGACTTGTCATAATGTTCAATAGCGTCTATACTATTTAATCCTTTTGAATTTAAAACTGTTATGATTTTACTTTTCTTAATCGTCATTAATTTTTGAGATAAAATTGTTACTTCAATTTTTTGATCTCTAATGATGCTATTAGAATTTTCAGTGAGTTCTTTTGGAATCAACAAAGTTGAAAGCTTTAAATCTTGTGAAAAACAAGTTAAAGTAAAAAACAGATTTAGCAATAAAAATTTTCTCATTATTAGTTTTATTCTTTATTTTTCGTATCAATTATAATAGTAACCGGCCCATCATTAACCAAACTAACTTTCATATCGGCTCCAAATTGTCCGGTTTGCACTTTTTTACCCAATTCTATTTCCATTTGTTGTACGAATGATTCGTAAAGCGGAATAGCAATTTCGGGTTTTGAGGCTTTAATATAACTTGGACGATTTCCTTTCTTAGTTAATGCATGTAATGTAAACTGACTCACAACAATCATCTCACCATCAATATCTTTTAATGACAAATTCATTACTTCATTTTCGTCTTCAAAAATTCTTAAATTGGCTATTTTAGAGGTTAACCAATTGATATCTTCTTGATTATCGGCATCTTCAATTCCAACTAAAACTAATACCCCTTGTTGAATTTGAGCTACAATTTCGCTATTTATTGTAACTGATGATTCGGAAACTCGTTGAATTACTGCTTTCATTTAAATGTATAAACATCAAAAATATAAAAAATATCAGAAAAGATTTACGGAAATCCGTAAAAACAAATTATTTTCTCGTTTCATCGCTTGCTCTTCGCTCGGCATCGTAAATGTCGGCACGATATTGCTCTTCGTCTCCTTCTAAAATTTGGGTATAACTTTTATAACGCGACCATGAAATTTCGTCATTTTCTAATGCGTTTTTGATAGCGCAATGCGGTTCATCTTTATGCAAACAATTATTGAATTTACATTGGTCTTTCAACGCAAAAAACTCTGGAAAATAATCACCAATTTCTTGTTTTTCCATATCTACAATTCCAAAACCACGAATTCCTGGCGTATCAATAATTTGCGCTCCAAAAGACAAATCAAACATTTCGGCAAAAGTTGTAGTGTGTTTTCCTTGCGAATGCGATTCCGAAATTTGTTTGGTTTTTAAATTTAACGAAGGTTCTAACGTGTTTACCAAAGTAGATTTTCCAACACCTGAATGTCCTGAAAACATAGAAACTTTATCTTTCATTAACGCTTTTAGTTCGTCAATTCCTTTTCCGTCTTTAGCAGAAACGCGCAAACATTTGTAACCGATTGACGAATAAACGTGTTGTAAATATAATTGTTCGTCTAATGTTGGGTCATCAAACGTATCAATTTTATTAAAAACGATAACCGCTTCAATTCCGTAAGCTTCAGCCGTAACTAAAAATCGGTCAATGAAACTTGTAGTTGTTGGTGGATTATTGATTGTTACCAATAAAAAAACGACATCAATATTAGAAGCAATAATGTGCATTTGATGCGATAAATTCACTGATTTTCTAACAATGTAATTCTTTCTGTCGTGAATTGCTGTGATTACTCCAGTTGTTTCATCTGTGGTATTTTCAATATCGTAATCTACGATATCTCCAACGGCAATAGGATTGGTACTTTTAATACCTTTCATTCTAAATTTACCTTTTATACGGCACTCCAAAAAGTCACCATTTTCAGTTTTAATGGTGTACCAACTTCCGGTAGATTTATAAACGATTCCTGTCATTCAAAGTTATAAATTAGAAGTTAACCCCTAGACTAGCTCAGGATAACTAAATAAATATTTCAACAAAGATAGTGTTTCTTGTTAAAAACTGTAAATAAAAAAAGACCACTTAAAAAGTGGTCTTAGAAATATTATTTGAATAAATATTAATATTTATATCCAATACCTTTTTTAATAACTTGAGAGCCTCCTAATGAATTAGAACTAGCTCCAACAGTTGATTTATCTGCAGTTTGTAAAATAAATGGACAACCCATTTTAGCTGCTTCGATTTTTAATTTCTTTTCCGCTTTTTTATCTCCAGTGTTTCCAGTGTGGTAGTTAATTAAGCCTGTTTTACCTCTTACTTCATCAACTTTTTTCAAACCAGCGATGTATGCTTTATCTTCTAAAATAACCACTTTTTCCCAATCAGCTTCTCCGTTGATAACGATTTTTTCAGTAACTTCTTCAACACGTCCTGTTTTTCCATAAACAATTTTCTCAATTGCATATTTTCCAATTGTGTTTTCAGCATCTTCACCATCATATTTGAAGATAACAGTATACTCTTCTAGTTTTACAACTTTACCATCTACAACTTCTCCGTTGTGTTTGTAAATTTTATCAACTTGTGCATTTGCTGCAAAACCTAAAAAAGCTACAGCTAATAATAAGAATTTTTTCATTTTGTTGTTTTAATTTATGAATTAACAGGTGCGAATTTATAAAAAGATTTTAAATGTTTTGTTTTTTTATGAAAAATATTACTTATTAATCACTTTTTCTTGATGACTTATACTTTCCTGATGTATCGCCTTGAACAAATGCATAACAAATTCATTACTCAATCCTTTTTCTTCACCTTCTAAAATCATTTTACCTAAGATTTCGTTCCAACGTTGGTTTTGTAAAATAGCAACATTTTTTTCTTTCTTTAGTAATCCTATTTTATCGGCTACTTTCATTCGGTTACCCAAAATTTCTAGCAGCTTCCCATCAAATTCATCAATTTGCATGCGGAGTTTTGCCATTTTCTGATTGTATTCGCTTTCATCATCTGACACTTTTCTGACGCGTAAATTGATGAACATTTGTTTCAATGTTGCTGGCGTTACTTGTTGCGCTGCATCACTCCATGCGTTATCTGGGTAAATGTGGGTTTCAATAATTAATCCGTCATAATTCAAATCTAAGGCTTGTTGCGAGACTTCTTGAATCATATCACGCTTTCCAGTTATATGCGAAGGATCACAAATCAAAGGTAAATCTGGGAAACGATTTTGTAAGTCAATAGCAATTTGCCACTCAGGATTATTGCGGTATTTTGTTTTTTCGTACGTTGAAAATCCCCTGTGAATTACGCCTAATTTCTTGATATTTGCATTATACAATCGCTCTAAACCACCAATCCATAAAGACAAATCGGGATTCACTGGATTTTTTAGCAACACAATTTTATCTGTTCCTTGTAAAGCATCAGCAATTTCTTGCACTGCAAATGGATTTACAGTTGTTCTGGCACCAATCCATAAGACATCGATATCATGTTCTAATGCTAATTTTACGTGAGCTGCTGTTGCCACTTCGGTTGCCATTAACAAACCTGTTTCAGCTTTGGCTTTTTGCAACCATTTCAACCCGATTTCGCCCACACCTTCAAATCCACCTGGACGTGTACGAGGTTTCCAAATTCCAGCACGGAAAATCGAAACATCAGAATTCTTTAATTCGTGTGCTATTTTTAAAACTTGATCTTCGGTTTCTGCGCTACATGGTCCTGCAATAACTAAAGGATGATTCAACTGAAAATCATCTAACCAAGTGCGTAATTCTTTTTTATTTTCCATAACCTTTATTTCACTGTAAAATTACTATTTATTCTTAAATTATTATTGCTTACTTCTTTCATATTCGCCCAAAACTTTAAAATGGGTTGTCATNNATTTTTCGCTTTTTCAAAATGTTTGTATTTTTCAAAAACCACATCCACAAAAAAAGCATAGGTAAAAGGGGTTTCGATAATAGGTAGCGATTGAATTTTCGTTAAATTCAATTTGCAATTATTCATCACATTTAAAACCGTTGCCAACGAACCTGGCGTGTCATCTAATTCAAATTTTATCGATGCTTTATTGATGAGCTCTTTCGGAATTTCCTTATTACTTGCTTTTAAAACCACAAATCTTGTTTTGTTGCTTTTTACAGTGTGAATTCCGTCGGCGATAATTTCTAAATTGTAAATTTCGGAAGCAACTGGTCCTGCCAAAGCACCAATTCCTTTTAATTGATTTTCCTGAATTCGTTTTGCGGTGATTGCTGTATCAGAACTTTCCACCAATTTAATATGAGGATATTGACTAAAGAAATTAGCACATTGCAATAAGGCAATCGGATGCGAATGCACTTCTTTGATATCTTCAATTTTTTGACCTGGAAATACCATCAAATTCATATGAATATCTAAAAAATATTCGCCAATAATGTGCAAATCATTTGAATCAATTAAGGCATAATTTGGCAAAATAGCGCCCGCAATCGAATTCTCAATCGCCATAATTGCTTTGTCTGACTGGTTGTTTTTCAAACTATTGGCTACATCTCTAAATGTAACACATTCATCCAAACCAATTGCTTCACCAAAATAATGATGTGCCACTTGGTGATGAAACGACCCTTGAATTCCCTGAATTGCGACTTTAATTCCCATAATTTTGAGCAAAAAAAATCCCGATTTGCATCGGGATTGTATGTTTATAAAATAAATTTCTTTGATTTATATAATAGCACAACAATCCCTCATCTGTCTCCAGAAGAAATAAAAAGAATTGTTATAAAAAAATGTGCTATTGGTAAGCATTGTTACTTTGTTGTTATATTTGGCTAAAGTAATAAAAAAATGAAAACGAAATACTTTTTTAAATAAATTTGAGTTCTTTTAAAAAAAGTTACTTTTGCTAAAATTTACATCATATGTCGATAGAAGTTCAAAATATTTCAAAAAATTACGGAGACCAAAAAGCGTTAGACAACATTAGTTTTTCTGTAAAAAAAGGAGAAATCGTAGGTTTTTTAGGTCCAAATGGTGCCGGAAAATCAACCTTGATGAAAATTTTGACCACTTATTTATCAGCCGATAGTGGAACTGCTGTTGTAAACGAACACGATGTAACTTCAGCTCAAAAAGAAGTACAAAAATCGGTTGGATATTTACCAGAGCACAATCCGTTGTATTTGGATTTGTATGTGAGAGAATATTTGGCTTTTAATGCCGATTTACATAAAGTTGCGAAATCGAGAATTGATGAAGTAATTGCTTTGACAGGATTAACACCTGAAAGTCATAAGAAAATAGGCGAACTTTCTAAAGGTTATCGCCAACGTGTAGGATTAGCTACGGCTTTATTACACAATCCAGACGTAATGATTTTAGACGAACCGACTACAGGTTTAGACCCAAATCAATTAGTAGAAATTCGCGATTTGATTAAAAACATTGGGAAAGACAAAACGGTTTTTCTATCAACGCACATTATGCAAGAAGTAGAAGCGATTTGTGATAGAATTATCATTATCGATAAAGGAAAAATCGTTACCGATAAAAAACTAAACAATTTAGTTGCCGAAGAAACGGAACAAATTATTGAAGTTGAATTTGATAAAAAAGTTTCTGAATCTGATTTTGTGGCTTTGCCAAATTTAAAATCGGCAAAAAACACACATGATTTAGTTTGGGAGCTTACTTTCTCTACAGCCACAGATATGCGTCCAGCGTTATTTGATTTTGCTCAAGCTAATAATTTGAGAACCTTACAAATTGTATTGAAAAGCAAAAACCTAGAACAGATTTTTAGAGAAAAAACTGCTAAGAAGAAATAAAAAAATCTCCTTACAAATAATCTGTAAGGAGATTTCAAAAAGCTTTGGCTAAAATAAACTAATTCAATGTTGCCAAATACTTTTTTCTTAACTTGAAATAATCGTCATAAACTACGGAAAGCGCATACGATGACAATTTTTCATCCAAAATAGAACTGTAAATAAAATCCTCTTCTGTAAAGCCATACTTTGAAATGGCATCTTTTATGTAATTTACAGCAGTTTCCTTTTTATTTTGATAGAAATAACAATTGGCTACTTCTATATAAACATCTTTTAAATTTTCACCTTTTGACAATTTAATGTAATTTTCATACTCTTTAATTGCCTCAGTGTAATTCTTTTTCTCTGTTAATGATCTAGCTTTGTTTAAGATAGAATCTAATTCGCCAGCAAAAGTTAATTGAGCGACGAAAACTATTACGAAAGTAAGTATTGTTTTCTTCATAATATGGAGGTTTATTTCTATGAAATTACAACAAAAAAACAATACTCCCAAATTTAATTCGCAATAAATATTTAAAATACCAATATTTGATTTAATATTTTAACATTTTTTATAAGAATATATTAAAAATTGAAATTGAAAACAAACAAAAAAACAAAGAATCAACTCATTTTAACTCAAAAAACTCAGATTTCATAAAAATTACTTTTTTTATTAATTTCTATTTCAATCAAAACTTTTATAAGATTTAACTGATTTTAAAAAATTTCTTTTGCAATAGCCTTAACATTCTCGGCCTTTCCCATAGAATAGTAATGCAAAACCGGAATTCCAGCCGCTACTAATTCTTTACTTTGTTGCGTACACCATTCAATTCCAATCTGTTTCACAGCATCATTATCTTTAGCTTTTACAACCGCCATAATTAAATCATCAGGCAATTCAACACTAAAACGATGCGGAATTAAATTCAATTGTTTCTTTGTTGCGATAGGCTTCAATCCTGGAATAATTGGAACTGTAATTCCAGCANNTTCCAGCAGCTCTGCATTTGGTTACAAAATCGAAGAATTTTTTATTATCAAAAAACATTTGGGTGATGATATAATCAGCGCCGTTTTTAATTTTTTGCTTTACGAAATGAATATCACTATCTAAACTTGGTGCTTCCATGTGTTTTTCTGGATAACCTGCAACTCCAATACAAAAATCGGTTTTAGTGGAATTCTGCAAATCTTCATCCAAATAAATTCCTTTGTTCAAATTGCTGATTTGTGTTACCAATTCAGAAGCATAAGCATGTCCTTCTTTTTCAGGTTTGAAGTAAATTTCGCTTTTAACTGCATCTCCTCGAAGCGCTACAACATTGTCAATTCCTAAGAAATCTAAATCAATTAATAAATTTTCAGTATCTTCTTTGGTAAATCCACCACACAAAATATGAGGAATGGCATCCACTTGATATTTATTCTGAATTCCAGCACAAATTCCAACTGTTCCCGGACGTTTTTTTACTACTTTTTTCTGAAGTAAGCCGTTTGCTAATTCTTTAAACTCATACTCTTCACGATGATAGGTTACATCAATAAATGGCGGATTGAATTCCATCAATGGATCAATACTATCAAAAATGGATTGAATGTTTTGTCCTTTTAAGGGTGGTAAAATTTCGAAGGAGAACAAAGGTTTTCCGTTGGCGTTTTGTATATGTTCAGTTACTTTCATCTTAATCTGCTAAATTGGGTGAGAGCCATTTTTCGGCTAATTCAATGCTAATGTTTCTTCTTTTGGCGTAATCTTCTAATTGGTCTTTTTTAATTTTTCCTAAACCAAAATATTTACTTCCTGGATTCGCAAAATAATAACCCGAAACTGATGACGCTGGCCACATCGCCATACTTTCAGTTAACTTCACGCCTATTTCTTGTTCTACATTTAGTAATTTCCAAATCGTTGGTTTTTCCAAATGG
Source organism: Flavobacterium sp. (assembly GCA_003497625.1). Taxonomy (GTDB): domain Bacteria; phylum Bacteroidota; class Bacteroidia; order Flavobacteriales; family Flavobacteriaceae; genus Flavobacterium. Next base: position 102,725 of record DNNO01000030.1, on the reverse strand, counting down.
TCAGGACAAGCTGGATAACCTGGCGCAGGACGAATTCCTTTGTATTGTTCTTTGATTAACTCATCATTTGACAAAACTTCATCAGAAGCGTAACCCCAAATTTCTTTACGCACTTTTAAATGCAAATATTCTGCAAAAGCTTCTGCTAATCTATCTCCCAAAGCTTTTACCAAAATGGAATTATAATCGTCTAATTGTTTTTCGAATTCCGAAGCTTTTTCATCAACACCAAAACCAGTTGAAACACAGAAACATCCAATATAATCTTGTTTACCAATTTCTTTTGGAGCAATAAAATCCGCTAAAGCGATATTTGGAGCTCCAACCGTTTTTTGTGATTGTTGGCGAAGCGTCAAAAATTTCTCAACTTCGTTTGAAGCGACAACTTCAACATCGTCATCATTAATAGTATTGGCTGGAAAAATTCCTAAAATTCCTTTTGCTGTGAACCACTTTTCTGAAACAATTTGAGTAAGCATTTTTTGTGCATCTTCAAACAAATGAGTCGCTTGTTCGCCTACAATTTCATCTGTTAAAATCGCTGGAAATTTTCCGTACAATTCCCACGATTGAAAAAACGGTGTCCAATCGATAAAAGGCACTAATTCTGAAAGTTCAACTTCAATTGTTTTTGTTCCTATGAAATTTGGCTTGACAGGCTCAAACGTATCCCAATCGATTTTGAATTTATTTTTACGCGCTTCTTGAATCGATAAGAAATTTTTCTCTCGACTTCTATTCAAATAGCCTTCGCGAAGTGNNGAAGTGTATCATATTCTTCACGAAGTGATTTTGTATAAGTAACTTTAGTATCGGGTTGTAATAAATTAGTCGCAACCGTTACCGCACGCGAAGCATCGTTCACATGAACAACGGTTTCTTTATATTCTGGAGCAATTTTCACAGCCGTATGCGCACGAGAAGTTGTAGCACCACCAATCATTACTGGAATTTTGATGTTCAATTTATCCATTTCTTTGGCCAAATACACCATTTCGTCCAGCGAAGGCGTAATCAAACCACTCAAACCGATAATATCTACATTTTCTTTAACCGCAACTTCAATGATTTTTTCTGGCGGAACCATCACTCCTAAATCAATGATTTCGAAATTATTACAGGCTAAAACTACTGAAACTATGTTTTTTCCAATATCATGCACATCACCTTTTACAGTCGCCATCAATACTTTTCCTGCACTTGACGAAGTAGAACCGTCTTTTGAAGCTTCAATATAAGGAAGCAAATAAGCCACTGCTTTTTTCATCACACGAGCGGATTTAACAACTTGTGGCAAGAACATTTTTCCTGAACCAAACAAATCACCCACTACATTCATACCAGCCATCAAATTGATTTCGATCACTTCGATTGGTTTTTTAGCTAACTGACGCGCTTCTTCGATATCAATTTCGATAAATTCGTCAATTCCTTTTACTAATGAATGTGTTAATCGTTCTTGAACCGAACCATTTCTCCATTCAGCAATCGCTTTTTCATTCGATTTTACATCACCTTTGAAACTTTCGGCTAAATCTAGTAAACGCTCTGTGGCATCTTCTCTTCTATTTAATAAAACGTCTTCAACGTGTTCTAACAAAATAGGATCAATTTCATCGTAAATTTCCAACATTTCAGGATTCACAATTCCCATCGTCATTCCGTTTTGGATGGCATGATACAAGAACGCAGAATGCATCGCTTCACGTACTTTATCGTTTCCACGGAAAGAAAAAGACACGTTGCTCACACCACCAGAAATATTCGCATACGGAAGATTTTCGCGAATCCATTTGGTCGCTCGGAAGAAATCTAATGCATTTAATTTATGCTCTTCCATTCCGGTTGCCACTGGAAAAATATTGGGGTCGAAAATGATGTCTTCAGCAGGAAAACCAACTTGGTTAACTAAAATATCATAACTTCTTTTACAGATTTCGATACGTCTTTCATAAGTATCCGCTTGACCGTTTTCGTCAAAAGCCATAACAATTACAGCTGCTCCGTATCGTTTGATTAATTTGGCATGATGAATAAAAGTAGCTTCTCCTTCTTTTAAAGAAATAGAATTTACCACACCTTTTCCTTGAATCACTTTTAAACCAGCTTCAATGATTTCCCATTTTGAAGAATCAATCATCACTGGCACCCTTGCAATATCGGGTTCGGCTGCGATTAGATTAAGGAATTTAGTCATTGCGTAAACGCCATCTAACATTCCTTCATCCATATTAACATCGATGATTTGCGCGCCACCTTCTACTTGAGCACGTGCGATATCTAAGGCTTCATCATATTTTTCTTCTTTGATTAAACGAAGAAATTTTCTAGAACCGGTTACATTTGTTCGTTCTCCAACGTTTACAAAATTCGTTTCTGGAGTTACAATCAAAGGTTCTAAACCTGATAATTTTAAATATTTATCGGAATTATAACTCATTACTTATTCTTTTATAATGTTTTGCAACAGACTTCCAAAAGACTTTACTATCACTAACATACTGGCAAACCCAACATCGTTGTGAATTTAAAAATGATTCGAAATTTATTTTTATTGTTCTGTTTTTCATTGTATTTCTTTACTTAAACCAAAACGCTTTCTCTTGGTTTGAATTCTTTTGCTACCTCAGCAATTAATTTGATGTGTTCTGGTGTTGTTCCGCAACAGCCACCTATAATATTTACTAAATTTTCCTGTAAATATTCCCGAATTAATTGTTGCATTTCTTCAGGCGTTTGGTCGTATTGACCGAAGGCATTGGGCAAACCTGCATTAGGATGTGCTGAAATATTTAAAGACGTATTATTCCCTAATCGTTTCAAATAAGGTTTCAATTGGTCAGCCCCTAAAGCGCAATTAAATCCAACGCTTAACAATGGAATATGTGAAATCGAAATCAAAAAAGCTTCTACCGTTTGACCAGAAAGTGTTCTTCCAGAAGCATCGGTAATTGTTCCGGAAACCATTACTGGAATATCAATATTTCGTTCTTCTTTCACTTCTTCAATGGCAAACAAAGCCGCTTTTGCGTTTAACGTATCGAAAATGGTTTCTACTAAAAGTAAATCGCAACCACCATCAATTAAAGCTTCTACTTGCTGTTTATAGGCGATTTTTAAATCATCAAAATTCACTGCTCTGAAACCTGGATCATTAACATCAGGTGACATTGATGCTGTTCTATTGGTTGGACCGATGGAACCAGCAACGAATCTCGGCTTATCAGTAAATTCATCCGCTACTTCACGAGCGATTTTAGCCGATTGAAAATTCAATTCGTAGACTAAATCTTCCAAATAATAATCGGCCATTCCAATAGTTGTTCCCGAAAAAGTATTAGTTTCTACAATATCAGCACCGGCTTCAAAATAAGCGCGATGTACTGATTTTACAGCTTCTGGTTGGGTAATGGAAAGCAAATCGTTGTTTCCTTTTAATGGATGTGGAAAATCTTTGAAGCGTTCACCTCTGAAATCTTCTTCTTCAAATTTATAACGTTGCAACATCGTTCCCATAGCTCCGTCGAGCACGAGAATTCGTTTTTTGATTTCTTCTTGAATTTTTGACATTGGATTCTCTCTCAAAGGCTAATTGCCTATTTTTCTTGATTAACTTAATTTGTTACCGTAGAAAGTTGGAGAGCAATTCTAACGTTATCTGCTTCCGATAAATATCGGAATAGAATGTAGCACCTTTCCACTAGCGCGGGAGGTTGCTAAGCTTTCGCAGGGTCTATTCCCTCCAGCTTTCGTGATAACAAACACTATAATTATGAACACTGCAAATGTAGTGACAAAATTGAAATTATGAAATTTTTTCTAAAATTTCATTACAAATATATTTTTTATAGATTTATATTCCTATTTTAATCTTAAATTAAGAATATAAATCTATAAAATAATTTAAAAAGTTTTATTCTAACGCTTGTTTTAAGTCATTAATTACATCTTGAACTGTTTCTAAACCTACGGAAACGCGAACTAAACCATCTGTTATACTAACTGCTAATCGTTCTTGTTCAGTCAATTTACTATGTGTTGTGGAAGCTGGATGAGTTACAATCGAACGCGTATCTCCTAAATTCGCAGACAACGAACATAGTTTGATTTTATCTAAGAATTTTCTACCTGATTCAATTCCGCCTTTAATTTCAAACGCTACAATATTTCCACCTAATTTCATTTGCTTTTTAGCGACTTCATATTGCGGATGCGATTTCAAAAATGGATATTTCACCGAAGCGACATTTGGATTATTTTCTAAAAATTCAGCCACTTTTAAAGCGTTTTCGCAGTGTTTCTCGATACGAACTGGCAAGGTTTCTAAACTTTTAGACAATACCCAAGCATTGAAAGGCGACAAAGCGGGTCCGGTATTACGAGAAAATAAATAAATCTCTCGAATTAAATCAGAACGCCCAACGGTTACTCCGCCTAAAACACGGCCTTGCCCATCGATTAATTTGGTGGCAGAATGAATCACTAAATCGGCTCCGAATTGAATTGGATTTTGAATGTATGGTGTTGCAAAACAGTTATCGATAATTAAAATTAAATTGTACTTTTTGGCAATTTTACCCAACAATTCTAAATCTAGAATATCAACTGCTGGATTAGTTGGTGATTCTGCGTAAAGTATTTTTGTATTTGGTTGAATGAAATTTTCAATTGTTTCTGGTTTGTTGACATCGAAATAACTCGTCGTAATATTCCATTTTGGAAAATATTTAGTAAACAACGTATGCGTAGAACCAAAAACACTACTTGCCGAAACAATATGATCTCCCGAATTCAACAAAGCAGCAAAAGTAGAATATACCGCCGCCATTCCTGTTGCGAAAGCGTAGCCGTCTTCTGCTCCTTCCATCAAACAAATTTTCTCTACAAATTCGGATGTATTGGGATTGGAAAATCGGCTATAAATATTGCGTTCTTTTTCCTCCGCAAACGAAGCGCGCATATCTTCTGCATCTTCAAAAATAAAACTCGAAGTTAAATATAAAGGAACGGAATGTTCTAAATATTGAGTGCGCTCTAATTGCGTTCTGATGGCTTGGGTTTCTAATCCTAAATTTTGATTACTCATGGTTTTGTTTGTTGAATTGTTTAATCGTTGAACTGTTAAAGTTTAAAACCTACAAGACTTTTACATCTTGCAGGTTTTGAGTTTGGGTGGTTATAATTTTTTTTCGGATAAGCGTAAAATGTCACCAAAAACACCTCTTGCGGTTACGGATGCACCAGCTCCAGCGCCTTGAATTACGATAGGTTGCTCTCCATAAGATTCGGTATAAATTTCGAAAATAGAATCAGAACCTTTTAAAGAACCTAAAGCTGAATTAGCTGGAACGGAAATTAATTTTACTTCTAATTTTCCTTTATCTTGTTGCAAATCGCCTGATAATTCACCGATGTAACGCAACACTTCGTTTGGCCCTTGAGCATCTTTGATGTTTTGATAAATTCCATCTAATTCTGATAAACGTTTTAGAAAATCGGTTGCACTTCCTTCGCGTAAAGCTTCTGGAATTAAGTTTTGAATTTGGATTTCTTCGAATTCGTTTTGTAAATCTAATTCGCGTGCTAAGATTAATAATTTTCGTCCAACGTCGTTTCCATTTAAATCTTCTCTTGGATCAGGTTCAGTGAAACCTTTGTCGATGGCTTCTTTTAAAACTTCGCTGAATTTTTTGTCTTCTATCGAAAAATTATTGAACAAATAACTCAATGTTCCAGAGAAAACACCTTTAATCTTAGTGATATTTTCACCTGACAAATGCAGTAATTTAATCGTATCAATCAATGGTAATCCAGCACCAACATTCGTTTCGTATAAATATTCTTTTTGATTTTCTTTTAAGACTTTTCGCAACGATTTATAAAAATCGAAACTTACGGTATTCGCGACTTTATTTGACGAAATTAAATCGAAACTATTTTCGGCTAACGAAATGTAATTTTCAATAAAAGTCGAACTAGCGGTATTGTCAATTGCGATTAAATTTTCTAAATGATGTTCTTTTGCATACGCAATTATGTCTTCCAATTTATAATCTTGTCCTTTATCTTCCAATGCAGCTTTCCAATTTTCGCTAATTCCGAATTTATTCAACAATACTTTCTTTGAATTTGCAATAGCGAATACATTCAACTTGATTCCTTTTCGCTTTTCGATATTTTTTGCTGATTCTAAAATTTGGGAAATCAAAGTTCCACCAACCGTTCCGTGACCGAAAATCGCGATGTTGATTTTTTTCGCAACTCCAAAAATTTCTCCGTGAATTACATTCAAAGCGCGTTTGAATTCATCTTGACTGATCACTAAACTGATATTTCTTCCCGTAACCGTATTATTCAATAAAATTGGCGTGATTTTATTACGGATTAAAGCCGTGTAAGGTTTGTGGAAATTCGTTAAATCTTGCCCAATAATCGAAATCACAGCAATGTTATCGTTTACCGAAATTTTATTGACATCTTTGGTGTAAAAATCGGTTTCAAATTCTTTTTCTAAACCAACTAATGCTTTCGAAGCCTTATCAGAACTCACTACTAAACCAATTCCTCTTTCCGAAGAACCTTGCGAAATAATACTTACACTAATATCGTTTTCAGCCATCACTCGGAAAATTCTTGCGTCAACACCTGTTTTCCCTAACAAACCTCTTCCTTCTAAATTAATCAGCGAAACATTCGTTAAAACCGAAAGCGATTTGATGCCTTCATTCGTTTGTTCCGCAGTTATTAAAGTTCCTTCATTTTCAGGATTGAAAGTATTTAAAATACGTAACGGAATGTTTTTTTCTACTAAAGGAATAATGGTTTTGGCATGTAAAATTTGCGCTCCGAAATTTGCTAGTTCATTCGCTTCGTTAAACGATAATCGCTCGATTTTTTTCGCATCAGCTACTAAATCGGGATTAGCGGTAAAAATTCCATCAACGTGTGTGTAATTTTGAAATTCTTCTGCATTTAAGTAATTCGCCAATAATGAAGCGGTATAATTACTTCCGTTTCTTCCTAAAGTAGTGGTTTCATTGTGTAACGTTGAACCTATAAAACCAGTTACAATGTTGACTTTATCTGTGTTTTTTTCGAAATAATCCAAGACATTTCGCTTTGAAACAGCGTCAATTGGTTGCGCATTTCCGAAATTTATATCGGTTTTTATTAATTGACGAGAATCCGTAAATTGTGCTTTGATACTGTTTTCGTTTAAAACATTAGCCACGTATTTTGCCGATAGAATTTCACCATATGCGATGACTTGGTCTTTGATTTTCTCGCTGTAATCTCCTAAAAGCGAAACACCTTCTAATAACTTTTGCAGAACCGAGAATTCTTCTTCGAAGATATTTTCTTTCAAACCTTCCAATTGGTATTTTTTAAATTGCTCAAAATCCGCTTGAAAATTGATGTTGACTTGCGCTTTTTTTAGTAAAATTACCAATTCATCAGTAGCGTTTCCTCTTGCCGAAACTACGACTGCGATGGGTTCGTTATTGAAATATTTTTGAGCAATGGTTTGAATTACTTTTTGCAATCCTTCTCCGTTTGCTAATGATTTTCCTCCAAATTTTAGTATTTTCATTTTTTCTAATTAAATATAGGTTTAAGTATGTTGTTTAGTTGTTCAAATTCTATCAAGAAAGCATCGTGTCCGTGAATGGATTTGATTTCGTGATAAAATGCATTGTTTTTGTAGTTTTTGACTTCCTGAAAAGCCGTTTTGATTTCATTTGCCGTAAAAAAGTAATCGGTATCCACACTAATTAGATGATTGTTTGACGAGATGCTTTTTATAACTTCTGCTTGATTTTTGTCTTTAAAAATATCAGTAGTTTTCAATAAATGATTCATGAGTTTGTAAGCCGAAAGCTGAAATCGATTTTGCAATTTCTCTCCGTGATGTAACAACCAACTTTCCACTTGAAACAATCCTTCCGAATTTTGCAATTTGGCATGGAATTTTTCTTGTAGTGATTCGGGTGTTCTGTATAACAACATGGCGTGAATTCTAGCATCGTGAATTGGATTTTTGGAATTATTCAGAATTAAATCTTGAATTAACACATTTCCAATCAACCAATCAGAAGCTTTCCAATTTGTAGCAACCGGAATTAAATTCGCAATCGCTTTTGGTCGAATCGCTGCCATTTCCCACGCAATTGCTCCGCCTAAACTTCCGCCAATCACTGCAAAAATTTGGTTCACTTTAAACGAATCGATTCCTTTCCAAAATAAATTAGCGATATCGTAAGTGGTGAAATCTTGATAATTTTCAATCAAATTTTCTACATCTTGATAGCCGTTTCCAGGAATATTGAAAGCTAAAACTGCATATTTTTTGGTATCAATAATTTTATCATCACCAATTAACGATTGCCACCAACCGTTTTCACCAATAACTTGCGAATTTCCAGTTAAAGCATGATTCACCACTACCAAAGGAGCTGAACCAACGGGTTGCCCGAACAATTGATAGGACAAAATCACTTTTGCTTGCACTACTCCATTTTGCAATGGAACATTTTGGAATACTATTTTTTGAATTTTACTCATCTTTCTTTTTAAAAAAAGACTGCCTTTAGGTAGGTCTATCGGCAGCCTTCAAACAAACAAAAACCTAAACTAAATTTTGAACTGGCAATTTTTCGAAAACACTTTGTAAATCGGCTTTCAAGTCTTCAATATCTTCTAATCCAACGGATAAACGAATTAAATCTTTTGTTACTCCCGTTGTGATTTGTTGTTCTTCTGACAATTGTTGGTGCGTAGTACTTGCTGGATGAATGATTAATGATTTTGTATCACCAATATTTGCCAACAATGAGAAAAATTGGGTTTCATCGGCTACTTTTTTAGCAGCTTCATAACCGCCTTTTAATCCAAATGTTACGATACCGCTTTGTCCTTCTGGCAAATATTCTAGAGCTAAATCATAATATTTTGATGAAATCAATCCGGGATAATTTACCCAAGCCACTTCTGGTCGTTTTTGTAACCATTTCGCTAATTCCAAAGCATTTTCACTGTGCTTTTTGATTCGAATTGCTAAAGTTTCTAATCCTTGAATGATTTGAAATGCGTTGAACGGACTTAAAGCAGCACCTAAATCACGTAAACCTTCGATTCTAACTTTTGCAATAAACGAAGCCGCACCTAAAACTTCATAATATTTTAATCCGTGATAACCCGCTGAAGGTTCTGTGAATTCAGGAAATTTTCCGTTGCTCCAATCAAAATTTCCTGCATCGATGATGACACCTCCAAGAGAAGTTCCGTTTCCACCGATGTATTTGGTTAACGAATGAATTACGATGTTGGCTCCGTGTTCGATTGGGTTCAGCAAAAAGGGAGTTGCCACTGTATTATCCACAATAAAAGGCACTTTGTAGGTTTGTGCGGCTTTTGAAATGGCTTTTAAATCGAGTACATCTAATTTTGGATTTCCTAAACTTTCGGCGAAAAACACACGAGTATTTTCTTGAGCAGCGTTTAAGAAATTTTCTGGATTTGATGGATCTACGAATGTTGTTGTGATGCCTAATCTTGGCAAAGTCACATTTAATAAATTATAAGTTCCGCCGTATAAACTGTTAGAAGCAACAATGTGGTCGCCCGCTTTTAATAACGTTAACAAAGCAGTTGAAATTGCTGCTGTTCCTGAAGCGGTTACGACAGCTCCAATTCCGCCTTCTAATTTGGCCAAACGTTGCTCTAAGATGTCGTTTGTTGGATTATTTAATCGGGTATAAATAAAACCGGCTTCGGCTAAACCAAAAAGATTGGCTGCGTGGTCTGAGTTATTGAAAACGTAGGATGTAGTTTGGTAAATTGGAACGGCTCTTGTTCCTGCGTTTTTAGTTACGTCGTGTCCTGCGTGTAATGCGTTTGTTGCAAATTTATTTGTGCTCATGATATTTTTATTTTTGATGTTATTGTGTTTTTTTAAATGTATTTTTTTGATTTTACCGAGTTTGATTCAGCTACACATTCGACAACATCGTCTTGGATTGTAAATTGCTATTTTCATAATTGTTGTGTTTTTAGAAATAAAAAAACCTCTGCTTTCGACAGAGGTTATATTGAATTAATTTACTTTTAAAATTATGCAATAGGTTTCCTCTGCGGATTATTCCACATCATCATACACATATTGCACATTGTAAAGTTCATCTTCTATTTCTTTTAATTTGACAGAGCAAAATTAGATTTATTTTCTACAATAAAAAAATAAATAGATTATTTTTCTAAATTTTGTTATTTAAAAATCAATATTTAGAATATTTTTCATTAAAAATAACTTTTAAACAGAAAATCATTCTAACAAAACATCAATTTATAATTTCCATAGAAAAAAATAAAAAAAAGTTAACAATCATTTGGAATTCAATTTCATTTCATACATTTGCATCCGAAAACTAAGAGGAAAAATTTGAACTGATTGCAACCTCATTAAAAAATGCTAAAGCAGTAATTACTACTTCTTTAGGCACTACCTGCAATTATTTTTCCTCGCTTAAAATTTAAAAATATTTTATTATGGCTTATTTATTTACGTCAGAATCAGTGAGTGAAGGACATCCTGACAAAGTTGCGGATCAAATTTCAGACGCATTAATTGACAACTTTTTAGCATTTGACCCTGAGTCAAAAGTAGCTTGTGAAACGTTAGTTACAACAGGTCAGGTGATTTTAGCTGGTGAAGTAAAATCAAACACTTATTTAGATGTACAAACTATCGCAAGAGATGTAATCAAGAAAATTGGTTATACAAAAAGCGAATATATGTTCGAAGCGAATTCATGTGGTGTTTTATCTGCAATTCATGAGCAATCAGCTGATATTAACCAAGGAGTTGACAGAGCTAGCAAAGAAGAGCAAGGTGCTGGTGACCAAGGAATGATGTTTGGTTATGCTACGAATGAAACTGCTGAATTCATGCCATTAGCATTGAAATTATCTCATCAATTATTACAAGAATTAGCGGACTTAAGAAGAGAGAACAAAGAAATCACTTACTTACGTCCAGATGCGAAATCTCAGGTTACTTTAGAATATTCTGATGACAATAAACCAGTTCGTATTGACGCTATTGTAGTTTCAACTCAACATGATGATTTTGCTGATGAACCAACGATGTTAGCAAAAATCAAAAAAGATATTATTGAGATTTTGATTCCAAGAGTAATTGCTAAAAATCCTCAATATGCACATTTATTTAATGATGCGATTAAATACCACATTAACCCAACAGGAAAATTCGTAATTGGAGGACCTCACGGAGATACTGGTTTAACAGGAAGAAAAATTATCGTAGATACTTACGGTGGAAAAGGAGCTCACGGTGGTGGTGCTTTCTCAGGAAAAGACCCATCTAAAGTAGACCGTTCTGCAGCTTATGCAACACGTCACATTGCTAAAAATTTAGTTGCTGCTGGTATTGCTGACGAAATTTTAGTTCAAGTTTCTTACGCTATTGGAGTTGCTGAGCCAACATCAATCAACGTAAACACTTACGGAACTGCAAAAGTAAACTTAACAGACGGAGAAATCAGTAAAGTAGTTGAAAGTATTTTTGATATGCGTCCGTACTTCATTGAACAACGTTTAAAATTAAGAAATCCAATCTATAGCGAAACAGCAGCTTACGGTCACATGGGAAGAACTCCTGAAACTGTAACTAAAACGTTTACGGCTCCAGGTGGCTTAACAAAAACTGTTTCTGTTGAGTTATTTACTTGGGAAAAATTAGATTTCGTAGATAAAGTAAAAGCAGCTTTCAATATCTAAGAATCTGCTGAATACAAAATAGTTAAACCCATTTATTTTTAAATAAGTGGGTTTTTTATTTGCAGATTTTATACTTTAGCAAAAAATTCATTTTTAATGAAAACCCCTATACAAATATTCTTTTTTGTTATTTTTTTAAATAGTTTCTCCATTTTTTCACAAATTGGAATAAACACTACAAATCCAAAATCTACCTTAGATATTGTAGCTAGTGATAGTAACTCACCCTTAAACACGGATGGAATTCTGATTCCAAGAGTTAACAATTTCCCTGCTATTAATCCAACAAGCGATCAAAATGGTTTATTAATTTACCTTACAACAACTGTTGGCAATAACGCACCTGGTTTTTATTATTGGGATAACAATACTACTTCATGGAGTTCTGTAACAAACACAAAAAATGTTTGGTTAATAAACGGAAACACGAACACCAATCCCAACAACAATTACATTGGAACAAAAGATAATACGGACTTCATTTTTAGAAGAAATAACAATCACTCAGGAATTATAGCTATCAACAATACTTCTTTTGGGAATAATTCCTACAAACCAGTTGGAAGTAGTTCAAACAATACTGCATTTGGAAGTTTTTCATTAAGCAGCACTACTAACGGAAATTCAAACACAGCTGTTGGATTTAATACCTTAAAAAACAATACAACAGGTTATTCTAATAGTGCAATGGGCGCTCAAGCCATGACAAGTAATACCGTTGGAAATTCTAATACAGCTTTAGGAATATATTCGTTAAACAATAATACTACAGGAAATTCCAACACTTCAATTGGATCAAATTCATTGTTGATGAATATTTCAGGAAATGAAAATTCTGCTTTAGGAACAAATAGCTTGTACAATAACAATCACGGCAGTTACAATGTTGCCATTGGAACTTACTCACTTTACACCAACACAAGTGGAAATAATAACACTGGGATAGGTTCTTACACTTTAACAGCTAATTCTACAGGAAATAACAATGTTGCTGTGGGACTAGCTTCATTAAGTTTCAACACTACAGGTTATCAAAATACGTCAATTGGTAATAATTCTTTAAACAACAACACCATAGGTTTTCAGAATACTGCTGTGGGTGCTTTTTCTTTGTATAAATCAAAAACAGGAAATCAGAATACTGGACTAGGAAGCTACTCGTTATATAATAACGATTCTGGTTCAAACAATACAGCTATTGGTTTTAATAGTTTATACAACAACATATCAGGAAGCAATAATAGTGCTTTTGGAAACAATGCTTTATTTAGCTCAACCATTGGAATAGGAAATTCAGCTTTTGGAAACCAATCTTTATATGCAAATACTGGAAATTACAATTCTGGTTTTGGAGAATTCTCTTTAAAATCAAATACTAGCGGAAATAATAATGTAGCTGTTGGAGCAAATTCACTGGAAAACAATACAACGGGAAGTTTCAATACTAGTATTGGAAGAAATGCATCAAAAAACAATAATACAGGAGAAAACAATGTAAGTTTAGGCTACAATGCTTTGATGAATAATACTTCTGGAAACCATAATATTTCTTTGGGAAATAACTCTTTATCAAACAACAACAATGGTTCTTTTAATACAAGCATTGGAAATAACGGACTAATTTCAAATAATACTGGAAATTACAATACAGCTATTGGTTACAACGCCTATAATTCAGGAGATTACAACAATTCAACCGCAATTGGATTTAACACTTATGTTTCAGGCGACAATCAAATTAGACTTGGTAATTTTGATGTTACAAGCATCGGTGGAGCTGTTGGATGGTCAAATTTATCGGATGGACGCTTGAAAGAAAACATACAAAATAATGTTGTAGGATTGGATTTTATCTTAAACCTAAAACCTGTTACTTATAATTATAATTTTAAAGCTATTGATTCAAAAAGTCAAAACAACAACATTAGATATTCTGGTTTTATAGCTCAAGAAGTGGAACAAACTGCCAAGAAAGTCAACTATGATTTTAGCGGTGTTGATGTACCAAAAAACGAAAATGATTTTTATAGTTTACGTTACGCCGAATTTGTTGTTCCAATTGTAAAATCAATACAAGAACAGCAAAAAACAATTGAAGCATTAAAATTAGAATTAGAACTTCAAAAACAAAAAAACGAAGCTTTAGAAAAAAGGCTAAAAGCAATCGAAGAAAAACTTAAATAAAAAAAGACCTGAAATTTCAGGTCTTTTTGTTTTTTTATAAAGTATACTTCAAACTCAGAATAACAAATCTCGGTTGCACTCTATAACTTGAAAAAGTACTTGTTCCTCCTAATTGACTAAAACTATTAGTGTCTAAAGATTTAGTATCTAATAAATTGGTTCCTGAAAGTTTCCATTCCCATTTGCTATCTTTCTTTTGATACATTAAACTTGCTGTTAAAAAATCGTATTCGCTATCAATTGTTTTGGCTTTATTTCTATTATGAAAATAAGAATACTCCGAAACAAATGAAAACGCATCTAAGAAGAAATACTCCAAAGTAACCGTTGGACTATCCACATAAATTATATCCGAAAAGTTATCATTAATTGAATAATTATACCCCAACGTTAAGTTTGGTAATGTTTTATAATTCGTTGAAAAGCTCAAACCATAACTTTGAGAATAGGATTCGATGGTTTGCACTTCAGATGGATTGTTATTTGGATCGGTGTCAGCGTCAGGATAAACACGAATATTATTCGATTTAGACCAGTTTACTCCAACTCTTAAATTTGCTTTGTAATATTTTGCAAAAGAACGACCATAATTTCCAGCTGCAGACAAACTCTCATCTGGAAAATTAGAATTCATATTTTCTGCTGATGAAATTTGATTTACGCCTACTAATAATGCCCTATTCTTAATAGCTTCAAGCTGTCTCGTGTAAGAAATATTAGCAAAAATATTCTCAAAATTAAACATGTTGTATTTAAAATAACGCAATGAATGCACTTGAGATGTAGAATTTTCTAAAAATCTATTTCCGCTGAATAAGCTGTTATAGTTTGAAAACACATAACCTTGTGCCAACTTATTAATATCTGTAAAATTGTTGGTTAACGAATAATTATAAGTTAACGTTTCCGATTTTTTAATCTGCCACAATGCGTACACATCAGGTAATAATCTAGTAAATGATTGCTTGTTTGAAGTCCCAAGTTGCTCATCATTCATATTGTATTGATGTACACTAAATCCTGGATTAAAAGTAAATTTACCTAGCATAAATTTATAATGTACACCTAAAAACACATCATTAAACGCATAATTTACATCATTTACTGAAGTTGCATCCGTTAGATTATTCTGTGTCCCGTTGTTCAATATCTGGAAAATTGAAGAGTCAAAATTTTGATATGAATAGGTGTTTCCTAAAGTCAAATTGATATTACTTTTTGGAGTTAACATATAATAATAATCAAACTTTGTGTCCACTTTGTTTGTTTGCACAAAACGGTTTTGAGTGATATCGTCTCTTACTCCCGCACCTTCATCAACATATCCTGTTAATAGTGGTGCAAAAGGTAACATTTCTAAATTAGCATTATAAAACGGGTCTTCTTTTTGATATAAATGCTGCATTTCAAAAGCAAAAACATGCTTATCACTTAACGTGTAATAATAGTTAAGATTTTGATTTATCGAAAAAGGATTTTGCTCTTTTCCTGTATAAATATCAGACAACAAACTTGAAAACACGCTTGTATTTTCTTTTTGGTCAGAAAACTTAACTAACGCATCGTAATCGAAATGTACTTTTTCTGAAGGCACATAACTTGAACTTAATTTAAACAATACTTGTTTACTGTCTTGTTTGGTAAAATCTTCTCTGGTTTCAGTAATAGTTTGGGATGAACCATCAGGTAAATTATCTACACGATTAGAAACGGTAGTATTCTCAATTTCAGTTTTATTTCCTAACAAAATTCCAAAACCACTCAATGTCCATGCTTTTGATGGATTAAAACTAAAGTTAGCCGCTCCAAAAGTAGATTCAATATTCGCTGCTTGGTTGTTTCGAAGTCCCATAATTCCTAAGTCATTAGAAGCTACATTGAAAGACGAACCACCTTTGCGCATCATGTTTTTGAAACCACCCGTAAACTTGAAATAATCTTGAGCTGTTAATGGTAATTCTCCAATATTATTCACATTAGCAATTACATTTAAACTGTATTTCGGACTATAGAAAAACAACTTCGGATTGACTATGAATCGGGTATCTTCCATTCCAACTCCTATTCCAGCCGTCATATCTCCAAACCAAAAATTCTTTTTCCCTTCTTTAAGTTTGATATTAATAGCAATACTTTCTTCGTTATTTTCTAATCCTTTTAAATTAGAAACCTCGTTATAATTACGTAAAACTTGAATTTTATCTAAAGCATCTGCAGGAATATTTTTGGTAGCTAACTTCGTGTCACCATCAAAGAAATCTTTTCCTTCCACCATTACTTTTTGAACCTTCTTACCTTCTACTTCAATTTCACCATCTTTGTTGACTTCAACACCTGGAAGCTTTTTCAAGACATCTTCTAACTTTCGTTCTGTACCATTGGTAAACGAATCCGAATTATAAATAATGGTATCACCCGAAACACTAACTGGCATTTCGTGTACGATTTCTACTTCGTTTAGTTGAGTTCCTTCTTTTAAAACCACTGGATAATTCATTGTAGTTGTTCCAGTTGTAACCGTTTTTTCAAAGGTTTGAAAACCAATATAGCTTACTTTAAGTGTATAAGCCGTGCTCGCTTTTAAATTTAGGATAAATTTTCCCGCTTCGTTTGTAATAGCATAAGCATCCATGGCTTTTGTCTGTTGGTTAATCGCCATAATATTAGCCATTTCCAAACCTACTCCTGTAGTATCTTTAACAGTTCCTTCTAAACGTATATTTTGAGAAAAGGCACTTGTAGTAAGTGCCATTATAAGGATAAAAAATATTTTTTTCATATGATTTTTTTGAAAATTAACGTCCGCCTCCCATTCTAAATCCACCACGTTGACCGCCTGGACCTGAGTTCATTTCACGCATTTCTTCCATTTTCTTTTTCACGGTTTCGTCATATTCTTTTTGAGTTACCACTTTTCCTTTAGAAGCTGGTTTTATTTCAACTTTTTCTTTAGAATTTAGAACTAATTTAGAACACAATATCACTGTTTTCCCATCGTTAACCTCTAAGATTAAACCTGGTAATCCCCAATAATTTTCTGGACCTTGATTCACAGGAATTTCAGGACAATACCAAGCTGTAATCGTATTTTCCTTTGGCATTTCCCAATCGTCTGTAAAATTGGTCTTTTTAGCTTTTGCAGTATCTTTTACTGTTTCTGCTTTTTTGTCGCCTTCTTTAGCATTGTTGTTATTTCTAAATCTGAAATTTCTAAAATCAGACTCACTAACTTTCACTACTGCTGTTGCTTTAAAACAAGTATAATTACCAATTTGTTTTGATTCCCCTTCTAATTTCCAATCATATTTTGGCAACGAATCTTTAATTAAAAACTCTTTCCCAAAAAACTCTTTATCTACAATAAATTGCTTGTCTTTTGCATTTTTATAGTGTATTCCACCGCCGCCCATCATCGACATCATCATTCTTCCGCCACCTTGCTGACCTGGTGCATCTAATTTTTCTTCTTCTTTGTAAATAGAAGCAGTTTTATCGAAATTTAAAATAAACGTTTTCTCAAACATTTTTTTCATTCGCTCTTCTATTTGTTTTTGCATTTCGGGAGTAATTTCTCGGTTTCCACCCATTCCTTTCATGAAATCGGATGTACTGGTTTTAGATTCGTAAACCGCCATTCCTTGGAAATTCTGAGCATTTAGTAACCCAGAAATCATAAAAATCGAAGCAATAATAATTTTTTTCATTCTTTTCAGATGTTTTTAGCTATATATATAGACTACAAATAGTGCATTTTGTTACACAATTTAACTGCTATTTTTGTGTTAAAGTAGTATATTAGACCCTGATTTTCAGAAATAGTTTAGCGATGCTGGTAAAAAAAACACTATTTATATTAATTTTAAATTTGTTCTGCTTTTCAATGAAAGGTCAAGAACTAATTTCTAGCACAAAACAAAATAGCATAAAAATAGAATGTGATGTTTTTTTAGGTTTTGATAATCAACAGAATAATTACAGTATCAAAAACAATATTTTAATCAAAAATAGCGAAACCATAACCTATCAATACAATAATTTAGGTTTAGGAAAAATTACTAGAGTTGACTTTCAAAATCCACTACAGATTGTCGTTTTTTATAAAAATTTCAACACGGTAGTACTATTAGACAATCAATTAAACGAAATCAAGAAAATCGATTTCAATTTAAAATCAACTCCTGTTACTTTAGAAGCAGTGGCTTTGTCTTCTCAAAATCAAATTTGGATTTACGATAGCATTTCATCTAAAATTGGATTGTACAACGTAAACACCTATGCTTTTAAATGGATTTCTACCATACTTGAAAATCCAATTTCTTATTACGAATCAGATTACACACATTTTTATTGGACCGATGTTAATTTGAATTTATATCGGATTTCAATTTATGGAACAATAGAAAAATTAGGAATTCAGTCAAAATTTGATTCGATTCAGCTAACAAAAAACGGCAATTCTATTTATCAATTGGAGAATCAATTGTTTTATTACAACCTAACTTCTAAGAGTAGCAGTAAAATAGCAATTGATGAAAAAATCATTTCAAAATTTTTCTTTAGAGATGGAATTTTGTCTATTTTTACCCAAAATGAAATTACTAATTACAAAATAATTTTACCATAATGCACATAGCAGTAGCAGGAAATATTGGAGCAGGAAAAACGACGTTAACTCGATTATTAGCCAAACATTTTAAATGGGAACCGCACTTTGAAGATGTAGTGGACAATCCGTATTTGGATGATTTTTACCACCAAATGGAACGTTGGAGTTTTAATCTTCAGATTTATTTCTTGAACAGTCGTTTTCGTCAAGTATTGCAAATTCGTGAAAGTGGTAAAAACATTATTCAAGACAGAACCATTTATGAAGACGCACATATTTTCGCACCCAATCTTCACGCAATGGGCTTGATGTCGAACCGAGATTTTAATAATTACACTTCACTTTTTGAATTGATGGAAAGTTTAGTAGGTTCGCCAGACTTATTGATTTATTTAAGAAGTTCGATTCCTAATTTAGTAAGCCAAATTCACAAAAGAGGAAGAGATTACGAAAACTCAATTTCGATTGATTATTTAAGTCGTTTGAACGAAAGATACGAAGCTTGGATTCAAACCTATGATAAAGGTAAATTAGTAATTATTGATGTCGATAATTTTGATTTTGTTAACAATCCAGAAGATTTAGGAACCATCATTAATAGAATTGATGCCGAATTAAACGGATTATTTTAGATATATAGAACGCCTCAATTGAGGCGTTTTTTTTTATTTTAAAGTATCAAACAACGATTTTACTTTTATCTCTTTTACAGCTTTCGACAATTTGATAATTCGTTTTTCATTTGGTAATAAATCAAAATAATTATCTTCAAAAAAAGTATCATTTTCCGAAGACAAAAAAACATCCTTAGCTAAAACATCCGAAGAAATTTCAATAGTTACTTCATCAATAGTTTTGATTTGGATATTTGGTTTTGATAATTTTAAATCTTTTGGTTTTTCGAAAAAGAAATTAGATTCCCAATGATTTTCATCTGAAATAAATTCCATTTTTAAATACGAATTTTGAGTGTCAATTTCCTTTAATGAAGGAAAAGGCAATAATATAGCTGCCACATTTGAACTAGCATCTGATTTACAATACGCCTTTTTCTCCCATAATAGTTGACCTTTAAAATTTCTGATTTCCGCTTTTAATTCTCCTGCGTAATTTTGCATTCCATCATTGATGACAAAAAACTTATAAATTCCACTATCCGTTATCTCAGCTGACAAAAGCACGTTCTCAAAACTTCGCTTCGCTTGATAATGAAAGGCTTTCCAATTCCCATAATAATCCAACGAACTCCATGACGTAACGGGCCAACAATCATTGAATTGCCAATATAACGTTCCCATACAATATGATTTGGCTCTTCGGTGGGCTTCAATTGCGGTTTTCATTCCACGAGCTTGCAACAATTGGGAAACATATAAGTAATCTTCAAAATCTTTTGGAACCACATAATCGCGTTCCATATATTCGTTTATAGTTTCATAACCTGTTGGATGTTTTTGATGATTTTTGAAAGCTTCAGAAGTAAAATTCAAATCTTCTTTATTCATAACTTTTTTTAAAGTTTCCAAATTTGGCATGCCTTGAAAACCGTATTCGCTCATAAAACGCCCGACTTTTTTCTCATAAATCTCAAACGGTTCTTTTCCCCACCAAACTCCCCAATAGTGCGAATCGCCTTGCAACAAACTTTCTTTTCTTCCCCAACCAATCGATGGTGAAGACGACCAATAAATATTTTTTTCTTTCGGAAGCAAACTATCTAAAGTATTCGGAATCATTTCGTGAAATACTTTTTTGTAATCGTTCCAAATTTGGGTTGAATCCGATTTTGAATAATTGAATTGTTTTTGCCAACCCCAATTGTGCCAACCTTCATCGTTTTCATTATTGCCACACCAAATCGCAATACTTGGATGATTTTGTAAACGATTTACGTTATCAATTACTTCTTGTTTTACGTTTTGTACAAATTTTTCATCGCCCGGATACATCGAACAAGCAAACATAAAATCTTGCCAAACTAAAATTCCGTTGGCATCACAAGCTTCATAAAACGCATCATCAAAATAAACGCCTCCACCCCAAACACGAAGCATATTCATATTCGCTTTTTTGGCATTTTCAACTAAAGAAAAATAAGTGGAATCCGAAACTCGTGGTAAAAAACTATCTGGCGGAACCACATTAGCACCTTTCATAAAAACGGATTTCCCATTTAATTTAAAATAAAAACTTTTTCCAGCTTGGTCTTTTTCCTGAATTAATTCGATAGTTCGCAAGCCAATATTTAGCTTTTTTGAATCCAAAAACTGATTTTTCTGTTGGATTTCGATAGTAAAAGGATATAAATTTGCATCCCCTAAACCATTACACCACCACAATTTTGGATTGGTGATTTCATATGGCATTTTGATTTTATTCTTTCCTTTTTTAAGATTGAAAGTTTGAGATTTGTCATTGATTTTCAACTGAATCGTTTTGACTTTGGAAACGTAAATTTCGGTTGTAAATTCTAAAATCGCTTTTTTATCATTCAATTCGACTTGGCTGAATTTTATGTTTTCAATTTTAGCCGAATTCCAAAATTTTAATTGCACTTTCTTCCAAATTCCTGCCGTAACGAATCGTGGTCCCCAATCCCAACCAAATTGATATTGCGCTTTTCGAACAAAAACACGTTCTTTTTCGGGTAACGTATAAGATAATTTTGTCGCTTCCTCTTTTCCTTTTTGAACTGCGGAATGAAAAATAACTTTTAAATGATTGGTTCCAATTTTCAAATGTGATTTGGCAGAAATTGTCCATTTTCGGAACATATTATCCGCTTCTAAAACTACTTTTCCGTTCAAAAAAATGGTTGCATACGTGTCCAAACCCTCAAATTCCAAATCGATATTTTGATTTTTTAGTTCCAATTCAGATAGTGTAAAATGCGTTTCGTATTCCCAATTTTCATTTTCAATCCATTGCAATTGCTTTTCATTAGCTCCAAAAAAAGGATTAGGAATTAATTGATTTTGAAATAAATCGGTATGAACAGTTCCGGGAATAGTTACTTTATGTTTTTTAGCTTCGTTTTGCTTATTGAATGTCCAGTTTTCGGTTGACAAATTGCGATAGGAAGTTTGTGCTGAAATCGAACAGCAAATTAGAATCAAAAACAGGAATATTTTTTTAAACATATAAGTCATATAAGCTTTTAGAGTGAAAGCCTCAAATTAAAGAAGTTCATTTAAGATTGAGTTTGTTCTTTAATTGAGTAATTTCCTCTGGATTTGCAATTTCACTTCCATCGGTAATTGCGGAAGAATGATACCAATTGGCATTTACCATTTCATTTAATTCCGAAATATTGGTTGAACGCAATCCGCCACCAGGCATGATCTCGATGCGATTATTGGCTTGAATGACCAATTGTTTCAAGACTTCTTTTCCTTCCATCACATTTGGAAAAGTTCCAGAAGTTAGAATCGTTGAAAATCCGCAAAAAATGACATCTTCCAATGCTTTTTCGTAATTCGAAACCTCATCAAAAGCACGATGAAACGTACATGGAAATGGTTTTGCTAATTCAACCAATGTTATATTTTGTTCGATATTAATCGCTTTATCTTCATTCAAAATCCCAAAAACAAATCCGTTAACTCTTAACTTTTTGATAGTTTCGATTTCTGATTTCATCTGTTCAAATTCAGTATCAGAATACACGAAATTTCCTCCGCGTGGACGAATCATAGCATATAAATCGATGGTCAAATTTTCGCGAGCTTGTTTTATTATTTCTATTGTTGGAGTTGTACCACCAACCGATATATCCGCACACAATTCTACTCTATCAGCTCCAGCCTTTTGTGCGATTAAAGCAGATTCAAGAATAAAACAAGCGATTTCTATTTTTTTCATTATTTTAAAAAGTAATTCGCATCAATTAATTTATTTCCTGTTGCATCATGAGCGGCATAATTGAAACCTCCCTGCACACAATACGAACCGTATTCGCCTTTTTTATTCAAAGCGATGAATCCAACTTGAATATCTTTTAGATTCTTTCCTCTATTTTGCGTCAGTTTTACAATTCGCATTACGGCTTCTTCACACGCTTTTTGTGGTGATTTTCCTTGACGCATCAATTCTACTACTAAATGACAACCCGTAATTCGGATTACTTCTTCTCCGTGACCTGTTGCGGTTGCGGCACCAATTTCATTATCTACATACAAACCGGCACCAATAATTGGTGAATCGCCTACTCTTCCGTGCATTTTGAAAGCCATTCCACTTGTGGTACATGCGCCAGACAAATTCCCTTGCGCATCTAAAGCAATCATTCCGATTGTATCGTGATTTTCGATGTTGGCTTTTGGTAAATATTCACTGGTTTTTAGCCATTCTTTCCATTCTTTTTCGGAAGCTTCAACTAACAAATTCTCTTTTTTGAATCCTTGTGCGATGGCAAACTGCAAAGCACCTTCTCCAACCAACATCACATGAGGCGTTTTTTCCATCACCATTCTTGCAACAGAAATAGGATGTTTGATGTGTTCCAAACAAGCTACCGAACCAATATTTGAATATTCATCCATAATACAAGCGTCTAATGTTACGCGACCATCTCTATCTGGGCGACCGCCATAACCAACACTTCTTTCATTTGGATCGCCTTCTGGAATTTTTACACCAGCTTCAACAGCATCTAAAGCGCGACCTTTATTTTTAAGTACTTCCCAAGCAGCTTCATTGGCTTGCAAACCGAAATTCCATGTAGAAAGTACAATTGGTTTATTCACTTTTCCTGAATTGATATCCATTTCAGTTTCATCAGATTTTCCATTGAAAGCCTGAAATGCTACGCCAGCGGTTGCTAATGCTGTTGTTTTTAAAAAATTTCTTCTGTTTGTCATTATTCTACACTTATTTCGTCTACAAATAACCAACTATTGGAACCTGCACCGGGTTTTCCATCTGCAATGATTCCGTTGTTTTCTGCGATGACTTTTATAAATTGAACATTTTGTTTATCGAATTCAACTATGATTTTTCCTTTATTTTCATGAATTTCTTTGGAAGAAACAATCGTAATTGGAATATAATTTTCACCATCTTTTGAAACTAAAATTCCGATGCTTTTTGGATAATAAATCCAACTTCCTTCTGATGAAAGGGTGTTGATACTGATTTTTGAAATCGTTTCTGTTTTTCCTAAATCGATAGTGGCATTCATATCTTTTCCCCAGAAGCCTAACCAATCTCTACCGAATTTTGAAGGATTTCCTTTCATTCCATCTACTAAAGTAAAAGAACCTCCAATTCCATAATTTTCGTGAGGTTGATGCACCAATTCAATCTTTTTTCCAGTTGACTTTGTGATGAAAAACGGTTGCTCGATAGTGGCACTTTTGGCTTTTCCATTTTCGAAATAAGCCGCTTTTATGGTTTGATTTGAAGTTACTAGAATTGGTGTTTCGTAAGAAATTGAATTTACATTCGGTTCTGAACCGTTAGTTGTGTATTTGATTCCGATTGAATTTGCTGATTTTAATTCGAATGCTACTCCATTTTCGGCTGGTTGTACTTTTGAAGTTACTTCAAAAATAGCTTTGCTATAGTTGATTCCTTTTTTATCATAGATTTCGAAATGTGAAATCAATCTTTTTTCGAATTCTTTGTAATTATTTGGATTTGAAGTTCCCCAAACCACTTCAGAAAGCGCAGCTATTCTTGGCATCAACATATATTCAACATGTTTTGGTGTATTGATATATTCTGTCCAAAGATTGGCTTGAGCTCCTAAAATATATTTCGATTCTTCTGCAGAAAGTTCTTTTGGAATCGGATTAAAAGAATACACTTTTTCCACATTGGTATAACCTCCAAAAGCAATCGGTTCGTTTTTGGGTTCGCCTTGATAATGATCAAAATAACAATGTGAACCTGGTGACATGACTACAAAATGTTTTTGTTTGGCTGCTGCGATTCCGCCTTCGGTGCCGCGCCAACTCATTACAGCTGCGTTTGGTGCTAATCCACCTTCTAAAATTTCATCCCAACCGATTATTTTTCGACCTTTACTATTGACAAATTTTTCGATTCTTTGGATGAAATAACTTTGTAATTCGTGTTCGTCTTTTAGATGTTCCTCTTTGATTCTTTTTTGACAATGCGGACAACTTTTCCAGCGTACTTTTGGAGATTCATCACCACCAATATGAATGTATTCGGAAGGAAATAACGAGATAACTTCTGTCAAAATATTTTCTAAAAACGTAAACGTTTCGTCTTTTGGACAAAAAACATCTTCTAAAACGCCCCAGGTTTTTCCCACTTCAAATGGTCCGCCTGTACAAGAAAATTCTGGATACGAAGCTAAAGCTGCTAAAGCGTGACCTGGCATTTCAATTTCTGGAACAATTGTGATGTGGCGTTCTTTGGCGTATGCGACAATTTCTTTAATTTCTTCTTGCGTGTAAAATCCGCCATAACGAATGTCGTCGAAAGTTTGGTCTGTGTAATGACCAATCATAGAGCCGTTTCTCCAAGCGCCGACTTCAGTTAATTTTGGATATTTTTTGATTTCGATGCGCCAACCTTGGTCATCGGTTAAATGCCAATGAAAGGTGTTCATTTTATACATTGCTAAATAATCAATATATTTTTTAATGAAGTCTTTTGGAAAGAAATGACGAGAAACATCTAAATGCATGCCACGCCATTGGAATTTAGGTTGGTCGGAAATAGAAACTTCATTTAATCTAATCTCTCCTAATTTTGAATAAGGAATCATTTGTAATAAAGTCTGGATCCCATAAAATACTCCTTTATTTGAAAAGGCAGAAATATGAATTTTGCTTTTCCAAATATTTAAATTGTAATATTCTCTATCAAAATTTGTTGTGTCGGGAATTTTAATTCCCAATTGTATTACGTTTTTGTTGGTAAATTTATTGGTGATTTTTAATTCCAAACCCGTTTGACTTTTTATACTTTCTTTCAAAAATATAGCCTCAAAAGAATTTTCATCCGCTACGATTACTGTTTCTTTATTTAAAACAAAATGTCCTTTTTTGATTTCGACTGAATTTGGTTTCGGAATTAAATTAAGAGTTTGCTGTGCAATGCTAATTGTGGAAATAAGCAACAACAAAGTCAGTATTTTGTATTTCATTGGAGTTGTGTTTGTTTGGCTAAAATTAAATAAAAAAACCGCACATTGCTGTGCGGTTTTCATTATTTATGTTGAAAAAGATTATTTTCCTAGTTCAGCAATTTTCGCTTCTACTTCTAAATCGTCTCCTTCGAAAACTTTTTCTTCTGTAGTTTCTTTACCATCTACTTTTTTAGTGATAGTAACAGTTGCTTTTACTTTTCCATTATCATCTTTTACTTTTTTTACATCCATTTTAATGATTTCCTCATGTTTTCCATGGTTGCAATTTTCGTCATGAACATGTCCAGCATCGCCGATGAATTTTCCGTTTTCATCATACATTGCCATACATTTTTCTTTACATTCTTGAGAACAGCCATTGTCTTCACACATTTTAGCACATTCTTCTTTTGTCATATCAGCACATTTAGACATATCGCATTTTCCTGTATCGCAACACATCATTTCTGTTTTTGCACAACAAGCACCTTTTTCAGTTGTAGCACCATGACCTCCTAAGATTGGAGCGATTACTAAACCAATTAAACATGTTAATTTGATCAAAATGTTCATTGATGGTCCAGAAGTATCTTTAAATGGATCTCCAACAGTATCTCCAGTTACCGCTGCTTTGTGCGCATCAGAACCTTTGTATGTCATTTCACCATTAATCATAACTCCAGCTTCGAACGATTTTTTAGCGTTATCCCAAGCTCCACCAGCGTTGTTTTGGAACACTGCCCAAAGCACACCTGAAACAGTAACTCCAGCCATATAACCACCTAACATTTCAGCGATTAATTGGTTGTTATCTGCATAAACTAATTTACCTAATAATACAATTGCAATTGGGAAACCGATTGTTAAAATTCCTGGCAACATCATTTCGCGTAAAGCTGCTTTTGTAGAAATTTCAACACATTTTCCATATTCTGGTTTTCCAGTTCCTTCCATAATTCCTGGAATTTCTTTGAACTGACGACGTACTTCGTACACCATGTCCATTGCCGCTTTACCTACTGAATTCATTGCTAATGCAGAGAAAACTACAGGAATCATACCTCCAATAAACAACATAGCTAATACTGGTGCTTTGAAGATGTTGATACCGTCAATTCCAGTGAACGTTACATACGCAGCGAATAAAGCTAACGAAGTTAAAGCTGCAGAAGCGATTGCGAAACCTTTTCCAGTTGCAGCCGTTGTGTTACCAACTGAGTCTAAAATATCTGTACGAGTACGCACTTCTTTTGGTAATTCACTCATTTCAGCGATTCCACCTGCGTTATCAGAAATTGGTCCGAACGCATCAATTGCTAACTGCATTGCAGTTGTTGCCATCATTGCAGAAGCTGCTAAAGCTACTCCGTAAAATCCTGCTAAAGCATAAGTTGACCAAATTGCCGCAGCAAATAAAATTACTGTTGGGAAAGTTGAAATCATACCTGTTGCTAAACCAGCGATTACGTTAGTTCCAGCTCCAGTTGACGATTTTTGTACAATTGCTAAAACTGGTTTTGTACCTAATCCTGTGTAATATTCCGTTACTGATGAAATTGCTCCACCAACAAATAATCCAATTAAAGATGCATAGAAAACTCTCATTGAAGAAATCTCTTGAATTCCTTCACCAAAGAATGACATTTGCATCGTTTCTGGCAACATCATATCAATCAAGAAGAAACATGCAACAGCAGTTAAAACGATAGAAACCCAGTTTCCGATGTTTAATGCTTTTTGTACTTGTGCTTCTTTAGCATCGTCGCTTGAAATTTTAACTAACATTGTTCCAATGATAGAAAATAAAATTCCGAAACCAGCGATTGCCATTGGTAATAAAATTGGTCCAATTCCGCCAAAAGCGTCATCGATTTTACCCCCCATATCTTTAATTACATAATTTCCTAAAACCATTGCCGCTAAAACGGTTGCTACATACGAACCGAATAAATCGGCACCCATACCTGCAACGTCTCCAACGTTATCTCCAACGTTATCTGCAATAGTTGCTGGATTACGAGGATCATCCTCTGGAATACCAGCTTCAACTTTTCCTACTAAGTCAGCTCCTACATCGGCAGCTTTTGTATAAATTCCTCCACCAACACGAGCAAACAAAGCGATAGATTCTGCTCCAAGAGAGAAACCAGCTAAAGTTTCTAAAACGATAGTCATGTCTTCAGTTGAAGTCCATACTCCATTCATAAAAAATCTAAAGAATATTATGAAGAATCCTGTTAATCCTAAAACAGCTAAACCAGCAACACCTAACCCCATTACTGTTCCACCACCAAAAGACACTTTTAATGCTTGTGGTAAACTAGTACGAGCAGCTTGCGTAGTTCTAACATTTGTTTTAGTTGCAATTTTCATCCCAATATTACCTGCGTAAGCTGAAAATATTGCTCCGAAAATAAATGCAATTACGATTAACCAATGTGTTGTTGGAACAATAAATGAAATTCCCGCAAGAACAACACTCGCTCCAAGAACGAAAAACGTTAATAATTTGTATTCTGCTTTTAAAAATGCTAAGGCTCCTTCGTAGATGTAATCTGAAATTTCTTTCATTTTTCCATCTCCAGCGTCTTGTTTAAGAACCCAAGCGCGTTTGAAAGCCATAAATGCTAACCCTAATAGTGCCATGACTATTGGTACATAAATCATCATTGATTCCATAAAATATAAATTAGTTTTGGTGTTTGTTAATTTTATGGTAATATTAAGAAAATAAAACAAAAAAGGCAATATTTTTAGAAAAATACTGCCTTTTTATTTATTAGAAATCTACAAATTATTTAATACTAAACAATCCTTCTGGTTTATTTTCGATTTCGTTGAAACGATTGGTACATTTTGTCAAAATTTCTTTTGCTTCATTTACATCACCCCAACCTTCAACATCTACTTTTTTGTTTTCTAAATCTTTGTATACTTGGAAGAAGTGCTCGATTTCTTTGATTAAGTGCGGGTTTACATCACTTAAATCGTTTAGTTTATTCCAAATTGGATCTGAAACTGGTACGCAAATTACTTTTTCATCTGGACCTTTATCATCTGCCATGTGGAAAACACCAATTGGTTTTACTTCCATAACACAACCTGGAAATGTTGGTTCGTTTACTAAAACCAAAACATCTAATGGATCACCATCTAATGCTAACGTTTCTGGAATAAATCCGTAATCTGCTGGATACATCATTGACGAAAATAACATTCTGTCAAAACGCATTCTTTTTAATTCAAAATCGTATTCGTATTTGTTTCTACTTCCTCTAGGAATCTCAATCAATACATCAAATGTAGTAATTTTATCTGCTGTCATTTTATCTTATGTTTTTAAAACGGGTGCAAAGTTACCACTATAAAACATGAGAAACAAAAGAGTTTTGCAAAAAAAATATAGGTTTAGAAATAAAATCCAAATGAAGCTCTTACTGCAAATTTTCTAGCATCTGGCATTTCTAAGTAACTTCCTCTCCAAGCAAAATCGACACGCAATACTTTGAAGATGTTTCCAACTCCTGCGTGATATTCCCAGTACACATCTTCAGGCGCAATATACGTTAAACCCGAAGCATTTAACATTACATTTTCATCAGAAACCCTTCCATAAACACCTTTGATTCCTATGATTTCACGTAAATTTAGTTTTCTTAAAAGTGGAACTCTCGAAAACAATCTTCCGTTAAAATGGTGTTCAAAATGTAATGAAGCATATTCATCTGCCACAAAATCATAGTAATCTAATAAATTATATGTGTTTTCGATTACAAACCATGATTGATTTCCAGGAATTACTCCCATTAAACCAAGCGGCACTTCTCCGAAAATTTTTCCAGTTTCGAAAGTAGTAAACAAACGACCAAAACCACCAATTAAAGCAGGTTGACGATAATAAAGTTGCAGTTTTTGATAATTAAAATCACTATTCAAAACTCCTTTTAAGCCGTTACTATAACTTACAAAAAAACGAGCATAATTGAAATCTACATCCATACGATCAACACCATATCCTACGGTTTTTCGTTTTGGAGTATATTCAGCTACAAAATTTATTTCCGATTGTTTTACTTCACTTTTAATTTCGGTTTGAGTCAAATCGGTATAATAATCCAAACTAAATTCGCTTGAAGCCGATTTTAATGTTCTGTACGTTAAATTCGTTTGAAAAGTAAAATTCTTTGCTGGCTCTATTTCAAATCCTAAAGTCGTAAGATTTACAGAGGTTAACTGATTATTAACACCACTTGCAAAAAGCGCAGACGAAGCAAAACTTCTTCCTAAAATATCATTAGAAGTTGTTAAACTCACACCCATTTGTTCGACATCGCGACGATTTCCCACCGACAAAATCAACCTTTTGTTTGGATTCACCATCCATCTACCAGAAATTCCGTATTTGAATTGATTATCTCTAAATCCATAGGCTGTGTAACCTTGAATTCTCCATTTGTCATTAGGTCCAAAATAAGTTCTACCACCAGCTCTTATTCGCTGCCCTTCGACATCGTTATATCCAAAGGTTGAAAATATTGGACCATAATCCATTTTCCATTTTGGAATTTCGATATAACCACTTCCTAAAATTGAAGCAAGACTGTAAATTCGTTTAAATCGCGGCACTTCTTTTAAAGTGTCGAGCATTTTGTAAATTCCAGCTTCGTTTTTATTTAAAGCTTCAAATCGATTGGCTTCCCAATATTCATCAGGTTTATTGAAAACAGCATTGTCATAGAAATTGACTTCTTGTTTGTAGAATTTATCGTCTTTCTTGATATTGAATTTATGATTTTTAGCAAGTGTTGTTCTTTTTCCGTAAACTCCTTTTGATTCTTCTTTTTTAGAAAAACTAAAATCAGACATCATATAATCTCTCTTTAATAAAAAGACAGAATCATTTAAAACTTCATATTCTTGCTCAATATAAATTTCTTTTACCCAGTTGATGTTAGCACTTTTACTGGCTTCTAAATTAATTTTCTTAATAGCAAAAGTGGTATCGTTTACCCAAAAATCACCTTTAAACGTCAATTCATTTTTACGTCTTGGATAGTAAACAATATTATAACACCATTTGTTGTCGATATACATACTATCGTTTAAAACGTAATTATAAACATTGATTCCTGTTCTTGACAATGGACTCACGAAATCTTTATCGAAAAACTTTAAGTAATTGTCATAGATATCAAAATCAGCATATAAATCTTTGATAAAGGTATTAACTCCATCACCTGAACCAAATCCTGAATTTTTATTGGCTTTTGTAATCTCTTTTGTTTTTTTCGCTTCATTATCACCATAAACTTCGCTTAGTGTTTCATTGATGAAAATTGGTAAATAGGTTTTCCCAGAAATACTTGAAGTGTCAATTTGGTCAAAAACAAATTCCATTCCTTTAAACACTTTACTATTCATGAAAGCAGAATCGATTGTATTTAAGTCAAATTCAACCTTTTCATATTTATCATATTCATATTGTTTGAACATTTTGAGTCCGTTCTTACGTCTACGTTCCCAAATTTTTCGCAATATATCGATAGCTGGATTGTTCTTTTTTGACGTTTTACCTGTATAAATAACTACTTCCTTAAGCTCAGTTCCTGATTGTAATTTTATTTTTAAACCGGAATTTAAACCTGGTTTTAGTGAAATTTCTTTCTTTTCGAATCCAACATAAGAAACCACCAAAGTGGAATAATTCTCTTTAGATTCAAAATAGAAATTTCCATTTTCATCGGTAATAACTCCTTCTTTCGAGTTTTTAAATATAACATTTGCAAAAGCAATGGGCTCATCAAACTCATCCGTTACTTTACCGCCCACTTTAGTTTGTCCTAAAAGTACCGAGCTTACAAATAAAAAGAATAATACAATTTTTGTCTTCATAGGAAAAAAAAACTTCATCAGAATGGCCTGATGAAGTTTCAAATATAATAAGTTAATTGTTATTTATACAAAACTTTTTTAACAGCTTTAATAACATCTTGCGAATTAGGCAACCATTCTTTTAATAAAGTTGGTGAATAAGGCGCTGGAGTATCAGCAGTTGTAATTCTTTGAACTGGAGCATCTAAGTAATCAAATGCTTTTTCTTGTACCATATATGTTATCTCAGAAGCAACTGAAGCAAACGGCCAAGCTTCTTCTAAAACTACTAATCTGTTTGTTTTTTTAACTGAATTTAAAATCGTGTCATAATCCATAGGACGAACGGTTCTTAAATCGATAATTTCACAAGAAATATTTTCTTTTGCTAATTCATCAGCCGCAGCATAAGCTTCTTTGATAATTTTTCCAAAAGAAACAATTGTAACATCTGTACCTTCTCTTTTGATATCAGCAACACCTAATGGAATCGTGTATTCTCCTTCTGGCACTTCACCTTTATCTCCGTACATTTGTTCTGATTCCATGAAAATAACTGGATCATTATCACGAATAGCTGATTTTAATAAACCTTTAGCATCGTAAACTGAAGAAGGAACTACTACTTTTAAACCTGGAGTGTTTGCAAACCAATTTTCAAAAGCTTGTGAGTGTGTTGCACCTAACTGACCTGCAGAAGCTGTTGGACCTCTAAATACCATTGGCATTGGAAATTGTCCAGCAGACATTTGACGCATTTTTGCAGCATTGTTGATAATTTGGTCAATTCCTACTAATGAGAAGTTGAACGTCATGAACTCTACAATAGGACGATTCCCATTCATAGCCGAACCTACAGCGATTCCTGCAAATCCTAACTCCGCAATTGGTGTATCAATTACACGTTTTGGTCCAAATTCATCTAGCATACCTTTTGAAGCTTTGTAAGCTCCATTATACTCTGCTACTTCTTCACCCATTAAATATATTGATTCATCGCGACGCATTTCTTCGCTCATCGCTTCACAAATAGCTTCTCTAAATTGTATCGTTCTCATGAAAGTAATTTCTTTGAATTATGATTGGCAAAAGTAAGAAAAATATAATTATTCTAATTCGTTATTAAAAAAAATGGCAACACTTTCTACTAAAACGTTTTAGCGTTAAAAATATTCAATCAAAACACAAAACATAACTTCGTAATTAAACTATTCCTAAAAAAAAGCTAATTTATCTAAGAAAAACATATTTATTATGCGTGCATAGTTTTTATTTAGAAATTATTTTGTATTTTTGGGACTGAAAATATTCACTAACAAAATACATAAAAATGAAAATATTAGTTTGCATCAGTCACGTACCTGATACTACTTCAAAGATTAATTTTGTCAATGGTGACAGTGAGTTTGACACTAACGGTGTTCAATTTGTAATTAATCCTAATGATGAATTTGGTTTAACTAGAGCCATTTGGTTTAAAGAGCAACAAGGGGCAAATGTTACTGTTGTAAATGTTGGTGGAGCTGACGCTGAAGCAACTTTAAGAAAAGCATTAGCAATTGGAGCAGACGAAGCAATTCGTATTAATGCAAACCCAACAGACGGAATGTTTGTTGCAAAACAATTAGCTGAAGTTGTTAAAAACGGAGGTTATGATTTAGTAATTGCTGGAAAAGAATCATTAGATTATAATGGTGGAATGGTTCCAGGAATGGTTGCTGGATTATTAGGTTTCAATTTCGTAAACGCTTGTGTTGGTATCGATGTAAATGGAAACGAAGCAAAAGTAACTAGAGAAATTGACGGTGGAAAAGAAACTATTTCTGCAGGTTTACCATTAATTATTGGTGGTCAAAAAGGTTTAGTAGAAGAAAAAGATTTACGTATTCCAAACATGAGAGGAATCATGATGGCAAGAACTAAAGCTTTAACTTTAGTAGAACCAACTGGCGACGCTACTGCAACCAAAGCTGTTAAATTTGAAAAACCAGCTGCTAAATCAGCAGTTAAATTAGTAAATGCTGACAACTTAGATGAGTTAATTAACTTATTACATAACGAAGCGAAAGTTATCTAATTTCAAACCTAAAAATTAAAGAATCATGTCTATATTAATATATGCTGAATCAGCAGAAGGAAAAATTAAAAAAGTAGCATTCGAATTAGCTTCTTACGCAAAAAAAGTAGCTGCTTCAATGGGAACAACAGTTACTGCTGTAACTATTAACAACTCTGACAATAGCGCTTTAGCTGCATACGGAGTAGACAAAGTTTTAAACGTTTCTAACGATAAATTAAACAACTTTAGCGCAAAAGCATATGCTGATGTAATTGCTCAAGCAGCTAAAAAAGAAGGAACTCAAATTGTATTAGTTTCTTCAACAACAGATAGTTTATATTTAGCACCATTGGTTGCTGTAGCTTTAGAAGCAGGTTATGCTTCAAATGTTGTAGCGTTACCAGAAAGCACTTCGCCTTTCCAAGTAAAAAGAACTGCTTTCTCAAACAAAGCTTTCAATATTACTGAAATTTCAACTCCAGTAAAAGTATTAGGAATTGCTAAAAACTCTTTCGGATTAGTAGAAAATGCTGCTGCTATGACTGAAGAAAGTTTCGCACCATCATTAAATGATGCTGATTTCGGAATCAAAGTTGAAAACGTAGAAAAAGTAACTGGAAAAGTAACTATCGCTGATGCGGAAATCGTAGTTTCTGCAGGTCGAGGAATGAAAGGTCCAGAAAACTGGGGAATGATTGAAGAATTAGCTTCTGTTTTAGGTGCAGCAACTGCATGTTCGAAACCAGTTTCTGACATCGGATGGAGACCTCACAGCGAGCACGTTGGACAAACTGGAAAACCAGTAGCTTCTAACTTGTACATTGCTGTTGGTATTTCCGGAGCAATTCAACATATTGCGGGTATTAACTCATCAAAAGTAAAAGTCGTTATCAACACAGATCCAGAAGCTCCTTTCTTTAAAGTAGCTGATTATGGAGTTGTAGGTGATGCTTTCACTGTAGTACCTCAATTAATTGAAAAATTAAAAGCATTTAAAGCAAGCAACTCGTAACAAAATAGTTGTTTAAAAAATATATTAAATTAAAATTAGAGTTATCTTTGTTTAGATAGCTCTTTTTTTTATTTTTGGAGCGACCCGAGTGGTAACGAATTGACGAAGTAATGGCTAACCGTTTTTCTGTTAGCCATTTTCTGACTTTGTGATGGTGTTTAAAAATCCAAATCAGGCATCAAAGAAATGATAATTAACAATTTGAAATGAGTTTAGTAAAATTAACTATAAAAGGTATTTCCTATAGCCAAACGCAAAACGGAGCTTATGCCTTAATCTTAAATGAAGTGGATGGTGATCGAAAACTACCTATTGTTATCGGTGCTTTTGAAGCTCAATCTATTGCTATTGCTTTAGAAAAAGAAATCAAGCCACCTCGCCCACTTACACACGATTTATTTAAAAGTTTTGCCGACCGATTTGACATCGTGGTAAAACAAGTCATTATTCATAAGTTAGTTGATGGTGTTTTCTATTCGAGTATTATTTGCGAAAGAGACAAAATCGAAGAAATTATCGACGCTAGAACTTCAGATGCTATTGCATTAGCTTTACGCTTTAATGCTCCTATTTTTACCTACAAAAACATCTTGGACAAAGCCGGAATTTACCTTAGCATTAATCCTTCAGAAAATGCAGAAAATCAGGAAAACGATGACATTCTTTCAACTCCAGAAACCTTTGGACAAGAAGATGTAGTTGTTCCTGCTGACAGTTATTCAGGCTATTCGCTAAAAGAATTATACGAAAAATTAGACGAAGCTGTGCAAAACGAAGACTACGAAAAAGCAGCAAAAATTAGAGATGAAATCTCAAAAAAAGAATCTTAATACTTTAACAATAACAGTATGAATGTAAAATTCAGATTAACGATAATGAACTTTTTCCAGTTCTTCGTTTGGGGAGCTTGGCTTATCACAGTAGCAAATTATTGGTTTGGAACTAAAAATTGGGATGGAGCACAATTTGGAGCTATTTTTTCTACTATGGGAATTGCTTCGATTTTTATGCCAACACTTTGTGGAATTATTGCCGACCGTTGGATAAACGCCGAAAAATTATACGGAGCGCTTCATATTTTAGGAGGATTAACACTTTTATATGTTCCACAAGTTAGCAATCCATCTGATTTCTTTTGGGTAATTTTAGTGGCGATGATTTTTTACATGCCAACTATTGCTCTTTCAAATTCAGTTGCTTACAACGCTTTGAAAAAAGGAGGCTTAGATGTGGTGAAAGATTTTCCACCTATTCGCGTTTGGGGAACTATTGGTTTCATTGTAGCCATGTGGATTACCAACTTAACCGGAAACAAAGCTTCTGAAAATCAATTTTACATTGCTGCCATTGCAGCTATTTTCTTAGGATTGTACTCATTTACATTACCAAAATGCGAACCAGAAGGAAATACTACTGAAAACAAGTCTTTCATGGAACTTATGGGATTAAGTTCGTTTAAATTATTTGCCGATTATAAATTAGCCTTATTCTTTGTATTCAGTATGTTCCTTGGAGCTGCTTTACAATTAACGAATGCTTATGGTGATGTTTTTTTAGATGACTTTAAACACGATCCAGTTTATGCCGATTCATTGGTAGTAAAATATTCGACTTTAATTATGTCGATTTCTCAAATTTCAGAAACCTTATTCATCTTAGCGATTCCGTTTTTCTTAAGACGTTTCGGAATCAAACAAGTAATGTTGTTTAGTATGATTGCTTGGGTTTTACGTTTCGGATTATTCGCTTACGGAAATCCTGGTGATGGATTATGGATGATTATTTTATCATGTGTGGTTTACGGAATGGCATTTGATTTCTTCAACATTTCAGGTTCATTATTCGTAGAAACCTCAACCGATTCTAAGATTCGTTCTTCGGCACAAGGTTTATTCATGATGATGACTAATGGTTTCGGAGCTGTTTTAGGAAGCGTTGTAAGCGGTCAAATGATTAGTATGTATTTTACCGATGCTGTGACTGGAGAAAAAGATTGGCACAATATCTGGTTAGCTTTTGCAATATATGCTGCAGTGATCGCAATCGCATTTGCAATTTTATTCAAACACAAACACAATCCAAAAGACGTAGCTAATATTTCACATTAATTTGGTGAAAGGTTTTAAAACTTTTAACCTTTTAAACAATTAAACTTTTAAACAAAAAAATGCAACAATATCACGATTTAGTAAAACACGTATTAGCAAACGGCAACCAAAAAGGCGACCGTACAGGAACTGGAACACTAAGTGTTTTTGGTTACCAAATGCGTTTTGATTTAAGCGAAGGTTTCCCAATGGTAACCACTAAGAAATTACACTTAAAATCGATTATTTACGAATTGTTGTGGTTTTTAAATGGCGATACCAATATTAAATATTTACAAGAAAATGGTGTGAAAATTTGGGACGAATGGGCGGATGAAAATGGCGATTTAGGTCCGGTTTATGGACACCAATGGCGCAATTGGAACAGCGAAGAAATTGACCAAATTACCGAATTAATCGAAACGCTAAAAACCAATCCAAACAGCAGAAGAATGTTAGTTTCTGCTTGGAATCCTAGCGTTTTGCCGGATACTTCGGTTTCGTTTGCTGAAAATGTAGCAAATGGAAAAGCGGCTTTGCCTCCATGTCATGCCTTTTTTCAGTTTTATGTTGCCGACGGAAAATTAAGTTGCCAGTTGTACCAACGCAGTGCTGATATTTTCTTAGGTGTTCCTTTTAATATTGCGTCTTATGCGTTGTTTACCATGATGATTGCCCAAGTTTGCGATTTACAAGTAGGCGAATTCATTCACACCTTTGGAGATGCGCATATTTACAACAACCACATGGAGCAGTTAGAATTACAACTATCACGCGAATGCCGACCATTACCAACGATGAAATTGAACCCAGAAATTAAAAATATTTTCGATTTCAAGTTTGAGGATTTTACGTTAGAAGGTTATGACCCACATCCGCATATTAAAGGTGTTGTGGCGGTTTAAGAATTAGGTAATACGCAACATCTGTTGAGCAAAGCCATACAAAAATGAATAGATTTGCCCAACTAGAGGACAAAAATTAGCATATATACAATTTAGTTTCGATTTAAGAACGAAATCGACAGATCACAAACATAAAACTAGAAAGTTATGAAAAAGGAAATTCACCTTAATTATAAAAAATCATCTAACTTGGCTTTTATTTCAGCAGGTTTAGGAATATTGAATCTAGGCTTAACACCAAATATATTTTCTAGTGGCTTGACAATTTTTACAGCAATTTTTACTCTAGCATTTGTCTTTGGACTTGCTTTCTTAATTAGACTTGGTTTACCTTGGGTAAAATACTTATTATTAGTTTTGTTTCTAATTGGTCTAATTGGAATTTCGTTTATGATTAAAAATTTTGAAAAAAATCCAATTGTAGGGCTAATAAATATTGCTCAAACAATTCTTCAAATATGCTCAATAATTTTGCTATTTAAAATCCCGAAAACAGATTCAGCTGACATAAACGGAAAATAAGAATAACTAATCAAAGTGTGTGTTTTTGTGAGACTTGAAGTTTTTTTTTAAAACCAAAAAAGTCCTATGTTAGCAGTGAAATACTCTGCTCCCATTTCAATCACTTTCGGTTTACTAGCTAACTTTAAAAAACTATTCATATCCACTCGCCATTTTTAGAGTTTAAAAAAATAATCCCCCACAAAATACTTACCTTAGCGTTTCAAATCATTACTATGCTAACTATAATCGCAGCCGCATCCGAAAACAATGCTTTAGGAAAAGATAATCAATTGGTTTGGCATTTGCCAGATGATTTCAAGCGTTTTAAAAGTTTGACTTCAGGACATTACATTGTGATGGGAAGAAAAACTTTCGAAAGTTTCCCAAAACCGTTACCAAACCGAACACACATTATCATCACTAGACAAAAGGATTACGAAGCACCAGAAGGTTGTTTGGTAGCGAGTAGTTTGCAAAAAGCTATTGCATTGTGTCCAAAAGATGAAGAAGTTTTCATCATTGGCGGTGGCGAAATCTATAAGCAATCCATCGAAATTGCGGATAAAATTGATTTAACGCGTGTGCATACTACCATTGAAGCGGATACTTTTTTCCCAGAAATTGATACTGATAAATGGGAATTAGTTTTTGAAGAATTCCACACTAAAGACGAAAAACACGATTACGATTTTACTTTTTTAACGTATGTTAAAAGGTAAATTTTTTAAGTTCTTGATTATTAATCGTACTTTTGTGTTCCAAAATTTAATAAAATGTCAAAAAATATAACGCCCTATAAAGATTCGGAATTAGGTAAAAAAGAACAAGTTGCTCAAATGTTTGACAACATTTCTGGCAACTATGATGGTCTTAATAAAGTAATTTCTTTTGGCACCGATGCAAAGTGGAAGCAAAAAATCTTGAAAATGGTAAAGGCATGTCAGCCAAAATCTATTTTAGATATTGCAACTGGCACGGGTGATTTGGCTATTTTATTTGCAAAAACTTCTGCTACTGAAATCATTGGTTTAGATATTTCTCAAGGCATGTTAGACATTGGGAAGAAAAAAATTGAAGCTCAAAAATTAGATTCAAAAATTCAAATGGTTTTAGGTGATGGCGAAAACATTCCTTATCCTGATAATTATTTTGACGTAATTACCGTGGCTTATGGCGTTCGTAATTTTGAAAATCTTGAAAAAGGCTTATCTGAAATCTTAAGAACATTAAAACCTAACGGACAATTTATCATTTTAGAAACTTCGGTTCCTACTAAATTCCCGTTCAAACAAGGTTATGTTTTTCATTCAAAAGTAATTTTGCCTTTAATTGGAAAATTGTTTTCTAAAGACAAAACCGCTTACACATACTTATCAAATTCAGCAAACGAATTTCCGTTTGGAGAAGTATTGAACAATATTTTGAGAAAAATTGGGTTTATAGATGTAAAGCATCTACCTCAAACATTTGGAGTAGCTACTATTTATCAAGCATCTAAAAAATAATATGAAGAAGTTTTTATTTTTATTACTTTTTTCCCCTATCCTTTTTGCTCAGGAAGGCATGTTTAGCAAAGACCCAATTATCAATAAAGAAAATTGGAACAAACAGCGCGTTCACTGGGGTTATTACCTTGGATTTAATAGTTTAGATTTTAAAACCGATTATTTATCCGTTACCGAAGATATTGAAGTAGGCGCAACGACTGGTTTTAACGTGGGTTTAATTGGAAATCTTAGATTGGCTGAATATTTCGATTTACGTTTTGAACCTGGGTTAATTATTACCCAACGCAATTTAACCTTTCCTAATATTACAGATACTGGTGATCGTTTAAGAGAAGTAAAGTCGACTTATGTTTTTTTTCCTTTATTATTAAAATATTCTGCTTTACGAACAGGAAATGTTAGACCTTATTTACTTGGAGGTGTTTCCACTGCTTTAAATCTTAGTAGTAACGCAGATTCTCCAGATGACAATTTTAATAATCGTTTTAGAATGACCAAATGGACTAATTTCTACGAAGTAGGATTTGGAATTGATTTGTATTTGGAATATTTCATTTTTTCACCCTCTATCAGAGGTGTTTTTAGCATGAACGATGAGCTAATTCGTGACAACGACCCAAATAGTCCTTGGACAGGAAATGTGCAAGAGATGAAAACTCGTGGTTTCTTCATCAATTTTTCGTTTCACTAAGAATTAACTTCGTTTAAATTCGCTTAGAATAATAGCGGTTGCAGTTGCTACATTTAAACTTTCTGTAACTTGAAGATTTCCAAAACGCGGAATGGCAATTCGTTCTGAAACTAACTTTTCAACTGAAGACGAGATTCCGTTCGCTTCATTACCCATGATAATAATTCCTTCTTTTGGTAATTTTTCTTGATAAATATTCTTCCCATCCATAAAAGTGCCAAAAACAGGCAGTTTAGTTTTCGTTAAAAACGTTTCTAAATTTCCATATACCACATTTACTCTACTAATAGAACCCATAGTAGCTTGAACCACTTTTGGATTATAAATATCAACTGATTCTTCCGAACAAAACAAGGTTTCAATTCCAAACCAGTCGCACAAACGAATAATTGTTCCTAAATTTCCAGGATCGCGAACATCATCTAAAGCCACAATTAAACCTTTTTCAACGAAATCTTTTGATTTTGGCATTTTAAAAACCGCTAAACAAGTATTTGGAGTAGTTAAAGCACTGATTTTCTTCAACTCGGCTTCAGAAATGACATGAACTTTGCTTTTTGAAACTGTAAGAAAATCTTGCTTTGTTGTAAATAAATCTTGCAATTCAAAGTTAGAATTCAGCAATTCTTGAACTACCTTTACACCTTCGGCAAAGAAAAGTTGTTCTTGTTTTCTATATTTTTTTTGCTGTAAACTCGTTATTAGTTTAATTTGGTTTTTACTAACCATAAAAATTGTATTTTTGACTAACTTTTAAAAAGTGCTTTGAGAAATAATTTATCAAAAATAACATTATTATTTGTAATCGGAACAATAATTTATTCGTGTTCGTTAGTTAAGCGAGTACCCGAAAGTGAAAAGTTATTGACCAAAAACGAAATCTTCGTTAATGACGAATTGAACAAGGAAGACCGTATTAATAATTTAGTGGTACAACAACCTAATACTAAATTTTTAAATTACCCATTTGGACTAACCTTATACAATGCTGCAAAACCAAATCCGGATTCGTCTTACCAAGCTTGGCTAAACAAAAAACCCAATAGAATAAAAAATCTTAATCGCTTTTTATCTGCCAAACAAGTGAATCGATTGGGAAAATCTTTTTTCGTAAGTGGATTATCTAATTTCATGAAAGAAACAGGAGAAGCACCTGTTATTATTGATGAAAAAAAAGCAATACGTTCAAAAGAAAGATTGAGTGGATTTTATTACAACAACGGATTTATTAGAAATACGGTTACAATGTCTATTGATTCTACTGGAAAGAAAAAGGGGAAAATCGTATATAAAATAACTACCGGAAAGCCTTACTTTATTGATTCCATTTCTAAATTTATTGAAACTCCAGCAATTGATAGTATGTACACGCTTCAAGAAAAAAAGAGTTTCATAAAAAAAGGCGATCAATATTCTTATCTTAATTTTGACAACGAAAGAAAAAGAATCACTCAATATCTAAGAAATAATGGTGTGTATCATTTTCAGGAAAGTAACGTAAAATATGATGCTATTATAGATGATTCGGTTCAAAAAATGGACATCAATTTAAAAATTGAAGA
Source organism: Flavobacterium sp. (assembly GCA_003497625.1). Lineage (GTDB taxonomy): Bacteria > Bacteroidota > Bacteroidia > Flavobacteriales > Flavobacteriaceae > Flavobacterium. The sequence goes on along the minus strand of DNNO01000030.1, from coordinate 60,838 downwards.
TCGTTATGTAAAAGATGGCGACACCTTATCAAAGCGACCATTTACAGTTTATAAAATTAGTCAGGTTAATATTTTTACCAATAATACTTCAAAAAAAGAACGCAATCAGTTTAATGATAGTGTAACGTATCGAAATTTTAATATCTACAGTGCTGGAAAATTAAAATACAAACCTAAAGCCATAACAAATGCTATTTTCATTGAAAAAGGCAAACTATTTAGCGACAACGACAGAACGTTAACTTCAAAATCGTTAAGTAATTTAAAAGTTTTCAATTATCCAAACATTGAATATGTAGAAGATCCTAGTGACAGTACAAACACTTCTCTTATTGCGAATATATATTTAATGAGCAAGCCAAAATATATTTGGCAACCTTCTATTGATGTTACGACTTCTGATGTACAAGAATTTGGAATTAGCGCAAGAATGGCATTTACATGGAGAAACTTATTTAAAAGAGCAGAAACATTTGAGCTATCGGCTAAAGGAAACATTGGTTCTTCTAAAGATTTAGCTAATCCAAACAATGTATTTTTCAACATTTCAGAATATGGTGTGGAAGGAAAATTAAGTTTCCCAAGAATTGTTTTTCCTTTAGATTTACGAAAAATCATCAAAAAAGAAATGCTTCCTACTACCAATGCGAATATTGGTTTAACCAGTCAGCGAAATATTGGTTTAGACAAAGAAAACTTAACTGGAGTTTTCAATTATAATTGGACTCCAAAACAAAGAAATACCATTCGATTTGACTTATTAAACATTCAGTTTATTAAAAACTTGAATCCGGAAAACTACTTTAACGTTTATACTTCTTCTTACAATACCTTAAATGATTTAGCTCAGGATTACAATGTTGACCCAACTAACTTTGAAAATGGAAATTTAACAACCCAAGGAGCTGTAAATTTTATCAATGATGTTGAAAACGGAAGTACTTCTTTAAATCCAAACGACCAAGATTATAAAATTATACGAAGTATTGGCGAAAGAAGAGAACGTTTAATTGAAAACAACTTAATTGTTTCTTCGGGAATTACGTTTTTTAGAAATACTAAAGCTAGTTTATTAGACAACAGTTTTTATTCGATACGAACTAAAATCGAATCTGCTGGAAATGTACTTTCACTATTAGCAGGTACAAAAAACGAAGATTTGAACCAGAACGGCAACAAAACCATGTTTGGAATAGAATATTCGCAATACATAAAAGGTGAAGTCGATTTTATCAAGCATTGGGATTTTGGCAAGAAAAACACCTTAGCCATGAGAGCTTTTGCTGGTTTAGCAGTTCCATTTGGTAATGCACAATCGATTCCTTTTTCACGAAGTTATTTTTCTGGAGGTTCAAATGACAACAGAGGTTGGCAAGCCTATAGTTTAGGCCCTGGACGAAGTGGTGGAATTAATGACTTTAACGAAGCCAACTTTAAATTAGCCTACAGTTTAGAATACCGCTTTAGAGTGGGAGGAAATTTCTACAGTGCCGTTTTTGCTGATATCGGTAACATTTGGAATGTATTTGATAATATTACTGATGAAGACTATACTTTTAATGGATTTAGCTCTTTTGAAGATTTAGCATTTGGCTCTGGAATTGGTCTACGATACGATTTTGACTTCTTTGTTTTCCGTTTCGATTTAGGTTACAAAGCCTACGACCCAGGAAGAGAAGTGGGCGACCGATGGATGAAAGGGGTGAACTTTAGCAAAACAGTGCTAAATTTTGGTATTAATTATCCGTTCTAATTTTTTAAATTATTATTTTTGCACAACTATATTAAAAACATACAACTATGAGTCACAATATTAAACCTGGTGTTGCTACCGGAGATCAAGTACAAGAAATCTTTAATTACGCAAAACAAAAAGGATTTGCATTACCTGCTGTTAATGTTGTAGGGTCTAGTACAATTAATGGAGTTTTAGAAACAGCTGCAAAATTAAATGCGCCAGTTATCATTCAGTTTTCTAATGGTGGAGCACAATTTAATGCAGGTAAAGGATTGTCAAACGAAAATCAAAAAGCTGCCATTTTAGGTGCTGTTGCTGGAGCAAAACACATTCATACTTTAGCAGAAGCTTATGGTGCAACGGTTATTTTACATACCGACCATTGTGCGAAAAATCTTTTACCATGGATTGATGGTTTATTAGATGCTTCTGAAAAACATTTTGCTGAAACTGGAAAACCTCTTTATAGCTCTCACATGATTGATCTATCGGAAGAACCGATTGAAGAAAATCTTGAAATTTCTAAAAAATATTTAGAAAGAATGAGCAAAATGGGCATGACATTAGAAATCGAATTAGGAATTACAGGTGGCGAAGAAGACGGTGTAGACAATTCGGATGTAGACAGCTCAAAATTATACACACAACCTGATGAAGTAGCATACGCTTACGAAGAATTAATGAAAGTAAGTCCAAGATTTACAATCGCGGCTTCTTTCGGAAATGTACATGGTGTTTACAAACCAGGAAATGTAAAATTGACTCCAAAAATTCTTAAAAATTCACAAGAATACGTTCAAAATAAATTCAATACTGGAAATAACCCGGTTGATTTTGTTTTCCACGGAGGTTCGGGTTCTACTTTAGAAGAAATTAGAGAAGCTATTGGATATGGCGTAATCAAAATGAACATCGATACCGATTTACAATTTGCTTTCACAGAAGGAATTCGTGATTATATGGTAAACAAAATCGATTATTTAAGAACGCAAATTGGAAGTCCAGACGGAGCAGATAGTCCAAATAAAAAACACTACGACCCAAGAAAATGGGTTCGTGAAGGAGAAGTTACGTTCAACACAAGATTAGAACAAGCTTTCGCCGATTTAAATAACGTAAACACTTTATAAGCAGGAAGTTTGAAGTTTGAAGCAGGAAGTTTCCTTCCCTCTTCCCTCTTCCCTCTTCCAACCAAAATTTAAAATTATGGCTTGGTTTAAAAGAAAAGAAAAAGGAATTACAACCGCAACTGAGGACAAAAAAGATGTCCCTAAAGGTTTATGGTACAAATCACCAACAGGAAAAATTATTGACCAAGATGAATTGGCAAGAAACTTATGGGTAAGTCCAGAAGACGATTATCACGTAAGAATTGGTAGTAAAGAATATTTCGAAATTTTATTCGACAACAATGAATTCAAAGAGTTAGATGCGAATTTAACTTCGAAAGATCCATTAAAATTTGAAGACACTAAAAAATATAGTGATCGTTTGAAAGATGTAATGGATAAAACCAAATTAAAAGATGCCATTAGAACTGGTGTTGGAAAATCTAAAGGGAAAGACTTAGTTGTTTCTTGTATGGATTTCGCCTTCATTGGTGGTTCTATGGGAGCGGTTGTTGGAGAAAAAATCGCAAGAGCAATTGACTATTCTATCAAACACAAGATTCCATTTGTCATGATTTCAAAATCAGGTGGAGCTCGTATGATGGAAGCAGCAATGTCTTTGATGCAGTTAGCAAAAACATCAGCAAAATTAGCACAATTAGCAGAAGAACAAATTCCATACATTTCATTATGTACTGATCCTACAACAGGAGGAACTACGGCTTCATATGCAATGCTTGGTGATATCAATATTGGAGAACCTGGCGCTTTAATTGGCTTCGCAGGACCACGTATTGTAAGAGATACGACAGGTAAAGATTTACCAGAAGGTTTCCAAACATCAGAATTCTTATTAGAACACGGATTCTTAGATTTCATCGCTCACAGAAAAGAGTTGAAAAACAAAATTAACTTGTATTTGGATTTAATTCAAAATCAAGAAATCAGATAAAAACAAAAATCCCGATAGTGATATCGGGATTTTTTTATGCTTAAAACTTAGCTCGCAAAGCCAAGATAAAATTCTTTCCTGATGCTACAATTCCAGAACTATACGGACGATAACGTTGGTCGGTTATATTTTCTAAACCTGCGGTTACTGTAAAGTTTTCGGTAAGCTTATACATCGATTTTAAATTCAACGTATACCAACTCGGAGAATATGGATTTCCATTGCCATCAATTGCATAAATTTCTGGTTTTCCTTTTTCTTCTTCGGCTAAATTATCATACGAAACTTCATCGCTGAATTGTGCATTCAATTGTAAATCTAATTTAGAATTAGCATATCCCAAACGACCAATTCCAAAAAATGGAGCTGCATGACGAGACGGACTTTTCTCTCCATTATCCAATTCTTCTTCTCCTTTTTGAAAATTCAAATCACCATGAAAATAAAATCCAGTTGCCGATTTTACTTCAATTCCGGCTTGAATTCCATATACTTTGGCATTGGCTGCATTTTGAATGGCTTGCACATTACTTAATTCGCCATCGTAGATGATTTCGGTAGCGCCATTCAAAGTAAAATCTCTTCTTACCATAGCATTTTCTAGCAAAGTGTAATAAGTAGAAACATCCACTTTCACATTCTTTCCAAATAATTTAGCCACATTCAAATCGATATTATACGCATATTCGGCTTTTAAATTTGGATTAGGAACTACTACCGAACCTGGTTCTGAATCAAACACTTTTCCAAGATCATCCACATTTGGAGAACGGAAAGCAGTCGCTACATTGGAACTAATCACCCATTTTGCCGTTGGACGATACACCAAACCTAAACTTCCAGTTAAAGCGCCATCATTTATTTTAGCTTCTGTAAAAGGAAACGGATAAAAAGTAGTATCAAAATCGGCATCCAACACAAATTGATTGTATCGTAAACCCGCTTGAAGCAACGTTTTTTCAGAAAATTTATATTGATCATTTACATAAACACCATACGAATTCCACTTTGATTGTGGATATCGAGCAGGTCCTGTTTGACTTGTTCCAGCAACAATGTTTTCATCAATTCCTTCAGAGTTTACATCGTTCATTACATATTCCACTCCGTAAAAAAGAGAATTTTTAGCACTCGTTTTCTTTGTAAAATCGGCATTTACAGAAACTGCATTTACTTTTTCGGTACGAATGGCACGATTTGGATTATTAAAATTACGACTGATTCTACTTTCTTCAAAAAACTGATGCGCCACACGAATAGAAAGTTCATCATACGCTTTCGTAGCTTGCATATTAGAAATCGACAAATTGTTCATAATCCATTTTTGCGGACCGTAATCAAATTCGCCATAACGTGGCATTCCTGAATTGGTATAACGAATATGTCTGTCGTATCGCGAATAACTAGATGTTTCCGAAAAATGAAAACCATATTGGAAATCCCATTTTTCATTAGGTTGAAAACGCACTTTTTGCATCAAATTAATTTGAGAATACGCTGTTGGTTTTTGTACCAATGGATTATCATTCGTCACCACCACATCAACTCCATTTTGTCTTTGCACATAAAAAGGTCGTAAATATTCATCTGGTCCGTGACTTCCCATTTTTAGATCACCAAAATCATTAGAACTGATACTGGTAACCGAAGCCCATTTTTTCCAACCTACATTGGCATCAAAATGTCCGGTTTTTTCATTGTTAGCAGAAGAGTATCTTGTAAAAGCACTTCCTGAAACAAATGGTTTTTCTTCCGTTGTAAATTGTGGCGTTACCGTTTGAAAACTCATTACACCACCAATCGCATCACTTCCGTAAATAACAGAACTTGGTCCAAATAAAACCTCTGATTTCTCAATAGCAAATGGGTCTAACGAAATCACATTTTGAATATTTCCACCTCTAAAAATTGCGGTATTCATTCGTACACCATCAATAGCATACAGCAAACGATTAGTAGCGAAACCACGAATCATAGGACTTCCTCCACCCTGCTGACTTTTTTGCATGAACACTTTTCCAGAAACCGTTAATAAATCTGCTGCCGTTTGTGGATTTTGCAATTGAATATCTTTCTTAGAAATAGAGGTAATTTTTACTGGAATATCTCGAGTATTTTGTTTCCAACGATTTGCAGAAACAATTATTTCATCCATTGCCAATAAGGAAGCTGTTAAATTCAACTGAAAAGAAGCTAATTCCAATTGATTATAACTCACAATTTGAGTTTCATATCCAAAAGATTGGATGATAATTTTATTAAACCCAACGAAATCAGAAATATCGGCCAGACCTTTGTTATTCGTAACAACGTAGACTTTTTTATCCTCGGAAGCAAGCGTAACCGATTCTAATGGCTCACCCGATTCTTTGTCTTTTATGGTTATTGTTTGAGAAAAACCAATAGCGGAAACTCCCAAAAGCAACCACAAAATATATTTTTTATACATTATGATTATTTTAGTTAAACAAATTTAATTTAATATCTATTAAACCAAATTCGTTTTTGGAGGTGGCAAATCCATTTGAATAAACTTCGGTTTATGTAAATTACAAAAAGTGAAAATTTCGTTTTTTTGAAGTGATTGAATTAAGGGCTCCCAAGAAAATAAAGGTTGCAAATAAATCGATTTGTAAAACTTATATACTAAATCTTGTTTTTCCTTAGACTTTGAATCGTGCTGAAAAACACCAACTAACAGGTTATCTAATTGTTTATTTAATTTTGTTTCTTCAAAATCCCACCAACACCAATATTTGATAGAATCTTTTGAAACTATTTTATCCACAATATCATACATTTGATTATTGAATTCAAACTCTTTAGAATGTTTCCACTGTAGCTTAGTTGTGGTTTCTACTTTGGAAAATTTTAAAAGGACTAATTCACTTTTATCAATACCCGCAATCATTTTCCATTTTACTTCTCTTTTAACAGCACGCTTTCTTTGTTGTAGCCACGAATAGGTTACAACAGCAGGCGCTATCAACATAAATAGCAAAAATATACTAATGATTTGCTTTTTCAATTTGGGATATTTAATCACCAAATATAGTAAAAAATAGAAGATTTACATCCCGCTTCTAATTGCCTCAACTGGATCTAACTTAGAAGCGGAAATAGCAGGAATAATTCCGGAAATTAACCCGATAAAAGCTGCTAATCCTGAACCTAATAACATGTTTGAAGCACTTAAAACAAATTCGAAATCCAAAGCGCTTGATAATATTAAAGCAATAATCCAAACTAAAAACATTCCCACTATTCCACCAATTAATGACAAAATAATAGCTTCAAACAAGAATTGAAACAAAATGAATTTATTTTTAGCACCTAATGCTTTTTGAATTCCGATTAAATTAGTTCTCTCTTTTACTGATACGAACATAATATTAGCAATACCAAATCCTCCCACTAAAAGTGAAAATGCACTAATAATCCAACCAATCATATTCATTTGACCTATGATGTTATCAATAAAATCGGTAAATCCGGAAAGCACATTCATAAAGAAATTATCAATTTCACCAGTTTTTACGCCTCTAAAAGCTCTTAATTTTTGAGATAATTCGGCTTTAAATTCTTCTACATCAATTCCTTTTTCAGGTTTAATCAAAATAGCCGGAGTTAACATATCGCTATTATCGCCATACATTTTTCTTAAAAAATTTACAGGAAAAAATACTGCAATATCAGAACTATCACCAAACATCCCTTGACCTTGTTTCTTTAAAACGCCAATTACAGTGAACTTCTGACCATACAAACGTACTTTTTTTCCGATAGGATCGCTATTTTCAAACAAACCTGTAGCCACTTCGCTACCTATTACAATAACAGGACTTCCTGAATTGGACTCAGACTCATTGAACAAACGCCCTTTGTCGATTTTAACAGGTTCGATATCAAAAAACTCAGAAGTTGACGGTTTTACACGAATAGAATTTACCGTTTTAGAATCGTATTTTATGTTTTCGTTACGTGTAAAAAGATTAAACGACATTTTATCAATTCCGTTTACATTTCTTCTCAAATGTTCGTATTCTTCATAACTTACATCTGGAAATTGTTCACGTTTCCAACGAGGTACTTCAGATGGACCAAATGAAAAACGCATTAAATACACGGTATTCATATCCATATCACTTAAATCTTCCTTGATTTTTTTATCCATAGAATCTACCGCAGCCAACACCGCAATAATGGAAAAAATACCAATGGTAACACCTAACAACGACAAAAGGGTACGCAATTTATTGTTGCGCAACGCGTTAATGGCAAAACTGAAACTTTCTGAAAGTAATCGTAAATATAAAAGCATAATAATGAGCTATAACTATAAGTAGAGTATTGAGTGAAAATGTTACAATTGGAGGGAATTTATTTATATTTGAATAAAATTTATCTTAATTTAAATTAGAGAACCTTAACGAGAAAATGAAAATAGTATTTTATCTTTTTTTAAGTTTTTACTTAGCACAAAGCGATCCATTTATAGAAAAAATAACAGATGATTTTAATTCAAATAGTAATTTTTTATTATTAAATGTAAAATCAAAAAATTATAACGGTCTGGCTATTATTGAAAATGATGATTTATTTACATATCATCAAATCACACAAAATAAAAACAAACAAGAGTATAAATTATTAGTTCAAGAAATTCTCACTAAAAAAAATTACTTGGAAATAAATGAACAACCTATTGAAAAATGGGGATTTATAAGAGTAAAAGAGTCTCAAAAAATTAAAAGCAAATTAAAAAAAGGTTTAAAAAGATTCATTAAAATTTATTTCAATGATGACTTAATTGAAAAAGGAAATACAAATGAAGAAGAAAGGGCATTTATCATAAAAATTTTATTTGAAAACAAAATATCATGTTATATTGATGACGAAACTGGCTTATTAATTTTAAACAAATAAAAATGCAGCTAAACGCGAACGTCATATGTGTAAATTCAAATTAAAAAAATCATGCTAAATGAAAACTTAATCTTCAGCATTTTATTTGGTCTTGCTGCAATACTATATTACAGAATTCATAAATGGTGGTTATCAGGTCGCGATAAAAATCCAATCTTCCTCAAATTTGAAACAAATACAAAATCATTTGAGAATTGGATAATCATAATCTTTTTAACAATTGCTTCATTAGGATTTTTGATAAAATCAATAATCTAATTTAAAAAAATATAAAACAATAAAGTTTGACTATTTTAAGAAGTATAACTACTTTTGCACCACGAAAACAACAACATTTATCTGAGACTATCCAGATACAACAACACAACACCATGAACACAACAAAAAAAATTGCTTCGGCATTGATTTCTGTATTTGACAAAAACGGTTTAGAACCTATTGTTAAAGCCCTTCACCAAAACAATGTAACCATTTATTCTACCGGCGGAACCGAAACTTTTATTAAAGATTTAGGCATTCCAGTAGTTGCTGTAGAAGATATTACGGCTTTTCCTGAAATTTTAGGCGGAAGAGTAAAAACCTTGCATCCTAAAATCTTCGGTGGTATTTTAAACCGTCAAGACCATGCAGGTGATGTGCAACAAATGAAAGAATTCAATATTCCGCAAATCGATTTAGTGATTGTGGATTTGTATCCGTTTGAAAAAACCGTTGCTTCTGGTGCTAGCGAACAAGATATTATTGAGAAAATTGATATTGGTGGTATTTCTTTAATTAGAGCCGCTGCAAAAAACTTCAAAGACACCGTAATTGTTCCTTCTGTTGAGCAATATGCACCATTTTTGAATTTCTATACTGAAAATAACGGCGCTACCACTTTAGAAAACAGAAAAGTATTAGCTTCAAGAGCTTTTAATGTTTCTTCACATTATGATGCAGCTATTTTTAACTACTTCAATCAAGTTTTTGAAGAACCCGTTTTAAAAATCAGCGAGCAAAACGGAAACGTATTACGTTATGGCGAAAATCCACATCAAAAAGGATTTTTCTATGGCGATTTTGATAAAATGTTTACCAAAGTTCACGGAAAAGAATTGTCGTACAACAATTTATTAGACGTTGATGCGGCTGTGAATTTAATGAATGAATTTAAAGGAGACAATCCAACTTTCGCGATTTTAAAACACAATAACGCTTGTGGTTTAGCAACAAGAAATACCATGAAAGAAGCGTATTTAGACGCTTTAGCAGGCGACCCAACTTCAGCTTTTGGAGGCGTTTTAATTGCAAATGGAAAAATTGATGTCGCTACAGCAAACGAAATCAACCAATTGTTCTGCGAAGTGGTAATTGCTCCTGCATATGACCAAGAGGCGATTGACATTTTAGAAGAAAAGAAAAACAGAATTATCTTAATCCAAAACGAAGTAGAATTACCACAAACAACCGTTCGTACTTGTTTAAACGGTGTTCTAGTACAAGATAAAGATAATGTTACCGATACAAAAGAGCATTTAAAAACGGTTACAACGGCTGTTCCAACAGCAGAAGAAATTGAAGATTTATTATTTGCTTCGAAAATTTGTAAACACACAAAATCAAACACGATTGTATTTGCAAAAAACAAACAATTATGTGCTTCTGGAACAGGACAAACTTCAAGAGTAGATGCTTTACGTCATGCAATTGAAAAAGCAACTTCATTTGAATTTGATTTAACTGGAGCTGTAATGGCAAGTGATGCTTTCTTCCCTTTCCCAGACTGTGTAGAAATAGCCAACAAAGCAGGAATTACAGCGGTGATTCAACCAGGAGGTTCTATAAAAGACGAATTAAGTATTACTTATTGTAACGCCAATAACATGGCAATGGTATTCACAGGAATCCGTCATTTTAAGCACTAAAATTTACTTAAAAATATAGATTTTTAAAACGCATTAAAATATTATTTTTTAATGCGTTTTTATTTGAAAATATATCAGATAATTTTCATAGTTTTGCTAGTTGAATACTATTATACAAAAAACGCTAAACCCTTCTCTTACTTATGGGATTTTTTGATTTCATGACCGAGGATATCGCTATCGACCTTGGTACCGCAAATACACTAATCATTCACAACGATAAAGTCGTGATTGACAGTCCATCTATTGTTGCCAGAGACCGAATTACGGGCAAAATTATTGCCGTTGGTAAGGAAGCCAACATGATGCAAGGTAAAACTCATGAAAACATTAAAACCATTCGTCCGTTAAAAGATGGAGTTATCGCTGACTTTGATGCTTCAGAGCAGATGATTAAAATGTTTATCAAAAGTATTCCTGCTTTAAAGAAAAAATTATTCACACCAGCACTTCGTATGGTAATTTGTATTCCATCTGGAATCACAGAAGTGGAAATGCGTGCGGTAAAAGAATCGGCTGAGCGTGTAAATGGTAAAGAAGTATATTTGATTCATGAACCTATGGCGGCTGCAATTGGTATCGGTTTAGATATTATGCAACCAAAAGGTAACATGATTGTGGACATAGGTGGAGGAACAACAGAAATTGCGGTTATTGCATTAGGTGGAATTGTTTGTGATAAATCAGTCAAAATTGCTGGAGACGTTTTCACAAATGATATCATTTACTACATGAGAACGCAACACAATTTATTTGTTGGAGAAACGACCGCTGAAAAAGTTAAAATTCAAATTGGTGCCGCTACTGAAGATTTAGATAGTCCACCAGAAGATATGGCAGTAGACGGTAGAGATTTATTAACCGGAAAACCAAAACGTGTTGATGTATCGTACCGAGAAATTGCAAAAGCATTAGACAAATCAATTCAACGTATTGAAGATGCGGTTATGGAAACCTTATCACAAACGCCACCCGAATTATCTGCCGATATTTATAACACCGGTATTTACCTTGCAGGTGGAGGTTCGATGTTAAGAGGTTTAGACAAACGAATTTCAATGAAAACAGATTTACCTGTTTACATCGCAGAAGATCCTTTAAGAGCCGTTGTAAGAGGAACGGGAATGACCTTAAAGAATATCAACAAATACAAAGGAATCCTGATTAAATAAAAAATAGTCCATGCAGCAAATAATTAATTTTATCATAAAAAACAGCTATCGATTGCTGTTTTTGCTGCTTTTGGGCATCTCATTTTCTTTGATTATAAAATCGCATTCCTACCACAGAAGTGAGTATGTAAATTCGGCTAACGCTGTTACAGGTGCTTACTATGAAAAAGTGAATGAAGTCAACGAATATTTAAGTCTAAAAGAAAAAAACAAAGACTTGGCTTCGGAAAATGCGTTATTGAAAGAATTACTTTTTAATAAAAAGGACACCATTTTAACTTCTAAAACCCTATTTAGAAACGACCTTAACAATTACAATGTTGTGGTAGCAAAAGTGGTGAAAAATTCATTTAACTCACGCGAAAATTATATCACCATCAATTCAGGGAAAAATTCTGGAATTGAAGTCGATATGGGTGTGGTTAATGATAAAGGAATTGTAGGTTTAATTGAAAAAACGTCAACAAACTTCTCTACTATTCAAAGTGTTTTAAATACGAAATCGAAGATTAATGCGAAGATTAAAAACTCGAATCATTTTGGTTCTCTTATTTGGGACGGACGAAATGTTGGTTTTGCTCAACTTATTGATGTACCTAGATTGGCTTCCTTAAAACACGGAGATTCTATCGTAACAGGTGGGAATTCAGACATTTTCCCAGAGAATATTCCAATTGGAAAAATTGATAAGATTTTTATTGATAAGAAAACAAATTATTATACTATCAATATTCGTTTGTTCAACGACATGACATCGCTTGGTTATGTGTATGTAATTGAAAACAAAAGAAAAAAAGAGAAAAAACAATTAGAATTAGAAACCACAGCACCTAAAAAATAGTGAACAATAACATTTTAAATAGCATACGTTTTGTTGTTTTTTTACTTCTTCAGATTTTAATATTCAATAATATTAATCTGTTTGGGTATTTAAATCCGTATCCTTATGTGTTGTTTATTTTACTATATCCTGTTAATAGCAATAAAAGTGTTTTACTATTAAGCAGTTTTACTATGGGAATACTTTTGGATATGTTTTGTAATTCAGGAGGAATTCACACAATGGCATCATTGGTTTTAGCTTATATAAGACCATCGCTTTTTAAATTTGCTTTTGGATTGAGTTACGAATATCAAACCGTAAAAATTGCTGATAAAATTTCGCCTGAGCGAATTACATTGTTGCTATTAGCTATTTTTATTCATCATTTCATCTTATTCTTTTTTGAATATTTCAGATTTGATTTGATATTTACTGTTTTATTACGAACACTATTTAGCACCCTATTTACGTTTATTATATGTTTGTTAACTATCTATTTAATCAAGCCAAGCAATAGACGATGAGAAAAGTTGTTTTACCTGCCGTAATCATTATTACTTCCATTCTTCTGATTGTACGAATTTTCTATCTTCAAGTAATTGATGAAAATTTAAAACTACAATCGGAAAATAATGCTATTAAAAAAGTATTCGATTTTCCAGAAAGAGGTTATATCTATGATCGTAATGGTAAACTTTTAGTTGCCAATCAGCCTTCGTATGATATCATGGTGGTTCCTAGAGAAATCAAAAATATTGATACAACCGAATTTTGTAATTTATTACACATTACCAAGGATTATTTTATCAAGAAAATTGAAAAAGCGAATGTTTATAGCCCAAGACTTCCTTCGGTTTTCTTGTCGCAATTAAACAAGGCAGAATATGCTGCTTTTCAGGAAAAAGAAAGAAAATTTGAAGGATTTTATACGCAGAAACGTTCTTTACGTGATTATCAAGTTAAAGAAGGTGCTAATATTTTCGGATTTATTACACAGGTTAACGAGGCTATTCTTAACAAAAACAAATACTACAATAGTGGTGATTTGATTGGAAAACAAGGTGTTGAACAAGAATATGAAGAAATTTTGCGAGGAATTAAAGGCGTTAAGTACTTACTTCGTGACAAACACAATAAAATTATTGGTCCTTACAAAAAAGGGCAATTTGACACCATTGCTCAGCAAGGAAAAGATTTAACACTAACTATTGATCACGCACTTCAGCAATATGGCACGGAATTGATGATTAATAAAAGAGGTGGTATTGTTGCTATTGAACCAAAAACAGGAGAAATTTTAGCTTTAGTTTCTGCACCAACCTATGATCCAGCTATGTTAGTAGGTCGTCAACGTTCTAAAAACTATACCGCCTTATACAACGATTCGATTTCAAAACCATTGTATGACAGAGGTCTTCAAGCAACGTATCCTCCTGGTTCTCCATTTAAAATTATTACGGGATTAATTGGACTACAAGAAGAAGTAATCGACGAACAATCTACTTTTTATTGTAATCACGGTGCTAATTTTGGTCGCTTTATGAAATGCCACTGCGGTCTTCACACTTTACAATTAAACAACGGAACATATAAATCGTGCAACAGTTATTTTGGAAACGCATATAAAAGAACTATTGAAAAATATAAAGATTCGTATTACAGCGTTGACAATTGGGCCAACCATGTGAAAAGTTTTGGATTGGGACAATTTTTAGGAACCGATATGCCGATTGGTGCAAAAGGTTTGGTTCCAACGTCAAAAATGTATAAGAAAATGTACAATGGTTCTCCTATCAGAAGCTCGTATATTATTTCAAACTCCATTGGACAGGGAGAAGTTTTAACTTCACCAATTCAATTAGCTAATATGATGGCCGTTGTTGCCAATCAAGGTTATTATTATACACCACATATCGTTAAAAAGATAAAAGGACAACCTTTAGATAAAAAATTTACAACAAAACATTATTCTACTATTGATAAGCAATATTTTCCTCCAATGATTCAAGGATTAGCAGATGTTTATAATGTTGGTACCGCCTCCACTTTAAAAGTTGAAGGATTACAAATATGCGGAAAAACGGGTACTGCTGAGAACAAGATTAGAGTAGCGGGTAAAACTTACCAACTAAAAGATCACTCAATTTTTGTGGCTTTTGCACCGCAAGAGAACCCTAAGATTGCTATTGCTGTATTTATTGAAAACGGCTATTGGGGAAGCCGATGGGCTGGACCAATTGCTACTTTAATGGTTGAAAAATATGTAAATGGCAAAATCACTCGTAAAGATTTAGAAGATAGAATGCTAAATGGAAGCTTACTTTCAGAATATGAAAAAATTGAAAATATTATTTTTCAAAGAAAAGTAGACCCAACAAGAGTTCAAGATTCATTAAACAAAATTAATGTAGAAATTAGCGAAGCCAAAAAAGAAGAAGAGGAAAACTAGATGAAAAATCAAAGCGTAGGAAATAGAATCGATTATATCTCCATATTACTTTACATTGTATTGGTAATTATGGGCTGGATGACTATTTATTCCGCTTCGTTACCAATAGAAGAAACTTCTATTTTTGATATTTCTCAAATTTATGGCAGACAAATGCTTTTCGTTGGTTTGACTATTCCTCTTATTTTCATCATTTTATTCACTGATGCTAAAATTTTCGAACGCCTTTCTTTTGTGTTTTATGGTTTAGGAATTATACTATTACTTGGTTTATTTGTATTTGGAGTTACCAAAAAAGGACAAACCAACTGGTACCAATTTGGAGGTTTTGGTTTTCAACCTTCTGAATTCGTTAAAACAGCAACCGCTTTATTATTATCAAAATATTTAAGTTATTCCCAAATTAATCTAAAGTATACCAAGCATCAAATTATAGGACTAGCAATCGTTTTTATTCCAGTAGCATTAATTTTGATGCAACCCGATGCTGGTAGTGCCATGATTTTCATTTCACTAATTTTTGTTTTAAACCGCGAAGGATTACCAAGTTGGTACTTTTTTTCGGGCATAATTGCCATTGCATTGTTCTTTCTATCATTAGTAATTCAACCTATTTATTTAATTGGGATTATATTTGTAATAATGGTAATTCATTACATATTTAATCGAAAAATATCAAGAAATCCTATTGTTTACGGATTGCTATATTTAGTTATGGCTGGGTTTGCTTTCTCGGTAAGTTATGTTTATGAAAGTGTCTTAGAACCGCATCAAAAAGATCGTATCAATGTATTAATTGGCGATGATGTTGACATGAAAAGAGAAGGTTACAACCTAAATCAATCGATGATTGCTATTGGTTCTGGTGGTTTAATTGGGAAAGGTTATTTAGAAGGCACACAAACAAAAGGAGGTTTCGTTCCCGAACAACATACCGACTACATTTTTACAACAGTAGGTGAAGAATGGGGATTCATTGGAAGTATAACCGTAATTCTATTATTTGTAGCCTTATTTTTAAGAATTATCTACTTAGCCGAAAATCAGAAAACAAAATTCAGTAGGGTTTATGGCTATTGCGTGGCATCTTATTTGTTTACACACTTCTTTGTAAATATTGCTATGCTAATTAAGTTATTCCCAACAATTGGAGTACCTCTACCCTTTTTCTCCTACGGAGGTTCGAGTTTATGGGCGTTTACAATATTACTTTTTATCTTTATTAAGCTAGATGCTAATAAAGTAAACGAGTGGTAATTTTAAAAACTCCAGCCTTTGTAATCTGATTTAGATTCTAATTGATTTTCAATTGTATCTTCTAATTTTGGATAAAAGTCAATCCCTGTCATTTTTTCAATTTCGTCTACCGAAACTACAAACTCATATAAAGGTTGGTTTGAATCTTCATGCGGCACTAAAAACCCAATCATTTTAGAACCATCTTTAGACAGCAGCACTTTATAAAAATAATTAGGCACCGAAACATCTTCTTTCCCAATTGTTTTTAAATTATCGCTCAAAACACCACCAGTTACTATATATAATCCATCACTTTTTACTGCCCAATATCTCACTTTTTCCTCTAAACGATTCCAAACACCCGAATTAAACTCATGCTCCTGCGGACTAATGTTAGACGTAAAAAAAGTTTCGTTATACTCATCAAATAAACCTTTTCTATCGCCAGCCGGACACAAATGCCCTTTATCGTAACCCGAATTTTTATAATTTCTCCAATCAGCAGATACAGATTCTACTAATGGATCTTGCTCAAAAAAAGGTCTGTCAAAATTAGTTGCCTTTACATCGTCTTTATCTAAATAATAGGCCACCCATTCGCTTTGTTCGTGCTCTTCAGAATAAGAAAAAACATAAGTATTACGGTTGTAAACTTCTTTAGTTGTTGATGTTGGCAAAAAATCAAAATCACCAGAAATCAAACTTTTTTCAACTGGAACATCGCTTTTATTAATTGAAGTATCTTCATCAATATTAAATTCTCTACAAGAAAATATTGAAACCACTATAAGGAGATAAATGAATCTTTTCATGCTTTGGCTCAGTTTTTGTTATCTTTGTAAAGATAATTTTTAAAATCCAAAATCATGAGAATAAAATTTTTAATTCTAGTAGGTTTGTTTAGTTTACAATCTGCTTTAGCCCAAGAAACTGTAATTGATAGTGTAAAAGTTAAACAGGAAAAATTAGTTCAAGAACAACAAAAAGCCGAAAAAGAAAGAATCAAAGCCGAAAAAAAACAGATTAATGAAAGTCAGAAAGCGGAAAGAGAGCGCCAAAAAGCACTGAAAGACGCAGAAAAAGCACAAAAAGACGCAGAAAAAGCTCAGAAAAAAGCAGAAAAAGAAGTAAAAAAAGCAGAAAGATTAGTTGCTCAAAGAGAAAAAGCAAAGAATAATGTTGAAAAAGCAAAAGATAAAATTGCGAACAACAAAAAAGACTTAGAAGAAGACAAAGAAAAATTTGAAAAGCTTAAAAGAAAAGGAAAACTATCTCCAGATGATGAATTAAAATGGAGAGAAAAAATTCTTAAGAAAGAAAATAAAGCTTTAGAATTACAAATGGACTTAGAAAAAGCTGATAATAAACTAAGAAAATTAGATTAAACAAAAAATCCCGATTCTCACGAATCGGGATTTTTTATTCCTTTTACTTAATTAATTCATACTTAATTTCTGAGTTAATCCTTTTCCTTTGGTTAATAATTTCATATCGGATATGACATTTAAAGTCTCTTCCATATAAATATCCTTTTGCATGTCTTCGTGCCAACGTTCTCTTTTTTGCTTCAATAACGTGTCCTTTTCAAACAAGGCAACTTCATCAGGCAAAGAAGTAAATTGATACTTATTTTTGTAATCTGAAATAGCTTTGAACTTTTTGATTTTTAAATCTGTCGCTGCAATTTCTTTATTAAATTCGTTTAAATTTAAACTGAAATCATTTTCATCTTTACGTTCAAAAATCCATTTTGCGTTTTCATCAATAAGATTAAAAGTTGGATTGGCAGCAATTCTTTTCTTACTATTTGCAATTACATTATCATAGTTAATATTTAACGGCTGGTATTTTGCTGGTTCAATTTTATCCCAAGGCAAAGCACTTTCTTCATCACGTTCTCCCATATCTAAATAGGCAAAACGATCTGGAAAAACAATGTCACTTTTTACACCTTCACGTTGTGTTGAACCTCCATTAATTCTATAAAACTTCTGAATTGTTGTTTTTAAAGCACCTAAATCACCATAAGAATTTCCTCTGATGAATTGATTCAAATCAATCATGTTTTGAACAGTTCCTTTACCATAAGAATGTTTACTACCTACAACAATTCCTCGCTTGTAATCTTGAATTGCTGCCGCAAAAATTTCTGAGGCTGATGCCGAGAAATTATTAATCATTACCACAAGTGGTCCATCGTACTGAACTCTTTTATCTGGATCTGGTAAAATTTCTGGGTTTCTTCCTGGAGCTTTTACTTGAACAATTGGCCCTTCTGGAATAAACAATCCTACCATTTTAACAACTGTTTCCAAAGAACCTCCGCCATTATCACGTAAATCCATAACAAGTCCATCGATGTTTTGTGCTTTTAATTTTTCAATTTCAGCTGCAACATCTTTGAAAGCATCACGATTTTCTTTGTTTTCAAAACTGATATAAAATTTTGGTAAATAAATAATTCCATATTTTTTACCATCCTTTTCAACTACACTAGATTTAGCAAACGTTTCTTCGGTTTCAACTTCATCTCTTATAATTGAAATAACTTTTATAGTGCCATCAACTTTTTTAACTGTTAATCGAACTTCTGTTCCTTTTGGTCCTTTGATTTTTTTAACAACGTCATCTAAACGCATTCCTGCAATATCAAGTGGTTCCTCTTTTCCTTGAGCTACTTTTAAAATTAAATCACCTGCTTCTAATTCTTTTCCTCTCCAAGCCGGACCACCAGAAATTAATTCTGAAACCTCAACTCCCGATTCTTTCTTTTGTAAACGAGCACCAATTCCTTGGAATGTTCCACTCATACTTACATCAAATTTTTCTTTATCATCTGGTGAAAAATAAAATGTATGTGGATCAAAACGTTCTACAATAGAATTTAAGAATATAGCAAACCAATCGTCTCTCTCTAACTCTTTCTCAATAAAATCAAAATATTCATTTAAAGATTTTAAGGAATTTTCACGAACTTCTTTCTCAATAACTTCAAATGATTTTAACTCGTAAGAAGCGTCATTTTTCTTTTTATCATCTTCAAGTTGTTGCTTATCTGTAATAGAAGAAAGTGCAGAAAGTTTTAATTGTTTTCTCCATCTGTCTACTAATTCCGATTTGTTTTTACTGTATGGAAGTTTTTCATAATCTACATTTATGCTTTCATTACTATTGAAATCAAAAGGCTTATCTAAAATTTCTTCATAAATAGCTCTAGATTCTTTCATTCTTTTCAACAAACGAGAATTAGTTAAATTAAAGAATGTTAAATCTTTATTTTTAATCATATTATCAATTGAAGTTTCATATTTACTGAATTCATCAACATCACTTTGAATAAAAAATCGTTTTGTAGGATCAATATTATTTAAATATTTACTGTAGACTTTTTTAGAAAAGTCATCATTTAATTCAACTGGACTATAATGCCCTTTTTCTAAAACAAAAGTTAGCAGTTCCAACAAAAGTTTATCTTTTTCTGGATCTTCCTTTTTTTCACTAGGAACAAAACTCCACAATATTGCTGATAAAGCAGTTACCAACAATATAACCTTATAATTTCTTTTCATAAATTCCACTATTCGTTTCATTGAAAAATTTTCAACTAAATTAAACAAAAAATCGTGCCACAAGTGTGCAAAATACTATAATTTTTTGTTAAACCAGCAAAAATTAGCATTCAAAAAAAAGGTTTCGGCATAAATTATTTAATTTAGCAAAAAAAGTACGAATAATGTCAAAACCACTTATACTGATAACTAACGACGATAGCATTGTTGCGCCAGGAATTCGCGCTTTAATTGAAGTAATGAAAGAACTTGGTGATGTTGTAGTTGTAGCTCCTGATAGCCCACAAAGCGCAATGGGACACGCAATTACCATAAACAACACTTTAAAACTAGAAAAAGTACATTTAGACAAAGAGCTTGAACAAGAATACAGTTGCAGTGGAACACCTGTAGATTGCGTGAAAATTGCCGTAAACGAAATCTTAAAAAGAAAACCCGATTTATGTGTTTCTGGAATCAATCACGGTTCCAATTCTTCAATTAATGTAATTTATTCTGGAACCATGAGTGCTGCAGTTGAAGCCGGAATTGAAGGAATTCCCGCTATCGGATTTTCGTTGTTGGATTATAGTTGGGATGCCGATTTTGACCCCATTAAATCTCATTTAAAACAAATTGCATCTGAAGTTTTGAAAAATGGCTTACCAGAAGGTGTCATTTTGAATGTGAATTTCCCGAAATTAAGCAAAGAAGAAATAAAAGGAGTAAAAATTTGTCGTCAAGCGAAAGCTATGTGGCAAGAAGAATTTGACAAAAGAACCAATCCGCAAGGAAAAGAATATTATTGGCTAACCGGCAAATTTGTCAATTTAGACAAAGGAACTGATACCGACGAATGGGCGTTAGAAAATGGTTACATTTCAATTGTTCCAGTACAATTTGATTTAACAGCGCATCATGCCATGCAACAATTAAATTCTTGGGAATTATAAAGGAAAAAATAATGAAATATTACATCATAGCAGGAGAAGCTTCGGGCGATTTACATGGTTCAAATTTGATGAAAGCTTTGTATGAAAAAGATCCATCAGCCGAAATTCGTTTTTGGGGTGGCGATTTGATGCAAAATGTGGGTGGAACTTTAGTAAAACACTATCGCGAATTAGCTTTTATGGGTTTTATTGAGGTCATCATGAACTTAAAAACGATTTTGAACAACATCAAAATTTGTAAAAAAGACATTGAAGCGTTTCAACCTGATGCGATTATTTTTATCGATTATCCTGGGTTTAATATGCGCATTGCGACTTGGGCAAAAGAGCGAAACATTCCAACTCATTATTACATTTCTCCTCAAATTTGGGCTTGGAAAGAAAATCGCATCAAAGCAATCAAACGCGATGTAGATTATATGTATGTAATTCTTCCGTTTGAGAAAGAATTTTACGAGAAAAAACACAATTTCCCAGTTCATTTTGTGGGTCATCCGCTAATTGATGCTATTGCAAGTAAAACGGAAGTTTCTGTTGAAATTTTCAGAAAAGAAAATCAGTTATCTGAAAAACCAATTATTGCTTTATTACCAGGAAGTCGCAAGCAAGAAATTTCTAAAATGCTTTCGATTATGCTTTCGGTAACCAATGATTTCCCAGAGTATCAATTTGTGATTGCGGGTGCTCCAAGTCAGGAATATGAATTTTACAAAACGTTTTTGACCAATGAAAATGTAAAATTCATTTCCAATAAAACGTATGATTTATTAAGTCATTCGCATGCAGCTTTGGTAACTTCTGGAACTGCAACTTTAGAAACGGCATTATTCAATGTTCCCGAAGTAGTATGCTATAAAGGAAGTTACATTTCGTACCAAATTGCGAAACGAATCATTACTTTAAAATACATTTCGTTAGTGAATTTAATCATGGATAAAGAAGTGGTGAAAGAGCTGATTCAGGAAGAATTGAACACAAAAAACTTAAAATTAGAATTGAATAAGATTCTAAATTCCGAAAGTCGTTCAGTGTTATTGAATAATTATACTGAATTGAAACAAAAATTAGGTGGAGAAGGCGCAAGCAAAAAAACAGCTGAGTTGATTGTAAATTCTTTTAATAAATAAAGAAGATTCTTATCGATTTATTAGAAACTTAACTGATTTTTTATATTTTTGAAACAAGAAGTCCCAACACCTTAAAACTAAATACTACTTCAAAAACAAAAGTGATTGAAAGTATTTAAGTTTCCTTTACTCACCATTACCATAAGTTTTGCAATAGGAATTATTGCAGAATATTACTTGCAATGGAATTTTTCGATTCTTGTAATTTCGTTATTGATAAGTTTAGGGATTTTTAGTTTTCTGTTTTGGAAAAGTAAAAAAACTTTACTTCAAAATTCTTTTTTTGGAATCGCCACTTACCTATTGGCTTTTATCTTAGGAATGATTAGTTTTTATATTCATTCCGATTTGAATTCAAAACATCATTACTCAAAAAAATCATTTGAAGAAACGAATTCAATTCGTGCAATCGTTTCCACCACATTAAAACCAAATGAAAAATACAATAAATATTTTATAACCCTTTCGCATTTTAATGATTCCATAGCTTCCGGACAACTGTTGCTTTATGTTCCTAAATCAAATCTTGAAAACCTACATTCTGGCGATGAAATTTGGCTAAACGCTGCTGTTTATCCTGTTCCAAAAGCATTTAATCCATACCAATTTGATTATTCGAAATATTTAGAAAAGCAAAACGTTTTTCATCAGATTTATACGAATGAAAATCAAATTAAAATCATTCAAACGCATAAAACTATTGATTTTTATATTGAAAAATTAAGAAACAATCTCAGCAGAAGTTTCGAAATTCATCATTTTGAACCCAAAACCAAAGCCATTATTGATGCTTTAATTTTAGGGCAACGATTGGAATTAGATAAAGAAACCATTGCCGATTATTCAAATGCAGGTGTGATTCACATTCTAGCAATTTCGGGTTTGCATATTTCTATCATTTACTTTTTTATTGTGTTCTTATTAAAGCCACTAAAAAGAGTTCGTTTTGGAGCCGAAATTCAATTATTGATTGTCTTAGGGATTTTATGGTTGTTTGCTTTACTTACAGGTTTGCCAGCTTCGGTAACTAGAGCCGTGACATTGTTTAGTTTTATAAGTATGGGAAACTATTTTAACCAACCAAAAGCGATTTATAATGCTTTAGCCATTTCTGCTTTTTTAATTTTATTGGTGAAACCAAATGCTATTTTCGATATTGGTTTTCAATTGAGTTATGCAGCTGTTTTATCGATAGTTTTGTTTCAACCTTTTTATAAGAAGTTCTATTTTACAGAAAACAAAATTGCTATTTACTTTACCGATACTATTTTGGTTTCCTTAGCAGCGCAAATTGGTGTTTTGCCTTTGAGTTTGTACTATTTCAATCAATTGCCTTTGTTGTTTTTATTAGCGAATTTGGTTATTATTCCGCTTTCGAGTTTGGTTTTGATAGCTGGAATTATCATTTTACCTCTTAATTATGTACTTCCATCTGTTGCGGTTTTCTTAGGTAAAATTTTAGAATTCAGTATTCAATTTATGAACGACTATATCCATTGGATTGCCCAATTCAAAAGCGGAATTATTACTAATATTTCGTTTTCAGGTTGGCTGACTTTTTCGTTATATTTAGTCATAATTGCTTTTATTTATTGGTTGTATCACACTAATGCTAAAAATGTAAAATATATTTTAGCAACCATTTTACTTTTCCAATTGAGTTACATAGGTGTAAAATGGAATGAAAACAACAGTAGTGAATTGGTCATTTTTAATGAAAAATCGACTTTAATCGGAATAAAAAATCAAAATAATGTAATGGCTTTTAGCGATATTCCGGAAAATCACAATACCACTTTAAATCATTACACCCGAGGAACATTTTCAGATTCGTTGCGCATTTTCCCATTGCAAAACACGATTTCATTTCAGAATAAAAGAATTTTAGTTGTTGATAGTTTAGGGATTTACAAAACCTCTATTCGACCTGAAATTATAGTGTTAACTCAAAACCCAAAAATTAACCTAACTCGATTAATAAACGAAGTAAAACCTAAATTAATTGTTGCGGATAAAAGCAACTACAAAAACACCGTTAAACGTTGGGAAGCCACTTGTAGAAAAGAAAAAATCCCTTTTCATGCTATTGCCGAAAAGGGATTCTATAGATTGAAATAAAATTATTTTTTCTGAATAATCTGATTAGCACCGTCAATCCAAACTTTTGGGCCACCAGCAACATAACCAGAACTTCCTAAAGCATTCAAATTTATCTTAGCCTCAGCCGTTTTTGTAGCGCTTACAAACCAAACCGTTGGATAACCTCTAACTTGAAGCTGTTGTTGCAATTGTGAATTTTGTAATTTAACTTCTTCTGTTTGGTTGTTTTTTCTTGGAAAATCCAATTCAACTAAAACAACATTTTCTTTTGCCCATTTGATAAATTCTGGCGTTTTAAAAACTTCTTTTTGCAAACGAATACACCATCCACACCAATCTGAACCTGTAAAGAACAAGAACATCGGTTTGTTTTCTTTAATCGAAATATCGGTTGCTTTTGACATATCGGTATGCCAAGTTAATTCTTCTTGCGCTTGCATTGACATACTTGCCAAAGTTAAAAACGCTATAACTAAAATCTTTTTCATATTTTTTTAAATTTTATAAAACAAAATTAAGCAAAATGAGTGCCAGAAAATGTTAACTACTTAACCTCTTGCATTAATTTTTTGACTAATGGTGAAATAATTATAAGTACTACCCCTAAAATAAGCGCATAAATTGCTAGTTGTTTGTAACCATCTGCGTACAAAACAAGTTTTTCTAAGTTAGAAGCATTTTCAGAAGCTTCAGCAATATTTGCACCTAAAATTCCTGCAAAATATTGACCATATGCACTGGCTAAAAACCACATTCCCATCATAACGGCTTGTGTTTTTTGTGGCGATAATTTGGTCATAGCACTCATTCCAATAGGGGATAAACACAATTCACCAAATGTAATCACTAACCACCCTAAAGTAAATATTCCTAAAGATGTTTTTCCGTTTAAATCAGCAAAAAATTGTGTGTAATAGAATACCCAAAAACCTCCTGCTAAAAACAAAAAGGCTAAACCAAATTTGATAATGGTATTAGGCTCAATTTTTCTTTTTGCCATCCACAACCAAACTAAACCAACTAATGCAGCAAAACCAATTACAAATAAAGAGTTTGCTGAATTATTAACTCCATTCGGACTTAATTCTACACCAGCAATGGTACTATTCAAATTATTGGCAGCAAACAAACTTAGTGAACCTCCACTTTGCTCGAAAAAAGCCCAAAAGAAAATAGAGAAAATGATGAAAACCAAAGCAGCTAAAAGTTTCTTGTTTTCTGAAACTGAAAAATTCTTCATTTCATATAACAAATATAGAATAGACGCCGGTCCAATAAACATCATAAAATAGTCGGTATACTTTGTATTAGCCACCATTATGATAATCACAGGAATTACTAATAATGAACCTAAGTACGTTGCAATTTCTAAAATTTTTCTTTTTGATGTTGCTACTTCTTGTAATGGGGAAAGTCCAATAGTACTTAATGTTTTTTGTGTTTGCGTAAACGTCAACAAACTAATAATCATCACAATTGCTGCAAAACCAAAACCAACATTCCATCTTAAATGTTCTGGAACCATTGATTGCCACATCGAGCCTTCTGCAACAGCAATACAAACGTAACCTCCTAATAAGGCGCCTAAGTTAACTCCCATGTAGAAAAATGAGAATCCAGCGTCACGTCTTGGATCACCATCTTTGTATAACTGCCCAACCATTGATGAAATATTTGGTTTGAAAAAACCTGTTCCTACAATGGTAAAGCTGATTCCTATGAAAAAGAAGTTTTTAGGATCAATTGCCAAAATAATACTTCCCAAAATCATCAGAATTCCACCCCAAAAAAGTGATTTTCTTAATCCTAAAATTTTATCTGCAAATAAACCTCCAATAAACGTAAAAGCATACACCCAAGCTTGAGTTGCTCCATACTGTAAATTAGCGGTTTTTTCATCCATAGCTAAATGATTCACCATGAAAACCACCAACATTCCACGCATTCCGTAGAAACAGAAACGCTCCCACATTTCGCTAAAGAATAAATACCAAAGTTGTTTTGGATATTTTCCTTTAAAATCCTGAATTTGTTCTATTGTTTGCATCTTAGTGAATTCCTTTTTCTTGCATTACTTTGTTTAGTTGTTTCAATAAAATGAACATCAACATTGTAGCAAACATTAATAATCCGAAGTTAATCCAAAAGAAGTCTTGCTTGTTGTCATAAGTATCCCAAAGACTTGCTAAAACACCACTTAATTTATTTCCGATAGAAGTTGATAAGAACCAACCGCCCATCATTAATGAAGTGATATTGGTTGGACTTAATTTTGAAACTACTGATAATCCCATCGGACTTAAGAATAATTCTCCAATGGTGATAACACCGTAATTAGCAACTAACCACCAAACACTTACTTTTTCAGAACCGTTTGCTCCCATGTTTACAGCAGCAATCATTACTAAAACGGATAAAGCCGAAATTAATAATCCGAAGGCGATTTTTGTTGGAGTTGAAGGTTCTTTCTTTCTGCTTCTTAAGAATGTAAAGAATGCCACTATCAAAGGTGTTAAAATAATCACCCAACCCGGATTTATGGATTGACTTAAATTGGTTGCCCAAAGCGAAACTGTTGCTCCTTCCTCAGGTAATTTATCTTTCGCTACGTTTCTAAAATAAACAGGATAATCCACTGTTTTTTGAACTTCTCCGTCTACTTTTTGAATACGGAAACTCGCATCGTATAATTCAACTGTGTCTTTTTTGTATTCTACTTCTTTGGCTAATTTCAATCCGTTGAAAACCGTTTGGGTGGTTCCTGTGATTTCTCTATCAGTATAACGGTCTGCCCAAGTGTTAAGTGCAGAACCATTTAATTTGAAAACTCCCCAGAATAAAATTACAACTGCGAAAATGGTTAACAATGCGCCGATTGGTCTTTTATCTTCCACTTTGGCTTTAAAATATAAACTTCCGTAGAAGAAAATTACTGGAATACAGGCAAAAATAAAGGCATCAGTACTATCCGAACCAAAAATATAACCATTCGGATTTGCTTCAGAAGTTACTCCTTTTAATAACCAACCAATAACTCCAAAAACTGCTGATGGTACTAAAATAAACATCACAATTTTCCAGAAAGGCATGTCGCCAGGTTGTACTCCTTTTTTCTCGGTTTGGTTTCCGTAGTGTTTTGTTCCCAATAAGAAAACTATAACTCCAATGAACATTCCAACTCCAGCTGCCATGAATGCATATTGCCAACCTAATAAAATTTGTAAAGCGGCTCCAAAGAAGTTACAAATGAACGCTCCAACGTTAATTCCCATGTAGAAAATGTTGTAACCTTCGTCTTTTTTGTCTTTGAATTTATCTTCGGTATAGAAATTACCTAAAAGGGTTGAGATATTTGGCTTAAAGAAACCGTTACCTACAATTACTAATGTCATGGCGATGTAAAGCATCGTAATGTCATGAATTCCCATCATGAAATAACCCGCTCCCATCATAATACCACCAATTACGATAGATTTTTTGTAGCCCCAATATCTATCGGCAACTAAACCTCCGATGAAAGGTGTTAAAAATACCAANNCAGCAACTAAACCGCCAATAAAAGGAGTTAGGAAGACCAAAGCGATAAAAGTTCCGTATAAATCGGATGCTTCTTTCTCGGTCATAGCGAATCCGGCTTCAACATCTTTAAGATATAAGGTAAAAATACCAATCATTAAATAGTAACCGAAACGCTCCCACATTTCAGATAAAAACAAGTAAGGCAATGCTTTAGGATGACTTTTCCACATAATTTATTGTATTAAAAAAACAAACCTACAAGGGTTTCTTGTAGGTTTGAAAGATATAAAAAATATTTTTAAATGCAATTAGGTCATCCCATTCATCATTTTTTTCAATCTTGGAGATAAAATAGCTAAAATAACAGCTGCAATTCCACATAAAACAACGAACACCATGAAGAATTCATACAGGTTATGAATTTCAAATCCTGCAAAAGAAGTATACTCAACTGGCAACTGTTCTTTTTCGAATAAGGCAACTTGCTCTGGAGTTAAAGTCACTTTTTTGTCTAAAACATCTTGTAGATTTACCCCAATTACTTCAGCTTTCTGAAACTTATCACCTGTTGCAGGAATAATTGCTCCTAACGAACCTGCTAAAGCATAACCAGCAGCATTTGAGATAAAGAATACACCATATAATAATGAAGCAAAACGTTTTGGAGCTAATTTACCAACCAATGACAATCCGATTGGTGATAAACAAAGCTCACCCATAGTTTGGATTAAATACAACAACATTAACCATTTAATAGCTAATAAACCTGAGTTACCTAGATCTTTAACGTTGTGTGCGATGATAAAATAACTTATTGCAATTAAAGCTAATCCCATTGCCTGTTTTAATGGCGACACTGGTTCTTTCCCTTTTGCTCTTAACTTATCCCAAAGCAAACTGAATGGTAATGCTAACATTACTACGAAAATACCATTAAAAATTTGCACCATTGATGGCGGCATATTCCATCCAAAAATATCTCTATCGGTTTGATTATCTGCAATAAAAGTTAACGAAGAACCCGCTTGCTCAAATGCAGCCCAGAAGAAAATAATAAAGAACGAAACAATATAAATTACCCAAATTCTTTGTCTTTCCACTTTATTTTCGGCAGAACTCATAATTAAGTAAGCTAAAGCAATACCTGCAGAATAAATAAATGGATAAATAATTCCTTTGATTAATTGACCCATTCCTACAGAAGAGAAACTAAATTCGCCAACCAATAAATATCTAAATATAAAAAACAAGGCTACAAACAATCCGAATGCAATTCCAATAGCTTTACCAGTGAATTTTGCTGTTTGCGTTTCACCTTCTTCAAAATCATCATTTACATTGTTCTTTGGTAAACCACCAATTGGTCTTCCCTCTGGAGTAACTACATATTTATTTTTTAATACGAAGAAAGTAATTGTACCAATTATCATCGCAATAGAAGCCGCTAAGAATCCCCATTTGAAAGCGAAAATATCTCTAACTCCTGTTTCTGCATCTTTAACATCACCTACCCAAGGACAAATAAATTGACCTAAAAAAGCTCCGATATTAATTCCCATGTAGAAAATAGTAAAAGCTGAATCTAATTTATTTTTTTCTTGTTTTGGATACAAACTTCCCACCATTGATGAAATGTTTGGTTTAAAAAATCCATTTCCAAAAATGATAATAAATAAGGCAATCCACATGAATAATTTTGCGCTACCTAAACTCGAATCAAAAGTTGATGCACTAATAAACAATAAGAATTGACCAATTGCCATTAAGGCTCCACCCAACATAATACTATATCTATTTCCAATATATTTATCAGAAATAAATCCTCCTAAAAGCGGAGTTAAATAACATAATGCTAAAAATCCACCATAAATAATGGCTGCATCTGCTTCTTTAATTAATAATGAATTTACCATGAACAATGTTAAGATTGCTCGCATTCCGTAGAAATTGAAACGTTCCCACATTTCGGTTCCAAATAAAACCCACAGTCCTTTTGGATGGCTTTGTTTAGCTGCTACTTCACTCATATAAATTAGTTTTAGTTTATTGGTTTATTATAATTTCTCTTTAATAAAATTCGTCATTTTTGTGTACAATTGTAAGCGTGTTTTTCCGCCGTAAATTCCGTGGTTTTTATCTGGATAAATTGCCCAATCGAATTGTTTGTTTGCTTGAACTAATGCTTCAACCATTTTCATTGTATTTTGCACATGAACGTTATCGTCAGCTGTTCCGTGAATCAATAAGAAGTTTCCTTTTAATTTACTTACGTGATTGATTGGTGAGTTGTTATCATAACCACTTGCGTTTTCTTGTGGAGTTTGCATGTAACGCTCAGTATAAATACTATCATAATATCTCCAAGAAGTAACTGGAGCCACAGCGATTGCCATTTTAAACACATCAGCACCTTGGAACAAACAGTTTGACGACATGAATCCGCCATAACTCCAACCAAAAATTCCGATTCTTGAAGCGTCAACGTAGTTGTATTTTCCAATTACTTTAGCAGCATCAATTTGGTCTTCAACTTCGTATTTTCCTAATTCTTTTTGTGTACATTTTTTGAAAGCAGCTCCTTTGAAACCTGTTCCTCTTCCGTCAACACAGGCTACAATATAACCTTGTTGTGCTAACATCATGAACCAATAATCATCTGTACTATTCCAAGCGTTATCTACTTGTTGCGAACCTGGTCCAGAATATTGATACATGAAAACTGGATATTTCTTATTTGGATCGAAATTTTTTGGTTTAATCATCCAAGCGTTTAACTGATGCCCTTTTTCTGTCGTTAACACAAAAAACTCTTTTGGAGTTACATCGTATTTAGCTAGTTTTTGTTCAACCGCTTCATTAGAAACAATTGTTTTTACAACTGCTCCTGTCTTCGAATTATTTAAAGTGTACATTGGTGCTGAAGTTGCACTTGAATACGTATTGATGAAGAATTGGAAATTTGGGCTAAAAGTTGCCGAATTTGTTCCTGTTTTTGATGACAATCTCATTTTAGATTTCCCATCAACCTTGATTGCATAAACATCTCTATTGATAGAACCATTTTCTACCGATTGATAATAAATCATTCCAGATTTTTCATCAAAACCATAATAGTTAGTTACTTCCCATTTTCCAGATGTGATTTGTTTTTTTAATTTTCCTGATTTGTCATAGTGGTAAATATGATTGAATCCGTCTTTTTCTGATGTCCAAATAAAGCTATTGTCTTTTAAGAACGTTAAATTATCGGTTACATCAACGTATGCTTTATCTTTTTCGTTTAAAACAATTTTTGTAGTTCCTGAGTTAGCATCTACAAAATGTAAATCTAAATTGTTTTGGTGGCGATTCATTACTTGAACGCTTAAAGTAGCAGCGTCATTCGTCCATTTGATTCTTGGAATATAAAAATCTTTGTAATCTCCCAAATTGATTTTCTTAGTAGTTCCTGACTTTAAATCGAAAATATGTAAGGATACAATCGCATTTTTTTCACCCGCTTTTGGATATTTGAAAACCGTTTGTGTAGGATATAATCCTTCGTTATACATGTCCATTGAAAACTCTGGAACTTCGGTTTCATCAAATTTGATGTAGGCAATTTTTGTTCCTGTAACGTTCCAATCATAGGCTTTTACGAATGCAAATTCTTCTTCATACACCCAATCCGTAATACCATTGATGATTTTATTTTTTTGTCCGTCTTGCGTGATTTGGATTTTAGCTCCCGAAACTAAGTCATGTACATATAAATTGTTTTCAAAAGCGTACGAAATTTTAGTTCCATCAGCGCTAAAAGTTGGTTCTTGAATGGCATTAGCTGTAAAACTGCTTACTGTTTTTGAAGGAATATCGTAAATAAAATATTCGGCAGTAAAAGAATGACGGAAAATAGGATTTGATTTGGTTTCAATTAAAATCTTTTTCTCGTTTTTGTCAAAAGTATAACCATCTATTGATGTTACTTCTGAGTGATTTTTAGTATCAAAAAGTGTACTTACTTTTTCTAAAGTGGCAAAATCATATAAATCGATTTGATAACTTTTTGAATTTCTGTCATAATTTAACACCGTATATTGGTTGGTGTTTTTCATGGCACTCAAAGCGTCCATTCCTTTTGTTCTGAAGGCTCCGCCCCAAATTTCTTCTAATGTGATTTTTTGTTGCGCTACAACTGATAATGAGCTCACTACAAAAAGCAATACTGCTAAACTGTATTTTTTCATAATAAATATGTTCTTAAAGACCCCAATTTTAGTGAAAATATATGAATTAACCATAATTTTAACTTCATTTAATAAAGTTTTTGATTTTTAAAAAATATTTAACTACATTTATGTTTGAAATGGCAACATAAATAAATGGCAGTAACACTACAAAATGGATTCTTTTTTTTTTCCAACATTTTCGTTGTTGCTAATTTGTATGTTTTACTTTATTTAATTTTACTTCTAACCGTTTTTGGGTTGTTTTTTAATTTTCAATTGAAATCATCTAATATTGATTTTCGAACGTTAAGAAATACTATAAACCATCATTCCAATGCACAATATCGATATTATTTTTTGTATCTCGGATTGATTTTTCCGGTTGCCGAATTGTTCTATTTGATTTTTAATGAATCTAAAAGCGTTAATTCCTATTTTGAATTTCTCATTGGTGCTTTTTGTGTTTTCATTTTCATAATAACATCAAAGAAAGAAATAGCTAGATACAGTTATACTATTTTTAGAATTTGCTTTTATTTACTGCTTTTATCTGTAATTTATGGTTTTTTTAAAGAAAGCATGAACTTTCTTTTGTTTTCAAAATATTTATTACTGCTATTTTTTGCTTTTGCAATTTTTAAACGATTTACTTCGTATCTTATTTTTATTGGTATTAACTTCATTCTGTTATTCATTCTTACCATTTTAAAAAACGAAGAAACATTGAATATCGTAACACTTATAAATGCTTTGTTTATTATTATGATTATTCATTTAGGGCAAATAATAAGAAACATTAAAGCAAATGAAAGGCTCATTTTTACTCAAGATATTATAAACAATACTAACTCTATAATTATTGCGGCAGACAATTTAGGCAACGTTCAATATTGTAATGATTCTATAACTAAAATTTTAGGATATACCCCAGAAGAAGTTTTAGGAAAAGCATTTTGGTCTTTAACCGAAGATACTGAATTTGAATCTGGAGATTATTCAAATAAATTCAAACCAAATGCTGTTTATTTCAGAAAATTAAAATGCAAAAACGGTGATTACAAATTCATTCAATGGACTGATTTCAAACACACTAACAACACCTATGTAGCTACAGGTCAAGATGTAACTTCAAAAATTAGTTTAGAAACAAAATATGCCAATTTGATTCAAAATGCTAAGGATATAATCTATGAAAGTGATCGATATGGTAATATTATTTATGCTAATAAATTTTCTATTCAAACATTAGGCTATCGATTAGAAGAACTCTTAGGAAGACACTTTAGCGATTTTATCAGAGACGATTTCAAAAGCACCGTATCAAAATTTTATACTGATTCCATCTCTGAAACAGATGAATTTGATATTTTAGAATTTCCTATAATTAAAAAAAATGGTGATGAAATTTGGGTATCTCAAAAAGTAACCATCAAAAGAGATGAAAATGATATGGTGTCTGGTTTTTCTTGTATTATTAGAGATATTACAACTACAAAACTTATTGAATTAGAAGAACACAAACGAGTTGAAGAGATTAGTAGATTAAACTCTATATCCAACAAACTATCAACATTAAATTTTTTAACATTTCCAAGCTTAGATACTTTAATTCAACATATTTGTAAAGAAACCGCTATCGGATTACGAATCGATCGTGTAGCACTTTGGGATTTCAATGAAGACCATATTGATTTGAAAAACATTTATGTTCAAAGTGAAGACAAACATTATGCGGATTTGAAAATTTTAAAAAATGATATTAGTACCTATATTTCAAATATTGAATCTCAACCTATAATTATTGCGTCAAATGTATATAAAGACGACTCCTTAAAGGAATTTACAATAGAATATTTTCCTAAATACGACATCAAATCGCTACTAGATATTCCTATTTACATTGGAGGTGAGCTTAACAATATTTTATGTATCGAATCTACACATGAATTCAGATATTGGACAAACGAAGACATTAATTTTTGCAAAACGGTTGCCGAAATCATAGCGCTTGCAATTGAAACTACCAAAAGAAAAAATGCTGAAAACCAAATCATTTACAAAAATGAAATTTTAACCGCAATTGCAAACGTAACCAGCAACTTATTAATTCACAAAGATAAATCTAAAATATTCGATTCGTCAATAGAGCAAATAGGAAAGGTTTTAAAAGTAGATCGCCTGTATTATTTTGAAAATGATATCAAAACAAATTTAATAAGTCAACGTTTCGAATGGGTTTCTGAAACCGATTTAGCAGAAATTGATAATCCCGATTTACAAAATTTTCCTCATGATTTGTTTTCAGATTTTATGGAAATTATTTTAAGAAAAAAACCCTATAATAGTTTAACAAAAAATATTCCCGAAGGGAATTTCAAAAAAATCCTAGTCGAGCAAGATATCGTTTCTATTCTAATAATACCACTTTTTGACAAAGACACTTTTTTAGGATTTATAGGATTTGATGATTGCAAAAAGGAACGTATTTGGACCGATGAAGAAATTAGCATTCTTCTTACTTTATCTCACAATATTTCTTCAACAATTATAAGAATTAACAATGAAAAAGCAATTGCTGAAAGTGAAGAAAAATTTAGACTATTAGCCAATAACATTCCGGCTTCCGTTTTTTTAGTTAAATACGATGAAGCGCGAACAAAAGTCTATTTAAATGACGAAATAGAAAAACTTACAGGATATCATCGTGATGATTTTATGAGTAATAAAATTTCATTACTCGATTTGTATCATCCTGAAGAAAAAGAAGAATTAAGACTCATTATTGACGAAGCGCTACATAAAAGAAAACCTTACAAAGTAACTTGTCGTATTAGAAAAAATGACGGTTCTTATGTTTGGATAGAAGAATATGGAGAAGGAATTATCATTAACAACGAAGTAGCCTATATTGAAGGTGTATTAATTGATATTACTGAAAGAAAAGTAGCTGAAGAAGCGGTAATTGCAAAAGAATTAGCAGAATCTTCTAATAAAGCTAAATCAGAGTTTTTAGCAAATATGAGTCACGAGATTCGAACTCCTCTAAACGGAATTATAGGGTTTAGTAATTTATTATTGAGTTCTGATTTAACCGAAATTCAAAAGCAACATTTAGAAACCGTTAATCAATCGGCTTCTACCCTATTAGATGTAGTTAATGATATTTTGGATATTTCTAAAATAGAAGCTGGAAAATTAATCATCGATAAAGAAAAAACGAGTTTACATGCCATCATCAACCAATCTGTGGACATGATGAAATTTATGGCGCATCAGAAAAATTTAGAACTCGTTGTAAACATCCATAAAGAAGTACATTGTGCCATTTGGGTAGATGAAATTAGATTGAAACAAATTTTACAAAACTTACTTAACAATGCTATCAAGTTTACTTTAAAAGGACAAATCGAATTAGAAGTTTCATCTGTAAATATTGACAATAACTCCTCAAAAATCAAATTTAGCGTTAAAGACACTGGAATTGGAATTAAAAAAGGAAACAAGAAAAAAATCCTAGAAGCTTTTACACAAGAAGACAATTCTACAACCCGAAATTACGGCGGAACAGGCCTTGGATTAACCATTACGAATAGTCTACTGAAATTAATGAATAGTAAATTAGAAATTGATAGCGAACCAAATGTAGGTTCTACTTTTAGTTTCGAATTAGAATTAAAATCAGAATTTTGTAATAACCATTTAAATACAAATAAGCACAACTTTAAAAAAGCTTTAATAATTGAGGACAATGAACTAGTGGCTTCAATTATTAAAAACATGTTACAAAACTTTACTATCGATGCGGATGTTTACCAAAACAACCTCGAAAATATTGCTGCTTTTGTTTCCAAAAATAATTATGATTTATTGCTTTTAGATTTGGAATATTTGTCAGAAGCAACAACAATTACAATTATAAACGAATTAGATGTTTTACCAACCATTTCCATAATTGTAATGCAAAATTCCAATTCGAAATTTAATGAAACTGGAACCAATAAAAATGTTCAAAGCATTATAAAACCTATAAAACATGATGCTTTACAAAATTACTTAAACCGAAAAAATTCAGAAAACAAACCACCAATCCTAAATAGCAAGGAAGAGGTTTTACATAACGCAATTAAAATTCTAATTGTAGATGACAACAAAATAAACATGCTGTTGACCAAAACATTAATCCTGAACAAAGTTCCAAATTGCATTATTTACGAAGCAAGAAATGGTCAAGAAGCCGTTGATTTAGCAGTAGAAAACAAACCCGATATTATTTTCATGGATATTCAAATGCCAATAATGAACGGCTACGAAGCGTCAACCGAGATAAGAAAAACAAATCCAAATACAATCATTATTGCCATTACTGCAGGAATCATTACAGGTGAAAAAGAAAAATGCTTAGAAGTAGGCATGAATGATTTTATCATAAAACCTGTCGATAAAATTTTATTTGAAACCACTTTATTTAAATGGATAAATAGTCTTCCTAATTAATCCAATTAGTATCTTTGCCTTCTATTTGAAATTAATTCAGTTGCTATGAATCAAAATGTTAAAGGCTTTTCAAAATTATCTAAAGAAGAAAAAATAAATTGGATTACCAATACGTATTTCGTAAATCCAGAAGAAGCAAAAGAAAGCATCACTAAATATTGGAATTCCGACGAAAATTTACAAAAATTACATGACGAATTCATCGAAAATACACTAACTAATTTTTATCTTCCCTACGGAGTAGCGCCAAACTTTGTCATCAACGGAAAAAGTTATACCATTCCTATGGCTATCGAAGAAAGTTCGGTGGTAGCAGCAGCATCAAAAGCTGCAAAATTTTGGGGTGAACGTGGTGGTTTTAAAGCTACCATTATCAATACCGAAAAAATTGGCCAAGTTCATTTTCTTTTCAATGGAAATACTGAAACACTAACCACTTTTTTCAATAAAATAAAACCAAAATTCTTTACTGAAACAGAAGAAATCACCAAAAACATGCAAAAGCGTGGTGGCGGAATTTTAGATATCGAATTGAGAAATAAAACCAATGAAATTCAAAATTACTATCAGCTACATGCTACTTTTAACACAAAAGACAGTATGGGTGCGAATTTCATCAATACGTGTTTAGAGCAATTTGCTAAAACATTAGAAAATCAAGCACAAGAATATACCGATTTTACTTCGGATGAAAAAAATATTCAAATCGTAATGAGTATTCTGAGCAATTTTGTACCAAATTGTGTCGTTCGCGTTGAAGTTTATTGTCCGATAGACCAACTTTCCGAAGATAAAAACATCGATTCAGCCGAATTTGCTCAAAAATTTGCAACCGCTGTTCGCATTGCCGAAGTAGAACCTTACCGAGCAGTAACGCACAACAAAGGTATTATGAACGGGATTGACGCCGTAGTTTTAGCAACAGGAAACGACTTCAGAGCCGTTGAAGCTGGAATTCACGCTTATGCTAGTAAATCAGGACAATATGCTAGTTTATCACATGTAAAAATTGAAAACGACATTTTTACTTTCTGGATGGAAATTCCGTTGGCATTAGGAACGGTTGGCGGTTTAACTTCGTTACATCCGTTGGTGAAATTTTCAATGGAATTATTAGGAAAACCTTCGGCAGAAGAATTAATGCAAATTGTAGCTGCAGCTGGATTAGCTCAAAACTTTGCTGCTTTACGTTCGCTTACTACAACCGGAATTCAGCAAGGTCATATGAAAATGCACTTAATGAACATTTTAAACCAACACAAAGCTACCAAGGAAGAAAAGCAACAGGTGTTGGATTATTTTAAAAATACTACCGTTTCTCATAGTTTGGTGGTCTATTATTTGGAAAAAATTAGAAGTTAATGGAAACCCAAACTTTTTACAGTAACGGAAAATTACTCATTACAGGCGAATACGTTGTTTTAGATGGTGCGAAAGCATTAGCATTGCCTACAAAATTCGGACAAAGCTTAATCGTGAAATCTGGAACTAACAACCAAATTAAATGGACAAGTTTTGATTCGGATAAAAGTATTTGGTTTGAAGACCTAATTTCGTTTGAAGAAATAAAAACTAAAATCACAAATGAGAACAATTCCGCTGTAAAAAACACTTTAATTGAAATTTTACATCAGGCCTTTGTTCAAAACCCAACTTTCTTAGAAAAAGAAGGATACGAAATTGAAACCCATTTGACTTTTCCTCGCCTTTGGGGATTAGGAACATCTTCTACTTTAATAAATAGTATTGGTGATTGGCTAAACATTGATGCATTTGAATTATTACAAAAAAGCTTTGGTGGTAGTGGTTACGATATCGCTTGCGCGAAATCTGATGCTCCTATTATATACCATCTTGAAAATGAAAAACCACATTTTAAGGCTATTCATTTTAATCCATCATTCAAAGAAAACATTCATTTTGTGTATTTGAATCAGAAGCAAAGCAGTAAATTAGCTATCGCTAATTACATGTCAAAACATCATCATGTGAATGCGGTGATTTCAAAAATCAACACCATTACTTACGATGCCATAGATTGTAAAGAAGGAAAAGAATTTGCTAAACAAATGGAAAAACATGAAATTATCATGAGTGATGTTTTAGAAATTGAAACCATTCAAGAAAAACTTTTCCCGGATTTTAAAGGCGTAATTAAAAGCTTAGGCGCTTGGGGCGGCGATTTTGTAATGGCGATTTCTAAAGAAAACCCAACAGCATATTTCAAAGAAAAAGGCTATCCAGTGGTACTTTCCTATAAAGAAATGATTTTATAATAAACTAAAAAACAACTTTCTTATTTATTTTGTTTCCATTATTAAGTGTAATAACTAAGACCAAAGCTTGATTACTTTTCCTAATATTATTAATCGAAACTCTTTCACTTAAAATAGATCCTCTAACCAATAATTCTCTTCCTAAAACATCGTAAACTTCAACTTTGTCAATTGAATTACCATTAGAAAAAATAGCAATTTCATTTTCTGTAGTATAGACAATTACATCTTCTAAAGAATTTTCAATTAAAGTTGGTCTTTTGTACACTATTTCAAAACGATCGTTAAAAATTCCTGGTTCAGATAAGAAACTATAAGAATTATCTTTCAGGTCAATCAAACTAT
The DNA here is from genome assembly GCA_003497625.1 of Flavobacterium sp. Lineage (GTDB taxonomy): Bacteria > Bacteroidota > Bacteroidia > Flavobacteriales > Flavobacteriaceae > Flavobacterium. Next base: position 21,956 of record DNNO01000030.1, on the reverse strand, counting down.
TTGTTAATTTGTCTTTTAAATATATGGGCTTAGAGCTAAAAACGCCTTCAAAATTCTCTAATGAAATTGAAAAAAATCCTGACGTTTCAGATTTAAAACCTAGTATTACACTATCATCTTCATCAAAAGTTGGTCTTCCTTGAATTACATATTTTTCATCATCTATTAACGTATAAATCATAGGAATTCCAATCTCAAATGCTTTCCCATCAATACCTAAATCAAAATTATTACTTGCTTTATTTGTATAACCAATTAAAATTTGATTGTAAGCTTTGTTATCTCCTTTTAGATTTATCCTAAATACATCCTTGTTTTCAGCAAGTTCATTTCTAAAAAATTGAGAATTTTTCACATCATATCGCAAGGCATTATGAAACCAAGCGGTAGTATTTTCAGATGAATAAAGGTAAAAACCCTGACCAGGCTTAATAGTTCCATCAGGAATTTGACCACCCGCGGCAGCTGCCACACCTCCCAAATTAGTATATGAAGCAAAATTATTCATAGGATACAAGCCTCCTATAGCTTGGCTTGTATGAGTCCAAAAATACAAAGTTTCAATAGTTCTGTTTAAACCAATGAAATGACTCGCTTGTATGGTGGCAGGATATGGATTTCCTAACAAATTATATCCTAAATTTATTGGACTAAAATATTCTCCATTATTAGGAATACCTACAAAAGTTCCAAAATAAGGGCTTGAAATTGATGAAGACCAATTATTAGGACTTCTAATGACATAGCCTTTAGTTGCTAGAAAATTATTAAGTGATGGATTTATCGAAATATAAGCAGTTGACGGAGTTGTTCCAGAAGAAATATATTCATAAAAACGATTTGAAAGGGTATTTGGCGAAAATGCTAAAAGATTTTGATTGCTAACTGGAGCCGACCACGCGGTATAATCTAAGCGCAAAATAGGAGCACTTTCCCTCATTAAAGTTATATTTCCCGAATTCGAAACGTGATTTATTTGTACTAAGTTCGCATTATTTTGAATTGTAAAACTAGCAGTAGGATCAACATTTATATTTCTAACAATAGTAAAAGTGTGATTAGATTGTAAAATTACTTGCGATGATCCTGTTATAGAAAGCGAACATGCATTTAAATCGCCTGACGAAGTAAAATTTCCAGAAATAATAGCTTTAATTCCTTTATCAGGGACGCCATTACTCCATGAAAAACCATCCCAAATTGTTGTATTAGGACAGGATAGTGTATTCCAAGTATCAGGTGCTTGAGGTCCGCCCCATATTAAAGTAGCCAAATAAGGATTATCGATAAATGGATTTCTATTCCCTTGAATAGACTCTAAAACATTATTTCTAGTTCTTTCAAAATCACTAACAGGATCTTCTTCATTCCATTCTAAAAAAATATCTGGCATGTCTGAATTGTATGTTGTTCCACCAGAACCAACATTAATAGCTAAACATCGTGTATTATAGCGAACATACATATACATCATCATTCGAGCAATATCTCCTTTCCATTCATCACCAGGATACCAATATATACCAACAGGCCCGGCATCACCTTCACCATCTGCATAAAGTCTATTTCCTCTATCGGCATTAAATGTTACATCAGAAGCACGTATATGATGCGCATCAGTCCCTGGCCCAGGTGAAGAAGTTACTAAAGCAGGTGTTCCCAACGAAAGTGCATAACAATGCTCTCTATTCCATGAGCCTGTAGGACAAGTTGTACTACAAATATTAGTAACAGCATCAATTCTATCATTTTTAAAAATGGCATCTACGTCATTATAACCGTAAATAAGTAGCACTTGAGAAGAATTTAATGGGTTTTTATCACCCGACTGTAAGGCATCCCAAACATCTGTAGCAGTAGAAGTATATGGTAATTGATTTGTATGTGTAGTAGTGATTAAAGTTGATAATTGTGCTTTTAATGTATTACCGGATTGGGTAAAATCAATAGAGCTATAGTAAGTAGGTATTTGAGAATAACCTATTAGTGATAAAAGTAAAAAAAATAACTTTGACTTCATTTGTTTCAAATTTGGGAGTACCAAAATAGAAAAAAAAACACCAAAACAGATATAAACAATTCTTAAGATTTCATAAAAACAAAAAAACCTTAATTTCAAAAAGAAACTAAGGTTTTAAGTGGTACCTCCAGGGATCGAACCAGGGACACATGGATTTTCAGTCCATTGCTCTACCATCTGAGCTAAGGTACCGTTACAATTTAGAGCATTACTGCTTGTTGATTGCGGGTGCAAATATAGAACGATTTTTATATTTTCCAAAACAAATAATAAAAAAAATCAATTTGTATATTTGCACTTCATAAAACAAAACCATGCTTTTAACAATCGATGTTGGAAATTCAAGAATTAAAGTTGCTGTCTTTGAACACAATAAGCAAGTTGACTTTTTTATTTTCGAAACAAATGAAGCGCTTAAAAACTTTGAAAATATTTTTCAAAAATATTCCAATCTTCAAAAAATCATCCTTTCTTCAGTCGGAAAATTAGATGAAGAAGTGGTGAATTTCATTAAAAATAAGTTTCCAACAGAAATTATTGACCATAAATCAAAGTTTCCTTTTACCAATTTTTACGCTACACCAGAAACCTTAGGAATTGACCGAATGGTTTTAGCTGCAGGTGCTACATTAATGTATCCAAATCAAAACAGATTGATTGTTGATGCTGGAACTTGCATTACCTATGATTTCGTGAATGCTGAAAATCAATATTTAGGAGGCGCTATTTCACCAGGAATAAAAATCAGATACAAGAGTTTAAACAATTACACTTCAAAATTGCCGTTATTAACTATAAGCGAAGATTTCGAAATTATAGGAAATAGCACAAAAAGCGCCATTCACAGTGGTGTAATCAATGGTGTAATCTTTGAAATTGAAGGATTTATTTCACAATATTCTCTTAAAAATCAAGATTTAACAATAATTTTAACAGGAGGAGACGCAGAATTTTTGGCTAAAAGATTAAAAAGCACCATATTTGCCAATTCAAATTTCTTATTAGAAAGTTTGAACTTATTATCACTATACACACAAAAAAATGATTAAAAAACTTATAGTATTTGCTAGTATTTTTGTTTCAATAGCCTCTTGGGGACAAGACAACACCGCATCACCTTATTCTTACTATGGATTAGGAGAAGTGAAATTCCGAGGAACTCAAGACGCAAGAGCGATGGGAGGATTGGCAATTACAGGGGACAGTATCCAATTAGGACTAATGAATCCAGCCTCTTATTCAAAACTGAAATTGACCACTTTTGCCGTTGGAGGAACATCTTCTTTCACAAATTTCAGCACAGACGTAGAAAAAGAAAAAGCACAAAGAACTAGTTTTGATTATCTAGCAATAGGATTGCCATTAGGGAAGTTTGGAATGGCATTTGGACTAATGCCGTATTCAGCTGTTGGATATAAAAATGAGAATATTATTGTTGGAACTGAAGATACTCGTTACAATAAATCTCAAGGAAACGGCTATATTAATAAGGTGTTTTTGGGAAGTTCTTATTCTTTTAATGAGAACCTAAGTTTTGGTCTTGATTTTGCTTATCATTTTGGAGATATCACAAATGAATTTAGTGAAACCGTTTTAGATCCAGATTTCACTCAATACATCACACGTGAAAAAAACGTAACTGAATTAAATGGAGTTTCTTTTAATTTAGGAATGCTTTATAATACTAAAATCAATTCAAAGCTTACATTTCATTCAAGTTTGACATATAGTCCTGAAAGCAAATTAAGCAGTACCAATTCTAGAAACATTGCAACTGTTGTTTACTCTGCTTCTGGAGCAGAATTCTCAAACGACGATGAAGATATTGCTGTTCCCAACAAAGAATTAATTATTCCAAGTAGATTAAGTTTAGGCTTTGGTTTGGGTGAAAATAAAAAATGGTTATTAGGTACAGAAATTACTTTTACCCAAAATGAAAATTTAGTTAACAGATTTACTGAAAGCACTTCAGTTGCTTATGAAAACTCAACACGATTAGCGCTTGGTGGTTATTATGTTCCAAAATACGATTCGTTCTCTAATTATTTCGAAAGAATTGTTTATAGAGCTGGATTCAAATATGAAAATACTGGTTTAGTATTGAAAAATGAAAGCATAAATGATTATGGCATGAATTTTGGTTTAGGCTTACCACTAGGTTTCTCTAAAATCGATTTAGGTTTCGAATTTGGAAAAAGAGGAACTTCGTCAAACGGCTTAATTGAAGAAAATTATTTTAATGTAAGCGTTGGGTTAAATCTTGGCGCTAAGTGGTTTGAAAAAAGAAAAATTGATTAACAATTATTTATAGGCAGAAAAAATGAAAACGAAATTAACTTTACTATTTATTGCTTTAGCTGGTTTTTTTGTTCAAGCTCAAAACACTGAAGTTTGTACAGAAACCTTAAGTTTAATGGCTACTTCTGTAAAAGCAAAAGATGCAACATCTTACGATTATTTAACAACCTTGAGAAAAGATTGTCCATCTTTCCATAAAAGTATTTACTCTTTCGGAGAATTGGCTATTAAATTGAAAATTGAAAAAGCAACAACACCTCAAGATAAAGAAAAGTATGTTCGTGATTTATTAAAATTATATGACGAGCATGATCAACATTTTCCTGGAAATGGTGCTGGAAATAAAATGAAAAAAGGTTTAGCATTGTTTGAAAATAAAATTGGAACTTCAGATGAAGTATATCAATTACTGGATGATGCATTTAAAACTGATTATGCAAATTTCAAATATGCAAAAGCTATGTATGTTTACTTTGAAATTTTAGTAAACAACCACAAAGCAAATAAAGGAGTTGAATTACAACAAGTATTTGACAAGTATGACGATATTTCTAAAAAACTTGACGAAGAAGAAAAAGAATTATCTGAAGAAAATGATGGTTTTTTAACAAGAGAAGAAGCTGGACAAGTTTTATCTGACAAAGAAAAAACAAGAAAAGCTAGAATTGAAAATAGTTTAGAGATTTTTGGAAATGTTAGAAACGACATGGACAATATCGTTTTAGAATTATCTACTTGCGAAAAACTTATCCCATTCTATCAAAAAGGTTTTGAGTTAAACAAAACCAATGAGGAATGGTTAAAAAGAGCTGCAAGCCGTTTAGATGCTAAAGGATGTGATTCTGACCCAATATTCTCAAAAATATCAGAAGCGCTTTATAAATTAAATCCAAGTGCTGACGCTGCTTATCAGTTAGGTGTAGTAGAAATTCAAAGAAAAAACACTACTAAAGCTTTAGATTATTTCAACCAAGCGGCTAATTTATATACTGACAACACTAAGAAAGCGAATGTATATTACAGAATAGCTGCTATGTATAGCAAATCAAACAAGGTTCAAGCTCGTACTTATGCAAGAAAAGCATTAGCTGTAAAACCATCTTTCGGTAAAGCCTATTTATTAATTGCGCAATTATACGGAAGTAGCATTAATGATTGTGGAAATGATCAATTTGAAAAAAGAGCGATGTATTGGTTAGCTGCGCAATATTGCGACAAAGCTGGTGCAGTTGATTCATCAATCAAAGCAACAGCAAGTAAAACAGCTGCAAGTTATAGAGCTGCTGCTCCATCTAAAACAGAAATTTTCCAATCTGGAAAAGCAGGACAAAGAGTTGCGTTTAACTGTTGGGTTGGAGAAAGTATTGTAGTTCCAAGCTTATAAGATGAAGCTATTCATTAAAAATAATATTTTAAACATGGTCACGATATTTATCGTGACTATGTTTTTTTCATGTGAAAGTGACATCAAAAAGGTACAACAACTTAGCGAAACAAGTTTTATGCCTACTGGAGAAGCCGACACTTTAAATTTAAAATACACCGATTCCGGTAAAATCAAGTCGATTTTAAAAAGTCCAAAAATGTTGGACTATAGTAATATTACCAATCCTTTTACAGAATTTCCTAAAGGCATTCACGTTACATTAATTGATAATAATGGAAACACCACTACTGTTATTGCCAATTATGCCATTTCATACAAGAAAACCGACATTATTGACTTACAAGGTAATGTTACCATAAGCTCACAAAATGGTAAAAAACTTGAAACTTCTCAATTGTATTTTGACCAAAAAAATGAGTGGTTCTTTACAGAAAAACACTTTAAATACACTGATGAAGCTGGCGGTTATTTAGAAGGACCTGGAGTAGATTTCAGTAAAGACTTCAAAATTTTCAATATGCAACAAAGCAGTGGTGAAGTAAACACTTCTGACAAATAATTGTTTTGCATTTTCCTTTTTATTACATTTGATAAAATTATTTCACTATGGCTTATTTAAAATTCATCCAATATATCTATTTAATTTTTGCAGTTTTCTTCTTATATGATGCTTTTAGAAAATATCAAGAAGGAAAAGAATTAAGTGACATAGGCTTAAGTCTAATTATTGCTGGTGTTTCGATAGGAATGTTTTTCTTTAGAAGACATTTTCACAACAAATACCAAAAAAAGTAAATCTTAAATGGAGATAGCCATTATCGTAATTTGTTTATTGCTCTCGGCTTTCTTTTCTGGAATGGAAATCGCTTATGTTTCTTCTAACAAAGTATATTTATCCATTGAGAAAAGACAACAAAACTTTAATGCTTCTATCCTTAATAAACTTACCGAAAAACCTTCACAGTTTATCACATCAATGCTCGTTGGAAACAATGTAGTACTTGTAGTTTATGGAATTTATTCAGGAGATTTAATCATAAATTCGCTCAAAGATTATTTCATATTTACAGCTTTTTTTGGATTATTGCTTCAAACCTTAATTTCAACAGCAATCATCTTATTAACAGCCGAATTTCTTCCGAAAGTTTTCTTTCAAATTTATGCTAATTCTTTCATTAAGTTTTTTGCAGTTCCTAGTTATTTCTTTTACCAATTATTCTTTTGGCCTACAAAGTTTATCATTTGGATTTCAGATATTATCTTAAGAAAGTTCTTTAAAACTCCGGGCGACCAAGTGCAAGAATATTTCAGCAAAGTAGAATTAGGCAACTACATTACGGAACAAATGAACAATGTTTCGCATGATAATGAAATTGATTCCGAAATTCAAATCTTTCAAAACGCATTAGAATTTTCCGATTTGAAAGCGCGAGATATAATGACGCCAAGAACCGAAATTAGTGGTGTTGATATTTTAGATTCGATTTCAGAACTGAAGGATTTATTTATAAAAACGGGTTATTCCAAACTGCTTATTTATCAAAATTCTATTGATGATATTTTAGGTTATGTACATTCTTTCGAATTGTTCAAAAAACCAAAAACCATTAAAAGTGTCATGATTCCTGTGGAATATATTCCAGAAACCATTTACATTAAAGATGCTTTAGATTTACTAACCAAAAAAAGAAAAAGTATCGCTGTCGTTTTAGATGAATATGGCGGAACATCTGGAATTATAACTGTAGAAGATATTATTGAACAACTTTTTGGAGAAATTGAAGACGAACACGATTTAGACGAAGAATTGATAGACGAAATCATAGAAGAAAACACGTATTTATTCTCTGCCCGATTAGAAGTTGAATTCTTAAATGAAAAATACAACTTGCAAATTCCAGAATCTGATTCGTACACTACTTTAGGAGGTTACATTGTAAATCATACTAAGGAAATCCCAATAAATGAAGAAAAAATCATCATAGAAAATTTCGAAATTATCATCCATTCGGCAAGTAATAAAAAAATTGAATTGGTTCGATTTTCCATAAAAGAAGAAAAAAGATAAAAATCTTTAAAAATTTGAAGTAAAATATGACTTTACTATTTTATTATTAAATAGATAATTGTATTTTCGCCCTCTGAAAAAAATTAAACACAAATAAAAATGGCAGTTTTATCTAAAATTAGACAACGTTCATTCTTCCTAATTATTATCATTGCTTTAGCATTGTTTTCATTTGTATTAGCAGATGTTATTCAAAGCGGCACATTTAGCTCAGGAGCTAACGATGTAGGTTCGGTTAATGGTACAGACATTGAAGCACAACAATTTATGCAAAATGTTGCTATGATTGAAAAGCAAGGGCAAGGTACTAGCACAACTCAAGCTATGAATAGCGCTTGGGAACAAGAAGTTAGAAGAATTATCCTTACAGAAGAATTTGACAAATTAGGTTTAAAAATCGGTAGCGAACAATTAATCAACGTTATCAAACAAAATCCTAACTTAGCTCAAAATCCTCAATTTTTGAATGCTGCTGGTCAGTTTGACGAAAATAAATTCAAAGAATCTTTAAAAGGTATCAAAAACGCTCCAGACCAAACTCAATGGTTACAATGGAAAGAATTTGAAAAAAATATTGAAAGATATGCTGTTGAGCAAATGTATAACACTATGATTAAATCAGGTGTTTATACAACTAAAGCTGAAGGTAAATTCCAATACAAATTAGAAAACGATAAAGCAGATTTCGATTATGTAACGGTTGCTTTCTCAACTGTAAACGATGACCAAGTTAAGGTTACTGATGCTGAGATTATCGATTTCATGAAAAAATCACCTAAAAAATACAAATCAGATAATACAACAAGTATTGACTTTGTATTAGTAGAAAACAAACCATCAAAAGAAGACGAGCAAGCTATGTTATCTTCAATTGGTGAAGTTAGAGCTAAATTTGATTCAGTTGCAAATGTTGGAGAATTTGTTAATGCAAATTCAGACATTAAATTTGATTCAACTTATTTAGCAAAAAAAGATTTACCTCTTGATTATCAAGAAGCATTATTCAACTTACCAGTTGGTGGAATTTACGGACCATACGTTTTCAACGGACACCAATGTATTTCTAGAATGATTGCTAAAAAAGGAAATGCAAGCGCTAAAGCAAGTCACATTTTATTAGCTTACAAAGGAGCTCCTCAATCAACTGCAACTAGAACTAAAGAAGAAGCTCAAGCTTTAGCAAATGACTTATCAGCACAAGCAAAAGCTAATCCAGGAAACTTTGCTATGTTAGCGATGACAAACTCAGATGATCCAGGTTCAAAAAATAATGGTGGTGAGTATGACAACATTACTCCAGGTCAAATGGTTCCTCAGTTTAATGATTATGTATTTAATAACGCTATTGGTTCAATTGGTGTTGTTGAAACAGATTTTGGTTTCCACGTAATTAAAGTTACAGACAAATACGATGCGGTTTTAATGGGAACTGTTGCTCAAAAAGTTCAACCTTCTGAAGCTACAATCGACGCTGTTTACACAAAAGCAAGTCAATTAGAAGCAGATGCTAATGAAAATTCAGATTTTGCAGCTTTAGCTAAAAAATCAGGATTAGAAGTAATTCCAGCTACTAATTTAAAAGGATTTGATGAATACGTTCAAGGTGTAGGTTCTCAAAGAGAAATTATCAGATGGTCATTCAATAAAGATACTGAAGTAGGTGATGTTAGACGTTTTGAAGTTCCTCAAGGTTTTGTTATTGCAAAATTAAAAGACAGAAACGAAAGCGGTTTATTACCTATTGATATTGCAAAACAATCTGTTGAACCAATCATCAGAAATCAGAAAAAAGCTGAAATTATCAAGAAAAAAATGAGTGGTTCTTCATTAGAAGCAGTTGCTAAAGCATCTGGCGCTTCTGTTCAACCTGCTACTGGAGTTTCTTTAAAAATGCCAGTTCTTCCAAACATTGGTAACGAACCTAAAGTTGTTGGTAAAGCATTTGGTTTAGCTGCTGGTAAAACTTCTGGAATTATTGAAGGGAATTCGGGTATGTTCATGGTAAGAGCTAAAGCTGTAACTAAAGCTCCTGAAGCTCCAAGTTACAATACTTACATTACACAAGATAGATCACAAAATCAATCTTATGCTATTTCTAAAGCGTACACTGCTTTAAAAGACAAATCAGAAATTAAAGATAATAGAGCTAATTTCTAATATCGATTGATTAACATATAAAAAAGAGGCTGATTTAAGAATCAGCCTCTTTTTTTATTTCATTTGTTTGATAGCGTAGGTTACAATTCCCCAAATTATCAACTCGTTTTCTTCTTCTATTTTTATGGGTTGGTATTGCGAATTTTCAGGCATTAAATATACCTCTTCATTATCTTTCTTGATTCTTTTTACGGTAAACTCGCCATCAATAAGGCAAACTGCTATAGCATTGTTCCTCGGTTCTAAACTTCTGTCGATTACCAAAATATCTCCATCATCAATTCCTGCTCCTATCATAGAATTTCCACTAGCTTTAGCATAAAACGTGGCTTCTCTATTTTTAACTAATAAATGATCCAAACTTAATTTTAACTCCTCAAAATCAGCTGCAGGCGATGGAAATCCTGCTTTTATTCCGCCCGAAATAAAAGATGTTGGAATAGGATTTTCCAAATCGGGAATAAAGAATGTTATTTTAGGATTTACTTGCATTGCACCTCTATTAATTCATTAAAATTGGTTGTATATCGTTTCGACAAGTAATTTTGCTTCATTTTCCAAGTACGTTTCAAATCTTGAGTTGCTAATCGAATTTTACGTTCTCCTACTTTCTCGTGATAAGCATCCATTACCTCCATCAGTTTTTGAAACTTTGGATTTTCATCATCAAATAAATGAAACTGCTTTTGGTTAGCTGGAATAATTTCGGTTACAATCACGCCTGCTTTTTTGTAAATAGCACCTTCTTCATATAATTCTTTCAACATTTTTACAGCCAAACTACTAATTGAAAACGCAGTATTGCTTGGAAAAGACAACGTTTGCAAGCGATAAAAACTATATTTTGCTCCATCTGCTCTGAACCTATCTTTGCTCAAATATAAAATGACGCCATAACAGCACGAATTTTGCTTTCGCAACTTCTCGGAACAAACACTCGCAAAAGTTACTACACGCTCTTTAAGTTCATTGAAGTCGGATATGTCTTTTTCAAAACTACGAGTCACCGCAATATTTTTCTTGGCTTTTGGCTCTTCCATCTCCAATACCGATTTGCCTTCTAATTCGTATTTTAAGCGCATCCCCACCACTCCCATTTCTTTTCGAATAAACCATTCGTTGTGAGGCAAAATAAAGTCGTAGGCGGTTAAAATCCCTTTCGCTTGCATTTTCTTAGTCAAACGATAACCAATTCCCCAAACATCTCCAATTTTAGTCCATTTTAAAGCTTTGATTCGTTTCTCATCGGTGTCAATTACATAAACGCCTTGTGTTCTTTCGTGAAATTTTTTCGCAATTTTATTCGCAATTTTAGATAATGCTTTGGTAGGCGCAAAACCAATTCCCGTAGGAATACTCAACCACTTTATGATACGTTGTCGAATTTGCAAACCATACATGTGATAATCGATTATATCTTGACCTGAAAAATTCAAAAAAGCTTCATCGATGCTATATACCTCAACATTTGGAGTAAAATGTTCTAGTGTTTTCATCACGCGGTGACTCAAATCGCCATATAATGCATAATTAGAGGAAAAAACTTGAACATTGTGTTGTTTGATTAAATCACGAACTTTGAATTCGGGCGCACCCATAGAAATACCAAGTGCTTTAGCTTCATTACTACGCGAAATAACACAACCATCATTATTAGACAAAACCACGACAGGCTTACCATTCAAATGAGGCTGAAAAACACGTTCGCACGAAACGTAAAAGTTATTACAATCAACTAAAGCATACATCTTGTAAAGTTACTTCAACTTTCACAAAAAGAAAATGAGTCAATTGTTAATTTTAATAAATTATCGTTTCAAAGAAAAGTGCGCTTTAAAAATTTGTTTTGTCGTGCCATTCTGAGGTAAATACTCTACTGTGAACCAATAATCGGTAGATGGCAATGCTTCACCATTGTATGTTCCGTCCCAACCTGAACTCGCAGGCGACATTTGTTTTAAGAATTTACCGTAACGATCAAAAATATTAATCACTGCATCTGGCTGATGACTTAAATCCCAAATATTCCAAGCATCATTAACTCCATCTCCATTTGGCGTGAAATAATTTGGATAATTGATGATGTAAATTGGACCTACAACTGTTGGATTACATCCTCCTAAAATATCATAAATATTTACATAGTATTCCCCTGTTGGCAAATTAGTAAATACATTACTAGATTGATATTCGGTTACACTTCCATCCGGATAAACCAATTGATACAGATAATCTCCAAATCCACCCGTTAAATTTACAGTAATAAACGTATTGTTTTCAAATGGAGTACTCACCGTAAAATCAGCAACAGCTGGACCCGATTGTACAATAGTTACCGTAGTTGTGTTATAGTTGCAATTGGCTCCAACATCTGGTGTAAGTTTGATAAATTCAACCGTATAAACACCTGCTTGCGAAGCGGTATAACTTGGTCCCGTTCCCATCAAAGTTCCATTCAAAAACCAATTCACGGTAAAAAATGCAGGATTCAAACCTGAATTCATAGTAAATGTTCTTAACACATCGCCTGTTTGAGAATCTACACAAATAATTCCTCCTTGAATCGTAATGTCTAAAAGAGGATGCACTGTAAATGTAAACGAAATTTCATCATTACAATTTGGATTCCCAATAGCTGATGCATACACATAATACGTATAGGTTCCTGGAGCTGAAATATTCAAATTCGTAATCAAGTCAGCAGCATTTCCACCTGATTGCGAATAATAACCAATATTATAAGTTGTTATTGGTAATGTTGGTAAAACATAAGTTCCGCATTCTTCATTATCAAAAACCAAGCCCAAAGTGGCTAAGTTAGGTGTTTCGGAAACTATAATATCAAAACTATCTTCTTGCGTACAAATAATTCGGTCTCCATTTACTGCGTAAACATAAATTGTTGTAGTTGTATTTGGCGTATTGAAAATGGTTCCTGGCGGTACAGGATTTACTCCATTTGGATCATAAAAATAACCAATTGTGTAATTAAATGGTGTTGGCGCCACATGTGTTAATGCAGGTAATTGGAAATTTTCAAATTCACATACATTTACATTTTGATAATCAGGCAAATTAATACCGTTATAAGTAATAGTAAAAGGTAAATTAATTTCACAACCTGTTGAAGCAGCAATATTATATAAATAAAAAGTTTCTGTAGTTGTAAAAACTTGAGTTGAAGAAACCACCGTTCCTCCTCCACTTGGTCCACCTGAGGCCGTATAAATTGTTCCGTTTACTGGCGTTGGTATAGAATAAGGCAAACATTCTGTTCTACTATTGTAAACATCGGCTGGTGGAAATGGATTCAAAGAAATCGTAAAACTGGATTCATTTTCACAGTTATTAGCATCTAATCCGTTGTAAATATAATAAGTGCCAGGTGCTAGATTTAATCCTGTCAAATCAATTATTTCGCCAGCATTTAATTGTTGTTGACCAATTACTGTTGGTCCACCAGATAAAGTATAGTACGTACCATTCGTTAAAACAGGTAAAACAAATTCGCCACAATAAACATCACTTACTATTGTATCTACAGGTGGTAATGGATGAATTGTGATATTATAATTCAAGTTAGAAGTACAGTTAGGCAATGTTGTTGTATTCGTAAAATAATATACGACTTGTGAAGATGTAATATTCAAATCTGTAATTGGAGTGCCGCCACCATTAGGCGCTGTAAAATATCCTCCGAATGGAACCGCTGGTAACGCATAAACTCCACAACCTGAAACTGCGGTAAAAACAGAAGTATCTACCAAATCAATCAAAAATGGATTATCTAAAGAGCAACTTCCTGGCGCTCCCGAACTTGTTGTATGAGCCAACTGATTATAAACGTAATACGTACCTGGGAAATTAGGTCCGGATACACTTATTACATCACCCGCAAATAATGGAGTTCCTGAGCCATTTGGTCCAGAAAAATAATTTCCATTTACTAATGCAGGTAAAATATAATTATCACAACTTACAACATCTGCAGGATCATCTGCTAATGGCAATGGATGAATAAAGAAAATAAATTGGTCATCTCTACACAACACACCATTTACTTCTGCATAATAATATAAAGTTTCTGTAAAAGTTGTGGCTGTTGCATTTAAATATTCGGTTCCTGCTGGAACAATAACTCCAGTTCCTGAAGGGCCTCCTGGTTGTGTGTAAAAATTTCCAATACTTGCTGGTGGTGTTGGTACAACAAATCTACCACAGTGGTCTAATTGCGGAACATATTCATCAATTAAAGTCAGATTAAAACTCTCTTCATTTGTACAACCATTTGCATCTGGACCCGCAAAAATATAATACGTTCCTCCATCTACTAAAATATCTCCAATATTAAATTGTACTTGCCCAGGTGTTGTTGGTCCGCCAGGCAACAGATAATACGTTCCATTCACAATAACTGGCAATGTAAATTGACTACATTCAATTGGATCTGGAATATCATCAACAACTGGTAGCGGATTAACCGTAATCGTTAAAGAAGTAACATCAAAACAAATTGGATTTGAATTGTCTTGAATTCGGATTCCAACAGTAACCGTAGTAGTTCCATTTGGAATTGAAACGGAAGTTATAGGATTTGTTCCCGAAGAAGCTTCTCCAACAGAATTATAATAAGTAACCGTATAATTTGCTGGCGATTGACCATTTAAAACTTCATTAGTTGTAATATTAGTAAAAGTATAAGTGGTATTTCCTTGACCTTCACAAACTGAAACTGGATTAGGTAGTGTTGCAACAACGGCATTCGTAACAATCAAATCGAAAGGATACTCAGCATCACAAAAATTACCAGTCACAGCATTGAATATTTTGATATAAATAGTCTGACTACCAGCACTTGGGTAAGAAGTTAAATTTCCATTTGGAATTGGATTATTCGCTGCAATATCTGCAGGCGTTTCATAATAAAAAACATCGTAAATAGTGGTATCAATTCCTAAAGCTACTTCATTATTGGTTGTTAAATTGAAATTATAAGAAGCGGCACCCGTATTACAAGTTAATAAATTGGAAGGATTTGTAACTGCTAAATCGGTAAATACAATAGTATCTGTAATCGTACAAGTTCCTCTTACGGCTTCAACTGTATAAGTTCCTGCATGAGTAACGGTGTAAGAAGGATTGGTTTCCCCAGGAATTGGAAATCCATTTTCGTACCACGTATAAGTAAATGTATTATCTAAATTAGTGTTCAATTGAACCGTATCACCAGTACAAATAATTTGATCTGGACCCAAATCTAAAGTCGTAGTAAAACTTCCTGCAGCAATAAAAACAGCAGAATCAAAACCTGAATTAGCATAATCACCAATTACTAATCGTATTCTATAAGGTGTATTTGGAATTACAACAGAAGAAGCATTCATAACCACTGTTTGCCCTCTCATATTTAGTGCCGAAGTTGGATTTCCAACATTATACGTTCCGAAAAAACCGGGATTAATTGATGCGCAATTATTATTTGGACTTGAAGGATCGTTGTAAATACTATTTCTAATTGTAGTTACCGATACCGGAGTACTTGTCCCAGGAATGACCGCTAAGTTATTTGAAACTCCAGAAGATAAATCGGTTAATACAAAAGCAAAAACATCACTGAACTCACATTGATAAAAACCATATTCGTTTGAAGCAAATAAGAAATTAAAACTAAAACTATTCGAAAGCGGAATAAAATCAAACTCTAAATATTCTGCGTTTACAATTGGACTTGTGCCGCCATTAGCATCGCTTAAATTTTGCAAAAAAGCATCTCCAGGAGCATTAACCGCGCTACTTAAATTAGCTCCAGTGTAAGGTCCTTGCGTAAAAGTAGCAACTCCATTTCTAATAATTATTCCTTCAGAAATTGGAAAAGACGAACCATTTTGATTAAAATAAGCAACCGATTGAGTTGATGAAACCGAAATATTAGAAACTTCAACACATGAATTTCCTAATAACAAATCAACTAACTGAGCTGGTGAATTTGTGGTATTATCTACTGTTATTGCTTGTGAAAACAAACAACTCGAATATAGAAAGGCGAATATAAAAAGTAAGTTTTTCAAGATTTATATGGGGGATTAAAATCATTGATATAAATATAATTAAAAAAGGCTAAACAGGATTATTTAAATCAAAAAAAGTTTGAACATTATTAAATATTCAAACTTTTTGTTAATTATATAAATTTTCGCTAATCGTTCAGCTTCAAAACAGCCATAAATGCTTCTTGAGGAATTTCTACGTTTCCTACTTGACGCATACGTTTTTTACCTTTTTTCTGCTTTTCCAAAAGTTTACGTTTACGAGAGATATCTCCACCATAACATTTTGCTGTTACGTCTTTTCTTAAAGCTTTAATTGTTTCACGAGCAATTACTTTTGCACCAATTGCAGCCTGAATAGGAATATCAAATTGTTGTCTTGGGATTAACTCTTTCAGTTTTTCACACATTTTTTTACCAATATGATACGCATTACTTTCGTGAATTAAAGCTGAAAGCGCATCAACTGGTTGTGCATTTAACAAGACATCTAAACGAACTAATTTTGATTCGCGCATTCCTATTGGATGATAATCAAAAGAAGCATATCCTTTAGAAACTGTTTTTAATCTATCATAAAAATCAAATACGATTTCCGCTAACGGCATATCGAAATTCAATTCTACACGTTCTGTTGTTAAATACGTTTGATTTGTAATTACACCACGTTTTTCGATACACAAACTCATTACATTTCCAACGAAATCCGATTTTGTAATGATGGTTGCTTTGATATATGGTTCTTCTACTCTATCTAATTTAGATGGTTCTGGTAAATCAGATGGATTGTTTACAATTAAAATAGTTTCAGGCTCTTTTTTAGTGTACGCATGATACGAAACGTTAGGAACAGTAGTAATAACCGTCATATCAAACTCACGCTCTAAACGCTCTTGGATAATTTCCATGTGTAGCATTCCTAAGAACCCACAACGGAAACCAAATCCTAACGCAGCTGAACTTTCCGCAGCAAATACTAAAGAAGCATCATTCAACTGCAATTTTTCCATCGAAGCACGTAAATCTTCGTAATCTTCTGTATCTACAGGATAAATTCCAGCAAAAACCATTGGTTTTACATCTTCAAATCCTTTAATCATATTTGTTGTAGGCGTTTTTGCATCGGTAATAGTATCACCTACTTTTACCTCTTTAGCTTCTTTAATTCCAGAAACTAAATAACCTACATCACCAGTTGAAATAACACTTTTTGGTACTTGATTTAATTTTAATGTCCCAACTTCATCCGCAAAATATTCATTGCCTGTAGCCATGAATTTAATCTTCTGCCCTTTTTTTATTTCTCCATTAATAACACGGAAAATCACTTCAATTCCTCTAAAAGGATTATAATGCGAATCGAAAATCAAAGCTTGTAATGGTTCTTCTGGATCTCCTTTTGGAGCCGGAATTTTATCAATAATGGCTGCCAAAATATTTTCAACACCAAAACCTGTTTTACCAGAAGCATGGATAATATCTTCTAATTTACATCCTAATAAATCAATAATATCATCACTAACTTCCTCAGGATTAGCACTTGGTAAATCTACTTTATTTAAAACCGGAATAATTTCCAAATCATTCTCTAAAGCCAAATATAAATTCGAAATCGTTTGTGCCTGAATACTTTGCGCTGCATCTACAATCAACAAAGCGCCTTCACAAGCGGCAATAGAACGAGAAACCTCATACGAGAAATCCACGTGACCTGGTGTATCAATCAAATTCAAAATGTATTGTTCCCCTTTGTAGGTATATTCCATTTGAATAGCATGACTTTTTATGGTAATACCACGTTCGCGTTCTAAGTCCATGTTATCTAGTAACTGAGCCTTTTCTTCACGAGCTGTAACGGTTTGTGTAGCACCTAATAAACGGTCTGCCAACGTACTTTTTCCGTGGTCAATGTGTGCAATAATGCAGAAATTTCTAATGTTTTTCATCTTTCAATGTAAAGTTCATGTACAAGAGGCATTTTCATCTTCCAAACTCTTGTTCGTTTAATCTGCAAATATAAGCTAAAGTTTTGGATTTTAAACCTGAGAATATTTGGAAACCCATTCGATTTAAAAAATTCTTATCTTTGCAAAAAATTGAAGCACCATGCCTAAAATTGGTAACATCATACTACCCGATTTTCCTTTATTATTAGCCCCAATGGAAGACGTGAGCGACCCACCATTTCGTCGTTTATGCAAATTACACGGCGCTGATTTAATGTACTCAGAATTTATTTCTTCGGAAGGATTAATTCGTGATGCGGTAAAAAGCAAGCAAAAGCTAGATATTTTTGATTACGAACGCCCTGTGGGAATTCAGATTTTTGGTGGTGATGAAGAAGCGATGGAAATGTCATCTCGAATTGTGGATGCCGTTCAACCTGATTTAGTGGATATCAATTTTGGTTGTCCAGTAAAAAAAGTGGTTTGTAAAGGTGCTGGAGCAGGCGTTTTGAAAGATGTAGATTTGATGGTGCGTTTAACCAAAGCTGTTATCAAAGGAACTAATCTTCCGGTTACAGTTAAAACACGTTTAGGTTGGGATGAAAGTTCCATCAATATTGATGAAGTTGCTGAACGTTTGCAAGATATTGGTGTGCAAGCCTTAACAGTTCACGCTAGAACAAGAGCACAAATGTACAAAGGTCATTCCGATTGGAGTCATATTGAACGTGTAAAAAATAATCCAAGAATCACAATGCCAATTTTTGGAAATGGCGATATCGATTCTCCAGAAAAAGCATTGGAATACAAAAACAAATACGGTTTAGATGGCATGATGATTGGTCGCGCTGCGATTGGTTATCCGTGGATTTTTAATGAAATTAAACATTATTTCGCAACAGGAGAAAGATTAGCTCCGCCAAGCATGAATGACCGAATTGAAGCTGCAAAAAATCATTTAATTTGGAGTATTGAATGGAAAGGTGAACGCTTAGGAATCAACGAAATGCGTCGTCATTATACTAATTATTTCAAAGGTATTCACGGTTTTAAAGAATACAAACAAAAATTGGTTACCACAGATGGTATCAATCAATTATTAGATGTGTTTACAGAAATTGAGCAAGTGTATGCGGATTATGTTTTTGAAGGGTAATTTAAATGTAAATAAACAAAAATGAAAAACATTATTGATTATTTTACTATTAAATCTACAATTAACGAGTTGGCAAAAACTGAAAATGTTGCTTTAGTAGATAAACTGCTCGACATTTTGAATAACAACAAAATTGCTAAACCTGAAAAACATAATAAAAAGGAAGACATAGAAACCAATCATTACAAAATAGATTTATCAAAAAATCAATTAAACGACATAATTGATTTACTAATGGATTTAGAAGTTGAAAGTCTAACAATAGATGGAGAATCTACACCATCAACAAGTCATTTTGCGTCTTTAGTTGACAAATGGTCATCTATAAAAGTTTAACATTATGTGATTTCTCCTTATGTCGAAATGACAAAAAAGAATATCATTACCCATGATACACCCTAGAAAACACAATTTTCCCGTCTTTAATTTCTAAAACTTCAGCTACTAACATATCTGCTTCACTTTCTACTTGACGTGTGTATTCCATGAAAACTCTGTCCGTATTAGCGGTTAATGAAGTTACTTTGTAGTGTAATGTTGGTAATCTATCAAAAGCATCTTGCCACCACACGCGCATGGCTTCTTTTCCTATGATTAAACCATTGGTTTCCGGCTGACGAATTTTTAATTTCGGACTGAAATGTTGGGCTTCGTCGTCGTATAATCCTAATAATTTCTCTAAGTTTTTGGTATTAAAAGCATCAAACCATTTAATGGCGATTTGTTGTAGTTGATTTGGCATAAAGTTTAGATTTAAACGCAAAGAACGCTAAGTTTTTCGCAAAGTTCACAAAGAATACTAAATAAAAAAAGGCACAAAGAAAAAATCGATGTGCCTTTATATTTTATAAAATGGTATTAAGCATTTTTAAGGTTGATAATTTCTTGTTCCGTTAAGAATCTCCAATCACCTCTTGGTAAATTTTTCTTTGTTAAACCGGCAAATGTTACACGATCAACTTTTAAAACATCGTATTTTAAGTGTTCGAAGATTTTACGAACTACTTTTACGTTAGATGTTTTCATTTTGATACCAATTTCACTTTTTGGTTGATCTTCGATGTAGGTGATTTCTTCCACAAATACTTTGTGGTCATCAATCATCATTCCTTTTTGGATTTTTTCTAAATCTTCGAATTTCAAATTTTTATCTAGTGTAACTTGGTATACTTTAGAAGAACGTTGGTTAGGAACCGTGAATTTCTGAACCATTTCAGTATCATTGGTGAACAACAACAAGCCCGTTGTGGTTTTATCCATTCTTCCAACAGGCAATAAATTCGATTTTGAAGCTCCACGTACTAAATCCAACACATTTGCTGAACCTGGAGAATCATCTCCTGCAGTTGAAAAGTTTTTAGGCTTGTTCAACAATACATATTCTTTCTTCTCTGGCGTAATATTTACACCATCAAACTGAACCACATCGGTTAATTTAACACGGTGACCCATTTCGGTGACAACAACACCATTTACTTTTACATTACCACTTTGAATGTAAATATCCGCATCTCTACGACTACACATTCCTGAATTAGAAATATAACGATTTAGACGAATTTCGTCTGGATTAGATGGTCTTTTTGGTGATTTTGGAGCTTTTGGAGCATCCGCTTTAGCTGCATCTGGTTTCGTTGCAAACTTTGAAGGCGCTTTACGAATTGGCGCATTTCCTCTTGAATTACTATCTTTCTTGTAACCTCCTTGTCTTCCAGAACCTGGACGACTTTTATCATTATCTTGATGACGTGACATATTATAAACAAATTTCTGCAAAGATATAACTAATATGTTGAAACACACACTTTAGTTTTTTAAATCCTAAAATGTTAGTTGAAACATCTAATAAATAGATATAGAATGAGTTAAAATTAGTTTTTTTCCATGAAATAAAACAGAAGGTTCTATCAAAACAATGCAAAAAACACCCGAAACAATTATGAACTTCAATAAGAAATGAAGTTTCAAATATTCTGTTTTTGTGGTTGCTTTCCATAACATCATGCAAAAAAACAACAACGCAATTAAGCTCAAATAAAAGTAAATATCCATGTAACCCACATTGTAAATTTCGACTAAGAAATACACTGGTATTAATGTTAAAATAGTAAATATAGAAATGATACTTTTTGCTCTCTTTTCGCCAAAAACAACAGGAATAGTCTTATAATCAGCAATTAAATCGCCTTCGATGTTTTCTAAGTCTTTAATTAATTCTCGAATTAAAATCAATAAAAATAAAAACGTAGCGTGTGCAAAAATGACTTCGTAAAAGTTCTTGTAATACATTAAAATTCCGAAGAAAGGCAAAACAGCCAACACTGCTGCCGTGATATTTCCAATTAAGAACATTTTTTTCAACTTGTGCGAATAAAACCAAATCAAGAAAATATAAGTCGAGAAGAACAAAACAGCTCGCCAAGAAATGAAAAACATCAACAAAGCCACAATGAAATTAATCGTAAAATAGACTTTTAACTTGGTTTCCTGACTCACCAAACGATCAATCATTGCTTTTTTAGGGCGATTGATTAAATCCTTTTTGGCATCATAAAAATTATTGATAATATAACCCGAAGCAATTGTTAAAGTAGAAGCGACCACAATCAAAAACAAACGCCAATCGAGAATAATATCCAAAGCACGTTTTTCGGGAGCTAAAATAAAAATGGCAGAAAGATATTGCGCCAATGCAACCACCCAAATATTATATCCTCTAATTACAGAGAAAAAACTAAATATTTTTATGAGAACTAATTTGGTTTTACGGGTGAGCATGGGTTTTTGTTCAAAGTTTAAAGTTTAAAGTTCCCTTCAAACTAAAAACATTAAAAATTATAAACTACTTCTAATTTATAGTCTTTTAAAGATGCTTTT
>DNNO01000010.1 GCA_003497625.1 Flavobacterium sp. | reverse complement strand
GTTTAGAAATTGACCACAGAAGAGCGAAAGAATTAGGCAGTTTATTAGAAAAAATGCCTTGGGTTGCCAATGTAGAACCTGTGGAAACCAATATTTTGATTTTTGGATTGCAACCTTTTGTAGATGAAAAGCTTTTCATGGAAAAATTGAAACAAAAAGGGATTGCGATTAGCTCGATGGGACATGGAAAACTTCGTATTGTAACACATTTGGATTACAAAGAAGTAATGCACGAATATGTAATGGAAGTTTTCTCTAAATTAACGTTTTAGTTACATTCAAATTCTTCGAGTTATTTATTTTTGTAATTCTGAAGGATAATCAGAGTTTTTTTGTTATCTATGAATAGTGTAACGCTTAAAATCAGCACAAAGTAAAAGTATTGTGACTATGTGTTTAATCTTGTTTGAATAAAATATGGAAATTATTATCATATCAATCGTAGCCTTTTTAACCGCCATTTTAACTTTTTTCTCTGGTTTTGGATTGGGAACTTTATTGACACCAGTTTTTATGTTGTTCTTTCCAGTTGATATTGCAATTGGTTTGTGTGGATTGGTTCATTTTGCTAATAACTTATTCAAGTTTTTCTTGGTTGGAAAGCATGCAAATAAAGAAGTTTTACTAAAATTTGGAATTCCAGCGATTTTTGCGGCTATGATAGGTTCGTGGTTGTTGTTGCAAATTTCCGATTTAGAACCCTTGTTTAGTTATTCGCTTTTTGGAAAACAATTAGACGTTTTTCCAGTGAAATTCATCATTGCTATTTTATTAGTAATTTTTGCGCTTTTAGATTTGATTCCGTTTTTGAGTAAATTGGAATTCGGAAAAGACAAATTGCCTTTAGGCGGAATTTTAAGCGGATTTTTTGGAGGACTTTCCGGACATCAAGGTGCTTTGCGAAGTGCATTTTTGATTAAAGCGGGTTTGTCTAAAGAAAGTTTCATCGCTACAGGAATAGTAGTTTCCATGTTTATTGATTTTACCCGATTGAGTGTTTATGCTTCAAAAATTACAACATATACTTTGTATGAAAATAAAGTACTTTTGATTTCAGCAACGCTTTGTGCGATTACTGGAGCGTATTTGGGTAACCAACTTTTAAAGAAAGTTACCCTAAAATTTCTCCAAGTGTTTGTCGCTGTTTTGTTGCTTTTGGTAGCAATTGCTT
The DNA here is from genome assembly GCA_003497625.1 of Flavobacterium sp. Classification (GTDB taxonomy): domain Bacteria; phylum Bacteroidota; class Bacteroidia; order Flavobacteriales; family Flavobacteriaceae; genus Flavobacterium. Next base: position 20,432 of record DNNO01000010.1, on the reverse strand, counting down.
TAGGAATGGGAATTATTTAAACATATCCATTCCGGGAATGTTTGGCATACCTTCTTTAGCAACCGCAGCTAACTCCGTTTCGTGAACGTTAGTTGCTTTTTCAATAGCTTTGTTTAAAATGTTAACTAAATAATCTTCAAGCATTTCCTTGTCTTGAAGTAAATCATCACTTACGGTAATGTTTTTGATTTTTCTGTTAGCAGTTAGCGTTACTTCAAGCAAGCCATCAGCACTTTTTTCATCAATTAAAACAAAGTCTAAACGCTTCTTTGTTTCTTCTACTTTTTGTTGGGTTTCTTTTAGTTTACCCATCATGCCCATAATATCTCCAAACATAATTTTTTATTTTTTTATTCCGACAAAAATACTAAATTAGCAGTTAATAATTATTGTAAAACTTCATGAAAAAAATCACGTATTTCCTTTTAGGTTGTGTTATTTTTGCTCCAGTTCACAGTCAAAATAAAACAAAAAAAATGTCTGATAAATTACAGCCGCCAGTTGCTAAAATTGTTCCAAAAACATTAGAAAAGCACGGTGATAAAAGAATTGATAACTATTATTGGTTAAACGAAAGAGAAAACCCAGAAGTTATTGATTACTTAAATAAAGAAAACGAATATTATCAAAAATCTACGGCTCATACCAAACAATTTCAAGACGAATTGTTCTTGGAAATGAAAGCAAGAATTAAGGAAGATGATAGTTCGGTTCCTTATTTATACAATGGTTATTACTACATCACTCGTTTCGAAAAAGGAAAAGATTACCCAATTTATTCTCGTAAAAAAGGTAGTTTAGATGCCAAAGAAGAAATCATGTTTGATTGCAACGAAATGGCCAAAGGACACGCTTATTTCAATTTATCGGGATTGAACATTAGTGAAGATAATAAATGGGTGGCGTTTGGAGTAGATTTGGTTTCAAGAAGACAATACACAATCCAAATTAAGAACTTAGAAACAGGTGAAATTCTTCCAGTGAAATTAGAAAACACAACAGGAGGTTCTACTTGGGCTGGCGATAATAAAACCTTGTTTTACACTCGTAAAGATGCACAAACCTTACGTTCTGATAAAATTTATAAACATACTTTAGGAACTGATGCTTCGGCTGATACTATGGTTTTTCATGAAAAAGACGATACGTTCAACACGTTTGTTTACAAAGAAAAATCTAAAAAATATTTGGTGATTGGTTCATCAAGTACTTTGACTTCTGAATATCAAATTTTGGAATCTAAAAATCCTAATGGTGAATTTAGAGTTTTCCAAAAAAGAACGCGTGGATTAGAATATTCAATTTCGCATTATGGTGATAGTTTTTACATCGTAACCAATAAAGACAAAGCAACGAACTTTAAATTAATGAAAACGCCAGAAACCGCAACTTCGGCTGAAAACTGGAACGATTTAATTGGACACAGAAAAGATGTTTTGTTAGAAGGAATTGAAATTTTCAAAGATTATTTAGTGGTTGAAGAACGTTCAAATGGATTGAATAAAATTCAAATCCGTCCTTGGAATGGTATAGGCGAGTATTATTTACCATTTGAAATCGAAACGTATACAGCTTACACTACAACTAATGTAGATTTTGACACTGAAATTCTTCGTTATGGTTACCAATCAATGGCAACTCCGTCTTCTGTGATTGATTTCAATATGAGTACTCAAGAGAAAAAAGTGTTGAAAGAACAAGAAGTTTTAGGAGGAAAATTCGACAAGAACAACTATATCGAAGAAAGAGTTTGGGCAACCGCAACTGACGGAACAAAAGTGCCAATCTCTATGGTATATAGAAAAGGAATCAAAAAAGACGGTAAAAATCCGTTATTGTTATATGCTTATGGTTCGTATGGTGCTACGATGGATCCTTATTTTTCTTCAACTCGTTTGAGTTTATTGGATAGAGGATTTATCTATGCGATTGCGCACATTAGAGGAGGTGAGGACTTAGGAAGAGAGTGGTATGAGAACGGAAAACTTTTGAAAAAAATTAACACTTTCACCGATTTTATTGACTGTTCAAAATTTGTGATTGCAGAAAAATACACTTCGGCATCACATTTGTATGCAGAAGGTGGATCGGCTGGTGGTTTGCTAATGGGAGCAATTGTTAATATGGCACCAGAATTGTACAACGGGGTAATTGCTCAAGTTCCGTTTGTAGATGTGGTTACCACCATGTTAGATGATACAATTCCGTTGACAACTGGAGAATATGACGAATGGGGAAATCCGAACGAAAAAGTATATTATGATTACATGCTTTCGTATTCGCCATATGACCAAGTTAAAAAGCAAGATTATCCAAATATGTATGTGTCTACAGGTCTTCACGATTCGCAAGTACAATATTTTGAACCTGCAAAATGGGTAGCAAAATTGCGTGTTATGAAAACTAATGACAAACAGTTATTCTTAGATACGAACATGGATGCAGGACATGGAGGAGCTTCAGGACGATTTGAAGCACTTAAAGAATTAGCTAAGGAATTTACATTTTTATTAGATTTAGAAAAAATTAAGAAGTAGTTCAATATTTTTTGTTAAATTTGCAAGGTTTTGGAGGTGTCAAAAAAACACTTTTAAACAAAAAATCAAGTATAAAATACTTTAAATGCTAGTAATGCATAGTATTTTGGAAACATTAAAACAAACAGTATCTTCATATGAAAGAAGAAATAAAAGCCTATAATAGTGTATTAGATTTAATTGGGAATACACCATTAATCAAACTGAATAAAATTTCAGCTGATTTACCAGGTAATTTCTATGCAAAAGTTGAAGCCTTTAATCCAGGTCATTCTACAAAAGACCGTATCGCATTATATATTATTGAAGAAGCAGAAAAAAGAGGTATCCTAAAACCAGGAGACACCATTATTGAAACTACTTCAGGAAATACAGGTTTTAGTTTAGCCATGGTAAGTATCATCAAAGGATACGATTGTATCTTAGCGGTGAGTTCAAAATCATCTAGAGATAAAATTGATATGTTACGTTCAATGGGTGCTAAGGTATATGTTTGCCCAGCACACGTTTCAGCTGATGATGAGCGTTCTTACTACAATGTTGCAAAAAGATTACACGAGGAAACTAAAGGTTCGGTTTATATTAACCAATATTTCAACGAGTTAAATGTTGATGCACATTATAAATCTACAGGACCAGAAATTTGGGAACAAACTGGCGGTCAAATTACACACTTAGTAGCGTGTAGTGGAACTGGAGGAACTATTTCAGGAACAGCACGTTTCTTAAAAGAGCAAAATCCTAACATTAAAGTTTTAGGAGTAGATGCTTTTGGTTCGGTTTTGAAAAAATACCACGAAACAAAAGAATTTGATAACGCTGAAATTTATCCATACCGTATTGAAGGTTTAGGTAAAAACTTAATTCCAACAGCTACCGATTTTGATATCATTGATAAATTTATCAAAGTTTCAGATGAAGAAAGTGCACACACTACAAGAGAATTAGCTAAGAAAGAAGGTTTATTTGTAGGATATACTTCTGGAGCAGCTTTTCAAGCAGTGAAGCAATATGCTGAAGAAGGAGAATTTGATGCCAACAGTAAAGTTGTTATCATTTTCCCTGATCACGGTTCACGTTACATGAGTAAAGTATTTAGCGATGATTGGATGAGCGAACAAGGTTTCTTTGATTCGATTAACCAAGAAGAAGCTTTAAAAATTGAAATTATCAAGTAATTTGATTTTAGATATAGAAGAAATCCTGAGTGAAAGCTCAGGATTTTTTTGTTTCAAGCTTTTTAAAGTCTACATTAATTAAAAAATAAATTGTAATTTTATAATACATCGATGTTACATTTTAAAATAGTATAACGTGAAGCTAACCAATATAGCAGTAAAGTGCATTTCGCTTGCATTAATAACCGCATTTACAATTGTTGAGATAATTAATAAAGAAACTACGGTTTTTTATATCATCTATTTGTTTTGGTTCGATGAATTCGTACGAACGATTTTTGATAGAGTAGCGTATCGTTTTAAGAAAGAAAACATTGAAAATCTAATTCAATTTCAGCAGCAGAATAAAGAGCGATTCTTCTTGTTAGGTGTTTATTTTATATTTATTGTTGTTTTATTTGGCATCATAATCGATTGGAAGCAAATGGATTTGATAGGATTGAATTATTCGGCTTTACTTTTTAAAAATCAGTTTTTCAACTTTAGTTTACTAACCATTATTGCGAGAGAAATCTATTTGTATCAAAGTAAAACGGATAAAATACTACCAAAAAGTGTTGCTTCAAATGGAATCATAATCCTGCATATTTCAATAGTTTTAGGGCTATTGATTTGGTTTTTATCCACTCAAAAATTCCAATTTATGCTTGATTATTCTAATGTAATTTCAATTATTCCTTTTTTACTTTTAAAAATAGGGTTTGAATTGAAATCAGTTGAGTAATTTTTGTTTTAGATATAAAAAAATCCCAATTGTAAGATTGGGATTTTTATTTTTAATTATCTGGAATATTCGGTTCTACTAATTTCTTTAATTTTTCTAAAGATTCTTGCCAACCCAAGTAACACATTTCTGTTGGAATCATTTCAGGAATGTTTTCCTGAAGTATTTTGATTTCGGTACCACAAGAAACTTCTTTTAACCAAACCGAAGTCGTCATTTCGCCTGGTAAGTTAGGGTCATCAAAAGTGTCGGTGTATTTTAAAAATTCGTTGGGTTTGACATCGAGATAAGTTCCACCAAATGAATGTCCGTTACCCGTTGTAAAATTGATGAACGACATTTTAAAACTACCTCCAATTTTCACTTCCATACTGTGAACTTCACACAAAAAACCATACGGTGGAATCCACGAAGCCATTGCAATTTTCTCTGTAAATGCGCGAAACACTTTTTCAGGTGGAGCCGTTACTACGCGATGTAACGATACAAAATTATCTGCCATATATTTTTTTTACTAATTTACGAAAAAAGGATTGGGTTTTGTTTTGTGGGCACGGAATGCAATTCCGCGCTATCGGAGTTATTGGGGTCTGTTTAATTTTACAACTCCTGCAAATGTTGCAATCCAAATGTCACCATTTCCGTCTTTAGTTATCTGTTCGGCATGAATACTTGGGAAATTTGAGTTTTTATTTGTGTAAATTTCCCATTTTTTGCTTTCTAAATAATAACACAAGACACCAATACCATTTACAGTAATCCAGAGTTCTTTATTTTCTTCATCTAAAAGAAAATCATTAATAGAATTACCATCTAATATTTTGTTGTTGTTTGGAAAATCAATTTTAATCCAGTTATTAGATGTATCTAAGATATAAATACCTTCGTCTTTATAATTTTTGTCATTATAAAGGGAAAACCAAAGGTTTCCTTTTTTGTCTTCAACAACTTTTGAAATAAATGCTTTTGAAAGTGGAGAAGATTTGTCTTCTAATAGTTTTGTTTTTCCATTTTCAATAATAACGTTACCTTCAAATGTTCCAATCCATATTTTATCATTTTTATCTACAAATACACCAAATGTTTTATTTGTAGGTAGATTTGAATTTTCTTCGTTATAAACTGTCCAATTTTTACCATCAAATTTTGTTACTCCATCCCATGAAGTAAACCAAACATTATTTTTAGGATCAACAAATATTTTTCTTGCCCAATTTATAGGAGAATTAATTGAGTCATATTTTGTCCAATTTCTATTATCGTACCTGTAAACATCCCAACCAGCAATAAACCATTTATTATTTTTTTTATCAACTTCTGCATATCTGACAGATTGTGTTTCATTTTTATTGTATGCAGGAGGAGCTATTATTGTATTTTTTGAGTTGTATAATTTCCAAGAATTATTGCTGATTTCAACAATTCCATTGTCTGAACCAATCCAAACATTTTTGTCTAAATCAGTTACAATAGATCTTGTCATATCCCAAGGAAGTTCAGAGTTTGATTGGGTAAATAAAGTCCAAGTATTTATTAACTTCTCTTTTTCAGTACCTTCAATATTTGGTTTTCCCTCAGATTTCATGTTTGATTGGTTTTTGAAATCAAATATTCTTCTTTTCACAGAAAGTTTTCCATTGTCAAATTCTAGAACTAATGAAACTGAAGAATTTTGTTTCTTATCTTTAGTTATAGCAGGATTCCAATTTGAAGTATTATTAATTGCTTTTTTCAGTTTCAATTTTTTTGTAGAAATATTTGTTTTGTTTTGAACACTTAATAAACAAGGTGTTCCATTTTCATCAATCAGTATTTGAACTTCAATTATTCCTTTAGTTTTAATGAAATTCGTTTTCTCTAAATTTTCAATGATTTCATCTACTATTGTTGATTGAGGCTCAGCTTTTGCATCACCACAATCTAAGCAGAAAGTAGATAATTTACAGTCATCAAATTTTTCTTGATAAATGTTTTGTGCATTTAATATTGAAATCGAACAAAAGAAAATTAAAATTGAGAGTGCTGTTTTCATATGGATTTTAAATAAATTTTTTGCTAATAAATATAATCAAAAGTATGACTTTCCAATACCGCTAATATATAAAAAAATCCTCACAATTTCTTGCGAGGATTTCATATATAAGATAGAAAAAGAATTACTCAGCGCTTTCTTGCATGGTATGATATACGTTCATAACGTCATCGTCTTCTTCAATTTTTTCTAATAATTTTTCAACATCAGCTACTTGGTCTGGTGTTAATTCTTTTGTTATTTGTGGTATTCTTTCAAATCCAGAAGATAAGATTTCTATTCCGCGAGTTTCTAATTCTTTTTGGATAGTTCCAAAGCTTTCAAAAGGAGCGTACATTAAAATACCGTCTTCGTCAGCAAAGATTTCTTCTACACCAAAATCAATCATTTCTAATTCTAATTCTTCCACATCTTGTCCTTCTGCTGGAATTCTAAAATTACAGGTATGATCAAACATAAATTCAACTGAACCTTGTGTTCCAAACGTTCCGTTGCATTTGTTGAAGTAACTTCTAATATTCGCAACTGTTCTGTTGTTGTTATCCGTAGCGGTTTCAATTAAAATCGCAATTCCGTGTGGTGCATAACCTTCAAACAACACTTCTTTAAAGTTAGCGGTGTCTTTATCCGATGCTTTCTTAATAGCGCGTTCTACGTTATCTTTAGGCATGTTTGCTGACTTCGCATTCTGAATTACCGCTCTTAAACGTGAGTTGGTTTCAGGATTTGGTCCGCCTTCTTTAACGGCCATTACAATGTCTTTTCCTATACGTGTAAACGTTTTAGCCATTGCTGACCAACGTTTCATTTTACGGGCTTTTCTAAATTCAAACGCTCTTCCCATTTCTTTTTTTGGTTTAAAGTTTCAAGTTTCAGGTTGCAAAATTAATAATTTCAAGTTCAAATTCAAGGTCAATTTCAATTTTCAAATTTGTACTTGTTCTTGAACTTGCCCTTGTTCTTGACTATTTCTTGTAAAACGGCATTTTAACCACTTTCGCTTTAATATCTTTATTTCTAATTCTAATATAAATTTCAGAATCTGGAGTAGCTAAAGCTGTTGGAACATATCCCATTCCGATAGCAATTCCCATTGAAGGTGATTGCGTTCCAGAAGTTACGATTCCGATTACATTTCCATTTGCATCAGCAATTTCGTAATCGTGACGAGGAATTCCTCTTTCTACCATTTCGAAACCAACTAATTTACGAGAAACACCCGCTTCTTTTTGTTTCATTAAGTTTTCTGAATTCGTGAATTCTTTATCGAATTTCGTAATCCAACCTAAACCAGCTTCTAAAGGAGAAGTTGTATCGTTAATGTCGTTTCCGTATAAACAGAATCCCATTTCTAAACGTAACGTATCACGCGCTGCTAATCCAATTGGTTTGATTCCGAATGCTGCTCCAGCTTCAAAAACTTTGTTCCAAATGTATTCTGCATCTTCGTTTTTAAAGTAAATTTCAAAACCTCCCGAACCTGTATAACCTGTAGCTGAAACAATTACATCGCTTTTTCCAGCAAATTCACCAATTTGGAATGTGTAATATCCCATATTAGTTAAATCGATAGAAGTCAAGGATTGCATAGCTTCTGCCGCTTTTGGTCCTTGAATTGCTAATAATGAATAGCCTTCAGAAAGATTTTGCATATCCACACCTAAATCATTGTGTGAAGAAATCCAATTCCAATCTTTTTCAATGTTTGAAGCATTCACCACCAACATATAATGGTTATCGGCAATTTTATAAACGATTAAATCGTCAACAATTCCGCCTTCGTTGTTTGGTAAACAAGAATATTGTGCTTTTCCATCTACTAATTTAGAAGCGTCATTTGAAGTTACTTTCTGAATTAAAGCCAACGCATTTTCTCCTTTTAAGAAAAATTCTCCCATGTGAGAAACGTCGAAAACACCAACGCCATTTCTAACGATTTCGTGTTCTGCATTTACTCCTTCATATTGCACAGGCATGTTGTATCCTGCAAACGGAACCATTTTAGCTCCTAAACTTTCGTGAATGTGCGTTAACGCTGTATTTTTCATGATTTGATGTTGTATTATTAGAGAGCGCTAATTTATTGAAAATTCTTAAAAATGCACCCAGATTTCCCTTAAAATTTGAGAGATATTTATTTTTTGTTAATAATGCTGATAAATCTTGCATTTTAACAATTGTTTGCGGAATTTTGGACTTTTAAAATTAACCAAATGGAAACTACACATTATATAAGTTCAGATTTATTGTCTATCGACATGATTAACGAGATTGTTTTTCAAGGAAAACAGTTGGCATTATCAGAGGAAGCTATTGTAAACATTGAGAAATGTAGAAAGTATTTAGATGATAAAATGAAATCAAACTCAGATCCAATTTACGGAATTAACACCGGTTTTGGGTCGTTGTGTAATGTGAAGATTTCGAATGAAAATTTATCAAAACTTCAAGAGAATTTGGTAAAATCGCACGCTTGCGGTACAGGGGAGGAAGTACCTCATGAAATTGTAAAAATCATGTTGTTGCTTAAAATCCAATCGTTAAGTTATGGGCATTCAGGTGTTCAGTTAGTAACCGTGCAACGTTTGATTGATTTTTACAACAATGATATTTTCCCAGTAATTTATACACAAGGTTCGTTAGGTGCTTCGGGCGATTTAGCTCCGTTAGCGCATTTATCATTACCATTATTAGGAGAAGGCGAAGTGTATTTAGATGGTTTCAGACAACCTTCGGCTAAAGTATTAGAAAAATTTGGTTGGGAACCAATCGTTTTGCAATCGAAAGAAGGTTTGGCTCTATTGAATGGTACGCAATTCATGAGCGCTTACGGTGTTTATTGCTTGATTAAAGCAGAGAAAATTTCGTATTTAGCGGATGTAATCGGAGCAGTTTCTTTAGAAGGTTTTGATGGAAGATTAGAACCATTTACAGATTTGATTCACTTAGTTCGCCCTCATAAAGGTCAAGTACAAACAGCTGAAAGAATGCGCGATTTGTTAGAAGATAGCGAAATCATTGCACAACCAAAAGTTCATGTGCAAGACCCGTATTCTTTCCGTTGTATTCCACAAGTACATGGTGCTTCGAAAGATACAATTGATTATGTGAAGAAAGTATTCCGTACCGAAATCAATTCGGTTACTGATAATCCAAATATTTTCGTTGGAGAAGATTTGATTATTTCAGGTGGAAATTTCCACGGACAACCTTTAGCTTTAGCTTTAGATTTCTTAGGAATAGCGTTATCAGAATTAGGAAGTATTTCGGAAAGAAGAACCTATCAATTGATTTCTGGATTAAGAGGTTTGCCAGCATTTTTAGTAAACGACCCAGGATTGAATTCAGGTTTCATGATTCCACAATATACAGCGGCAAGTATTGCTAGTCAAAACAAACAATTAGCAACACCAGCAAGTATTGATAGCATTGTTTCGTCAAATGGACAAGAAGATCACGTAAGTATGGGCGCAAACGCTGCAACTAAAACGTTACGTATTGTTGAAAACGTGGAACGTATTTTAGGAATTGAATTATTAAACGGTTCACAAGCTTTAGAATTTAGAAGACCATTACAATCAAGTGAGTTTCTTGAAAGTTTCGTAAAATCGTACAGAGAAGAAGTTCCGTTTGTATCAGAAGATCGAATTTTACATTACGATATTGAAAAATCCGTAGCGTTTTTGAATAGCTTTCAAATTGAAATGGAAGATTAATATTCAAAATATATAAAATTAAAAAGCTCAAGAAATCTTGAGCTTTTTTTATAAAAATAGAATTGTAATAATAGTTATAATTGCAGGAAGTGCTTGCAAATAAAAAATTTTCTTAGAAGCAGAATAAGCCCCGAAAACTCCAGCAACAGTAACACAACAAAGAAAGAATAAGGCAATGTTTTTACTCCAAATATCATCACTTATAGTCAAAGACCATATTAGTCCAGCAGATAAAAATCCGTTATATAATCCTTGATTTGCGGCTAAAACTTTTGTTTTTTCAAATAAGTCTTCGGGAATGGTTCTAAAAACTTTTTTAGCTTTTGTTGTCCAAGCAAACATTTCTAGCCATAGAAAATATAGGTGAAATAAGGCTATGATAACAATAAGGATTTTACTGATGATATGCATAATTTATTCATTTTCGTTAAAAGTGCGTTCAATTCTCTTGTCTGGAATTAGCCAAATTAAAGCCACCAAAATATAAATCGCCCCAGAAATTTCAACTGAATACTTGGTCGCAATCACAGCGATTAAATATAAAACTACCGATAATTTTCCTTTGTAATCTTTTCCAATAGCTTTAGCTAAAATAGAATCTTTTCCATGGTCAATTAAAATGACTTTTTGCAAAATAAAATAAGCTATGGCATTCATTAACAAAACCAAACCATACAACATCATTGGAAATGAATTAAAATGATGTTCACCAATCCAAGCAGTTGTAAAAGGAATTAAAGACAACCAAAATAACAAATGTAAATTAGCCCAAAGAATTTTTCCATTTACTCTTTTTACGGTATGCATCATGTGATGGTGGTTGTTCCAATAAATTCCGACATATATAAAGCTCAAAATATAACTTAGAAACTTATGCGATAATTTAATAACTGCTTCAAAAGTAGTGTCTTCTGGAACTTTAAACTCCAAAACCATAATGGTGATTATAATTGCTAAAACACCATCGCTAAAAGCTTCTAATCGGTTTTTGTTCATTTCGTATTTTTAAGTAAAACTACAATTAGAGTTATGATAGCAATTGCTTCGGTAAGCATCCCAACAGTTAGCATAATTCCAGCTCCAGGCCAATGCATAATTTTAAATAAAGCACCAATTACTGTAATCGCCATCCCTAAAAGGAACAACACCAACGGAACTGTATATTGCTTTTTCATAATCTATCTAATTTTGAACACTGAACTATTTCCACTTAAAGTTTTTCTCAATTGCTTTAATCATTTCGCCTGCAATGTCTTTTTGAGTTGCACCTTCAATTCCTTCTAAACCTGGAGATGAATTTACTTCTAACAATAAAGGACCTTTTGACGAACGAATAATATCAACTCCAGCCACTTTTAAATTCATAGCTTTTGCTGCTTTAATAGCAATTTTCTTTTCGTCAGCAGTAATTTTCACTACCGAAGCAGTTCCGCCCATATGAATATTCGCTCTGAATTCTCCAGGAGCAGCTTCACGTTGCATAGCAGCAACAACTTTTCCATCTACAACAAAGAGTCTCAAGTCTTTACCATTCGCTTCTTTAATGAATTCTTGAACTAAAATATTGGCATTTAAACTCTTGAAAGCATTAATAACTGATTCGGCTGCTTTTTTGGTTTCTGCCAAAACGACACCTTTTCCTTGTGTGCCTTCTAATAATTTTACAATCAAAGGTGAGCCACCAACCATTTTAATCAAATCGTCAGTATCTAAAGGCGAATTGGCAAATCCAGTAGTTGGAATGTCAACTCCGTTGTTCAATAATAATTGTAATGAAAATAGTTTGTCTCTTGATTGTGTAATGGCAGAAGCATTGTTCAAAGCAAATACTTTTAAAGCTTCAAATTGACGCGTTAAAGCACAACCATAATAGGTCATACTAGGACGAATTCTAGGAATTACAGCATCAAAATCGTTCAATACTTTTCCTCCACGGTAATGAATTTCGGGTTTTGTTGCGTCTAATTTCATGTAGCAGTATTTCAAATTTAAGAAATGCATTTCATGACCTCTTAATTCGCCTGCTTCTAAAATTCGTTTGTTGCTATATAATTCTGGATTACTTGCTAATAAACCAATTTTTAAACCTTTTTTGGATTCATTGGAAGCGTAGTAATATTCTTTTAGTTTTTCGGTTGTTGGTTGTCCCAATAAATAACGTTGCTCTGGATCGACCAAAACACGACCCGACATCGCTTCACGACCTAATAACATTCGAAAACCCATCGAATCACGATTGGTAAGTGTAACCTCGATTTCCCAAGTTTTTCCACCAATTTCTAGTTTGGTTTTGATAACGTAGCGTTGTTCTCTAAAACCACTTGAACTTTTAACGACTCTTTTATCAATTAAAGGAGCTTCGCAATGTATAACTGCTTTTGCATTATTTTGAATTGGGTTGATATCAAATTTCACCCAACTTTCGCTGTCTTTTTCAAACGTAACAATATTGATTGCGTGAAGAGCTGATGTTTTTGCACCAGAATCAACACGTGCTTTAATTGTTGGGATTCCTAAAGTAGGGAAGGAACACCATTCTTCGCTACCTACAATAACTTTGTCTAACATTTTTAAACGAATAAATTAAGAATCTAATGTAGTATTTTTTTTAATATAATTTTAAAATTGCATAAAATAAAAAAACCAAGCTATGAGCTTGGTTCTTCTAATTTCTTAATTTCTATTTTGAGTTCTTGAGCCGTTTCATCTAAATCCATGAAAATTTGATCGCCTTCATGAATTTTTTGAGTAATAATCTCTTCAGCTAGAGCATCTTCAACATATTTTTGAATGGCTCTTTTTAACGGACGCGCTCCAAATTGCTTATCAAAACCTTTTTCAGCAATGTAATCTTTGGCTGCTTCTGAAAGTTTTAAAGTGTAACCTAAATCTTTAACGCGGTCGTATAATTTATCCATTTCGATATCAATAATTTTATCAATATCTTCTTTTTCTAGAGCATTGAATACAATTACATCATCAATTCTGTTTAAAAACTCAGGAGCAAAAGCTTTTTTCAAAGCGTTTTCGATAATTCCTTTTGAATGTTCTTCAGTTTGTGCAGTTTTTGATGCAGTTCCAAATCCAACACCGGTTCCAAAGTCTTTTAATTGACGTGCTCCAACGTTAGAAGTCATGATAATAATCGTATTTCTAAAATCGATTTTACGACCTAAACTATCCGTTAAATGACCGTCATCTAAAACTTGAAGCATCATATTGAAAACATCTGGATGCGCTTTTTCAATTTCGTCTAAAAGTACTACGCAATATGGTTTTCTTCTTACTTTTTCTGTTAATTGACCACCTTCTTCGTAACCAACGTATCCTGGAGGCGCTCCAACTAAACGAGAAATAGCAAATTTCTCCATGTATTCACTCATGTCAATACGAACTAAAGCATCTTCAGAATCAAATAATTCTTTTGCAATAACTTTAGCCAATTGTGTTTTTCCAACACCTGTTTGACCTAAGAAAATAAACGAACCAATCGGCTTGTTCGGGTCTTTTAAACCAGCACGATTTCTTTGGATAGATTTTGCAATTTTCAATACCGCTTCGTCTTGCCCAATTACTTTACCTCTAATAAGTTCTGGTAAGTGAGCTAACTTATTACTTTCAGTTTGAGCAATACGATTTACTGGAATTCCTGTCATCATAGAAACCACATCAGCAACATTGTCTTCTGTAACGGTAACTTTGTTGTTTTTAGAATCTTCTTCCCATTGTTCTTGCGCAATAGCTAAATCTTTTTCGATGCGTTTTTCATCATCACGAAGTTTAGCAGCTTCTTCATATTTTTGTTTTTTAACTACCGTGTTTTTCAGTTCGCGCACTTCTTCTAATTGACGTTCTAATTCCAAAATTTGCTTTGGAACATCAATATTAATAATGTGAACACGAGAACCTGCTTCGTCTAAAGCATCAATAGCTTTGTCCGGAAGGAAACGATCAGTCATGTAACGATTTGTTAATTTAACACAAGCTTCAATTGCTTCTGGTGTGTATAAAACGTTGTGATGGTCTTCGTATTTTGGTTTGATGTTATTTAAAATGGTAATAGTTTCTTCAACAGATGTTGGTTCTACAATTACTTTTTGAAAACGTCTTTCTAAAGCGCCATCTTTCTCAATATACTGACGGTATTCATCTAGCGTTGTTGCACCCACACATTGAATTTCTCCACGTGCTAATGCTGGTTTGAACATGTTTGAAGCATCAAGCGAACCTGTTGCGCCACCAGCACCTACAATGGTGTGAATTTCATCAATGAATAAAATGATGTCGTCGTTTTTCTCTAATTCATTCATTACTGCTTTCATTCTTTCTTCGAATTGTCCGCGATATTTTGTGCCAGCAACTAAACTTGCTAAATCAAGCGTAACTACACGTTTGTTGAATAAATTACGAGATACTTTTTTCTTAATAATTCGCAAAGCTAAACCTTCAGCAATAGCTGATTTTCCAACTCCAGGTTCTCCAATTAAAAGAGGGTTGTTTTTCTTTCTACGACTTAAGATTTGGGAAACACGCTCGATTTCTTTCTCACGTCCCACAACTGGGTCTAGTTTTCCTTCTTCTGCCATTTCGGTTAAGTCACGACCGAAGTTGTCTAAAACTGGAGTTTTTGATTTTTTATTGGTTTTTCCACCTGATGGCGGATTGTTAAATGAGCTTTCTTTTAAACTGTCATCTTGTCCTGAATCGTCATTGAACGACTCCGCTTTTGGCAAGTTTTCTAAATAATCGTCTTCGTTTGTCATCATGGCTGTATACTGTTCTTTAACGGTTTCGTAATCGATTTTTAATTTGCCCATCAATTTTGTTGTTGGGTCGTTTTCATTGCGTAAAATGCATAGCAATAGGTGAGCGGTACTTATTTCAGAGTTGTTAAAAAGTTTCGCTTCTAGAAAAGTAGTTTTTAATGCACGCTCGGCTTGTCGAGTAAGATGCAAGTTCTTCTTTTCAATATTTTGAATGCTATTAGGGTTTGCAGGACTTAGAATCTCTACTTTTTTTCTTAAGTGAGATAAGTCCACAGCTAAATTATTCAAGATGTTAATCGCTTTTCCATTGCCATCTCGAAGTATTCCTAGCATTAAGTGTTCGGTACCAATAAAGTCGTGACCTAATCGTAAAGCTTCTTCTTTACTGTAGGTAATTACGTCTTTAACTCTCGGTGAAAAATTATCGTCCATAGCATTAGTAATATAAGTAAATGTACAAAATTCTATAAGGAAATGCAAAAATCATACCTTATAAAAAGACAGATAGGCTAAATGACAAAAAATATTTGAAAAATGAAAGAAAGTAGGATAGGATTTATAAGCAATTTGTAAACAAAATTGTTAATAAATAGTCGAAATTAGTAGTTCAAAATTTGTGCTAAAAGTTCAAAAAGCCGTATATTGGCACGTTTTAGTACTAATATATAATTTTAATGTAAATACTTATGTCAGAAGGAGAAAAGTTAATTCCTATTAACATAGAGGAAGAAATGAAATCAGCTTACATCGATTATTCGATGTCTGTTATTGTGTCAAGAGCACTTCCTGATGTTAGAGATGGTTTAAAGCCTGTTCACCGAAGAGTACTTTATGGTATGTATGATTTGGGAGTTAACTCAAGATCTGCCCACAAAAAATCGGCGAGAATTGTCGGAGAGGTTTTAGGAAAGTATCACCCACATGGAGATTCCTCAGTTTACGACGCTATGGTACGTATGGCTCAGGAATGGAGTATGCGTTATTTATTGGTTGACGGTCAAGGTAACTTTGGTTCTGTCGATGGAGATAGTCCAGCAGCAATGCGTTACACGGAAGCCAGAATGAAAAAGATTTCGGAAGAAATGTTGGCAGATATTGATAAAGAAACAGTTGATTTTCAATTAAACTTTGACGATACATTACAAGAGCCAACGGTTATGCCAACTAAAATACCAACTTTGTTAGTAAACGGAGCTTCGGGTATTGCAGTAGGTATGGCAACAAATATGGCGCCTCACAACTTAACTGAAGTTGTTGATGGTATTTTGGCTTATATTGATAACAATGATATTGAAATTGATGAGTTAATAAATCATATCAAAGCTCCTGATTTTCCTACAGGAGGAATAATTTATGGTTACGAAGGAGTAAGAGAAGCATTCAAAACAGGTAGAGGTCGTATCGTGATGCGTGCTAAAGTTGGTTTTGAAGAAGTAAATGGAAAAGAAGCTATCATTGTAACTGAAATTCCTTATCAGGTGAATAAGGCAAATATGATTAAACATACTGCCGATTTAGTTAATGATAAGAAAATAGAAGGTATATCGAATATTCGTGATGAATCGGATAGAAATGGTATGCGTGTGGTGTATGAATTAAAGCGTGATGCGGTTCCAAACGTAGTTTTAAATACACTTTATAAATACACTCAATTGCAAGCTTCGTTCAGTGTAAATAATATTGCATTAGTAAAAGGGCGTCCGCAAATGTTGAATCTTAAAGATTTGATATACCATTTCGTGGAACACCGTCATGATGTTGTAGTTCGTAGAGCACAATATGATTTAAGAAAAGCAGAAGAAAGAGCTCATATCTTAGAAGGTTTAATCATTGCTTCTGATAATATTGATGAAGTAATCAAAATCATTAGAGCTTCTAAAGATGGTGACGAAGCCAGAACGAAATTAATTGAACGTTTCAAATTATCGGAAATTCAAGCACGTGCTATCGTTGAAATGCGTTTAAGACAATTAACAGGTCTTGAGCAAGATAAATTACGCGCTGAATACGAAGAAATCATGAAATTGATTGCATATTTGAAAGAATTATTGGCAAGCAAAGAAATGAGAATGCAAGTAATTAAAGACGAATTAGCGGAAATCAGAGATAAATATGGAGATGAGCGTCGTTCGCAAATCGAATATTCTGGTGGAGATGTTAGTATCGAAGATTTAATTGCTGATGAAAGTGTTGTAATTACGATTTCTCATGCAGGTTATATTAAACGTACTTCATTATCGGAATACAAAACACAAAATAGAGGAGGAGTTGGACAAAAATCGGCTGGAACTAGAGATCAAGATTTCTTAGAGCATTTATTTGTAGCAACAAATCACCAGTATTTAATGTATTTTACTCAAAAAGGTAAATGTTATTGGATGCGTGTTTACGAAATTCCAGAAGGAACAAAAACAAGTAAAGGTCGTGCTATTCAAAACTTAATCAATATCGAAAGTGATGATAAAGTAAAAGCATTCATCTGTACACAAGACTTAAAAGACCAAGATTACATCAATAGTCACTATGTGATTATGGCTACGAAACAAGGTCAAGTTAAGAAAACACCATTAGAACAATATTCTCGTCCGCGTCAAAACGGAATTAATGCGATTACGATTAAAGAAGATGATGAATTAATCGAAGCAAAATTAACTACAGGAAACAGTCAAGTTTTATTGGCAGTTAAGTCTGGTAAATTAGTTCGTTTTGAAGAAGAGAAAACACGTCCAATGGGAAGAACGGCTTCAGGAGTTAGAGGTATTACTTTAGCTGATGAAAAAGATGAAGTAATTGGAATGGTTTCTATCGATAAAGATCACGTTACAGAATCTCAAATCTTAGTGGTTACTGAAAATGGTTACGGAAAACGTACCAAATTAGTAGATGACGATGGAGAAGATGTATACAGAATCACGAATCGTGGAGGTAAAGGTGTGAAAACTCTTAATATTACTGAGAAAACCGGAGCTTTAATTGCAATTAATAACGTTACGGATGCTGATGATTTAATGNNATTTAATGATTATCAACAAGTCAGGATTAACTATCAGAATGATGGTTTCTGATTTAAGAGTAATGGGAAGAGCAACGCAAGGAGTTCGACTAATTAACATCAAAGGAAACGATTCAATCGCTGCGGTAACAAAGGTACTTCGTGAAGATGAAGAAGTAGTCCTAGATGAAAATGGAGATATTTTGGATGCTGAAACTGGCACAGATATTGATTCAACTGAAGAAGAAATACAAGAATAAATAAGATAAGGCCCAAATTTATTTTGGGCTTTTGTTTAACCCAGATTTTAAAACAATGAAAAAATTACTATTAAGTGCAACACTTTTATTGTCAGTTGCCACATTTGCTCAAAAAGACGAGCTTAAAGTTTTAAAAAAGATTTATGCTAAAGAAACTATTTCTGACAAAGATTTACAGGAGTATAAAACTGCAAGTGATGCATTACAATCTTTAGCCACTGAAGAATCAGATAAAGTATATGCAAAATTTTATAAAACTATGTATCCAACGATAGTTTTGGCTTCAAAAGGTGCAAAAGCAACTATGCAAGATCAAATGAATTTGTATAAACCGGAGTTTATTAAAGAGTATGGGGAAGTTATTAATGAGACTTTAGATTTTGAAAAAAAATCAGGAAAAAAGATTTATACAGATGAATTAATTCAAGAAAAAGGTGATTTCAAAAAAGAATTGTCAGCTATTGCAATGAATTTAAATAATACATCTAAATTCAAAGAAGCTTCAGCATTGTTTTATTCATTGTATACTTTTGATCCTAAAGAAGAAGGGAAGTCGCTTAAAAACGCTTGTATTTTAGCGGTTCAAGCTGAGGATTATAAGTTGGCACAGAAACTATATGAAGAATACGCTGCTAGTGATTATTTAAATAACGGAATTACTTTTTATGCCATCAATAAAGCAAATGGAAGTGAAGAAGAATTTAATTCAAGAGCAGACAGAACACAATATATTTCTTTAGGATCGCATGAAAAACCAAAGGATGTTAAAAATTCAACCAAAAAGGCAGATGTTTTAAAGTTGTTAGCTCTAATTTATTCTCAAAATTCAGAATTAGAAAAAGCTAAGTCAACTTATTCAGAAGCAAGAATATTAGCTCCAAATGATGAGGAATTAAAGAAAGGAGAATTTCAAATTTATTACAACTCGGGCTATGCTATGTTAGCTGATGAAGATAAAATTGTAAATGAAATCAATAGTTCTAGAGATAATCCAAAAAAATATGATGAACTTGTAAAGAAAAGGAAAGATATGTTTTTAAAAGCTTTGCCTGATTTTGAAAAAGCATATTCAATAGATTCAAGCAATGTAAATTTAAAAAACATTTTAAAAATGTCTTACGAAATTACAGGTCAGCCTGAAAAAGCAAAAGCCATCAATTAAAACAAAAAGTCCCGATGAAAATCGGGATTTTTTTATATTATTTTTTTAATAACTCTCAGCTTGTGTGTGTGTCTATTGACCTCTGCATTGTAAATTCCTAAATGGTCCAAACGGTCAATTCGTACTTTTCCTGAAGCGTGTATGATGTAGTTGTTCTCCATCATAATTCCAACGTGAATAATATTACCTTCTTCGTTGTCAAAAAATGCCAAATCACCTGGTTCACTTTCCTCAATAAAACTTAAAGCTTCCCCTTGAGTGGCTTGTTGCGAAGCATCTCTTAAAAGTGAGTACCCATTTAATTTGTAAACCATTTGAGTAAAACCAGAACAATCAATTCCAAAAGGCGTTTTCCCTCCCCATAAATAAGGCGCATTCAAATACATGAAAGCGGTTTTAACTAAATCTGATTTTGGTTTTTGACCGCAAACTTTAATGCCTTCAAAACTGTATTTGTTGGTGTTAATCTCTTCATTATCTAAAAATGATAACGAAGCGCCTAATGTTATCGAAGTTAATTGATTGTTTGGAGCAGTAATATATTCTACTAAATCAGCATTCAAAACAATAGGAGTATCGTTTAAAATATTATAATGCTCTTCGGTTATAGCTTGATATTGTTTAGCATCAATCCATCCAATGTAATTATCAAATGCCAATTCTACCTGCACCCATTTGGCAGTCATTTCAATAATTTTAAAGTGTTCGCCAAAGAGCAATTGCGAAACTTGTTCGCTTCGGTCACTGGCTTCCGCTCTTACGGGTACTATGGCTAAATTACAAATTCCAAACATGTTTGGTCTAAATAAGAAATGATGAATTAAGAATTTAATTACAAATGTAACTAAAATTCAAAATTCACCATTAATAAAAGTTATAAATTATGCTCTTTCAATAACAATTGCCGAAGCACCACCACCACCATTACAGATAGCAGCTGCACCAATTTTAGCATTATTTTGATTTAAAACACTGATTAAAGTAACGATAATTCTAGCTCCAGAACATCCTAGAGGGTGACCTAAAGAAACTGCACCACCGTTTACATTAATTTTATCATTTTCT
>DNNO01000020.1 GCA_003497625.1 Flavobacterium sp. | reverse complement strand
TTGAATGTAACTAAAACGTTAATTTAGAGAAAACTTCCATTACATATTCGTGCATTACTTCTTTGTAATCCAAATGTGTTACAATACGAAGTTTTCCATGTCCCATCGAGCTAATCGCAATCCCTTTTTGTTTCAATTTTTCCATGAAAAGCTTTTCATCTACAAAAGGTTGCAATCCAAAAATCAAAATATTGGTTTCCACAGGTTCTACATTGGCAACCCAAGGCATTTTTTCTAATAAACTGCCTAATTCTTTCGCTCTTCTGTGGTCAATTTCTAAACGACTGATGTTATTTTGTAACGCAAATAATCCAGCTGCAGCCAAATATCCGGATTGACGCATATTCCCTCCAAAAATCTTTCTAATACGCAAAGCACGATGCATATCCGCCTTACTTCCTAGCAAAACCGAACCTACAGGCGCACCCAATCCTTTCGATAAACAAACTGAAATCGTATCAAACAATTCGCCAAATTGCTTCGGATGTTGTTTTTTTGCTACCAAAGCATTCCACAAACGTGCACCATCTAAATGGTATTTCAAATTATTTTCAATGCAAACTTGCTTAATTTCTTGCAAAGGTTGTAAATCATAACAAGCACCACCACCTTTATTGGTTGTGTTTTCAATGCTTACTAATGAAGTTAATGGGGCGTGATAAAATTCTGGGTCGTTGATTCCATTTTTAACTAAATCAGCCGTAATCATCCCGCGATTTCCATCTACCAAACAACATGAAACGCCACTATTAAATGATGCTCCGCCTCCTTCATAATGATAAATGTGAGAGTATTTATCGCAAATTACTTGTTCGCCTGGTTGTGTATGTAACTTAATCGCCGTCTGATTTGCCATAGTTCCCGAAGGAAAAAATAAGGCTGCTTCCATACCAAATAAATCGGCCAAAGTTTCCTCTAACTCATTGACTGTTGGGTCTTGTTTATATACATCATCGCCTACTTTTGCATTAAACATGGCGTTTAACATCTCAACTGAAGGCTTGGTTACGGTATCACTTACTAAATTTATTTCCATAGAATAAAAAAGAATAGCTATTTTTGTTGTGTAAAACTACAATATTTATGATAAATACAGAACAAGTCAGAGATATTATTGATCGCCTTGGTGCGTTAAGGAGGTATCTTTGACATTGATGCCAAAACGATTGAAATAACTAACGAAGAAGAAAAAACTTTCGCTCCCGATTTTTGGAACAACGCCAAAGAAGCCGAAATTATTATCCGAAACCTACGTACGAAAAAGAAATGGGTGGAAGATTATAACAAGGGATTAGAATTCTCTGAAGAGCTTCAAATTATGATGGATTTCTTCAAAGAAGGAGATGTTACAGAAGAAGAAGTTGAAACACTTTACCAACACACTTTAAATCACATTGAAGATTTAGAATTTAGAAACATGCTTTCCGATGAAGGAGATAGCATGAGTGCTGTATTGCAAATTACTGCCGGCGCTGGTGGAACAGAAAGTTGCGACTGGGCTTCTATGTTAATGCGAATGTATTTAATGTGGGGCGAAAAACAAGGCTACAAAATCAGAGAACTAAACTTTCAAGAAGGTGATGTCGCGGGAATTAAAACTGTAACCTTAGAATTTGAAGGCGATTTTGCTTTTGGCTATTTAAAAGGTGAAAACGGTGTGCATCGTCTGGTGCGAATTTCTCCTTTTGATAGTAATGCGAAACGTCATACTTCGTTTGCTTCGGTTTATGTTTATCCGTTGGTGGATGATTCTATCGAAATTGAAATCAATCCGGCTGATATTGAAATCATTACTTCTCGTTCGAGTGGTGCGGGTGGACAAAACGTAAACAAAGTAGAAACTAAAGTACAATTGTTTCACAAACCAACTGGAATTCAAATTCAGTGTTCGGAAACGCGCTCGCAACAAGATAACCGCCAACGAGCGATGCAAATGTTGAAATCGCAGTTATATGAAATTGAACTTAAAAAACAACAAGCGCAACGAAGTGACATCGAAGCTGGGAAAATGAAAATCGAATGGGGTTCACAAATTCGAAACTATGTCATGCATCCGTATAAGTTAGTAAAAGATGTTCGTTCAGGATATGAATCGAGTGATGTTGAGGGGATTATGAACGGAGAAATCGATAATTTCTTGAAAGCCTATTTAATGATGATGGGACAGAAAGAGGAATAATTCAGATAAATCTAAGTATTAAAAATCCGGATTTCAGTTATTGAAATTCGGATTTTTTTATACAATATTTAAAAAAACTAAAATCTTTTTATATTTTAGACAAAATTTACCAATCAAACTTAAAAATGAAACAATTTACAATTGAAGAAATCAATGACGTTCTAAAAGGAACAATCGTTGGTTCAATAACAACAAAAATTACTGCTCCTGAACAATTAGAAGTAGCTAATGAAACTGAAATTTCATTCATTGGAAACAAAAAATACGAAAAATTTTGGGCCACTTCAAAAGCTTGTGTAGCTGTTGTAAATGAAGATATTTCAATCGAACCAGGAGAAAATAGAGCATTCATAAAAGTAAAAAATGCGGATTTAGCCATGTCGCAAGTTTTGTCGATTTTTGCTCCTCCTCCTCCCGTTTTCAAAACAAATATTCATCCAACTGCTAGCATTGACGATACAGCTCAAATTGGTGATGGGACAAAAATTGGTGCAAACTGTTATGTTGGTCCACATGTAGTAATTGGAGAAAACACCATTTTATATCCAAATGTAACCGTTTTAGACGAATGTACTATTGGTAAAAATACAACAATTTGGTCTGGCGCTGTAGTAAGAGAGCGTTGTCATATTGGAAATGATTGTATCATTCATCCTAATGCAACTATTGGAGCAGATGGATTTGGTTTCCGTCCTGACCCTGAAAAAGGATTGGTAAAAATTCCGCAAATTGGAAATGTAATTATTGGAAATAATGTAGAAATTGGAGCTAACACTTGTGTTGATAGAGGAAAATTTAGTTCAACAGTTTTAGGAAATGGCTGTAAAATTGACAATTTAGTTCAAATCGGACACAATTCTAAATTAGGAATGTTCTGTATCATGGCTGGAAACAGCGGATTAGCAGGTTCGGTAACACTTGGAAATGGCGTTATTATTGGCGGAAGTGCTTCCATTAAAGACCACACCACCATTGGAGATGGCGCTATTATTGGTGCAGGTTCTGGTGTAACTGGCGATGTAGAAGCTGGAAAAACGCTATTAGGTTATCCTGCAATTGATGCAAAAGACGCATTAAGACAATGGGCAATTTTAAAAAGAATGGTAAACGATTCTAAAAAATAAAATTACAACAACTATAAATTTAAATCTATGTATCAAAAACCTTCTGCGGCTTTTATTGCTGCATCTTGGATTGCATTAGGAACTGGAATGATTGGTTATTTAATTGGATTATTCAGAGCTACTATGCTGTTAAATGAAAAAGGATATTACTTCACCGTTTTAATGTTCGGACTTTTCGCTGTGGTTTCTCTACAAAAAAGTGTGAGAGACCGTTTAGAAAATATTCCGGTAACCGATTTATATTACGGAATTTGCTGGTTTGCTACCATATTATCAATTGTTTTACTAATTGTAGGATTGTGGAATGCTACTTTACTTCCGAGTGAAAAAGGATTTTATGCCTTTTCATTTTTACTTTCCATTTTTGGAGCTATAACAGTACAAAAAAACACAAGAGATAGTCAAGCTCGAGATACTAATTCTCAGCAATAACAACTAACATTAGTTAAATTTATTTGAAATCCATCTAAAGAATTTATTTTTCAGATGGATTTTGTATTTTAGCCAACCAATAAAACAACAAAACCCAAATGGACATTAATTTCAATAAAAACGAAGATCACAATAAACTTTTACTTTCCGATTTAAAAAACCGATTTGCTCAAGTTAAACTAGGAGGCGGACCAAAACGCATCGAAAAATTACATGCTGAAGGCAAAATGACAGCACGTGAACGAATCGATTATCTTTTAGACGAAAAAGCAAAAAGCATTGAAATTGGTGCTTTTGTTGGTGACGGTATGTATAAAGAACACGGAGGTTGTCCTTCTGGAGGAGTTGTTGTAAAAATCGGATTTATTTCTGGAAAGCAATGTATTGTGGTGGCTAATGATGCTACTGTGAAAGCTGGTGCTTGGTTCCCAATTACTGGAAAAAAGAACCTTCGTGCGCAAGAAATTGCTATGGAAAACCGCTTACCAATCATCTATTTAGTAGATTCGGCTGGAGTTTATTTACCAATGCAAGATGAAATTTTCCCAGATAAAGAACATTTTGGTCGTATTTTCAGAAATAATGCCATTATGAGTAGCATGGGAATTACCCAAATTGCCGCTGTAATGGGAAGTTGTGTTGCGGGTGGTGCCTATTTACCAATTATGAGCGATGAAGCCATGATTGTTGATAAAACCGGAAGTATTTTCTTGGCTGGAAGTTACTTAGTAAAAGCTGCTATTGGTGAAACCATTGACAATGAAACACTTGGTGGTGCAACAACACATTGCGAAATTTCAGGTGTAACTGATTATAAAGCTAAAGATGATAAAGATGCTTTAAATAGAATTAAAAGTATTGTTGGCAAAATTGGTGATTTCGATAAAGCAGGATACAATCGTGTGAAAGCAGAAAAACCAGCTTTAGAACCAAAAGATATTTACGGAATTTTACCAAAATCAAGAGCTGACCAATACGATATGTATGAAATCATCAAACGTTTGGTAGATAATTCAGAATTTGACGAATATAAAGGCGATTACGGAAAAACCTTAATCACAGCTTACGCTCGCATCGATGGTTGGGCAGTTGGAATTGTAGCTAATCAACGTAAAATTGTAAAAAATGCCAAAGGAGAAATGCAATTTGGCGGAGCAATTTATTCCGATTCTGCGGATAAAGCAACACGTTTTATTGCCAATTGTAACCAAAAGAAAATTCCATTAGTATTTGTGCAAGATGTTACCGGATTTATGGTAGGTTCCAAATCAGAACACGGCGGAATAATTAAAGACGGAGCTAAAATGGTAAACGCGATGGCAAATTCTGTTGTACCAAAATTTACTGTGATAGTCGGAAATTCATACGGAGCTGGAAATTATGCCATGTGTGGAAAAGCCTACGATCCAAGATTAATTTTCGCTTGGCCAAGTGCTGAATTAGCGGTTATGGGTGGAACACAAGCTGCAAAAGTATTAGCACAAATTGAAGCTTCTTCTTTAAAAGCAAAAGGCGAAGTTATTGATGAAGTAAAAGAAAAAGAATTATTNNATTATTGATCCATTAGAAACCAGAAATTGGATTTCTATGGGAATTGAAGCAGCCAACCACGCTCCTATTGAAAAACAATTTAATTTAGGTGTGATTCAAGTATAATAAACAAAATTTAAAAACTTAATAACCACGAATACACGAATGTTTATATTTGTGCATTCGTGGCTTTTTTATGAAAAACATAATCTTCCAACCCTTCAAAACCAATATTTCAGGTATTTCTTTACCCGAAAAATTCACGTTTCCTTTTTATTACGAACCGCATGAGTTGAGCATTATTTCCTCAAATGAATTGCAATCGTATTTGGAAACGCAAACCGATTTTGAACATAATTTCGGATTGAATGAAAACCAAGAAGGTTTAGTGATTGGTAAAATGTTTGGCGTTTTAGTTTGTCAAAATCAAGAAGGTGAATTAGGCTATTTATGGGCGTTTTCTGGGAAATTGGCAGGTGTAAATCATCATCCTTATTTTGTACCAACAATTTTTGATATGTTACACGAAGATGGTTTTTTCAGAAAAGAAGAAGAAGTTTTGAATGCAATCAATCGTAAAATCGAAATTTTAGAAATTTCAGACGAACTTCAAAACAAAAAAAATCAATTAGACATTACTAAAATAGAAGCTTTAACCGATATTCAAAATCAGAAAGATAAAATCAAAAGATTAAAGGTTGAACGCGATGAAAAACGAATTTCATTCACCAATTTATCTTCCTCTGAAATCGAACAATTAGAATTAGAACTTTCCGAAGAAAGTAAAAAAGAGAGTATTTTACTCAAAAAAATGACAAAATATTGGAATTTTCAAACAGAAAATGCTCAAAAAGAAGTCAATTTACTTTTAGACGAAATTAACAAACTTAAAGAAGAACGCCGTCAAAAATCAGGAGCTTTACAACAAAAACTGTTTGCTGAATATTCGTTTTTAAATCAATTTGGAGAACGAAAAAGTATTGGCGAAATTTTCAATAATAATCCACCTGCTGGTGCTGGTGAATGTGCTGCACCAAAGTTATTGCATTACGCTTTCGAGCATCAATTAAAACCCATTGCTATGGCCGAATTTTGGTGGGGACAATCACCAAAATCGGAAATTAGAAAGCACAAACAATTTTATCCCGCTTGTAAAAGTAAATGTGAGCCCATTTTGTTATCGCACATGCTAAATGGTTTGGATATGGAATCAAATCCATTTCAAGAAAATCCAGCGGAAGGAAAAAATATTGAGATTATTTACGAAGATGAAGTTTTAGCCGTGATTAACAAACCTGCTGAATTTCTATCGGTTCCAGGAAAAATCATATCTGATTCGGTTTATCAAAGAGTCAAAGAATTATATCCTAATGCAACTGGACCATTAATTGTGCATCGTTTAGACATGTCGACTTCAGGTTTGATGTTAATTGCAAAAGACGAAGAAACCTATGTAAAATTGCAAAGTCAGTTCATTAAAAGAACTATTAAAAAACGCTATGTTGCTTTATTAGATGGTGTTTTAACTGAAGAACAAGGTTTTATCGATTTACCACTTCGAGTAGATTTAGATGACAGACCACGACAATTAGTTTGTTACGAACATGGAAAACCAGCACAAACAAAGTGGGAGAAAATTGAAATACGGAACAATCAAACTCTGGTTTACTTCTATCCTATTACGGGTAGAACGCATCAATTAAGAGTTCATGCTTCGCATGAATTAGGTTTAAAAACCCCAATTGTAGGAGATGATTTATATGGTTCAAAATCCAATCGTTTGCATTTACATGCCGAAAGTTTGACATTTATTCATCCTATTTCAAAAGAAGAGCTTATTATTACTGCACCTTCAGAATTTTAAAATTTGATGTTTTTGTAACATTTTTTCCATTTCAAACTCTTATATTTAGATTTTGAAAACAACACCCATGAAAAACAGTTTTTTAGTTATCCTAACGCTATTAGGATTCCAACAAATCAATGCTCAATTTACCCGTCGAGATTCGTTACAAGGCGGTTTACGTATCGAAAGAACATCTTATGATGTTTTACGATATGATTTAGATATAATGATTGATCCGGAAAAGAAATTTATTATTGGATACAATGATATTACATTTAAAGTTTTAAAGCCAACAAAAAAGATTCAATTGGATTTATTTGATAATATGAAAATTGGAGGAATTACTTCTAAAGATTTTGGGAAACTTGAATATATTCGTGATGAAAATGCCGTGTTTATTAATTTCAATTCTGAGCTAGTTCAGGGCACAACTTACACTATTCGTTTTATGTATAGTGGAAATCCAAGAATTGCCAAAAATGCACCTTGGGATGGAGGTTTTGTGTTTTCAAAAGACAAAGTAGGTAAAGACTTCATCGCAGTTGCGGTTCAAGGAACTGGAGCGAGTTTGTGGTATCCTGTAAAAGATTCACAATCTGACGAACCCGATAATGGAGCTTCAATCAAAGTAGCAGTTCCAAATGGTTTGATGAATGTTTCTAACGGACGCTTTTTAGGTTCTCAAGATTTAAAAAATGGTTACACGCGTTGGGATTGGGAAGTTAAAAATCCAATTAATAATTACACAATAACAGTAAATATTGCCGACTATGTTCACATTCAGGATAAAATGCCTGATTTGGACTTAGATTATTATGTATTGAGAGAAAACGAAGCAAAAGCTCGCGAACATTTTATGGAAGTAAAACCGATGATGGAATGTTTTCAGTCGAAATTTGGTCGCTATCCATTTTGGGAAGATGGTTATAAATTAGTAGAAACACCTTATTTAGGTATGGAACATCAAAGTGCTGTTGCTTATGGTAATAAGTACAAAAAAGGTTATATGGGATTTGACTTATCGGGAACTGGTGTTGGTATGTTTTTCGATTACATTACGATTCACGAAACAGGTCATGAATGGTTTGGAAACAGCATTACTAGTATGGATATTGCTGATATGTGGATTCATGAAGGCTTTACCACATATTCTGAAACCGTATTTATTGAATGCATAAAAGGCTATGATGATGCGATGAAATACATCAACGGTCAAGCTAAAAATGTAAGAAATGACAAACCTATTATTGGACAATACGGAGTGAATAATGAAGGTTCTGGTGACATGTATTACAAAGGTTCATTATTATTAAACACGTTGAGACACATTATTGGAGATGATGAAAAATGGTGGAAAATGGTTTATGATTATACAGAAACTTTCAAAAAGAAAATTATTACTTCTGACACTGTAATAGATTACTTTAACAAGGCTTCCGGTACAGATTTAACACCAGTATTTAGACAATATTTGTATACCAATCAACTTCCTATTTTTATCTATAAAATTAAAGGAGACTATTTATATTATTCTTGGGACAATGTAAATGAAGACTTTAATATGCCTATTGATATTGGTTTTGAAGATAAAAAAATCAGGTTAAAACCAACATTAAAAGAACAAAAAATAAAACTGAAAAAACTCAGTAAAAAGAGTTTTCAGATATACGATAATCAATTTTATGTTAAAATTAAAGAAGACAATTAGTCTTCTTTTTTTATTAATTTATGTTTTAATTAACGTTGCTAAAAATCATAACGTATTAATTTTTAGTAAATTAGCCTTGTGTAATTTTAATCCGTTTATTTATGGCTAGAATTAGAGAATTAAACAAATGGGCTAATGCAAACACATGTATTCCAATTGACATTTTAAGAATCTTTTTAGGAGGTTTCTTATTGTTAAAAGGGGTTTCTTTTATTGTTGATAAAAAATACCTCCATGAAATTTTGAATACTGTTGGAAGTTTTGGTAGTGAAATGCTACTAATTCATTATGTTGCAATGGCACACATGGCTGGGGGAGTAATGATTATCATTGGCTTCTTAACTCGTTGGTCGATATGGGTACAGTTACCTATACTATTTGGTGCTTTCATGATAAATTTTATTGGAGAGTTTAATCCGTCAGATTTTGTTCAATCCATGCTAGCATTTGCTACTAGTGTATTTTTCATATTCTTTGGCAGCGGAAAACATTCTGTTGATTATTATTTAAAAATGCAGGAATAATTACTTTAAGGTTGTATAAAATAGGTTCATTCAATATATTACTTACATCATACTTCATAATCCATTCGTTTAAGTAATATATTAAATCCTAATTATACAACCTTTATTTTTTTTAACGTTTGTATTCTGTTTACTTTCTTAGTTTCGGTCTCTACAAATTCAGGTAAAAACAAAATTTCTTTTGGTTTTTCAAATTTATCTAACGAATCAAAAATAACAGCATCTATTTCTTTTACTTCTCCCTCAATAATCAAAACTACTCTTGTTCCTAAAACAGCATCGGGTAAACCTGCAATAAAAAAACGATTGGAAATTTTTGACGCTAATTTAGTTTCAATTTGTTCTGAAAATAATTTTACACCACCACTATTAATCACATTATCATAACGTCCTAACCATTTGAATTGCTTTTCGTTATGAATTTCTACAATGTCATTGGTAACTATTTTTTCATTTGTTATACTTGGCGCATCAATTACTAAACATTTTCTATCGTCTATAGTAATTGTAACATGTTCTAGAGTGTTAAAATATGTTT
This sequence comes from Flavobacterium sp., assembly GCA_003497625.1. Classification (GTDB taxonomy): domain Bacteria; phylum Bacteroidota; class Bacteroidia; order Flavobacteriales; family Flavobacteriaceae; genus Flavobacterium. Next base: position 314,092 of record DNNO01000020.1, on the reverse strand, counting down.
CTCCAATCCTTTTAGCAGCAATATGCGTAATGGTTTCGGTCATTCCATACGTTTCGTAAATTTTAGCATTTAATTCGTTTAATTTCAATGCTAAATCATCAGAGACTTTAGCTCCTCCAATAATTATTTTCTTAAACTGATTTAATTTATCCAAACTATTTTCAGCTTGAAGTGGTACAATAGCAACAAAATCATAAATTTTATGAGACAATAAGTCATCTAAATGGGACCTCGGAACCATAATATCTAACTCTAAACCAAGCATCATAGCACGAACAATCATCATTTTTCCAGCAATATAACGTGCTGACAAACACAACAAAGCTTTGTCTTGAGGATGCAAATCAAAGAAATTTCCGGTAGCAATTGCAGAATATACCATTGCTTCCTTTTTTATTGTGATGATTTTAGGTGTTCCGGTCGTTCCCGAAGTTGTTAATTGTATGGTTTCTTTATCGTCTAACCAATCTAATAAAAATTCACCCAACTCTTTTTCATAAGCCTCTCCTTCTTTAATTGAACTGTAAGCCAATTGAAAAAGCGCTTCCTTATCTAAATGAACTCCATTGATTTTAAAACGATTATGAATGTTTTTATAATGTGGAATCATTTTTTATGGTATCTATTTCATTAGTTAGAATTAATTTACCTGTTAATTTTTCTTTCCAATTTTTCCAATTGTACACCTTAGAAAAAATAAAAAGTAAAATAGGAAATATGACGAAAACAGGCGTTAAAACATCAAAACCTGCTGATGGTTCTGATAAATCTTTAAAAATAGAATTGGTTTGAAACGCCGTCCAATCTGCAGTTAATAGTAATGCTCCTACTAAGTTATTGGCAGCATGAAATCCTAAGGCTAGTTCTAATCCTTCATCCATTAAAGTCATAATTCCTAAGAAAAAACCAGTTCCTATGTAATATACCATAATGATGTAACCAATTTTTCCTACTTCTGGATTGGCAATATGCATTAAACCAAATAAAACCGAAGTCACAATCAAAGGGATTAATCTGCTATTAGTGGCTAAACCGATTCCTTGCATCATATGCGCTCTAAAAAGATACTCTTCAAAACTAGTTTGCATTGGTACTAAAATTATTGCCAGAATTAAAAAAATGAAAAACTTCTCAGAATTAAAATTCCAAACAAAATTTTCGGGTTGGGTATAATAAAGGGCTAAAATCATGGCAGTCGTAATACTTCCCCACAAGATAAACGAGAAAAAAACACGTTTCCAATCTACTTTAGCTCTTGATGTAGTTAAACTTGTTAAGGTTTGCCCTTGCACAAATTTAACCCAAAAAAGTATTAACAATAAACCAAAGGCAAGCGGCCCCACTAACACCACAAAAGTTAAATTAACTCCTATCATGCTTATAGTCTGCTGAATAACTTCATTTGTATCTACACCATCAGACATAATGAAGTTGAAAAACATCAATAAAATAAATCCAAGCGGAATTGGAATATAACTACCTAAACTATATTTTTTGTTTTTTAATTGTTCTATATACATGACTTTTACTGTTCTTAAGTTTGCTACTAAAGTACTATTTTTTATTTCTTTGTAAAAAAGAAAATATGATAACTATTTACCATAACCCAAGATGTACCAAATCGAGAGAAGGTTTGTGCGAAATTGAAAACTTAAACCAACCTTTTGAAATACGAAAATATCTTGACGAACCTTTTACAAAAGTAGAGCTAGAAGAGGTAATTAAAAAACTAAACATAAGCCCTATCGAATTGGTTAGAACCAAAGAAAGTATCTGGATTGAAAACTTCAAAGGAAAACAATTAAGCGATGCTCAAATAATTCAAGCCATGCTTGAAAATCCAAAATTAATAGAACGTCCCATCATCGTAAATGGAAATAAAGCAATAATTGCAAGACCAAAAGAAAAGATTAACGAAATCCTTTAGCACTTTTAACAAAGATTTAGGAAAGTAAGGCTAAACCAAAAGCTACTTTTGCAGTCTTATTTGCAAAAAAATATTTATGAAAAAGAAAATTATTATTGCTGTATTAACTTTATTGGTAAGTTTAACGACGTTTGCTCAACGACCAGATAGTAAAAAAGTTACTATTTCAGGTAAAGTAATCGAAAAAGGTACTAATCTTCCTTTAGAATATGCTACCATTGTTTTTGAAAACACCATTACCAAACAACTTTCGGGAGGAATAACCGATGAAAATGGTAATTTTAAATTTGAAGTAGTTTCAGGAAATTACAACGTAAGAGCTGAATTTATTTCATTTAAAAACGTAACTATTCCTCAAAAAGCTTTTAATGCTGATAGTAACCTAGGTACTATTCAAATGGAAGCTGATGTGGCTCAATTGAATGAAGTAGACATCATTGCTGAAAAATCTACTGTTGAAATTAAACTTGACAAAAGAGTTTACAATGTAGGTAAAGACATGATGGTTAAAGGTGGTACCGTTAGTGATGTTTTAGATAACGTACCATCTGTAACGGTTGATGCGGAAGGAACTGTAGCGTTAAGAGGAAATGAAAGTGTGAAAATTTTAATTGATGGAAAACCTTCTGGTTTAGCTGGAATTAACATTGCAGATGCTTTAAAATTGTTACCAGCCGATGCTGTTGAAAAAGTTGAAGTAATTACAAACCCATCGGCACGTTATGACGCTGAAGGTGGTGGTGGTATCATCAATATAGTTTTAAGAAAAGGAAAAGCAAATGGAGTTAATGGTTCAGTTATGGTAAATGCTGGTGATCCTGAGACATATGGAACAAGTATTAATTTGAATAAGAAAAGTGATAGTTACAACCTATTCTCTAACTTCGGATATAATTATAGAAACAATCCAGGAAATTCAATGGTTGATGCTGAGTATTTTAATTCAGACGGTTCAACAAGTCGTTTTATTGAAGAAAGAAGAACTAATGATAGATTAAGTAAAGGTTATAATGCTAATTTTGGTATTGACCTTAATTTATCAGAGTCATTAACTTGGACAAACGCATTAACATTCAGAGAAAATAGCGGGGAAAATCCTGATAATGTATTCTTTAATAATTTTGATGCTTCGAATAATCCAACATTTGTAAGAAATCGTTTAAACGATCAAGAAAGTGATGAATTTAGCATTGAATATTCATCAAATTTTACAAAAAAATTCAAAAAAGAAGATCACAAATTAACAGTTGACATAGCAGTTTCTCAAAACAGAGAGAATGAAATAGCTACAATTACTGATCAAATAATAGGAGACCCTAGTTCTTTAGAAATTGAAGGTACATCAAACAAAAACAACCAACAAAGAAACTTAATTCAAACTGATTACGTATTACCAATTGGTAAAAGTGGTCGTTTTGAAGCAGGTTACAGAGGAAGTTTTCAAAAGAACTTAACTGATTTCGTTGTAACTCCTGTTTCAGATTTTTCTAATACATTAGAATATGTTGAAAACGTAAATGCTTTGTATACACAATATGGTTCTAAAATCAATAAATTCTCTTACTTTTTAGGATTACGTTTTGAAGACAGTCATATTGAAGTGAATTCTTTATCTTTAAATAATTACAACACAAAAAAATACAATAACTTATTCCCATCGGCAACGGTAAACTATGAGTTTTCAGAGTCAAGTTCGGTAAGTTTAAGTTATAGTAAAAGAATTAATCGTCCTAGAGGTCGTTTCTTAAACCCAGTATCATCGTTATCTAGTAATATTAATATCTTCCAAGGAAACCCAGATATTGACCCATCATTAACAGATGCTATCGATTTAGGTTATTTGAAAAAATGGAATAAATTAACGTTCAATACTTCGGCTTATGTAAATATAACCAATGACGCTTTTCAATTTATTAGAAAAGAATCTGGATTATTTGTAGATGGAGTTCCTGTAATTTTAAGCACTCCTATTAACTTAGCTAAAGAATATAGAGCAGGTTTCGAATTCAATTTAAACTATACACCATACAAATGGTGGAGATTAAACGGAAACTTCAATGCCTTTAGAAATGAAACTCAAGGAGATTACTCTTATGTTGATTATTTAGGCAATACCATTACACAAAACTTTGACAACGTTGCTTTGACTTGGTTTGCGAGAATTAATTCAAAGGTTACATTACCATACAAAATTGATTGGCAAACTAACGGAACTTACAATGCGCCACAATCAAATGCACAAGGTCGTTCGCTTGGTGTAGCTTCAATGAACTTAGCATTTAGTAAAGATATCTTAAAAGACAAAGGAACAATTGCTCTAAATGTAAGTGATGTTTTCAATTCAAGAAAAAGAATAATGGAAACTGAAATTCCAAATGTAGTTAGCTCATATAGCGAAATGCAATGGAGAGAAAGACAAGTTATGTTAACTTTTACATACCGTTTCAACAAACAGAAAAACGAAAGAGACAGACAGCCTCGTAGAGAAGACAACGGTGGAGAAGGTGATTTTATGGGAAGACCATAATTTCCAAATCCATTACCCATAAAAAAAGTCCCGATACAATCGGGACTTTTTATTTTTAAAATTAAAAGAAAATTATCCTTCTAATTCAGCTTGTCTTTTAGCTCTTTTCTCTTTAATCAATTCCATGATAGCTCCGCCCAACCAATAGTGAACAAATCCTACTAAGAATATCATCAACCAAAAACCAATAGTTAATATGGTTAAGAAAAGTAAAAAACCTAGGTACTGTTGAAATTCAAACATAATATTTTCCGGAATTTATGAATTCACGTCAAAGATAATAGTAATATTTATTTTTGACAATAGAATCTTAATTATTTTTAGCTAAAACCACTTTTTGATTTTAAAATAAATAAACATTATCGCAACAACAGATAACATAATTCCCCAAATAATAAAATAGCCATACTCCCACTCCAACTCGGGTAAATTCCTAAAGTTCTGACCATAAACACCTACGATGAAAGTTAAAGGTAAAAAGAACATAGAAACCACCGTTAAAGTTTTCATTACTTGATTCATTTTATGGTTCTGAGCCGAAAAAAAGTAATTAGATGTACTATCTAAAGTGATTAAATCTGAATCAATTTGTTCCAATAATTCCAAACATTTTTGATGTAATCTTGAAAAAAACGTGAAATTTTCTGGTTGGATATCGTTAAATACATTATCGTCTTTGATACTTTTAATCGAATATAACGAATCGCGCAACGGAATAATGGAACGTTTCAAAAAGTTGAAGTTATCTCTATGCTTTTCAATTAATTCTAAAACTTCAGGATTGGTATTCTTTTTAGACAAATCAATCAATTCATCTACCTTATTTTCTTCACTTTCAATAGTAATGTAAAAGTTTTCGATAATTGCATCTAGTAATAAATACAATAAATAATCGGCTTTCTTAGTTCTAACAACACCCGAATTGGTTCTAATTCGCTCACGAATATGCGTAAAGAAATCGCTTCTCTTTTCCTGAAAAGAAATTAAAACATTATCCTTCAATAAAAAACTAATTTGCTCTACACTAATACTATCAGACTCTTTCAAAGGCAGTAACGACTTCACATTAAAAAATAAAATATTGTGATATTCTTCTACTCTTGTTCGCTTAGTAGTATTTAAAATATCTCCAATTATAAAATGATCGGCATCAAACTTTGCACCTACTTTTTCTATAAATGTATGATTATTTAAACCATGAATATTAATCCAATTCACTTTGAAATTATCAATATTCGTATCTAGGTCATGTGGTTCACACTGCTGAAATTCAATAACTTCCTCAGTATTATACACAAACATTTGCATTTCGGTTGGTGTATCTTTATGAATACCTGTGTACTCTAACGTACTAGGTTGTACTTTTCTTCCTTTTTTATATTTAATTTTTCTCAAAACAAACAAATTTTATATAAAGATAGGAGTTTTTAAAAATGAGAAGTATTTTTACTGAAATTTATTTTTTGATGAAAACATTATTTATCAACATAAAAGAACTACTACAAGTTAGAGAAAATCATCTTGATAAGGTTTCTGGTTCAGATATGGCAATATTACCTAAAATCGATAACGCTTATCTTTTAATAGAAAACAACATTATTTCCGATTTTGGTCCAATGGAAAATTGTCCAAAACTTTCAGATGCGAAAATTATTGATGCAACTGGACAAGTGATTTTACCAACTTGGGTAGATAGTCACACACATATCGTGTATGCAGGAAATAGAATTCAAGAATTTGTAGATAGAATTAATGGTTTATCTTATGAAGAAATCGCTAATCGTGGTGGCGGAATTTTAAATTCAGCTAAAAAATTAAACGAAACTTCAGAAGATAAAATTTACGAGCAATCAAAATTACGTTTAGAAGAAGTCATGCAACAAGGAACTGGTGCTGTTGAAATCAAATCGGGTTACGGATTAACGGTGGAAGGCGAATTGAAAATGTTGCGCGTCATAAAACGTTTAAAAGAAAATTATCCAATTGCGATAAAAGCTACGTTTCTTGGCGCTCATGCTTTTCCAATGGAATACAAAGAAAATCATTCGGCTTATATCGATTTGATTATCAATGAAATGTTACCGAAAATAGCTTCTGAAAACTTGGCGGATTATATTGATGCATTCCTTGAAACAGGATATTTTTCAGTTGAAGAAACTGTTAAAATTATGGAAGCTGGCAAAAAGTATGGTTTAGAGCCAAAAATTCACGTGAACCAATTTACCGCTATCGACGGAATCAAAGCTTGTGTAGAAAATGGTGCTTTATCTGTTGATCATTTAGAAATTGTAACCGATGAAGATATTGAAGTGTTGAAAAACAGCAAAACAATGCCAGTAGCGTTGCCAAGTTGCTCTTATTTTATTAGCATTCCATATACACCTGCTCGAAAAATGATGAACGCAGGATTACCGTTAGCCTTAGCAACCGATTACAATCCCGGCACTACTCCATCTGGAAATATGAATTTTGTAGTAGCAACGGCTTGCATTAAAATGAAAATGACGCCAGAAGAAGCAATCAATGCGGCAACAATCAACGGTGCTTATGCCATGGGAATTTCAGAAACTCACGGAAGTATCACAAAAGGAAAAAAAGCAAATCTTATCATTACGAAACCTATCAACAGTTATTACCAATTGCCTTATGCTTTTGGCACGAATTTAATTGATAAAGTAATGGTTGAAGGACAATTTATTTAAAAACTAATCCATGATAAAAACACTTTTACTTATTGGAATTGGTGGCGCATTTGGAAGTATTTTTAGATACTTAACACATTGGATAACCACAAAATATTTTCAAGGTTCGTTTCCTTTGAGCACTTTTTTAGTGAATGTTTTAGGAAGTTTACTTATTGGAGTATTCATTGGCTATTTAGGAAAATATTTTCCTGAAAATCATCCGTTAAAGTTTTTACTGATTGTTGGTTTTTGTGGAGGATTTACCACTTTTTCAAGTTTTGCTCTAGAAAACTATAATTTACTTCAGAATAACAACCAAATTACAGCCTACATTTATATGGCAAGTTCTATAATCTTAACTATTACCGCAGTTGGATTGGGAAGCTATTTATCAAAATACTTATAATAAAAAAGTCCAATGAAATTACTCTCATTGGACTTTTAAAATTTTATAAACGAATTATTTCAATTCGAAACTTGTTTTAGAAACTAATTCAGCATTTTTATCAAATACATTTACGAAGTAAGTTCCTTTAGCAAAATCTTTACCTGGTACTTCTTCATTTACTTGAACTGTTTTATTTTCATATTTTACAGTAGAAATAAAGCTATACGTTAACGTTTTATCTCCAGCTGGAATCGTTTTCTTTTCTCCTAAAATATTGCTTTTACTGTCAATAATTTGAACATAATATTCTCTTGCACCAGTTTTTGCAATTTGGTTTTCAGCAATTAAGAAACTTACTTTTAAAACATCAGCTCTACTTGCTTTATCAGTTTCAATTTGTTTTCCAGAACTTCTTTGTTTAACTGCTAAAACTTTTAAGTTTAAAACCGCTAACTTAGAACCTTTTTCAACTGTTTTTGTTAATCCTTCGTTTTGAGTTAACAACGTATCATTGAATTTTTTAGCATCTGATAAAACTACATTTGTACTATCTAAACTAGAAGTTAAAGCAACATTTTGCTCTTTTAAAACTTTGTTTTCAGCTACTAAATTGTCCATTTCTCTTTTTAAACGGAAGTACTCATTTTTGTACTTTGCCATAGCAGCAGTATCACCTTTCGATTTTTCTACTTGCTCTAATAAAGCCACCATTTTAGCTTGTTCTGCTTGTAATTCGTCTTTTAATGCTGTATTATCAGCAATCATAGTGTCATATTCAGCAATTTTTGCTTTTAATTCTTCTGATAAAGTATTTTTTTCTGTTGTTAGTGTCGTAACAGTTTCTTTATTATCAGAATTAAGTTTAAAAATATAGCCTACACTTCCTAAGAAAAGTAGTGCCAATACTACCACAGCAGCTTTTAATCCAGAATTGTTTGATTTGTTTTCCATTTTTAGTTTGATTGGGTTATGTATAAGATTTTTCAAAAATACACTTTTTAAAGTATTTTCTAAATTTTAAACGAATTTTATTTAAAAATAGTACTTTTGATTGCATTTAATAATTTTATGGAGAATATTACACTTTTAAGCCAAAACGAATTAGCCAAAATAACCAACCACAGAAGTGGCGAAGTAAAATTTGGAGAAAAAATCATCACCGTACCAAAAGATGCTGATATTGTTGATTTTATAACCAACAGTGAAGCTAAATTTGTACTTTTTGGAATCCCAGAAGATATTGGTGTGAAAGCTAATTTAGGAAGAGTTGGTGCTGCTTCAGCCTATGAAAGCGCATTGCAAAGCTTAGCTAATATTCAACATAATAAATTTTGCAAAGGAAATAATTTGCTGGTTCTAGGTAAATTAGATGTATCCAAACAACTTGAAAAAGCGCATACATTAGATGCTAACAACAAAGAACATAGAAAAGAACTATTCAAATTAGTAGAGCAATTGGATATTGAAGTTTCGCATATTGTGCACCAAATTTGCAATGCAGGTAAAATTCCAATAATTGTTGGTGGCGGACATAATAACGCATATGGAAACATCAAAGGACTAGCTTTAGCCAAAGGAAAACCTGTGAATGCTATTAATTTTGATGCGCATACCGATTTCAGAATTTTAGAAGGAAGACATTCAGGAAACGGATTTAGCTATGCTTTTGAAGATGGTTTTTTAAAGAAATATTTTGTTTTTGGATTACACGAAAACTTCGTTTCTAAAAGTGTGTTCAATACCTTAAAAGAATTAACTTCAAGAGTAAAATACGTTACGTATGAAGAAGTAGAAGTAAAACGTGAGAAAAACTTCGAAACTGAATTAGAAAACGCGCTTAACTTTATTAAAAACGAACCTTTTGGCGTGGAATTAGATTTAGATGCGATTCCTAACATTCCTTCTAGTGCCATGACTTTGAGTGGTTTTAGTGTAGATAAAGCGCGTCATTTTGTGTATTACTTTGGAAAAAATCAAAATGCCTCTTATTTCCATATTTGTGAAGGTGCTCCAGAGCTTGACGATTCTAAAAACAATCATTTAACTGGTAAATTAATTGCATCATTAATTACCGATTTCATGAAGGCTAAAATCGGGTAAAAACCAACTTCCCTAAAATAACACTATCTTTGTACCCTATCGACATTATTCGACAGGAAATTATTTATTCATTTATGACATTTAACGATTTAAAATTATACAATAACATACAACAAGCTTTAGAAGAAGAAGGATACACTAATCCTACACCTATTCAAGAACAAGCCATTCCTGAAATTTTATTAGGACAAGATTTAGTTGCCTGCGCCCAAACCGGAACAGGAAAAACAGGTGCTTTTGCCATTCCCATTCTGAATTTAATTCACAGAATTGTAGGTTCGGCTAAAAAAGCAAAACACATTAGAACTTTAGTAGTAACGCCTACAAGAGAATTAGCCATTCAAATTGACGAAAGTTTTAAAACCTATGGAAAATATACCAATGTAAAGTCATTAGTTATTTTTGGTGGTGTTAATCAAGTTCCTCAAGTAAACGAGTTAAAAATGGGAATCGATGTTTTAATCGCAACTCCAGGTAGACTTTTAGATTTACACAAACAAGGATTTATCGATTTAGATCATTTACATCATTTGGTTTTAGACGAAGCAGATCAAATGTTGGATATGGGATTTATTAATGATGTAAAGAAAATTATCAAATTAACTCCTAGCAACAGACAAACGTTATTGTTTTCGGCAACAATGCCTTTAGCTATTAGAGAATTAGCTGATACTTTTTTAACACGTCCAAAATACATTTCGGTAACACCTATTTCATCTACAGCTGAAAACGTTTCACAAAAAGTGTATTTTGTAAATAAAGATGATAAGCGTTTACTTTTAAAACAATTGATTATTCAAGAAAGTTTGAGTAATGCTTTAGTATTTACAAGAACAAAACATGGTGCTGACAACATTGTAAAAGTGTTGAAAAAAGCCAGTATAAAAGCAGAAGCTATTCACGGAGATAAATCGCAAAATGCACGCCAACGTGTGTTAGAGCAATTCAAAAACAAAGAAATTGATATTTTAGTTGCGACTGACATTGCGGCTAGAGGAATTGATATTGAGCAACTTCCGTTTGTAATTAACTTTGATATTCCAAATATTTCTGAAACGTATGTTCACCGAATTGGTCGTACTGGTCGTGCTGGAAATTCTGGTTTAGCTATTTCATTTTGTGGAAAAGACGAAAAACCATATTGGTTAGACATTGAGAAGTTAATCCGAATGAAAGTTAAAGTGGTAACAGACCATCAATATACTTGGAAAGATGAAGAAGTAAATCCAGATGCAAAACCTGATTTAAGAAATAAAGACAAAAATAAAATGAATCCGAATTCCAATTCAAGAAAATCGGAAGCATCTAAGAAAAACAAAAAACGTTGGTACTAACCAACGTTTTTTTATTTATCTACTAATCGTTTAATTGTTTCAAAAAGTTTGTGACTATCAAAAGGCTTCACAATAACTTCATCAATTTGAGCATCTATAATTTTATCTTCAATATCTTGCTTATCGAAAGCGGTAACCGCAATAATTGGTATTTTTATTCCTTTTTGACGCATTAGTTTAGACGTATCAAATCCATTAATGATTGGCATATTAATATCCATCAAAACAGCATCAAACTTAACTTTATCAATTAAATCTAAAGCTGCATAACCATCATCTACAATTTGACATTTAAAATGATTGTTTTCTAACAATTTCTTGGTAACAACTTGATTGATTTTATTATCCTCAACCACTAAAATTTTGTACTCTTTTTTAATAGAAAGATCAACATCTAAATTATTAATAATCGATTTAACTTTTGTAACATCTGATTCTAAAGGAAGGGTAAATGTAATTGTTGTACCAATATTTTCTTCACTTTCTAAATGGATAGTTCCATTGAAAAGTTCTACCATTTTTTTAACGATGGTAAGTCCTAAACCAGTTCCTTGATAATCGTCTTCTTTACGATAAACTTGCACAAATTTATCAAATACTTTTTCCTGATCTTGCTTTGCAATTCCAATTCCGTTATCAATAACTTGAAATTTCAAATAACACTTGGTTCCTATTTTTTCAATTAAATCTGCTTTAACTGTAACATTTCCTTCATTGGTAAACTTTAAGGAATTACTCATCAAATTGATTAATATTTGCGATAAACGAATCTTATCTCCTACTAAAATTTCTGGAATATTCGTATCAACATTAATATCAATTTGATTGCTGTTTTTAATTGCTAAGAAATGTAAAGAATCTTTAATAATGGTCAACTCATCTTGAAGATTGAAAACCATATCTTCTAAAACAACTTGATTTTCCTCAATTTTATATACTTTCAAAATATCATTTACCAAAGACAATAAATATTTGGCTGAAAATTTTAATGATTTTAAATGCGGGCTATTTGTAAGTTCTTTATGTTCGTCTAAAATGATATCCGTAATTCCTACAACTCCATAAAGTGGTGTTCTTAATTCGTGACTAATTGTGGAAATAAACTGAGTTTTTAGTTGAGATGCTTCTTCTGCTTTTTCTTTTGCAATCAACAGTTCTTGATTTGCTTCTTTTAAATCGGAATTGGCTTTCGCTTTAATTTTATTGTTTCGAATTAAGGAAAGCAATAGCAACAATAAGATGAAAAAGATAATACCTAAAAGAATTACAAAAACACGATTAGCTTGTAATTTTTCTTGTTGGATTTCTTTTTCTTTTTTAATTTGGTCAATCTCTCTATTAATCTCGTCATGTTCTATTTGTAACCCGGCTACTTTTACATCATTTAATCGTTCTTCATTGTAAATTTTGTCTTGTAATTCATCGTGCTTTAAAAGATAAAAATGCGCCTTTTCAAAGTTTTTAATTTTGTAATAAAAATTAGAAATATCATTATAAACATCACTTGCATTAGACTTGATTAATTCAACATCATTCTGTTCGCAAAAATGAACCGCTTTTAAATAATATTCTTCTGCTTTTTGATTGTTGTTTAAGTGATTATAGTAGGCTCCAAAATTTGAATTTAAAGATATTTTAGCTTCAATATCTCCTTCTTTATCCACATAGTCTTTAACATCATTAAAATATTGAATACCGCTACTAAAATCCTCAACTGCAAAGTAAGCACTTCCAATATTCAATTTCGAAAACATAATTTCGTATTGATCATTGTGTTGAACGGAGTATTTTAAACCTTCTTTGTAATGCGTAATTCCTTTTTGAAAATCGATTTTTCGATAACAATATAAATTTCCTAAATTGTTGTTGAGCCAACCTTTAACTGTGTCATTATCGACTTTATTAGCCAATACAAGTCCTTTATTGTAAAATTCGATTGCTTTCTTGTAATCAGCAAATTCCTCAAAGTTTAAACCAATAATATTATAAGCTTTTGCCGCTAATAAATCATCATCGCTTTTTGTAGCAATAACTAACGCTTTTTGAGCAAAATCGAGCGATTTTTTTGAATCTAACTTAAGAAAGCTTTGACCTGCTTGTTTTAATAGTGCTTTCGCCTCTTTATTTGTTGAATTAGTAGTCTGCGCCATCCCGAATATGGAAGTGATACAGAATAGTAAAGCAAAATAAAAACGCGTGTAAGTTATCATGAAACTGCTTTAAATGGATTGAATTTTATGAAATACTAAAATAAAAAAAAATCCTGACTAAATCAGGATTTTTTTAACAAATGTTTATCGTGTTAATTTTTTGTATTTAATTCGAGTTGGAGTTACATCTTTTCCTAGACGTTTGCGCTTGTTTTCCTCATATTCTGTAAAACTTCCTTCAAAGCTATACACTTGAGAATCACCTTCAAAAGCTAAAATATGAGTACAAACTCTATCTAAAAACCATCTATCATGCGAAATAATTACTGCACAACCTGCAAAATTTTCCAAACCCTCTTCTAAAGCACGCAATGTGTTAACATCTAAATCATTAGTAGGCTCATCTAAAAGTAATACGTTTCCTTCCTCTTTCAACGTCATGGCTAAGTGCAATCTATTTCTTTCTCCTCCTGATAAAGTAGAAACTTTTTTGTTTTGTTCACCACCACCAAAATTAAAACGAGATAAGTAAGCACGAGAGTTTACTTGACGTCCGCCCATCATAATTAATTCTTGACCATCACAAAAGTTTTCCCAAAGGGTTTTGTTTGGATCAATATTAGAGTGCGATTGATCTACGTATGCAATTTTTACTGTATCACCAATTTCGAAAGTACCAGCATCCACTTGTTGTTCGCCCATAATCATTTTGAAAATAGTCGACTTACCAGCACCATTTGGTCCGATAATTCCAACAATTCCAGCTTGTGGTAAAACAAAATTTAAATCATCATATAATAATTTATCTCCAAATGCTTTAGCAACATTTTTAGCTTCAATTACGTTAGTTCCTAAACGTGGTCCATTAGGAATGTAAATTTCTAATTTTTCGTCTAGTTCTTTTTGGTCTTCGTTTAATAATTTATCGTAGTTCTGTAAACGTGCTTTTTGTTTGGTTTGACGTCCTTTCGCTCCTTGACGTACCCAATCCAACTCACGCTCTAGGTTTTTTCTACGTTTTGACGCTACTTTTTCTTCTTGCGCCATACGATTTGATTTTTGCTCTAACCAAGAAGAGTAATTTCCTTTCCAAGGAATACCTTCTCCTCTATCCAACTCTAAAATCCAACCTGCAACGTTATCTAAGAAATATCTATCATGCGTTACGGCAATTACAGTTCCTGAATATTGTGCCAAATGTTGTTCTAACCAAAGTACAGATTCAGCATCCAAGTGATTCGTTGGCTCATCTAATAATAATACATCTGGTTGTTGTAGTAATAAACGACATAAAGCTACACGACGTTTTTCTCCACCTGATAAAACAGAAATTGGTGTTTCTGGATCTGGCGTACGAAGCGCATCCATTGCGATTTCCAATTTATTATCAATTTCCCAAGCTCCTGAAGCGTCAATTTTATCTTGCAATTCTGCCTGACGATCCATAAGTTTTTCCATTCTTTCTGGATTCTCATATACTTCAGGCAAACCGAAATCGTCGTTAATTTTATTGAATTCTTCTAATAAAGCAAATGTTTCTGCAGCACCTTCACGAACGATATCGATTACCGTTTTAGTTTCATCTAAAAGCGGTTCTTGTTCTAAATATCCAACAGTATAACCTGGTTGAAAAACTACATCACCTTGATAGTTTTTATCAACTCCAGCAATAATTTTTAATAATGAAGATTTTCCTGAACCATTTAATCCAAGAATACCGATTTTTGCTCCGTAAAAGAAACTTAAATATATATTTTTTAGTACTTGTTTATCTGCTCCTGGATAGGTTTTACTCAATTTTTGCATTGAGAAAATCACTTTCTTATCGTCTGACATAATGGTATGTTTGTTTTATTAATTTTTTAAATTGTATCGTTAAACTCTTCCTTTTAAAGCGTTGAAAACCCAAGCAATGGCAAAGAAACCAACTCCTACCGCTGCAAATCCCCAACCAGCAACATCGGCATAACGATAAATTCCTAATCCAATTAAAAGTAATCCCATTAAAATCATAATGAAAGTAGCCCAAGCCAATATTGTATTTTTATTCATTCCCATAATTAAGTATTTTTAACTAAAGTTTTGTAAATTTTAGGATTGCGAAGGTACAAATTTTTAAACTTTTTATCATTTGAATTAATTGAAAATTTTAATCAATAATTCCTTTAATAAATCGTGTTGCGACATTGATGAAGCACCAACTCCTTTACTTTTTACATCAATATCGCGTAAAGCTGCAACAATAGCACTAACTTTTTTCATTGGATAATTTCTGAATGCTACTTCGTAATCTTTTACAAAATAAGGACTCACTTTTAAAACTTTAGCCGCATTAAACTGCGATTTATCTTTTAATCCGTGATATTGTAATAATTGTGAAAAGAAACCAAATACCAATCCAGTAGTAACCACTAACGGATTATCTTTTGGATTTTGAGAGAAATGATCTATTATTTTGTAGGCTTTCAATTGGTCTTTTTCACCAATAGCTTTTCGTAATTCGAAGTTATTGTAATCTTTACTAAAACCAATGTTTTCTTCAATGTCCTTTGGTGTAAAAGTATGTCCTTTTGGTAAAATGATTTTTAATTTTTCTAATTCATTATTGATTTTAGACAAATCGGTTCCTAAAAACTCAACTAAAATAGCCGCTGCTTTGGGTTCAATGCTGTAACCTTGTCCTGACAAAACTCTTTTAATCCATTCGCTAACTTGGTTTTCGTATAACTTTTTACTTTCGTAAACTACTCCTACTTTATCTAAAAGTTTAGTGACTTTTTTACGTTTGTCTAATGTCTTGTATTTGTATGCAAAAACCAAAACCGTTGTAGGCTGAGGATTTTCGGCATACGCTTCTAATTTATCAATAGTACGTGATAACTCTTGCGCTTCTCTAACCACCACTACTTGTCGGTCGGCCATCATTGGAAAACGTTTAGCACTTCCAATCACATCTTCCATCGTAACATCACGACCATATAAAATAGATTGATTAAAATCGCGTTCGTGCTCTTGTAACACATTTTGCTCAATAAAATCAGTTAATTTATCAATATAATAGGGTTCTTCGCCCATAAAAAAATAAATGGGTTTGATGTTTCCGGCTTTTATATCTTTTGTAATTTGAATTACTTCATCCATTGTTTTAAGTATTCAGTGTTCAGTAGCAGTTGGCAGTTTGTTTAAAATAACTATTTTTGCTTCATGCAAAAGTTGAACTTTCCAGTTTATTCCTTTCGGTTCAAAAATAGTGAAAATAAAGTGTCTATTTTTGATGAAATTAGAAAAAAATTTATTCTTCTTACTCCAGAAGAATGGGTGCGTCAACACGTAGTTCAATTTTTGTTGCAAGATAAAAAGTATCCAAAATCCTATATCAACGTTGAGAAATTAATCAAAATTAACGATTTAAGCAAACGATATGATGGTGTGGTTTTTCAACCAAATGGAGAAATATTTTTACTAATTGAATGTAAAGCACCAGAAGTTCCCATTTCCCAACAAACATTTGACCAAATTGCGCGTTATAATTTAGTGTTGAAAGCGAAATATTTAATGGTTACCAATGGACTAAATCATTATTTTTGTCAAATGGATTTTGAGAATGAAAAATATGTTTTCTTGAAAGAACTTCCAGAATATTCAAATCAATGAAAAAAATAGCAGTAGTCATATTAAATTGGAACGGTGCCAAACTATTAGAACAGTTTTTACCTTCAGTAATTGCGTTTTCTGATGAAGCCACGATTTATGTAGCCGATAATGCCTCGACTGATGCTTCTATTGAAGTAATTCAAAACCAATTTCCTACAGTAAAAATTATTCAAAATACTGGGAACTTTGGATTTGCAAAAGGCTATAACGAAGCGTTGAAATATGTTGAAGAAGAATATTACGCATTAGTCAATTCCGACATTGAAGTTACTGAAAATTGGCTTGCTCCTGTTTTAAATATATTTGAAACGCAACCCGAAACTGCGATTATCCAACCTAAATTATTAGACTTCAAAAAGAAAACCCATTTTGAATATGCTGGTGGCGCTGGTGGTTTTATTGATAAATTTGGTTATCCTTTTTGCCGTGGACGAATTTTCGATACTATTGAAGAAGATAAACAGCAATACGATGATGAAATCGAAATTTTTTGGGCAACCGGAGCTTGTTTTTTTATTAGAAAAGAAGTCTTTCGAAAACTAAAAGGTTTTGATGATGATTTCTTTGCCCATCAAGAAGAAATTGACTTGTGTTGGAGAGCATTTAACTTAGGTTATAAAACAAAATACACATCAAAATCAATAGTTTATCACGTTGGTGGTGCTACTTTAAACGAAGGAAATCCGAGAAAAACGTTCTTGAATTTCAGAAATTCATTATTAATGTTAACAAAGAATTTACCAAAAAATCAATTGTTTCCAATCCTTTTTATGCGCTTATGTTTAGATGGATTAGCGGGAATTCAATTTATTTTGAAAGGAAAATTTAAACACTTTTGGGCAATTATTGAAGCGCATTTTACATTTTATCATCTTGTATTTCAATTTTATAAGAAACGTAATACAACTCAAAAATCAAATTACTACAAAATAAATAGTATCGTTTATCGTTACTTTATCAAGAATGGCAAGGTCTTTGCTGACCTTTTTTAACAATAGTTTAGGTTTAAAAAAGCTATTTTTTAACAATTTCCATTTAATTTTGTAAAAAAATAATTATCGTATGAGAAGAGTAATGTTATTCGCCGCAGTAGCCGCTATTTCATTAAGTTCGTGTGTTTCAAAAAAGAAATTCACCGAATTAGAGGCTAAAAACAAAGAGATTCAAGATTTATTAAACACCGCAACGGTAAAATTAAACACTTGTTTAACGGAAAGAGAAGCGTTAGCGAGTCAAGTTGATTTTCTTAAGAAAAACAATACTGACTTAATCAATAACATGGGGAATTTAACCACTTTAACTACAAAAGGGGCTGAAAATCTTGAAAAATCATTAGAAAGTTTAAAAGAAAAAGATTTAAAAATCACACGTTTACAAGACGCTTTAACTAAAAAAGACAGTGTTACGTTAGCTTTAGTTACAAGTTTAAAACGTGAAGTTGGAATTGACGATCCAGACATCAATATCAATGTTGAAAAAGGAGTGGTTATGATTTCGATTGCTGATAATTTATTATTCAAATCGGGAAGTTACGAAGTAAGCGACAAAGCAAAAGGTGTCTTAGGAAAAGTGGCTAAAGTAATCAACAGTAAACCAGACTTCGAATGTATGGTGGAAGGTCACACCGACAATGTGCCGATTAAAAATGCAGTTTTGTTAGACAACTGGGATTTATCAGTAAAAAGAGCAACTTCAATCGTAAGAGTTTTACACAAAGAATTAGGTGTTAGTCCAAAACAATTAATTCCAGCGGGAAGAAGTTCGTACATTCCTTTAGTGGAAAACGATTCTCCTGCTAACAGAGCAAAAAACAGAAGAACTCGCATCATCATTATGCCAAAAATTGACCAATTCTACGATATGTTAGAAAAGGAAATGAAAAACTTAGAAGGGAAATAATTTACCTTTAAAATATAAAAAAACGCCTCAAGTGATTGAGGCGTTTTTTTATATTACATCCAAACTTCCTTTTCCTTCACGAATGACTTCCGGTTCGTAGCCTGTTAAATCTATAATGGTTGAAGCCACATTGTCTCCGTAACCGCCATCGATAACCAAATCTACTTTGTTATTCCATTTTTCGAAGATTAATTCTGGGTCAGTTGAGTATTCAATCACCTCATCTTCATCGTGGATGGATGTGGAAACAATAGGATTTCCAAGCATTTCTACAATTTGTAACGCAATATTATTAGCAGGAACACGAATTCCGACTGTTTTCTTTTTTCTGAATTCTTTTGGTAAATCGTTATTTCCTGGTAAAATAAACGTGTACGGTCCAGGCAGAGCGCGTTTTAAAATTTTAAAAGTCGATGTGTCAATTTGTTTCACATAATCAGAAAGATTACTCAAACTCGAA
The DNA here is from genome assembly GCA_003497625.1 of Flavobacterium sp. Taxonomy (GTDB): domain Bacteria; phylum Bacteroidota; class Bacteroidia; order Flavobacteriales; family Flavobacteriaceae; genus Flavobacterium. The sequence goes on along the minus strand of DNNO01000020.1, from coordinate 294,969 downwards.
CAAACGAAGGAGAAATTCGCTTTTTCCAACTTAATTCCTTTGATTTTAGCTAATTTTTCTAATGCACGAGAATTGGTAATATCACAACCTAAACCATAAACGGTATCGGTTGGATAAATGACTAAACCGCCGTCTTTCAAAACGGCAACAACTTTTTTAATAGCCGCTTCGCTGGGTTTGTCTTCGTATATTTTTATAATTTCTGACATAATTTTATGCTTTATGCCTTAAGCTTAATGCCTAAAGCTATTATCCAATCACTTCCAATTTCGCAAATCGCAATAACAATTTTTTCAATCCACCTACATCAAAACGAATTTCTGCTTTTTTATCGGCTCCTATTCCTTCAATATTTACAATTTGTCCTTTTCCAAAACGTTCGTGCATTACAATATTACCAACGTTTAAATTAGCATCTACTACATTTGAACTTCCTGAATTGCTTGAAACGGGTTTTAATCTTCTAATATTTGCTGAAGAAACAGGTTCATCTCTTGTTAAATATTTTGGTGGTGTTCCTGCAGTTGGTTTTGCTAAACGCAATTTAGATTTATCAATATCACCAAAAACATCAATATCCATAACTGGTTTGTAACGATAACCCGAGTCTACGGGATTCAAATATTCTAAATATTGGTCGTTGATTTCTTCAATAAAACGCGAAGGTTCGCTATCTACTAATTTTCCCCAACGATAACGCGATTGCGCATAAGTTAAATACGCTTGATGTTCGGCTCGCGTTAAGGCTACGTAAAATAAACGACGTTCTTCTTCTAATTCGCTTCGGGTGTTCAAACTCATCGCACTTGGAAACAAATCTTCTTCCAATCCCACAATAAATACATGTGGAAACTCTAATCCTTTCGCTAAGTGAATCGTCATTAACGCTACTCTATCGTCATCACCTGTATCTTTATCTAAATCAGTGGCTAAAGCTACGTCTTCTAAAAATTCGGCTAAAGCACCTCTAGCACCATCGATTTCTTTTTGACCTTCAGTGAAATCTTTAATACCGTTTAATAATTCTTCTATGTTTTCAATTTTAGCAATTCCTTCCGGAGTTCCGTCTTTCTTCAATTCTTGAACTAATCCGGTTTTCTTCGTAACATGATCGGTTAAAAAAAACGCATCTTGATTTTCATTGATAACTTGAAAACTTTTAATCATCGTCACAAAATCATTCAACTTGGCTTTTGTACCTGCATTTAATTTCAAATCAATCTTATCAATGTGTTCCATTACTTCAAAAATAGAACGCTTATAATGATTTGCCGCAACCGTTAATTTCTCAACCGTAGTATCTCCAATTCCTCTTGCTGGATAATTAATTACACGCACTAAAGCTTCTTCGTCTTTTGGATTAATCACCAAACGCAAATAGGCTAAAACATCTTTAATTTCCTTACGTTGATAAAATGATAAACCACCGTAAATTCGGTACGGGATATCGCGTTTACGCAACGCATCTTCCATAGCACGAGATTGCGCATTCGTACGATACAAAATAGCAAATTGTCCGTTTAACATTTGGTTTTGCATCTTCTGTTCGAAAATGGTTGCCGCAACGAAACGACCTTCTTCTCCATCAGTTAAACTACGGTGGACTTTTATTTTTGGTCCGTCATCATTTGATGTCCAAACGATTTTATCTAACTTAGTTTTATTCTTGTCAATTACGTTATTCGCAGCTTCTACAATGTTTTTTGATGAACGATAATTTTGTTCCAAACGATACAATTGCACGTTTTCGTAATCTTTCTGGAAATTTAAAATATTGTTGATGTTCGCACCACGGAAGGCATAAATACTTTGTGCATCATCGCCTACCACACAAATATTCTGAAATCTATCTGATAAGGCTCGAACAATCAAATACTGTGAGTGATTCGTATCTTGGTACTCGTCTACTAAAATGTATCTAAATCGATCTTGATATTTGGCTAAAACATCTGGAAAAAGATTTAATAATTCATTGGTTTTCAATAACAAATCATCAAAATCCATAGCACCCGATTTAAAACAACGCTCTACATATTGTTGATAAATTTCACCCATACGTGGTTTTTTACTCATCGCATCGGCTTCTTGTAATTCGGGATTATTGAAATAGGCTTTTACGGTGATTAAGGAGTTTTTATAGGATGAAATTCGACCTAAGATTTGCTTTGGTTTGTAAATATCTTTATCCAATTGCATTTCTTTAATAATGCCACCTAAACAACGCAATGAATCTTGAGAATCGTAAATCGTAAAATTAGAGGGATATCCTAGTTTATCAGCCTCACTACGTAAAATCTTAGCAAAAACCGAGTGAAAAGTTCCCATCCAAAGGTTTTTAGCTTCGTTAGTTCCAACAATATCCGCAATACGTTTTTTCATTTCACGTGCGGCTTTGTTGGTAAAAGTTAAAGCTAAAATATTAAATGCATCAACTCCTTGACTCATCAAGTTAGCAATACGAACGGTTAACACACGTGTTTTACCAGAACCTGCGCCCGCAATAACAATCATGGGACCGTCTTTTTGCAAAACAGGTGCTTGCTGTGCTTCGTTTAATTGGCTAATATATCGTTGCATTTCTTTCATAGTGTACTATAACTTTTTAACTAATTTACAAAAATACATCATGAAAAGGGTTAATACAAAAGAAGTTATTAACTCTTATTAAGATTAATACAAACAACTGAAATTCTAATTTGAAAATTAAATTTTTTAATCTTAATTTGCGATGAAATTAAACCAACTTAAAAATGACAATCGAAGATAAATTATTAGAAATTGCTGCTTACACAATACCTGCTTTAATTACTGGTGGTGTCGCTTTTGTAATGATGCAAAAATTTTATAACAGCGAAGAAAGTAAACGCAAATTTGAATTATTAAGAGAAAATCAAAAACAAGCGTTACCAATTCGTTTGCAAGCTTATGAGCGAATGGTTTTGTTGTTAGAGCGAATCAATCCGTCTCAATTATTAATGCGTGTGGCTCCAACAGGAAAAAGTAAAGACGACTATGCTACATTATTATCGCACCACATTCAAACTGAATTTGAGCATAATTTAACCCAACAAATTTATTTGACTGCGGAAACTTGGGATATCGTGTTAAAAGCAAAAAATAGTACAGTGCAAATGATTCGAAAAAATGCACTTCGCGAAGATGTTGCTGATGCAGATAAACTAAGAGAAGCCATTATGATTGAGTTAACCGAAACCGAAGCTCCAAGTAATATTGCAATTAGTTATTTGAAAGAAGAATTGAAAAGAGTATTTTAAATACAAATCCCGAGTTGAAGCTCGGGATTTTTTTATTTCTCATTCAAAAACTTCAAATACAATTCCTTCATACTTTCCTCTGAAGTTGCAGCTAATCTTTCAACTATTGTTCTGTATTCCGGTTTTTTAAGTAATAAGCGAACATTATCTCTTCCAAACTTGGTAAACTGCCATTTGTGATGCACCGTTGCTTTAAACAATAATTCAATTACTTTTTCATCATTTGGATTCATTTGTAATAACAACTCTAAGGCATTTTGACGAACTGAACTTTCGTAGTTTTCAGAAGCAAAATCCAACAATTGATTATATGACGTAGTTTTCACTTGTTCTTGCAACTTTTCAGTATTCATTGCTAAAGCTAACCAAGTCAAGCGGAAACTTTTATCATTATTCCCAACAATCTCTTTGGTTTGTTCTAAATAACGCAAACGGTCTTCTGGAAAGTTTTTCCATAAATTGGTTAAAGCGATTTCTTTTGTTTGATACGAATTGTCATTCAACAACGTTTCATATTGCAATTTAAAAGCTTCAGGAATTACTAGTGTAGATTCTGCAACAGCTCTTCTAACCAAAATGTCATTTGTAGCTAAAGCGGTTTCTAAAATCACTTTTCGTTCATCAAAAGGAACATTTCGCGTTTGATATACTATGTATTGTTTGATAGGATAATAGGCATCTGATTTCAAAATTTCTGTCAATTCGACTAATGATTTTTTACTTTTCTTCAAAGCAAAATAATCTTGAATAAATTTGTTTTTTGATAGATATTTTTGAGCGATTTCCATTTCAAATCCAGCTTTTTCTAACCAAACCTTTTTGAAATTTTCCACATCATAACCCGAAACCTCTTTTACAATCTTCAAGAAATCATCGGTGTTCACGTTTTTGTATTGGTATTTCTTTAAGTACTTTTTAACTGCTTTTTGAAAATTCTTAGCCCCAATATCTTCTCGCATCACATGCAACGCCCAAGCCCCTTTTTTATAAAAAGATAATGAACTCGCCTTTTCATTCATCACCGGAATCGTATCAGTTTTGGAAGCACGTTTTAATTGTTCGGCATAATCATTTAATTCTTCGTAGAAATAATCATCTCCAAACAAATGACGTTCAGCCAATAACGCATAATAAGTCGCAAAACCTTCTTGTAACCAATGATGTTTTCCTGATTGTGCCGTAATCAAATCGCCAAACCATTGATGCGCTAACTCATGAGCGTTTACGTTGACATAATTTCTATCGTTAAAACCTATTGAGTCCACCACAAAATCTTGTGCAAAAATGGTTGAAGTCGTATTCTCCATTCCCGCATACAAAAAATCACGAACAGGAACTTGACGGTAAATGCCCCAAGGATACTTCACTCCTATTTCTTGCTCCAAATAATCGAATAGTTCTTTAGAATAGCGATAGGTTGGTTCAAATTTAGAAACATCGTTTTTATCTAAATAAAATTCTAATGGCGTTCCTGATTTAGTGGTTGTAGTTTGTTTTGCAAAATTTCCAATGGCTAACATCACTAAATAAGAAGACATTGGTTTTTGCATTTGATAATTCCAAGTAATTAAATTCCCCTTCGAATTGTACTTATTTGAGATAAAAGCACCATTTGAAATTACTGGAAAATCATTTCTAAATTCAACAGAAATATTAAAAATCATTTTCTCATTTACATCATCAAAACTTGGCAACCAATAGCTAGTATAACGTCCTTGTCCTTGTGTCCAAATTTGACCAGTTCCATTTGAAAAATCACCAGTAAAATATAAAGTTTGCTTCGGTTTGGCAGAATAACTAAAAGTTAGTTTATTTTTTCCTTTCTTAAACCCTTCAAATAAATCCAATGTTTTTCCAGAATTTTTAAATTTCACCACTTTTCCATTAATGATTACTTCTGAAAATTCCATGCTTTTAGCATCAATCTTTATGGTATCAATTGCTTTTTTTACTTTGAATTCATAAGAAATTCTTCCAGTAATTGACTTTTCAGAAGCATCCGGAAATAATAAAGCTTCACAACTTATAAAATCAACTTTATCAATTTGTTGACCAAATGACAAATTAATGAAAAACAAGGCTAAAAGAATACGAAACATCTTGATGGATTTTAATAATGTACGAATATAAACATTTTCAATTTCACTGATTTCATATGGAGCTAATTATTGTTTTTTTTTGTCATATGTTATCGCCTTTTTTTATTGGTGTTTGTTTACAACAAACTAGTTTTTTTTGTGGCGATTTCTAAATTAACAAATTATAAACTATCTTCGTTTTTTGAAGAACAAAGAGAAAAGAATAAAGAAAAAAGACTGAATACTCAAATGAACTTACTCGAAACTCCCATAGAATATCTCAAAGGCGTTGGTCCACAACGTGGTGATTTATTGCGCAAGGAGTTGGGTATTCATAAATATGCAGATTTACTGAATTTATTCCCAAATCGTTATATTGATAGAACGCGTTATTACAAAATAAACGAACTCCAAAACAGCAATTCCGAAGTACAAATTGTTGGGAAAATCATCAATATCAAAACGGTTGAACAAGGCAAAGGACGTTCGAGATTAGTTGCCACTTTTGTTGACGATACAGGTCAAATGGAACTCGTTTGGTTCCAAGGGCAAAAATGGATTCGAGAAAGCATCAAAATTAATATTCCGTATGTGATTTTTGGAAAAGTAACCCAATTTGGAGCTACATACAACATGGCACATCCCGAAATGGAATTGTTAGAAGAACATAAAGCTAGTCTACGTTCCGCAATGCAACCGGTTTATCCTAGTACGGAAAAGTTAGCTAATAAAGGCATTTCGAACAAAGTCATCAATAAAATGATGCAACAATTGTTTGTGGAAACCCAAGCGTTATTTTCGGAAAACTTACCCAATTATCTTTTAGACGAATTGAAGTTGATTCCTAAAAATGCCGCTTTATTCAATATTCATTTTCCGAAAAGTCAAGATTTGTTGGCAAAAGCACAATTCCGATTGAAGTTTGAAGAGTTGTTTTTCATCCAATTGCAATTGATTACGAAGAACCTGATTCGCAAACATAAAATCAAAGGAATGCCTTTTGAACGCGTAGGCGAAAACTTCACCGATTTTTATAATAATCATCTGCCTTTCGACTTAACAAATGCTCAAAAAAGAGTATTAAAAGAAATCCGAAATGATTTAGGTAGCAACGCCCAAATGAATCGTTTACTCCAAGGCGACGTAGGTTCTGGAAAAACTATTGTGGCTTTAATGTGCATGCTTTTGGCAAAAGATAACGGCTTTCAAAGTTGTTTGATGGCACCAACCGAAATTCTAGCCAATCAACATTTTAATGGAATTACTGAGTTAGCAAAAGAATTAAACATCACAATAAAAATTCTAACAGGTTCTACTAAAACTGCAGAGCGAAAAATCATTCACGAAGCTTTAGAAAACGGAACTTTAGATATTTTAATTGGAACTCATGCTTTGTTAGAAGACAAAGTTCAATTTCATAATTTAGGTTTAGCGATTATTGATGAACAACATAGATTTGGTGTAGAACAACGTTCTAAACTTTGGAAGAAAAATGATGTTCCACCTCACGTTCTCGTCATGACCGCCACCCCTATTCCTCGAACCTTAGCCATGAGTTTATATGGCGATTTGGATATTTCCGTAATAGATGAATTGCCTCCTGGTAGAAAACCGATTCAAACGGTGCATCGTTATGATTCGAACCGATTGAAGGTTTGGAAATTTTTGAAAGATGAAATTGCGAAAGGTCGTCAAGTATATATTGTGTATCCGCTAATTCAAGAATCAGAAAAAATGGATTACAAAGATTTAATGGACGGTTACGAAAGTATTTCTAGAGATTTTCCTTTACCTCAATATTCCATTTCTATCGTTCACGGGAAAATGAAACCTACCGATAAAGATGAAGAAATGCGTCGCTTTTCAGAAGGAAAAACCAATATTATGGTGGCAACAACTGTGATTGAAGTTGGTGTAAATGTACCCAATGCTTCCGTAATGGTAATTGAAAGTGCGGAGCGTTTTGGTTTATCGCAATTACACCAATTAAGAGGTCGTGTGGGTCGTGGTGCTGAACAAAGTTATTGTATACTAATGACGAGTCACAAACTTAGCAATGACAGTAAAATCCGAATGGAAACGATGGTTCGTACCAATGATGGTTTCGAAATTTCGGAAGTCGATTTGAAATTACGTGGTCCGGGTGATATTATGGGCAAACAACAAAGTGGTGTATTAAATCTTCAAATTGCGGATTTAGTTAAGGACAAAGAGATTTTACAATTAGCAAGACATCATGCCATAAAATTGTTAAAAGACGATGCTCCAATGGAAAAACCTGAGCATTCAAAACTTCGAGAAGCATTTATAGAGTTGAGCAAGAAAAAAACTATTTGGAATTACATTAGCTAAATTCCATTTAATGTAACGAAGTGTAGAAAAATTATAACAAAAAGTAAATTTCAACACCTATTTCATAACTTTTATAAATAAATCTCAAATTTTTAAAACATTTGTACCTACAACTATGTTAAATAAATGGTAAGGTTTTGGCATAATTATTTAGTAAAACCTAGTTTTGTATAAAATCTAAGTTTAGCTTACTATCATGAAAATAAAAACTATAAGCATCACGCTAATCACTTTGACTCTTGTTGGTTTAATTGGATATAGAATTACAAAAAACAGTTCCGAATCTGAAAAAGGTGGCGGAAAAGGTGATAAAAAACCTCCAATGGTGGTTGATGCCATTGTAGTTTCCGAAACTAATTTTGCCAATACTATTTCCCTTTCAGGTTCAATCGAAGCCAATGAAAATGTGGAAATTAGAAGTGAGGTTTCTGGAATTGTAGAAAAAATTTATTTTACCGAAGGTACAAATGTGAGCAAAGGGCAAGTTTTATTAAAAGTAAATGATATCGAACTTCGTGCACAACTTTCGCAAGCTCAAACCCGTCAAAGTTTAGCTTCCGAAAATGAAAGAAGAGCTAAACTATTACTTCAAAAAGAAGCTATTAGTCAAGAAGAATACGAAATTGCAAGTGCAGAATTTAGAAGTCTAAAAGCGCAAACTCAATTGATTCAAGCGCAAATTGCAAAAACAAGTATAAGAGCACCATTTTCTGGTAAAATTGGATTACGGAACATTTCTCCCGGAACTTACGTAACTCCTACAACTCTAATCACCAAATTAGTAAGCTCAAATCAAGTGAAAATTAGTTTCTCCATTCCTGAAAAATATGCTTCGGTAGTGGAAAACAATACTCCTATTCAATTTACGATTCCAAATAATACTGAAAAATTTACAGCTAAAATTTACGCTATCGAACCTGAAATTGAAACTTCAACACGAACGTTAAAAATTAGAGCGATTGCTGAAAATCCAAATGGAAAATTATTAGCGGGAACATTTGCCACTATAGAACTTCCATTGAAAAACATCAAAGGAGCAATTCAAATTCCTTCTGAAGCAGTTGTTCCTGTTCAAGACGGAAAAGTGGTTTATATTGCTAACAACGGAAAAGCAAAAGAAGTAAAAATTGAAACTATTGCCAGAACCGATAAAGACGTAATTGTTACACAAGGCATAAAATCTGGCGATACGATTTTAACTTCTGGCGTTATGGCTTTAAAAGACGAAGCTGATATTAAAGTTAAAGTAAAACAAGAAAAACTTCCCACTTCTAACTTCTAACTTCCCACTTACAAATGAGTTTATCTACTTTAAGTATAAAAAGACCCGTCTTTACCATTGTAATCAATTTGTTGATTATACTTTTTGGTATTTTAGGATTCAGTTATTTGGGCGTTCGCGAATTCCCATCGATTGATCCTGCCGTAATTAATGTTCGAACGAATTACACTGGAGCCAATGCCGATATTATCGAATCGCAAATTACTGAACCACTTGAAAAAGCCATTAATTCTATTGATGGTATTCGAAACATAACGTCTTCGAGTAATCAAGGTTCAAGTAATATTACGGTCGAATTCAAATTAGAGAAAAACCTAGAAGAAGCTGCTAATGATGTTCGTGATAAAGTATCTCAGGCTGTTAGAAGTTTACCGCAAGATATCGATGCACCACCCGTAGTTGCCAAATCGGATGCTGACTCTGATGCCATTATTTCGATGACGGTTCAAAGTCAAACTAGAAATGCTTTGGAGTTAAGTGATTATGCTGAAAACGTAATTTCGGAACGAATTCAAACGATTCCAGGTGTGAGTAGCGTACAAATTTGGGGACAAAAACGTTATTCGATGCGTATTTGGATGGATCCAATCAAATTGAATGCTTACGGAATCACGGTGGCTGATGTTCGAAATGCTTTGGACAAACAAAATGTAGAATTGCCATCAGGAAAATTGACAGGAGCGAATACCGAATTAATGGTAAAAACGCTTGGAAATTTATCTACTGAAAAGGAATTCAATGACATTATCATTGTTTCAGATGCCAACAAAACTGTTCGTTTAAGCGATATTGGTTATGCCGTTTTAGCTTCTGAAAATTTAGAAACCAAGTTCACCGAATCAGGAAATCCGATGGTGGCCGTGGCTATTATTCCGCAACCAGGAACTAATTATTTGGAAATTGCAGAACAATTTTATGCCGAAGTTGACAAATTAAAGAAAGATTTACCGAGTGATATCAAATTAGATATTGCTTTAGATAATACCATTTTTATTAAAAAATCAGTAGTTGAAGTTGCCGAAACATTAGCCATTTCAGTTATTTTAGTAATCATTATTATCTTTTTATTCTTTAGAGATTGGTCAATCGCATTCCGACCTTTAATTGATATTCCCGTTTCTTTGATTGCTACATTTTTTATTATGTATTTGTGTGGCTTTTCCATCAATGTATTAACGTTGTTAGCGATTGTTTTAGCGACAGGATTAGTAGTGGACGACGGAATTGTAGTTACCGAAAACATCTTCAAAAAAGTTGAAGAAGGCATGTCGCCAATCGAAGCAGCAATCAAAGGTTCAAACGAAATTTTCTTTGCTGTAATTTCGATTTCAGTAACGTTAGCAGCAGTTTTCTTACCGATTATTTTCTTGGAAGGTTTCGTTGGACGATTGTTCCGAGAGTTTGGTGTCGTCATTGGTGCCGCCGTACTGATTTCTGCCTTTGTATCATTAACATTAACACCAATGTTGAACGCCTATTTGATGAAAGGTGGCGAACAAAAGAAAACGAAATTCTATGAAGCTACAGAACCTTTCTTTGTAGGTTTAAATACAGGATATGCTAATGCGTTGACTAAATTCTTAAAAAGAAAATGGTTGAGTTTTCCAATTATTGGAGTTTGTATCGGGTTGATTGTGTTATTCTTTGCAATTCTTCCAAAGGAAACAGCTCCTTACGATGATAGAAGTTTAGGTGTTATTAGCGTAACAACTCCTGAAGGTTCTACTTACGAATACACCGACCGTTTTATGGAAGAATTGTCTGATTTAATCAACGATTCGATTCCAGAGAAAAAAGTAGCTTTGGTAATTACTTCACCAGGATTTTTGTCTTCTTCAGTAAATGCTGGAAGGGTTCGTTTAGCTTTAGTTGATCCGAGTGAAAGAGAGCGTTCTCAAAAAGAAATTGTGGATGATTTGAATAAAATGACTAAAAAATATCCACAAGCCAAAGTAAACGTTTCGGAACAACCAACGATTTCGGTAAACAGACGTGGTGGTTTACCAATTCAATACATCATTCAAGCTCCGAATTTTGAAAAATTAAGAGAAAAGATTCCGCAATTCATGGAAGAAGCAAGTAAAAAGGAAACTTTCTCGAATGTGGATGTGAATTTGAAATTCAATAAACCTGAAATCAACGTAACGATTAATCGTGAAAAAGCAGAAAGTTTAGGGATTTCGGTTTTAGATGTGGCGCAAACATTACAATTATCGTTAAGCGGTCAACGTTTTGGTTATTTCATGCAAAATGGAAAACAATATCAAGTTATTGGACAATTTGATGAGAAAGACCGCGATGCTCCATTGGATTTAACTTCGATGTTTGTAAAAAACAAAGCGGGCGAATTAATTCAATTAGATAACGTAGTTGAGGTTGAAGAACAAAGTAATCCACCGCAATTATTTCATAACAATAGATATATGTCGGCAACTGTTTCTGCAGGTTTAGCTCCAGGAAAAAGTATGATTGACGGTATCAACGCTATGGACGAAATCAAAGAAAAAGTGTTAGACGATACTTTTACGACCGATTTAGGTGGTGAATCTCGTGACTTCGTAGAAAGTAGTTCGAACACATCTTTCGCATTCGGATTGGCGTTATTATTAATCTATTTGATTTTAGCCGCACAATTTGAAAGTTTCATTGACCCATTTATTATTATCTTAACGGTACCAATGGCGGTAGCTGGTGCATTATTCTCGCTTTGGTTATTTGGACAAACATGGAATATTTTTAGTCAAATTGGAACCGTCATGCTGATTGGGCTCGTTACCAAAAACGGAATTCTTATAGTCGAATTTGCCAACCAACTTCGAGAACAAGGAAAATCGAAATACGATGCGATTTTAGAAGCTTCAGAAGCGCGTTTACGTCCAATTTTAATGACCAGTTTAGCCATTGCTTTGGGAGCTTTACCAATTGCTTTATCGCTTGGAGCGGCTTCGGCAAGTAGAATGGGAATGGGAGTTGTAATTGTGGGTGGAACGATGTTTTCGTTAATTTTAACCTTATTCGTAATTCCAGCCATCTATTTAATGTGGTCGAAAGCTAAAAAACACCGACCAGAATTTGATAATTTAGACGCTTTAGAGAAATAAAATATGCGAAATTTATATACAAGCTTATTATTTGTGATTATCGGATTTTCAGCGCAAGCACAAGAACTGCTTTCACTTGAAGATGCGGTAAAAATCGCCTTGGAAAACAATTACGATATTAAAATCGCTGAAAATAATTCCAAAATTGATGCTACCAATAACAATTTAGCCAATGCTGGAATGTTGCCTTCGTTGAATGCGAATTTTACCAACAATAACAGTCAATTAGATACCAAACAAACGCAAGGCGACGGAACTGTGAGAGAATTAGACAATGCCAAAAACATGAATTTGAGCTATGGTATTGGATTAGATTGGACAATTTTCGATGGTTTAAGTATGTTTGCCCGAAAAGAGCAATTAAACGTTCTAGAACAACAAGGAAAAGCCGAATTACAAACTGCTATTTTAACCCGAATTAGCGATGTGTATACTACGTATTTCGATTTGGTACAACAACAGCAAGTTTTAGCTTCGATTGATACCGCGATTGTAATTTCAAACCAACGTTTAACTACCGCTCAAAATCGTTTTAGCATTGGAAAAGCTTCAAAATTAGAAGTTTTGAATGCACAAGTAGATTTGAATAGCGATTTAAGTTTGCAATTGAGACAAAAAGAACTCATTAAAATCAGTAAAATTAGATTGAACGAATTATTAGTTCGCGATATTCAAACCGATTTTAAAGTGGCTAATGAAGTTACTTTCGAACAAAATTTAGATTTCAACGAATTAAAATCGACAGCCGAAAAGCAAAATCCTCAATTGCAAGCACAAATTCTGTCTAAAAAAGTAGCCGATTTGAATTTAAAACAAGTCAAAGGCAATCGTTATCCAACGGTTCGAATTACTTCTGGTTACAATTTCACGCGTTCGGAAGCTTCTTTGGGATTCATCACGCAATCTTCGGGACAAGGTTTTGTGTATGGAGTTACCGCGACAGTGCCTATTTTTAATGGCTTTCTTCAAAATAGAAACGAAAAAGTAGCCAAATATCAAGTGGAGAACGCAGGATTCCTTTTAGAGCAACAAAAATTATCCCTAAACTCACAATTATCATCTTTATATGCGAGTTATCAAACCAATTTAGAGTTGGTAAAAGTGGAAGAAAAAAACTTAGAAATCGCCAAACAAAACTTAGATATTACGTTAGCTAAATTCAAAATCGGAACCATAACTACTATCGAATTTAGAACTGCTCAACAAAACTTTGTAGAAGCTTCTGTTCGCTATTCGAATGCGCAATATGTAACCAAACTTTCAGAAATTAACTTAAAAGAATTAGCAGGTACTTTAAAATTGAATTAATATCTTATTTTTGTGAAAGTGATGATGAGTTTTTAAAACTTTTAAACTCTTAAACATCTAAACTTTTAAACATTAATAAATGGTTCAATACAACCCAAAAGACTGGATTACTTTTATATTCCGTTTTCACGAATCGGATACGTTTCGTCAATTAATTCCGATGATGTTTTTTATTGGATTTTATGCCTACGGAATCGCATATTTGGAATTAGAATATTGGAATCTTTCCGAAACTAGTCATGTAAAAAACCTAAACCTAATGCACACTACCGTAGGTTTTGTGTTGTCGTTATTATTGGCTTACCGAACCAATACAGCCTACGACCGTTGGTGGGAAGGTAGAAAACAATGGGGTTCATTAGTAAACAATAGTCGAAATTTAGCATTGAAACTTTCTGCTTATTTGTCGGAAGAAAATGATAGAAATTATTTCAAAAGAGTCATTCCGGCTTATGCTTCGGTGCTTTCCAAACATTTATTGAATGAAGAAGTGAGCAAAATGTTGTTTGAAGGTTTGGATTTGGAAATCGATCACCACAAACATCGCCCAAATCAAGTCGCAAAAATGCTGTTTCAAAAAGCGAATGATTTGTACAAATCAGGAAAAATTTCGGGTGACCAATTTTACATCATTAATTCTGAATTACAATCGTTTACGGATATTTGTGGTGCATGCGAACGTATTAAAAACACACCTATTCCCTACTCTTATAGTTCGTTTATCAAAAAATTTATCTTCTTTTTTGTGATGACATTGCCTTTCGGATTTGTATTTAGTTTGGGTTACTACGTAATTCCTGTAGTGATTTTCATCTTTTATGTTTTAGCGAGTTTAGAATTAATCGCCGAAGAAATCGAAGACCCATTTGGCAACGACGCCAACGATTTACCCATGACAAAAATTGCTTCGAATATTAAGAAACACGTGGAAGAGATTTTGTAAGGGTTTGGACGGAATTTAGTATATTTGAGGATATTATTTTATAATTTACATAAAATTATTTTTAAAATGAAAAAGCTAAAATTAATAATTGGAATTTTATTCTTTATGGTATCATGTTCAACTTCGATGACTCCTGTTGAAGTTAATAACACACTTCCTAAACTTACAAAATCTAAATTTATTAGTAAAACTAATCTAGACGAAACAAAATGCAAATATTTAGTAAAAGGTAGAAATTATGTTGCTCCAATTGGATTTAGTGTTAAAGATGATTTGAAATATGGAGCCCAAGGAATAGATGAATGGGTCAAACTAGACGGAGGAAATTCATATATACTAACTAATTACAAATGGGTTACTGTTGATCAAAATGGTTCAACACAACTTCACCTTGAATTTGACACCTTGAAATGCGAGGAATAAAGTTTAATTTTTAATACCAAGCTATGAAAAACCTATTCCGCACAACACTCCTACTCTTTGTAATAGCTTTATTCACAAGCTGTAAACAAGAAACCGTAGCTACTCAAAACGAGTATTTTGCACAATCTTCTGATAGCATTCAAAATGGTGGTGTAAAAGTCATTCCAATTACAACTCCAAAAGGCACTTTTAATGTTTGGACGAAGCGTATTGGGAACAATCCAAAAATCAAAGTATTGCTTTTAAATGGTGGTCCAGGCGCAACGCACGAATATTTTGAATGTTTCGAGAATTTCCTACCTGCAGAAGGCATCGAGTTCATTTATTACGATCAATTAGGTTGTGGAAATGCTGATAATCCAAACGATACTTCGATGTGGGATTTGGCAAGATATGTGGAAGAAGTAGAACAAGTTCGTAAAGCCTTGAAATTAGACAACACAAATTTCTACTTGTTAGGACATTCTTGGGGCGGTATTTTAGCTATGGAATACGCTACAAAATATCAAAATAACATGAAAGGCTTAATCATTTCAAACATGATGGCAAGTTGTCCAGAATACGATAAATATGCCAATGAAGTGTTAGCCAAACAAATGAATCCAGACGTGTTGGTAGAACTTATGAAAATTGAAGCCAATAACGACTTTTCCAATCCAAGATATATGGAATTATTGCTTCCGAATTTCTATGAAAAACACATTCTTCGTTTCCCTGCAAAAGATTGGCCAGAACCAGTAAATCGTTCGTTAGGAAAAATGAATCAATCGCTTTATGTAACCATGCAAGGTCCGAGTGAATTTGGAATTTCAGGAAAATTAGAAAAATGGGACAGAAAAGCTGATTTGAAAAACGTTAAAATCCCAACATTAGTAATCGGAGCAAAACACGATACCATGGATCCAAAACACATGGAAGAAATTTCGAAAATCTTACCAAATGGTTCGTATTTATTCTGTCCAAAAGGAAGTCACATGGCGTTTTACGATGACCAAAAAACCTATTTTAGTGGATTGATTTCGTTCTTGAAAAAGTAATTTTAAGCTTTCAAACTCTTAAACTTTAGCTTATATTTGCACTTTTAAAATTCGATACAAAATGCGTATATCTTACAATTGGTTAAAACAATTCATTAAAACCGATTTAAAATCTGAAGAAATTGCCGACATTCTTACCGACTTAGGTTTGGAAGTAGAAGGCGTTGACAAATACGAAAGTTTAAAAGGAGGTTTACAAGGCGTTGTGATTGGTCATGTGTTAACATGCGAAAAACATCCTGATGCTGATAAACTAAAAATCACAACAGTTGATTTAGGTGACGGAAATGCGCCTGTTCAAATTGTTTGTGGTGCTCCAAACGTAGCTGCTGGACAAAAAGTTCCTGTGGCGACTATTGGAACAAAGCTATTTGACAAAGAAGGAAACGCATTCGAAATTAAAAAAGGAAAAATCCGCGGACAAGAAAGTCACGGAATGATTTGCGCTGAAGACGAATTAGGCTTAGGCGAAAGTCATGACGGAATTATGATTTTGAACGAAGATTTAAAACCTGGAACGCCAGCTTCAAAAGTATTCGAAATTGAAACAGATGAAGTATTTGAAATCGGATTAACTCCAAATCGTGCCGATGCTATGTCGCACATGGGAGTTGCTCGCGATTTACGTGCTGGGTTGTTACAAAAAGGAACTACTTCTGAATTGATTACGCCTTCGGTAAGTAAATTTAAAGTAGAGAAACGTACCTTAAAAATTGATGTTAAAGTTGAAAACGAAAAATTAGCACCAAGATATTGTGGTGTTACTATTTCAGGAATTACCGTTAAACCATCTCCAACTTGGTTACAAAACCGTTTGAAAGCGATTGGTTTAACTCCAAAAAACAATATTGTTGACGTTACGAATTACGTTTTACACGAATTAGGTCAACCTTTGCACGCTTTCGATGCCGCTCAAATAAAAGGAAATAAAGTAGTCGTAAAAATGGTTCCAGCTGGAACTAAATTTGTTACTCTTGATGATATCGAACGCACCTTACACGAAGAAGATTTAATGATTTGTGATGAAAGCGGTCCAATGTGTATTGCAGGTGTTTTCGGAGGAAAAACTTCGGGAGTTTCTGAAAAAACTCAGGCAATTTTCTTAGAAAGTGCTTATTTCAATCCGGTTTCAGTTAGAAAAACAGCTAAAAGACATACGTTAAGTACGGATGCTTCTTTCCGTTTTGAAAGAGGAATTGATCCTAGTATTACGGAATACGCTTTAAAACGTGCGGCTTTGTTAATACAAGAAGTGGCAGGAGGTGAAATTACTTCTGATATCGTGGATATTTATCCGAAAAAGATTGAAGATTTTAGCGTGTTTATTCATTTCAATAAAGTGAATAAAATTATTGGTGAAGAAATTAAGCCAGAAACCATTAAGAAGATTTTAGCTTCATTGGATATCAAAGTAAATAGTATTACAGAAGCAGGTTTAGGATTAACAATTCCTTCTTACCGTGTGGATGTTACTAGAGAAATTGACGTAATTGAAGAAATTTTACGTGTTTACGGATATAACAACATCAAAATTCCTTCTAAAGTGAATGCTACCACAGCCAATTCATCAAGAACGGAAGAATATAAAGTACAAAATATCATTGCAAATCAATTGTGTTCGTTAGGTTTCAACGAAATGATGGCGAATTCTTTAACTACACCAGATTACGTAAAACTTTCTGAAAACTTAAAAGAAGAATTCAATGTAATGATGTTAAATCCATTGAGTAGCGATTTATCAGCAATGCGTCAGTCGTTATTGTTTTCTGGATTAGAAGCGGTTTCTTTCAATATCAATAGAAGAAGAAGTGATTTAAAATTCTTCGAATTTGGAAAAAGTTACCACAAGACGGCTAATGGTCATGACGAAAACAAACACTTAACATTATTAGTAACCGGAAACAGACAAAACGAAAGTTGGACTAACCCACAATCAAAATCTGATTTCTTCTTGTTTAAGGGTTATATCAATACGATTTTAAGTCGTTTAGGATTAGACAAAAAAGTAACTTCATTACCATTTGAAAATGATGTTTTCGCAGAAGGATTAGCTTTAGCCGTTGGAAAAGAAGTAATTGTAGAATTTGGAACAGTTAAAAAATCAGTTTTAAAACATTTTGATATCAAACAAGAAGTTTTGTATGCTGATTTTGCTTGGGATAAGATTCAGAAATACGTTTCTACGAAAATTAAATTTACCGATATTCCAAAATATCCTGAAGTTCGTAGAGATTTAGCTTTGTTGTTAGACGAAAACGTTCCATTCGAACAAATCTACAACATCGCCAAACAAACTGAAAAAGGTTTATTAAAAGATGTGAATTTATTCGACGTTTACACCGGAAACAACTTACCAGAAGGTAAAAAATCATACGCAGTAAGTTTCATTTTACAAGATGATTCTAAAACGTTAACTGATACTCAAATTGATAAAATCATGAGTAAGTTACAAGGTAATTTTGAAAGTCAGTTAGGCGCAAGCTTGAGATAAATTATAAACCTGACAGGTTTCGGAAACCTGTCAGGTTTTATCATAAAAAAAATTCCCGATTCAAATGAATCGGGAGTTTTTTTATATTTTCTGTTGTGATTTCTCCTTCGTCGAAATGACAAAAATTTATTCTTTCACAAACTTCGCATTAGCACTACCCTTTTCTGTATTTACTTTTACGAAATACGTTCCTGAAGCTAAGTTAGCAACATCCACTGCATTTACAGCATTGGTTACCGCCATAACAATTTGCCCTAATTGATTGTAAATTTCAATGGAATTAACCGCTAAATCTTGTTTCGTTTGAATATTCAAAACGTCTTTCGCCGGATTTGGATATAAGGTAAAATAAGTTCCAAAATCAAAATCTTGCATACTTAAAGTAGCAACAGTTGTTGAGTACGTATTAGTTGTAATTGGAAAATTATAATCAAAGTAAATGTTTGCGTTATTTGTAAAAGTATCTCCCAAAACCAAACTTGGTAATGTTTTAATTTTAAACACCACATAACCATCATTCGTAGCATCATTGAAATCTAAATTGATGTTTTCAAAAATGAATTCTACTTTGTTTCCGCTTATACGGGTGAAAAAATCATGGCTACTTTTTAGAGGAACTAACGTTGTAATATCAAACTTAGTCAAATCAATCACATCTTTAACCACAATATTCTCAGCAGGATAAGTTCCTGTGTTTTCAAAACGAATTACATAATGTACATAATTACCCACTTCAGTTGGGGTAATCGTTTCTCCTTGTATACACGTTTTATCATTTGGATCGTATGAACCAACTACAATTTGTTTTAAAGCAAAAATATTATCATATTGTACTTCATCATTGGCAAAAGGTGTAATTTCAGCTAGAAAATTTATTTGATCACCAATATTTACCGCTGGTATTTCCATTGGAGAATTTACATTTAATACTAATGCAATTTCTCTGGTTTCAAAAGGTTGTAAATTAGTATAATCCCAAGTTAAATTATTTACCGCTGTACTATTAAAAACCGGATTAGAAGAAACGTAATCTAATTTATCATCATCAAAAGTTAAAGAAATACTACCATTCTCCACTTGATTTCCTTTGTTGCGATAAACTAGTTTATAATTAGCCTCAAAACCTGGACGAGCTGGAACTGTTGGAATCAACACTACTTCAACGTCATGATGAACTCCATTAGCTGTTACACAAAAATCTTGCGTAAACGGACTTGTTTGTGTTGGAAAATCAACAGTAAAACTAGTTGGGAAAATATTAAAATAGCTAGGGTTTTCAAGGTTTGGAGTTATAGTATGATTTCCTGCGGAAACTGGTATATTATAATTTCCTTTTTGGTTTGCAATTAAAGAACCAGCATTAGTTCCATCAGTAATTGAAAAATTTAAATTGGAATAATTGATATCCAAAGCATCGCAACCATTGTTGTTTGAGTCTAATTTTGTGTTTCCTGAAATATTATAATATGTTCCTCCTGGTGTGAAGGAGCAATAGGAATTAACAGAACAATTAAGTATTCCATATTGTAATACTTGAGATTGAATATAATCTAATTGTTCTTCATCACAACAAATAAATCGTAAATTAGGATTATTAAAAATAGTAATTGTTGATTCAATTTTTCCATTTTTTAAATTTAAACTTTCTAATTGATTATTCCAACAACGAATCTCATTTAAATTACTCGAATTACTTAAATCTAAAGTTGTTAATCGATTATTGTCGCAAATCAATTGTTCTAATTTTGTTAATGAACTTAAATTTATTGTGGTTAAATTATTTGCATAACAATGTAATGATCTTAAATTAGGTAAATTAATCAAATTTAAAGAAGTCAAATTACAATTATAACATCTTAAATTAACTAAATTCAACAACCCAGTTATATTCAATGTCGATAAATTATTACCTGAAGATTCTAAAAATGTCAAATTAATAAAATTATTAATTCCCGTTAAATCATTTATGTTTTGCCCCCCAATATCCAAGTAAGTTAATTGATGAGCTTCATTTAACTGAATATTACCATCATTATTAGTGTCAACACCTAATGATATTAACCTTGCTTTAAAATTAGCATCAGGTATATTCACAATCTGTGCATTACCTAAAAACCCAATTATCAAAAAGAATAAAAAGTAAAGTTTTTTCATTTGTAAGAAATTAATGCAGCAAAAATATGATAAATACTTAAATACCAAACATTAATCTTATCAAATTTTCATTACAAAATTTCCTCAAAATTCACTATTTTTACCACATGATAAAAGTCGTACTCATCGGTTCAGGAAATGTAGCCCAACACTTAATTCAGGTGTTGTTACAGGATAAAAATGTCGATTTGGTGCAAGCGTTTGCTCGTAATCCAATTCATTTATTGCATTTACTTCCTTCAACCAAAATTACTTCTGATTATCAAAAAATTACTGAGGCTGATTTGTACATTATTTCGGTTTCAGATAACGCTATTGCGGAAGTTTCATCGCAGTTGCCTTTCGAAAATCGTTTGGTAGTGCATACTTCGGGCTCGTCGGAACTTTCGATTTTGAATGATAAGAATCGAAAAGGCGTTTTTTATCCGCTTCAAACCTTTACCAAAGGAAAAGAAATCGACTTCGCTTCTATTCCTATTTGTTTAGAAGCTGAAAATGAAGCCGATTACCAACTTTTAGAAAAAGTAGGCAATTGTATTTCCCAAAAAGTAGTTAGAATCAATTCTGAACAACGCAAAAATTTGCACGTAGCGGCTGTTTTTGTTTGTAATTTTGTGAACCATTTGTACCAAATTGGGAATGAAATTTGCCAAGAAAACAACGTTCCGTTTGAAGTGTTACACCCGTTAATTCAGGAAACCGCCCACAAAATTATGGAACTTTCGCCAAATGAAGCACAAACGGGTCCGGCATTACGAAACGACACCAAAACCATTGAAAAACATTTAGATTTCTTAGAAAATCCAAAATATAAAGAACTATATCAATTACTTACACAATCGATACAACATGTCAAAAAGTTATAAAGAACTCATGAACGAAATCACCACTTTTATCTTCGACGTAGATGGAGTGCTAACCGACGGAACTATTCACGTAACCCCAACAGGCGAAATGCTTCGCAACATGAATATTAGAGATGGTTATGCCATGAAAGCCGCTGTAGAAAATGGCTACACTGTTTGTATTATTTCGGGCGGAAGCAATGAAGGTGTTCGAGTTCGCTTGAGAAATTTAGGTATTACCGATATTCATCTTGGTGTTTCTAATAAAGTGGAAACCTTCAAAGAATTTGCTGATATTTACAATATCAAACCAGAAAACGTGTTATATATGGGAGATGACATTCCGGATTATCACGTAATGAAATTAGTAGGATTACCAACATGTCCACAAAACGCCGTTCCAGAAATCAAAGGCTTATCCAAATATATTTCGCACGTTGAAGGCGGAAAAGGTGCTGTTCGTGATGTCATCGAACAAGTGATGAAAGTACAAGGCAAATGGATGGAACATTTTGATGCGAAGTTTGATTAAAACGTAATAAGTACAAAGACTTTTCCAAAGAACGCAAAAAAACTCAGTGAAACTTTGTGATTGACATTGTGTGACTTTGTGTAACAATACTATAACAACAAAAAACATGAAATACTTAAAACTAATTCGATACCAAAATTTACTAATGCTAGCCTTCATGCAATTAGTATTTCGCTATTTATTTTTAAAACAATCATACGTAGATTTAGCTTTAACCGATTTTAATTACATATTATTAGTGATTGCAACTGTTTGTATTGCGGCTGGTGGTTATGTCATCAATAATATTATGGATCAAGATACCGACGAAATTGCGAAACCTCAAAATCGTGTGGTTGGTGTTTCTATTACGGAAACAGTGGCTTATAATTGGTATATTGGTTTAACCATTGTGGGTGTTGGAATTGGGTTTTATCTTTCTAATGTTATTTACAAACCTACATTCGCTTCGATGTTTATTTTGGTCGCTACGTTACTTTATATGTATGCTACAAGTTTTAAACAAATTCCTGTTCTTGGTAATGTTGTGGTGGCGTTAATGCTTTCTACAAGTATCATTATCATTGGATTATTCGATATTTTACCGGCAATAGATGTTGATAATCGTTTCCGAATGAAAGAAGCTTTTGATATTTTAATGCATTATGCCATTTTCGCTTTTATCATCAATTTGATTCGTGAAATCGTTAAGGATATGGAAGATATGGATGGCGATTATCAATCAGGAATTAATTCCTTACCTATCGCTATTGGAGTTCAAAAAACGAAAATAATTGTTGGCGTTTTAACAATAATTTCAATTAGTATTTTAGCATATTATGTAAATTCAAACTTATTTGAATTGGATTATGTGGTATATTATGCAATGGTCCTAATCGTTGGACCACTGATTTATTTTGGAGTAAAACTAATGAATGCTGCAAATAAGAAAGAATTTCATCACTTAAGTTTGGTTTTGAAAATCATATTATTTTTCGGGATTTTATCAGTTGCCGTAATTGTTTACAATTTAAAATTAGCCAATGCTTAAAGAAAAACTAAATAAAATCAACATCATTCTAGCTTCGGGTTCGCCAAGAAGACAGCAGTTTTTTAAGGAAATGGATTTACATTATACCATTCGCCTCAAAGAAATTGAAGAAAATTATCCCGAACATTTACAAGCGGAAGAAATTACCAATTTCTTAGCCGAATTAAAAGCAAGTGCTTTCGAAAACGAATTAAATGAAAACGATGTTTTAGTCACTAGTGATACGATTGTTTGGTTAAACGGAAAAGCATTGGGCAAACCAAAAGATTATGACGATGCGTTTAAAATGTTACAACAATTGTCCAATCAAACTCATGAAGTAATTACTTCGGTTTGCTTGAAATCGATTGATAAAACTGATGTTTTTCATTGTGTGACCAAAGTTACTTTTGCTGATTTATCGGATGAAGCAATTAAATATTATCTAGATAATTACCAACCTTTTGATAAAGCAGGAAGCTACGGAATTCAAGATTGGATTGGGTTAATCGGAATTTCAAAAATTGAAGGTTCATACACGAATGTAGTGGGTTTACCAACAGAAATGTTATTTCAAAAATTAATGAATTATGCTGAAACTAATTGATAATCCTTATTTACATCAGGAAATTGCAACCTTAATAGTACTTTTAGTTTATACTATTTTGCGAATTAGTATTGCTAAAGTTGTTAAGCGTTTTGCTCGATTAAACGAAGTTTTAGAACATCGTACAAATCTGATTATCAAATACATAAATTTATTACTTGGCATTTTAGCCTTGATTTCTATAACCATCATTTGGGGAGTTAAAAAAGATCAAATTTTATTATTTATATCGTCTGTTTTTGCAGTTGTAGGTGTGGCTTCCTTCGCGCAATGGTCGATTCTGAGCAACATTACGGCTGGAATCATTATTTTCTTTTCATATCCGTTTAAAATTGGAGATAGAATCAAAATTCACGACAAAGATTTTCCAATTGAAGGAGAAATTGACGATATCAAAGCTTTTTATGTAGTATTGAAAACTAGCGATGGAGAAACAATTACCTATCCTAATAATTTACTAATGCAAAAAGGAATTTCGGTAATCTATAAAGAAACAGAAGAAAAAGAATTTTTTGATTAAATCAACTTATAAAATAGTGTTAAAAAGGAAGCGATTAAAACTTCCTTTTTTTTATTTCCTTATTTTTGAAACAAAACCATTGCAATGAAAAGAAGCTTTACTTCAATATTTATATTTTTTATTTCAATATTAGCATCAGCTCAAGCGCCACAAAAACTGAATTCAGTTGAAATTTATGAGCAAGTTCAAAAGCTTAATTTCCTTGGAAAAGTGCTGTATGTTGCCGCACATCCTGATGATGAAAACACAAAACTTATCACCTATTTTTCCAATCATTACCACGCACAAACCGCTTATTTATCGTTAACTCGTGGTGATGGTGGACAAAATTTAATTGGAACCGAATTACGAGAAAAATTGGGAGCCATAAGAACGCAAGAATTATTAGCGGCTAGAAGAATTGACGGTGGCGAGCAGTTTTTTACACGAGCAAATGATTTCGGATTTTCTAAAGAACCAAATGAAACTTTTGCCATTTGGAACAAAAACGAAGTAATGGAAGATGTTATTCAAGTCATTGAAACGTTTCGTCCAGATATTATTGTGAATCGTTTTAGCCACAACACGCCTGGAACTACGCACGGACATCACACGGCTTCGGCTATGTTGAGTTTAGAAGCATATGATTTAGTAAAATATAAACCAAAACGTATTTTTTTCAACACATCATGGTGGTTTTATGGAAGTCAGGAAGCGTTTGATGCTGCCGACAAATCAAAATTATTAGCCATTAATTCCAATGTATTTTATCCGTTAAAAGGAAAAAGCAACAACGAAATTGCCGCTTTGAGTAGAAGTCAGCACAAATGCCAAGGTTTTGGAACTTTGGGAAGTCGTGGCGACGAAACCGAATATTTAGAACTTTTAAAAGGTGATTTACCAAGCAACACCAATCTTTTTAAAGGAATCGACACTTCTTGGAATCGAGTAAAAGGCGGCAATGAAATTGGAAAAATTCTATACGAAATAGAAAAGAATTTCAACTTTGGAAATCCGTCAGTTCATATTCCGAATTTGATTAAAGCGTATGATTTGATTCAAAATTTAGAAGATTCGCATTGGAAAGATATCAAATCAAAACAAATCATTAAGATCATTGAAGCTTGTAGTGGTTTGTTTATGGAAGCCGTTGCCGATACTGAAACGACAACAAAAGATAGTAATTTCAACATTAATATTGAAGTCATTAACCGAAGTCAATCGAATGCAAAATTGATTTCTGTAAAAGCATTACAACTTCCACTTGAAACAAAAAATGCTGTTTTAAAAAACAACGAGAAAACAAGTTTCCAAATAAAAAATGTGGTTATTGGTGAAACGGTTGATTATTCCAACTTGTTTTGGTTAAAAGAAAAACAAACTGAAGGAATGTATCGTGTTTCGGATAAATCAATTCGAATTTTACCTGAAATTTCATCTAATTTTCCTGTCATTTTCACCATTGAAATTGAAGGAAAAACAATTGAATTTGTAAAGAATATTTGCTATAAATTCAATAATCCCGATGACGGAGAAACCTATGTTCCGTTTACTGTTTTGCCTGATGTTACGACTAAAATTGAACCTGAAGTAATTATTTTCAATGGAACACAAGCCAAAGAAATTACAGTTTCAGTAAAAGCACATAAAGCCAATGCAAAAGGAATTTTATCATTAAATATTCCGACTGATTGGAAAGTAAATCCAAAAGAAATTCCGTTTGAAATTACCACTAAAAACGAAGAGAAAAAATTTACATTCACTCTTTATCCAACCAAACCCGAAATTGCTACAAAATTGAGTGCAAAAGCTCAAATTGGTAATCAAACATTTGATGATAAATTAATTACCATTCAATATCCACATATTCCAAAGCAAACCATTTTAGTGCCTTCTGAATCTAAATTAGTAAAATTAGATATTGAAACTAAAGGCAAAAATATTGGTTACATTATGGGTGCTGGCGATGAAGTAAACAAGAATTTAGAAAATCTTGGATTTAAAGTTTCAACGATTAATCCGAACGAAATTTCTACAGAAAAACTGCAACAATTTGATGCTGTAATCTTAGGAATTAGAGCTTTTAATGTGGTTGAAGAATTAAAATATAAGAATAAAACACTGTTTAAATATGTAGAAAACGGAGGTAATTTAATTATTCAATATAACACTACTAATAATTTGGTTACCAAAGAAATAGCACCATACAATTTAGAGTTATCAAGAGATAGAGTTACTGATGAAAATGCAAAAGTTTCTTTCTTAGCACCAAATCATAAAGTTCTTAATCAACCGAATAAAATTACTGAAAAAGATTTCACTGGTTGGGTACAAGAACAAGGTTTATATTATCCAAATAAATGGAGTTCAGAATTTATTCCTATTTTAGCTTCCAATGATGAAGGCGAATCTTCAAAAACGGGTGGTTTAGTAATTGCTAAATTTGGTAAAGGAAATTACATTTACACAGGTTTGAGTTTCTTTAGAGAATTACCAGAAGGCGTTAGTGGCGCTTATCGATTATTAGCAAACATGATTGCTTTAGACAAATAAAATAGTGATGGAACAACAAAAACACAAATGGAAAAAAAGTTATAGCATCGTTTTGATACTAAATGCTATATACATTTTAATTTTCTATTTACTAATGGAAATATACAACTAATATGGAAGTTTTAGATTGGATTGTATTATCCACTACCCTATTTTTTATCGTAATTTATGGAGCTTTAAAAACCAAAGGAAGCGCCAACGTAAAAGATTATTTATTAGACAATAACGAAACTCCTTGGTTTACTGTTGGGGTTTCGGTTATGGCTACACAAGCAAGTGCCATTACTTTTTTATCTACACCCGGGCAAGCCTATCATGACGGAATGGGTTTTGTACAGTTCTATTTTGGTCTTCCATTAGCGATGATTGTAATTGCCTATACTTTTATTCCAATTTATCATCGATTAAAAGTATATACTGCTTACGAATATTTAGAACAACGTTTTAATATTCAAACTCGAACTTTAGCTGCTATTTTATTCCTAATCCAAAGAGGTTTAGGAACTGGAATTACAATTTATGCTCCTTCTATCATTTTGTCAGCACTTTTAGGTTGGAATTTGAATATGCTGAATATCATCATTGGAATTTTGGTAATCGTATACACCGTTACTGGTGGAACAAAAGCAGTGAATGTGACTCAAAAGCAACAAATGTTTGTGATTATGAGTGGTATGTTCATCATTTTCTTCTACATCTTAGCAAATTTACCTCAAGAAGTTGATTTTTCAAATGTATTACACATTGCTGGAGCCAATGGAAAAATGGATATTTTAGATTTTTCTTATAATCCAGAAACACGCTACACCTTTTGGAGCGGAATTACAGGTGGATTTTTCTTAATGCTTTCCTACTTCGGAACTGATCAATCTCAAGTAGGTCGCTACTTATCAGGAAAATCAGTAAAAGAAAGCCAAATGGGATTAATCATGAACGGATTATTGAAAGTTCCAATGCAATTTTTTATTCTTTTAACTGGAGTTTTGGTGTTTGTTTTCTTTCAATTTAACGACGCTCCTTTGCATTTTAACCCAACTAATGTTGAAAAAGTAAAAACATCTGAACAAAAAGAAGCGTATGAAAATTTAGAAAAAAAATTAACTGAATTAAACACCGATAAAAAAATCGTCAATCAAATCTACATTGAACAACTAAAACATAACNNCCGTATTTTGGGGAATCGTCGCAATCGGATTTGCATGTGTTAGTTCGTTGTTTGAAAACTTAATTCAATTGGTAAATATCATTGGTTCTATTTTTTACGGAACCGTTCTAGGGATTTTCTTAATTGGATTCTATATCAATTATGTTAAAGGGAAAGCTGTTTTTATTGCAGCATGTATTAGTCAAACAGGTATTTTCTATATTTTTTACCTAGATGTTGTTGGTTACTTGTGGTTGAATTTTATTGGAGCTTTACTCACAATCGGGTTATCATTAGTTCTTCAGAAAATATTTATTAAATCAGATATATAAAAAGAGTGCTAAAGCAAAAACCTCAACACTCTTTTCCCCTATTAACTAAAAATATTTAATGACAATTGGCTTCGGGTTGCACAAATAAACTCATATTACTTGGTGATAAATATGGGATATCTAACCCTAAACCTCTTATTATAAATAACATTCCAATAATAACCGCTACTAATGGTATTGCTTTTTGAATGGTTCCTCTGAATGAAAATGAAATCAATCCAGAAGCATAAACTACTGCAACCATCATAGGAATTGTTCCTAATCCGAAAAGTAGCATATATCCTATTCCTAAAGTTATATTTTGCATAGCAATTGCACCAAAAAGCGCTACATACACCATTCCGCATGGTAAAAAACCATTTAATAATCCAATAGTAAACAACGATTTGTAACTTTTGTTTTTAAACTGTTGGCCTAAACTCGATTTTACTTTTGTAATAAGTCGATAAACAGGTTTTGAAAAATTATATTTAGCAAATACTTTTTCAGGAATTACCGCTACCAAAATCATCAAAATCCCAACAATTATCGATAATTGCTGTTGCATTCCTGCTAAATAAAAGCTTCTTCCTAATAAGCCAAAAATAAGACCTAAAATTCCGTAAGCTGATAATTTCCCAATATGATACGTGATAATTTGTGTTATTTTTTTGGCTTCATTATTTCTATCAACGGGTAACATCATAGCAATTGGACCGCACATTCCTATGCAGTGAAAACTACTAATTAACCCAAATATGAAAGCCGAATATAACATTACAATTTAAATGATTCTTTGTTTAAATATGCTACACCATCATAATTCCATTCTATAGAAATGTCCCAAAGACCGCCAGCCAAATTACTTTTAGGTATGAGCAAATGTGGACTAGATAATGAAATCGGAATTTCAAAATCTAATTTCTGACTTGACGGTCTATAAAAGGACACTTTTCCATTTATTTTTGAATAATCGAAATCTGCCGGAAACTGAATTTTAACACCTTCCGTAGTATTTTCGATAGTAACTTTATTTGTTAATGCATTTGCATTTTCTTGTTTTTCAATATCTCCTTGAACTAAGGCTTCTTTTTTATAATAATCTTTTACCACAAGTTCATGATCATATTTATCATTAGATTGTACTTTGTACACATACGACAAAATAAATGTCATAAAAAGTGCAAAAGCAATAACGATTCCTGTTCCCCAATTAAATTTCATAATCTTTAAATTTTTAATTAAAATTTCTCGGTCCCTGGAAATTAGTTGATGTTTCTTCAATCAACTTATCTCCGTTATATAATTCTAATTTTAAGTGTACTTTTTCTTCTTTTAGCAAACTTTCTGGAATATCAATATATAATGTTCCGCTAACTAGTCCTTGTTTTGGTACTTTAATTACCGGACTTCCCACTAGTTTTACTTCGCCTTTATAATTCACAATCTTAACTGTTACATTGTCAAAAACTTGCTCCGTTTTATTAACAACTTTATAGGTGTAGAAGTTTCTAATATTCTCCCCATTGTGTTGGAACAATTGTCCCGACATTGGTAAGAAATTAGCTTCTACATCATTTCGTAAGAACAACATTCCAATTAAAACTCCAATTAACAAAGTTAAAACTCCAATATAACCTTTCATACGAGTGGTTAACTTGAATTTTTCTTTCTTTACAATTTCATCTTCACTTGCATATCGGATTAATCCTTTTGGTAATCCCACTTTTTCCATAATGATATCACATTCATCAATACAAGCGGTACAGTTGATGCATTCTAATTGCGTTCCGTTACGAATATCGATTCCTGTTGGACAAACTACTACACATTGGTTACAATCGATACAATCGCCGTGACCTAATGCTGTTCTATCTTCTCCATTTCTCCATTTTTTTCTTCCGTTTTCACCTTCACCTCTAACATGGTCGTAGGCAACATTTATGGATTTATTATCCAATAAAACACCTTGCATTCTTCCGTAAGGACAAGCAATAATACAAACTTGCTCTCTAAACCAGGCGAAAACAAAATAGAAAACTCCTGTAAAAATTAATAAAGCTATAAGTGTACTCAAATTATTTGCTGGACCTTCGGTAACCATTTTGATTAACTCGTCGCTGCTAATTAAATAAGCTAAGAAAACATTGGCAATGAAGAATGAAAAAATAAAAAAGATAATCCATTTCGTAACTCTTTTTCTTATTTTTTCAGCATCCCACTTCTGTTTTGATAATCGTATTTGAGCTCCTCGGTCGCCATCAATCCAATACTCGATACGTCTGAAAACCATTTCCATGAAAATAGTTTGCGGACAAAACCAACCACAAAAAATTCTTCCAAAAGCTACCGTAAATAAGGTTAACCCTACTACTCCAACAATCATTGAAATGACAAACAAGTGAAAGTCTTGAGGCCAAAATGCAAATCCAAAAATACTAAAACGTCTTTCTAATACATTAAACATCAAAAACTGATTGCCTCCAATTTTAATGAAAGGAGATGCTATTAAAAAAACCAAAAGAAAATAACTCAGTAACTTTCTTTTTTCATAAAATGGTCCAGAAGGTTTTTTAGGATGGATAAAATTTCTCTTACCTTCGGCATCTATGGTAGATATGGTATCTCTAAAACTTTCGTCTGGTAAATTTGACATAATTATGTTATTTTTAGTTTAAAAAAGGTTTTGGGAAATTCCCAAAACCTTTTTCACTATTTTATTTTTCTGCAGGTGCTTCTACTTTTGTAGAATCTACTGCTGCTTCAGCTGCTGGTGCCGCCTCGGCTGTTTCAGTCCATATTTCTCCTTCAGCTGCTTTTGCACCAGCTGGTTTAGTCCCTTGTAATGTTAAAATATAACTTGCTACACTTTGAATATCTGTAGCCGACAAGTTAGCTTTCCAAGCAACCATTGAAGGGTTATTTTTACTTCCTTCAGAAATTAACTTGAAGACATTTTTAATTCCTCCACCGTTAATCCAATGTTTGTCTGTTAAGTTAGGACCTACTAAACCTCCACCATCTGCTTTATGACAAGCTGCACAAGCATTGTTGAAAATTTCTTTTCCTTTTGCTAAACTTGTGGCATCCGTTACAGCAACCACTGTTTCATAACTTACTTCATCAGCAGCACTTTTTGGTAATTTAGATTTCTCTAATTCTGCTAATTCCACTTCATTTTTAAATTCTTGTTCTTGGTCGTATTCATTCATTACGTGGAAACGAATCATATAAACCAAAGCAAAAACAATTGTACCATAGAACAGATATACCCACCAAGGTGGTAACACATTGTCTAACTCTTTGATGCCATCGTAATCATGGTCTAACATAATGTCTTCTTCTCTTTCCATTTCTTTAGAACGAGTAAGTTTGCTAACCATGTTTTGGTACCATTTACTTTCTGTAAAAGAAACGGATTGCGCTTCTGACAATTGTTTCTTTTGCTCATCTGTTAATAAATGATAAGTAACTTTATCAACAGCATCGATTACGATTTCGATTGCAATTAATAAAAACAGGAATACGCCTAAAAACAAAGCTACCATAGGAAACTTTATGAATGCTGGCCTGTCTCCTGAATCGATAAAATATTCCAATGCTGCAAAAACGAATGCAAACAGTAATGGAACTCTTACGTATGATGGAATTAATTTTTTCATATGTAGAAAATTTTGATGTTATGAGAACCTGAACAACCATAAAATAAAGCCTTATGGTTGTTTCAGCTTCAGTAAATTATAATTATGACTATTCGTCGTTTAATGGCATTTCGCTAATTTCTTTGATTTTTTCTTTGCTGTAAGTAAATGCCCAAACCGTGAACAATACAAACGCTGTAAAGAATATTGTCAATGAAATGATTGGATAAATTTCTACTCCCGCTATGGTTTCTAAATTATGTTTAATGAACTTTAGCATAATTATTATTTTTTAACTTGAGTATCTGTACCTAATCGTTGTAAATAAGCAATAAGTGCTACAATCTCTCTATCTTTTAATGGAGATGCTGTTTGAGCTCCAAATGATTTCTTAATATCTGGATTGGCTAATAAATTAGTTTCTATTTTAGTAGCTTGTTCATCCATGTGCTTAAGTGCGTTGTTAATTTCGGCTTCTGTATAAGGAACGCCTAAGGTAACCATAGCTCTCATTTTATCTTGAGTTGACGATTTGTCTAATTCATCTTTAATTAACCATTGATATCTTGGCATAATTGATTTCTCATTTAAACCTTGAGGATCGTACATGTGGTTAAAATGCCATACATCATCTCTACCTCCATTGAATGGTTTTCCTTTAACACCTTCACGAGCTAAATCTGGACCCGTACGTTTAGAACCCCATAAGAATGGATGATCGTAAACAAATTCACCTGCTTTAGAATAATCTCCATAACGCTCAACTTCTGAACGGAACGGACGAACCATTTGTGAGTGACATCCCACACAACCTTCACGGATGTATAAATCTCTACCTTCTAATTCAAGTGGTGTATAAGGTTTAACTGCTGCTATCGTTGGAATATTAGATTTTACTAAAATCGTTGGTAAAATTTGGATTAAACCACCAATTAAAATAGCAACTGTAGTCAATAACATGAATTGAACTGGTTTTCTTTCTAACCAAGAGTGTAATTTTTCACCTTTTAAACGGTTTGGAGAAATTACAGCTAAAGCTGGAACTTCTACTAATTCGTTTTCAACTGGAGAACCTTGTTTAACTGTTCTAATAATATTATACACTAATACGATAACTCCTGTAAGATATAATGTTCCTCCAATAGCACGCATCCAATACATTGGCATTAATTCGGTAACTGTTTCAAGGAAGTTTCCGTATTGTAAAGCACCACCGTCTGGTTTAAATTGTTTCCACATAGAAGCTTGTAAAAACCCAGCAACATACATTGGAAGCGAATATAAAATAATACCTAGAGTACCAATCCAGAAATGGAAGTTAGCTAATTTTTCAGAGAATAATTTTGTTTTTGTCATTCTTGGGATTAACCAATAGATCATACCAAATGATAAGAAACCATTCCAAGCTAAAGCTCCAACGTGTACGTGAGCAATAATCCAGTCTGTAAAGTGAGCAATAGCGTTAACATTTTTTAATGATAACATTGGACCTTCAAAAGTTGCCATACCATAACCTGTAATGGCTACTACGAAGAATTTCAATACTGCATCTGTACGAACTTTATCCCAAACACCTCTTAAGGTCAATAATCCATTAATCATACCTCCCCAAGATGGAGCAATCAACATAACAGAGAAAACAACTCCTAAGTTTTGAGCCCAATCTGGTAAAGCAGTATATAATAAATGGTGAGGTCCAGCCCAAATATAGATGAAGATTAACGACCAAAAGTGAATAATTGATAATCTATATGAGTACACAGGACGATTTGCTACTTTAGGTACAAAGTAATACATCATACCTAAGAAAGGCGTAGTTAAGAAAAATGCTACCGCATTGTGACCATACCACCATTGAACTAAAGCATCTTGAACACCAGCATAAACCGAATATGATTTCATTGCTGAAACTGGCAATTCTAAACTATTAAATATATGTAGTACTGCAACCGTTACAAACGTTGCGATGTAAAACCAAATAGCTACATAAATATGACGTTCTCTTCTTTTAATAATGGTTCCAATCATGTTGATACCAAAAACTACCCAAATAAGAGCAATTGCAATATCAATTGGCCATTCTAATTCAGCATATTCTTTTGATGTAGTATAACCTAATGGTAATGAAATTGCTGCAGCAACAATAATTAACTGCCATCCCCAAAAGTGTATTTTACTTAAAAGGTCGCTAAACATTCTTGCCTTTAATAAACGCTGCATTGAGTAATAAATACCAGCAAACATTGCGTTACCAACGAAGGCAAAAATGACCGCATTGGTGTGTAAAGGTCTTAAGCGTCCAAAACTTAAAAACGAAACGCCGCTTGTTAAGTTTGGAAACAAAAATAGGAAAGCTAAAATAAGCCCTACTAACATCCCCACTACTCCGAAAACGATACTAGCGTAGATGAAATTCCTTACAATTTTGTTGTCGTAATAAAATTGTTGCTTCTCCATAAAATTAGATTGATTTTTGTTTTTCTGTTTGTATTATTTTGTTAGGATTCTCTTTTACAATTTCATCGTCAAATAACATTCTGACTGATGGCGTGTAGTCATCATCGTATTGGCCACTTTTAACTGCTTTAATAAAAGCAACTAAAAAAGCTATAGCAACTACTATACTGATCGTGATTAATAAATAAATGACACTCATACCTTAAATTGTGTTAACAAAGTTACTTGTACTCCTTTTTATAAAACATGACTTTTATCATGTATTAAAATTTTCTTAAATTTAATCAATTTATTCTTTCCTTGCATACAAATTTGTAAGAATTGTCACAAAGCTCACAATGGTTATTGTACTGAGCGGCATGATGATAGCCGCTACAATTGGGTCTAATTTACCTGTAATTGCATAACTCAAACCAACTACATTATATAATAAAGAAAGCCCAAAACTCATATAAATTGTCTTCATTGCATTTTTAGAATAGCGCATGAAAAATCCTATTTTATGAAATTGTGTTGCATCTAAAATTCCATCACAGGCTGGTGAGAAAACATTTACATTTTCAGAAATGGATAAACCTAAATTACTTTGCGCTAAAGCTCCAGCATCGTTTAAGCCAT
Organism: Flavobacterium sp.; assembly: GCA_003497625.1. Taxonomy (GTDB): domain Bacteria; phylum Bacteroidota; class Bacteroidia; order Flavobacteriales; family Flavobacteriaceae; genus Flavobacterium. The sequence continues at coordinate 260,309 of DNNO01000020.1, read as the reverse complement.
CGCCTACCATCATGACGTTTTTGCCTTCTTTTTGTAATTGTTCGATGTATTGAAGTTTTTGCTCTGGTTTTTGATTGAAAACTAATGTTGTTTTTGCTGGCAACATTTTTTCTAATATGCTACGTTCGCCATCATTATCACCTGATAAAACTACCAAGTTGTAATGTTTTGACAAATTTTCAAACAACTGCTCTATCCCTTTTCTGTATTGATTATTGAAAACATAGCTTCCTTTATAAATTCCATTGATTTCCACATGCACTTTAGTTTTCTTATGCGTGTTTTCGGTCATAGTTTTTAGGAATTGTGATGAACCTAATTTTACCGTATTTCCATGGATTTCAGCGGAAATTCCTTTTCCTATGATTTCTTCGAAACTTGAGGTTTCCATTTTATCTTGGTTCGGAATAAATTCGTACAATCTTCTACTTAATGGATGATTCGAACCTCGTAAAACGTTTTTCAATAATTTTAATTCGGAAGCGTTTAATTCCGTTCCTTCGTAAGTAATTGCGGTTTTCTTATTGGTTGTGATGGTTCCTGTTTTATCGAAAACAATGGTATCTACTTTGGCTAATTGTTCTACCACCAATGCATTTTTTAAGTATAATTTTCGATTGCCCAAAATTCGTAAGACATTTCCCAATGTAAACGGAGCCGTTAAAGCCAATGCACACGGACAAGCCACAATTAAAATCGCAGTAAAAACATTAAAAGCTGTGGTAACATCAATGAAAACCCAATAAATAAACGAAACAATCGATAAAGCCAATAATGCTGGCGTAAAATAGCGACTAATTCTATCGGTAATGTTTTTGTGTTGTTGTTCTACTCGTTTTTGGAAGACATCGTTACTCCATAATTGCGTTAAGTAACTGTTTGAAACTGAAAATAAAACTTCCATTTCAATAACTTTCCCCATTTGTTTTCCACCAGCGAAGACTTTATCACCTGATTTTTTCTCAATTGGAACTGCTTCACCAGTAACAAAACTATAATCGATTGAAGCTTTTTCTGAAATCAAAATTCCATCTACTGGAATTAACTCTTGATTTCGAATCAATAATCTATCTCCTTTTTCAATATCATAAACTTGAACTGTTTCTTCTTCACCGTTTGGTAATATTTTTGTGATGGCAATTGGAAAATACGATTTATAATCGCGCTCGAAAGAAAGGAAATCGTATGTTTTCTTTTGGAATAACTTTCCTAATAACATAAAGAAAATCAATCCTGCCATACTATCGAAGAAGCCTTGTCCGTAATCGAAAATAATATCGACCGTACTTCTTACGAACATGACGACAATTCCTAAAGCAATTGGAATATCAATATTCAACAAGCCTGATTTCATGCTTTTCCAAGCGGAAACATAATAACCAGAAGCCGAATAAATAAAAATAGGAAGCGATAATCCGAAAATCAACCAACGGAAGAATCCGCGATATTGATCAATCCAATATTCTTCTACTTCAAAGTATTCGGGAAACGAAAGCAGCATGATATTTCCGAAACAGAAAAACGCTACTCCTATTTTATAGATTAAGCTTCTATCAACTTGTTTTTTACCTTCGTCAAAATTTTCTAAAGAAATATAAGGTTCGTAACCTATTGAACTCAATAAGTATACAATATCTTTTAAAGAAGTTTGTTCGGGATTGAACGTAACTCTAACTTTCTTTTCGCCAAAGTTAACTTGAGAAGCATTTATTCCTGGTTGAAGTCTTTGTAGATTTTCCAGAATCCAAATACACGAACTACAGTGTATATGAGGAATGTAGAGTGAAACAATATGTGTTGTACGCTCTTGGAATTCCAATAGTTTTGAAACAATTTCTTCATTGTCTAAAAAGTCATATTTGCCCTGAATGTCTTGTGGAGTGGCGCCGGGTGCTGCCTGAAAATCGTAATAACACGTTAAATCATTCTGACTGAATATTTCGTACACGGTTTTACAACCATTGCAACAAAACTTCTTGTCGTCAAACACGATTTCGTCTTTTTTTACTATTTCATTACCACAATGGAAACAATTTTCTGTGTCCATATATTTGCTCATTTTACCTTTGACAAATGTCTTATATAAAAGTAACCCAAAATATGATATTTGTCATACAATTTTGTAAATTTGTAAACACATTAAACAAAATCTTTCAATGAGTAAATGCGAACAATGTATTGTAAGGCAATTTAGTTCTTTAAAAGCTTTAAATAAAGAAGAATTGCTTCGCATGGCCGAATGCAAAACTTCTTATACCATAAAAAAAGGCGAGCCTATTTTTGAAGAAGGCGAAGTAACCAATGGTATTTACTGTGTAAAAGAAGGGATTTGTAAATTATCTAAGTTAAGCGATAACGGAAAAGACCAAATTGTAAAATTGGTTAAACCAGGCGAATTATTAGGACAACGTTCTATGATTAGCGACGAACCTGCGAATTTGAGTGCGGTGGCGCTTGAAGACATGGAAGTTTGTTTTATTCCAAGAAGCGAAGTCATGCAGTTTTTTACACAGAACAATCAGTTTTCGATGAATGTGATGCGTACCATTTGCGACGATTTAAAAGGAGCCGATGATCATATGGTGAATATGGCACAAAAAACCGTTCGCCAACGTTTAGCCGAAACCTTAATCTATTTAGAAGAAACCTTTGGTAAAAACGAAGATGGTTCATTACACATTCAATTATCTAGAGAAGAATTAGCCGGAATGATTGGCACCGCAACTGAAAGTTGTATTCGATTGTTATCTGAGTTAAATAAATCAGGTTATATTGAGTTAACGGGTAAGAAGATTACACTGTTAGATAAGAATAAATTAAAAAGATTAACATAAGAGAATCCGCTGAAATGCGAATTTTTTGTTGGGTGAAATTGTAAGATTTTTTTAGTATTTTTGTAATGAAATAAAACTAATATTTATCAGACATATAAACGAGTTGTGCGTAATATTTGAGCAGAAATGTCATTAAAAGAACTAAATATAATTTAACAAAATGATAAAAAAACTTCTAAAAATCAATTTATTAACACTTTTAATATTTATGATTTCGTGTACTAAAAACGATGATAACTCTTCAAATGTGGATCCGATAATTGGAAAATGGGAATACTCAACTCAATTTGAAAATGATATTCAATTTACGCAGAATGATTGTCAACCTTCAACTATTGAGTTTACAAGTAACGGTAATAGAACCAACAAATATTATGATCAAAACCTAGCTAATGAATGTGTTTTAGTTGATAACGTTAATCTTACTTGGACTAAAATTAACGATAACACTTATCAATTCAATCAAAATGGGGATAATTATACCGAAAATGTAACATTTGAGAACGGAAATAATAAACTTATTTTAGAAAATTCAGATGAAGATGGAAATGGGAATATTATAATTTATAAGTTTATATATAATCGAATAAACTAAAATCCGATAGTGCGGAATTACATTCCGTTCCCACAAAATAAAAAAAAAATCCGCTCTTCAGCGGATTTTTTTATTTATTCTGTTGGTCCTTCCCAATTAGAAAAACCACCTAGTAAATTAAAGGTATTCTCAAAACCTAATTGTTCCATGGCGTTACAAGCGTTGGCACTACGTACTCCAGCCGCGCAATACACATAATAGTTTTTCGATTTATCTAACTCCTCTACTCTGTAGATAAAACCTTGTCCTTTATATATATCAATATTTATAGCACCTGGAATAAAACCATCGTTAAATTCATCTTCGGTACGAACATCTACTATTACGCCGTTTGCATCTTGCAAAAACTGGCTCCACCACGTATTTTGATCTAAGTTTGTCATCTTTATTTTTTTTCAAAAGTACTATCAAAAAATACAATTTTAAAACTTTAACAAAAATTTATTAAACATTTGTACATACAAATAAAATATTTACTACATTTGTACATACAAATTTTACAACATCAAATGAGAATAGAAGAAATCATAAAACCAAATACTCCAATGGCAATGGAAAAGAAAACATTACTTAACGTGATGTATACTCAAAATGTCATTTCGGAAAAGTTTAATGAGATATTAAAGCCATTTGACCTTTCCCCAGAACAATTTAATGTGTTGCGCATTTTACGTGGTCAGAAAGGAAAGCCTGCTAATATGTGTATGATACAAGAACGCATGATTGCGAAAACGAGTAACACCACACGTTTAGTAGACAAATTATTATTAAAAGAATTAGTGCTTAGAGAAATTTGCCCCATCAATCGCCGTAAAATGGAAATTACCATTACTGAGAAAGGGTTGCAACTTTTACTACAATTGGATCCTTTAGTAGAAGCTCACGAGCAATCTTTTTCTAAAAATTTGACGGTTGCAGAATTAGAATTGTTAAACGAATTGCTAGAAAAATTTAGAAATTAAAACCCAAAATTTACTATGAGTCATTTTATAGAAAATCAAAAATGGCGTTATGCCACCAAAAAATTCGATGCTGCCAAAAAAGTATCAGCAGCAGATTTAGAAACCTTAAAAGAAGCAATCCAATTGAGTACGTCTTCTTATGGTTTACAGTTATACAAAGTATTCATTATTGAAAACCCAGAAGTTAGAGCCAAGTTACAACCGGTTTCTTGGGGACAATCGCAAATTGTAGATGCTTCTCACCTATTAGTATTTGCTAATATTGTAGACGTTCAAGAAAGTCACATTGATGAATATGTACAAAACATTGCAACTACTAGAGGTTTGTCAGTTGACGATTTAAAAGGATATTCTGACTTTATGAAATCTAAAATTGTTTCGTTACCAGTAGAACAAAAAGCAGTTTGGACATCAAAACAAACCTATTTAGCTCTAGCAAACTTAATGAATGCTGCAGCGGAATTAAAAATCGATGTTACACCAATGGAAGGCTTTGAACCAGAAAAATACAATGAAATTTTAGGTTTCAATGCATTAGGATTAAACGCTTCATTAGTAGCAGCTGTTGGATATCGTCATGAAGAAGACGCTACACAACACTATGCAAAAGTTAGAAAACCAAAACAAGAATTATTTACTACTATTTAATTATAACCATTAACATTAAAAACAATTTTAAACATGAAAAATTTCAAATCAATTGCTTTAGCTCTTGTAGCATTAGTAACTTTTACAGCTACAGCACAAAAATCAAAAAAAGTAGACGCATCAAAAAGTACTATCAACTGGGTTGGTAAAAAAGTAACAGGTGCTCACGAAGGAACAATTTCTTTAAAAGAAGGTGCTTTAATTTTCAAAGGAAAAAAATTAGTAGGTGGAAACTTTACAGTTGACATGACTACAATTAATACAACTGATTTATCAGGAAAAGGAAAAACAAACTTAGATGGTCACTTAAAATCTGATGATTTCTTTGGTGTTGAAAAATTCCCAACTGCTACTTTAGTTATCAAATCTATTGGTGATAAAGGTAACGGAGTATATTCAGCTACAGCTGATTTAACAATCAAAGGAAAAACAGAATCTATTAAATTTGACTTAACTGTTGCTGGAAATACAGCTACAACTACTTTAAAAGTAGACAGAACTAAATACGATATCAAATATGGTTCAGGAAGTTTCTTCTCTGACTTAGGAGACAAAACTATCTATGACGATTTCGATTTAACTGTTAAGTTAGCGTTCTAATTACGTGGGAAACATTTGCTATGAAAACCCAAAAAAGCCTTGAAGAAATTCAGGGCTTTTTTGTGTTTATTATTTTTTTTGAACAAAAAAAAGTCCCGAAATATTTCGGGACTTTTCATTTGAATTAACAATTAACTATTATTTTGACCATTCAGCAATGCTGTCTTTATTCATTTTTTCATAATCGCCGTTTCCTGCTTTGATTGATAAAGCTAAAGATTCTTTTGCTGTAGCAATAGCACCTTTTTTGTCACCAGATTTTGCTTGAATTAACGATTTTAATCTCAAATACCAGAAAGGAACATCTTGTCCTTTAGGAGAATTTGAGATAGCACTATTTACCCAAGACAACGCTTTAGTCATATCACCATTAGTTTGGTAAAAATACTGAGCTGCCGAAAAATAATCTCCAGCAGATGGACCTGCTAATGTTTTTTCGATACTTTTCATTGCAGCCTCTTGAGTAGGAACAGTAAATGGAATTGAAACAATTGTTCTTTCCCATGACAATTCTAATACTCCTGAATCGTTTGACAAATTATTTAAGAAAATAGTAAACGACTCAACTGATTTACTTAAAGTTTCTGGTTTAACAGACGTTTTTAAAGCTACTTTACTTTCATCCCAAGTTTCTGGTAAACCCCAGTTGTTTGTGTCTGTGTAAAAAATAACATCCCAACTATCTGCTTTTGGTGTTGTAAATAAGGCATATTTTCCTTTTTTCAATTCTTTTCCTGCAATAGTTACATTTTCACTAAATGAAATTGTTGTATTTGCATTTGCACCTGTTCTCCAATTTTTTCCAAAAGGAACTAAATCACCATAAACAGTTCTTCCTTTTGCACTTGGTCTTGAATATTCAATTTGAACATTCGTTAAACCAACAACTTGATCAATTTTAGCTAATGGACTTGATTGAGGCGTCTTTACTTGCGCTTCTACAACAAAATTGGCTAATACTACAGCCAACATAACAATAATTTTTCTCATAGGTTTCGTTTTTAGATTTCCAAATTTACAAATTGTATTAGAATCAAATGTTAATATAAACTTAAATGAATAATTTTTGTTTAATTTACAATTAAAAAGATTAAACAAATTTATATCTTTACAAAAAAAATAATATGAAAATATATCGATTACATACCAAACAAAACTTACCTATAACCATTGATGAAGCTTGGGATTTACTTTCGGATCCAAAGAATCTTCAAAAAATTACTCCAGAATATATGGGATTCAAAATTTTATCAGGAGCTGATAGACCTATGTTTCCAGGACAAATCATTCAGTACATCGTTACTCCTGTTTTAGGAATTCCCACCAAATGGGTCACCGAAATAACTCATGTTGTAGACAAAAAGTATTTTGTAGATGAACAACGTTTTGGCCCATACGCGCTTTGGCATCATAAACATTTCATTAAAGAAATTCCTGGCGGCGTGGAAATGGAAGATATTGTAGATTATAAAGTTCCAATGGGAATTTTAGGGCAATTAGTTCATCCGTTTTTAGTAAAACCTAAATTGAATGAAATTTTTGAATACAGAAGAAAAAAATTAATAGAAATGTTTGGCGAATTTAAAGGATAAACATATGAAAAACATATTACTAATTGGTGGTTCTTACGGAATAGGATTAGCCATAGCACAAGAACTTTACAACGAAAACAATATTTTTGTTGCATCTAGAACCAATGAAAATTTAGCAGGTTTAAACGTTACACATATTCCGTTTGACGCATCATCTGACACTTTAGATACATCAAAATTACCTACTATTATTGATGGTTTGGTTTATTGTCCGGGAAGTATTAATTTACGTCCGTTTAAAGGATTAAAACCAGAAGCTTTTGAAGCCGATTTACAAATTAATTTCATTAGTTTAGTAAAAGTAATTCAAGCCGTTTTACCCAATTTAACTACAGGTGAACAATCGAGCATTGTGCTTTTTAGTAGTGTTGCTGCTTCTATGGGAATGCCTTTTCATACCAGTGTTGCGGCGGCAAAAGGTGCGATTGAAGGTTTTGCAAAAGCATTAGCTGCAGAATATGCACCAAAAATTAGAGTCAACGTAATTGCTCCATCATTAACCGATACGCCTTTAGCCGACAAATTCTTAAATAACGAAACCAAACAAGAAAAGTCAGCCGAACGTCATCCATTAAAACGATTTGGAAAACCAGAAGATAGTGCACAAATGGCAAGCTTTTTATTAAGTGATAAAAGCAGTTGGATTTCAGGACAAATTTTCCATGTTGATGGCGGAATGTCAACATTATTAGTAAACGGATAACAATTTAAAATATGAACATTTTTTGGTTTAGACGCGATTTAAGAATAGAAGACAATGTAGGACTTTTTCATGCTTTGAATAGTTCTGAAGAAGTATTACCTATTTTTATTTTTGACGAAATTATTTTATCGCAACTTCCAAAAGATGATGCTCGCGTTACTTTTATTCACGAACAATTAGAAAAAATTCAGTCAGAATTGAATAAAATTGGGAAGTCATTAGCAGTTTTTCACGGAAACCCAATCGACGTTTTTACCAAATTAATTTCCGAAAATAAAATTACGTCCGTTTATACCAATCACGATTACGAACCTTATGCTCGCAAGCGCGATAAGGAAATGAATCAGTTATTTATTACCAATGGAATTTCGTTTTTAACTAGCAAAGATCAAGTGATTTTTGAGAAAAGTGAAGTCGTAAAAGACGATGGAAGTCCGTATGTGGTTTACACACCTTATTCTAAAAAATGGAAAGAGAATTTTAGAAAAATTAAGTTAGTTCATTACAATTCGGAAGATAAATTAGATAAAATTACGAAGCACTCCTACCCTTTTTTATCGTTGGCAGACATTGGTTTTGAAAAGTCAAACATAAAAGTTTCACCATTTGATGTTTCCGAAAACTTAATTCAGAATTACGAAGCAACTCGAAATTTTCCGGCTTTGAATAAAACTTCTTATTTAGGAATTTACCTGAGATTTGGTGCGGTTTCTATTCGAAAAATGATTGCAAAGGCTATCGCTGAAAAGAATGAAACCTTTTGGAATGAATTGATTTGGCGTGAATTCTTCATGCAAATTCTATGGCATTTTCCACATACCAAAAATGCTAGTTTTAGACCAAAATACGATGCGATTATTTGGGAAAACAATGAAGATTTATTTCAAAAATGGTGTCAAGGAAAAACAGGTTATCCTTTTGTTGATGCTGGAATGCGCGAATTAAACACAACTGGTCACATGCACAATCGCGTGCGTATGATTGTAGCAAGTTTTCTATGCAAACATTTATTAATCGATTGGCGTTGGGGCGAAACTTATTTTGCTCAAAAACTATTAGATTACGAAATGGCAAGTAATGTTGGGAATTGGCAATGGGCCGCTGGTTCAGGAGTAGATGCTGCTCCGTATTTCCGAATTTTCAACCCAACGGAACAAATCAAGAAGTTTGATAAAGATTTAAAATATATTAAAAAATGGATTCCTGAATTGGAAACTCAATATTATCCAAAACCAATTGTTGATCATAAAGAAGCACGAGAACGTTGCTTAAAAGTGTATAAAGAAGCGGTTGGATAAAATTAGCGTTGCCCTAAACACTATAAACCCCCAAAAATGAAAGTTGTTTGGTTCAAGAGAGATTTGCGTTTGCACGATCATGAAGCCTTACATGAAGCCTTATCGACTTCGGGCAAAACTTTATTGCTTTATATTTTTGAACCTTCGTTGATGAAAGATTATCATTATAGTCAGCGTCATTTTGATTTTATAAAACAGTCTTTAGAAGCACTTCAAAAAGAACTACAAAAATATCACACACAAATTTTAATTGTTCAAGGAGAAGCGACTACCATTTTTAAAAAACTTTCCGAACAAATTGAAATTTCAACAGTTTATTCCCATCAAGAAACAGGAATAAAACTGACGTACGAAAGAGATTTAACCGTGGCTGAATTGCTAAAAGAAAAAGAGATTATCTGGAAAGAATACATCACAAATGGCGTTATTCGTGGCATCAAAAACCGAAAAACGTGGAAAGAAGATTGGTATGATTATATGGACAAAGATTGTTTACCATTTCATCCAACTCAAAGAAGTTTTGTGAAATATATTGAAATTGAAGAATTAGAAAATGCTTTTGATGTTCCTTCGATTAAAACAATTCACAATACCAATTTTCAAAAAGGTGGTGTATCAACAGCTTTACGTTATATGCATTCTTTCTTTGAAGAACGTGTGCAAAATTATAGCAATCATATTTCTAAACCCGAATTAGGCAGAAAAGGTTGTAGCCGTTTATCACCTTATATTGCTTGGGGAAATTTATCGATTCGACAAGTGTATACCAAAGCTTGGGAAATTCACCAACAAGGAAAATTCAAACGTCAAATTTCAAATTTTGCTTCACGTTTGCGTTGGCAAGCTCATTTTATTCAGAAATTTGAAATGGAATCTTCGATGGAACTTATTGCAGTAAATAAAGGCTATCGTAATTTGAATCAAAGAGTCAATGAGAAATATCACAAGGCTTGGATAACAGGAAAAACAGGAGTTCCATTAGTTGATGCTTGCATGCGTTGCTTGAATACGACTGGTTATTTGAATTTTAGAATGCGCGCTTTGGTGGTTTCGTTTTACACGCATCATTTGTTCCAACCTTGGCAAAATTGCAGTCCGCATTTGGCACAACAATTTTTGGATTTTGAACCTGGAATTCATTATCCGCAAATTCAAATGCAAGCGGGTGTAACTGGAATTAATACGTTGCGCGTTTATAATCCCGTAAAAAACTCTTACGAACACGATGCTGATGGCACTTTTATCAAAAAATGGATTCCTGAATTAGCGAATATTCCAGCAGAATTTATTCACGAACCTTGGAAATTAACACCCATTGAACAAATGTTGTATGATTTTGAAATTGGCAGAGATTATCCATTTCCGATTGTGAATTTGGAAGAAGCCAGAAAATTTTCAAGTGATTTCTTTTGGTCGATGCGAAAAGACGAATCCGTCAAAAAGGACAGCAAACGAATAGTCGAAAAACACACGTTTCAAGACAGAGAAATAAGTTAGTTTAAATCACGAACTTTCTCAAAATTCAATTCGTTAAAGTGCTGAATCACCACATTTGCTTTTGATAAATCTTGATTTTTGGAATGAAAACTATTGTAACCCACACAAAAAATTCCAGCTGAAACTGCGGCTTGAATTCCGTTTGTACTGTCTTCAATTACGATACAATTTTCTTTTGGAGCAATAGATAAACTCGCTGCATGTTCAAAAATAGCAGGATGTGGTTTTGATTTTGGAAAATCTTCACCTGAAACAATATGTGTAAAATATTGATGCAAATTAAAACGAGTAAACACTCGGTTAATAGTAACATTTGACGCTGAAGAAGCCACAATTAGTTGCATTCCGTTGGCGTGTAAATCTTTAATTAAATCTTCTACTCCTTCAATTAAATACAAATCTTCTTTTGAATCGAAGGCATCATTGAAAAGGTTTCGTTTGGTTAAAATCAAATCTTCCACCTCTTCTACTAAATTGAATTGTGCTTTTAATTTCTGAAAAATATTACGAGTCGAATTTCCGGTAAACGAAGCATACATTTCGGAAGTAACTTCAATGTTTAATTGCTTAAAATGTTGGTAATACGCAAAATGATGAACCGGTTCGGTATCTACAATTACGCCATCCATATCAAAAATTACAGTTTGTATCATATTAAAACTCAAATTCTTTGCCGTCATCGGCTAAAAGTACGTTTTCAAAAATAGTTTGTGCTTCTGTTTTGAAAGGTTCGATGGAAGCATATCTTGTAGAATAATGTCCCAAAATTAGTTGCTTTACATTCGCTAACTTCGCAATTTGAGCCGCTTCTTTTGCGGTAGCGTGTTTGGTTTTCTCAGTATATTGCATTTCCGAATCTAAGAAAGTAGATTCATGATATAAAACATCTACGTCTTTAATTATTGGAACAATGGATTCGTCATACAAAGTATCGCTACAAAAAGCATAGCTCATAGGTGCATCTGGTGGAAACGAAAGCAATTCATTTATAATCACTTCACCCGAATCTAAGGTTACATTTCCACCTGATTTAATTTTATCGAAATACACTTTTTCAATTTTGTATTTGGCAACGGCTTCGATATTCAAATGGCGTTTGCCTAGTTTTTCTTGAAATAAAAATCCGTTGGTATACACACGATGATTTAACGGAATAGTTTTTACAATTACGGTTTCATCTTCAAAAATCACTTCACTTTCTTTGGATTCTAATTCGTGGAAATACAAATTGTATCCGGTAAACGAACCCGAAGCTCGCAATTGCAATAAAATGATTTCTTTGATTCCTTTCGGACCATAAACGTGCAGATCATTTTCACGATTTAATAACATAAATGTCGAAATCAAACCTATTAAGCCATAAAAATGATCGCCGTGTAAATGCGAAATAAAAATATGATTAATACGAGAAAACTTGATTTTATGCTTGCGCAATTGCACTTGCGTTCCTTCGCCACAATCGATTAGAAATAAATGGTTTTTTATGTCTAAAACTTGTGATGTTGGATTGGTTATAGTTCTTGGAGTAGCGGCGTAACAGCCGAGTATTTGTAGTTTCATTTCAATTGATAGTTGATAATGAATAATTAACAATTATCAGAATTATCAATTTTCAATTATCAATTTTTAATTATTAAAATCCTAAATCGCGTTCAATTTCGTCCATTTCAATCATATCGTGGGCTTCTAAAACGGAAGGAACTACGTTTAAATAATTGGGAACTTTATCAAAATCAACTTCGTCGGAAACAATAATCATTGATTTTTTAGCTTTTTTATGCGTTTTAGCCAATTCTTTAAAATGAACTAAATCCGCATTGGCAAGGGTTTTATTGTGCGATACATCCAAAATTAAATTCTGACCTTGAAACACATGATATTCATTGGTAATTTTACCCACAAAGGCTTCCACATTATTTTGTGTGTCTTTGATGATGGTGGTATGTCCTTTTTGATCTACTTTCATTTTGGTATATTACTGATTAATTGCTAAGATACTTATTTTTTAAATTTCTTGAATAGGAAATAAAGAATTATTAATAATGCTATTGAAAGTGATAAATAAATCATATAACTTGTACTTTCTGACTTTGTCTTTTTGGAATTTGAAATATTTTTTTCATCACTCACATCCTTTGCAATATCTTTATTAGCAAGTTCATGCTTTTCAATAGCTTTCAATCTATCTTCTACAAATTTTTTATAAAACCATAGTCTACAGCCATTTTAAAAAGTTCTTTATATTGACTTGACTTTTTCCCAAGTAAATAATCAATGTTTGCTAAATCAAATAACAAAACTGCAATTGATTTATCTTTTTCTTTTATAAATGAAATCCTCTCATTTAATTGAAAATAAATCTGATATCTCAAAGATTCAAGATTTTCTTCTTTTAAGTCTGTCTTTGGAAGAGATTCAAAACCAAAATCATTATTTATTATGTTTTGACTTGAAAAAATCAAATTATTTACTTTGGCTTTTAAAATATTAACGTGAATCCATTCAGAACTATTATGCGATATAGGATTAATTTTTACAGATTTTTCTATCCATTTTAAAGCATTTACATTATCTCCAATCAACTCATAAAGTGTCCCTAAATTTGAAGCAGTTGAATATCTGTTTGGATTACTTTTTTCAATATTATTATATATTTTAATTGCTTCATCATATTTTTTTTGAATAATTAAAACAACCCCAATATCTGATAAATAATCTATGTCTTTAGTTTCTGAATATAGCTTTCTTAAATCTTTAATTAATCCGTCAAAATCTTTCTTAAAAAAATCATGTCCTTTAGGAATATTCATATATTCACTATCGATATAAATTAAAGTGCCATTTTTTAAGGCTAAAGTTTGACCATTCAAACACCCATAACTTAATTGAGCTTGAAAAATAAAAATGAATATAAAGAATTTAAAAATAGCCTTATTCATAATTTAATTTTTAATCTTACTTGCCAATAAATAAATTACTGCCATACGAACCGCTACTCCATTTTCCACCTGATTTAAAATTACTGATTGCCCTGAATCGGCTACATCTGAAGTGATTTCAACTCCTCTGTTAATTGGCCCTGGGTGCATGATTACGATTTCTTTATTTAGCGAATCTAATAATTCTTTGGTTACGCCATATTGTTGTGTGTATTCTCTTGTGGTTGGAAAATAACTCACATCTAAACGTTCGTTTTGAACACGTAACATATTGGCTACATCACACCATTCTAACGCTTTACGTAAATTTGATTCAACAGTTACCCCTAATGATTCAATGTATTTAGGAATCAATGTTTTTGGTCCGCACACTTTTACTTCTGCACCTTGCATTTGTAAAGCGAAGATATTGGATAATGCTACTCTTGAGTGCAAAATATCGCCTACAATTACGATTTTCTTTCCTCCTACATCGCCCAATTTTTCTCTAATCGTAAAACTATCTAATAAGGCTTGTGTTGGGTGTTCGTGAGCTCCATCTCCTGCATTTACAATGCTTGCACTAACATTTTGCGATAAAAAGTGAGCAGCTCCAGGACTGCTATGACGCATTACCACCATATCTACCTTCATAGATAAAATGTTGTTTACCGTATCTATCAAAGTTTCTCCTTTTTTAACCGAAGATTGCGCTGCCGAAAAACTGATAACATCTGCTGAAAGTCGTTTTTGTGCTAATTCGAAAGATAATTTGGTTCTCGTACTGTTTTCGAAGAAAATGTTTGCAATCGTAACATCACGTAATGATGGTACTTTTTTAATTGGTCGATTGATTACTTCTTTGAAATGGTCAGCCGTTTCGAAGATTAAATCGATATCTTGTTTGGTAATGTGTTTTATTCCGATTAAATGATTTACTGATAATTCTTTCATTTATATGTAGTTGTGTGTTTGTAGTTATGTTATTTTGTGATTAGGTAAACGGCATCTTCTCCATCGTTTTCAAGCCATTTTACTAATACTTTTTCATTATTTATAGCATCTACTTGTCTTCCTCTATAATCAGGTTGAATAGGTAAATGACGGCTAAATCTTCTATCAATTAAGGTTAAAAGTTCCACTTCTGATGGTCTTCCAAAGGATTGAATGGCTGTTAAAGCAGCATTGATACTTCTTCCGGTATATAAAACATCATCGATAAAAACCACTTTTTTATCTTCTACTAAAAAATCAATTTGGGTTTTATTGGCTTCTAATGGTTTTTCACCTCTTCTAAAATCATCACGAAAGAAAGTAATGTCCAAAAATCCCAATTGAATGTTGGAAACTTGGTATTCTGATTCTAAAATTTGTTTGATTCTTTCGGCTAAAAATTTACCTCGAGGTTGTAAACCGATTAAGATGGTATTTGAGAAATCTAAATGATTTTCAATTAGTTGACAAGCTAATCGATGCAAGATAATGTGTACTTCTTTTGAAGTGAGCAAAACTTTTTGACTCATAGTGTGTTGTTTGTACAAATTTAGAATTTATATTTCTAATAGCAATTGTATTATAAAAAAAATCCCGTTACTAAAACTAGCAACGGGAATGATATTAAGAATACATTTTTTGTCTTAATTCTTTGATTTTGTCATCTTCTAAATATTCATCAAATGTCATGTATCTGTCGATGGCGCCATTTGGTGTTAATTCTAAGATTCTGTTTCCTACGGTTTGAGCAAATTCGTGGTCATGTGTAGTAAACAATACTGAACCTTTGAAATTATTTAAGGAATTATTAAAAGCTGTAATCGATTCTAAGTCTAAGTGATTCGTTGGTTCGTCTAACATTAAAACGTTTGCTCTAATCATCATCATACGTGATAACATACAACGTACTTTTTCTCCTCCAGATAAAACGTTACATTTCTTTAAGGCTTCCTCTCCAGAGAAAATCATTTTTCCTAAGAATCCACGAACATAAACTTCATCGCGTTCTTCTTCGGTTTTTACCCATTGACGTAACCAATCTACCAAGTTTAAATCAACTCCATCAAAATATTCATGATTGTCAACTGGTAAATACGATTGTGTCGTAGTGATTCCCCAATCAAATGTTCCTGAATCTGGAGTCATTTTATTGCTTAAGATTTCATAAAAAGCAGTTGTTGCTCTCGAATCTTTAGAGAAAACTACAATTTTATCACCTTTAGCCATGTTTAAATCTACATTTTTAAACAAAGTTTCTCCATCAACTGAAGCTGATAAATCTTGTACGTTTAAAATTTGATCTCCTGCTTCTCTTTCTACATCGAAAATAATTGCTGGATATCTTCTACTTGAAGGTTTAATCTCGTCTAAATTTAATTTTTCAATCATTTTTTTACGAGAAGTAGCTTGTTTCGATTTTGCCACATTCGCACTAAAACGACGGATAAACTCTTCTAATTCAGCTTTTTTCTCTTCAGCTTTCTTATTCTGTTGTGCTTTTTGACGAGCCGCTAATTGCGAAGATTCGTACCAAAACGTATAATTTCCAGAATAATGTGTAATTTTTCCGAAATCGATATCTGAAACGTGTGTACAAACCGCATCTAAAAAGTGACGGTCATGCGAAACCACTAAAACCGTATTTTCATAATTCGCTAAGAAATTCTCTAACCAACCAATAGTTTCAAAATCCAAGTCGTTGGTAGGCTCATCCATAATCAACACATCTGGATTTCCGAATAAAGCTTGTGCTAATAACACACGAACTTTAAGCTTTCCATCCAAATCACCCATTAAAGTATAATGATGTTCTGCACCAATTTCTAAGTTAGATAACATAGTAGCAGCATCACTTTCTGCATTCCAACCGTTCATTTCGTCAAACTGTAATTGCAATTCTCCAATTCTGTTGGCATTTTCGTCGGTATAATCAGCATACAAAGCATCCATTTCTGTCT
The DNA here is from genome assembly GCA_003497625.1 of Flavobacterium sp. Classification (GTDB taxonomy): domain Bacteria; phylum Bacteroidota; class Bacteroidia; order Flavobacteriales; family Flavobacteriaceae; genus Flavobacterium. The sequence goes on along the minus strand of DNNO01000020.1, from coordinate 243,711 downwards.
TAATAGCATGTAATACTTTATTTCCCATTAAAACTGTTTCTAAAACAGTGTGTTCGTCAAATAAGTTGTGATTTTGGTTTAAAACCGACATACGTTTTCCTGGTTCAAGAATAACTCTACCAGACGTTGGTTCCATTTCACCTGCAATAATTTTCATGAAGGTAGATTTCCCCGCACCATTGGCTCCAATGATTCCGTAGCAGTTACCTTGTGTGAACGTTGTATTTACTTCATCGAATAAAATTCGTTTCCCAAATTGAACCGATAAATTTGAAACTGTTAACATTTTTGTATTTTTTTATAAAACTGTTGCAAAAGTACTAAAAATAGTAGATTTTTGAACACAATAATTTAGAATTAATATAGGTTTATTTTAACTGTACATTAACAACAAGATTTGAATATAACTGATACATTTGTTCAGAAATCAATAATCAATTGAATGATTAAGAATTACATAAAATATTTTTTGCCTCTGTCTATCGTCCTTTTCTCTACTTTAACTTCTTGTAAAAGAGTATTTAAGGAAGATAATTATGTGGCTTATTTTGGAGGAGAAGTCTTAAATCCTCAAGAAAAATATGTTTTGTTTTTAAAAGATGATGAAGTGATTGACACTATTTATCTGGACAAAAACAATCGCTTTATGCATAAATTTGATTCGTTAGCTCCTGGTTTATACACTTTTAAGCACAATCCTGAATATCAATATGTCTATTTTGACAAGAACGATAGTTTAATGGTTCGTGTAAATACCTTTGATTTTGATAATTCAGTCGTTTTTTGTGGACGTGGCGATGAAAAAAACAATTTCTTAATGGAATTATTTTTGAAAAACGAAGCCGATCGTTCTATTATGTATGACAATTTTGATAAAGACGTAAAAAGTTTTATCAAGAACATCGATTCGAGTTTTGCCATTCGTAAGTCATTTTACTTAAAACGAAAAGCTGAAATTGGTTGGGACGAAAATTTTGATTTGGTAGCAAAAGCAAGTTTAGATTTTCATCACATTACCAAAAAAGAGATTTATCCATACGCACACCAATTTAGAACAGGTGAAAATATTAGAACTAGTTTACCAAAAGACTATTACAATCATCGAAAAGAAGTTGATTTCAACAATGCGGTTTTAACAAATTATTCTCCATACATTAAATATGTGAGTGTGATGTTAAACAATGTTGCTTTACAAAGTAACGTTGAAGATTTGAATGAAAATTCGCTAGAAAATAACATCACAAAATTAAATATTACCGATACTTTAATTAAAAATCAAAAAGTAAAAAATGTAGTATTGAATAATGTAGCGATGATGTACTTGTTAGAAGATCAAAACATGTACAACAACCAAAAATTCATTGAACGTTACTTACAGTTAACTACCGATACTAAAAATAAAGAAGAAATCTCAGAAATTTATAATTCGGTTCAGAATTTAAAAGTGGGTAATCGTTTACCTAAAATTGAATTAGTTGATACTGTATATAAACCTTTAGACATTAATAATGTCATTAAAAAACCAACCGTTTTATTCTTTTGGACAAGTCATGCAGAATCGCATTTTTCAGCTTCTCACAGAAAAGTAATGGAATTACAAGCAAAATATCCAGATTATGAATTTATAGCCATTAATGTGAATGACAATATTGCCAACTGGAAAAACGCTTTAAAAAAATACAATTTTGAAGGCGTAAAAGAATTACACGCTGTTGACTTTGAAACGATAAGAAAACAATGGGTCATTACAAAAATTCACAGAATCATCGTCTTAAATGCGGATGGAACCATTAAAAATGGGTTTGCCAATTTGTTTGATGTGAATTTTGAACAGAATTTGAAATAAGAAAATTACAATCATAAAAAAAGCGTTCTAATTTAGAACGCTTTTTTTGTTTTATATACTTGAGAAATTATTTATTTCCTTTTTCGTAATCTGCAATAAACTGAGCAATTCCAATATCAGTTAAAGGATGTTTTAATAATCCTGTAATTGATGATAAAGGTCCAGTCATAACATCAGCACCAATTTTAGCACAGTTAATCACGTGCATTGTGTGACGCACAGAAGCTGCTAAAATTTGAGTTTCAAATCCGTAGTTATCATAAATTTGACGAATTTCATCGATTAAATTTAAACCATCTGTAGAAACATCATCTAATCTTCCTAAGAAAGGAGAACAATATGTTGCTCCCGCTTTTGCAGCTAATAAAGCTTGCCCAGCAGAGAAAATTAAAGTTACATTCGTTTTAATTCCTTTATCAGAGAAATATTTACATGCTTTTACACCTTCTTTAGTCATAGGTAATTTCACTACGATTTGTTCGTGTAAGTCAGCTAACTCCTCACCTTCTCTAATCATACCTTCTAAGTCCATTGCATTTACTTCTGCACTTACATCACCGTCAACAATGTTACAAATGTCTACGTAATGTTTTAGGATATTGTTTTTTCCTGTAATGCCTTCTTTAGCCATTAACGATGGGTTTGTAGTAACACCATCTAAAATTCCTAATTCTTGTGCTTCTTTAATTTGCTCTAAATTAGCTGTGTCAATAAAAAATTTCATCTTTTTTAAATTTTAAAGTATTGTGTGTTGTTTTGAAATGCAAAAGTAAGAATTCAAAATGCAATGACAATGACAATTTCAAAAATCAATTTAAAAAATAAAATACTTTTGTTATATAATTGATATTGAATTTGATATTGAATTTTGATGTTATTAAAGTTTATAATGATTCATTAACATTTTCTCATATACCGTATCAGGTAAAATGCGTTTTAAAACAATAGAAAACTTTTGCATAAAAGCCCCAACTTTATAATGTACTTTTGGTTTTTTGGTTTGAATAATCGCAAAAATTGCTTCTGCCATTTCGTTTGGATTACTACCGCTGTCAACATGTGAATCCATTTCTTTTAAGGTATTTCCGTAAGGAACTTCGTAATCCGAACCTTTCACCACTGGTGCATGATAGCGTCCTGCAGCAATGTTGGTAGCGAAATCACCAGGTGCGACATTGGTAATTTGGATTCCAAACGATTTTACTTCCATTCGTAAAGCTTCCGTGATTAATTCTAAAGCACCTTTTGAAGCGGAATAAATGCCACGATAAGGTAGTCCCATATATCCTGCAATCGACGTAATATTAATGATTAAACCCGATTTTTGTTCACGCATTTGTGGTAAAACCGCTTTCATCACTTCGATTGGACCAAATAAATTCGTTTCAAAATTATTTCGGATTTCTTCAGTTGGGATTTCTTCAATTGGACCTGTAATTCCAACTCCAGCATTATTAATTACGATATCCAATCGCCCTGATTTTTGAATCACTTCGGCTACACAATTCACAATACTTTGCTTATTGCGAACATCTAAAGCTACTAACGGAAATATCGAATTTGTGATTTTTTCAGGATTTCGGCTTGTGCCATAAACTAAAAAACCTTTTTGATGCAAAAACTCGCCTATTGATTTTCCAATTCCTGATGAACCACCTGTAATTAATACTACTTTACTCATTTTAATGTGAATTATAGTGCGAAAATACGGCTTTATATTATTTCAATGAAATTCCTAACCCAACTTTCTCCGAAAGCAACACTTTTCCTTTTTCGATGGTACTTCCGAAAGCGATGTCATTGGCAATTAAATTTGCGCCATCTAAATCTACATAATCCACCAGAGGAACCAAAACAGAACCAGCTGAAATTCCTACAGTAGATTCGGTCATGCAACCTATCATGATTTTGAAATCGTTTGCTCGCGCTTCTTTAATTAGTTGTAAAGCTGGAGTCAATCCACCCGTTTTGACTAGTTTGATGTTGATGGTTTTATAATGTGATTTTAAATCGGAAAGTTTTGCTTGCTCTTGGCAATCTTCATCGGCCATCCAATTCGCAAATTTAGTTGCATTCAAATGGGAATAATTTGAAATTCCGATCTTCATGGGTTGTTCAATGTAAGTAAATTGAGCTGATAACGGATTTTCTTCTAATTGCTGACATTCGGAAATTGAAAAACTTCCGTTCGCATCTAAAGCGATTTCTTTTTCACAATTCAGTAATAAATTCAATGCTTTCTCATCGTAATGATTCCATTTTACTTTGAATTTATTCCAATCTGATTTTGCGATTTTTTGCAATTGTTCTTCTATTGGCGCGACACTTATTGTAATGGAAGATTCGTCCAATTGTTTTATTTCAATCGAATTTAATTCTAAGAAACTCTTGTTTTCTAACTTCCCGAATAAATCCCAATACGCACAATCTAAAGCGGAACGTAAGAAAGAATGCAATTGTAAACTTTCCAAAAAAATATAAAATTCGGAAGGATGATTTATGGATTGTTTTTCAATTTGTGATTGAATTTCGGCTAACTTCTTAGTGAAATCGGATAAATTAATTCCGTAGTAATCAATTGATGTGCATTCGCCATAGCCTATTTTTCCGTTCTTGGAAAGCGAAACAATTAAGGCTTCTCTGAACGTATAATTTCCATAACTAATTGAAAACGTTTCTTTTAGTTGTAAGCGAACAATTTGCCAAGTGATTTGCATAGGAATTAGAATTGGTGTAAAAATAAAAAATCTCCGCAAAAGGGAGATAACAATTCAAAAGAAATAAAAAATGGCAAGCGACCTACATCGCACCGCTACAACCACATACCTTTGCTGTGTTCCCACCCTGGAGGAGTCTGCAGGAGCTGGTCGTGTAGGACTTGCCGGTGCAAATATACAACCTTTTTATATTTTTGCAAGGCAATTGTGAGTATAAAAAATCATTGTATATTTACCTTATTAAATATTTCAACCATGTTAAAAGTTAAGCTATTCGCTTTCATTGTTTTAGGTGTAATTTCTACTTCATGTAAAGATGATGAAAATGCGTTAAAAAATTTATTTTCGATTGAAAATCCTACGATAAAACCTATTCTTAAGTTAGAAGAAAGCATTGATTTGGTTCTTCAAAACAAAGAAAATAAAACCATCGACTCTGTTGTGTATTACATTAACGAAGTTAAAATTGGTTCAGTAAAAGGAAATGAGAAATTACCTTTTGCATTGAAAAATCAGAAATTAGGGAACCAAAACATTAAAGCCTTAGTCTATTTTGAAGGACAAAACATTGATATTGCTTCTGGATTTTCCATTTATGCGAGTGCAGAACCTAAGATTTTGAACTATAAAATTGTCAATACGTATCCGCACGATATCAATGCTTACACACAAGGTTTTGAATTTTACAATGGTATTTTATTAGAAGGAACAGGACAATACAAAGAATCAACTTTAAGAAAAATCGATTATAAAACTGGGAAAGTAACCGAACAAATTAAGTTAGAAGACAAGTATTTTGGCGAAGGAATCACGGTTTTGAAAGACAAAATCTACCAATTGACTTGGCAAGAAAAAACGGGTTTTGTGTATGATGCTAAAACATTTAAATTAGAAAAAACTTTTTCATTTGAAACCGAAGGTTGGGGAATTACTAATGATGGCGAAAAATTATATATGAGTGATGGAACTGAAAAAATCTATATTTTAAATCCAGAAACGTTAAAAGTTGAAGATTATATCAACGTATATACAAATGGTGCAAAAATTGAAGCGGTTAACGAATTGGAATGGGTTAATGGAAAAATTTGGGCAAACATTTACCAAAAAGATGCTATTGCTGTAATTAATCCAAAAACGGGAGCTGTTGAAAATGTGATTAATTGTTCTGATTTCAGGAGCAAAGTAACACAACACCAAGAATTAGATGCGTTTAACGGAATTGCGTACAATCCTGCAACGAAAACGTATTTTGTAACAGGTAAAAATTGGGATAAAATTTTTGAAATTGTAGTTGAGTAAGTTTGCCCGAAATTCATAAAAAAAGCCTCATTTCTGAGGCTTTTTATTTTAGATCTTACTGGTAATTATATCTTGCCATTTTTTAGCAATTCTAAATTCTTCACCAATGATGAAATTTAGAGCGTCAGCATGAAAGAAAACTAAATTAATTTCTTTGTGATTACTAAACGTTAAATGCAATGCTAATTTATTGATTTCATGGTTGTTTTTTGGAACGTTTCCGTGTTTATCAAATTTAACCAAAGAACATTTTTTTACCTCTTTTAAATCAACAACTTCATTAAATTGGGCTTCTTCACCTTTTCTAAAGAAAGCTAACATATCGCCTTTAATTCCTATTCCGGAGTTATTTCCCCAAAAATCAGTATCTAAAAATTCAGTGTTTTTATCTGATGATAATTCGTTTAATGTGTTTAATAATTGATTTTTTCTTTTTCTAACATTATTATTGATAATGAAAATTGGAATAACGATTAGTAAAAAAAATACGGCTCCAATTATAGTGTTTGTAATATCCATTTTGAATTTATTTTAAATTAAGTGTATAATAAAATTTCCCAAGTATACTATTTACAGGGGATTAACGAAACTTAAAATAAATTTTACCAAAAATAATGAAACGGAAATATGATTCTAGAAGTGCTTAAAAATAGATGCAAAAGATTCTTTTTTACAAAGAAAACTTCAAAACTATTTTTATTAAATAATTCTAATTGAACTAAAGAAGTTGGCAATAAAAACGAAGGAATTTGCTTTCTAACAATTTCACTTGAACCCGAAAAATTTTGATTCGTTTTTAATGACACCGATTCTTTTTGAATTCCTTCTTGATTAAAATCAATCTTTCCTTGATTAAAATGTGAGGAAATTTCTTTTGTAGATTCCTTTTTTATTGGTTGAGAAACAGCCAAAGTATCATTACTATGCAACAACAGATAACCGAATACTAAAACGGTTAATGTGGTTATGACATAATGAGCGACTCTTTTCAATTGAATTATTTTTTTGCAAATGTAAGTATAAATGAACTACTTAACTAATTTAGCTACAATTTCTGCAACAGGTAAAATAGCTTTCGTATCTTCAATACTTGGTCCTGCTACCCAAACGGTTTTGTAGGTTACTTGTGTTGCTGCTTTTTCAGTAGCTTTCATACCAATATAAAAACGAATCATTTTGACCCATTTTTTTAGGTTTTTATTCTTATTTAATAAAGTTTCTAACCAGGTTTGTTTGGTTCCCACTTTTTGAACATAAGGTGTATTAATTACGGTACAAGGTGTTCCAGAAATACGCTCTGTCATTACAATGTCTTTCGCACCATAATCAACACAAGCTTGTTTGTATTCTTGAGAAACTCCAGATTCAATTGAGGCAATAAACGGACTTCCTACAGAAACACCAACGGCTCCATAACTTAACATTTGATCTAAATCTGCCTTACTTCCTACTCCACCAGCAGAAATTACAGGTAAAGAAGTATTTTCATTTAATGATTTTATAAGTTCTTCTGGACTAATATTTCCTCTATGGCCACCAGCTTGGTTGTTTACTGCTACTAATGCATCGGCTCCTAAACTTTCTACTTTTTTGGCGAAAGATAAATCGGTCACATCACAAAATACTTTGATCCCAACTTTATGTGCTTCATTGATTGTTTCTTCAGGAGAACCTAATGAAGTTAAAATAAAATCCACTTTTTCTTCACACAAAATACGCAATTGCTCTTTATATTTTACATTAGATTTGTTTACAATTAAATTAAATCCAAAACTTCCTCCCGGTACTTTCGCAGCTTTTAATTCTTGAATTGCGGATTTTAATTCCTCTAAAGTTCTATAATTCAATGCTGGAATACAACCTGCAACGCCACTTTTCATTCCTTCAATAACCATTTTAGTATTTGACACCAAAAACATAGGAGCCATTATTACAGGATGAGTAATTTGTAAAAGCGAAGTCAATGATTGTTTTTCCATTTCATTTAAATTTATTCCAAATATAATAAAAATAAAATATTATGCATGCATATAAAAATTATTATTTTATTGTTTTGAACTAAAAATGTGATAACAAATGTTAAAATTCTTAATAAAAACTTAATACGAAAAGAGAAATAACAAGTTTCCGATAAATTTGGGAAATTATTAATCAAAATAAAGATGATCAAAAAACTAACCCTTCTTAGTTGTCTTATTACATTTTCTTTTTCAACGGAACTAATGGCTCAGAAAAAGAAAAAAGACAAAAAAAAACCAACAACAGAAGCCATTGCATCGGATGCTAAAAAGCCAGATGCTAAAAAAGAACCAAAACCTTATAAAAAAGTAATTGATTCAACTGCAGTAACTCAGTATGGACTTATAGATGTTCACAAAGTAGGAGAAAAATACCTTTTTGAAATTTCAGATTCATTAATCGGAAAGGAAATTATGACCATTACGAGATATTCTAAAACTCCAGCTGGTGGTGGAATATTTGGTGGTGAAGAAATCAATCGTCAAGTAGTTCGTTTTGAAAAAGGTCAAAACAATACCATTCTTCTTCGTTCGATTACGTATGTAATTATGACTCCAGATGAAGACAAACCAATTACTAAATCGGTTAAAAATTCAAGCGCAGACCCAATTATTGGAATCTATGACATTTTAGCTTACAAAAAAGACAAATCAGGAAAAGAAAATATTGCAAGTGTTATTGATATGACTCCAGCTTTTGATTCTGATTTACAAACATTTTCGTTAAACTCAATTAACAAACAAATGTTAAGCATTCAAGCTTTTCAGAAAGACAAATCTTTCATCCAATTTATAAAGAGTTTCCCTATCAACACAGAAATTAGAACAACTAAAACGTTTACTACTGTTGCTCCACAAATATCAAGAACTCCAACACCAAAAATTGGAGTAGATTTACCTGCAGGATTAGATGCTGGAGTAGTTACTATGGAATTGAATACATCTTTTATTTTACTTCCAGATAACCCTATGCGTAAACGTTCTTTTGACAAAAGAGTTGGTTATTTTGCAAACGGATACGATGTATTTGAAGAAGATTCTCAAAAAGCAGATACTGATATTTTTGCAGTTAGATGGCGTTTAGAACCAAAAAATGCTGAAGATGCTGAAAAACAAAAACGTGGTGAGCTTATTGAACCAAAAAAACCAATTGTTTATTACTTAGACCCTGCAACTCCAGACAAATGGAAACCTTTCATTAAACAAGGAATCGATGATTGGCAAGAAGCTTTTGAATTTGCTGGTTGGAAAAATGCTATTCGTGGCGAATATTGGCCTGAAAATGACCCAACAATGAGTTTAGAAGATGCTCGTTTTTCAGTTTTACGCTATTTTGCTGCTGAAATTCAAAATGCTTACGGTCCAAATGTTCATGATCCAAGAACAGGGGAAATCATGGAAAGTCATATTGGATGGTATCACAACATCATGAGTTTATTACGTGATTGGTATTTGATTCAAACTGCTGCGGTTGATCCACAAGCTAGAAACAAAAAGTTTGATGATAAGTTAATGGGCGAATTGATTCGTTTTGTGGCTGCTCATGAAGTGGGACATACACTTGGTCTTCGTCACAATATGGGAGCAAGTTTTGCTACTCCAGTTGAAATGTTGAGAAATCCAGAGTTTCAAAAGAAAAACGGACATACGTCATCAATTATGGATTATGCTCGTTTTAATTATGTGGCACAACCGGAAGACGGTGTTACTGACCTATTCCCAAGAATTGGTGATTATGATAAATGGGCTATCAAATGGGGTTATTCATATTTCAAAGATGCTAAAGACGAAGATGCTGAAAAAGCATTATTGAACGAAATGACAAAAGAAGCATACAAAAATCGTCGTTTATGGTTTGGTACCGAGACGAATCCTTATGATCCAAGATACCAAACAGAAGATTTAGGCGATAATGCTATGAAAGCTTCAGATTATGGAATTAAAAACTTAAAAAGAATTTTACCTAATTTAATCGAATGGAGTAAAGAAAACGGTGAAGATTATGATGAATTAAACGGATTATATAACTCTTTAACAGGACAATATAGACGTTATATGGGACATGTTACGAAAAATGTTGGTGGTATTTATGAAACGCCAAAAACATATGACATGGAAGGAAACAAATACGAAGTGGTTCCTTCAGCTATTCAAAATGAAGCTGTTGCTTTCTTGAACAATCAATTGTTTAAAACTCCAATGTGGTTATTAGATCAAAATGTTTTATCTAAAATTAGACCTGAAAACGGAGTTGAAGCCATCAAATCGATTCAAGACGGAACTTTATCAAGTTTATTGGCTGGAGATAGGTTGGTTCGTTTATTAGAAACTTCATCTCAAAATAAAGCAAATTATTCAGTAGACGAATTAATGAGCGATTTAAGAAGAGGCATTTTCTCAGAAATAAGAACTAACGCACCTATTGATATTTACAGAAGAAACTTGCAAAAGCTGTTTGTTTCTAAATTGATAGAAACAATGTCAAGCGAAAAAACTAATGTAGCTACTTTCGGTGGACGCAGAATAGTTTTAGCCGACACTGATATTCCTTCAATTGCTCGTGGTCAATTAAATGAATTGAAAAATCAGTTAAAAGCTGCGGCAGCGGTTTCAACAGATCGTTTAACGAAATTTCACCTAAACGATTTAGTTGCAAGAATTGAAAACGCAATGAAACCTAAATAATCAATTGTATTGAAACAAAAAGGGATGACTTAATTGTCATCCCTTTTTTTATATCCTAAATTAATTACTTTTTCTTTTTCCCTCCAGAAGTTTTTGGAGCTCCTTTAATTTCATATTTACTAGATGCCGTATTGTAAACATAAGTACTGTTTTGAGTTTTAGTTTTCAAAACAAAACTTCCATCAGCGTTTAAAGTAAATTCGAAACCTTCACTTCTATTTTTTTCAACATCGTGTGAAGCTGTCTTATTAGCATCAAGAAAAATAGTTTCTTTTATATGCGATTTTTTGTGAAGATTGCCCAATAAAAGTGTTTTAGTTTCAGTATCCCAAAGTTGGTCTTCTGTAATATCAGACGTTTCCTTTTTAAGTTTTGTATCTGTTTTAACTTGTTCTTTCCAATTTACATGATAAAACTTTTTACCTTGAGTTGTAAAGCTTTTAACAACAAAACCCGTAGGTTTAAAATCGGTTTTATCTAACTTTTTAACTTCTAATGTATCTATTTTATCTCCATTTTTTACAAAAAGAACTACTCTCTTTCCCGATTTTTCAGAAATAATTTCAGCAGATATGTTATCAACTTTCGTTAAAACAACATTTTTTTGAGTGGTTTTAGATTTTCCTTTTTGAGAAAATCCAATAGTTGATACTAATAAAATAAGAAGTAAAAATATTTTTTTCATAATAGTAGGTTGTTAATTAGGTTACCAATATACAAAAAAAATAAAACGAACCACTGTTAAATAAAAAAACCGAATCATTGCTGATTCGGTTTTACATTTATTTACGATGTGTAAATTATTTCACTTCTTCGAAATCTACATCTTGCGTTTGGTCTCCTGAAGCAGCCGCTTGTGGCTCAGCTTGAGAAGCTCCTTGCTCTTGTGATTTGTACATTTCTTCTGTAGCTGTTTTCCAAGCTGCATTTACGTTGTCTAAACCTTTTTGAATAGCTTCTAAATCTTGATTTTCGTGAGCCATTTTTAATTCAGTTAGAGCGTATTCGATAGCTGTTTTGTGTTCAGCAGTTAATTTATCACCAATTTCTTTTAATTGACTTTCTGTTTGGAAAATCATAGAATCAGCTTCATTAATTTTTTCTACTCTTTCTTTAGCTAATTTGTCTGCTTCTGCATTCATTTCAGCATCTTTTTTCATTCTTTCGATTTCTTCTGGAGTTAATCCTGAAGAAGCTTCAATACGAATATCATGTGATTTTCCTGTTCCTTTATCTGTAGCAGAAACTTTGATAATACCATTCGCATCAATATCGAAAGTTACTTCAATTTGAGGAACTCCTCTTGGTGCTGGTGGAATACCATCTAAATGGAAACGACCAATTGTTTTGTTATCATTTGCCATTGGTCTTTCTCCTTGTAAAACGTGGATTTCTACCGATGGTTGGTTATCTGCTGCTGTTGAGAAAACTTGTGATTTTCTTGTTGGGATAGTTGTGTTAGACTCAATTAATTTTGTCATTACACTTCCCATAGTTTCAATACCTAATGAAAGTGGTGTAACGTCTAATAATAATACGTCTTTTACTTCACCAGTTAAAACTCCACCTTGAATGGCAGCTCCAATTGCTACTACTTCATCAGGATTAACTCCTTTTGATGGTTTTTTGTTGAAGAATTTCTCTACTTGTTCTTGGATAACTGGGATACGAGTTGAACCACCTACTAAAATAACTTCGTCAATATCAGAAACTGATAAACCAGCGTCTTTTAATGCTTTAGCAACTGGTTCCATAGAACGTTTTACTAAAGTTTCAGCTAATTGTTCGAATTTAGCTCTTGTTAAAGTTTGTACTAAGTGTTTTGGTCCAGAAGCCGTAGCTGTTACGTATGGTAAGTTGATTTCTGTTTGAGCAGAAGCTGATAATTCAATTTTAGCTTTCTCAGCTGCTTCTTTTAAACGTTGTAATGCCATTGGGTCTTTACGTAAATCAACACCTTCAGCAGCATTGAAATCGTTTGCTAACCAATCGATAATTACTTGGTCAAAATCATCACCACCTAAGTGAGTATCTCCATTTGTAGATAATACTTCGAAAACTCCGTCTCCTAATTCTAAGATAGAAATATCAAAAGTACCTCCACCTAAATCGTAAACTGCGATTTTTTGGTCTTTTCCTTGTTTGTCTAATCCATAAGCTAAAGCTGCTGCTGTTGGCTCATTGATAATACGCATTACTTTTAAACCTGCAATTTCACCAGCTTCTTTCGTAGCCTGGCGTTGTGCATCGTTAAAGTAAGCTGGAACAGTAATAACTGCTTCAGTAACTGAATGACCTAAATAATCTTCAGCTGTTTTTTTCATTTTTTGAAGAGTCATTGCAGACAATTCTTGTGGTGTATATAAACGACCATCAATATCGACACGAGGTGTATCGTTGTCCCCTTTTACTACCTTGTAAGCTACTGTTGAAGCTTCTTTTGCACTTTCAGTGTACTTGTTACCCATAAAACGTTTTACAGAAGCAATCGTTTTTGTTGGGTTAGTTACTGCTTGTCTTTTTGCCGGATCTCCAACTTTAATTTCTCCACCTTCTACAAATGCAATTACAGATGGTGTAGTTCTTTTACCTTCTGCGTTTGCAATTACAACAGGTTCTCCACCTTCCATTACAGCCACACATGAGTTGGTTGTTCCTAAGTCGATTCCAATAATTTTGCTCATTTTTATACTTGTTAGATTTTAAATTTCAATTTTAAACTCGATGTCTTTAATTCAAGGATTGTGCCATAACGAAAAATACAGAAAATTGACAGAAAACAGCTTTTGTCAGGTTTTTTAAACTGACAAAATGTCGTTTTATACCGTCTTTTTCATTCTATTCTGTCTTAAATTTCTAAAATTAGCCATGTTGAAAACCAAGATTGAAATCAAAATCAAAGAATAAGAAACAATTTGGGCAAACGAAACCGATTCTTTAAAATAGAAAATCGCTAAAAAGAAATGAATCAAAGGATTAGTGTACATCAAAATCCCAACAGTTGAAGAATTCAATCCTTTTAAAGCATATAAATTTAGGAACAAAGGAATAATGGTGAAGAGAATTACTATAATTAAAAGTAAACCATAAAACAAAAATTCAGTTGGCAAAGCACCTCCAAAACTTGGATAAAAAGGCAACAATATCACAGAAGCTATCACCATTTGAATGGTTAATATCAAGAATTTATCAAAATCACTATTCTTTCTTTGGGAAACCAAATAAAATCCAAAACTCAATGCGATAATCACACTATAAATCAAATCTTGCAGATTCCCATAAGACAATATAATACAACTAATTACACATAAACCAACTGCAATCCATTGCCAAACATCGATTTTTTCTTTCAATAATACAAAAGCCAAAACAGTAGTCAAAATGGGACAAATAATGTAAGCGAATGAAGCGGATTGTAAACTCACGTGATTCACAGCATAAATGAATAAAAACCAATTCAAAACTAATAAAAGTCCGCCAACAGCCGTCATGATTACTGCTGATTTTTGTTTTTTCTTGGAAAGTTCATTAAACGTTTTCTTCGCTTCAACTACAACTGATTTTCTAAACATTAAATTAATTCCCAATAAGAAAGCCGTAGCAATAAAAACTCGGAAGAATAAAATATCTAGTGAAGCATAATTCGTTAAAGGTTTCAAAGCCAAACTAAAAAATCCCCAAATAATAAAGGCAGATAAAGCAGATAAAAAATATTTATTTATTGGCATTACTTTTTTTTGCAAAAGAACTAAAAAAGAAGGAAATCAAATCCCAATTTTATGTTATTAATTCATTTAATTTATAACAATCGAACACTTTTAAGTGTTGTTTAATTTCAATTTTAAAGCCTATCTTTGCTATACTAAAGAAATGTTTATGGAATGTATATCCGTTTTTGATATGTTAAAGATTGGTGTTGGACCTTCGAGTTCGCACACCCTTGGACCATGGCGTGCTGCCGAACAATTTTTAAAGGAATTGCGCGAACGTAATCTAATTGATACTGTAATCGGTGTCAAAGTAGATTTGTATGGTTCTTTATCATTAACTGGAAAAGGACACGCAACAGATTTAGCTGTAATGTTAGGTTTAAGTGGTGCTGATCCTGAATATATTCCTGTGGAAAGTATTGATGTGATTATTTCGGCCATCAAAAACAAGAAGGAAATTTTCTTGGGAAATGAAATCTTAATTCCGTTTTGTTTTGAAACTGATATTGTTTTCAATAGAAACTTTTTACCTTTTCATGCCAACGGATTAACTTTTACCGCCAAAACCGATACTGAGACTTATTCGGAAACCTATTATTCGATTGGTGGCGGATTTGTTGTAAAAGAGAAAGAAGATCATCACAAAGAAGAAATTTTACATACTTTTCCATTCCCAGTTGAAAAAGCAGATGAACTTTTAGCTTTTTGTGCTCAAGAAAACAAGAAAATCTCTGAAATCGTATACGAAAACGAAAAAACCATGCGTAGCGAAGAAGAAATTCACAACGAATTACTTCGCATTTGGGATACAATGTTAGAATGTATGTACATTGGTTGTCATTCAGAAGGAATTCTTCCAGGTGGACTTAATGTGAGACGAAGAGCGTATGACATGCATAAAAACTTGATTGGTGTTTTACCTTATGAAGATCCGTATTCATGGCTGCAAATCATCAGACAAACCGAAGTTAAATTCCGTCAGATTTTAAAATGGGTAAGTTGTTTTGCCTTGGCTGTAAATGAAGTAAATGCTTCATTAGGTCGTGTAGTTACTGCTCCAACTAATGGAAGCGCGGGAGTAATTCCAGCCGTTCTAATGTATTATTTGGTAATCGAAAACCATGAAGCGGGCGAAAAAGAAATCAAACAATTTTTAATGGTAGCAGGTGAAATTGGTTCTATCTTCAAAAAAGGCGCTACTATTTCAGCAGCTATGGGTGGATGTCAGGCGGAAATTGGTGTTTCGAGTGCTATGGCAGCTGCTGCTTTGTGTGAGTTAATGGGTGGCACTCCAGCTCAGGTGGCAATGGCAGCCGAAATTGCCATGGAACATCACTTGGGATTAACTTGCGACCCGATTGGTGGTTTAGTACAAATTCCGTGTATTGAAAGAAATACGATGGGTGCGATAAAAGCCATCAATGCAGCCGAATTAGCCTTAGAAACCGATGCTTTAAATGCAAAAGTGCCATTAGATAAAGTGATTCATACGATGTGGCAAACCGCAAAAGACATGAATTCTAAATACAAAGAAACATCTGAAGGTGGCTTAGCGGTTGCCGTAAATATGTCGGATTGTTAATGAAAAGCAATCGGTTAAATTATTTCATCCTTATTTTATTGGTTATGATTCTTGGAATTGTTTCAAGGAAAATATCGAATATTCCTTTATTTATAGGAGATGTTTTGTACGCAGTTTTGATTTATTTTGGATTGAGATTCCTTTTTATAAACTTGAAAACATACAAAACATTCCTACTGAGTTTACTTTTTTGTTTTGGTATCGAAGTCTTACAATTGGTTCAAATTGGTTGGTTAATTGCTATTCGGAAAACTACTTTAGGTCATTACATTTTGGGAGAAGGTTTCCTTTGGTTGGATTTACTTTGCTATATAATTGGGACTTTAATTGCTTTTATAATCGATTGGAAGTTCATCAAAACTCAAAACTTAAACTCGTTGTAACAAAAAAGTTATTCGATTTATTGTTATAGAAAATAGCTTCTTTTGAATCTAAATAACGGGCTTCGGTTCTTAATTTTACTTTTGAATTTGGCAAATAATCAAAATTTAGAGAAGCTCCAGATGTTTTAAACGCATCTGAAGTGGCAATAATTACGTTATCTTCATCCTGATAATATTCCAATCTAACCGCCGTTTGCCATTTGGAATTAATTGAATATTGAGTAATCAAAACAGGACTCATCCAAAACAAATGTTCGTCATTCAAAGAAGAACTATCTTGAATGCCAAAATCAAATCCTAAAATGGTACGCCATTTTGAATTCCAGGTGTTATCCCAATACAAATTACTGAAATAACGCATTCCTAATTCGGTACCATAAAATTCTTTTCCAACAAAAGTACTCCAATTCAAAGTGGCTTTTTCAGTAGGCTTGTAAACAATTTGCGTTCCAAAAGCTGGTGCAACGTCTTTTTGTGGCTTGTTAATGCGTTGCCAACCATTGGTTACTAATCCTGAAAAACTCCATTTGTCATTTGGTTTATAATTGTATTTTATTCCCGTCATAAAGTAAGGCGAATTTTCGGCTAAAATTGAACGCGTTAAGGTCAAATTAGTAGCTGTTGTTGCCGATTCAAATCCGATGTAACTTGGCATAATTCCAACTTCAATGGATGATTTTTTGTTGTCATTCAAGTACATTCCTACATAAGCTTCGCTTACTAATTTTATATTTTCCGAAGCGTAATTATCATCTACATACGTTCCTGCATGAACCGCAATTGAGGCATAAGCATTTCCGTATAGTAATTGAGCACGAATTAATCCATTGTTTACATTAAACTCGTTATGTCTATTGTAATTATACATAAATGGAAGCTTGGTATCCGTTGTTGGATTAATAAAATCGTACGAATAGTACGTTTCCAAAAACCCTGAAAATTTAATTTTTAAGGAATCTTTTTCTTGTGCAAATGACATTGCTGAAATGCAAATTATTAAAATCTTAATTATATTTTTCATCTATTTTTTTCTATTTAATAAAATATTTGTTGTGGGTTGATATACCATTGGAAGTTCTTCCACTACAACATCACTTTTATCTAAACCAAACGCTTTTGCATCAGAAATTGACATTCTTTTCAAAATAAAATAACTATTAATCAACCAACCTTCTTTAACTGAGAATTCATTTTCTACCGATAAAAATTTTTCCAAAATTACGAATTTAAAGTCAGGTTCTGCATTGTATTTGGTTGAACCATCAGGTCGAGTGTGTAAATTTAATTCGTTTTGTTGTACTAAATCTTGCACAATTTTTTTGAAATACAATTCTACCTTTGGTTGGATTCTGAACCCAACATTTAAAACTATTTTGATTACTTTATCGTCTATAATTTCATGAACTTCATAATCTAATGTGAAAGGTTCATCGATGCGGTTAATGTGTAAAAACCAATACACATCTGCTCTTTTTGGTTTTTTTGAAAAAATTGAATTTATTATTTTTTCTTCTATTTGGTTAAGTTTATCTGCCTTTGAAAGATAAATTAAATGTGTTGAATATTTTGGAATTGTATCATCGTTACTTAATTCTTCTAATTTAAAAGCATGTTCTTTTATGTTTTCAAATTTTAAAAATTTATTATTAATTTTTCTTGAATAATACCAAACATACATTACCATAAAAATGAATAACTCAAAGAATAAAAACATCCATCTTTCTTTAATTTTGACCACATTTGCAATAAAAAATGATATTTCAATAATTGAAAAAAGAAACAATATCAAGGCAATCCAACCGATTTTCATCTTCTTAATGTAAAACAAATAATACGACAATAAAAAGGTGGTCATCAACATGGCAACAGTTATAGAAAAACCATAAGCCGCTTCCATATGTTCGGAATTTTTAAAGTATAAAATCATTAATACGCAGCCAATCCATAAAATTGTATTTACAGAAGGTATATAAATTTGACCTTTCGTATTTGTTGGGTTTTTTAAGGCAACCCTTGGCCAAAAATTAAGCGAAATTGCTTCATTAATCAAAGTAAAAGAACCACTAATCAATGCTTGTGAAGCAATAATAGCTGCCATTGTAGCAATGATAATTCCGAAAATTAAAAACCATTGCGGCATTATGGAATAAAATGGATTTCTTCCATCAAGAAATTGGCTTCCTTGTGTCATAATCCAAGCACCTTGACCTAAATAATTGACTACCAAAGCTGTTTTTACAAAAATCCATGTAATTCGTATATTTTCTCTTCCGCAATGTCCCAAATCTGAATATAACGCTTCAGCTCCAGTAGTACAAAGAAATACGGCTCCAAGTAGCCAAAATCCATGTGGATATTCAACTAATAATCTATAGGCATAAACTGGATTTAACGCTTCTAATATTTCAGGATGAATAACAATTTGTGAAATTCCTAAAATAAATAACATCGAAAACCAAACCACCATTGCGGGTCCAAAAAAGAAACCTACTTTTTGTGTTCCGAATCTTTGAAACAAAAACAAACCTGATAAAATTGCAATTACAATAGGAATAGTAGGTAAGTTTGGAATTATGGCTTCTAAACCTTCTACCGCAGAAGCTACCGAAATAGGTGGTGTTATAATTCCGTCAGCTAAAAGTGTAGTTGCTCCTAAAATGGTTGGGATTACTAATTTTCCTTTTCCAAAACGTTTAATCAAAGCATATAGCGAGAAAACACCACCTTCACCATGATTATCGGCTCTTAATGTCAATATGATATATTTGAATGTCGTTTGAAATGTTAGTGTCCAAAAAACACAGGAAATTCCTCCATAGACAAGCATTTTAGAAATTTCTCTATTTCCAATGATAGCCTTCATTACATACAGCGGACTGGTTCCTATATCACCATAAATGATTCCTAAAGCCACTAAAAGTGTTGCTGCTGTTACTTTTTGATAATTTGAATTACTCATTTTTTAGTTTTTTAAAACAATTATTTATACTGCCAAATCTGTTTCATTGTCAATCTTTTTATGTTGCTTTTTAGCTAAAATGGCTAATCCGAAAGTGATAACGCCTACCCTTCCAATAAACATAATACTGATTAAAATTATTTTTCCCCAAACCGATAAACTTCCGGTAATTCCCATACTTAAACCTACTGTTCCAATCGCTGAAGTAGCTTCAAATAATAACTTCTCTAACGAATGATTTTCGGTAAAACTCAATAGAAATACGCTAAAAAATAAAATTGCCGTATAAAAAATAAAGGTCGAAACTGCCATTTCTAGTCGGTCTGCTGGAATTTTTTTATTCATGTAAGTTACTTTTGCCTGGTTTCTTACTTTACTTTTTACAATAGCAATTACAGCCGTTAAAGTTGTAATTTTCATACCACCACCGGTACTTGAAGGCGCTGCACCAACGTACATTAAAAAAATAATGGTTAGCAAAACTCCTAAAGTCAAATTACTTAACGGAATTGAATTATATCCTGCAGTTGAAATAGCATTAACCGTTTGAAAAGTTGCAATTTCTAATCGTTCAAAAACTGGATAATGTTGTATGGTACTTTCTCCAAAAAAAGTAATTGCAGTTGCAATAAACAAAACACCAAAGAACGATAAAGTAATCATTTTTGTAGTAAACGAAATGGAATTCGATTTTTTTGAAAAATAATACCAAATATCAGTTACCACAATAAATCCTAATCCTCCTGAAATAGTTAAAAAAAGTACAATTCCATTTAAAAAAGTATTGGTTGCATAAGCTTCAAAACTGGTATTATATAAACTAAATCCAGCGGTACAAAAAGAAGAAACACTGTGGAAAATACTAGTCCAAACTGTAAAAAAAGTATCGGAATGAATAGGTCTAAAAGCAAAATAAAACAAAATAGCTCCAATAATTTCAACAGTAAACGTAAATACTATAACCGATTTTAAGAAATCCTGAATTTTGAATTCTTTTGGCATAGTAAACTCGTTATGTAAGATTTTTTTATGCCAATGTGTAATCTGTTTTGTGGTAGAAAGTAAAATATAAGTCGTCAACGTCATATAACCAATTCCTCCAATCTGAATCAATGTTAGAATTATAAATTGTCCAAAAAAAGTATAATTATCAAACGTACTCACCGTTGCTAATCCTGTGGTGGAAAGCGCTGATGTTGACGTAAATAATGTGTCTATAAAATTCGTTGGGATTTTCTGAGAAAATGGTAAGGATAGAAAAATCCATCCCAAGACCATGTACATGAAAAATCCAAAAAACAAACTCTGTTGTGGATTTAATCGCAAATGAAATTTTAAGTATTCGCGTCTTACGGTTTGAAATAAAGTTTTAGGCATTATTATTTTTCAATTTTAAATTTATAATAGTTTTTAATAAAGTGCGAAGCGTGAACTAATCCGAGTTTTTCAGCTACTAAACTCAAATCGTTGAGCTGATTTTCTAAGGCGTCTTCTCGTTGTGGGCATTGATTAATTTTGATAAATTCTCGAAGCCAACAATCTGAATTTGAGTTAGATTGTGGAGGATTAATTGCGTTATTTAAAGACAAACTATCACTGTTGCTTGGCACATTAGCTGTGTTGCTGTCTAAATTTTCCATATGTAATGATTTTTATGTCAGAATAAATCGATAACCAATTCCGCTTTCGGTAAGAATCATTTCGGGATGATTGGCATCTTTCTCAATTTTTTTTCTTAATTGTGCTACAAACACGCGTAGATATTGGGTTTGGTCGCTATAACTTTTTCCCCAAATTTCCTTTAATAAGTATTGATGTGTTAATACTTTTCCTTCGTTTTTTGCCAAAATGGCTAACAAATTAAACTCTGTTTGAGTTAATTTGACTTCTTCGTTATTCACTTTTACGATTCGGGCTATCAAATCAATCGAAAAATTAGATGAAGTAATAACTGGTTCCGAAGCTTCTTTGATGTGATTTCTCATGTGAGAACGCACTCTTGCTAATAATTCTTGTGTTCTAAATGGTTTAATTAAATAATCATTAGCTCCATTATCTAAAGCTTTTACAATTTCCGATTCTTCACTTTTAACCGATAAAATCATGATGGGATTCAAATACCATTCGCGCAATTGTTGTAATACTTTTTGACCATCAACATCGGGTAAACCCAAGTCGAGCATAATCAAATCGGGTTGAAAAGTTGCAGCAAAACGAATACCTTCTAAGCCATTTTCAGCTAGTTTAACGTCAAAATCATTCGTGCTTAAAGTAATTTCTAAAAGCTTTCTGATTTGTGATTCATCATCAATGACTAAAATTTGGCGCTTATTCATTATCTATCGGTTTAAATTTTGAAACTTCAGTTTTAATTTTGATTACAAATTTTGCTCCACCTTCTACTCTATTTTCTAAAGTTACAGTTCCGTTTTGCGCTTCAACGAAACCTTTTACAATAGATAATCCTAAACCAGAACCACCTGGTCTCGAATTTTTAAGTCGGTAAAATTTATCAAAAACAAAAGCAATCTCATCTTCTGGAAAACCATTTCCTTCATCTAAAATTATAATTTGCAAAGTATCTTCGGTATATGATAAATTGATTGTTATAGTGCTTTTTTCAGGCGTATAAATTATGGCATTGTTCAATAAATTGTAAATAACATGCTCCGTTAAACCGTAATCCAATTTAAAAAGCGGTAAATTTTCGGTAGAAATAACTAGTATTTTTTGCGAATACGATTTAATCTTCAGAGATCTAATTACCTCATACACAATTTCATTCACGTCAACCCAATCCATTTTTGCAACAATAACACCCGATTCTAATCGAGACATATTCAATAAATTTTCAACTTGATTATTCAGTCGTAATGAGGCAATTGAAATTTCTTCCAATAGTTTCTCTTTCTGATTTTCAGTCATAATTGCATTACTTTGAAGCGCATCGGTTGAACCAATAATGGCAGAAATAGGTGTTTTTAATTCGTGGGATAAACTATCTAAAAGGGTGTTGTAGAGTTTTATGGATTTTAATTTTGACTCTTTTTCATTCGCAATTCGTTCAATTTGTCTGATTTTGAACGTCAAAACAGCATTAATTAAAGCAATTACAAAATACATAAAGAACATAAATTTGTCTTCAGTATTTCCGATATGAAACGTAAAATATGGTTTGATAAAAAAGAAATTCCAAATTAAAGCACTCAAAACTGCGGCTAATAATGTTGGAACAATTCTGTAAAACATGGCTATAAAAGAAACGGTAACCAAAAGAATAAAGGCAATAACTTTATAGCCAATAATATCTTTAAAAGCAAAGCAAACAAGCGAAACCAGCACCACTAATATTATGCTGAAAATATATTGATTGTTAGGATTTGATGTTCTACTAAACACGCTTTAAAACTTTACCATTGAATTACATGGCAAAGATAAGTTGGGTTTTATAAATAGCGTATAAAAGAAATGCTAATAAGTATAAAGATTTTATAAAGATTTCTTTCTACGAGTATCAATCAAATGAATAATTTGCCATTTTCCGTTGTCGTTATACAAGGTAAAAGCGTTTGCACCAATGTGACTTAGCTTATCATTTACATAAAACTCATACGGTGTCCAAACATGGGCTAAGTTGCCATCAATTTCTACTTTGTAGTCAATTAGTTTTTCAAAAATCTTCAAATTAGCTGGAATAGTGGCTATTGAATTTAAAAATTCATCAAATTTATCATCTTTCAATTTGTTTCCTTCTTTAGTATTGGCAACTGTTCGCAATACAATTTCTGGATGACATAATTCTCTTAAAGCAAGAGTGTCTTTTGCATGAAATGCAATAAAAAAGTCTTCCACAATTGCTTTAGGAGTTTTTTCTTGAGCAAAGAATAAGTTTGATACTAAAACTGTTGCGATAATAAGTAGTTTCTTCATTGCAAAATTATTTGGTTAATGCATTAGTAACACCTGAACTAAATATGTTACAATTCCGGCAATATAACCTGCGATAGCTAAAGGTGTTATCTTCTTTAAATACCACATGAAAGTGATTTTTTCTTTCTCCATGACCGCGATACCTGCTGCAGAACCAATTACTAACATACTTCCACCTGTTCCAGCACATAAAGCGATAAATTCCCATAACGTATGATCCATTGGATATTCTACTAATGAGAACATTCCTTGTGTAGCAGCCACTAAACTTCCGTTATCTACAATTGATGATAAAACACCAATTGCAATAATCATGGCATCTGTATTTGGTAAAGTTTTAATTAAAAAATCTGCCATTTCTCTCAAAACACCTACTTCTTGCAAAGCAAAGACCATTAATAAAATTCCCATGAAATATAAAATAGAACTAATATCTACTTTAGTCAAGGCATAAGCTACTGAAAATTTATCTTTTTCGTCCTGTGTTTTATTTCTGTGGTACATAATTGAAACCAATGAAACCATTGATAATGAGATTAAAACACCAATAAACGGAGGCAATCCTGTTAAGGTTTTAATAACTGGAACCATTACTAAACCTAAAACACCCGCAATAAAAACACTCATACTACCTCTCATTTTTTCTTCCTGACGCACTTGAGCCATTGACACTTGAGCTCTTAATACCGCAAAACCTCGCATTCTGAAACTTGCAATAATTGTTGGCACTAATAATACCATAACTGAAGGTAAAAATAACGCTTTCACAATTCCAAACGAACTTACTTGACCTCCAATCCATAGTAAAGTTGTGGTAACGTCTCCAATTGGACTGAAAGCTCCTCCCGCATTAGCTGCTATTACTACAATTCCAGTTAATATCATTCTGATTTCTCCTTTTGGCATTAACTTTCTTAAAAGCGTAACCATAATGATAGCTGTTGCCAAATTATCTAATAAAGCAGAAAGAATAAAGGTTATAAAAGCAACAATCCATAATAATCTCAACACCGATGTCGTTCTAATTCTACTGGTAATTACGGTAAAACCTTTGTGAATATCAATCAGTTCAACAATTGTCATGGCACCCATTAAAAAAATAAGTAAGCCTGAAATTTCACCAAAATATTCCATTAACTTTTCGGTTACTAAATGTTGATCATCGTGACTAAAAATAGCGATAACCACCCAACAAATGGTTCCGGTAAGCAAAGCAGTAATTGTCTTATTGATTCGGATAGGAGACTCTAAAATAACTGATAAATAGCCAAGAATTGCAACGAATAGTAATATAGGGATCATTTTTTTATTTTTAAAACGGCACTAAATTAAAACATTAATTTAACATTAATTTAATATTTGATAAATATTTTTCAAGTGCCGTAAAAAGAAAGTAACATTTATTACCTTTGTGTTTCAAATACGATAAAACATGTCAGTAGCGAAGAAAGATTACAAAAGAATCACAACAAAAACACTAATTGAAATGAAAGAAAATGGAGAAAAAATCTCTATGTTAACTTCATATGATTTTACAATGGCAAAAATTGTTGATTCAGCTGGAGTTGATGTTATTTTAGTTGGTGATTCAGCAAGTAATGTTATGGCGGGACATGAAACTACACTTCCTATTACACTGGACCAAATGATTTATCACGCATCAAGTGTTGTACGTGCTTGTGAAAGAGCTTTGGTTGTAGTTGATTTACCTTTCGGAAGTTACCAATCCGATTCTAAAGAAGCGTTACGTTCATCCATCAGAATTATGAAAGAATCTGGCGGACATGCCGTAAAATTAGAAGGTGGAAGTGAAATTAAAGATTCTATCAAAAAAATATTAAATGCTGGAATTCCTGTTATGGGACATTTAGGTTTAACACCACAATCTATTTATAAATTCGGAACGTACACCGTTAGAGCCAAAGAAGACGCTGAAGCCGAAAAATTATTGGAAGATGCAAAAATGCTTGAAAAATTAGGTTGCTTCGCCTTAGTTTTAGAAAAAATCCCTGCAGCCTTGGCAGAAAAAGTGGCTAAAAGTATTTCGATTCCTGTAATTGGAATTGGTGCTGGTGGTGGCGTTGACGGACAAGTTTTGGTAATTCACGACATGTTAGGCATGAATAACGAATTTAGTCCAAGATTCTTACGCCGTTATTTAGATTTATACGATCAAATGACAAAAGCCATTGGGCAATATGTTACGGATGTAAAATCGAAAGATTTTCCAAATGCAAACGAACAATATTAATTGTGTCTACTAAAGAAATTTCTACAAAAGATAATCTTCAAATCCTTCACGAAGACAATCATATTATTGTCATCAATAAACGTGTAGGCGATATCGTTCAGGGAGATAAAACAGGAGATAAACCACTTTCTGATGTGGTAAAAGAATACATCAAGGAAAAACACAATAAACCTGGAGATGTTTTTTTAGGTGTTGTGCATCGTTTAGACAGACCTACCACTGGAATTGTTGTCTTTGCAAAAACGTCAAAAGCACTAACACGTTTAAACGAAACGTTTAAGAACAGAGAAACTCAAAAAACATATTGGGCAGTCGTTAAAAATTGTCCTCCAAAAGAAAAAGATACTTTAGTTCATTTCTTAAAACGAAATACTAAAAATAATACTTCAAAAGCACATTTAAAAGAAGTTCCCGAGAGCAAAAAAGCCAGTTTAAGTTATCAAATTATTAAAAAATTAGATAATTATTTTGTTTTAGAGATTGATTTACACACAGGAAGACATCATCAAATTAGAGCACAACTACAAGCCATAGGTTGCCCCATCAAAGGCGATTTAAAATATGGTTTTGACCGAAGTAATCCAGATGGTGGTATTCATTTACATGCGAGAAAATTAATACTAACGCATCCTGTTTCAAAAGAAATTATTACTTTTAATGCAACAACACCAAAAGATAGCATTTGGAACACACTTTAATTATTTAAAATCTATGAAAAATTTATTTCTTTCTCTAACATTAATTACGGCTTGTTACTCCTATTCTCAAGAACATTTTAGTGGAATTTCAACATCTAAAAGAGGTGGTTTGTTAAATGCAAATAACAATCCTGCCGAATTAGTTAATATGAATACTAAATACGAAGCAAATCTTTTCAATTTCTCTTTAGGAATGGCTAATAACAAACTAACATTTAGTGATTTAGTTAGCGGAGACAACTTAGAAGATAAAATTTTTGAAGGCGATGAAGCAGTTAATTTAAGATTAGATGCTCAAATTCTTGGTCCTTCATTTGCTTTCAAATACCAAAAATGGGGTTTCGGAATTACTTCAATAGCTAACATAAAAGCAAATGCTATTAATGTAGATTCAAAATTAGGAGATGCTATTCAGAATGGCGAATTAAGTGATATTTTTTCTCAAACAATGATTTCTTCAAACGATAATCAAAGATTAAATGCCACCACTTGGGGAGAAATTGATTTTACAATTGCTAGAAACTTAATCGATTTACCTAAACATAAATTGAATGTCGGAGCTAATTTACGTTTATTGTTTCCAGGAGCTTATGCAAACTTTTCTGCAGATAATTTAAACGGTACGATTGTAAATAATTTTGGAGATATTTCATTGGTTGATGCTTCTGCAAACATTAATATTGCTTACGCCGGAGTTTTAGCGGATGATTATAACGACCAAGGAAACTATAACGAATTTTTCTCTCAAGGAATTAACGGGTTTGCAACGGATATTGCAGTTAATTACCGTTGGAAAGATGAAAATGATGCAAACAGCTATAGATTAAATACTGGACTTTCAATTAAAAACATAGGTTCAATGACTTTTAAATCGGATAACAACTTAAGTAAAAACTACATCTTAAATGTGGATGACTTTGAAAGTTTAGATTTGAATCAATTTGAAAATGCTGAAAGTTTATCAGAAATTGAAGCTATCTTAAACGATCCTGCAAACGCGGCTTATTTTCAATCAACATCAAGCACAGCAGATTACACAGTAAAATTACCAACCGTTATTAATGCTTATGCCGATGTTAGATTAACAAAAAAATGGTTTGTTACAGGAAGCATCAATCAAAAAGTAAGTGACGATAGTGAAAGCGACGTTATTACTACTCAAAATTCATATACTTTAATTCCAAGATTTACCACAAAATGGTTTGAAGCTTATGCCCCATTGGCAGCAAATGAAATTTCAGGATTTACTAGTGGTATCGGATTTAGATTATCAGGATTTTTTATAGGATCAAATAGTGTATTTACAGCTTTAGCCGACAGTGGAAAACAAGCCGATTTATATTTAGGAGTTCGTTTCGGATTTTAATTAATTAAAAAAATATAGTTATGAAATGGAAAGGTAGACGTCAAAGTGACAACGTAGAAGACAGAAGAGGAATGTCGGGCGGTGGAAAAGTAATTGCTGGTGGTGGAGCTATTGCAATTGTATTTTTTCTTGTAAAAATGTTTTTCCCAGAAGCAGCACCATTTGTTGATACCATTCAACAAAGTCAAGGCGCTCAACAAACAGAACAAGTAGAACAAAGAGAACTTACTCCTGAAGAAAAGGAAATGGGTGAATTCGTTTCAACCGTTTTTGCTGATACAGAAGATATTTGGACCAAAATATTTGAAGATAATAATTTAGGAACTTACGAACAACCTAAAATGGTCTTGTTTACAGGTTCAGTGGAAACAGCTTGTGGTGGAGCAAGTTCGGCTTCTGGACCATTTTATTGCCCTGGTGATAAAAAAGTGTACATGGATTTAGCCTTTTTTGAAGAACTTCGTACCCGTTTTGGAGCTAAAGGTGGCGATTTTGCTATAGCTTATGTCGTGGCACACGAAGTGGGTCACCACGTACAAACTATTCTTGGAACTTCAGGAAAAGTAAGACAATTACAACAATCTAAAAGCGAAGCCGAAGCTAATAAATTATCCGTTTGTTTAGAATTACAAGCCGATTTTTATGGCGGATTATGGGCACATTACAACCAAAAATATTTAGAAGAAGGCGACATTGAAGAAGCTTTAAGTGCTGCACATGCTGTAGGTGACGATGCCATTCAAAGCAAAATGCAAGGGCATGTTGTTCCTGATTCTTTTACACATGGCTCATCAGAACAACGCATGAAATGGTTTATGAAAGGTTTTAAATCTGGCGATATCCGTTTAGGCGATACTTTTGCTGAAGAACTATAGCTATTTTGAAAATTGAAGCACCCGAATCTGATTATTTGTACATTCAAGATTCTCAAATAGCAAATGCTGGAAAAGGTTTATATACAGCAATTGACATTTATCCTAATGAAATTATCTCACTTTTTAAAGGAGAAATTTTAACTGATAATGAAGCTAAAAAAAGAGTTTCAGAAGGTAAAGACCGCTATTTCATTAACATGTTAGACGGTTCAATATTGGATTCTATGAATGTGGATTGTTTTGCTAAATATGCAAATGATGCGGAGGCTTTCTCTAAATTAGAATTTAAAAATAATTCCAAAATCACATTAGACGATGATGATAATGTTTGCATCGTAGCTACAAAGAAAATCAAATCCCAACAAGAGATTTTTTGTAGCTATGGTGTAAAATATTGGAAAAAACATAAATAATTCAAATCTATTCCCTTTTAAAATATTTTTTTTTGTAATTTTGTTTAACTTTTTTAATTAAATATTAAACAAAATGAATGTTTCGTCAAAAAAAGACTTCACAGATATTGAAATTGACAGAATAATTGAAATGGCTTGGGAAGACAGAACTCCGTTTGATGCAATAAAATTTCAATTTGGTCTGAGTGAAGCTGATGTAAAAGCGTTAATGAAAAAAGAACTCAAATTCAGTAGCTATAAACTATGGAGAAAAAGAGTTGAAAATTGCAAAACGAAACATTTAGCCAAACGAGTTGAAGGCATTGATAGATTCAAATGCAAACTTCAAAGAGCCATAACTAACAATAAAATTTCTAAAAGATAAAAATGAAAAGCAAAATTCCTGATAATGTAGTTTTTTCTGAAGAAAATGGATACAATGCAAATGTACTAGCTTATCCTACAAGTGTTGGTGCGCCAGCAATTAAAATGGATAATGTTGTTGATTGGAAAAATATTGGTATTCGAAATGTTAATAGAGAATTCGAAAGTAAGTTTAATGAACTAAAAGCCGAATATGAAAAATTAATGCAAGAATATGAATGGAATGAAATTTTATACAATGCTAAATATTCATTTGAACCTATAATAGGCGAAACTTATCATCTGTACTTAGCAAAAGACGGTTCAAATTTTCTTTCTTTAATTCATCCAGATTTCTGGAATAAAGAACACATTGGTTCCTTTAAACTGAATAGCAACAAAAAATGGATTCATATAGACTCCAAACAAGATATCTTTTAAATTATTGAATTCTTCTAATTACGTCTAGAAGAATTCAATAATTTAAACTTCAAACTAGCCTAACCATCCTTCCCTATCCAAACTACGATACTGAATCGCTTCCGCGATATGATGTGATTGAATAGACTCAGAATTCTCTAAATCGGCAATAGTTCTTGAAACTTTTAAAATTCTATCATATGCTCTAGCGGATAAATTCAAACGTTCCATAGCTGTTTTTAGTAGTTGTAACGAAACCTCATCTAAAGCGCAAAACTCACGAATTAATTTACTACTCATTTGCGCATTGTAATGAATATATTCATAGTTTTCAAATCGTTGCGATTGAATTTCTCTTGCTTTGGTCACTCTCTCTCTAATCGCTACACTACTTTCTGCTTTTCGAGTTTCAGTTAGTTTTTCAAACGGAACAGGCGTAACTTCAATGTGAATATCAATTCTATCCAATAAAGGTCCCGAAATCTTACTTAAATACCGTTGCATTTCCATTGGAGACGAACTTACAGGCGCATTCGGATCATTAAAATAACCTCCTGGACTCGGATTCATACTAGCCACCAACATAAACGAAGATGGATAGGTAATTGTAAATTTCGCTCTAGAAATCGTCACTTCCCTGTCTTCTAATGGTTGTCGCATGACTTCTAAAACTTCTCGTTTAAATTCGGGTAATTCATCTAAAAATAATACACCATTGTGTGCCAATGATATTTCACCCGGTTGCGGATAACTTCCACCTCCAACTAAAGAAACTGAACTCGCAGTATGATGTGGACTTCTAAAAGGACGTTGTGCCATCAAACCAACATCTTTGGTCTTTCCTGCAACAGAATGAATTTTGGTGGTTTCCAACGCTTCACGCATTGTCATTGGTGGCAAAATACTAGGCAAACGTTTGGCTAACATTGTCTTTCCTGAACCTGGCGGACCAATTAATATGATATTATGTCCACCAGCTGCAGCAATTTCCATACAACGTTTAATTCCTTCTTGGCCTTTGACATCACTAAAATCGTGTTCTGGAAAATCTAATGTTTTATTAAATTCTTCTTTGGTATCAATTGTAGTGGGAATCAAATCTGATTTTCCTTCAAAGAAATTAATGACTTGCAATACATTTTCAACACCATAAACATCGAGTCCGTCAACAATTGCAGCTTCTTTTACATTTTGAAAAGGTAAAATTAACCCTTTAAAACCTTCTTCTTTCGCTTTAATTGCAATTGATAAAGCTCCTTTTATGGGTTGTAATCCACCATCGAGCGATAATTCACCCATAATGACATAATTGTGGATATCTTCTGATTTAATTTGGGAAGAAGCGGCTAAAATACCAACAGCCAAAGTAAGATCATAGGCAGAACCTTCTTTACGTAAATCGGCCGGAGCCATGTTGATGGTGATTTTTTTTCCGGGAAGATGGTACCCGTTGTTTTTTAGTGCAGCAGCTATACGATAACTACTCTCTTTTATAGCGGAATCAGGCAAACCTACTAAGTGATATCCTATTCCTTTGTCGATGTTTACTTCTACCGTAATGGTAGTCGCTTCAACGCCAAAAACGGCGCTTCCGAATACTTTTACTAACATGGCTTATACTATTTAAATGGCTTATATAGATGCAAATATAGAAAAAGTATTGAAAAAAATAACTTTTTTATTGAATTAGACAATCTACTCACAATTCAATACTTTTGCTATTAGCATTTAATAAAATGCTTTTAATCTTATAATAGTTAAAATTTAATTTTTATGAATTTTACATACATCAATGCAACTACAGGTACTTCAACAAAGTTTACTAACAAAATAATTACCCACTTTTTACATACACATCTTGAAGAATTTGGAGATACCGAAGAAGACATTTAAAAATGTATAAATTATGTTCTAAATCCAAATAAAGGCGGTCAAATTATCATTGGAACTGATGAAGAAAATATTGTCGGAATCGTGATTTTAAATAATACAGGAATGAAAGATTACATTCCTGAAAACATATTGGTTTATATTGCCATTAATAATTCGCAAAGAGGAAAAGGCTATGGAAAAAAGCTTATGGAAAAAGCCATTTCTTCTGTTGAAGGAAATATTGCACTTCACGTTGAACCCAATAATCCTGCAAAAGCTTTATATGAAAAACTTGGTTTTACGAATAAATACTTAGAAATGCGATTGATAAAATAATTCGTATTATTGATAAATAACTTTTAGTTACTATGAATAAAAAATTATTTTTTAAAAGCCGTTACACCATCTTCTAACCATTTTTTATATTCCTCAACATCTGGCGTATAACCAACTGGCTTCGAAATATCTTTACCTTCAGCATCTAAAACAACATAATAAGGTTGGGCATTAATGTTGTATCGTTCTATTTGATATTCTCTCCATTTTTTCCCAATAGTAGTAACTTCACTTCCTGATTTTGAAATGTATTGTTCTTCTTTTGGTAATTCACGTTGGTCATCACCATATAACGAAATCAATACAATTTCATTTTTTAAAATCTTTAAAATTTCAGCATCAGACCACACATTTTCTTCCATTTTTCTACAATTGGCACATGCATGTCCTGTGAAATCTAATAAAACAGGTTTATTTACTTTTTTTGCATAAGCTAAACCTTCTTCATAATCATGAAATGCCGTTATCCCTAATGGACCAATATGGGCGTTTTCTGGTAAAGCAGATTCAGATGAAACTCCAGAACTAACTGTATTTTGGTACCCAACTCCATATGGGCTTTCGCTATAAGTCATAGGCGGAGTAAAACCACTCAATATTTTTAGTGGCGCTCCCCATAACCCAGGAATTAAGTAAATAGTAAATGTTGTAACAAATAAGGCAATAAATAATCTTCCAACCGAAATATGGGTCATTGGACTATCGTGAGGCAAGATTAATTTCCCGAAAAGATACAAAGCCCAAGCGCCAAAAACTGCAATCCAAATAGCTAAAAACACTTCTCTTTCTAATAAATGTGTTTGTAAAACTAAATCGGCATTAGATAAAAATTTGAAAGCAAAAGCCAACTCTAAAAATCCTAATGAAACTTTAACTGTATTTAACCATCCACCTGATTTAGGCAATGAATTCATCCAACCTGGAAACATGGCAAACAACATAAATGGCAACGCAATGGCAGATGAGAATCCTAACATTCCAACTATTGGTCCTATTCCTCCTTGTCTTGCTGATTCTCCCAATAAGGAACCTACAATTGGTCCCGTACATGAAAACGAAACAACAGCTAAAGCCAATGCCATAAAGAAGATTCCGATGATACCACCTCTATCGGCTTGTTTGTCGATTTTATTTAAAAATGAATTTGGTAAAACGATTTCAAATGCACCCAAAAATGACGCTGCAAAAACAATAAGAATTACAAAAAATATTAGGTTAAACCAAACATTTGTTGATAATGCATTTAGAGAATCTATTCCAAAAAGTGCCGTAATCAGCATTCCTAAACCAACGTAAATAATAATGATAGAAATCCCGTAAATAAAAGCATTTCGAATTCCAGCTGCTTTGGTTTTACTTTGCTTTGTAAAGAAACTTACTGTCATTGGAATCATTGGAAACACGCAAGGCGTTAGCAAGGCAGCAAACCCACCTAAAAAAGCTAAAATGAAAATTCCCCACAAGCTTTTCTTTTCCTCTTTTGGAGTAGCATTTTCTGATTGATCAGCTACAGGTTCTTTCTTTACTTCTGTAGTTACATCAGTAACTATGTTTTCATTCTGAGAAGTCGAATCAATTGTATTTACATCAGAAACAGGTAAAACTTCTGCATCAGTTGGTTTAATTTCAGGTAATTTAAAAGTAAACGTAGCATCCTGTTGGATACATTGTTCTTTACAAACTTGATATTCCACATATACTTTAACTTCTTTTAGTTTCGTATTAGTAACTTTGATTATCTGTTTAAACTGAGCCGTTTTAGCAAAGTAATATTCGTCTACCTCAAAAATATCATTATACACTTTTTTGTAGGCACTCTCTTTAGTTTTCCCAACTAATGTATAATTCCCTTTTGCATTTTTATAATCAAAAACAGTTGGAAGTGGTCCATTTTCTGGTGTAAATTGCGAATACATGTGCCACTCGTTTTCGATAGTAGCATCCATAACCAATTCAAATTCGGTAACTGATTTTTGAACTACTTTGGTTTTCCATTGTACCGGATTTAAAATTTGGGAATATCCTAAAAAGGAAAATAATAAGGCAAATACTAAAACTATTTTTTTCATTAGGTTAAGTCTATTTTTATAATTTGTTGTGTTGTTTCTGTTACTATAAATCGATTATCCGCTCGTTTTCCGATTACCCAAACAATTTGGTCTTCCGAACACAATAACCATTGATTTTCTTTATCTAAAAGCGAATATTTTTCGTCTTTAAAATACTTACTCAATTTCTTTTTTCCATTCATTCCGGCAGGATAAAAATAATCTCCTTCTTGCCATTTTCGAATCGTTAATGGAAATTTGATCTTATTTTCATCTACAAATATACAATTCGAATGTGTTTCAAAAATGTTAACTGCTTTACAAAACCTAAGTTTTAAGGGAATATTAACTTTACTTTCTATCGATTCAATGATGAAAACCGCTGAATTATCTGTTGATTTTCTTTCGGAAAGGATTAATTTCTCTCGGTCTTTCAACAAAACATGAGTCTCTGAAAAAACTTGTTTTCCTGATTGTGCGTCAACCAAATCATAAATATCATTCCAAGCTGAAAATCCGTATGTTTTCAACCATTGGTATAAATACGCTTTGTA
Organism: Flavobacterium sp.; assembly: GCA_003497625.1. GTDB lineage: Bacteria > Bacteroidota > Bacteroidia > Flavobacteriales > Flavobacteriaceae > Flavobacterium. Next base: position 209,407 of record DNNO01000020.1, on the reverse strand, counting down.
ATTTTGGAATTCAAGCAACGGTTTTAGATGTATTTCTAATTGATTTTCCTTCTCTTCAACTACTTTTTCAAAAACCAATTTTGAAGCATCGTTAACCAAAGATTCTGATTGTTGCAAATGATGTAAGGTCTTTTGAAACGAATCTAAAAATCCTGTATTCAATTCTTTTAAAGTGGGAACAATATTGTGACGTAATTTATTTCTAAAATATTTATCGGAAGTATTACTCGAATCTTCTCGCCATTGAATTTTATTTTGTTGTGCATAGTTTTCAATTTCTTCTCGTGAAAAAGGCAACAACGGACGAATAATGTTTCCATTTTGAGCTGGAATTCCCGTTAAACCTTCTAAACCAGTTCCTCTAGTAAAATTGATTAAAAACGTTTCGACATTGTCATCCAAATGATGCGCGGTTAAAACATAATCAAATCCAAGTGAAATAATTTCTTGAAACCAATCGTAACGTAACTTTCGAGCCGCTAATTGAATAGAAAGTTTGTTTTCTTTAGCAAATTCGGTGGTATCAAACGTCTCAATAAAATATGGAATATACCTATCTTGGCATATTTCCCTAACTAACATTTCATCTCCATCACTTTCTTTTCCTCGCAGTTGAAAATTACAATGTACTACACAAATATCAAACCTCAACTTATAAAACAAATCCAGCAAAACGATACTATCAACACCTCCACTAACTGCTAAGAGCAATTTCTTGTCTTTTAGTTGGGAGAAATTTTGTATGATATGATGTTGGAATTTTGTAAGCATGACCAAAAATAAGGAATTATTTGGATTGCAGCACCTCAAACATCGCTTTTGCTTTTAGCAAACATTCTTCATACTCATTTTCGGGAATTGCTTGAGAAGTTATGGCACTTCCGACAGAAAAAGATAAATATTGATTTTCCGAATTATACAAAATACTTCGAATCACCACATTAAAATCAAAATCGCCATTCGGAGTAAAATAACCCACTGCTCCACTGTACAAACCGCGTTTGGTTTCTTCCAATTCTTCAATGATTTGCATAGCCGAAATCTTTGGCGCTCCAGTCATACTTCCCATAGGAAAAGTAGTTCTCAGAATTTCAATTGGTGAAGTCGTATTCTCTACTTCCGAAACAATTGTCGAAATCATTTGATGAACTTGCTTAAACGTGTAAATCTGGCACAATTCTTCCACTTGAACACTTCCTTTTGTGGCGGTTTGTGATAAATCATTACGGACTAAATCAACAATCATGATATTTTCCGAACGCTCTTTCTCGTTTTGAGCCAAATCGGATTTTAATTGTTCGTCTTGTTCTAAATCAAAACTTCTTCTGGCTGTTCCTTTTATAGGTTGGGAAATGACTTTTAAACCTTCTTTTCTCAAATAACGTTCTGGTGAAGCGGAAAGTAAATATTGAAAATTATTCTTGAAATACGCCGCAAATGGTGGTTCAGAAATAGTATTCAACTTTTGATAAATTTCCAAAGGTTCTATTTGAGCATTTTCAGCATAGAATTCCATACAGAAATTGGCTTCGTAAATATCGCCACGGTGAATGTGTTCGAGCATTTTAGATACTTTGGAAAGATAATTTTCTTTAGAGATGCGTTGTTGAATTTTGATGCAGGATGGATAATGGAGGATGGATGCAATAGATTCAATTTCTTCGAAATCAGCTTCTATTTCATCATCGCACACTCGTAAATATTGAATTTCGACATCATTTCCATTAATCAAAAACAACTTTTTAGGTTGAAAGAAAAACAAATCAGGAAATTCTAAACCATCGAAATTATTGGAATGTAAAGCTTCGGTATCGTTTTTTAAATCATAGGATAAGTAACCAAACAACCAATCTTTCGTTTGGCTTTGGTATTGGTACAAATCTTGAAACGCTTTTTCGTAATCGGTTTTAATCGAAGTAAAAGCATCCACCGCCAAAACAGCATCATAACTCGAATACTTTTGATGATACTGATTCGAATCTAAAAAAACAACTTCTCTGTATTGGTTGGCCCAATGTAAAAGTTGGTTTTTAAAGTCGGAAAAGGGCGAAATATCTTTTGTAATTACTGTTCTCAAATTGGAAAATTTACTTCGTAAAAGTACAACAAAAAAATAGTTGTTGGAAAATGGTTCAAATGTTAAAATTTGGCACGATTTTTATTCTTGCCTCTACAACTAACCCATTAAAAATTCATTTGTATTGATTCTAAAACTACACTTACCAAAAAACAATTAATCAATAACTTTAAAAATGAATTTTTATGAACAAAAACACCAAAATCGTACTGACTTTGCTTGCATTTGGCATGGTCTTATCTTGTAAAGAATCTGCTTCGACAGAAAACGCTGCTTACGCTGAAGAAACTGTAACCGATAGCACAAGTGTTATTTCTTCTTCGGCTGCCGTTGAAAACAAAAACAGTAATCGGAAATTTGTGAGAACTGCCGATGTAAAATTTAAAGTCAAGAATGTCGCCAAATCGACTTACGCGATTGAAGATGCGACAACGAAATTTGGTGGATTTGTAACCTATACCAATCTACAAAGCAACATTCACAGCGAAGACAGAACAAAAGTGAGTCAGGATAGCACTTTAGTAACAACTAAATATAAAGTAGACAATAACATCACGATTCGTGTTCCGAATACCAAAATGGATACTGTGATTAAAACTATAGCGAAACAAATTCATTTTTTAGATTATCGAATCATTAAAGCAGATGATGTTTCCTTACAAATGTTATCGAATGAATTAGCACAAAAACGAAGTAATTCTTCTGAAAAACGTTTGGAAAATGCAATTGATTCGAAAGGTAAAAAACTAAATCAAGTGGTAAAAGCAGAAGAAACTTTAGATGCTAAAAAAGAGCAAAATGACACTTCAAAATTGCAGAATTTATCATTACAAGACCAAGTTAATTTTAGTACTTTAACGCTAAACATCTATCAAGACGAAAGCATCAAACAAGAAATGGTGGCTAATGAAAAAAGCATCAACGCGTACCGACCGAATATTGGGTTACAAATTTGGGACAGTGTAAAAACGGGTTGGTTTATGTTGGAAAATATTATTTCGTTTGTTGTAGTGCTTTGGCCGTTTGCACTGATAGGATTTTTGGGATTCTTTGGATATAAAAAGTTTTTGAAAAAGTAAGAAAAAACCATCAGGAAACTGATGGTTTTTTGTTTAATTAATTTACTATATTTGAAATAACTAACCAAAAAAACTATTCAAATTATGAAAATTGCAACTATTATTGTTCGAGTGCTTTTAGGAGCTATGATGCTTTTTGCTTCTATTTCTTATTTTTTCAATTTAGGAGAACAACCTGCTCCAACTGGTGATATGGCCACATTAATGGGTGGATTGATGGCTTCAAAATACATGTTTCCGTTGGTGAAATCAATAGAATTAATTGCTGGTTTAATGCTAGTAAGCGGAAAATTTGTAAAACTTGGAACTCTTTTATTGTTACCCATTTCGGTAAATATTTTTCTAATTCATACTGTGACGCAAGTATCTGATTTACCTGTTGCTATATTTGTTTTAGTTGCTAATGTATTTTTAATTTATGCTTATTGGAATGATTTTAAAGAAATTGTAAAGCCATAATTTGAAATAACAATCAAATAAAAAATCCCAAACTCTAATAGAATTTGGGAGTTTTTGTTATTGTGAATTATTAATTACACGTGTAATGCTCTATTATCTGTAGCTGCTAATGCTGCTTCTTTGATAGCTTCTGCAAACGTTGGGTGTGCATGAGACATTCTTGAAATATCTTCTGCACTTGCTCTGAATTCCATTGCAGTAACTGCTTCTGCAATTAAATCGGCACATCTTGCTCCAATCATATGAACTCCTAAAACTTCATCTGTTTTTGCATCGGCTAAGATTTTTACAAATCCGTCAGTGTCTCCTCCTGCTCTTGCTCTTCCTAAAGCTTTGAATGGGAAACTTCCTGCTTTGTAAGCTACACCTTCCGCTTTTAATTGCTCTTCTGTTTTACCAACAGCCGCAACTTCTGGCCAAGTGTACACTACACCAGGAATTAAATTATAATCAATATGTGGCTTTTGTCCCGCTAATATTTCAGCAACTAAAACACCTTCTTCTTCTGCTTTGTGTGCTAACATGGCTCCACGAACCACATCACCAATCGCATAAACATTAGAAGCCGAAGTTTGTAAATGATCGTTTACTTCGATTTGACCTCTATCCGTAACTTTTACACCTGCTTTTTCAGCGTTTAATCCATCAGTATAAGGACGACGACCTACAGAAACTAAAGAGTAATCACCTTCTAAAGTAATGATTTCACCTTTTGCGTTTTCTGCTTTAACTGTTACAACATCTCCAGCTCTTTCTACCGATTGTACTTTGTGAGACGTGTAGAATTTCATTCCTTGTTTTTTCAACACTTTAGTCAATTCTTTTGATAAAGCTGCGTCCATTCCTGGGATGATTCTGTCCATGAATTCAACTACAGAAACTTGCGCTCCTAAACGTAAATAAACTTGACCTAATTCGATTCCGATAACGCCACCACCAATAATTACTAAGTGTTTTGGAACTTCTTTCAGTTTCAAAGCCTCAGTAGAAGTGATGATTCTGTCTTTATCTAATTTGATAAATGGTAAGCTAGATGGTTTAGAACCTGTAGCAATAATAATATTTTTTGATTCGATGATTTCCGAAGAACCATCTTCTTTAGTCACTTTTACAGAAGTAGCGCTTTCAAACGAACCTACTCCGTTAAAAACGGTAATGTTGTTTTTATCCATTAAGAATTTTACACCACCCGAAGTTTGATCCACAACTGCTTGTTTACGAGCAATCATTTTTTCTAAATTCACTTTTACATCTCCCGAAACTTCAATTCCGTGGTCAGCAAAGTGTTGTAACTCTTCATAATGATGAGAAGATGCTAATAATGCTTTCGATGGAATACATCCCACGTTTAAACAAGTTCCTCCAAGAGTTGAATATTTTTCAATAATAGCAGTTTTAAAACCTAATTGGGCACAACGGATAGCAGAAACATATCCTCCAGGTCCAGAACCTATAATGGTTACATCAAATTGACTCATTTTATATTTTTATTAGTGTGTTTTTTATATAATTGTTGCAAATTTACGAATTCAATTACAATTACAATATCAAAAATCGGCTTAATCCCAATCTTGTGCAATAAATTCCATTTTTTCATTGTCTTTTCCGTTTAATGTCATTTTGTGACCTTCAATAACAATGGTAATCATTTTGGGTAAATCGTTCAGAAAATCGGTTTCTAAATTCATATCTTGACAAAACATTTTTGTACCCATGCCTTGAGTAAATGTTATTGCATTTCCTGTAACCGAATAACCAAATGACATTGAATTACATCCCATTTTTGATGAAGCTCTTTCTTTGTTAGTCATATCGAGAAATGCTTCTTTTTTTATCAAATCGTCTTTGGTGTAATTTTTATACGATACTAACATCCATTTTCGGTGCAAATTTTCAGAATTTACATTGCTAACGATGTTTTTTTTGCAATTACATGATAATGTAAAGATTGATACTAAAATTATGATTGATAGTTTTTTCATAATGGGATTATTTTTGTCAAATTTCATGAATTTTTACGAATTGATTCCTATTATTATCATAACTTTAAGATTCATTCGGAATGACAAATTACATCGAAATCGCTAATTTTAAATCGTAAAAGCTGTCGTATATTTTACTTCTCCAATCATAAAAGAACTGTGAGTACTTCCGATATGCTGCAAACCTGTAAGTTTCGTAACCATAAACTCACGATACTCTTCCATATCTTTAACGTTTACTTTTAAAATATAATCCGAATCACCACTTACGTGATAACATTCTGAAACTTCAGTTAATTTCACTACTTCATTTTCAAACGTAGTGATGTAGTCTTTTGTGTGTTGGTTTAACTTGATGTGGCAAAAAACCACAAAAGATTTGTCTAATTTAACTCGGTCTAAAAGCGCTACGTATTTGGTAATAACTCCTTCTCGCTCTAATTTTTTAATACGTTCGTAAACGGCAGTTACGGAAAGATTTAATAATAAGGAAAGCTCCTTTGTTGTCCTTTTAGTGTCTTCTTGCAGAAAACCTAAAAGTTTTTTGTCGATTGCGTCCATTGGTTAGTTGTGTTGTTGTTTGTTTTTTAGTTGTCAGCAAATGTAACTAAAACGAATAAATAACAGAAATAAAAACTACAACTTTAACTAAATTTAGAATAAAAATCTAATTTTAATTACAAGTATTGAATAATAGTTTACCTAATCATATTTTTGATTTAAAATAAACAACTAAACTTTAAAATTATGGAAAAATTTAATCCGGCAGATCGCATACAAGATTTACAATATTTCGGAGAATTTGGTGGTGTAAATCCATCGATTTCAGATAGTTCAACATACACATTTCTTTCAGCAAAAACTATGTTTGACACCTTTGAAGGCAATGCCGAAGGTTGTTATTTATATTCACGTCATTCATCGCCAAGTAATTTATATTTAGACAAAGCATTAGCTGCAATGGAAGGAACAGAATCGGCAAACGTTTCAGCTTCTGGAATGGGTGCAATCACTCCTACTCTATTGCAATTATGTGGAAATGGCGACCATATTGTTTCAAGTAGAACTATTTATGGAGGAACTTACGCTTTCTTGAAAAATTTCGTTCCAAGAATGGGCATCAAAACTACCTTTGTTGATATCACAAAATTAGATGTCGTTGAAGCGGCTATTACACCAAATACAAAAGTTTTATACTGCGAAACCGTAAGTAATCCGTTATTAGAAGTGGCTGATATTGCTTCATTGGCAAAAATTGCTAAAAAACACAATATCAAATTAGTAGTCGATAATACTTTTTCACCTTTATCAGTTGCTCCTGCGAAATTAGGTGCAGATATCGTGATTCATTCGTTAACGAAATACATAAACGGAAGTAGCGATACAGTTGGAGGTGTAACATGTGCTTCTCAAGAATTCATCAACAGTTTAAAAAATGTAAACGACGGAGCAAGTATGCTTTTAGGTCCAACAATGGATAGTTTACGTTCGGCTTCTGTAATGAAAAACATGAGAACCTTACACATCAGAATGAAACAACACAGTCACAATGCAATGTATTTGGCTAACAAATTTGAAGCTGATGGAATTAAAACCGTTTACCCAGGTTTAGCAAGTCATCCAAGCCATAAAATTTACAAAAGCATGATTAATCCAGAATATGGCTTTGGAGGAATGATGACAATTGATGTGGGAAGTTTGGATAAAGCGAATGCATTGATGGAATTAATGCAAGAAAGAAACTTAGGTTACTTAGCCGTAAGTTTAGGATTTTACAAAACATTATTCAGTGCTCCTGGAACTTCAACTTCATCTGAAATTCCATTAGAAGAACAAGCAGAAATGGGTTTAACCGATGGTTTAATTCGTTTTTCAATTGGTTTAGACAATGACATCGAAAGAACTTACGAAATGATGAAACAATGTATGGTAGAATTAGAAATTTTATAATTCCATCCAAATAATTTCAAAAAATCCGATTTAGCAATGAATCGGATTTTTTATTTTAACGATACTTTGTAGTAAAATATGATTTTTCTATATTGCAAGCTCAAATAAAACTAAATGGATACAAAAATTATAAAAAACAGAGAGCTAAAATTATGGGAAGCTTTTATTCCTGTTATTGCTTTAATTGGAATGCTAGCATACAATGTGCTTTTTGTTTACAATGGAGAAGATGATAATGCATTAGGCGGAAGTAACCAATTTATCTTACTACTTGGAGGTGCAGTTGCGGCTATTATGGGATATTTCTCAAAAGTTCCATTTCACAAAATGTTGGATGAAGTAGCAAACAACATCAAATCTACCGCTGGTGCTATCTTAATTTTATTAATGGTGGGTGCTTTAGCTGGAACTTGGATGGTAAGTGGTATTATTCCTTCAATGATTTATTATGGATTGCAAATTTTAAGTCCAGCTATATTTTTACCAGCTACTTTAATAATTTGTTCGGTAATTTCAATCGCAACTGGTAGTTCTTGGACTACTTCTGCAACTGTGGGTATTGCTTTAATTGGAATTGGAGGCGCTTTAGGATTTGATTTAGGAATGGTGGCCGGAGCCGTTATTTCAGGCGCTTATTTTGGTGATAAACTATCTCCAATGTCAGATACTACAAACCTTGCTCCCGCTATGGCTGGAACCGATTTGTTTACACATATTAAATACATGACGTTAACAACAATTCCAACCTACATCATCACTTTAGTATTATTCATTGTTTTAGGACTTTCAGTTGATGTAACGGGCGACGCTAACACTGATGATTTGTTAAATTCAATTACAGCAAGTTTTAACGTAACGCCTTGGTTATTTTTAGTTCCTGTAATTGTAATTGGATTAATCGTAAAAAAAACAGAACCTTTAGTTGCGCTTTTAGTTGGAACATTATTAGCAGGGATTTTTGCCATTATTTTTCAACCAGAAATTGTAAATGGAATCACTGGTGCTGAAAATATGACTTTTAAATCGGCATATAAAGGCGTAATGCAAGCCATTACTACAGAAGTTATTGTTCCTACAGAAAATAAAACATTAGCTGATTTATTTACCTCTGGAGGAATGGGTAAAATGTTACCAACGATTTGGTTGATTCTATGTGCGATGGTTTTTGGAGGAATTATGGATGCGATTGGAGCTTTATCAAAAATTAGTGAATCACTATTAAAATTGGCACATACAACTTTTGGATTATTTGCTTCAACTGTTGGAAGCTGTTTAGCATTAAACATTACAGCTTCTGACCAATATTTATCAATTGTAGTTCCTGGGAAAATGTTTGCTCAAGCCTATAGAGATAAAGGATTAGCTCCTGAAAATTTAAGTCGAACTTTAGAAGATTCTGGAACTGTTACTTCTGTTTTAATTCCTTGGAATACTTGTGGTGCTTATCAATATGGGACATTAAATGTACCCACATTAGATTATTTACCTTATGCCTTTTTCAATATTCTAAGCCCAATTATGACTTTAATTTTTGCAGCATTCAATATCAAAATCAAACAATTAGTTTCAAGTATCAAAGAATAGGTCAACTATCAATAAAATCTATTTTTAAATAAAATTTAACCATTACTTAAATCAAGTAATGGTTTTTTTATTTGTAAATTAGCAAGTGTAGAAAATTAGAAAACAAACACTTACAATCATAAATTAAAATTATTGAATATGGAAAACTCAAACGACATTAGTAAATGCCCTTTTCATCAAAACCAAAAAGGATTAAGTGATGGTGTAAAAAATCAAGATTGGTGGCCAAAATCACTCAACTTAGATATTCTTCATCAGCATGATGCCAAAACAAATCCGTTAGGTGAAAATTTTAATTATGCCGAAGAATTTAAAAAATTAGATTTAGAAGCACTAAAGAATGATTTAAAAACCTTTATGACCAATAGTCAAGATTGGTGGCCAGCAGATTGGGGACACTATGGAGGTTTAATGATTCGTATGGCATGGCATTCTGCTGGAACATATAGAATTTCAGATGGTCGTGGCGGCGCCGGTACTGGAAACATCCGTTTTGCCCCTTTAAATAGTTGGCCAGATAATGGAAACTTAGATAAAGCCAGAAGATTATTATGGCCTATCAAAAAGAAATACGGAAACAAGATTTCTTGGGCTGATTTAATGATTTTAGCCGGAAATATGGCATACGAATCAATGGGATTGAAAACCTTTGGTTTCGCAGGTGGTCGTGAAGATATTTGGCATCCTGAAAAAGATGTGTATTGGGGAGCAGAAAAAGAATGGTTGCAAAAATCTGGTGGTGAAGGCAGTAGATATTCGGGAGAAAGAGATTTAGAAAATCCTTTAGCTGCTGTAATGATGGGTTTAATTTATGTAAACCCTGAAGGAGTCGACGGACAACCAGACCCATTAAAAACCGCACATGATGTTCGTATCACATTCAAACGAATGGCTATGAATGATGAGGAAACGGTTGCTTTAACCGCTGGAGGTCACACGGTAGGAAAAGCTCACGGAAATGGAGATGCTTCTACATTAGGTCCAGAACCTGAAGCGGGCGCTATCGAAAATCAAGGTTTTGGTTGGTTAAACCCAAAAGGTGGTGGCGCAAATGCTGTTACTAGTGGTTTAGAAGGTTCTTGGACAACCCATCCAACGCGTTGGGATAACGAATATTTCCACTTATTATTAAATTATGATTGGGAATTAAAGAAAAGTCCGGCTGGTGCTTGGCAATGGGAACCAATTAATATCAAAGAAGAAGATAAACCTATTGATGCTCACAATCCATCTGTAAGAAGAAATCCTATCATGACCGATGCCGATATGGCAATGAAAATGGATCCTGCTTACAGAGAAATTTCGGAACGTTTTTATAAAGATCCTGCTTATTTTTCAGATGTATTTGCGAGAGCTTGGTTCAAATTAACACATAGAGATTTAGGTCCAAAAGAGCGTTATTTAGGAGCTGATGTTCCTGCAGAAGATTTAATTTGGCAAGACCCAATTCCTAAAGTAGATTATACTTTGTCCGATTCAGAAATTGAAGAATTAAAAACTAAATTATTAAATAGCGGATTAACAAGAGCTGAATTAATCAACACCGCTTGGGATAGCGCAAGAACGTTTAGAGGTTCTGATTTTAGAGGCGGTGCAAATGGAGCAAGAATTCGCTTACAACCTCAAAGAAGTTGGGTAGCCAACGAACCTGAAAGATTACAAAAAGTTTTGAATAAATTAGTCGAAATTCAAGCTGGTTTAAGCAAAAAAGTAAGTATTGCAGATTTAATTGTTTTGGGAGGAAGCGCTGCAATAGAAAAAGCGGCTCAAGAGGGTGGATTCAATGTAAAAGTTCCATTTAATGCTGGAAGAGGTGACGCTTCGCAAGAAATGACAGATGCAGAATCTTTCGAAGTTTTAGAACCAACAAACGATGCGTTCCGAAACTTTATGAAATCCAACTATGTCGTTCAACCAGAAGAATTAATGTTAGATAAAGCACAACTTCTTGGATTAACCGCAGCAGAAATGACTGTTTTAATTGGAGGAATGCGTGTTCTTGGCACTAACTTCGGCGGAACTAAACTCGGTGTTTTCACACATAACGAAGGCATTCTTACCAATGACTTCTTTGTAAATCTAACCGACATGAGTTATAGTTGGAAACCTGCTGGCGAAAACTTATACAATATCGTAGATAAAAAATCCGGTGCAACAAAATGGACTGCTACACGAGTAGATTTAATTTTTGGTTCTAATTCTGTTTTAAGAGCTTATTCGGAAGTTTATGCTCAAGATGACAATAAAGAAAAATTTGTCAAAGATTTTATCAACACTTGGACTAAAGTAATGAACTTAGACCGATTTGATTTAAAATAAAATTTCCATATTTATTATTGTTTTTCTAGTAATACCATCATTTTTTTTGATGGTATTACTTTTTTATATCACTAAATTTTCATTTTACTTAATTTTAAAATCATTTTTCAAAATCAGGAAATTTTATAAGACTTTTTCTCATAAATTTTTTCTATTATAATATTTGAAAATATAATAAATATCATGTTTTATTAGCCATTGTATTTGTAATTTCGCACTCAGAAAAACAATAATAATTTTTAAATAAAAAATCATGGCATTAGTAGGAAAAAAATTCCCAAACATTACAGTTGACGCAATCTCTTTTATGGGAGATAACTTAAGAATCAATATTTTAGAAGAAGCGGTTAACAACAAGAAAAAAGTAATTCTATTTTGGTATCCAAAAGATTTTACTTTCGTATGCCCAACAGAATTACACGCTTTTCAAGCAGCTTTACAAGAATTTGAAAAAAGAAACACTACAGTAATTGGTGCTTCATGTGATACTAACGAAGTACACTTTGCGTGGTTAAACACGGCAAAAGATAACGGCGGAATTGAAGGTGTAACTTACCCTCTTTTAGCAGATACTACAAGAAACTTGGCTGCTGCTTTAGATATTTTAGATGCAGAATGGGTTTACAACGAAGAAGTAAATGATGAAATCTTAGAAGGTTCAAATGTAACTTTCAGAGCAACTTATTTAATTGACGAAGATGGTAAAGTATTCCACGAAAGTGTTAACGATATGCCATTAGGAAGAAACGTAAACGAGTACTTAAGATTAATTGATGCGTATACTCACGTTCAAACTAAAGGTGAAGTTTGTCCAGCTAACTGGGAAGAAGGAAAAGAAGCAATGAGCGCTGATAGAAACAGTACTGCTGCTTATTTAGCTTCTCATTAATAATTTTGTTTCAAGTTTCAGGTTTCAGGTTATTCAACTTGAAACTTGAAACTTGAAACTTTAAACTAAAAAAATGTTTACAGAAATAGAACAAGATAATTTAGCGGAAGTTATTGCAAACAACGAAACTGTTATCGTTCAATACTCAGCTTCATGGTGTGGAAATTGTCGTATTATGAAACCAAAATTTAAAATGATGGCTTCACAAAACGAATCAATTCCTTTCATAATGGTTGATGCAGAAAAATTTCCAGAATCTAGAAAATTAGCAAAAGTGGATAATTTACCTACGTTTGCTACTTTCAAAAATGGTGTATTAGTTAATCAAACACAAACTAATAAAGCTGAAGTTTTAGCAGAATTAGTAAATGAAGTAGTTTAATCATGAAATTACCCGTAATAAAACAGTTAACTCAATTTATTGAGGATAACGATCAGGATTATTTAGTAGAAACTATTGAAGTATTAGAAAACATATGCGAAGTTTCATCTTTAAAAGATGAAGAATTAGATGTAATTGCTGAATTAATTTCTAATATGTACGGCGCTTTAGAAGTAAATCAAGCCATCAAAAACGGAGCTGATAAAAAAACCGCTTTAAACGATTTTATGAAGCGAGTTTTAGGTTCGATAGACAAATAATACCATTTCAAAAGAATGAATATATTAAGCTTTATGTGATAAACATAGAGCTTTTTTCATTTTAATATTCAAATCACACAAAAATTGTATGCATTCATAGTAATTTAACAATTTATTTATATATTGCACATTATTAAATTAAAAATAATGTGTATGAATAAAATTACTCTTGTCGCATCATTTGCCTTTTTATTTATTTCATCAATAAGCTTTTCACAAGCTCAAAGAGTCGAATTCAAACCAAGACCATCTGAATTTGAATATTTTGAATATCGAAACGATAGTATATTTCCATTAAAAAATCCCATTCAAAATACAACAAATCGCGTTTTTGAAAGTAAATTACCTTATCCTATTATTTTTATCCACGGATTAAATTCAAGTTCGGAAACTTGGAACGATGCCACAGATTATTATGATACACAATACTTATTTACTTATGGAGGTCGTTTTGATTTTTGCTTGAACGCAGACAACAATAATGCTACCACAAATAAAAACTTTTTTCCTACTGCCGGAGCAGATATAGCGGCATTTGAATCGTTCGTTCAAAATGGTGATTATTATTATGTGAATTTTAATGTGAATCCAAATGGAGCTGTTGGAACAACCGTTTTGAGTAATCAATCAGCCGTTGCAAAACAAGGTGCTGCTGTTAAAGTTGCTGTTCAAAGAGTAATGGAAGTTACCGGAAAAGATAAAGTGATTTTAGTTGGACATAGTATGGGCGGTTTGGCTTCAAGAGAATACATTCAAAACTCATACAATTGGCAAGCAGACAACCAACATCACGTAGCTAAATTATTAACTTTAGGAACTCCACATGGAGGAAGTAATGCAAGTGATAGCGGACTAGGTTGGTTTGGAGGAATTCAAACACGTTCTGAGGCAATTCGTGATTTAAAAACAACTTATTATTACAGTGGTGATCAAGGTAGATTTTTGTTTGGAGGAATGGAAGTTAACAATTCTTCCAATATGAACGAACATTTAACTGGAGATGACTTTTACAATTTTGATGTTAACTGCAATGGAATTATCGGAGAAAACGTTCAAGGTTTAAACCAAAAATCAATTGACAATTTAATTGATTTCGCATGTGTTATTGGAAGAATTACCGGTGGCACAACAGATGGTGTTGTTTCTGAACCATCTTCAAACTTTAACCATTATTATCCAAGCTTAACATATCCAGCAAAATTATTTTATTATGTTTCGGGATTTGATTTTATTGAAAATCACACCGAATTACCTGGATACTACTACCAACAAATGCAAGGTTTAGACGAACCAAATGTAAAAGAATTAGCATACGGAATAAGCACAAACAAAGATTATATTGGTTATACAACCGTTCAAAACCCTACAAATGCAGATAATGATTTCTTTAAATTTACTGTAACAGATAATGTAAACGCAGTAGTTTCTGTTACTAGTATTGTAACTTCTTCTATGAATGGAACTATTTTAAACTCGGCAGGAACAGCTGTTGGCACACCTCAAAACAATAGTGGAAATGCTTTAAGTTTTACAAGAACTCTTACCCCAGGCGATTACTTCTTGAGATTAACGAGTACAAGTCCTACAAATACCAACTACCAAACACCATATCAATTTAATATTACGACTACTTTAAGTGCTGCTGATAATAATTTCACTTCTTTTGAGTATTATCCAAATCCAGTTAAAGATGTTTTACATTTAGATAATATCAGTTTAACCAAAGCAAGTATTTATAGCGTATTGGGACAATTAATCGATACTAAAACTTTTGAAAATGCAACTTCAAATACGTTGGATTTATCAAGTTTAGAATCAGGAATTTACTTAATTGTATTAGAAAACGATTTAGAACAGAAAACGATAAAAGTAATTAAAGAATAAAACGAAAAACGCTCTAAATTAGAGCGTTTTTTTATTTATAATATTTCTTTTTTAACCAAAACGCCACATTTACCAGAATTATTAAAGCAGGAACTTCTACTAAAGGTCCAATTACACCAGCAAACGCTTGTCCACTATTGATACCAAAAACTCCAATAGAAACTGCGATGGCTAACTCAAAATTATTTCCAGAAGCGGTGAACGATAACGCCACAGCATCTCTATAATTAGCACCGATTTTCTTGGCAACAAAAAACATCAAGAAAAACATAATTGCAAAGAAAATGACTAATGGAATTGCAATTCTAACAACGTCTAATGGCAAATCAACAATCATTTCCCCTTTTAAGCTAAACATGACTACAATGGTAAATAATAGCGCAATTAGTGTTATTGGTGAAACAAACGGAATAAATTTCTGATTGAAAAACTTATCGCCCAAATACTTTTTGATTGCAAAACGACTTATTACAGCCAATGCAAACGGAATTCCCAAGTATATTCCAACGGTTTTAGCAATTTCGGCAATGGTGATATCTAACTCTAAACCTTTGATTCCGAATAAAGGCAACATGATTTCCAAATAGAAATAAGCATATAAACTGAAGAAAAACACTTGCAACAAACTGTTGATTCCTATTAAGCCAGCAGTTAATTCGCGGTTTCCTTCGGCAAGTTCATTCCAAACGATTACCATAGCAATACAAGGCGCAATTCCAATGATAATTAACCCTGTCATATATTCTGGATAATCTTTCAAGAAGAACGTAGCCAATAAAAACATTAAAAAAGGTCCGACAATCCAAGTGATGAAAAACGAAGCTGATAATAACTTTGGCTTTTCAAACATTTGAGGCACTTTTGAAAAATCGATTTTGGTTAATGGCGGATACATCATTAAAATCAATCCAATAGCCAACGGAACATTCGTAGTTCCAGAAGAAAAGGAATTAATAAAATCAGCAGAATTAGGAATAAAATAACCTATTCCTACTCCAATTAACATCGCTAAGAAAATCCAAAGGGTTAAATAACGGTCTAAAAATCCTAATCGTTTTTTCATAGTATCATTTTATTTGAGAAAACACAAAATACATTTCACTAGCAATTTGTAAACTTCTTTCAGCGTATTTTTCGTTCATTAATTCGTTTCCATCAAAGGCTTTTGGATCATCGTATTTGATTGGGAATCTAGCTTCTGCACCAAAAACCATTGGACAACCTTCATCAGCATTATTACAAGTCATGATGGCTCCGAAGTTGTTTTTTGGGTTAAAATCATCAAAATACGCTTTTGAAAAACAGATGACAGGATGTTGATTGTCATCAAATTTCACAGCGTAAACTGGATTTTGTTCTTGACTTAACTTCTGAATTTGAAATCCTTGGTTTACTAATGTTTCAGCCACTTTTGGAAACATAGCTGTAGCTTCCGTTCCGCCAGAATAGCAAAAAACATTCTTGATTCCGAATTGAAATGCCATCGCTTGTGCCCAAATTTGAGATAAATGACTTCTTCTGGAATTGTGCGTACAAATGAAGTTCAATCGAATTTCTTCGTTGGCATTTGCTTTCTTTTGAATGTATTCGGCTAAGGGCTGTAAAACTTGTTTACGTTCATCTGAAACTGCAATTTCAGCAATAATTTCTATGGTTTTTGATAAATTTTCTAACATATTATTTCTTTATATAATGACAAAAAATGAAATTCTGAACCGTATCAAATGGTGTTTCGTGATCTTCAGTAAAGCAATTTTCTAATTCGAAATCTTCGCCAAAAACTGCTTCCATTTTTTCAACCGAATATTGCGTTATCGGCAAACCACTGCATTTTAAAGGACCATCTTCCGAGAAAGTTCCGATAATAAAATGCGCATTTTGATTGGTATTTGCAATTACATTAGCTTTGTATTGTTCAATATCGTTAGCTTCTGTAAAAAAATGAAAAGATGCTCTATCGTGCCAAACATCAAATTTTTCATTTGATTGAAAATGCAAACTATCGGAAACTATAAAAGTTACATTCTTAGCTTTATCTCCTAATCGTTTTTTAGCACGTTCAATAGCAGCAGCCGAAATATCTAACAAGAATAAATTCTTGTAACCTAAATCCAATAAACTATCAATCAAATAGCTATCACCACCACCAATATCAATGATTTTGGCATCTTTAGCTACTTTACAAGCTTGAATTAATTGAATTGAAGTCTTTGGTTCGTTTTGATACCAACTGACTTCGTTTTCTGCTTTTGTGGTAAAAACAGTTTCCCAATGTTCTTTTTTAGTATTTTCCATATTAACAACAACCTGAATCTGGTGTACAACAAGAGGTTTCTTTTGGTTTCCACTCGCCTATTTTAACTTTTAGTTTTTCTGGTGGAATACCGCAATTGTCTTTGGCTAAACAATCGGTTAATTTTGATTTTAATTGGAAGTTAGTTCCGTCAAAATCTAAACTGAATTTTCCGATAGTTTCCTTCATTTGATATTCGACTTCAATTTCTAAATCTGGAATTTGCAATTTAGCTTCTGATAACTCTATAATGTGAACCAATTTCTCAGGATGTAATCTATGATTGTAATCGTTTGCTTCCCAAAGTTGGAAGTTTGCGACTTCTTCTGTACGAACAACTCCACCGCAATCGATGAAATGTTTAGTGATTTTACCTACTTCCGTTACATGGAAATGATTTGGTACTAAATCACCATTAGGTAATTGAAAAGCTATTGTTGTTAGCTTTTTTAATTCGGATTTGATTTCTGATAATTTCATAATATATTTTTTAAATTTGTTTTCAAAAGTTCTCGATACAATTTTTAAAAGCAAAAATTAGCATTTTCACTTTTAAAAATCACTCGAAGTGACGTTACTTCTCTTAGCAACATTTATTCTTTAACTTATGACGAATCATACCAAAGTGATTTTCTATTTTATCAATCGTATCTGGATTAATGCAATAACAAATAGCGGTTCCTTCGATGGTTCCTTTAATGATGTTAGCGTTTTTTAATTCTTTTAGATGTTGCGAAATCGTAGGTTGCGCTAAAGGCAATTCGTTTACAATATCACCGCAAATACAAGAATCAACAGTTAATAGATAATCAACAATAGCAATTCGAGCTGGATGTGACAAGGCTTTAAACAATGTTGCCATTTCGTTTTGTTCCACTGAAAAGGATTCTGATTTTGATGCTCCCATAATTTTTATAAATTATTATATTGCAATATTACGATATACAAATATAATACACAATAAAAAATCCCGAAATTTCTTTCGGGATTTAAAATATTTAGAAAATTAGAGATTATTTACCTCCTTTTTCCATTTTAGCTTTTAATTCAGCAAGAATATCGTTGTTATCACCTAAAGTAGATGTTTGAGCCGAACTATTTGATGTAGTTTCAACTGCAGTTTTAACGTTTTTCTCTTCTTCTTCTCTGAAGATAGCTGTATGAGAAGCTACTACTCTTTTGAATTCTTTATTGAACTCAATAACTTTAAAGTCAGCAGTATCTCCTTTTTTCAATTTTTTACCGTCTTCTTTTTCTAAGTGACGTGTAGGAATGAAAGCAACGATATCGTCACCAAATTCTACAGTAGCTCCTTTGTCAACGATTTCAGCGATAGTTCCGTTGTGGATAGTTCCAACAGCGAATGCATCTTCGTATTTATCCCAAGGATTAGCAGTAGTTTGTTTGTGACCTAAAGATAATTTACGACCTTCAACGTCTAATTCTAAAACAACTACGTCTAATTTATCACCTACATTTACAAATTCAGATGGGTGTTTGATTTTCTTAGTCCAAGATAAATCAGAGATATATACTAAACCGTCAATACCTTCTTCTAACTCTACGAAAATTCCGAAGTTAGTAAAGTTTCTAACGATACCTGTATGTTTAGAACCTACTGGGTATTTAGAAGTAATATCTGTCCATGGATCTTGTGTCATTTGTTTGATACCTAAAGACATTTTTCTTTCTTCTCTATCAAGAGTTAAAACAACTGCCTCTACTTCGTCACCAATTTTCATGAAATCTTGAGCACTTCTTAAGTGAGTAGACCATGACATTTCAGAAACGTGGATTAAACCTTCTACACCTTCAGCAACTTCGATGAAAGCACCGTAATCAGCTAAAACAACAACTTTACCTTTAACTTTATCACCAACTTTTAATTCAGTTCCTAAAGCATCCCAAGGATGAGCGTTTAATTGTTTTAAACCTAATTGGATTCTCGTTTTCTCATCATCGAAATCAAGGATTACAACGTTTAATTTTTGATCTAACTCAAGAACTTCGCTTGGGTGATTGATTCTTGACCAAGATAAGTCAGTAATATGGATTAATCCATCTACTCCACCTAAATCAATAAACACACCGTAAGAAGTAATGTTTTTAACAACACCTTCTAATACTTGTCCTTTTTCTAATTGACCAATGATTTCTTTTTTCTGTACTTCAATATCAGCTTCGATAAGCGCTTTGTGAGATACTACTACGTTTTTGAATTCGTGGTTGATTTTAACTACTTTGAATTCCATAGTTTTGTTCACATATTGATCGTAATCACGGATAGGTTTCACATCAATTTGCGAACCTGGTAAGAATGCTTCAATTCCGAAAACATCTACAATCATACCACCTTTAGTTCTACATTTAACGAAACCGTTAACGATTTCTCCTGTTTCGTTTGCAGAAATAACTCTATCCCATGCTTTAATAGTTCTAGCTTTTCTGTGAGATAATACTAACTGACCTGTTTTGTCTTCGCGAACGTCGATTAATACTTCTACTTTATCACCAACTTTTAAGTTAGGATTGTAACGGAATTCGTTTAAAGAAATAACACCTTCAGATTTAGCGTTGATATCAACAATTGCGTCTCTTTCAGTAATTCTAACTACAACTCCTTCTACAACTTCTTCTTGATCAGTAGCGATGAATGTTTTAGTTACTAATTCTTCGAATTCTTGTAAGTTTTTTTCATCTACTGGGTCAATTCCTTCTTGGAAGTTATGCCAGTTAAAATTCGCTAAAAACTCTTCTTGTGTTTTGTTAATTTCAGACATGCTGATTAAAAATTTGTATGCCGTGATTCTAGCGTTTCTTAATGCGAATAGAAAACAACAGCAGTGTTTTACATAAATGATTAATACCTAATGGAAACGCTATCCGCCAAAAGGTGCGCAAAATTACAACTATATTTTTGATTGACAAAACTTTAAAACTAAGTTTTTATAGCTATTCTAATATTTATTTATGTTTTGTAACTGATTTATTTTAAATACATTTGCGGAAATTTAATTTATAATAATGAAAAAAATAGCATTTATAATCGCTTCTACACTATTAATAGTGTCTTGTAACAATCTAAAAGATAACGAATTCCTTATTTCCGGAACAGCTAACGGAGTTGAAAATGGGAAAAAAGTTTTTATTGAAGTTCAGACAGAAACTGGATCATTAGCTAAAGATACGGCTGTTGTTACTGATGGGAAATTTGAATTAAAAGGAATAACAGACGGAATTGACATTGGATTTGTAAGAATTGAAAACGAGGAAATTAATTTACCCATCATTTTAGAAGAAGGTAAAATTAAAATTGATATTATCAAAGATTCTATTCATAAATCTACTTTAGGAGGAACTCCAAACAACGAAAAGTTCCACACGTTTAACCTAGAAACTAGAGCTATTTCTGAAAAAGTAGCTAAATTTGAAAAAGACAATGGTCCTGCTATGCAAAAAGCACAAATGGGTAAAGACACTGTTACTATCAATAAATTATTAAAAGAATACAAAAAATTTCAAAATGAAATGAATGAGTATTCAAAGAAATTTATAAAAAACAACCCAGATGCTTATTTATCTGTTTTGTTATTAGAGAATTTCTTAACGAGACAATACTTAACTCCTGAAGAAACAAGAACTTATTTTGATGGATTGAATAAAGAAGTAAAAGAAACGAAAAGCGGAAAAAAAATCAAAACTACTTTAGATGCAATGACTGCTATTGTTATTGGAAAACCTGCTCCAAATTTCTCTGGACCAACTCCTGAAGGTAAAACAATCTCCTTAAAAGAGACTTTAGGAAAAGTTACAATTATCGATTTTTGGGCTTCTTGGTGCGGTCCTTGTAGAGCTGAAAACCCAAGCGTTGTAGCTTTATACAATGAATTCCACCCGCAAGGATTAAATATCATTGGAGTTTCTTTAGACAAAGACGCTAAAAAATGGAAAGAAGCTATTGCTAAAGATGGTTTAGTTTGGCCACATGTTTCAAACCTTAAATTTTGGGAAGATCCTATTGCTAAACAATATAATGTACAATCTATTCCTGCTACATTTATCTTAGATGAAAAAGGAAATATTGTTGCAAAAGACCTTAGAGGCGAAGAATTACGTGCTAAAGTAGCAGCACTTTTAGGTGTAAAATAAACTGAAAACTTTATAAATTAAAAAAATCTCCCTAGGGAGATTTTTTTATGTTTTTCATTTACAGAACATTATAAAATAGTAGGTAAAATTGTAAAAAATATCTTTGCAAGTATAAAAAACAATTCTATATTTGCAACCGCTTAGTCAAATAAGCGAGATGGCTTGGGGAGATACTCAAGCGGCCAACGAGGGCGGACTGTAAATCCGCTGATTACATCTTCGCAGGTTCGAATCCTGCTCTCCCCACAAAAGCACCTTTAGCGAGGTGCTTTTTTTGTTTCTTATGATTTAGTGTAATTGACAACTTCTTGTATACATTATCCATACATCATCTATACTTTATCTATACACTACTACTTAGTATCTTCCTAGTATGCATCTCTTAATTAGCTTTTTAATACCTAAATTATTTCCATTTTATTTTTATATTTGATAGAAAATAAATCGCTTCCCAAGCTCGCAACCTCGCCGAGAACAGGAACGTTGTGCGTCATTTTTGGCGAAACATGGAAAAACAAAAACAAAAAACAACAATTATGATTAAATATAACAAAATCAAAGCGAACTATTTAATGCTAATTTTATCATTTTTATTTAATTCGTGTGTTGGACAAATTACAGAATCAATACCAGTTAAAATTACAAAAATTCATAAAGATAGTATTAGTCTAAAGGCAGAAACACAACCCGAATATAGAAATAGTGTACATGATAAAGATTACCAAGGAAACCAAATAAGTGGTGTTATTCGAACTGTTTTTCAAGACAGCAAAGGAAATTATTGGTTTGGAACACAATCTGGTCTTAGTCGTTATGATAAGAATGGACTTGTTTATTTTGTACTAAAAGATTACAATGGACAAGAAGTAACAGTTCATGTTATTATTGAAGATAAAATTGGAAATATCTGGATAGGTTATGATCGTGGCATTGCAAAATTTGATGGTAACTATTTTACAATGTATTACGAAAAAGATGAAAAGAAAATTGGTGGTCTTTGGAGCATGACAATGGATAAAAAAGGAATCCTTTGGGTTGGAACTACTCAAGGTGCTTACACTTTTGATGGTGAGAAATTTTCACCTTTTGAAATTCCTGAAGGAAAGATAAATCCCGATGTGGGAATTAGTACAACAAAAATGATTCATTCCATTATAGAAGACAGTAAAGGCAAAATGTGGTTTGCAACGAACGGAGGAATATATATTTATGATGGAACTACTTTAACAAACCTATCTGAAAAAGAAGGTCTTCAATCTAATTTTGTGGGACAAATAATTGAAAGTAATGATGGAAATTTTTGGATTTCGACCTCTAAAGGACTTTGCAAATACGATGGAAACACTTTTATAAATGTAACTGAAAATTTATTAAATCAAAATGAAGGAATAGGTTCCATTTTAGAAGATAAAAACGGTACACTTTGGTTTAATGCAAACAAACGTGATATTTATAGTTACAGCAACAAAGTATTCACAAAAATTGAAAGTAAAGAAGGTGAATTTAAACCATTCCCATTTACTATTTATCAAGATAAACAAGAACGCATTTGGTTTGTTGGTCTTAAAGGTGCTTATCGCTTAGAGAATAATGCGTTTGTAAATGTAAACAGAAATGGTCCTTGGTAAAATTTAAAACGAACGCACAACAGCGGTTTGCTTCAATGGCTACTTCCGGATTCTCCTACGGAAAATCCGCTGCTGAATGGAATGTTTTGTTATATTTGTAATGGCTTGGTGTTGGCTCAACGCCACTGATAGCAAGCCGCAGAACGTTGTACACAATTATATGAATCACGAAAAAAAATATCAATATTCTTGGGGAAATAATTTAGTAAACTTAAATTCTTTAAGTCCAAACAAAAAATATTTTTATCAAATTCAAGAGCCAGATGATTTTTATTGGGGTTATTTCATTGCGAAAATTTCTTTTCTTGATATAAATCAAAATCTTATCTACTTTAACAATAATTATTATGCTTGCCCAATAAATTCGGGAAAAGAAAATGATTTTAAATATGTTAGTTATTCAGAATGTGGCGAATTAGCTTACTTTTCAGAATTTAAGGATTTTGAAAATAGTTACCATATTTTAATCAATTTAAAAGATAAAAAATTTAAACGAATAAAAAAAAAATCTGACCGAAGTTATAGATTATGTAATTTTACAAATGATGCGTTTAAAAAAGAGGATTTAAAATTATTCGAAAATTATGAATGGATGGACACGCCAAAGAATAAACGTCATAAAAGATTCTTCTTTTTTTTTAATATTTGGTTTCCGAAAATTTAAAAACAGTGTACAACAGCAGTTTGCTTCAATAGCTACTTCCGGATTTTCCTACGGAAAATCCATTGCTGAATGGAATGTTTTGTTATTTTTGTAATGGCTTGGTGTTAGTGTAACGTCACTGAAATCAAGTCTCAGAAAGTTAAAGGTCTGGTGAGAAAAAATCTGCAAACTCAATTTAACGAAAAGTAAATTTAATTGACAGATGTAGAAAACGACAATAACTAACTTATACCTCCAACAAAATGATTTCAGATAAAAATTTAGCTCGAATTGCAGGCTTTTGTTATTTAATTGTAATAGTTACAGGATTATTTTCCGAAGTTTTTGTTAGACAAACAGTAAGAGTGTCAAACGATGCTTTGGCTACCGCTCATAACATTCAAACCAACGAAATGCTTTTTCGTTGGGGTTTTGTTGCTGACCTAATCAACTTTGTTGTTGGCTTACCCACTATACTGATTATTTATTATTTATTCAAACGAACAAATAAGCTATTATTACAACTAGCGGTAACATTTGTTGTTATACAAACTGCTATAATTGCAGTAAATCTTTTGAATCAAATTTCACCATTACTGATATTAAGCAATGATACTTATTTAAAGACATTCGAACCTAATCAACTTGCAACCCTTTCTCTACTATCACTAAATATTCAGACACAAGGCTACGCTATTGGTTTGGTGTTCTTTGGATTTTACTGTTTAATTGTAGGTTATATAATTTATCAATCAAAATTTTTACCTAAAATATTCGGAATACTTTATGCCTTTTCTGGTTTGTGTTACTTGGTAAATAGCTTTACAATGTTCCTTTCAAAAGGCTTTGAAAATCCGTTGTTTTTATATCTTGCTATCCCAATTTTTATAGGAGAATTATCCGTTTGCTTGTGGTTGCTTATAAAAGGCATTGATACCTCCAAAATGATTAAAAACTGACACTTAAAGAAAGACGCTCTATTTAAAAAAACAAAGCCAGAACTCTCATTCTGGCTTTTCTGTTTTTTTAAACTATTTTCTTATTCTAACACAAACGAAACGGATACATTAGAAATAATCTCAATTTCTCCAATTGCAAGAGTTTCTTTTTCTGGCATTTGCTCATAAGCAACATCTAAAGATTTCATTGAAGCATACACTGGTCGTGGGTAATTTGTAAACGAGTTGTCTGAAATTACTAACGCCTTCCCTACTTTTTGCCCTGCTAAAACCGAAACGTAATCTTCTGCTTTTTGCTTAGCATCAACCATCGCTTTCTTGCGCGCTTGGCTTTCGTATTCTTTAATTTTAGACGATTTAAATTCTACGCCTTGAATCGAATTGATACCGCTATCTACCAAATCCATCATTAACTTGTCGTATTTAGACAAATCTTTCAAATGAATTGAAATGGTTTGATTGGCTACATAATTATATTTCTTAGTGTTATAATCGTAATTCTTATACAAATTCACTCGTTGCGTTTGATAATCTGCCGTTGGGATACCTCGTTGTTTGATTAACTTTAGTACTTTATCTACGATTTCATCGTTTTTCTTTTTTACTTCGGCTGCTTCTTTTCCTGTATTTTCTACGGCTACTGTAATTAAAGCTTCATCTGGTGTAACCTTAATTTTTCCTTCTCCCGAAACGCTAATTTGCGGAACTGTTTTTACTTCTTGTGCTTGTACCATACCTGCTGAGAATAATAGTATCATTACTAATTTTTTCATAATCTTATTGTTTTAATAGTTTCATACTTTTCAAGTATTGTGCCAAAAATATCAAATTACTATTTTTATAATTTATTCATCTTTTGTAAGAAAAATAAAACTACAATTGGAACTAACAAAGCGCCTACGGTTATTGGCTCAGTTGTAATGAGTTGGGGATATTTTGTCAATGTAAATGCATAACCTCCAATAGCGCCTCCAAAATGGGCTACATGACCAATATTATCTCTTTTGGCTTTCATGCCATAAATAGAGAACAAAAGGTATGCAAATCCGAAGATATACCCCGGAATTAATCCGTACATGCGAATGTTTGGTTCTAACAAAATAGCACTAAAAATAATACCTGTAACCGCTCCAGATGCACCAACCGCTCTATACGAATAATCGTTTTTATGAAAGTAGAACGTAAGTAAGTTTCCTGCAATTAAACTTCCCATATAAATGTACAAAAAATAAAGCGCACTTGTATTATATATCACATAAGGAGCAAAAAAGTACAACGTAAACATATTAAAAAACAAATGCTGAAAATCGACATGCAAAAACCCAGAACTCAACATTCGCAATTGTTCACCCGATTTTATACTTCCAATATGAAATTCATATTTTCTAAAAAAAGAAGTATCGTTTATGGCTTTGTAGCTTATTAAGGCATTTATTACTATTAAACCCAATAAAATAATATTCATGAAATCTATTTTTTGTAAATTTAGGAATACTTTGTCAAATTTACTTAGAACTAAAAAAGTATATTTGTAAAAAATATGAACAAATGCAATTATTAGTCTACATACTTATCTATCCCATTTTGTGGATAATATCTATACTACCTTTTCCTGTATTTTACTTATTATCAGATTTTGTATACTTTTTAACCTATCATATTATTGGGTACCGCAAAAAAGTAGTTCGCGATAACATCAAGTTGGCTTTACCGCATTTATCTGAAGAGGAACGACTTACAATTGAAAAGAAATTTTATAGTCACATGTGTGATATGTTTTTAGAAATGATTAAAACCATTTCTATATCACAAAAAGAGATTGAAAAACGATATAGCTTTTCAAATTTAGATGTGTATTTAGAACTTGAAAAAAAGAATAAAAGTATAGCGCTTTTATGTGCTCATTATGCAAGTTATGAATGGGCTGTTTCTATGAATTATCACATCAATCATAAAGGATTCGGAATTTACAAAAAATTAGCCAACCCTTATTTTGATAAATTAGTGAAAAAAATCCGTTCAAAATTTAAGAGCGAATTAATTACTACGAAAGAAACCATTCCCACGATTTTTAATAATTTTAGAAACAAACAATTAAGTGTTTATGGTTTTGCTAGTGATCAATCGCCAAAACCGAGTGCTGCGCATCATTGGGCGCCATTTATGGGACATATTGTTCCTGTTCATACAGGAGCAGAAATGCTTGCCAAGCGTTTTGATATGAATGTGATTTTTTTAAGAACTAAGAAAGTAAAACGAGGCTTTTATGTAGCAAGTTTTGAAGTGCTTTCAGAAGATGCTAAATCGGTTCCCGATTATGAAATTACTGATAAATTTTTAAAATTGGTAGAAAATCAAATCTATGAAGCTCCCGAATTTTATTTGTGGACGCATAAAAGATGGAAACATACAAAAGAAAAAGCTCAGTAATTACTGAGCTTTTTCTTTTTATAAATTAAACCAATTGTGAACCATTTCTTTGATTTCACCTTTGGCACTTTTATGAACAAATTCATTCGTTTTAGGATTGTATTCGTAATCTGTTCCCCATTCTTTATGATTGGCTGCTAAAGCTTTGATGTTTTCGCAAACAAATTCAATTTCATCTGTTGTAGTCGTTGGGTGAATCGACATACGAATCCATCCTGGTTTTTGTATTAAATCGCCTGAAGAAATTTTACAAACTAAATCGTGCGAAGTTTCTTGATCTACGTGTAACAAATAATGTCCATAAGTTCCCGCACAACTGCATCCGCCACGTGTTTGGATTCCGAATTTATCATTTAATAACTTAACTCCTAAATTGTAATGTAAATCATCAATATAAAACGAAATTACCCCTAACCTATCTTGGTGTTGGTTTGCTAGAATATGTAAATTATCAATCGAATTTAGTTCCGAAAAAATATAATCTACTAATTCATGTTCTCTATCTAAAATATTCTGAACGCCCATTTTTTCTTTCAACTGAATCGCCAAAGCGGTTTTCATTACTTGTAAGAAACCGGGAGTTCCACCATCTTCTCTATCTTCGATATTGTCGATATACTTGTGTTCGCCCCAAGGGTTTGTCCAACTTACGGTTCCGCCACCTGGACAATCGGGAACGTTATTTTTGTATAAATCTTTATTGAAAATCAAAACTCCTGAAGTTCCAGGACCTCCTAAAAACTTATGAGGCGAAAAGAAAATAGCATCTAAATAACTTTCCGCATCTTCAGGATGCATATTGATATTCACATACGGACCTGAACAAGCGAAATCTACAAAGCAAACGCCGTTGTTTTGATGCATTAACTTCGCTACTTCGTGGTATGGTGTTCTAATTCCTGTTACGTTAGAACAAGAACTAATCGATGCAATTTTAAAACTTCTATCTTTATATTTTTCTAGTAAATTCTTTAATTCATTAATGCATAACAAACCGTTTTCATCGGCTGGAATTACAACAACATCTGCAATTGTTTCTAACCATGAAGTTTGATTGGAATGGTGTTCCATGTGCGAAATAAAAACGATTGGTTTCAACTCGTTTGGAATCGCTGTGAACTCTTTTAAAATTTCTGGAATACGAAGTCCTAAAATACGTTGGAATTTATTCACTACGCCAGTCATTCCAGTTCCATCGGTAATTAAAATATCAGAATCAGATGCGTTTACATGATGTTTGATAATGTGTCGCGCTTCATGATACGCCATTGTCATTGCTGTTCCTGTAACTGAAGTTTCGGTATGCGTATTGGCTACAAAAGGACCAAAATCATTCATTAATTTCTCTTCAATTGGGCGATATAATCTTCCGCTGGCTGTCCAATCGGTGTAAATGATTTTCTTTTCCCCAAAAGGCGATTGAAAACTTTGATTGATTCCAATTATATCTTTTCTGAATTGCTCAAAATAGCATTCTAATTGGGTTTTAGTAGTTGTAGTTGACATGCGTTGTATTTTATTTATTCTTTCGTTTGTCTTTCGTATAAAACCGTTTCTACCGTTTCAAAATCGGTTGGTTTTCCTTCCGAAACAAAGTATTTTATCAAAATTTGACCCCATAAATCGCCACATGAAAATTCGGCAATAATCCATCTGTGATTTAAAACTTTAGAAGTATTGATTAAAAAAGGATTCCCGTCAATTGGTTCATAAGGAACTAGTGGATTTCCGTTTTTATTTGCATTTAAACTTATTAAATCTTCTTTTACTTTTATGGCAACTTTTTGATAATCTAAATTATTGGAAAAGAAATATTCTTGAGCATCTTCATCGCTTTCTAAGGAAAAATAATTCGCGTTGGCTAAAGTAGCGACAGAATCTCTCGAAGTTTTCAAATTCGCTTTTACTTTTAGTACTTCTTTGTCTTTTGCGTCTAATATTTTGGTAGAATTCACATATTGGAATACATTAAACAATAACGAGAAAATCAAAGCATACAAAATTACGTTCTTCATAAGTATTAAATATTAATTTCTAAATTATCATAAGCTACAAACACATTTTCTGGTAATTTCTTTTGAATTTCTTCATGAAAACCAAACAAATGGCTGATGTGCGTTAAATAAGTTGTTTTTGGACGCACCAAAGATATGAAATGTAAAACTTCTTCTAAATTAAAATGTGTGTTATGTGGTTCTTCTCTTAAACAATTTACTACCAATACTTCACATCCTTTTATTTTTTCAATTTCGGAAGCTTCCATTGTTTTTACATCAGTCAAATACACAAAATCTTGAATTCGGTATCCAAAAACTTGCAACGAACCATGATAAGCATTCACAGGAATAACAACTTCATTATTTACGGTAAATGACTGGTCATTAACCACTTCATTTTCAGAAACTGAAGGCGCTCCTGGATATTTGTTTTCGGTTTGAAAAATATAATCAAATCGTCGTTCTAAATTTTTTAATACGCGTTCATGCGCATAAATAGCAATTGCACCCTGTTTAAAAAAGAAAGGACGAATATCGTCTAAACCCGCAGTATGATCGGCATGTTCGTGTGTAAATAACAACCCATCAATTTTAGGACATTTCGAATTTAGCATTTGTTGTCTAAAATCGGGACCACAATCGATAACAATAGAAGCGTCTTCGGTTTCAATCCAAACCGAGACACGTAATCTGTTGTCTTTTTTATCCGAACTCAAGCACACCGAATGATGACTTCCAATGACTGGAATTCCTTGAGATGTTCCTGTTCCTAAAAAATAAATTTTCAAAGCCTTATCTTTTGCACAAAAATAACAATAATTATGCTAGTTTTTATAAAATGATTAACTTTGCCATTGGAGACTATTTTTTCCGAGTACCCCAAAATTTATTTTAATGAAAAGCATGGTTACAGATATTAAAGTTCGTGGAGACAGAGAGATAGAGCAAATCCCTTCCATAAAAGACAAAGCATTAAGAATTAATCTTAATGAAAACATCTATGGAACGTTTGCTGAGATTGGAGCAGGACAAGAAACGGTACGAAACTTTTTTAGAGCTGGCGCTTCGTCTGGAACTATTGCAAAAGCAATGTCGGCATACGATAAAGACTTTAGTGACGCTATTTATGGTGTTGAAGAAGATGGGCGTTATGTTACTGAAAGTCGATTAAAAAAGATGTTGTCGCATGAAATTAATTTGGTAGAACAACGTTTAAGTAGAGATAAACATCCAAATAAATTATTCTTTAGTTATGCCAATACAGTAGCAACTATTGATTTTGCTAAACAATTTAAAGGACATGGTTGGGTTGGAATTGTGTATCAAGTAGAACCAGATGAAGATTATAATGAAATTATTCTTCACATCCGTTTTAAAGAAAATGATGCCAAATTACAGCAAGAAACACTAGGAACCTTAGGTGTTAACTTAATTTATGGTGCCTTTTACAAATACAACGATCCTAAAAAATTACTTCGCTATTTATACGATCATTTAGATAAAGACCAATTAGAAATTGATACTATTAATTTCTCTGGACCTCGTTTTGCTAATGTAGACAATCGTTTGATGAGTTTACAATTGGTGAAAAATGGAATGACTGATGCCGTAATGTTTGGTCCTGACGGTAAAAACATTCTTCCAGCAGCGGTTTTATACAAGAAAAATATCTTAGCATTAAGAGGAAGTTTTAGACCGGTTACTAAGGTAAATATGGATATGTATGAAGAATCATACAACATGTTCATCAAAGAAAATAAAGTAGATAAAGAAAATACGTTTGTGGTTTTTGAAATTACCCTTTCTAACTTAAAAGCAGAAGGTGAAATTGACGAACGCGATTTCCTTGACCGAGCGGAATTACTTTGTAAACTTGGTAAAAATGTAATGATTTCGAACTTCCAAGAATATTTCAAAGTAGTAGAATATTTCTCTAATTATTCTAAAGCTCGTATGGGATTAGCCATGGGAGTGAACAACTTGATTGAAATTTTTGATGAGAAATACTACCGCCATTTATCTGGAGGGATTTTGGAAGCGTTTGGAAAATTATTCTATCGCGATTTAAAAGTGTATTTATATCCAATGAAAGATAGTAATGGTAATGTTATTACTTCAGAAAACTTAAAAGTACACCCAAGAATGAAAGAATTGTACAAATTCTTTAAATTCAATGGAAAAGTAATCGATATCAAAGATTATGACGAAAAAAACCTAGATATTTTCTCAAGAAAAATTCTTAAAATGATTTGCAAAGGTGAAACAGGTTGGGAAGAAATGCTTCCAGAAGGAACTGCCGAAATCATTAAGAAAGAAAAACTTTTTTCATACGCTTGTGAAGTCGATTTCAAAGAAAAGCAAACAGAAGAAATTAACTAATATCGAAAATCACTCCCAAAAGAGTGATTTTTCGTTTCACAACACAAATCCTATGAACATTCGTCTTTTAACTATTGGGAAAACCGACAATAAATCGTTACAAACCTTAATTGATGATTACACTAAGCGTTTGTCATTTTACGTAAAATTTGATTTGGAAATTATTCCCGACATCAAAAACGTAAAGAACTTATCGGAAGCCCAACAAAAAGAAAAAGAAGGCGAATTAATTTTATCCAAAATAACACCAACCGACCATTTAATTTTATTGGACGAAAACGGAAAAACATTCAGCAGTGTTGGTTTCTCTGACTTTTTACAAAAGAAAATGAATGCTGGAACTAAAACCTTAGTATTCGTAATTGGTGGTCCGTATGGATTTAGTGAAACCGTTTACCAAAAAGCTCAAGGTAAAGTTTCCTTATCCGAAATGACTTTTTCTCACCAAATGGTACGGTTATTTGTAATTGAACAAATTTACAGAGGATTTACGATTTTGAGGAATGAGCCTTATCATCATCAGTAATGATAAGGTAAAAGGATAAAGGTAAAGGGTAAAAGGAATTAGTTTTGCCAAGAAAAATATTCTTCTGAGTTGGATATAACTTCTCTTATCGAAATAGTATCAATAATTCTCCAATGTGCTGTATAAGTTCCCGCACCATCAGAAAAGAAACCGAATAAAACATATTGATTTCCTTCTTTTACTATTTTAAATTGATGTTTTGATAATTCGCTACTGAAATTTGGATTAAACATTGATGAGACATCCAAAATAATCTTATTTTTTCCAATTTCTAAAACCAAATTGGTCAATTGATTTTTAGGTTTATCAACGGGAATATCTGAACCATACCAAATAGCATTATCAATTGCACAAATATATTGAACTCCAGAATCGTTTTTACAAATTTTAATTTGATGTTCCTTTGCGTTAAAAGTTTTTATTGTCCAATGTAACTTGATGTTATTCTCAAATAAAATTATACCTGAATTTTCTTGAGCAATTGCATTCAAATTTGATAATAAAACTAAGAGAAGAATGTACTTCATAAAACCAATTATATTGTTTAAAAACTTTCTACTTCCTACTCCCAACTTAAAGTTTACACCCACATTCAGGCAATTTCTTTTCATCGTACACGAACTCAAAAGAAGACAATTGAATTTCAGCATTTGTTGCTTTCCATGCCAATATTTTATTTTGAATGTATTGGTCATACGTTAAGCGATTATCAAAATTCAAATGCAACATGGTGATTTTTCCATCACTTGTAAAATCAGCAAATTCTTTGATGAAGTTGATAAATTCTTCTCTTGACACATCATTTCCGTCAATGGTAATGTTGTTGTCTTTATTGAAATTTACCGTGAAATTGTGGAAGTTTCTATAATGTTCAGCGTGTTTTTTAATAAAAAACTTAGAAAAATGCTTGCTATACTTGAACTCTACATCCGTAAAAGGAAAAAACGCTAAATTTTTAGCCACACTATCCGAATAGGTAAAAACATTCATTGTTCCAGCTTTCGAGTGCGAACTACTTTTCTTTTTATCTTGTAATTCCATCACTTCAGGAATGACTAATTTCAACGGCAAACGCTTGTCGATATTGAAAACCCAATTAGTTGAAGAAATCGAGTTCTTGCGATTCACTTCCACAATTGTGTCTAATTTTTCTTTATCATCTTGATTTTCTTCGGTTTTAAAAAATAGATAAATGGGTGAATGATCGGTCATCTCTTTCATAACCGAAACACTTTCTTGTGGTAATAAAACTTCTTCGTTATTACAAGAAAACAAACCCATCAAGGCAACAATAGCAACTAATTTTTTCATTCTTTATTTTAATTTACTGACTAATTTTATACATTCTACGGCTTCTTTTACGTCATGCACTCGGAGAATTTTAGCTCCTTTTTGCAACGCGATTGTATTCAACACAGAAGTTCTGTTCAAAGCTTCTTGTGGTGAATTTTCCAACACTTTATAAATCATTGATTTTCTTGAAATTCCGACTAATAATGGCAATTCTAACATCGAAAACAATTCCATTTTATGCAAAACTTCGTAATTCTGTTCCAATGTTTTTGCAAAACCAAATCCAGGGTCAATCACAATATCCGAAATTCCAAAACTTCTCACCTTTTGAATGCGCTCTGAAAAATAGAATATCATTTCTTTTACAATATCGTTATAATCTGTCAAACTTTGCATGGTTTGCGGATTACCTCGCATGTGCATCATAATGTACGGCACTTTTAAATCGGCAACGGTTTCCAACAT
This sequence comes from Flavobacterium sp., assembly GCA_003497625.1. Lineage (GTDB taxonomy): Bacteria > Bacteroidota > Bacteroidia > Flavobacteriales > Flavobacteriaceae > Flavobacterium. Next base: position 175,780 of record DNNO01000020.1, on the reverse strand, counting down.
TTTATCATCTAACAAACCTGCTGAAATGTCATTTACCATCGCAACACCATTTTCCACTGAAGCTCTCGCAACATTAGCTCTAAACGTGTCTACGGACAAAATAATAGTAGGAAATGTTTCAACCAATTCTTTAATAATGTGAACCAAACGCTTTATTTCTTCTTCTTCCGAAACAAACTCGGCACTTGGTTTACTCGAATACGCACCAATATCAATAAAATCAGCCCCTTCAGACAGCATTTTATCTACCTGATGAATAATCGAATTGATTTCTTTGTGCTTTCCTCCATCGTAAAACGAATTGGGCGTCACATTCAAAATCCCCATTACTTTTGGAGTTGACAAATCGATTAAATTTCCGTTGCAATTGATATTCATCTTAATTTTGATTTCTTTTCCCTTTTGACTTTTCCCTTTTGACTTAATTCATTACTTTTGAAAATTCTCACACAAATATACAGCAAATAATGTCGAATACTTCTCAACAATATGATAAAGTTATAGCGATTTGTCGCGATTTATTTTCCAAAAAAGCACATGATTACGGCACCGCATGGCGTATTTTACGTTTGCCATCCTTAACAGATCAAATTTTCATTAAAGCACAAAGAATTCGTAGTCTACAAGAAAACGAAGTGCGTAAAGTGGACGAAGGTGAAGCATCAGAATTCATCGGAATTATCAATTATTGTGCGATGGCTTTGATTCAAATGGAAAAAGGAGTTGCCAATCAACCTGATATCTCAGCAGATGAAGCAGTGAAATTGTACGATGAAAAAATAGCAGAAACGAAAGCCTTAATGGAAAACAAAAACCATGATTATGGCGAAGCTTGGCGCGATATGCGAATCAGTTCTTTAACCGATTTAATCATTCAAAAATTACTTCGCGTAAAGCAAATTGAAGACAACAAAGGAAAAACTTTAGTTTCGGAAGGAATTGACGCTAATTATCAAGATATGATTAACTATTCGGTTTTCGCCTTAATTTTAATGGAAAATAAATAACAAGTCGTTAACAGCTTCCTTTTTTTGAATGTTGTATTTTTATCAAAATTAAAAATTGAATATGAAGAAAGAAACCATTTCTTGGATTTTACGCCTTATCATTTCAGCTTTATTTATACTTTCAGCTGTAGCAAAACTATATCCTTCGCCCTATTTTGCAATTTCTACTTTTGAAGTAAAGCAATTGTATCCATTAGGATTTTCAGAAGGATTTGCTCCTTATTTTTCAAGAATTTTGATTGGAATTGAATTTGCTTTAGGAATTGCTATTTTATTAAAAGATTACTTGAAAAAAATCACGATTCCAGCTACAATTTTGTTATTAGCGGTATTTACGATTCATTTAAGTTATACGACTTTTGTGAGTGGAAATGCAGGAAACTGTGGTTGTTTTGGCGATTTAATTCCAATGACGCCAGTGGAAGCTATCATTAAAAACATCATTGCCATTGGACTATTAGTTTGGTTATTCAAATTACTTCCTGCTGATGGAAAATCAAACTTTTGGTTATTGAAATCAGTTGGGTTAGGTTGTGTTTTAGCGCTTTTTATGTTGGCACCTATTCGTCCTGTTGCCGAAATTATTGAAGAGTCAACTTCTGAAATCCAAGACAATTTGGGTGTTGTAGTAGATTCTACTTCTTTATTAACCAATGAAGAACCAACAGTCACAATTGTAAAAGATACCATTAAAAAAGTGGAAGAAAAGAAAACCGAAGACGCTCCTAAAAAAGTAAAATCGGGTTACGAGAAATATTTTCCTGGTATTGATACCGATAAAAAGATTCTGTGCTACTTTGTTCCAGGTTGCGACCATTGTATGGATACCGCAAAAGAGCTGAACGAAATGCGTAAAAAAGACAAGAACTTCCCTCCTGTCTATGTGATTTTCATGAACGAAGAACCAGAGAAAATCCCAACCTTCTTTGAATTTGCTGGAACGAAATTCCCTTATAAAATGATTGATGTGATTCCATTTTGGACCGAATTAGGTTCGGGAAGAGATACACCAGGTGTAAAATATTTATGGAATGGTAACGAATTCAAATATTACGATGGCATCAACGAAAATAAATTCAACGGAGCGGAATTCAAAAAACTAATTAAAAAACCATATTCGGAATTAAAAAAATAAGCTATGAAAAAATTATTCGTTTTAGCAACCATGCTAATCAGCACTTTAGGATGTGCACAAAAAGAAGAAACTACCTTTAAAAATGAAAGTCTAAATTATGTTTTAAAAACAACTGAAGATAAACCAATTTCATTTCAAGAAATAGTAAAAAAACATGAAGGAAAGACTATATTTATAGAACTTTGGGCTTCATGGTGTTCGGATTGTATCAAAGCAATGCCAGAAGTAAAAAAATTAAACCAAACTTATGGTAAAGACGTTGTTTTTGTAAACTTATCATTTGACAAAACATCTGAAAAATGGATTCAAGGAATCGAAAAATATGAAGTAGAAGGTGAAAATTATTTCATAGGTGATAACATGAAAGGAACATTCGGAAAATCATTAGATGTAGATTGGATTCCAAGATATTTAATTGTAGACAAAACCGGTAAAATTGTTTTATACAGAGCCATAGAAAAAGATTTTGACAAAATAAAAGAGGTATTAAACAAGGTTAAATAAATCGTCGAATCTTCGCAAACCTTTGCGTAAATTTATTACAAAGAGGTGACCAAAAAATACTAATTAAACAAACAAATTAGTACTTTTGAAATTAATAAAAATGAAATTTCAATGAGAAAAAATATCGTTGCCGGAAACTGGAAAATGCATAAAAACCAACAGGAAACTATTGCATTAATCGAAGAAATTATAGCTAAAAAACCAAATACTTCAACTGAAATTATTGTAGCACCTACCTTTGTAAACTTAGCTAAAGCAGTTGAAATTACGAATGGAAAAGGAATTACTGTAACAGCACAAAACATGCACCAAGCAGAAGGTGGCGCTTTTACAGGTGAAATTGCAGCCGGAATGTTAACTGATATCGGAGTAAACACCGTAATTTTAGGTCACAGCGAAAGACGTGCGTATTTTAATGAAACGGATGCTTTGTTGGCGAGTAAAGTGGATACCGCTCTAAAACACGAAATACGAGTTATTTTCTGCTTTGGTGAAGAATTGAAAGACCGTCAAAACGACAATCATTTTAATATAGTAGAATACCAATTACGTGATGGTTTGTTTCATTTAGAAAAGAAAGATTGGGCAAATATTGTATTAGCTTACGAACCCGTATGGGCAATTGGAACAGGCGAAACAGCTTCTCCAGAACAAGCGCAAGAAATGCACAAATTCATCAGAACTTTAGTAGAAAAAGTGTACGGATTTGATATTGCAGACAACCTAACCATTTTATACGGAGGAAGTGTAAAACCAGATAACGCTAAAGAGATTTTTTCAAAACCCGATGTTGATGGAGGGTTAATTGGTGGTGCTGCTTTAAAAGCAGATGACTTTTTAGCTATTGTGAATGGGGTTTAATTGGTTATGAAATTGAAAATTATTTACCTATTACTTTTTTTTAGCTCTGTTGTATTTGGACAGGAAATTCCTTTTACAAAAAAGGGATTTATTACACTAACAACAAATCAAACATATGAGTTTACAAATTTAAAACATGAAAATAATCAAATTTCATTTATTAATGTAAAGTCAAAATCATCTTTTTTTATTTCTCGAGTGCAGTAAAATTAATTACAGATGATCAAAAAAATATAATTTATAAAAGTGCTCTCTACGAAGAAGAACAAAAAAGAAAAAGTGAAGAGCCTAAACAAGAAAACAATATTGGAAATTTTTTTAAGCCAAATTATCCTGAAGGTTTATACTTTACAGTTGACTATTTTATAAAGAAAATTCCAAATGAAACAACAAAAATTGAAGCTCGAGAACTCGTAGGATTCGAAAAAGATTTATTAGAATCTATTGAGGATAATTGTTTCTTTTATTATCAAAATTCAAATACTAAAGTTAAAAAAGTCTTTGCCATTTCGTATCAAGGACATCTTTATTTTCAAACAAAAGCAATTTTAAATAATCGAAATAAGGACGATAACGCTCAAACAAATGATTTTCCAAATAGTTTTGTTAGAGTAAAAAATGGGGGTGAAAATTATTTATATTTAGAAACTAAATTAGTAAATAAATGGGCTCAAGGTTTTGCTTATGGCGGCGTTGGCGGAACAGCTGGTTACTATTTAGCCAATGATATGTCACATACAAAAGGAATTATTTGGGATTTCAAAAACAAAGAATTCAATATTTTTAAAAACTGTAAAGATTATAATCGTTTTATTGAAAAAATTCATACCGAAAGTATTCAAAAATGTGAAAACCAACAACCTGATATTACAGAAATTAGAAAAACAATTGACATTATAAAATAACAAAAGCTCCGGTACTTTATCGGAGTTTTTCATTAAATTTGATTTAAACATTTTCTCTATGAATCAAGATGTGGAAGCTTACAACAATTCTCAATCAACAGAAGACAAATTAATTTGTAATTTACTCGCTGAACAGTTTAACTTGCATTTACCCGAAGCCGAAAATAAAATTTGGCATGCACATCCCGTTTGGTTTTTAGATGGAAATCCAATTGTGGGGTATAGCAAACAAAAAACAGGAATAAGACTGATGTTTTGGAGCGGAAAATCATTCGAAGAAGATAAACTGAATGTATTAGGAGGTAAATTTCAAGACGCTTCTATATTTTACAATTCGTTTAACGNNAAATAAATACTACCGATTTAAAAAATTGGCTTAAAAAAGCTAAAGAAATTCAGTGGGATTATAAAAACATCGTAAAACGAAAAGGAATTTTAGAGAGATTGCAATAAAAAAACGGAAACAACTAAGTCATTTCCGTTTCAAATTTAATCTTTAATTTAATTAGTCTTTAACGTACACAATTATTGCACCATTAGCATCACTTAACTTTAATTCTGTAAGTGTCAAGTTAACAATATCCTTAGTTGTACTTACTCCGTCAACAACTGCGGTTAAATTGTTATGTGATCTTGAGTAAATTCCTGCTTTTGTATATATAGCACATGGAGCAAGTGTTGAATCATAATCGCCTTCCTCTAATGTATTATCGGCATTAAGATCTAAATAATCTTTATTACAACCGCTTTCATTTTGAGGCGCATCTACCAAAAATTCTTGCCCATTAACCGTAGTACCCACTTGACTTACATTCCATTTTCCTGCCAAAGGTGCAAGTGTTTCGCCTTCATTATCGTCATTATTACAAGATGTTGATACTAATCCTAAACTTAATAATAAGGCGAATAATTTAATTCGATTTTTCATTTTGATATGTTTTATTGTTAGATGTAAATTTAGTTCCTACACTATCCATTTATGTTACACATATAAATATTTGATTTACATGATTACATGATAACAAACTGAATTTCAAGCAAAAACATTTAAAAACATATCTAAAAATAGAAGCATAAAAAAACTCCGATTTTCATCGGAGTTTTTATTCTTATTGATTCATCGAAATTAAAAATTCTTCGTTGTTTCGGGTTTTCTTAAATCGGTCGTGGATGAAATCCATAGCTTCAACAGGATTCATATCGGCTAAATATTTACGCATAATCCACATTCTTTGAATAGTGTTTTCGTCTAATAACAAGTCATCACGACGCGTACTTGAAGAAACCAAGTCGATAGCAGGGAAAATACGTTTGTTAGAAATTCTTCTATCCAATTGTAATTCCATGTTACCTGTTCCTTTGAATTCCTCAAAAATAACTTCGTCCATTTTAGAACCTGTTTCTGTTAATGCAGTAGCGATGATACTTAACGAACCACCATTTTCTACATTACGAGCCGCTCCAAAGAAACGTTTTGGTTTTTGTAATGCATTCGCATCTACTCCACCACTCAATACTTTTCCTGATGCTGGTTGAACTGTGTTATAAGCTCTTGCTAAACGTGTAATTGAGTCTAATAAAATCACTACATCGTGACCGCATTCTACCAAACGTTTTGCTTTTTCTAATACAATATTGGCAATCTTAACGTGTTCTTGTGGCTCTCTATCGAAAGTTGAAGCAATAACTTCACCACGTACACTACGTTGCATATCGGTTACCTCTTCAGGACGTTCGTCTATAAGTAAAACAATTAGATACACTTCTGGATGATTGGCAGCAATGGCATTCGCAACATCTTTCAATAACATGGTTTTACCTGTTTTTGGTTGCGCTACAATCATACCACGTTGTCCTTTTCCAATTGGAGAAAACAAATCAATAATACGAGTTGAAACCGTACTATTACGTTCTGCCAAGTTGAATTTTTCTGTTGGGAAAACCGGAGTTAAGTGTTCAAATGAAATTCTATCACGAACGACTTGTGGGTCGTGACCGTTGATTTTTAATACTTTTACTAATGGAAAATACTTTTCACCTTCTTTCGGAGGACGTACTACACCTTTCACAGTATCACCCGTTTTTAATCCAAATAAACGAATTTGAGACGTTGATAAATAAATATCATCTGGAGACGCTAAGTAGTTGTAATCTGACGAACGTAAAAATCCGTAACCATCAGGCATCATTTCTAAAACGCCTTCACTTTCAATAATTCCGTCGAACTCAAAATCGGGTTCTCTGAAATTTTGCTTTTTGTTTTGATGAGGATTTTTGTTGGTATTTCCGTTGTTCCCGTTGTTTCCATTATTTCCTTCGGTAGGATTACTTTTTTTGTAATCAGGATGGTTGGGATTATTTTGATTTGCCTTATAATTAGGATTTTTAGGCAAATTTTTATCGTTTTGTGCAGTTTCAGTAGCAGTAGCTTCTATTATTGGCTTTTCAACTGTGGGAGAAGCATCGGTTGCAACTACTTTGTTTGGTAAAGGTTTTTTATTTTTAAAATCTTTACGAGGTAACTTGTCATTTGGTTTTGGCGAAACCTCTTTGATTTCAGTAGCTTTGATTTCTTCTACTACTTTTTCTTCTACTATCGGAATAATTTCTTCAGGTAAGTCTTTCAAAGGCTTCGAAAACAAATCTTTTTTGATTTTTGGCGCTTGACTGACTTCTTTTTTAGGAAGCATTCGCGCTCTTTTTTCTTTAGGTTGGTCTGCAGCTGCTTCTTTAGGTAATTCAGATTTAATTACTTCTGGTTTAGCTGCTTGTAGGTCTAAAATCTGATATACCAAATCATCTTTTTTAAGTGAACGGTATTTGTTGATTTTAGCCACTTTTGCAATCTCTTGCAAATCAGAGAGTTTCATCTCCTTTAATACTTCAATATCAAACATGGATATAAGTTGAATAAAATTGTTGATTGAGTTAAAACAAAAAAAAGATAGATTTTTTTTTGAGGCGTAAGGTGTCGTAGAATGAAGTACTTACGACTAATACTATGCAATAATACGAATAAATTTGGATATAACAATAGTTTTAATTGAAAAGAAATACTATTTTTGCTTTACAAAAGTAGAGAACAATGTTACAAAGAATTCAAACGGTTTATATGGCAATCAGCGCAATAGCTATGGGTGCTTTGCCTTTTGTATTTTCCTTATGGACGACAACGGATAAGAAAGAGGTGTTTTTTACATCTTCATTATTATACATTGTGTGTTTTGTAGTATCGGCTTTATTAGCGGTTTTTAGTATTATCAATTTTAAAAAGAGACAACATCAATTTGTGTTAAACAGATTGAACATGATATTTAACTTTATTTTACTAGGATTTTTTGTGTATCGCTCGCTAAACTTATCCGGAGAAACCATGGTTTCAGAGAAGGGTATTGGGATGTTTCTTCCTGCAATTTCTATCGTTTTATTAGTCTTGGCCAACAAGGCAATAAAAAAGGACGAAGATCTCGTAAAATCTGTTGATCGATTACGATAAACCTATCATCTTAGTTTATTAGTGCGAAGAAAAAATCCGAAGCGAAAGTTTCGGATTTTTTTGTTTATTTAAACTGAAAACTGCGACTGAACACTACTTCTTACCTAGTTCAATCACCTCTAAACTCTGTATTTTATCACCGTCGATTTCAAAACGCAACATCGTTCGTACTTGATGAAAACCATATTTCCCACAAGCGCCTGGATTCATGTGTAGTAAATTCAACTTTTTATCAAATTGTACTTTTAAAATATGCGAATGTCCACAAATGAATAATTTAGGAGGGTTTTTAGTGATTTCAGCACGAATTGCTGGGTTGTATTTATCAGGATAACCGCCAATATGCGTAATCCAAACCTCCACTCCTTCACAGAAAAAACGATTGTTTAATGGGAATTCCATTCGCGCTTTATCATCATCAATATTCCCATAAACCCCTCGAAGTGGTTTTAACTTTTTAATCGCATCTGTAACCACTAAATCACCAATATCTCCTGCATGCCAAACCTCATCGGCTTGGTTGACATATTTCAAAATGGCATCATCAATGTAACTGTGCGTATCGGATAGCAAAAGAATTTTCTTCATAAGACAAAATTAAGTTTTTATTATCACAATTTGAAAGTAACTTTACTTTTGAATTTTGTAAATTTGCAAGCTATTTAAGAAAACCGAACACCCTATTTTGAGATATTTCATAGAATTTGCCTACAACGGAAAAAACTTCCACGGATTTCAGAGTCAGCCTGACGCCGCTTCGGTACAGGAAACTTTGGAAAAGGCGCTTTCTACCCTTTTCAGAGAAACTATCGCTATTGTAGGTGCCGGTAGAACCGATTCGGGCGTGCATGCTAAGCAAATGTATGCGCATTTTGAAACCGAATTGGAATTGGATTCCGACTATTGGTCACACAAATTGAATTCGTTTTTACCACCATCAATTGTGGTGTATCGTATTTTTAAAGTTGCCGAAGATGCTCATGCGCGTTTTGATGCGACTTCCAGAACCTACGAATATTACATGCACACGTTTAAAGACGCGTTTATTACCGATGGAAGTTGGTATCATTCCCATCAATTGGACATGGATAAAATGAATGAAGCTTGTAAAATTTTATTCGAATACATCGATTTTGAGTGTTTTTCCAAAGTGCATACCGATGTGAATACCTTTAATTGTAAAATTTCGGAAGCACATTGGAAACAATCGGGAAATCAACTTATCTTTACCATCACAGCCGATCGATTTTTGCGCAATATGGTAAGAGCAATTGTGGGAACCATGGTAAACATCGGTCTAGGAAAGATTGAAGTCGCAGATTTAAGAACGATTATCGAAAGTAAAAACAGAGGAAAAGCAGGATTTTCAGTGCCAGCGCATGGTTTGTATTTGGTGAATGTTGCTTATCCCTATATAAAAGAAAGAGAAAAAAATTAATGAGTAAAAGAAAAAAATCGTCATTTAATAAATTGCTAGTTTACGCAAAACCGCACAAAGGGAAATTATACTTTGTGTGCTTTTGGGCTGTATCCTTAGCTTTTATTAGTGCTTTTAGACCATTTTTATTGAATTTTACGATTGACAATTATCTAATTGAAGTAAAAAAAGAAACTGACGTAATTCAGCAGTATTTTGAAGGTTTGATGCTTTCCATCTTTCCTGGAAACGATAATTTCTCCAACCTTAAAATATTAGTAATTATAATGTTTGTGGCGCTTTTACTTGAAGCTATCTCACAATTTTACTTTACTTACATTGCGAATTGGTTAGGACAAGACATCATTAAAGATTTACGAAACAAACTATACGATCATATTACTTCGTTTAAAATGAAGTATTTTGATAATGAGCCTGTTGGAAAATTAGTAACGCGTTCAGTTTCGGATATTGAATCGATTGCTAGTATTTTTAGTCAAGGATTATTTATGATTATTAGTGATGTTTTAAAAATGATAATCGTAATTGCTTTTATGCTTATTGTCAATTGGAAAATTACGGGAATTGTCCTTGCAATAATGCCAATAATACTAATAGCAACAAACATTTTTAATAAAAAAATGAAAGTGGCTTTTAACGAAGTTCGAAACGAAATTGCGAATCTAAATACTTTTGTTCAAGAACGTTTAACCGGAATGAAAATCGTACAGCTTTTCAACCGAGAAGCTATTGAATTAGAGAAGTTCAAAGAAATCAATCAGAAACACAATGTAGCTTGGTTGAAAAACATTTTATACAATTCCATCTTCTTCCCTATTGCCGATATTATCTCTAATATTAGCATTGGATTGGTCGTTTATTTTGGTGCACTATGGATTATTAATGGAGATACTGACACTTCAATTGGTCAATTAGTTGCCTTTAATATGTATATTTCTATGCTTTACAATCCATTGCGTCAAATTGCGGATAAATTTAACGTGATGCAAATGGGAATTGTAGCCGCTGATAGAGTATTCGAAATTTTAGAAAAAGACGAAGATGTTCAAGATAAAGGAACAGTAGAAGCGACTCATTTTAAAGGGTTTATTCAGTTGAAAGACGTTCGTTTTAGCTACATCAAAGATGAAGAAGTTTTAAAAGGCATTAATTTAGAAGTCCAACCTGGTGAAACTATCGCTATTGTGGGAAGTACAGGTGCTGGAAAATCGACCATCATTAATTTATTGAATCGTTTTTACGAAATCAATTCGGGTGAAATTACGATTGATAACCACAACATTAACGAATATACTTTAGAAAGTCTTCGCAAGCAAATTGCTATTGTGTTACAAGATGTATTCTTGTTTGCTGACACCATTTATCACAACATTACCCTACATAACGAAGCCATCACAAGAGAAGATGTTATCACTGCAGCTAAGAAAATTGGCGTACACGATTTCATTATGAGTTTACCTGAAGGCTACGATTACAACGTAAAAGAACGCGGTGTAATGCTATCTTCTGGTCAACGCCAGTTAATTGCCTTTTTGAGAGCGTATGTAAGTAATCCAAGTATTTTGATTTTGGATGAAGCCACCTCATCAATCGACACGCATTCTGAGGAATTAATTCAAAAAGCAACAGAAACCATTACTAAGGATAGAACTTCTATAGTTATTGCACACCGCTTGGCAACTATTGTTAATGCCAGTAAGATTATTGTAATGGACAAAGGTCAAATTGTAGAACAAGGCACACATCAAGAATTGTTGACAAAAGCAAATGGTTACTACAAAAAACTATATGATTCTCAATTTGCGGTTGAAGTAGAATAATTTGAAATAATTCCTTAAATTCGCAACTTATAAATAAAACTGAAATACTTTTAAAAATGAAATACGATATCATAGTTTTAGGAAGTGGTCCTGGTGGTTATGTAACTGCTATTAGAGCATCACAATTAGGCTTCAAAGTAGCCGTTATCGAAAAAGAAAATTTGGGTGGAATTTGCTTAAACTGGGGTTGTATCCCAACGAAAGCATTATTAAAATCGGCTCAAGTTTTTGATTACCTAAAACATGCTTCAGATTACGGATTAACCGTTAAGGAATTTGACAAAGATTTTTCTGCTGTTGTAAAACGTTCTCGTGATGTAGCAGAAGGAATGAGCAAAGGTGTTCAATTCTTAATGAAGAAAAATAAAATCGACGTTATTGATGGTTTTGGAAAAGTAAAACCAGGTAAAAAAGTTGACGTTACTGCTGCTGACGGAAAAGTGACTGAATATACTGCAGATCATATCATCATTGCAACAGGAGCACGTTCTCGCGAATTACCAAACTTACCTCAAGATGGTAAAAAAGTAATCGGATACCGCCAAGCAATGACGTTAGCTGAGCAACCAAAGAAAATGATTGTAGTAGGTTCTGGTGCGATTGGAGTTGAGTTTGCTCATTTCTATAACGCAATGGGAACTGAAGTTACAATTGTAGAATTCATGCCAAACGTAGTTCCAGTGGAAGACGAAGACATCTCAAAACAATTTGAGCGTTCATTGAAAAAAGCAGGAATCAACGTAATGACAAATTCTTCTGTAGAACGAATTGATACTTCTGGAAACGGAGTGAAAGCATTCGTTAAAACAGCTAAAGGAGAAGAAGTTTTAGAAGCGGATATTTTATTATCAGCTGTTGGAATTAAAACCAACATCGAAAACATCGGATTAGAAGAAACCGGTATTGCTACCGATAGAGATAAAATTTTAGTAAACGCATATTACCAAACTAACGTTCCAGGATACTACGCTATTGGTGATGTAACGCCAGGACAAGCTTTAGCACACGTTGCTTCTGCGGAAGGTATTTTATGTGTGGAAAAAATTGCAGGTTTACACGTTGAGCCATTAGATTACGGAAACATTCCAGGTTGTACGTATGCGACTCCAGAAATTGCTTCTGTGGGTATGACTGAAAAACAAGCGAAAGAAAAAGGATACGAAATCAAAGTAGGTAAATTCCCATTTTCAGCTTCAGGAAAAGCAAAAGCAGCTGGAACTCCAGACGGATTTGTAAAAGTAATTTTTGATGCGAAATATGGCGAATGGTTAGGTTGCCACATGATTGGTGCCGGCGTTACCGATATGATTGCAGAAGCAGTTGTAGCCCGTAAATTAGAAACTACAGGACACGAAATCTTAAAAGCAGTTCACCCTCACCCTACTATGAGTGAAGCGGTTATGGAAGCTGTGGCTGAGGCTTACGGTGAAGTGATTCACTTATAAGTACGAGGTACGAAGTTTTAAGTACGAGGTATATAAAGAAATCCGATTTGTGAAAGCAGGTCGGATTTTTTTGTTGAAAACTTGCAAAAGGTTTGTAGGAAAAATTAATTATATTTGATAAACTTAAATGTGTTTCACCAATCTTGCCAAATAGACTAGATTTGTATTTAAAACATGCGAGTATTTACTGTTGTTTACTATTCAAAAAAACATGTCGGATAATAATAAACCCTTTTCTTCTTTTGTAATCGAACCTCATTTTTACGATGAACTTAATGGGGACATGGAAAAGATTATAAGTTACCTTGAGTTCATTCGTTTAAATATAAATGATTTATTTAAACACAAGCATTCAAAATATTATATTATACTATACGGAGATTTTCGAGGGAATTCTGCACCAGCTATTGGAGTCATAAATAACGATGCGATAGAGTCTAAAGATTTCGAAGATTTTGATGATTTATATAACAGAGTCGAAGAATGGGTAAACTTAATTGGTTTAGATACAATTGAAGAAAAATCAAAAGAATTAAATGTTCCAAAATGGAAAGAAATACTTGAAATCAAACAATATCCAAGAGAATGAATAGTGCATATACCCGATAGCGCGGATTTCCAATCCGTGCCCATAAATTAAAATATTTCATTCAAAAATTAGGAATTAAGTAAAGTGATTGAATGTTGGTCATCAATTTTACAAAGCGTAAAAAGACTTAATAAAATGGAAAATAATATCAAATACAGAACATATAGAACAAGTATAAATATCTTTTTATATTCTTATTATGGAATTTCAAAAGTTTATGAAATTCCTGAAGGAAAAAGTACAATTTTGCCTGGTATCAAATATTCGATTTTGACAATTTTATTTGGTTGGTGGGGATTTGAATTACCATGGAAAGGTTATCAAAAAATCAAATATTCATTGACTGTATTAGATATAAATTTTCATGGAGGCGACGATTATACTAAAGCTTTTACTGAAATGGATTATGAAGAAAAAACTATTTGGGTTTATAATAATTTAAGGCGAGAACTTTTTGAAAAGACAAGCATTGAAACAATAGACATCATTATTGACTTACAAAATGAATTTTCACAATCTGAATCAAATATAACTATTGAAAAAAATATAATTTTTGTAACCCATAAATTAAAAAAATTGAATATTGTTAACTTAAGAAACAATGATTTAGAAGAAATAATATATAAAATAAATCAATTTGAATATAGAGCTAAATAAAACACGATATCACGAATTTCCAATCCATACTCACAAATCAAAAAACCATCCCATCTTAAACTTCAAGTCGGATGGTTTTTTAATTGGATATATGTAACAAATACATTTTGTTGTGTAACACTATCGGTATAAATTAGGTTCACCTTTGTTTCATAAATAATTCATATAATGAAACAAAAAAACTTTCTAGTAACTATTGCGATAGTTTTAGCTACTTTAATCTCTGGTTGCGCAGAGGATGATTTTCAAGAAACGGCGGGCGTATGCCCATTAGTCATTGATACAAACCCTGATAACGCAGCTACAAACGTTCCTCTAAACCAAGTTATCACGGTTACTTTTAATGAGGAAATGAACCCTTCGACAATCAATTCTTCTTCGTTTATTGTAACTGGTGCTTCAACTATTGCTGGTACTTTAACGTATTCTGGTGTAACGGCTACTTTTACTCCTTCTGTAAATTTAACTCCAAACACAACGTATGTAGTAAGAATTACTACTGCTGTAAAAGACTTAAGAGGAAATGCTTTGCAAGAAGATTACTTGTTTTCGTTTAGTACAGGAGCTACTTTACAACCTCTTGTCCTTACAACAAGTCCAACACCTAATGAAACAGGAGTGGTATTAAACAAAGTAGTTAGCGCTACCTTTAATATGCCAATGGATCCAGCAACTATTAATACGACTACATTTACATTGAAACAAGGTACTACTACCATTACTGGTGTTGTAACCTATTCAGGTAATACAGCCTTATTTACTCCAAATGCCAACTTAACTGCTAATACTGTTTATACTGCTACCATTACAACGGGAGCTCATAACATGGCTGGCGTTGCTTTAGCATCAAATTATGTTTGGAATTTTACTACCGGAACCATTGTGGCACCAAGAGTAATTCTAACTGATCCTTTTAATACTGAAACAGGTGTTGTACTTAATAAAGTAGTAACAGCAACATTTGATATGGCAATGGATCCTTTAACGATTACTACTTCTACTTTTACCTTAAAACAAGGAACAGATGTAATTTTAGGTTCTGTTAGCTATAGCGGAAACATGGCGTCTTTTACTCCAAACAATCCACTTTTAGCCAATGCTGTGTTTACAGCTACTATTACAACAGGAGCGAAAAATGTTGCAGGTGTTAGTATTGCTAATAATTATGTTTGGACATTTACAACTATTAATAGTTCGAATGCTCCTAATTTAGGTTCAGCTTCTCCTTTTGGAGCTTTTGGTGGAAATGCAGGAATAACCAATCAAGGAATAAATACTGTTATTAACGGAAGTATTGCGACTACTGCAGCTTCAACTTTAGTAACTGGTTTTCATGATGCAACGGCTATTTATACTGAAACACCTTTAAATGTAGGAAATGTAACAGGAGCAATCTCTACAGCGCCACCAATGCCAGGAACTGCAACTTCTTTTGCTATTGCACAACAAGCGTTGTTAGATGCAAATGCGGCTTACTTAAGTATTTCACCAGCTTCAATGCCAGGTGGAATTGATCCTGGAGCAGGAGAACTTGGCGGATTAACGTTAGCGCCTGGTATCTATAAATCAAATAGTGGTACTTTCAATATTTCAAATGGTAACTTAACGCTTGATGCACAAGGTGATCCAAATGCCGTATGGATTTTTCAAACCGCTTCTGGATTAACAGTTGGTATTGCTGGTCCTACGGGAGCCAAAAGTGTTGTCTTAATTAATGGTGCTTTACCTAAAAATGTATTTTGGTACGTAGGAAGTACTGCAACCATAAACGGTGCTGGTGGAGGAACAATGGTTGGAACTATTATTGCCAATTCGGGAGTAACATTTTCAACTGCAGGTAATGCTGTTCAAACCGTTTTAAATGGTAGAGCGTTATCATTAGTTTCATCTGTAACAATGGTAAATACTACCATTAATGTTCCTCAATAATTAAAACTTAAATTATGAAAAATAATTATACAACAGCTATTGAATCTCCTAACGTGAGATTCAAGTCACAGCTTCAATTACAAACTTTGTTTGTAGTTACCTTAGTACTATTAGGTTTTACGAAAGTAAATGCACAAATAGAAGAATACACAAAACCATCTTGGATGTTTGGTGTAGCAGCAGGCGCAAATTTTAATTTTTATCGTGGCTCTACTTTTATGTTAAATGAAGGTTTTACACCGCCAACTGCTTTTCACGACGGAAAAGGTATAGGTCTATTTATAGCTCCTAACATAGAATATCATAAACCAGGTACACGATTGGGATTCATTTTTCAAGCGGGTTATGATAGCCGTCAAGGAAAATTTGACCAAGTAACAACGCCTTGTAATTGTCCTGCTGATTTAAAAACAAAACTAAGCTACATTACCATTGAGCCAAGTTTACGATTAGCTCCTTTTCGATCTAATTTCTACTTATATGGTGGACCAAGATTTGCTTTCGTTCAAGATAAATCGTTTACTTACGAACAAGGAATAAATCCAGATTTTCCACTTCAAGTGCCAAATCCAGATGTAAAAGGCGATTTTAGTAATGTAAATAAAACCATTATTTCTATGCAAGTAGGAATGGGTTATGATATTCCGCTAAATTCAACAACGAGCAAAACACAATTCGTTTTATCTCCGTTTGTTGCTTATCATCCTTACTTTGGACAAAATCCTAGAGATGTAGAAACTTGGAATGTAACAACTATTAGAGCTGGAGTCGTATTGAAATTTGGTCAAGGTCATTTAGTTGAAGCAGCAGCTGTAGATGGAAAAGTGGTTTTTTCAGCCATTCCTCCTACTAATGTGGAATATGTAAAAGTGGTTAGAGAAGTATTCCCTATCCGTAATTATGTGTTTTTTAATGAAGGTTCAACCGAAATCCCAAACCGCTATGTTTTATTGAAAAAAAGTGAAGTTAAAGATTTCAAGGAAGATCAAGTACAATTCAATACGCCTAAAAATATGTCGGGTCGTTCAGAACGTCAAATGTTAGTGTATTATAATATTTTGAATATTTTGGGTGACCGAATGGTTAAAAACCCAAATACCACAGTAACTTTAGTTGGTTCATCAGATAATGGTCGTCAAGAAGGATTAGTGATGGCGCAAAATATCAAAAACTATTTGGTAACTGTTTTCGAAATTAAAGAAAATAGAATTGCTGTAGAAGGTAGAGACAAACCAGAAGTTCCATCGGAACAAGTTGGTGGTACAAAAGAACTTGGATTACTTAGAGAAGGCGACAGAAGAGTTTCTATTGAAAGTAACTCACCTGAATTATTAATGGAATTTCAAAGTGGTAAAAATGCACCTTTAAGACCTATCGAAATCGTAACAGGCAATCAAATTCCGAATAGTGATGTAGTCTTTAACGTTGAAGGCGCTGAAGAAAGCTTAAAATTATGGTCGTTACAAATTAAAGATGAAAAAGGAAAATCTCAAAACTTTGGTCCTTATATGGTTGAAAAAGTTAGTATTCCTAGAAAAACAATCATGGGTAACCAACCTGAAGGTGATTATAAAGTAATCATGACCGGAACTACAAAATCGGGTAAAATTATTAGTCAAGAAAGCACTATGCATTTAACGCCTTATGTAGCGCCAGTAGTTCAGGAAAGCATTCGTTTTAGTGTTATTTATGAATTCAACGAATCAAAATCAATCGCTATTTACGACAAGTATTTAACGGATATTGTGGCTCCAAAAATTCCTCAAAATGCTACTGTTATCATTACAGGACATACTGATGTTATTGGAGAAGTTGATTACAACAAAGATTTATCTTTAGCTAGAGCAAATGATGTAAAAAGCATCTTAGAAAAAAGTCTTGCTGCCGCTGGAAGAACCGATGTAACGTTTAAAGTTCGTGGTGAAGGTGAAGATGAAAAATTAGCACCATTTGAAAACAACTATCCAGAAGAACGTTTTTATAACAGAACCGTTATCATTGATATTGTGAAATAAATACATGAAAATCCGTTTTGTTAACACAAAACGGATTTTTTTTTATTGTAACTTTAGGGTTACTTATTAAATCATATCAATATGAAGCATACGTACAAAATAACTGGAATGACTTGCGCAAGTTGCGAAGAAAAAGTAAAGAACTCATTGCTACAAGTTAAAAATGTGACTTCTGTTACCGTTTCTAAAGATACAGAGCTGGCAATAATAACCATGGATAAACATGTTGCTTTAAACGACTTAAAAGAGGCTTTAGACGCTAAATATAATATTGAGACACCTGCAGAAGTAGAAATTAATGAAGAAGTAAAAAGTTGGTTCGAAATTTACAAACCCATACTGTTGATCTTTTTTTATATCGTTATAGTCACAACCATTATGGCTTTACAAAGTATAAAGACAAATCAAATGGAACCAACTGAAATTGTAATGAAATGGATGAATCATTTTATGGGTGGTTTCTTTTTAGCATTTTCATTTTTCAAGCTGTTGGATTTAAATGGTTTTGCTGAAAGTTATAAAATGTATGACATTGTTGCTAAAAGAATTCCTTTTTGGGCGTATCTGTATCCTTTCGTTGAATTAGGTTTAGGACTTTCATTTCTGTCAAATCTGTATCCTTTATTAACAAATAGTATCACTTTTATCGTAATGTCAATCAGTATCATAGGTGTTTTGCAAGCTGTATTGAATAAGAAAAAAATTCAATGTGCTTGTTTAGGAGCTGTTTTTAATTTACCCATGAGTACCGTTACCATTATCGAAGATGCTCTAATGATAATAATGAGTGGTGTTATGATTTATGTATTGATTTAAAATGCCTAAACTTTGCACCTAATAAAATATATAAATCAAACATAAAATTGTGTAACGAATTAAGTTTCCTTAAAATTAGTTTTGCACCGCTTATAAAGGTACCTTTACAAGAATAGTAATTAGTAAAGCGTATCATGTAATTAAGCATCATATTCGCTTAGCAACTAATTCAAGGATTTCATTTATGAAAATACACATTAAGTACATGGTTTCGCTTCGCTGTAAAATAGCAGTAAAAGAAGAACTTGACAAATTAAAATTAAAACATACTTCCATAGAACTTGGCGAAGTAAATCTTAAAAAAGACATTACTGGCGACGACAGAGAGTTTCTGCGAAAAGGACTCCTAAAAAAAGGGCTTGAACTAATCGATGATAAAAAATCGTTACTGATAGAAAAAACCAAAACGATTATCATTGAATTGATTCATTATTCTGAAGAAAATCCAAAAATCAATTATTCTGATTATATCAGCGAAAAGTTAGATTACAATTATAATCATCTTTCTTCGCTATTTTCAGAAGTTACAGGCACAACAATAGTTAACTACATAATAATCAATAAAATAGAAAGAGTAAAAGAATTACTTTTATATGATGAATTAACACTTACCGAAATTAGCTTGCTAATGGAATACAGCAGTGTAGCTCATTTATCGCATCAATTCAAAAAAATTACGGGATTGACACCAACCTATTTCAAAAAAATAAAACAGTACAAAAAACGAATCATGTTAGAAGAATTATAGCATTTAAATATAATTCTTACAATCCGATTTGAAATTTCAAATCGGATTTTTTTTATGATATATCTTACAAAAATCAGTTCGTATCTCATTAAAAATCACTATATTTGATTGTAATTACGATGCTTCATGAAAAAATATTTCAACAATCTTACTGAAGCTTTACAAAACTTTCTCATCGAAGTAGGAGAACTTTCTTACTTTGCAGGACGCTTTTTCAAGGAATTTTGGAAACCACCTTACGAATTCAAAGAATTTTTACGTCAGTGCTTTTATATTGGAAATCGGTCTTTACTTTTAGTAAGTGTAACCGGATTTATAATTGGTGCCGTTTTTACTTTACAATCCCGTCCTACACTACAAGAGTTTGGTGCTGTTTCTTGGATGGCGTCTATGGTAAGTGTTTCTATTATTCGTGAAATTGGCCCCATCATTACCGCTTTAATTTGCGCAGGTCGAATTGGTTCAGGTATTGGTGCCGAATTAGGTTCGATGAAAGTAACCGAACAAATTGATGCCATGGAAGTTTCGGGAACCAATCCTTTTAAATATTTAGTGATTACGAGAATTTTAGCGACTACATTAATGTTGCCTCTTTTAGTTATTGTTGGAGATTTAATTGCAATTTACGGTTCCTTTTTAGTAGAAAATATCAAAGGAAATGTCTCGTTTACTTTATATTTCAATCAAGTTTTTAATATTTTAGAATTTAGCGATATTGTTCCGGCAACAATTAAAACCTTCTTTTTTGGTTTTGCCATTGGATTAGTGGGCTGTTTTAAAGGCTACAACTGTACAAAAGGAACTTCTGGCGTAGGAAAAGCAGCCAATGCAGCGGTAGTTTATACTTCAATGTTGCTTTTTATCATTGACTTTGTGGCGGTTTTTGTTACTAATATTTTTTACGATATATAACCATGAAAACAAATACAACTTCAAAAAATGCGATTATTACTATCAAAGACTTACATAAAAGTTTTGGTAGCAACGTAGTTTTGGATGGTTTTGATTTGGAATTGTATGAAGGCGAAAATTTAGTGGTCATGGGGAAATCGGGTTCTGGAAAATCGGTGATGATTAAATGTGTGATTGGACTAGAACAACCCGATAGCGGTTCTATTTTAGTGATGAATCAGGAAATCAATAATTTAGAACGAGAAGATTTAGATGAATTACGTACTGAAATCGGGTTTCTATTTCAAGGAAGCGCTTTGTATGATTCGATGTCGGTTCGAGAAAACTTAGAATTTCCTTTACGTCGTCACACGAAAAAATTTGGAATTATTGAAGATACGACTCCTTTGGTTATGGAAGCATTGGAAAGCGTAGGTTTAGCAGACGCCATCGATTTAATGCCAAACGAACTTTCGGGTGGAATGAAACGAAGAATTGCCTTAGCGAGAACTTTGATTTTAAAACCTAAAATCATCTTATACGACGAACCCACAACAGGTTTAGACCCGATAACATCTAAAGAAATTGTGCTTTTGATGAATTCGGTACAAAAAAAATACAACACCTCTTCTATCATCATTACGCATGATGTAGATTGTGCCAAAGTAATTGCCAATCGCATGATTTTGTTAATAGACGGAGTAAATTATATAGAGGGAACGTTTAGCGAATTATCAAGCTCAAGCGATCCTAAAGTGCAAGCGTTTTTTAAATAATGTAACAATGGAAAAATCAAATTCACAAAAAATACAACTCGGAATCTTTGTCATTATTGGAACAATAGTTTTCCTTGCCGCGATTTATTTTGTTGGAAACAAGCAAAATATGTTTGGAAACACGTCTAACTTAAAAGCCGTTTTTGCCAACGTAAACGGATTACAACCAGGCAACAATGTTCGTTACGCCGGAATTGACATTGGCACCGTAACCGAAATCGAAATGATAAACGACAGCACAATTAATATAAACATGTTAATTGATAATAAAATAATGCATCACATTCAAAAAAATGCCGTGGCTACTATTAGTTCGGATGGTTTGGTTGGAAACATGATTGTTAACATTATTCCGGGTAAAGGTGTGGCAAAAAAGGTGGAGAATGGCGATGTAATTCAATCATACAGTCGTATTGGAACTGATGCTATGCTCGAAACATTAAATGAAACCAATAAAAATGCTGCGCTTTTAACAGCCGATTTACTAAAAATAACTAACGAAATCAATCAAGGAAAAGGAACGGTTGGAACATTATTAAAAGATAGTGTCATGTCGAGAGACTTAAAAGAAACGATTCATAATTTGAAAGAAACTTCACAAGGAACTGTAAAATCGATTGATAATTTAAATCATTTGATACTTTCTTTAAATCAAAAAGACAATGTAATTGGTGTTTTAAATGATAAAGATGTGGCGGTAAAAATGAAAAACATCATTACCAATTTAGAAAAATCAAGTGCCGAAATTGATAAAGTAGTTACTAATTTAAATGCAACTGTTGTAAATATAAAAGACGGAAAAGGCGCGTTGAATTATTTATCTAATGATGAAAATTTGGTTAAAAAGATAGATTCAACCATGACAAATTTAAACGATGCCAGTACCAAACTGAACGAAAATTTAGAAGCATTGAAACACAACTTTTTGTTTAGAGGTTATTTTAAGAAACAAGCCAAGGAGAAAGCGAAGCAAGGGAAATAGTTATTGAATAAATCGGTTTTAAATAAATAAACCTATAAATATCGTTATCATCAGAATCACTATACTTATTTTTAAAACGCTTGAAAGTTTATTGACCCTTTTTTTGTTTTTTAAATTCTCCCCATTTATCTCCCATTTTAATATTTGGAAAGGTTCAAATTGTGATAATGAAAATAAATTTGAAAACCTGAAGTGTCAATGTATATCAGGCTTCTCATTTTTTAATATCAATAAATTCAAATAACTTATTAACATATATACAAAAACTGAAACAAAAAATTGAATACCTAATAATATGTCTATATCTGTCATTTTTAGATTATTATTGTCCAAAGAGGAAAAAAAGATAAAATCAAAATAATTATTGCTAAAATAATTCTACTTTTTTCACGAATAGATTTTATACCAAAAAAAATCCGAGTAGAGCTATTCCAAAAGCAATTAACTTATATGATTTTCCAGAAGTTACTATGGTTGGGTTCATTACAGAACTATTTTGAATTTTTAAAATTTCCGTTTGGTATAATTCATAAGTTTGAAAATTAAACCAAATCATAAATAGAATTCCTAAAGTTCCTAAAATAATTGATAATGTTCCGGATTTCATTTTTTCAAAACTATTTGCTAACTATTAAAAATAATCTTTTAAAGTGATTTCTCCTACGTCGAAATGACAAAATGGATTTACAACTTCTCTTTAACCAAATTCAAAACAATCTCAAACTGCTCTTTTTTACTTAGCGAAGAATTATCAATTTCAATAGCATCGTCAGCTTTAACTAAAGGCGAATCTTCTCTGTGTGTATCAATGTAATCGCGTTCTTCCACGTTTTGAAGCACGTCTTCGAAAGTAATGTGTTGTCCTTTTTCAACTAATTCGTCAAAACGACGTTGCGCTCTGGTTTTTGAACTTGCTGTCATGAATAATTTCAGCTCAGCATCAGGAAAAACAACGGTTCCGATGTCTCTTCCATCCATCACAATGCCTTTGTCTTTGCCCATCGTTTGTTGTTGCTCCACTAATTTAGCACGAACTTCTGAAATCTCAGCCACTTTACTCACCATACGAGAAACTTCAATCGTTCGAATAGGTGTTTCGATGTTTTCATTATTCAAATACATTTCCGCAAATCCTAAAGTCGGATTAAATTGAAAACGTAAATTGATATTAGGTAATTGAGCAACCAAACCTGCTGCATCTAAATGCGTTTCAGAAACCAAGTTATGTTGCATAGCAAAATAAGCCACCGCGCGATACATAGCACCTGTATCTACATATACGTAACCTAATGCTGCAGCCAATTGCTTAGCCAATGTACTTTTTCCTGTTGACGAAAAACCGTCTATTGCTATGGTAATTTTTTTCATATATTATCAAAAATAAGTGAATTAATTTTTTAATTCTGACTTGATTTTTTCGATTTTCTCATTAAATTCATTTTTATCAAAATCACTCATTCTTCTTGATAACTTATATTTCAAACAAAATTCATCGAGTGATTGGCTTAAATCGGAGGTTTCTTTCACTGAAGTCTCAATTAATGAAATTCCTTCAATAATTTTATTTCTATCAATTTCTTCAGAATAATTTAAAAACCTAATAACTGGTAGTATAAAAATATCAAGAATTTTTTCACAATTTTCTAAATATTTTACAGTTCCACTTTTTAAATTTATTTCATTATCAACTTCAACTAAATTTTTGACAAATTGCTTATTCAGATTAATTGTAGATTTACATAAGTGATAGCCTTTCATTGTTATACTATCAATATCACCATCATTAAAAAGAATATTAATTTTCTTTATTAATGGATTTAATTCATTACTAACGCTTTCAATAGAGTATTCTACAGAATTTTTAAAAACTAACTTTTCATTATTTTTTTGTTGGGAATAACAATTGTTTGTCCAAATAAAAACTATAGAAATCAAAATTTTAATTAACTTTTTCACTTTTTACTTTTTACTTCTTTACTCCAAATCAATCATCAAACCAAACAAACTGGTATTGGCTGCCACTGTATATCTGGAATACGAATAATCAAATTTAACTTTTCCAAATCGCAAACCAAAACCAACAGAAATTCCAGAAAAATGACGTTGTTCTAAAATTCGTAATTCTTCACTTCTTCTAAAATTGTAACCCAATCGAATATTAAAACCTTTTTCTGGGAATAATTCGGCACCTAAAATCACATGTCGCAAAGCATTATTAAAAAAAGATACTTTTTCTTCTTCAGAACCTCCATCTAAGCTACCTTCTGCCCTATTTGGATTTGAAAAAGCAATATTCCATTGTTGTAAATTTTCAAAAGTCATGTGCCAACGAATGGGAACATTTTCCATTAATTGCGAAATTCCAGCGTCAATGGCTAAAGGTAATTTTTCATTCGTATCCTGATAAGGTTTAATTTGAAATCCTAAATTTCGAACCGTTAAGCCGTAATTAATATCATTATCGTAATCCACATACAAAAAGCCTAAATCTACTGCAGCTCCCCAAGAATTGTAGCTTTCTAAAGTGGATGAAATCAATTTAGCATTAGCGCCCACAAACATATCAGTCCAAGGGATATTATATGCATATCCAACAGATAATGCGGCTTCACTACCTGTAAAATCGGAAGTCAAATTACCTAGTTCGTCTCTTCCTTCAAAAGTTCCATAATTCACATAACTTATTCCGGCATGAAACGTTTGCAAATGTCGGTCGTAAGTATACGCATAAGCGGCTGTTCCGTAGGAAACTTCTCCAAAATAACTTCCATAATTTGCCGATAAACGATTGTGCATTTCGGCATTAATTGTTGCTGGATTATAAAACGCTTGATTTACATCGTAATCTACTATAGTTACCGTTTTTCCACCTAAAGCAGCTTGTCTTGGAGATTGCGCTAAGTTTAAAAATTGATATACACTCTTACCTCCTATTTGGCCAAATGTTGTAGCCGATAGCAGTAATAAAAAAAGGAATAAGAGTTTTCTTAGCATTTTTTGGTGTTAATCTTACTTATAACGCAACTGCGAAGATAAAATTATATCGGTTAGTAAACAAAAAAAGAACTCTCAATAAGTGATTTATTGAGAGTTACTATTGTTATCATATTGAAATTACTTTTTGGTTTCTAAAACTTTAGCGTTTTTGACCTTTTGATTTGTAATGGCGATATCTAAAACTTCACTCATTTTATCAACATAATGGAACGTTAAACCTTCAATATAATCCGGTTTGATTTCCTCAATATCACGTTTGTTTTCTTTACATAAAATGATTTCTTTGATATTCGCTCTTTTAGCAGCCAAGATTTTTTCTTTGATACCACCAACCGGTAACACTTTTCCACGAAGTGTGATTTCACCTGTCATGGCAATATTTTTCTTGATTCTTTTTTGTGTGAATGAAGAAACCATTGAAGTTAACATCGCGATTCCGGCACTTGGTCCGTCTTTTGGTGTTGCGCCTTCTGGAACGTGAATATGAATGTTATAATTATTTAAAACTTCTGGATCAATACCTAAAAATTCTGCGTTAGCGCGAATGTATTCTAAAGCAATCGTAACCGATTCTTTCATGACAATTCCTAAATTCCCAGTCATGGTCATGGCTCCTTTTCCTTTAGAAATTAAGGATTCAATAAACAAAATATCACCTCCAACTGATGTCCAAGCTAAACCTGTCACAACTCCTGCAACATCATTATTTTCGTATTTATCGCGCTCCATTCGTGGCGATTTTAATACTTCTAAAATATCAGCATCGGAAACTTTTACGTTATAAGTTTCATCCATTGCAATTGATTTTGCTGCATGACGTACTACTTGAGCAATTTTTTTCTCTAAACCACGCACACCTGATTCACGTGTGTAACCTACTACGATTTTTTCTAATTGTTTTTTACCAATTTGTAAATCTTTAGTTGTTAATCCGTGTTCTTTTAATTGTTTTGGTAATAAGTGCGTTTTAGCAATTTCGATTTTTTCTTCAATGGTATAACCTGTCATTTCGATGATTTCCATACGGTCACGAAGTGCTGGTTGAATTGGAGATAAACTATTGGAAGTTGCAATGAACATTACTTTTGATAAATCGTAGCCTAATTCCAAGAAATTATCATGGAATTCTTTGTTTTGTTCAGGATCTAAAACTTCTAACAAAGCCGAAGATGGATCACCATTATGACTCGTAGATAATTTATCAATCTCATCTAAAACAAACACTGGATTAGATGTTTTTGCTTTTTTAATATTTTGAAGAATACGTCCTGGCATCGCACCAATATAGGTTTTTCTGTGACCTCGAATTTCTGCTTCATCACGTAAACCACCTAGAGACATTCTAATGTATTCTCTACCTAATGCTTCGGCTACCGACTTCCCAATTGAGGTTTTACCCACACCTGGAGGTCCGTATAAACAAAGAATTGGCGATTTCATATCGTTTCGCAATTTTAAAACTGCTAAATGTTCAATGATACGTTTTTTAACTTCTTCTAACCCGTAATGATCTCTATCTAGAATTTTTTGA
The DNA here is from genome assembly GCA_003497625.1 of Flavobacterium sp. Taxonomy (GTDB): domain Bacteria; phylum Bacteroidota; class Bacteroidia; order Flavobacteriales; family Flavobacteriaceae; genus Flavobacterium. The sequence continues at coordinate 149,238 of DNNO01000020.1, read as the reverse complement.
GCACGTTTCAAATCGAAATTATCTTTGGTAAATTCGTTCCAAGGCAATTCTAAAAATAACTCAATATAATTGCGTTGGATTCCAAAATCAGGCGAATTTGGATTCGTACGTTGCAATTTTGATAGCTCTTTTTCGAAATGTTTAGCTGTTTTATCGTCCCATTTTTTCTTTAAACCTTTGGCACGCATTTCTTCAATTTCGGCTTCATACGAAACGCCACCCAATTCTTCTTGAATGGTTTTCATTTGTTGCTGTAAGAAATATTCGCGTTGTTGTTGGTCTAAATCAAAACGAACTTTTGATTGAATATCGTTGCGAACTTCTAATTTTTGAAGCTCTAAGTTCATGAAACGCAAAGTTTCAAGCGCTCTGTCTTTTAAATTTGGAATCGATAATAACTTTTGCTTTTCTTCAACTGAAAGATTCATGTTAGAAGAAACAAAATTGATTAAAAACGGATTACTTTCTATGTTTTTAATCGCAAAAGTAGCTTCAGTTGGGATATTTGGACTTTCCTTGATAATTTGGATTGCTAATTCTTTAATTGCATCAACAATCGTTTTGAATTCCACATTTTTATCATCAGGACGTTCTTCAGAAACTTCCTTGATTTTAGCTTTTAAATACGGTTCCTCTTGTGTGAAAGATTCCACTTCAAAACGTTTTTTACCTTGAAGAATTACGGTTGTATTTCCGTCAGGCATTTTTAAAACGCGCATGATACGGGCAACTGTTCCAATATGATGCACATCACTTGGTGATGGATCTTCTTCGTTTTCATCAATTTGCGCCACCACACCAATGATTTTTCCTTTGGCATTGGCATCGTTGATTAATTTAATCGATTTATCTCGTCCAGCGGTAATTGGAATTACAACTCCAGGAAATAAAACAGTATTTCGTAAAGGTAAAATGGCAATATCTTCAGGCAGAGCCTCATTATTCATTTCTTCTTCATCCTCGGGCGTCATTAATGGAATCAATTCTGAATCTGGATCCATTTCCTGAAGTGACAAATTGTCAAGCGCTAGTATTTTTTGATTCGGCATAATAATATTTATGGTCTTTTTGTCAGTAATTATCATTTGAAACAGTATTCAAAATTACGCATAAAAGCGTTATTCTATTGATAATCAAATCATAAAATATATTTAAATAGCAATTTCAAAAGTAATAGTTCAAGATGTATGCCATAAAAAAATCCCGAAGTGTTAGTTCGGGATTTAGTATATAATTTAAGTGCTTTTTTAAAAAAGAGTGTAGTCTACTAAAATAGATTCATAAATAGTTCCAGAATCATTTGATATAGATTTAATAACACCCACATCTTTTGCAAACCAATACTCAGAATTTATTGTAGTTGGTGGCGCACCTGGCATCGATGTATTTTGAACAAAACTTACTTTGATAACATCATTATATGTTTCACCATCAACTGTAGCTGAAACATTTTTAGCTAAAATTGTTCCTGTATAGTTTATAGTTAATGTAATTGACGGAATTCCAGTGTAAGTTGTCGTTTGTGTATAAGTTCCGTTCCATGATTGACCAACTGCAATATTATCTTTTAAAATAACAAATTCGTACCCTGTTTGGGTTCCTGTTAATCCACCTACATTGATATTAATATCATCCGTTTTTAATTTATAAACTCCATTGCTTTTATTTAACCAATTAGTTACAGATCCTGAAGAAGTTGAACCTGAACCTGACTGAGGCGCAAATTTATAGTAAGTTTGTCCACCAAAATTTCCTGTTCCAATTATTTTTATAGGATCTAATTCAACACCACCGCGTTCCATTATCCATTCGTTATTAATTGCAGTAGGCCAATAATCACCTGAAGCAGAACCTCCTCCATTAGAAAGATCTAACGCTGGGTCAACTGGTTCATCATCACAAGAAACAGTTGTAAATGCTAAAGTTAAAATTAAAAGTTTTAGAATTGATTTTATAGTTTTCATAATTAAATTTTAAATGTTTTCAAATATAAAAAGATATTTTATTTTTTTGGTACTCTAAGTAATAAAAGTAATCCTACAACAAAAAATAAAATTAAAAACAAGATGGCATTTTGAATTTTACCCGTTACATCTGCGATATAACCATAGGTAAACATTCCGATTACAATACCTATTTTTTCTGCTACATCATAAAAACTAAAAAAAGAAGTGGTGTCTTTTGTATCTTCTGGAATAAATTTAGAATACGTGGAACGCGATAAAGATTGAATTCCTCCCATAACTAATCCAACGAAAGCAGCTGCGATATAAAAATCATTTGGAGTAACTACGAAATAAGCATAGGTACAAATCAAAATCCATGAGAAATTTAAACCAATTAAAATTGTAATATTTCCAAACTTAGCAACTAGTTTAGATGTTAACCAAGCTCCTAAAACCGCGATTAATTGAATCAATAAAATACTAACTATCAATCCCATTGTTCGTTTACTATCGCCCCCCCATTGCACTTCTTTTTCTCCAAAATAAGCGGCAATAATCATGATGGTTTGTACTGCCATACTGTACACAAAGAAAGCTCCTAAATAACGTCGTAAAGATTTTAATTCTTTTATTTGTTGCCAAACTTTTTGCAACTCTTTAAAGCCATTAAAAATTACATTTTTATGCAGTTTGTTATCGTTTTTATTATTCGGCAAATAGTAGTAAGTGTACTGACTAAATCCTATCCACCAGACTCCTACTAAAAGAAATGAATATTGCATCATTTGTAACTTTTGAGCATCTTCAACTGACATAACCATCGCCAAACAAATCAACAACAAAACAACACTTCCAATGTATCCTAAACTGAAGCCTTTTGCACTGATTTTATCTTGTTGGTCTTTGTGAGCAATATCGGGTAAATAGGAATTATAGAATACTAAACTTCCCCAAAAACCTATCAACGCTAGTAAATACGAAACCAAACTTAAAACTACAGTATCTAACGAAAAAAAGTATAAGCTCATACAAGAAATAGCTCCTACATAACAAAAAAGTTTTAGAAAAAACTTCTTATTTCCCATATAATCGGCAATTCCAGATAATAATGGCGATATAAAAGCAATAATTAGAAATCCTAATGCTGTAACATAACTTATTAAAGCTTCACTTCTTACAGAAAAACCAAACAATACAATTTCTTCAATATTTTTTTGACGAAATAATGCGCCATAATACAATGGAAAAATGGTTGAGGAAATTACCAAAGCATAAACCGAATTTGCCCAATCGTAAAATGCCCAAGCGTTTAGAAGTTTTGAATCTCCTTTTTGAAGTTTTTGCATACCAATTATTTTAAAATAAAAAATCCCGACAATGTCGGGATTCAAATATAATAGTAATTTTTTAATTATTTGAAAGTAACGCCAAACTTAGCTGCTTCCGCTTTTGCTTGAGGAATTAAAGCTGTTAATTCATTAATACGTGTCTGGTTACTTGGGTGTGTACTTAAAATTTCTGGTGGCGCTTGACCTCCTGAATTAGCCGCCATACGTTCCCAAACTTTAACTGCATTAATTGGGTCATAACCTGCAATTGCCATTAATGTTAATCCAATCATATCAGCTTCGCTTTCATGAGCACGACTAAATGGTAACATTCCTCCTACTTGAGAACCTACGCCATATGCTTGCATAATTAAAGCTTGCGTTTGAGGATCTTTATTCCCTACAGCTAATTGAGTACCAGCAGCACCTAATTGTTGTAACAATCCTGCGCTCATACGTTGTTGTCCATGGTTCGCAAGTGCGTGAGCTACTTCATGTCCCATTACAGCAGCAATACCTGCATCATCTTTACAAATTGGTAAAATTCCAGTGTAAAAAACAATTTTTCCACCAGGCATACACCAAGCATTTACTTCTTTACTGTCTACCAATTTATATTCCCAAGCATAACCATCTAAATAGTCTGCATGACCATTAGCTGTTAACCATCTTTCAGAAGCCGTTTTGATTTTCGTTCCGATTATTTCGATTCTCTTAGCATCAGCAGTACCTTTAATTACCTTGTTTTCAGATAAAAATTGGTTATACTGTTGAAAAGCAGATGGGAAAATTTCACTATTTGGCACTAAAGCCATTGTGCTTTTTCCTGTAAACGGATTCTTAGCGCAAGATATTACAAGTGCTAAGATTGCGATTGCAATAATTTTAAATTTGAAATTCATGAGTAGAGTATTTTTTACAAATTTACATTTTTTTATTTTAACACTTTAAATTCAGGCAATTTTCGTACCATTTTTTTAACTATATTTTATAATATCATTTTTATGCTAACTTTAGATTAGTTGTAACTTGCACAAAAATTTAAAAATGCCAAAAAAGAAACAAAAACAAGCTCAAGTTATTGAGATTCCTAAAGCTATTTTGTTTATAGCAAAGTTTTTACAAGCGGTTTCTCCTTCGCTTACCACTAAATTTGCTGCCAAACTTTTTACAACACCCATCCGACACAAATTACCGAAGCGTGAACTTCATATGGAACGAGAAAGTGTTCAAAAAAGTATTGTAGTTCCCGAAATTCAAAAAGAAATTGTGGTGTATGAATATGGGAAAAGCGACAAAAAGGTTTTATTAGTTCATGGTTGGTCAGGTAGAGGAACGCAATTAGTTAAAATTGCAGATGAATTATTAAAATTAGGCAATATGACCATTAGTTTTGACGCTCCAGCTCATGGAAAATCAAAAGGAAATTCGTCGATTATGATTGAATTTATTGCTTCTATTTTAGAAATTGAAAAGCAATATGGACCGTTTGAATTTGCTATTGGCCATTCGCTTGGAGGCATGTCGGTTTTGAATGCGATTAAACAAAATCTTCAAGTAAAAAAAGCGGTAATTATTGGAAGTGGTGATATCATTCAAGATATTATTGATGATTTCATTTGTAAACTACAACTAAAACCTGAATATGGAATCAAATTAAGAGATCATTTTGAAGCAAAATTTAGTGGAAAAATGGACGATTATTCCGCTTACAAAGCAGCTGAAAAAACCGAAGTTCCTGTTTTGATTATTCACGATAAAGATGACGATGATGTTTCTGTAAAAGCGGCTTACAACATTCAAAAACATTTGAAACAATCTGAAATCATGATAACCGAAGGTTTAGGCCATCGTAAGATTTTAGGAGATGAAGCAGTAATTCAAAAAATAAAAGAATTTATTTCATAAAAAAAGTCCTTCGATTGAAGGACTTTTTAGTTTTTTAGAAGTTAGGAGACAAATTGTATTTTTTGTAGAAGTTATCTAACGCTTCCAACACTTCGTCTTCTGTATCTACTACTTTGATTAAGTTCATGTCTTCTGGATTGGCATTTTTCATTTTGTCAATCATCACAGTTTTAATCCAATCTAATAAACCTGACCAAAATTCGGTTCCTACCAAAATAATAGGGAATTTTCCAATTTTCTTAGTTTGAATCAACGTTACTGCTTCGAATAATTCGTCTAATGTTCCAAAACCTCCTGGCATTACCACGAAACCTTGTGAATATTTTACGAACATTACTTTTCGTACGAAGAAGTAATCAAAGTTTAAGTTTTTATCTTTATCAATGTATGGATTAAAGTGTTGTTCAAAAGGCAATTCGATGTTTAAACCTACCGAAATTCCACCTCCATAATGCGCTCCTTTGTTTCCTGCTTCCATGATTCCAGGACCACCACCTGTAATTACACCATAACCCGCTTTACTGATTTTGAATGCAATTTTTTCCGCTAATAAATAGTTTTTATCCTCAGGTTTTGTTCTTGCCGAACCAAAAATAGACACACAAGGCCCTATTCTTCCCATTGATTCATAACCATTTACAAACTCAGACATGATTTTAAAAATTGCCCAAGAATCGTTTGATCTTATTTCGTTCCAAGTCTTTTGCTTGAATTTTTCTTGAATTCTGTGATCGTCGTTTTCGTATTGATCTGCTGCCATATTCGTTTCGTTTTAATTTTTTAAAAAAGCCTGCTAAGATAATTCTTTTTTCAAAAACTGTGCTGTGTAGCTTTTTTTATTTTTTATAATTTCTTCTGGAGTTCCTTTTGCAACCACTTCTCCACCGCCTTTTCCTCCTTCGTAACCAATGTCAATTACATAATCGGCTAGTTTTACAACATCTAAATTATGTTCAATAATTAAAACCGTATTTCCTTTTTCAACCAACACATTAATTACATCCATTAATACTCGAATGTCTTCAAAATGTAAACCAGTTGTAGGTTCATCTAAAATATAAAAGGTATTTCCTGTATCTTTTTTAGAAAGCTCTGTTGCCAATTTAATACGTTGTGCTTCGCCACCTGAAAGTGTTGTACTTTGTTGCCCTAATGTAATATAACCCAATCCAACATCTTGAATCGTTTTTACTTTTCTGTAGATTATTGGTATATTCTCAAAGAATTCTACTGCTTCATCAACCGTCATGTTCAACACATCAGAAATCGACTTTCCTTTGTAGCGAATTTCCAATGTTTCTCTATTGAAACGTTTTCCCATACAAGTTTCGCATTCCACATACACATCTGGCAAAAAGCTCATTTCAATCGTTCTCACACCTGAACCTTCACAGGTTTCGCATCGACCACCTTTTACATTAAAACTAAATCTTCCAGGCTTATAACCACGAATCATCGCTTCTGGCGTTTGGGTATATAAACTTCTAATTTCTGAAAAAACATCGGTATAAGTCGCTGGATTAGAACGTGGTGTTCTTCCAATCGGACTTTGGTCGATGTCGATTACTTTATCGATATGTTCTAAACCTTCAATTTTCTTGTAAGGTTGTGGTTTTTTTACAGCATTGAAAAAATGGGCATTTAAAATAGGATACAATGTTTCATTAATCAATGTTGATTTTCCACTTCCAGAAACACCAGTCACGCAAACTAATTTTCCCAATGGAATTTCAATCGATACATTTTTTAAGTTATTTCCCGTAGCTCCTGATAACTTGATGGATTTTCCGTTGCCTTCTCTTCGAGTTTTTGGTACTTCAATCTTCATTTTACCGTTTAAATATTGTGCGGTAATCGTATCTTCTTGCAATAATTCCTTCGGAGTTCCTTTACTGATGATTTGTCCTCCAAAACGACCTGCTTTCGGACCAATATCAATCACATAATCGGCACGTTCAATCATATCTTTGTCGTGTTCTACTACTATTACCGAATTTCCGATGTCACGTAAACTTTCTAACGATTTAATCAAGCGTTCGTTGTCTCTTTGGTGCAAACCGATACTTGGTTCATCTAAAATATATAAAACACCTACCAATTGCGAACCAATTTGCGTAGCTAATCGAATACGTTGCGCTTCACCACCGGAAAGCGATTTTGAACTTCGGTTTAGTGATAAATAATTCAACCCAACATCTAACAAAAATTGCAATCTCGCTGTAATCTCTTTAACAACCTCAACGGCAATAACTTTTTGTTTTTCAGATAAATGATTATCTAAATCGGCAAACCATTCGGATAACTCGGCAATGTCCATTTGGACTAATTCGCCAATATTTTTTCCGTTTAATTTGAAATATAACGACTCTTTTCTCAAACGCGTTCCTTCACAATCTGGACAATCATTTTCATCCATGAATTCCTTTGCCCAACGCTTAATACTTGCCGAATCGGAATTATCGTACTGATTTTTGATAAAATTTGAAATTCCTTCGAAATCGATTTTATAATCTTTAGTAATTCCCATAACCTTTGATACGACTGAGAATTTTTCGTTTCCTCCATACAAAATCATATCCATCGCTTCTTGCGGAATGGTTTCGATGGCATCGGTTATTTTGAAATCGTATTTTTGTGCGATAATTTCCAATTGCTTAAAAATCCATGAACTTTTATATTCACCCAAAGGAGCAAATCCACCATTTTTAATTGATGATTTCGGATTTGGGATAATTTTTTGAAGATTGATTTCATTCACAGTTCCTAATCCGTTACAACACGGACAAGCTCCTTTTGGAGAATTGAATGAAAAATTATTTGGCTCAGGATTTGGATACGAAATTCCAGAAGTCGGACACATCAAATTACGACTGTAAAAACGTACTTCTTGACTCTCTTGTTCAATCACCATCATTACATCATCACCATGATACATTGCGGTTTTGATACTTTCCGATAAACGTTTGTCGGTATCTTCTTCGGTATCAATTGCCATTCTATCAATAACAATTTCGATATCATGTGTTTTATAGCGATCGACTTTCATGCCAAATTCTAAGTCACGAATTTGACCATTCACACGAACTTTTAAGAAACCTTGCTTGGCAATTTGCTCAAATAATTCGCGATAATGTCCTTTACGAGAACGAACAACTGGTGCTAAAATATTAATGCGTTTTCCATTAAAATCTTCTAAAATCAACTGCTTTATTTGGTCATCTGAATACGAAACCATTTTTTCACCCGTATTGAAACTGTAAGCATCAGCTCCTCTCGCATACAACAAACGTAAGAAATCGTATATTTCTGTAATAGTTCCAACAGTTGAACGCGGCGATTTACTAGTAGTTTTTTGCTCAATCGCAATCACAGGCGAAAGTCCGTCGATTTTATCTACATCTGGACGCTCTAATCCTCCAAGAAATTGTCGAGCGTAAGCAGAGAACGTTTCTATATATCTTCGTTGTCCTTCGGCATAAATCGTATCAAAAGCCAATGATGATTTTCCGGAACCCGATAAACCAGTAATAACCACTAGTTTTTCACGCGGAATAGATACGTCAATATTTTTAAGATTATGGGCTCTAGCACCAATAATTTCGATAGTTTCTTCAGTTGTGTGTTGCATAATTTTTGGCAAAACGCAAAGATACTGATTTTAGTGCTAAAATTTAGGTTGAAGTAAGAATAAGAATTTGTTAAATAAAGACCTTCTATTCAATTATCATCGATTTCAAGCGATGTCTGTATTTTTCTAAAATCAATTGTTTGTACATAAAACCAAGAAAAATTCCGTTTTTCAGCACTGGTAAAATTTTACATTCAGAAGTATCAAATTTATCCATGATGGTTTCAAGTGTTTCATCATAGAAAATTAGTTCTTTTGGTTGCTGCATGATTTCTTCAACTGTAGTATATTTTACTTTGAATTGTGAGAAAACAATTGGTCTAATTTCATCCAAATGAATAAGTCCAAGTAGTTTGTTTTTTTCGTCTAAAACAGGGAAAATATGTGCATCTGATTCTTGAATTTTTTGAACTAATTCCTCTAAACTATTGCTCAAAGAAATTGCTTTAAAATCGGTTTGAATCAACTTTGAAACATCAATAGAATTTAAAATATTGGTATCGCGGTTATCGGTAAAAACTTCGCCTTTATCTGCTAAATTTTTAATATCAAACGAATACGGCTCAAAACGTTTAGAAATGGCAAAACTTACCGAAGACACAATCATTAAAGGAACCATCAAGTTATAACCTCCGGTAATTTCGGCAATTAAGAAAATTGCAGTTAACGGCGCATGAAATAATCCGCTTAGTATTCCAGCCATTCCAACTAAAGTAAAATTCCCAACAGGAAGTTTTGTAAACCCAATTAAATTAAAAAATGTTGCTACCGAAAATCCCAAATAGGAACCCACAAATAGCGATGGTGCAAAATTACCTCCATTTCCACCAGCTCCTAATGTTAAACTAGTTGCATACACTTTAATTAGCATCGTTAAACTAACAAAAATCAACAGAATCCACGATGAATCTTGAAAGCGTTCAAAAACTGTATTTTGCACTAATTTTCCAGATTGATTGTCGGCTAATAACTTGATACTTTCATATCCTTCTCCAAAAAGTGATGGAAAAAAGAAAATCAAAATCCCTAAAATTCCCGCTCCAAACAATGCTTTGTTAATGTAATTAAACCTTAATCTTGCAAAAAAATGTTCAATTTTTCGAAATGTTCTGGCATAATTTATTGAAACAAAGCCGCTTAAAACACCTAATAAAATATAATAAGGTAAATTATGAAAATCGAAAAACTGTACTTTCTTAAAGGAGAATAAAATAGTGTCGTTCAAAACGATTGTAGAAATTAATGCTCCAGTAGCAGCACTAATCATGATTGGAATAAAAGCGGTAATACTGATCTCGGCTAAAACTACTTCGATAGCAAATAGAACACCTGCAATTGGTGCGTTGAAAGCAGCTCCAATTCCGGCGGCAACACCACAAGCTAATAAAAGCGTTCTATCTTTATAACTTAGTCTATAATTTTGCGCATAATTGCTCCCGAATGCGGCTCCAGTAATGGTAATGGGTGATTCTAAACCTGCGCTTCCTCCCATACCAACGGTAAACGAACTCGTAATAATTTGGGCAAACATCTGTTTTCTGGGCATGATACCTCGCTTTTTGGCTACGGCATACATAATTTGCGAAGTTCCTTTTTCTATAGAACCATCTAACACTTTTTTAATAATGATTACTGTGATGATAATTCCAATGATAGGTAAAGTACTATTACTAAAAGGAAGATGAAGTAAATCATCTAATTTTTGGGACGATTTAAAAACCCAATGCGCAAAAGTTTTCAGAATAATTACCGCTAAAGCCGAAGAAATCCCTACTAAAACACACGATAAATAAATAAATTGTCGTGGTGTAAGTAATGATTTCAAAAGAAAAATAAACTGTTCTAAACGTCTAAAATTCTTATGAACTAAGTTTTTAAAAGAAAACGTTTTTTTTCTTGGCATTATCTATGATTTAAATGCGAAATTAAGTTTTAAAATCAGAAGTTAAAAGCTATACTTCATTTAATTCAGTGATTTTTTGTTGGCACGAAATTATTAATTCTTCAAAAAAAAGAAAAAACTCCGATTCAAATTCGGTGTAAAAATCTTGTAATTCCACAATAGCTTCTTGCATATTGGCTCTGTGTTTGGTTTTGTAATCCATCTGAAAAAGTATCATTTCCAAACCAGCAATGGTAGCATAACTTACAAACCAATTTCTAGCAATCATATACGGCATCATTCCTTTAATTCTCTCGGTTAAAATTTCGTAATTGTCTTGTAATAATTGATAGAAATCGTTGGCATAATCTTCTAATTTTTCATCAGAAAACTTGCTCCAATTTTTTGCTAAAAAATGATCATATAAAATATCCATAATCACACCCGAATAATGTCCGTATTTTTCGTGCAAACGATGTTTACTTTGCCTGTAAATAGGATGCATATCAGTAAAACTATCAATGTGACGGTGCAATAAAATCCCTTTTTTTATTTCGGAATCGAACTTTTCATAATCGTGACCTTTGATACTATCTGCCATGAAATTTCCGATTTTTAGCAAATCGTTAGTTCCTGATAAGTAAATATGTGCGAGATAGTTCATATTGAAAAAGGTTAGACGTTTAAGTGTTTATAAGTTTAAATGGTTATAATTTCAGAAATTTCTCTCGTAAATATATAAAATTCTTTGCAAGTTTTATCTAAATCCAATTTCTAACTTTTTATATTTGTAGAACAATTTGGTTTATTATTAAACTTTTAAACCTACAAACTTTTAAACTAAGATTAAATGACATTAATAAAATCAATATCAGGAATTCGTGGCACAATTGGTGGTGCTGTCGGCGATAATTTAACTCCAGTTGATGCTGTAAAATTTGCATCAGCTTATGGTTCGTTTTTAAAAATAAGACACGCTTCAAAAGGTAGCGAACGATTAAAAGTAGTTATTGGAAGAGATGCACGAATTTCGGGACCAATGATTCACAATTTAGTAATGAATACATTAGTTGGATTAGGAATCGATGTAATTGATTTAGGTTTATCAACCACTCCAACAGTTGAAATTGCTGTTCCGCTTGAAAAAGCTGATGGTGGAATTATTTTAACCGCTTCGCACAATCCAAAACAATGGAACGCTCTAAAATTATTAAACGAAAAAGGTGAGTTTTTAAGTGGAAAAGAAGGCGAATTAATTTTAGAAATCGCTGAGAACGAAGCTTTTGATTTTTCGGATGTAGACAATTTGGGCGAAGTTATTGAAAACAATGCTTACATGGATATTCACATTGATGAAGTGTTAGAATTGCCTTTAGTAGATGCTGATTTAGTAAAAACAAAGAAATTCAAAGTAGTAGTTGATGGTGTAAATTCTTCGGGCGGAATTATTATCCCTAATTTATTGGAACAAATGGGAGTTGAAGTAGTAAAATTATACTGCGAACCAAACGGTCATTTCCCACACAATCCTGAACCTTTAAAAGAACATTTAGGTGATATTTGTAAATTGGTTGTAGAAGAAAAAGCCGATTTTGGAATTGTAGTTGACCCAGATGTTGATAGATTGGCTTTTATTTCAAATGATGGTGAAATGTTTGGGGAAGAATACACTTTAGTAGCTGTTGCTGATTATGTTTTATCGAAAACTCCTGGAAATACAGTTTCTAATATGTCGTCTTCTCGTGCTTTACGTGATATTACAGAAAAGCATGGTGGAACCTACCAAGCAAGTGCTGTGGGCGAAGTTAATGTGGTGGAATTAATGAAGAAAACCAACGCTATTATTGGTGGTGAAGGAAATGGTGGAATCATTTATCCATCATCACACTATGGAAGAGATAGTATGGTGGGTGTGGCTTTGTTTTTGACGTATTTAGCGAATCAAGATAAAACCGTAGCCGAAATTAGAGCTTCTTATCCTCAATATTACATGAGTAAAAACAAAATTGAGTTAACACCTCAAATAGATGTGGATAATGTTTTAGCTACGTTAACCGAAAAATATAAATCGGAAAACATTACAACAATTGATGGAGTAAAAATCGATTTCCCAACAGAATGGGTACATTTGAGAAAATCAAATACAGAACCAATTATTAGAATTTATACAGAAGCACCAACACAATCAGAAGCTGATGTTTTAGCCGAAAGATTTGTAAAGGAACTAAAAGAAATAGCAGGAATTTAAAAAGAAAAAGGTCAGATTTAAATCTGACCTTTTTTATTATTTATTACCATTGCCTTTTCCGTGACCTTTTCCTGGATGGCCATGACCTTTAGCTTTATTCTTTACAACTACTGTTTTTTTATGAACAACCACTTTTTGTTTATGCCCTTTATATTTAGTTTTATGAGAATAGTTGTAACGTTGAGGTGCATCGCCATAAAAATCTAATTCTACTTGAGAGCTCTTTCTTAAGTTAACTCCAACAAATAAAGAAGGTACTCTTGTGCTTATTGACCATTTACCATTGGTAAAATAAATGTAATTACTTTTTTGAATGTCATAATACATGTTGTGGTCNNTTGTTTTTGCTCTATAACCATGAGCTGGTGCCCAAGGTGGAGGTCCTTGCGAAAAAACATCTGCTGGCATTACCAACATAAATACTAAAATTAATACCCCAAAAAGCGTCGCTGTTCTGTTCTGAATCGTTTTCATAATCTTTAATTTTAATAATTGTAATTTATATAGAGCAATAATGTTGCCAAAGAATAATCTCAGCCATCATTTTAACATCTTTTAGCACCTTTTACAAAAAAAAGTGTTATTTGACAATGATTTTTTTAGTGGTAGATTGAGTACCATTAGTCACTTTTACCAAATACATTCCAACATGTAAATCCAAATTAATCTGAATTTCATTATCAAAATCTTGGCTTTGTACCAATTGACCCGTAATGGTGTAAATTTCAACTTTCGAACTTCCTTCTAAACCCGAAACAATCAAATATTCTGAAGCTGGATTTGGATAAACCGCTACCCTATTTTCAATAGGATTTTGAGTAGATAAAGTTGAAAACCATGGCTGACCAAAATTAGCTCCAAAAATATAATCCGCTAAATTAGGATAATCTATAAATGGATTACGATTCATTTGCCAAGTATATACGTAATTATTACGATTCATTTCATAATCGTCTCTTGCGTCTGTTGTATTCCAAGTTAACAAAGTTGCTAAATCACCAATATTACCAGAACTTATAGATGTACTTGGTAAATATTCACTCGGATCACCATTAACAACATTCAAACCATCAAAACGAACAGCCATATAAAATAAAGAACGAGCTACATCACCATGCCATGAACCCTGAGTTACTGTTGGCCCAGCATAAACAGTTGAAGAGTTTACAGTTCCATAATTTTTATTATTTCTTGAAGAATTTTCCTGACCGTTTTCAGCTCTAATATGATGTGCGTCAGAAACACCATCAACAGTAGAAGTTGGACCAGTTGTATTCCAAATACTTATACCATCAGCAGTATCACCATTTGCTACCTCAAATCCGCCTCTAGACTGAGGAAATATGTGTTCTCTATTCCATTTACCAACAATACTACTTGAATTTTGTTGATCAATCTTTGCCATTGGAACTTCTAAATACATATCCCAAATTTGATTTGAATTTTCAGGATTTTGATCTGCTATTCTAATAATATCCCACATATCAGCATAACTCTGTAATCTTACAACAGATGGATTTGCAATAATATTTTGTAATTCTTGTTTCAAAGCATTTCCAGACAAACCTTCTAATGAATCATAATATCCAGCTGGAATAGTTGGTGTTACCAATCCATAAGTAGGGTTTATTGGTGTTCCGAAATTTTGTACAATATAATCATTGTCATAAATTCTTAGAATTAAGTTGTCATTATTTATTACATAACCTGTTGGAACTGATTGAATGTCAATTAATAATTCTTCATCACCTTCATCAGTTATATCATCAAATAGTGTACAAGTGTTAGAAGCTGTGGTTTGACCTACAGGGATTAATACAGTTAAATTTGTATTGGTATAATCGTTAACCATAAAGTTTCCATTAACCAATGTGAAATTAAATAATAAATCTGAACCTGTTACTGGTTGACTTGTGGTAAATATTATATCAAAACTTTGTCCTTCATTATAGCTTGTTTGTAAAGTTGACACCGTTATATAATTTAAAACTATTCCACTCCCATCATTAGGCATTCCTGGGGTTGGGGCTTTTACTTCATAAGTTCCATCATTTTTACGTTGTATAGATTGTGTAGTGCCTAAACCATTTACATTTTCATTAGTTGATACAGAAAGTCCCAATGCACTCATTAAATTTGTAGCTAATGCAGAAGTAGTTGAATAGGCAATTGCGTTTGCTAAATTAGTTGAAGTTACCAACGTTCCATCAGGAAAATCGGTTGAGCTTGCTTGATATAAAGCAATTACGTCTGGACCATTTTGTATTTTACCATTAGGAAAAACAAGAGTTGGTGCAGGCGACACCGCAGTATTCCCTGCCAAAAAAATCCCGTTTATATCGGTAGAATAACCATCTAAATCAATCGCATAATAACTTGCCGTAGTAGTTTCATTATACAAAACAATTACATAGCCATCAAGAGGAAAGTTTGGGGTACTAGATTTTAATTCAATGATTTCATTCACATCTGAACTAACCATATCCACATCTATCTCATTTATAACAACTTGAGAATAAGAAAACATTCCTAAAAAAAGGAATAAATAGGTAAGTAATTTTTGAGGCATAAAAACTAATTTTATCAAAAATACGAATATATAATTGAAAGTAACTTCATTTTATACCAATACTTGCTAATTTTAAGTCTTTTTTAAGGCTATTGTACGAGTATTTTTATATTTTGCATTTATTTAAAGCAACTTTTTACTTTATTTGTCATCTAACAGAAAACCAATTCATTCAATTTGAAATTTTTAATCAAAATAGTATTTTTAATCTTTCCGCTTCTGATTTTTTCTCAGCATACTTCAAAAATGACTGTTAGAATTAATACAGAAGAAAAAACGCTATTGGTTCATCAGGTTTTAACTTTTAATAATACCAGTAACGACACACTAAAACATATTATTTTAAATGATTGGAATAATGCTTTTTCATCAAAATCATCTGCATTAGCAAAAAAATATTCCGACGAATTTGTGAGAGCTTTTCATTTGGCCAGTGAAAAAGAAAGAGGTTTCACTTCAATCAAAACAGTTGTAGATGCGAATTATCAATCTGTAAATTGGAAAAGACCAAACGAAAAAGTAGATTTGGTTAAACTAGACCTAAACCAACCAATTTTACCTTGTTCAAAACAAACTTTCACCTTGGTTTATGAAGTGAAAATTCCAGATGCTAAGTTTACTCGTTATGGTTATGATAACAATGATAGAATTACCTTAAAAAATTGGTACTTGAATCCGTCTCGATATGAACACAAACAGTTTGTGCAACAGAGTAATGAAAATTTAGATGATATACCTAATGCTTTTTCTGATTTTGAAATTGAATTTGAACTTCCAATTAAATACAATTTATCGAGTAATTTATTAGAAATCAATTCTTTTGAACTTGTAGATACTAAAAAAGTACTATTAAACGCAAAGAATAAAAGCGAAGTTATAATCACGGTTCAACCAACTAATACATATCAAACTTATAAAAACGAAATTATTGAAGTAAGTTGTGGTATTGAAGATTCAAGAGTAAAAGATATTGACAAAGCCATTATTTTTGATAGAGTGAGTCGTTTTACGGCATCAAAATTAGGGTTACCACTTACTTCTAAAATCTTAATTTCCCAAGAAGATTATGCACGTCAGCCGTTTTATGGATTAAATCAGTTACCTAGTTTTTTGAGCCCGTTTTCCAATGAATTAATGTTCGAATTGAAGTTTCTAAAAACCTATTTAAACAATTATTTAAAAGAAAATTTAAATCTAAATCAAAGACGCGATTATTGGATTTATGACGGAATCCAAATGTTCATCATGATGCAATATGCCGATGAGTATTTTCCAGAATTGAAAATGACAGGTAATGTGGCTAATTTAAAAATATTAAAATCGTACCATTTTATTAATCTTGATTTTAACCAACAATACAACTATTTGTATATGTTAATGGCGCGTAAAAACTTAGATCAAGCTTTAAACGAACCCAAAAATCGCTTGATAAAATTCAACGAGCAAATTGCTAGTAAATATCGCGCTGGTTTGAGTTTAAAATATTTAGACAGCTATTTAGGAAACGAAATTGTTCACAACACTATTAAAGAATACATTCAAGAAAATCAATTTTTAGGAACCAATTCACGTCAGTTTGAAACCGTTTTAATCAAAAATAGTCCAAAAGACATCGATTGGTTTTTCAGAACCGTAATTGAAACCCGCGATTTAATTGATTATAAATTTGGAAAAGTAACCAAAACAGAAGATTCACTTTCGGTAAATATCATTAACAAAACCAATACTAACGTTCCTATTTCGCTATATCAACTAAAAGATAATCAGGTAGTTAATAAAATTTGGTTGACCAATATCAAAACCGATTCTACAATCGTAATTCCAAGAATGGGAGCCGATAAATTAACCCTGAATTACAATAATGAAGTTCCTGAATACAATTTGAGAAACAATTGGAAATCATTAAAAGGCTTTTTCTTTAACAATCGTCCGTTTAAATTTGTCTTTTTTAAAGATTTGGAGGAACCTTATTACAATCAAATTTTCTTTGTACCAGAAGTAGAATTTAATATTTATGACGGTATTGCATTGGGTATGCGAATCAATAATAAATCGATTTTAAACAAGCCTTTTACTTTCAGTGTTACTCCAATGTATTCGAGCAACACAGGAACGCTTGTAGGTAAATTTTCTGCATTTGTAGACGATAACATTCGCGAAAAAGGCAAATTATACAACATCCGATATTTAGTGACTGGAAGTCGTTTTCATTATACAAAAGATGCTTTTTACAGCTATTTTATACCTGTTATACAGTTTAGATTTCGTGATGAAAATCTAAGAACTAACAAAAATGAATTCATTCAGTTAAGACAAGTTTATGTTAACAGAGATAAATCAGAATTTGTTACAGACTCAAATACAGAGAATTATAATATTTTTAATACCAAATACGGAAATTATCAATCAGAAGCTACAAAACATTTCTCTCTATTAAACGATTTACAAATTTCAAATTCATTTGGAAAAGTTTCCACCGAAATTCATTACCGAAAATTGTTTGAAAACAACCGTCAAATCAGTTTTAGATTTTTCGCTGGAGCATTTATGTACAGAAGTACAAATTCCGATTTTTTTAGCTTTGGATTAGACAGACCAAACGATTATATGTTCGATTATAACTTGTTAGGAAGAAGTGAAACTACTGGAATTTACAGTCAACAATATGTTTATGCTGAAGGTGGATTCAAATCTAAATTAGACACCCGATTTGCAAACCAATGGATGACCACTATTAATGGAACGTTCAATATTTGGAATTGGATTCAAATTTATGGCGATGCCGGGATGTTTAAGAATCAATATTCTAGCGCAAAATTTGCATATGATTCAGGCTTACACTTAAACTTAGTTCCTGATTATTTTGAGCTTTTTTTACCTGTTTATTCTTCAAACGGATTTGCTTTGGACGATGTTAATTATGGACAACAAATTCGTTTTGTGGTCACTTTAAGTCCAAAAACATTAATTTCTCTATTTACCCGAAAATGGTTTTAATAGCTTTTTATCTATTTATTTGATAATTCAATAATTAAAAATCATTTTTTAATGAATTCATTGCGTTTTTCAAATCAAAACTATTGATAATTTAATAATAATTAAAAAAATATTACCCTCTGTATTGTTTTATAAGTCGTTTTAATTAAATTTGTTGAATTATCAATTTCGTACAAACGGCTTATGAAAACAGCAACAACATCGGAAGTAGTTTCTTTTGAAGATTTCAAAAAAGAAGTCATTAACGATTATAAAATCGCACGAATCAGTAGAGAATGTAGCCTTCTTGGAAGAAAAGAAGTACTTACAGGTAAAGCCAAATTCGGAATTTTTGGCGATGGTAAAGAAGTACCTCAATTGGCATTAGCAAAAGCGTTTCAAAACGGAGATTTCCGTTCAGGATATTACCGTGACCAAACTTTTATGATGGCAATTGGCGCAATGAATATCGAGCAATTCTTCGCTGGATTGTACGGCCATACCGATATTAATTTTGATCCAATGAGTGCTGGACGTCAAATGGGCGGACACTTCGCAACCCATTCATTAGACGAAAACGGAAATTGGAAAAACTTAACCCAACAAAAAAATTCGAGCTCTGATATCTCTCCTACTGCTGGGCAAATGCCGCGTTTATTAGGATTGGCTCAGGCTTCAAAAATATATAGAAATGTTTCGGGTATTAACCAAACTAATTTTTCTGAAAACGGAAACGAAGTAGCTTGGGGAACTATCGGAAATGCTTCTACTTCTGAAGGTTTATTCTTCGAAACTATCAATGCTGCTGGTGTTTTACAAGTACCAATGGTAATGAGCGTTTGGGACGACGAATACGGAATTTCAGTTCACGCACGTCATCAAACAACAAAAGAAAACATCTCTGAAATCTTAAAAGGTTTCCAACGTGATGAAGAAAATAACGGTTACGAAATCTTACGTGTTAAAGGTTGGGATTATCCAGCTTTAGTAGAAACGTACCAAAAAGCATCACAAATTGCTCGTGAAGAACACGTTCCGGTTTTAGTTCACGTAAGCGAATTAACTCAACCTCAAGGACACTCTACATCTGGAAGTCACGAGCGTTACAAAAATGCAGAACGTTTGGCTTGGGAAGCAGAATTTGACTGTTTAGCTAAAATGAAAACTTGGTTACTAGAAAACAATATCGCTACTTCAGAAGAATTAGAAGAAATTGACAATCAAGCGAAAAAAGACGTTTTAGAAGGTAAAAAAACTGCTTGGACAAATTTCACAGCACCAACAAAAGCAGAACAACAAGAGTTAGTTGGTTTGTTAAATACAATCGCTTCACAAAGTGAAAATAAAGTATTTATCGAGAAAATTGCTAACGATGTTGCTTCGATAAAAGAACCTATTCGTAAAGACATTTTAGTGGCTGCACGTAAAGTGTTGCGCATGATTATCAAAGAAAATTCTCGTGCTACTTTAGCAACTTGGATTGAAAATTATACGGAGAAAATCCAACCAAAATTCAGTTCACATTTATTTTCGCAATCGGATAAAACCGTTTTAAAAACGAAAGAAGTAGCTCCAACATACGATGCAACTGCTGAAGATGTGGATGCACGTTTGGTTTTAAGAGACAATTTTGATGCTATCTTTTCAAAATATCCAGAAACCTTAATTTTTGGTGAAGATTCAGGAAATATTGGTGATGTTAACCAAGGTTTGGAAGGCATGCAAGAAAAATACGGAGAATTACGTGTTGCCGATGTCGGAATTCGTGAAGCTACAATTCTTGGTCAAGGAATCGGAATGGCAATGAGAGGATTGCGTCCAATTGCTGAAATTCAATATTTAGATTATTTGTTGTATGCTATTCAAATCATGAGTGATGATTTAGCGACATTACAATACAGAACGGCTGGTCGCCAAAAAGCACCGTTAATCATCAGAACTCGTGGTCACCGTTTAGAAGGCGTTTGGCATTCAGGTTCTCCAATGGGAATGATTATCAATGCAATCAGAGGAATTCACGTTTTAGTTCCAAGAAACATGACCAAAGCAGCTGGTTTTTATAACACTTTGTTAGAAACAGATGAACCAGCATTGGTTGTTGAATGTTTGAATGGTTACCGTTTGAAAGAAAAAATGCCAACCAATTTAGGGGAATTCAAAACACCTATTGGAGTAGTTGAAACGATTAAAACTGGAACTGATATTACGTTAGTTTCTTATGGCTCAACTTTACGTTTGGTAGAACAAGCAGCAAATGAATTAGAATCGGTTGGAATTAGCGCTGAAATAATCGATATTCAATCGTTATTACCTTTCGATATTCATCATGATATTGTGAAATCGGTAGCGAAAACAAATCGTTTATTAGTAATTGACGAAGACGTTCCTGGTGGAGCAAGTGCATACATTTTACAAGAAATTGTTGAGAACCAAAAAGCCTACCAACATTTAGATAGCGCACCGCAAACATTAGCTTCAAAAGCACACAGACCTGCTTATGGAACCGATGGTGATTACTTCTCAAAACCTTCAACAGAAGACATTTTTGAGAAAGTATATGCGATTATGAATGAGGCAAATCCAACAAAATATCCAAGTTTATATTAAAAAATTTGTTTATTCGAAAATTAATTAGAAATATTTGCAACATACAATTAAGAAAATGATTTCAATTTTAAACAATACTTGGTGGTGGTCTAACTTACGTCGAACTTCGTGAGCGAAACCTGCTATAGTATCATTTAAAACCAAATACATAGAAAAGGCTTGTCAATCACGACAAGCCTTTTTTTATTCCCAAAAAATCAAATCAAATGAGAAAATACAAGTTAAATACAAATTACAAACAAATTCTAGCCGACACCATTACGCCAGTAAGTGTTTACTTAAAAATTCGCGATAAATTCCCAAACAGCATCTTGCTTGAAAGTTCTGATTATCATGCAAATGATAACAGTTTTTCATACATCTGTTTCAATCCGATAGCTTCTATTAAGGTAGAAAATCAAAAAATTGAAACGAATTTTCCTGATGGTTTTTCAGAAATTATTCCAATTGATACTGAAGTAAACGTAGCGAAAGAAATCGAAAATTTCTCTAATCAATTTGAAACGGAAAAGTCAGATTTTAAATTCATAACACAAGGATTGTTTGGCTATTTAGCTTATGATGCGATTCAATATTTTGAAAAAGTTTCGATTGCAAAGAAATCATCAGAAAACGAAATTCCGGAACTATTTTACGCTGTTTATCAAAACATTATTGCCATTAATCATTTCAAAAACGAAGCGTATTTATTCTCTCACAGCTTTGAAGGAAGCAACAATATTGGTGAAATCGAACAATTATTACAAGCGAAAAATTTTGCTTCCTTTTCCTTCCAAAAATCAGGAAATGGAACTTCGAACTTAACTGATGACGAATTCAAAAACTACGTTTCTTTAGCCAAAAAACATTGTTTACGTGGCGATGTATTCCAATTGGTTTTATCAAGACGATTTTCACAAGCTTTCAAAGGTGACGAATTCAATGTTTATCGTGCTTTACGAAGCATCAATCCTTCTCCATATTTGTTCTATTTCGATTACGGAAATTTCAAAATATTCGGTTCATCGCCAGAAGCACAATTAGTAATCAAAAACAATTTTGCCGAAATTCATCCTATCGCAGGCACATTCAAACGCACTGGAAACGACGAACAAGATGCCGAAATAGCAAAAAAATTAGGCGAAGACACCAAAGAAAACAGCGAACATGTCATGCTAGTCGATTTAGCAAGAAACGATTTAAGCCGAAGTTGCCACGAAGTAAAAGTAGAAAAATACAAAGAAGTCCAATTTTTCTCTCACGTGATTCATTTGGTTTCGAAAGTATCAGGAAAATTAAAAGAAAATCATACTTTTATGGAATTAGTTGCGAAGACATTTCCAGCAGGAACATTAACCGGAGCACCAAAAGTAAAAGCCATGCAATTGATTGAAAACATCGAAAAAACCAACAGAAGTTTCTACGGTGGTGCCATCGGAGTATTAGATTTTGAAGGCAATTTTAATCACGCGATTATGATTCGTTCCTTTTTGAGTAAAAACCATACACTACATTTTCAAGCTGGTGCCGGAATTGTAGAAAGTTCATCCGAAGAAAACGAAATGCAAGAAGTGTACAACAAGTTGGGCGCTTTGCAAAAAGCTTTAGATTTAGCTGAAAAAATTTAATAATTTAAAAATTAAAAGATTAAAAAATTACAGCATAATAAATTTTTCAATCTTTAAATCATTCAATCTTAGAATAAAAAATGAAAATAGCAGTTATAGACAATTACGACAGTTTTACCTACAATTTAGTCCACTATTTAGAGGATTTGAATGCGAATGTAACCGTTTTCAGAAACGACGAATTTGAGTTGAACGAATTAGAAAAATTCGATAAAATTCTTCTTTCGCCAGGACCTGGAATTCCAGATGAAGCGGGTTTGTTGAAAGAGGTTATCAAAAAATATGCTTCCAGCAAAAGTATTTTCGGAGTTTGTTTAGGTTTACAAGCTATCGGAGAAGTTTTCGGTGGCACTTTAACCAACTTAGAAAAAGTCTATCACGGTGTTGCTACAAAAATCAAAAAAACAGAAGACGATTTTATTTTCAACGATTTACCAAACGAAATTGAAGTTGGTCGTTATCATTCTTGGGTTGTTTCCAACGAAAACCTTCCAGACGATTTAATCGTAACTTCAACTGATGAAAACGGTCAAATCATGTCGATGAAACATGCTCATTTTGATATTCGAGGCGTTCAATATCATCCTGAAAGTGTGTTAACGCCTTACGGAAAAAAAATCTTAGAAAATTGGCTTAGCCATTAATTAGCAACAACATACACGCTTAATTTATTGCTTCACAAACACAAAATCGGTGAAGTACAGCCCAACTTATGTCCAATTTTAAAATTCGAAACACATGAAAAATATATTAAATCGATTAATCCAACATGAAATCTTAACTAAAGAAGAAGCGAAAGACGTTTTGGTCAATATTTCTTCTGGAAGTTATAATCCAAGCCAAATCGCTGCTTTCATGACGGTTTACATGATGCGAAGTATTACTATTGAAGAATTAGCTGGTTTCCGTGAAGCTTTGCTGGAATTATGTATTCCTGTAGATTTTTCCGCTTACAATACCATCGATTTGTGCGGAACGGGTGGAGATGGAAAAGATACGTTCAACATTTCCACTTTAGCTTCATTCATTGTAGCTGGAGCGGGAATTAAAGTCGCAAAACACGGAAATTATGGTGTTTCTTCAATTTCTGGTTCAAGTAATGTGATGGAAAAAATGGGTGTGAAATTTACGAATGATTCCGATTTCCTAACTAAATCCATAGAAGAAACCAATATTGCCATTTTGCACGCACCACTCTTCCACCCTGCTATGAAAAATGTGGGTCCTATTCGAAAAGAATTAGGTGTGAAAACGTTTTTTAATATGTTGGGGCCTATGGTAAATCCGTCGTTTCCAAAAAATCAAATGGTTGGTGTTTTTAGTTTAGAATTAGCACGAATGTATGCTTATTTATATCAAAACACATCCACTAACTACTCCATTTTACACGGATTAAGTGGTTTTGACGAAGTTTCATTGACTGATGAAGTAAAAATTATTTCCAACACTTCCGAACAAATTTTAAAACCATCCGATTTCAAACTACCAGAATGTCAACTAGCAACCATCAAAGGCGGAGCAACCGTTGATGAATCAGCTAAAATTTTCTTCGATGTCATTTCTGGAAAAGGAACAACGGCTCAAAACAATGTAGTTTGTGCTAATGCTGCCATCGCCATTCAGACTGTTGAAAAATCGAATTATGATGAATCTTTAGCAAAAGCTCAAGAAAGTTTAGCAAGCGGAAAAGCATTAGAAAAATTGAAAAAATTAATCGAAATCAGTAATTAATCATGAACATCTTAGATAAAATCATCACCGACAAAAAACGTGAAGTCGAATTAAAGAAAAACATCATTCCCGTTTCGCAATTAGAAGCTTCCGTTTTATTCAATTCTCGAACCTATTCATTGAGTAAGTTATTAAAAAACAGCGTTTCAGGAATCATTGCAGAGCACAAACGTCGTTCACCTTCAAAAGCAGTAATTAATAACAATCATTCAGTAGAAGATGTGGTGTTAGGCTACCAAAATGCTGGAGTTTGTGGAATTTCGGTTTTAACGGATAGCAAATATTTTGGCGGAAGTTTGGATGATTTGTTATTAGCAAAAGCTTCAGTAAATATTCCATTATTACGAAAAGAATTCATTGTTGATGAATATCAAATTTTAGAAGCCAAAGCCCACGGAGCTGATGTGATTCTATTAATTGCAGCGGTTTTGACTCGAAAAGAAACCAAACAACTTTCGGAATTTGCGCATAGTTTAGGTTTAGAAGTATTGTTAGAAGTTCACAATTTGGAAGAATTGGAAAAATCGATTATGCCAAGTTTAGATATGATTGGCGTAAATAATCGCAATTTAAAAACTTTTGAAGTGAGTTTGAATTACAGTAAAGAATTAGCTTCTAAAATTCCAGATGAATTTGTAAAGGTTTCGGAAAGTGGCATTAGTTCAATTGAAGCAGTCAAAGAATTACAAAAATATGGTTATCAAGGCTTTTTAATGGGTGAACATTTCATGAAAACAGAAAATCCTGGTTCGGAAGCTCAAAAATTCATTCAAAAATTAGTGATATGAAAAACGTAAAACTAAAAATTTGCGGTATGAAATATCCTGAAAACATTAAGGAGATTTCAACTTTAAATCCTGATTATCTAGGGTTTATTTTCTGGGCAAAATCAAGTCGAAATATGAATTTGGAAACAATTCCTGAAATTCCTAAATCTATTAAAAAAGTTGGTGTTTTTGTAAATGCATCCATACAAGATATTATTTCAAAAGTGAATCAATATCAATTGAACATAGTACAATTGCATGGAAATGAATCAGTTAACTATTGTAAAAACGTGAAGAAATTAGGGGTTGAAGTAATTAAAGTGTTTTCGATTGCTGATAAATTCGACTTTACAACTATTAAAGAATATGTCCTATTTGTAGACTATTTCCTTTTTGATACCAAAGGAAAATTACCTGGTGGAAATGGTATCACTTTCGACTGGAAAATAGTAGAAAATTATCCTTATGAAAAACCCTTTTTCTTGAGCGGCGGCATAGGTAAAACTGAAGTGGATGCTATAAAAATTTTCTTCAAAACAGAAGTAGCAAAAAAATGTATTGCTATAGATGTCAATAGTCGATTTGAAACAAAACCAGGTTGTAAAAGTGAAATAAAACTAAGAAAATTTAAAAAATTGCTTTATGAAAACGAAATATAATGTAGACGAAAACGGATTTTACGGTCAATTTGGAGGCGCTTTCATTCCTGAAATGTTGTATCCCAATGTAGAGGAATTAAAAGAAAACTACTTGAAAATTATTGGTGAAACTTCTTTTCAAGAAGAGTTTAACGATTTACTACAACAATTTGTAGGTCGCCCAACGCCATTGTATTTTGCTAAACGGTTATCCGAAAAATACAACACCAAAATCTACTTGAAACGAGAAGATTTGTGTCACACTGGCGCACACAAAATCAATAATACAATTGGCCAAATTTTAGTAGCAAAACGTTTAGGTAAAACTAGAATCATTGCGGAAACTGGTGCAGGTCAACACGGTGTTGCAACAGCAACGGTTTGTGCTTTAATAGGATTAGAATGCATTGTGTATATGGGAGAAGTCGATATTAAAAGACAAGCACCAAACGTAGCACGAATGAAAATGTTGGGAGCAGAAGTTCGTCCGGCAACTTCAGGTTCGAAAACTTTGAAAGATGCAACTAATGAAGCCATTCGAGATTGGATTAACAATCCGATTGACACCTTTTACATCATTGGTTCTGTGGTTGGACCTCATCCTTATCCAGATATGGTAGCGCGTTTTCAAAGTGTAATTTCCAAAGAAATTAAATCTCAACTTTTAGCACAAGAAGGCAAAGAAAACCCAGATTACGTAATAGCTTGTGTGGGTGGTGGAAGTAATGCTGCTGGTGCTTTTTACGAATTTTTAGACGAAGAATCGGTAAAATTAATTGCTGTAGAAGCGGCTGGACATGGCGTAGATTCAGGAGAAAGTGCTGCGACTTCGGTTTTGGGAAAAATTGGAATCATTCACGGAAGTAAAACCTTATTAATGCAAACCGAAGACGGACAAATCACAGAGCCCTACTCTATCTCGGCAGGATTGGATTACCCTGGAGTTGGACCACTTCACGCACATTTACATGATACCAAAAGAGCGGAATTTATCGCTATAACTGATTCCGAAGCTATGCAATCTGGATTAGAAGTGTCAAAAACAGAAGGCATCATTCCTGCAATTGAAACGGCTCATGCTTTTTCAGTTTTGGATAAAAAACAATTCCAACCTAATGATATTGTGGTTATTAACCTATCCGGAAGAGGTGATAAAGATTTGAATACGTATATCGATTATTTTAAAATTTAACCACAAAGACACAAAGAAGGCACAAAGTTCACAAAAAATTAAACATAGAGTTATTAAAAAAAACTTCGTGACTTAGCGCCTTCGCGGCAAAACTTAGTATCTTATAATATGAACAGAATCAACCAAAAATTACAAGAAGATAAAAAACTGCTTTCCATATATTTTACAGCGGGATTTCCAAAACTAAACGACACTGTTTCCATCATTCAAGAATTGGAAAAAAACGGTGTGGATATGATTGAAATTGGTTTACCTTTTTCAGATCCTTTAGCAGATGGACCAACCATTCAAGAAAGTTCCACTATTGCGATTGAAAACGGCATGACGACTTCGCTCCTATTTGAACAATTGAAAGACATTCGAAAAACCGTTCAAGTTCCATTAATCATAATGGGATATTTTAATCCGATGATGCAATTTGGAATGGAAAAATTCTGTGAAAAATGTACTGAAGTTGGAATTGATGGATTAATAATACCCGATTTACCTTTATTCGTTTACGAAACCGAGTACAAAGCTATTTTTGAAAAATACAACTTGAAAAATATCTTTTTGATTTCGCCACAAACTTCGGTTGAGCGTATTCAGCAAATTGATGTCATATCCGATAGTTTTATTTATATGGTGAGTTCAGCTGCAGTTACGGGAAGTCAATCAGGATTTGGTTCAGAACAAATGGATTATTTTAAAAGAATTGCTGATTTAAGTTTGAAAAATCCTCAAATTGTTGGTTTTGGGATTAAAGATGAAGAAACATTTCAACAAGCTACACAATATCAAAAAGGAGCGATTATTGGAAGTGCTTTTATAAACTTTTTAAAAGAAAATCCAATTTCTGACATTTCAAAATTTGTCAATAAAATCAAATAACTTTAGGAAAGTTCATAGTATTTTTTTTGTAAATTGTAACTTTTTGTAAAAGTAATCGTATAATTACAAAACTAACTGACAACTATGAACTTTCTTGAACATTATGAGCCACTACTCAAGGCTTTTTGGTACATTGCATTACCTGTGAGTATCTTTTTTCTATTGCAAACCATTTCTACTTTCATTGGATTAAGTGGTTCTGAAACTGATGCCGATTCACACGATGGAGATGGAGATATGCCTTTTGAATTATTTACATTGCGCAACTTAATCAACTTTTTATTAGGATTCAGTTGGACTGGAATTTCGTTTTATCAATCCGTTGAAAACAAAACGATTTTGATTGGAATTTCTGTTTTAGTAGGATTGCTTTTTGTGGGTGTTTTCTTTTTCTTAATCAAACAAATTTTAAAACTTTCGGAAGATAATAGTTTTAAAATTGAAAATACCATTAATAAAACTGCCGAAGTATATTTGACCATTCCCGAAAACAAATCGGGAAAAGGAAAAATTCAAATCAGCGTGAATGGTTCGTTTCATGAGTTGGATGCTATTACAACTTCATCTGAAAAATTAGCTTCAGGAAGTGCTGTAAAAGTTATAGCTGTGGAGCACAATTTAGTTATCGTAGAAAAAATCTAATCCTTTATTTATATGACACAAATTATCATTATTGTTGTAGCCGCTTTTGTGCTATTTGTTACTTTCGTGACCTTAATTTCGCGTTACAAAAGATGTCCTTCTGACAAAATTTTAGTTATTTATGGAAAAACTGGTGGCACATCGGCTAAGTGTGTTCATGGTGGTGGTGCTTTTATTTGGCCCGTAATTCAGGATTATTCATTTTTAGATTTAAAACCTATTTCAATTGAAGCCAATTTAACCAATGCGCTTTCGAGACAAAACATTCGTGTAGACGTTCCGTGTCGATTTACCATTGCAATTTCAACTGAAACAGATAGTATGAATACAGCTGCTGAACGTTTATTAGGTTTGGCGCCAGAGCAAATTCAAGAATTAGCAAAAGATATTTTATTCGGACAATTACGTTTGGTTATCGCAACCATGACGATTGAGGAAATCAACTCTGATAGAGATAAATTCTTAGATAACATTTCTAAAAACGTAGATTCGGAATTAAAGAAAATTGGTTTAAAATTGATCAACGTTAACGTTACCGATATCAAAGACGAATCAGGCTACATCGAAGCTTTAGGAAAAGAAGCTGCTGCAAAAGCAATTAACGAAGCTAAAATTTCGGTTGCTGAACAAGAAAAAATTGGAGAAACTGGAAAAGCAATGGCTGATCGTGAAAAAGACGTTCAAATTGCAGAAACACATAGAGATCGTGACGTTAAAATTGCGATTACCAATAAAGATAGAGAAGTAAGTATTGCGGCTGCATTTAAAGATGAAAGTATCGGAAAAGCTGAAGCACAGAGAGATACGCGTGTCGCGACATCTGAAGCTAATGCGATTGCTGTTCAAGGAGAAAACGAAGCTAAAATTGCCATTGCACAATCAGAAGCTGCAAGACGTGAAAAAGAAGCAGAAGCATTACGTATTGCATTAGCATCGGAAAAAGTTCAAAGTGCAAAGGCTTTAGAAGAATCTTATTTGGCAGAACAAAAAGCAGAATCGGCTCGTGCTGATAGAGAACGTGCAACTCAAAATGCAAATATTGTAATTCCGGCAGAAATTGCAAAACAAAAGGCAATTATCGATGCGCAAGCAGAAGCTGAAAGAATCCGTGAACAAGCAAAAGGAGAAGCAGATGCAATCTTCGCTAAAATGGAAGCAGAAGCAAAAGGTTTGTATCAAATCTTAACAAAACAAGCTGAAGGTTATAAAGAAGTAGTTAGCGCTGCTGGTGGTGATCCAACAAAAGCATTCCAATTGTTATTAATTGAGAAATTACCTGAATTGGTTAAAACTCAGGTTGAAGCAGTTAAAAACATCAAAATTGACAAAATCACTGTTTGGGACTCTGGAAATAATACGGATGGAAACGGCTCAACTGCGAATTTCGTTTCTGGAATGATGAAAACGGTTCCGCCTTTAAATGATTTATTCAACATGGCAGGTTTAAATTTACCAACGTATTTAAAAGGTGAAGACATGCCAAAAGATGCTTCAAGTTCAACTGAAATTACACCAACTGAAGAAGTGAAGTAATTTTATTATGAATAAATTTTAAATCCCAAATCCATGTTATTGAATTTGGGATTTTTTATTTCATAAAATGTTAAAATTATGAATTGATTGTAATAAAAAATTAACTTTAGCTACTAACCTTTTATATTTGTTCTGAAACATTAAAAATACCAAACTAAAACTATGAAAAAAATATTGTTTTCAAGTGCTGTTCTAACTTTGTTACTAACAAGTTGTTCCTCTGCACAAAAGACACAAACGCCAGCAGATGCAGGTACTTATATCACTACAATTAAAGCCGAAGAACTAAGTAAGCACTTATACATTGTAGCAGGAGATGAAATGCAAGGCAGAAACACTGGAGAACCTGGGCAAAAAAAAGCAGGTGAGTATTTGATTAATGAATACAAAAAAATGGGCATCAGTTTTCCTCCAGGAGCAACTGATTTTTACCAAAAAGTGCCTTCTGAATTTATGAAAAGAGGATTTGCTCCAAAATTGAATGATTCAGAAAACATTTGGGCTTTCATTAAAGGTTCTGAAAAACCTGATGAAATTTTAGTCATTTCTGCGCATTACGACCACGTAGGAATGAAAAATGGTGAAATTTATAATGGTGCCGATGATGATGGTTCTGGAACTGTTGCTTTATTAGAAATTGCTCAAGCCTTCAAAGAAGCTCAGAAAAAAGGACAAGGACCAAAGCGCTCTATCTTATTTTTACACGTTACAGGTGAAGAACATGGTTTACATGGTTCAAGATATTATTCTGAAAATCCATTATTTCCATTAGCAAATACAATTGCTGATATTAATATTGATATGATTGGAAGACGTGATACGTTACATCCAAATACAAATAATTATGTTTACGTGATTGGTTCTGACAGATTAAGTAGCGAATTACATACAATCAATGAAGAAGTAAACTCTAAATACACGCAATTAACATTAGATTACAAATACAACGATAGAAACGATCCTGAAAGAATTTACTATCGTTCTGATCACTATAACTTTGCTAAAAAAGGAATACC
Source organism: Flavobacterium sp. (assembly GCA_003497625.1). GTDB lineage: Bacteria > Bacteroidota > Bacteroidia > Flavobacteriales > Flavobacteriaceae > Flavobacterium. The sequence continues at coordinate 118,150 of DNNO01000020.1, read as the reverse complement.
ATCTATTTTCTTCTTCAATGGAGTTCATGCAGATTACCATTTACCAAGTGATACTCCCGATAAAATTGAATACGATGCTTTAGCAAAACGTGCTCAATTAGCTTTTGGTTTGGCTTGGGAATTGGCTAACCGACCAGAAAGAATTAAAGTGGATAGAGACGGAAAATAAATCCGAACTTTATAAAAATAAAAAACTCCTGATTATCTCAGGAGTTTTTTTATTGGATAATGTTATATTAAAATACAAACATTGCTCTTTCGCTCATTAAATCATTAACTTCTTCAGCAACTTGTTCTAAAACAGCTTCGTCAGTATGATTCATTAATACTTTGTCGATTAAAGCTACAACCGTTTCCATATCTTCTTCCACTAAACCACGAGTTGTGATGGCTGGAGTTCCCACACGAATACCAGAAGTAACAAATGGTGATTTATCATCAAATGGCACCATATTTTTATTTACAGTAATTTCAGCTTTTACTAACGCATTTTCAGCATCTTTTCCTGAAATTCCTTTATTTCTCAAATCAATTAACATCATGTGGTTATCTGTACCACCTGAAATTAATTTGTATCCTCTTTTATTGAATGCTTCTGCCATTGCTTGTGCATTTTTCTTCACTTGCATAGCATAACGGAAAAACTCATCAGTTAAACACTCTCCAAAAGCAACCGCCTTAGCAGCAATAATATGCATTAAAGGTCCACCTTGATTTCCAGGGAAAACCGACATATCTAAAACGTGCGACATCATTCTAATTTCTCCTTTTGGAGTAGTTAATCCCCATGGATTTTCGAAATCTTTACCCATCATAATCATTCCTCCTCTTGGACCTCTTAACGTCTTGTGAGTTGTTGTTGTTATAATATGACAATGAGGAACTGGATCATTTAATAATCCTTTTGCAATTAAACCTGCTGGATGTGAAATATCGGCTAACAATAAAGCACCAACGCTATCCGCAATTTCTCTGAAACGTTTAAAATCCATATCACGAGAATAAGCAGAAGCTCCTGCGATAATCATTTTTGGTTTGTTTGCTGTTGCAATTTCTTGGATTTTATCATAATTCAATACTCCTGTCTCCTCTTCTACTCCATAAAACACAGGATTGTATAATTTTCCAGAAAAATTCACTGGAGAACCATGTGTTAAGTGACCTCCATGAGATAAGTCAAATCCTAAAATAGTATCACCTGGTTTCAAACAAGCAGCAAAAACAGCCGTATTAGCTTGTGAACCTGAGTGAGGTTGTACGTTAACATACTCCGCACCAAACAAAGCTTTTGCTCTGTCAATTGCAATTTGTTCTACAATATCTACTACTTCACATCCTCCGTAATATCTTTTACCAGGATATCCTTCAGCATATTTGTTGGTTAAACATGAACCTGCAGCTTCCATTACTTGGTCGCTAACAAAGTTTTCAGAAGCAATTAATTCAATTCCGTGAATTTGTCTGTCTTGTTCATCAAGAATTAGGTCAAAAATTTGTTCGTCGCGTTGCATTGCAATAAATATTCGTTAAAATTAGGTCAAAATTACGAAAAAGGTTTGTTACATTGATAGATAATTTTATATTTGATTCATAATTTTTCAACAACAAACTAACAATACAATTATGCCAAATATAGCAAACGACCCCAAAAGAAAATCTTGGATAAATGTTCCTGAAAATAGCGACTTTCCTATTCAAAATATTCCATTTGGCGTTTTCATTACCAAAGAAGATGTTATCACAATAGGAACCCGAATTGGAAATTGCGCTATCGACATGGGTGCTTTACAACAATTAGGTTATTTTGAAGGTATTGAACTTACAGATGATATGTTCATGCAAGACACACTAAATGACTTTATTTCTGACGGAAAAAAAACATGGCGTTTAGTAAGAAATCGATTAGCAGAGCTTTTTGATGAAAATAACCCAACTTTAAGAGACAACAAAGAGCATAGAGAAGTTGTCATCTTCAGTGTAGAAGATATCGAAATGCTTTTACCTGTGCAAATTGGTGATTATACTGATTTTTACAGTTCAAAAGAACACGCTACCAACGTAGGAAAAATGTTCCGTGATCCAGAAAATGCTTTGTTACCAAACTGGTTACACATTCCTGTAGGTTATCACGGAAGAAGTTCTACGATTGTGCCTTCAGGTATTCCTGTTCACAGACCTTACGGACAAACGTTACCAAATGGAGAGACTACTCCTGTTTTTGGACCTTCAAGATTAGTGGATTTTGAATTAGAAACTGCTTTTATTACCACCGATGCGAATTTAATGGGTGAACCAATTCCTGTTGAAGAAGCAGAAGAACACATCTTCGGAATGGTTTTATTTAACGATTGGAGTGCGCGTGATATTCAAAAATGGGAATATGTGCCACTTGGACCATTCTTAGCAAAAAACTTTGCTTCATCAATTTCACCTTGGATTGTAACAATGGATGCTTTAGAACCATTTAGAGTAAAAGGTCCTGAGCAATCACCAGAACCATTACCTTACTTACAACAAAAAGGCGCAAAAGCATTTGATATTAATTTAGAAGTTGCGATTCAGCCCGAAAATGAAGTAGAAACTGTAGTTTCACGTTCCAACTTCAAATACATGTATTGGTCAATGGCACAACAATTGGCGCATCATACTATTAATGGTTGTAGAGTAAACTCGGGCGATATGATGGGAAGTGGAACGATTTCTGGTCCTACAGAAGATTCTTTCGGTTCGATGTTAGAATTGAGTTGGGGCGGACAAAAACCATTAAAAATGAACGATGGTTCGGAGCGAAAATTCATCAACGACAACGATACTGTAATTATTAGAGGATATTGTCAAAAAGATAACTTAAGAATTGGTTTTGGAGAAGTTTCGAGTAAATTGTTACCCGCAATTGATTTAAAATTTTAATTCAAATTTAAAAATATATAAAACTCCGAAATTGTCTTTCGGAGTTTTATTTTTTTAGCCCTGATGGAAGTGGCATCCTTTTTGTTTTTTCTTTAAAAACAAAAAGATAGAACGAACAGCAGGACATGAGCTTCAAAAAAGAGAACTAACGAAGTAAATAGCTCCAAAAAAATTTTATCTTTGGCAAAATATTTAATTTTATGAAAAAAATTACCCTATTATTTTTATCAGTAATTATTGTTTCTTGTGGTGTGAAGCAAACACAATCTATGTTGAGTAATGGTGACTACGATGGCGCTATCATCAATGCGGTAGATGCTCTAAAAACTAACAAAAACTCAAAAGGGAAGCAAGATTACGTGTACTTACTAGAGGAAGCTTTTGCAAAAGCGAAGAGCCGTGATTTAGAGTCTTTGAGCTTATTAATTAAAGAAAATAATCCGTCTAACTACGAAAGAATTTTTAATTTGTATTCTCAATTACACAATCGTCAAGAAAGAATCAAACCACTTTTACCGCTTCAATTGTTGAAAGAAGGTAGAAACGCAATTTTTCCGATGGATGATTATTCTGATGAACTAATTAGTAGTAAAAATAATCTGTCTGGATTCTTATATGCAAATGCTAAAAAATTAATGACTTCCCGAAACAAAATGGATTTCAGACAAGCGTATGACGATTTAGCCTATTTAGACAAATTAAATCCAAGTTATAAAGATGTACGCGCTTTAATGGATGAAGCTCAATTTAAAGGAACGGATTTTGTTCATGTTTATACAAAAAACGAGACTAATATGGTAATTCCAACTCGTTTACAAGACGATTTATTGGATTTTAGTACTTATGGAATCAATGATAAATGGACCGTTTATCACAACAATAAACAGAAAAATATCAATTACGATTTTGGAATGATTGTTAATTTTAGACAAATTAACATTTCGCCAGAACAAGTGAAAGAAAAACAATTTGTGAAGGAAAAACAAATCAAAGATGGAGTAAAAAATCTTGTTGACGCAAATGGAAATGTGGTTAAAGACAGCTTAGGTAATCCAATTAAAGTAGATAACATGAAAACCATAACGGTTAGTATTTACGAATTTACGCAATTCAAATCGTGTCAAGTAACTGCAAAAGTGGATTATATCGATTTTAGAACTAACCAATTAATGAATACATTTCCTGTAACAAGTGAATTTATTTTTAGCTATATCTACGCAAACTATAACGGAGATAAACGCGCTTGTGAGCAAGATTACTATCAGTATTTTGACCGAAGAGCCGTTCCGTTTCCTAGCAATGAAAAAATGGTTTACGATACTGGCGAAGATTTAAAAGCCAAACTAAAAGGTATTATTACCAATAATAAGTTTAGAAGATAAATTTTATAACTTAATTAACAGAAGACAGTATGTAACGATACTGTCTTTTTTTGTACCTTTATATGAACTTTTTAGTCTAAAAAATGTCATTTTGACATTAAAACAAAAGAAAAACACTTAAAACAAAGACATTTTGACATCTTTGAAAGATTGGAACATATATTGAATAATCCCTATCAAACAACTCAGTAAAAAGGATTAACTAAGAATATGAATATCAATAAATTTACAATCAAATCGCAAGAAGCCTTGCAACAAGCACAGCAAATTGCACAAAGTTTTGGGCAACAACAGCTTGAAAACGAACATATATTCAAAGGAATTTTAGAAGTAGACGAAAACGTTACACCTTTCATTTTGAAAAAACTCAACGTTAATGTGGAGCTTTTCAAAAAGGTATTGGATAGTACGATTCAAAGTTTTCCAAAAGTTTCTGGTGGCGATATTATGTTTTCTCGTGAGGCTGGAACTACAGTAAACGAAGCCGAAATCATTGCTAAAAAAATGAACGACGAATTCGTTTCTATCGAACACTTAATTTTAGCCATTTTCAAATCGAAAAGTAAAGTCGCACAGATTTTGAAAGATCAAGGCGTAACTGAAAAAGGTTTACAGGCTGCTATCGACGAAATGCGTAAAGGAGAAAGAGTAACTTCGGCTTCAGCAGAAGAAACGTATAATTCACTGAATAAATATGCCAAAAATCTCAATGAATTAGCTAAAAGCGGTAAACTCGACCCAGTAATTGGTCGTGATGAAGAAATTCGTAGAGTTTTACAAATTTTAACCCGAAGAACAAAAAACAATCCGATGTTAGTTGGTGAACCTGGTGTTGGTAAAACAGCCATTGCCGAAGGCTTAGCGCATCGAATAGTTGACGGCGACGTTCCTGAAAATCTAAAAGATAAAATCGTCTATTCGTTAGATATGGGAGCATTAATTGCCGGAGCCAAATACAAAGGAGAATTTGAAGAGCGACTGAAAGCAGTGGTTAAAGAAGTAACGTCTGCCGAAGGTGATATTGTGCTTTTCATTGACGAAATTCACACGCTTGTTGGTGCTGGTGGTGGCGAAGGTGCTATGGATGCAGCTAACATTCTAAAACCTGCTTTAGCGCGTGGCGAATTACGTGCGATTGGCGCCACAACATTAGATGAATACCAAAAGTATTTCGAAAAAGATAAAGCACTTGAAAGACGTTTTCAAAAAGTAATGGTTGATGAACCGGATACTGAAAGTGCGATTTCGATTTTGCGTGGTATCAAAGAAAAATACGAGACACATCACAAAGTACGTATCAAAGACGATGCTATTATTGCGGCTGTCGAATTATCACAACGATATATTACGAATCGTTTCTTGCCCGATAAAGCGATTGATTTGATGGACGAAGCGGCTTCAAAATTGCGCATGGAAATTAATTCAAAACCTGAAGAATTAGATGTTTTGGATAGAAAAATCATGCAATTGGAAATTGAAATTGAAGCTATAAAACGTGAAAATGACGAAACCAAATTGAAAGGTTTAGGTTTGGATTTAGCGAATCTAAAAGAAGAACGCAACGAAATCTTTACCAAATGGAAATCAGAGAAAGATGTTGTAGACAATATTCAAAACGTAAAACAAGAAATTGAAGATTTCAAAATTGAAGCCGAACAAGCCGAACGCAATGGTGATTATGGAAAAGTAGCCGAAATTCGTTACGGAAAAATCAAAGAAGCGCAAGAACGTTTGGATGCTTTACAAATTCAATTAGCTGAAAACCAAGCCGGGACTTCCTTAATTAAAGAAGAAGTAACTAGAGAAGATATTGCGGAAGTAGTAGCGAAATGGACTGGAATTCCTGTAATGAAAATGCTTCAAGGCGAAAGAGAAAAACTACTTCGTTTAGAAGAAGAATTACACAGAAGAGTTGTTGGTCAGGAAGAAGCAATTGAAGCCGTGAGTGATGCTGTAAGAAGAAGTCGTGCAGGCTTGCAAGACATGAAAAAACCAATCGGTTCGTTCTTATTCTTAGGAACAACAGGTGTTGGTAAAACCGAATTAGCCAAAGCATTAGCCGAATATTTATTCGACGACGAAAATGCGATGACTCGTATTGATATGAGTGAATATCAAGAACGTCATTCTGTTAGTAGATTAGTTGGTGCACCTCCAGGTTATGTGGGTTATGACGAAGGCGGACAACTGACCGAAGCGGTAAGAAGAAAACCGTATTCAGTAGTGTTGCTAGACGAAATTGAAAAAGCGCATCCTGATACCTTCAATATCTTGTTACAAGTATTAGATGAAGGACGATTAACCGACAATAAGGGCCGTGTGGCGGATTTCAAAAATACGATTATCATCATGACTTCAAATATGGGAAGCCACATAATTCAAGAGAAATTCGAAAATTTAAAAGGTGGAATTGATGCCGCAACCGAAGCAGCCAAAGTGGAAGTTTTAGGTTTATTGAAACAAATTGTCCGACCTGAATTTATCAATAGAATTGACGAAATCGTAATGTTTACACCTTTAACGAATGCGAATATCAAAGAAATTGTTGGTTTGCAGTTGAAAAGCGTTATTAAAATGTTGGCACATCAACAAATTACAATGGATGCCACTCCAGAAGCAATTGAATACTTGACACAAAAAGGTTTTGACCCTCAATACGGCGCACGACCAGTAAAACGAGTAATTCAACGTGAAGTTTTAAACCAACTTTCAAAAGAAATATTGGCTGGTAAAGTTACTGTTGATAGTATTATTTTGTTAGACAGCTTTGATGGTCAGTTAGTTTTTAGAAACGAAAGTGAATTGGTAAAATAAATTCCAATACTTTCAAAAATATCCCCTTAATTCATGGGTTTATAATGGGTTAGTTTGTTTTAGTTTAGGAAACACCGATTCTGTATGGAGTCGGTGTTTCTTATTTTAAAAGCTAGTTTCTTTTAAAAGTAGTTCTTATAATATCATTTGGAAAAACTACAACACTCTCATGTCCTGATTTAGAAACAGAAGCAACTCCAAAATAATAATTATCAATTACAATCCCTTCTAATTCAAAATTATCAACATCACCAACAAATCGACTAAATTCCCATTGTGGTGAAGTGGTTAATCGCCAATAAATTTTATATCCAATTACATTTTCATCAGAAACCTTATCCCATTTAAGTTTTGTATTAGGTTGCACTATTCCACCAATCTTAACGTTTTTAGGTTCTGGAGTTGCCCAAGCTAAACTAGCTAATGTGATTGCATTTACAGCAGTTAACTTATTTGCGTATTCAAAGTTTACGCCTTCAATCACATCGCCATATTTGATACCGTTTTCCACTCTTAAATCTTGGTGCTGACGATTGTAATTTTCATGTGCTTCCATAATTCTAACTCCAGAAAAACCTAAATCATTGAAAGGTCTATGATGTCCACCTCGACCAAATCTATCCAATCGATACACCATCATCGGATTCATTTCTGGCATGTAAGTAGTAGTTAATTTATGAATATATCTTGCTAATTGTCTTGAAATTCCATCTACTTCACCACCATAAAAACGTCGATTATTTTTCTCTTTTTCGGTTTCAGTAATAGGCGTTGGTTCTGAAAAAATTCTAAAAGTTCGATTATCGATTACACCATCAACACCTTCGATATTTCCAATCATATCATTATTCAAAACACCAATGATATCCCAATTATTCTTTTTAGCGAACTCAGCAAAACCTTTTCCTCCAAACAAACCTTGCTCCTCTCCTGACAAACCTAAATACACAATATTATAATCAAATTTATATTTGGATAGAACTCTTGCCGCCTCTATCGTTCCCGCCATTCCAGTTGCATTATCATTAGCACCAGGAGCATCTTTGGTAAAATCGATAGGATCTGAATTTCTACTATCAATATCACCCGTCATAATCACATATCGATTGCTGTTTTTTGTTCCTTTTTGAACTGCAACTACATTCACAATCCAAGTATCTTTTGGAACACGTTCACCGTCGTTTGTTGTTACATAATCTTTTTGATAAAAAACTTCCAAACAATTAGCACAATCTTTGGAAACTTTCTCGAATTCAGATTTAATCCATCTTCTTGCCGCTCCAATACCTCTTTTGTTTGAAATAGTATCACTAAATGTGTTTCTGGTACCAAAATTAGCTAACGCTCGAATATCGCTTTCAATTCGTTTTGTTGAAATGGATTCAATAATATCATAAACTCTGGTATCGGTTTGTGAAAAGAGAAACTGACTAAAAATCACTAGAACAACTAAATAACATTTTCTCATAACTTTTTTTATTTCAAATTTAATGATTTGGAGTGGATTGAAATACAGAAAACTAACACAAAACTATTGAATTTTGTTAAAGATTATTGTTCAAAAATATTTTCAAACCAAAACCATTTTAGTCCTATTATCTCTATTTTTACAAAATTAACTAACCAATTATACTAACAATGTCAAACTTTACTCTGAAAGAAAAACTAAAACATTTATTATCATTTCCAGTGATTGTAGCTGCATTAGGCTATTTTGTTGATATTTATGACTTACTTCTTTTCGGGATTGTTCGTGTTCCTAGCTTAAAAGACATGAACCTAGATGTTGATACTGCTGGAACCATGATCCTAAATTACCAAATGGTAGGATTACTTTTAGGAGGAATTCTTTGGGGTGTTTTAGGCGATAAAAAAGGAAGACTTTCGGTTTTGTTTGGCTCTATTTTAGTGTATTCTTTGGCTAATATTGCTTGTGGTTATTTACCTCACTTTCCTGTGGAAGATAAAACGATGTTGTATGCTTGGTTGCGATTTATTGCAGGAATTGGTTTAGCTGGCGAACTTGGTGCCGGAATTACTTTAGTATCCGAATCCTTACCCAAACAATTGCGTGCCATCGGAACTTCAATCGTAGCTGGATTTGGTTTACTTGGAGCTGTTGTAGCGCAATTAACCGTAGAATTAGCAGGCGATTGGACCATTGCTTATTACATTGGTGGTGCTTTAGGCTTAATGCTTTTAGTATTACGAATTAGTGTGGCAGAATCCGGAATTTACAACGATATCAAACACGATAGTAACATTAAAAAAGGAAACTTTTTTTCGTTTTTTACCAATTGGAATCGTTTTGTTAAATACATGAAATGCATCGCTATTGGTTTGCCAACCTGGTTTTGCATTGGAATTTTAGCAGTTATGGCCAATCAATTTGCGCCTGTAATGGGAATTGATACTATTCAACCAGGTAAAGCTATTATGTGGGCGTATGTTGGTATTTCGGTTGGTGATTTCGCTAGTGGTTTTATTTCGCATTGGTTACATTCCCGAAAAAAAGCGATTTTCTACATGATGCTTTTCACTATCGTTGGTGTGTGTTTACTCCTTTTTAGCGGAACCAAATCGGAAAACATGTATTACTTTTATTGTGCTTGGTTAGGCTTAGGAACGGGTTATTGGGCCATGTTTGTAACGGTTGGAGCAGAACAATTTGGAACCAATATTAGAAGTACTGCCACAACTACTATTCCTAACATGGTTCGCGGATTAGTTCCTGTTATGTTATTGGCTTTTGACGGATTAAAAGTGAATAATGGTGTTATAGCAGCTGCTGCAATCGTAGGCTTCTTTGCTTTTGCACTTGGAATCTACTCTACTTTAACTATTTCAGAAACTCATAATAAGGATTTAGATTTTAACGAATAATTTCGTTAAATTTGATTCACTAACCAAAAACTAAGCATCATGAATAACATTATTTTAAAAAATGGATTATTTGGAAGCATTATTGTTTCTGCATTGCTAGTATCTGTTACTATGTACATGAAATCAAATCCTGAAAAAGAAGTGAGTATGATGTTTGGATTTGCAGGAATGCTTCTTGCTTTCATCTTTGTGGTAGCAGGAATCAAACAACAACGAGACGCAAATAACGGCTATATTTCTCTTGGAAAAGCTTTCCTAACAGGTTTTTGGATTACCTTAATTATTTCAACAATTTATGTTATAGTTTGGTTGGTGATTTTGTACAACTTATTTCCAAATTTTGCAGAACATTACACTGATATGGCAATTGCAAAAGCAAGTCCAGATGAAGTGGCTAAAGTAACCGAAGACATGAATTCCTTTAAAGAAATGTATAAAAATCCAATTATGGTTATTTTATTCACTTACATGGAAATATTACCATTAGGAATTGTATTTTCAATAGTTAGTGCTTTAATTTTAAAGAAAAAGCCAATCAACTAAATGAAAAAATTACAACTTTATTCGCTATTATTCTTTGCTGGATTAGTAATTTCCGGAATTTATCCAAAAGAATATTTTACTTGGTTTTTAGAAGTATTACCTGCAGTAGTTGGGTTTGCAATTTTAGCTTTTACTTTTAAACGCTTTCAGTTTACTAATTTTACTTATTTCTTTATTCTCATTCATTGCTACATCTTATTTCTTGGCGGACACTATACCTACGCTGAAGTTCCTCCATTTGAATGGATAAAAGAAACTTTTAATCAAAGCCGAAATAATTATGATAAAGTTGGTCATTTTGCACAAGGTTTTGTTCCAGCCATGATTGTGAGAGAATTATTTATTCGTAAAAATGTTATTTCAAATAAGACTTTCTTTAACTTCATTATTGTTGCGGTTTGTTTAGCTATTAGTGCGGCTTACGAATGGTTAGAATGGGGCGTTTCCCTTTGTACTGGTGATGGTGGCGATGCTTTCTTAGGAACGCAAGGCTATGTTTGGGATACGCAATCTGATATGTTGTATGCTACTATTGGTGCTATTTGTATGCTGATTTTCTTCAGTAAGAAACATGATAAAGCTATTCAAAATTTAAATTCAAAATAATGTTACAACTTAACTTCTCTCCTTTTCCAATACTAGAATCAGAACGTTTACGTTTTAGAAAATTAACTGATGCAGATGCTCCGGAAGTTTTAGAGCTACGTGGAAATCCTGAAGCGATGCGTTTTATTCCTCGCCCGCTACTTACATCTGTGAAAGAAGCTGTCGACTTTATTAAAATGATAAATAATAAAATTGATGATAACATTGATATTAATTGGGCTGTAACCGAAAAAGAAAATGATAAATGCATTGGTTTTATGGGGTTTTACAGAACCCAACCCGAACATTATAGAACCGAAATTGGATATATGATATTACCAGAATACAATGGAAAAGGATATGTTACCGAAGCCGTAAAAACGCTTTTAGATTTCGCCTTCAATACACTTAATTTTCATTCAATTGAAGCGGTAATTGATTCAAGACATACGGCTTCGGAACGTGTTTTACTAAAAAATGGATTTGAAAAAGAAGCTCATTTTAAAGAGAATTTTTATTACAATAATGAATTTACTGATACCGTAATTTACAGCCTTTTAAAACGAAATTTTATAAAATAATATATGACCGAATTTGAAAAACAATTCCGCGAGGTACAAGAAATTCTCGAATTTAACGACTTCAATCAAACCATAAAACGAGTAATCGATTTTACTTTAGATTCCGAAAACATTGAATTTTACATCAAAACCAATGAATTTCTAAATTGGTTAGACCATAATGAAAAAGAAGACGAAGATAAAAAAACACGCTTAAACGTGTTGTTAGAAGAACTTCATGCGTTTTTAAGTAAAAAAGAATGTCACAATCACCAAACCATTATTTCGGTTAAAAATCTACAAAAAGTATATAATGCTTCTTTTGGATTAGGTCCGATTAACTTAGATATTAAAACAGGTGAAATCATTGGTTTAGTTGGCGAAAACGGAAACGGAAAAACGACTTTACTTCGTAGTTTATGTGGTGAATTACATCCAACATCTGGAACCATAAATTACCAATTTCAATATGATGACTTGTATGATTTACGAACAAAATTAGTTTACATTCCACAACGAACTGACACTTGGCGCGGTTCTATGTACGAGAATTTAGAATTTACAGCAAGTTGCTACGGCTATTCGCCAGAAGAAAATAATTTAGTTGTCGATTTAGTCATCACGCGTTTAGGATTGCGAAAATTTAGAAGACATTACTGGAATAATTTATCATCTGGTTACAAAATGCGTTTCGAATTGGCTCGAATGTTACTCCGTAAACCAAAGATTTTATTAATTGATGAACCTTTGGCAAACCTAGATATTTTGGCACAACAAACCATTTTAGACGATTTTAGAAACATCGCTAATTCGGCTTTTAGACCGATTGCTATTGTGTTGAGTTCGCAACAATTATACGAAGTGGAAAAAACTTCAAATCAGGTGGTTTTCTTAAAACGTGGTTCACAAAAGAATTTGAATGCTGAAAATGATGTGGCAAAAAATTGCATTATCGAATTTGAAAGTTCGTTGAATTTAAGCGATTTAAAACAAGCTTTTATTGCTTTAGAAGTAATTTCTTTGGAACAAAATGGCGGAACTTTTATTGCCACTTTTCCAGAAAAAATTGAAATGAACGATTTCTTAAAAGTGGTTATAAACCAATCGATTCCAATGACTTACATGCGAAATATCTCAAATTCAACACGTCGCTTTTTTGTGAACTAAAAAAATAAAATCATGTTTAAAGATATACAGAAAAAATTATTATTAAAATATCCATTGCTTTGGAACACCAAATTTGTTCCTATGGTTGCCATTGGATTACTACTTCACCTCATCTTTTTTGGCTTAGGCTATTTAGATGGAACCATCGATTTTTCAAACAGAAATAACTTAGATATTGAAGTAACTTGCATCTTATTTGGTGTTTTACTAGTTGTAATTATAATCATTTTATGGCTAGTTAACTACTTTAAAAACAATTCGTTAAAATCATTTTACAGCAAATCAAAATACAGTTTATTTTACGAATGGTTGCAAATATTTGTTGTTAGTGCATTATTGATTACGTTTTATTTGCCGTTTTCAGTTGGAAAGCAATTACATCAAAGAAGTTATTATTCAATTGAAGAAACAACCAATCGCTGCAAAACTATTGCTACTGCTGATATGTTTATTGATGGAAGTTTTGGAGAAACAGAAATTGATTCATTAGCATCCGGATTAATTGATAGTTTAGGAAATAAAATTGCTCTTAATTATAATCCCGAAGATGCAAATACAGCAGAATATGCTACTGAACAAGAAAGTATGGCAGTTGAGGCTGTTGCTGCATACACCTATAAAAATCATATCATCTTTAACGGAAAAAAATACGATCAATTTTCATTAGTAAATCGTAATACGTTTGAATTTACTGTTATTTCAAGAGAACAAGATTCGTTAAATAGAATACAAGTTCAAAATTGGTTACACCAAGACAATAAAGCTGAAGTTAAAAAACTAATGGACAACCATTTAAGTTTAATTAGAGAACACGATTTAGCTACCAATTTAACTTTAGACAAATGGTTCGAAATTGTTTATAAAGCGCCTGAATTTGATGAGTTTTTATATATTCAACCCTATTTGAAACAATATGAAACTGATGAATCTTATAATAACTATGAGATGACGTCAAAAATTGGTTATGATGACCGAAAATACTCTAAATATTTTGTGCAGCAAGATGTATTAAAAGATAAATATGATACCGTTTCAGAAGCACATACAGATCCTTTTTTCAATATTGAAATGATTTTAGGGTTTTTATATGGTGCTTTTGGATTATCTATTTTGATTTTCTCTTTCCGAGTTACCTCTGGTAAAAGTTGGTTAATTGCCGTTGTTGCAACGGGTGTCATTAATATTGTTTACGGCATTTTTACGGCAATTGTAGGCGTAGGCAATATGTATGCTTATTTAATTTTATTTACCATTTTAGGAATTATATTTTATTTCTTTTTAATTTATTTCAACAAGAAGAATTTACAACTCAGTAGAATTGCTTTGAATTTATTTTTATGGTCGTTCATAGGAATTATTCCTTTGATTTATTTCATAATACAAGAACATTATGCCTCAAAATATGATTACAGAACAGGTTATAGCTATAATTCTCCAGAATATTTATGGCTTAGAGACCATACAGTTCATATGTTTTCATTGAATTTTATTTTAGCCATTCTAACCCTTTTCTTTTTATCAAAAATTATTAGAAACTGGAAAGGAATTTCAGAAGATTAATATGATAATTACACTTTCAAATACAAAAATTTCGGCATCGATTAATACAATTGGTGCCGAATTAATTCAATTAGAAAAAGACAACAAAAATTACATTTGGACAGTTGATGAAGCTTTTTGGAACAAAACGTCACCTATTTTATTTCCTATTGTTGGAAGATTAAAAAATGATTCGTATTCAATTAATGGCAAAAGTTACGAACTGCCACGCCATGGCTTTGCAAGGAATTTTGAATTTGAAGTGGAACATCAAACGGAAAGTTCTGCTATCTTCATTTTAACAGATAACGCAGAAACGCTAAAAAATTATCCTTTCCCATTTGAATTGCGATTGCAATATGAATTAATAGAAAATAGCTTAAAGATTAGTTACTCCGTTTTCAATAAATCGCAAGAAATCATGCCGTTTTCAATTGGAGCGCATCCGGCATTTGCAATTGAAGATTCTTTTTCAGACTATTCCTTACAATTTATTGAAGCAGAGGAATTTGTATCCTATGAATTAGAAAACGAACAGTTTAGCAATTCATTCCGAAAGATAAATTCAGAAAACGGGCAGATTAATTTAGATTATTCGCTTTTTGAAAAAGATGCATTGGTTTTAAAACATTTAAAATCGGACAAGCTTACCCTTTTAAAAGGTAATCAGCCATATCTTTCTGTTGAATTTGAAGGATTTCCTTTTTTGGGTATTTGGACAAAACCCAACGCTCCATTTTTATGCATTGAACCTTGGTGTGGTTTAGCAGATAACATAAATCATAATGGAGATATTTATGAAAAAGAAGGCATTCAACTATTAGAGAATAAATCTAACTTTCAAAGAAAAATCGTAATCAACCTTTTATAACAATCCGTTATATTTTCTAACAAACCATTCGGTAGCTAAAGCTATAATTGCTAAAATTAATAACCAAATCCAGTCAATAAGTGGTGATTTTTTGATGGTTTCTTTTTGGGTTGGAATATAATTTTCGTTTTCAAGTAAAGATTTGATTAGATTTTCTAATTGGTTTGGATAAAAAACGGTTCCATTAGTATTTGAAGCCAATTGCTCTAATCGCGATTTATCTGGATTTACGAATTGTTTTTCAATTTCAAAATCTAAAACTTCAAAACTTCCTGAAAAACTTGTGTTTGATTGCTTTTCTGTTACTTTAAACGAATAATTTCCTGCTTCTAAACCATCTAAATTTACTTTATAGGAATTGGTAGCTTTTAGTAAATCGTATTTTTTAGACGCTTTTGTTTTAGAATTTACAACTTGAATTGTTAGTTGTGCTTTGTCGTCAAATTCGTAATTTTTATTGAAGTATTCAGCTATAATTTCAATGCTTTCGCCCGAATTATAAAAACTTTCATAAGTAACATTCAAATTCTTTTTTGAAGCGTTTGTCACTAAAAACTGAATGATTTTATCAGTAAACAAATCAAAATCATCAAAAGACTTTTTGTTTAAATTATTTTCCAGACGCCATTTCCAGATATTTTCACCTAATAAATAAGCGTTTCTTTTGCTACCATTTTCAGTAAATGTCAATAGCGGATTTTGCAATTGGACGTTTCTAATTCGTGCCGAAAGTAGCGTATTTACATTGCTTTTAGTGGCAATCGTTCCAAATTTATGTTCCAAAGGCGGAAAATTTTCAAAACCTATATTAGCTTGAGAAAACAAATTAAAGTTCAAGTCAAAAGTTGCCAAATAATCTTCTTTTTGTGCCGACATTTTAAACAACAAATCGTTTTGAACTTGATTTAAAAAATTAAAATCAGTTGCTGTTCCAGTGATAATAAATGTATTGATTTGGGCAACTTTATTTTGCTCAAAAACAGCTTTAAAAGAAGTGGTTGGTTGATATAAAATTAAAATATTGTAATTCTGTAATGACTTTACTTCTTCTGGTTTTAGGATTGAAACTTTACGTTGCTGATTGGTTTCAATACCTCGTTTTAATGCACCTAAATCTGGGTGATTAATAGCTGAAATTAAAGCAATTTCACTACGTTGATCAATAACTTCTACAGCAAAATTCTTAGCATTATTAAACGTGTTTTTCTCTTTTACATTAGAAGAAATTACGGCTTTGTATTTGGCAATTCCAACCTTGTCTGCATTTAATAAAACAGTTACAGATTGTGCCCTTTTATCTTTCGAAAAACTAAGGGTTTCTTTGTGAATGGTTTGGTTACCGTTCTGAATCGAAAAAGTGGTTGAAATAGCCTGATTTCCATTGTATTGCAAAAATACTTCAACTGGAAATTTATTCTTTAAAAAGGCGTATTTATTAACGTTTATTTGATTGATTTTCAAATCAAAAACCGTAGTGGTATCTCCTAAAACAACAGGCAAAACACTTGTATTTTCTTGAAAACTAAATACATAATCATTCCCCATGGTTTGATTTCCATCGGTAAATAAAACTACTGGATAATTAGTGTTTCTATATAATTGCTTTAAGTTTTTTGCAACACCATCAATATGCGATTGATTTCCTTTAAAATCTAATTGTTCTAATGACTGAAATTCGTCATCAAACGAAAATAATTGTACATCATACTTCTCAGCTATAGCTTTATTCTCTGAAATTTTCTGATATAATTCCGAAGCTTCTTTCGTTGCTTTTAATTCGGAAATTGATTTAGAATTGTCAATAACAATTGGCAAAGGCGTTTTCTTGATTTCTGTTATTTTTCGACTGATAATTGGATTAATCAACAACAAAAAGATTGAAAACAGACTAATAAAACGTAAAAAAGCCAAAAACCAGTACAATTTTGACTGATTTTTGACTTTGTATAAGTATTGATAAAACGACAATCCGGCAGCAATAATTACTGACAATAATAGAAGTAAAATTGTGCTTGTTGTCATTTATAATTTAACTCCTAAGTTAACATTCCACCGTCAACATTAATAACTTGACCCGTTACATAAGCGCTCATATCAGATGCTAAGAAAACACAAACATTTGCTACATCTTCTGGAGTTCCACCTCTTTTTAATGGAATAGTTTCTCTCCAACCTTTTACTACATCTTCGTTCAATTTTGCTGTCATTTCGGTTTCAATAAAACCTGGAGCGATGGCATTACAACGAATATTTCTTGAACCTAATTCTAATGCGATAGATTTTGTAAATCCGTTCATACCCGCTTTTGAAGCAGCGTAGTTAGCTTGACCAGCATTTCCTTTCACACCTACTACACTACTCATGTTTACGATAGAACCTTTACGGTTTTTCAACATGATTTTTTGAACTGCTTTTGTCATATTGAAAACCGATTTCAAGTTGATTTCGATTACTTTATCAAAATCTTCTTCTGACATACGCATTAATAAATTATCTTTTGTGATTCCGGCATTATTGATTAAAACATCAATTGTTCCGAATTCAGCAATTACATCATCTACTAATTTTTGAGCTTCATTAAAATCTGCTGCGTTTGATTTGTATCCTTTAGCTTTAATTCCTAAAGCATTTAATTCTGTTTCTAAAGCCATTGCCGATTCTACTGACGAACTATAAGTAAATGCAACATTTGCACCTTGTTCAGCAAAAACTTTTGCTATTCCGCTACCAATTCCACGGCTTGCACCAGTAATGATGGCAACTTTTCCTTCTAATAATTTCATGGTAAATATTCGTGTTAGTTTGTTTTTAAATAAAGTTCAAATATAGGAATATTTTAAAGTATAAAAAAAGCATGCTTTTAATTAAACCTTTTTTATTAAATGTTGTCTTACAATTACTAACCTAAAACTAACCATTATGAAAAACCAACTTATTTTAAGTCTATTCGCTTTTTGTGGATTGACTTCTTGTAGTAATAATTCGGATGAAAATTATGAAGAAATTCCATCTTACCCATTTGTTGAAGCTGAGTTTGGTTCATCGGTTGATTTAGAAAACTTAGCCAATTATGCGAATCAAACGATTCCTTCTTATATTATTAAAGATAATTCATTAGGAAATGCAATTACGGACAAAGGTGCAACTTTAGGAAGAGTCTTATTTTATGACAAAAACTTATCATCAAATAACACCATTTCATGCGCAAGTTGTCACAAACAAGAATTTGCTTTTAGCGATACTAATGTGGCAAGTACAGGAGTAAACGGTACAACTGGAAGACATTCCATGCGCTTAATAAACTCGAGATTTGCATCAGAAACAAAATTCTTTTGGGATGAACGTGCCATCAATTTAGAAACTCAAACTACAATGCCTATAAAAGACCATGGCGAAATGGGTTTCAGTGGAGAAAATGGTGATTTATCTTTTAATGATTTAATCACAAAATTAAGTGCAATTGGCTATTATAAAGAACTTTTCACATTTGTTTATGGCACAGAAGAAATTACGGAAGCAAAAATTCAAAGTGCATTGGCTCAATTCATAAGAAGCATCCAATCATTTGATTCTAAATATGATGCTGGTAGAGCCTTAGCCACTAACGATGGCCAACCCTTTTCAAATTTTACAGCACAAGAAAATCAAGGAAAGAATTTATTTTTATCGCCACCTGTTTTTAATACTAGTGGTGTACGAACTTCTGGCGGATTAGGCTGTGCGGGTTGTCATAGAGTACCAGAATTTGATATCGACCCAAATACTTTGAACAACGGAATTATTGGAACGATTGCCGGAATAGGAATTGATACAGGAAATACAAGAGCTCCTTCCCTTCGTGATTTAGTAAGAACTGACGGAACTACCAATGGACCAATGATGCATACTGGTGTAATAACCACTTTACAGGCAGCAATTGGACATTATGGAACGATAAATTTAGCTCCTGGAAATAACAACTTGGACCCAAGATTAACTCCAGGAGGTATTGGCCAACAATTAAATTTAACAGCAACCGAAGTAAATGCAGTAATCGCATTTTTGAGAACACTTTCAGGAACTGATGTGTATACAAACACTAAATGGTCTAATCCTTTTAATTAATTTTTATACTACTTTAAAAAGATTAAATTTGTGCATTAAATATATTAAAATGAAAAAAATAGTAAGCTTATTAGTCTTAGTTTCGTCATTTACTTTTGCTCAAGATCATCATTTTAAAGCTGAAAGAAAAGAAGTTAGCTGGCAATTGGCCTATAAAACTTCAGAAGCAGATATTCCGGGACTAATTGACAAAAACCATAATAAAATTTCAGTAAATAAAGAAGATAATACTGGAAAAGGAACCTCTCTTCACTGTGATTGTAAAGATGGTGGTTGGTATTTTGAACAATCTTTTGATTTACTATTTGCGATAGAATTAAAAGATGATAAATATTTAGTAACTGTAACCGATGTTGTATTTGAAGGTGAAGGGGAAACTAACGAAAATAACAGATTAGAAAATTATGTTTTACGAATGGGACAAAGCACATTTCACACAACAAAGAAAAATTTAATTAATTTACAGTGTTTAGATACTTATTTTACTAAATTATTTGAAACACCAAATGCAGAAGTTACAACTTGGTAATTAAAAAATCCCGCTATTTGCGGGATTTTTATTATTCTTCTATAAACGTTTGTGCTTTTGAATATACGCGCCATTTTTCGATACATTCCTGTAAATCTTGTGGAATTGGCGTATCAAAACGTAAAAATTCTTTTGTGATAGGATGTTCAAATCCTAATGTTTTAGCATGTAATGCTTGTCTTGGTAATACTTTAAAACAATTATCTACAAACTGTTTGTATTTGGTAAACGTAGTTCCTTTCAAAATGGCATCGCCTCCATAACGTTCGTCGTTAAAAAGTGTGTGACCAATATGTTTCATATGAACACGTATTTGATGTGTTCTTCCTGTCTCTAGTTGACAAGAAACCAAGGTTACATAACCAAATCTTTCTAAAACTTTATAATGAGTTACCGCTGGTTTTCCTTTTTCATCACTTTCATGAACCGCCATTCGCATTCGGTTGGTATCGTGTCGTCCGATGTTTCCTTCGACAGTTCCTTCATCTTCTTCGATATTTCCCCAAACTAAAGCAACATATTCTCTTTCCGAAGTTTTTTCAGCAAACTGCTTCGTCAAATAAGCCATCGCATGCTCGGTTTTAGCCACAACTAATAAACCTGTTGTATCTTTATCTATTCGGTGAACCAAACCTGGTCTTTCAGAGCTATTCATTGGTAAATTCTCAAAATGATACGCTAATGCATTCACTAAAGTTCCTGAATAATTTCCATGACCTGGATGCACAACCATTCCTGCTGGTTTATTGATAACCAACAATTGATCGTCTTCATACACAATATCCAACGGAATATTTTCTGGTGTCAACAATTGCTCGTAAGTGGGATGTGCCAATACTAAACGTACAACATCACCAGCTTTTACTTTGTAATTAGACTTCACCGGAACATCGTTCACTAAAATGGAACCATTTTCTGCCGCTTGTTGTATTTTATTTCGAGTAGTATTTTCAATCATGTTCATCAAAAATTTATCCACACGCAAGGCCGATTGCCCTTTACTTGCTTCAAAACGATGATGTTCGTATAACTCGTCTTCGAGTTCGTTTCCTACATTATAATCCGCCATCTTCTTCTTTAAATTCTACTGGTTCTGTTACGCCTTCTTCTGCTGGTGGTAAAGTATCTGACGGCTCTTCTGAACTAAACGTTTCTTCGTTATAAACTTCTTTTCCATCTCCCAAAACAAAATCCAAAACAGAGTTTTTCTTCACCTTATCTCCTGCTCTTAAACGTCTTCCGTTTTGATAAATTTGCAACACCACATCTTTAGCAATATGCGGTTTATAAGTAACTTTACCTTCTTTCAACGTTAATGATTTTATAGTAGCCGAAATTTGTCGGAACGTTTTGTCTTTGAATTCTGGAATGGTAATATCTGTAAATTCGCCAGCGTTTAATTTTACATAGACTTTTCTACCATCTTTTACTAAACTTCCTGCTTTAGGATCTTGTTCTAAAATAGTAAAAGGTGGAAAATCGGCATTAAATTCTACTGTATCCAATAAAAATACTTCTAAATCCAATTCGTTTAGTTTCTCTTCTGCAATTTCCAATTTCATTTTAGCCAAATCAGGTACTTTAATTTCCTGACCATGATTGGTTCTAAAATCTAAAAATTGGATTACTAAAAAAGTAAAACCCACTACTATTGCAGTAGCTAAAAAAGCTTGAGTAAAAAATGTTCTACTAGTTAAATATTTAAATAAACTCATACAAAATGATATTTTGACAAAGATATAAAATTCAAAAAGAAATTACGATGCAATTCATTTTCATTTCTTCATACATTTAAAACGAATGAATTACAAAAATATTTCTTTGGTAAACGAATAAAAGAACGTGAAATCTCAATAAATAATGTAATTTTGTGTATATCAATTTGAAATTTACAATGAAAAACGTAGCCATTATCATGGGAGGTTACTCTAGCGAGTACAAAATTTCGTTAACTAGCGGAAATGTAGTGTTTAACAACATTAATCGTTCGAAATTTAATCCATATCGCATTCATATTTTTAAAGAAAAATGGGTGTATGTGGATGAAAATGATACCGAATTCCCTATTGATAAAAACGATTTTTCTGTAACGGTTAATGGAACAAAAATCAATTTTGATGTGGTTTTTAATGCGATTCACGGAACACCTGGCGAAGATGGCTTGATGCAAGCGTATTTCGAATTATTAAATATACCTCAAACTTCGTGTGATTATTACCAAGCAGCGCTAACGTTCAATAAACGCGATATGTTATCGGTTTTAAAACCTTACGGAATCAAAACGGCGGAATCGTACTATTTGAATTTAGGCGACGAAATTAACGTCGAAAACATTTTAGCGAAAGTTGGTTTACCTTGTTTTGTAAAACCAAATAAATCAGGTTCAAGTTTCGGAATTTCGAAAGTAAAAACGGCAGCAGAATTTCTTCCAGCTATTGAAAACGCTTACAAAGAAGACGACGAAATCATCATTGAAAGTTTCTTGGATGGAACAGAAGTTTCTGTTGGAGTTATCAATTATAGAGGAACGATTACCGTTTTACCTATTACCGAAATCGTATCGGAAAACGACTTTTTTGATTACGAAGCGAAATATTTAGGCAAATCAAAAGAAATTACGCCAGCGAGAATTTCAGATGAATTGAAAGTAAAAATTGAAACGGTTGCCAAAAGAGCCTACGAAGTATTGAAAATGAAAGGTTTTTCGAGAAGTGAGTTCATTATCGTAAACAATGAACCGCACATGTTAGAAATGAATACAATTCCAGGTTTAACAACCGAAAGTATTCTACCACAACAAGCTCGCGAAGCTGGAATTTCGTTACCTGAATTGTTTGAAAACGCTATTGAATTGGCTTTAAAAAAATAAAAGATGGTTGAAATTCAAGTTCATCATGAGTTGCTTCAAACTGGAAAAATTAAGAATGTAATTTGTCCAAATTGTAAGAATAGAGATGATTTAGAATATAGAGTTTACGGCGGAATAAGTCGAATTTTAATTATTCCAACAGCTCCATTAAGAAGAATAACAAAAGTGTTTTGTTATTCTTGCCAAAAAGAATTTAAATTAAAAGAACTTAATGACGATATAAAACAAGCGGTTAAATATGAGAGAAGTAAAAACCCAATAAAAACACCAATTTGGCAATTTACAGGGATAATTATATTACTCTCCATATTATTTTTCGGAATCTATATTGGTATAGAAATGACAAAACTTGAGAAAAAATATATAAAATCACCTTTGAAAAATGATATTTATAAGACAAATATTGAAGGGAAATATTCTACTTTAAAAGTTTATGACGTTACAAAAGATAGTATTTTCGTATTATTGAATAAATTTTCATTAGATAGTTATAAAGGTCTTGATGAAATAAATATTGACGAAAACTATTCAGATAGAAAAGTTTTATCAAAAAAAGAGCTGCAGAAATTATATGATGAAAATCTGATTTACGAAGTTAATAGAGACTAACTATGAAAAAAGCAATATTTCCAGGTTCATTTGATCCAATCACAAACGGTCATTACGATATTATCAAAAGAGGCGTTTCATTATTTGATGAAGTCATTGTAGCCATTGGTGTGAATGCCGAAAAAAAATATATGTTTTCGTTAGAAGAAAGAAAACGCTTTATTGAAGAAGCTTTCAAAGACGAACCAAAAGTTAGAGTCATTACTTACTCAGGTTTAACCATTGATTTGTGCAAAAAAGAAAATGCTGAATTCATTTTGAGAGGCTTAAGAAATCCGGCCGATTTTGAATTTGAAAAAGCCATTGCACACACCAATCGAATGATGTCAAAAATTGAAACGGTTTTCTTATTAACAGCAGCTCGAACATCTTTTATATCCTCAAGTATTGTGCGTGATGTGTTGCGAAATGGAGGTGATATTACACAATTGGTTCCAAAATCGGTTATAGATAAAAAATAGCTATTCTTTTTACTGTTTTGATTTTAAAATTATAAAATGTAGTTTTGTAATCTCTTATGAAAAAGAATACAACTACATATTTTACTACTTTTTTCCCGCATTGATTTTTGCGCAAATTCTTTGTAAACTCTTAAAAACCTTTTTAAGAGTGTTATTTATTTTATTCTATTTCATACAAATTATTTAAACTTATATACATGCAAAAAGTATTAAATCTATTCGATTTTAAACAAAAAGTAGACTACAAAATTGAAATTTTAGCAGGAGTAACGGTTGCTATGACCATGATTCCTGAGTCGTTATCCTTTGCAATTTTAGCTGGCTTTCCTCCTCTTGTTGGATTATATGGTGCTTTTATCATGGGATTAATTACGGCTATTTTTGGCGGTCGTCCTGGTTTAATTTCTGGAGGGGCTGGTGCTACGGTAATTGTTTTAATCGCCTTGATGCAATCGCACGGATTAGAATATGTGTTTGGTGCTGTAGCTTTGGCGGGTGTTATTCAAATTATTGTAGGGTTATTCAAATTAGGTAAATTCATCCGATTGGTACCGCATCCTGTAATGTTTGGATTCGTAAACGGATTAGCGGTTATTATTTTCATGTCGCAATTTGAACAATTCAAACAAGTTACCAATGGAACTTCGGAATGGCTTTCGGGTTCGCCTTTGCTTACAATGAGTGCTTTAGTCGCATTAACCATTGCTATTATTCTTATTTTTCCAAAAATCACCAAAGCGGTTCCAGCTTCATTAGTTGCTATTATTGTTGTTTTTGCAGTTGTGATAGGTTTCAATATCGATACTAAACAAGTGGTTGACATCGCTTCTGTTAGCGGTTCCTTACCTCCTTTTCATATTCCAGAAATTCCATTTACTTGGGAAACCTTCATGATTATTTTACCTTACGGAGCCATTATGGCAGCTGTTGGTTTAACCGAAGGTTTGTTAACACTAAATTTAGTAGATGAAATTACAGCCACCAAAGGAAACAGTAACCGTGAATGTTTAGCACAAGGTGGCGCCAATATTGCCAATGGCTTTTTCTACGGAATGGGTGGTTGTCCAATGATTGCTCAAACGTTAGTGAATTTATCCGCAGGTTCACGAGCTCGTTTATCTGGAATTGTAGCAGCTTTAACCATTTTGCTTATAATTTTAGTCGGAGCACCAATTATCGAATTGGTTCCAATGGCGGCTTTAACGGGAGTGATGATAATGGTTGCGATAGGAACTTTTGAATGGGCAAGTTTTAAAGCGTTTACCAAAATGCCAAAAGCTGATATTTTAGTAATGGTAATTGTTACTTTGATTACGATTTTCTTGCATAATTTGGCCTTAGCGGTTTTGGTTGGAGTAATTATTTCAGCTTTGATTTTTGCTTGGGAAAGTGCAAAACGCATTCGTGCTCGAAAATATGTAGATGAAAACGGTATAAAACATTATGAATTATTTGGACCACTTTTCTTTGGTTCAACCACTGCATTTGCTGAAAAATTTGATGTAAATAACGATCCAAACGAAATTATAATCGATTTTGCCGAAAGCAGAATTTCCGATATGAGTGCCATTGATGCCGTAAATAAAATCACTGAACGCTATGCAAAAGTAGGCAAAACTGTACATTTAAAACACTTAAGTGCTGATTGTATTGATTTACTAAAAAATGCCGAAGCTATAATTGATGTCAATATTTTAGAAGACCCAACGTATAAAGTTGCAGTTGAGAAAGTGTAAATTATTCTGAACTGGTTTAACTTGACAGAAAACTACTAATTCTCAAACACAATCAACTTTTCTTTAATAATCAAATTCGAAAAGTGAAATTGATTTTTTATCCATTCCAATGTTTTGGGTTGGTAAATAAAAACATGGGTGAAATCATCTTTGTAGTACCAATTTTCAAAAGGCTTTTGGTTGCTATAAACCTCAGTTTTACAATATAATTTACCTTTTGGAAGCAATAAGCTTTTCAGTAATTCAAATTCTTGATATGGATGATGAAAATGTTCCATTACTTCGCAACAGGAAACATAATCGTATTTTTCTTTCAAAAGCGATAGTTCATTCGCAAAAAATAAATCGTAATTCTGTACTTGAAAACCTTTATCAGTCAACATCTTCGCAATCACTGGACCTGTTCCTGAACCGAAATCCAAACCTTTCGCTTCTGAAGTAAAATCTTGTAAAACAGCATTTACAATAGGAGAAACAAACGCTTGATACCGTTCATCAAAAACATCATTAATGTGTTTTTCGTAGTGTTCTTTCTCAGCTTCAGCGGTTAAAAAAGTGTGTTTGGGTCTAAAGATGCCTTCGCAATTATTGCATTTATAAAACAAATGTCTTAGCTTTTCGCAAAAAAGTGTTGCAGTGGAATTACAAAGTGGGCAATTTAGATTCATTTTATCCTGAATTTACATCAATACATTGTCATTTCGACCTAAGGAGAAATCTCATAATTCAATCTACGTTATGTAATTCCTCCTTGCGTCGGAATGACAAAAAACTAATTCATCTCTTTTCTAATTAAAATAAAGCACTATTTTCTATTATTCTCTTTACGTGACGTAAATTTTGGATGGTTTTCTTCCTCCTCTTCTTCTTTCTTAATTACTTTTCGCGCAACTTCTATTTTATACTTTTTCCCTTTCATTTTCTCCTCATTGATGTTTTGCAATAAGGATTTTACTTTTGGATATTTCACCGCTACAAACGAAATAAAATCTTTGACTTCGATTAATCCAATATCATCTTTTTCTAGTTTTCCTTTTTGCGAAAAGAAACCTACAATGTCAATTTTATTCAACTTGTTTTTCTTTCCTCCGCTGATGTAAAGCGTTTGATATAAAGGTGCTTTCGGCAATGATTTTGCATTAGAAACATCTAATCTGCGTTTGCCATAATCAAAATAATCGGATTTCTTTTCGGTTTCGTGAATTAGCACATAAGCGGTTCCGGTTGCTAACATACGTGCTGTTCTTCCGTTTCTATGGGTGAATTCGTCTTCTTTTGCGGGTAAATGGTAATGAATAACGTGTTTCATTTCGGGAATATCCAAACCACGCGCACCTAAATCGGTTGTAATCAAATACGAAACACTTCCATTTCTAAACTGAATTAAAGCACGTTCGCGCTCGTCTTGGTCTAATCCACCGTGATAATATGTGGAAATAATTCCTTTGGCAGTCAACATTTCATGAATGCGTTCTACCGCTTCTCTGTGATTACAAAAAATAATCGCAGCTTCAGAATTTAACGAACAAATCAACTGAAACAACGAATCAATTTTATCTTTGGATTTCGAAAATACGATGCGAACATCTAAATTATCATTCTGTTTTTGGTTTGGAATAAAATCGATTACTTTCGGATCAATTACTTTGGTATATTTCGGAATTTCCACACCTGAAGTTGCAGAAACTAAAATTCGTTTGTTGGCTCTAGTGATTTTTCCAATGATATAAGACATTTCCTCGTGAAAACCCAATTGCAACGATTTGTCAAATTCGTCTAAAACATAGGTTTTGATGTTATCGGTAGCAAAACTTCCTCGGTCTAAATGATCGGCAATTCTTCCTGGTGTTCCAATTAACAACGCTGGTGGATTACTCAAATTATTGATTTCAATATCAATCGAATGCCCACCATAACACGTATTGACTTTGTAATGCGTGCCCATTTTTTTCCAAACTTGTTCAATTTGCAAACCTAATTCGCGCGAAGGCACTAAAATTAAGCATTGCACGCCTTTTACGTCTTCTTCTAATAATTGGAAAATAGGCAACAAAAACGCTAATGTTTTTCCCGAACCCGTTGGAGAAAGCAATAAAATATTATCTTCATTCAAAATAGCATGTTGTGCTACTTCTTGCATTTTGTTTAAACTTTGAATACCAAGATTCAATAGTACATTGTTGGAATATGGATTTTGACTCATGCGGCAAAGATAAAGCCAATTAATTAAAAATTACGAATTATAAAATTCTACCTCAAAAAGATTCTTTATTTTTGAAAATCAAATACAATTCTGCTATGCGTTTTTTAAAAATAAGTTTGCTTTTCTTCTCGATTTCCGTGTTTTCGCAAAACAATTTCATCACACCTTTTGAACTTGGTAATGGCAATCAATCTACTACTTATGAAGAATGTATTGCGTTTTATGAAAAATTAGACGAAAGTTTTGCTAACATCCAAATGATTCACAAAGGCACAACCGATAGCGGAAAACCTTTGCATTTAGTACTTTTTTCAAGCGAAGGTAAATTTGATTTTGACGAATATTTTACTAAGAACAAAGCTGTAATTTTAATCAACAACGGCATTCACGCGGGTGAACCTGACGGAATTGACGCTACCATGATGTTAATGCGCGATTTAGCCATGGGAAAAATCAAAACGGCCAAAAACACTTTAATTGCTGCTATTCCGGTGTATAGTGTTGGTGGGATGTTAAATCGAAATTCACATTCCAGAGCCAATCAAAACGGACCAGAGGAATATGGTTTTAGAGGAAATGGGCGCAATTATGACTTGAATCGTGATTTCATTAAATCGGATACTAAAAATTCGAGAAGTTTTCAAAAATTGTTTACCGAGTTAAATCCGGATATTTTCTTAGACAATCACGTTTCTAATGGTGCGGATTATCAATATACGTTTACTTGCATTGCAACCCAACACGAACGTTTGGGAAACAAATTAGGCAATTATTTCATCAACNNGTGAAAGATATGAATAAAAAGAAAATCGATGTGGTTCCGTATGTAAATGTGCACAGCACCACACCTGACAAAGGTTTTGAGCAATTTACCGATACCCCAAGATATGCGACAGGTTACACGACATTGTTCCACACGTTAGGGTTTGTTCCTGAAACGCACATGTTGAAAATCTACAAAGAACGTGTGAAAGTTACCTATGAATTTATGGTTAGCACGATACTTTTTGCAGATACAAATTGGCAAAAAATCAAGCAAATGCGAAAAGACGCATTGAACGAATATCAAGCTGGAATGCAATATCCGATGGATTGGGCAATTGATTCAACCAAAGTGTCTTATATTGATTTTAAAGGCTATCAAGGTGGTTACAAACCAAGCGATATTTCAGGAAAAGACCGATTGTTTTACGATAAAAGCAAACCGTTTACCAAGAAAATTCCGTTTTATGGGAATTATAAACCTACGAAATTCGTAAATATTCCAAAAGCATATATTATTCCGCAATCGCAATGGCAAGTATTGGATATTTTAAAATTGAACAATATCAATGCGCATCGTCTTCAAAAAGATACGATTATTGAAGTAGAATCGTATAAAATTGAAAGTTATCAAACCTCAAAATCACCATACGAAGGACATTACGCACATTACAATACAAAAGTTTCCAAATCAACTCAAAAAGTAAAATTTTCTATGGGCGATTATGTGTTTTACACGAATCAACCAGGCGTGAAATATCTAGTTGAAACCCTAGAACCAGAAGCGGTGGATAGTTATTTTAATTGGAATTTTTTTGATACTATTTTACAACAAAAAGAATATTTTTCGAGTTATGTTTTTGAAGATTTAGCAAAAGAATTCTTAGACAAAAATCCAAAAATCAAAGCCGAATTAGAACAAAAGAAACAAAACGACAAAGCTTTCGCTGAAAACGGCGCAGCGCAATTGGATTGGGTGTACAGACAATCACCTTATTATGAGAAAGCGCATTTGCAGTATCCGGTGTATCGAATTAATTAAATAATATGGAAAAAAAAGTCTTTGAGAAAGCTTTCTCAGAAAGTTTAAACAAGAATTTCGATAATCATTCAAAATTTTTCGAATTTGAATTTTATACTTATCCTGAATTAGGCAGTTCTATTTTTGAAATTAATAAATGTTTGATTCTTGGATTTTATAGAGCCTCTATAACATTGACTAATAATGTATTGGAAAGAGTATTAAAATTAGCATTAATATATAACGAAGTTGGCATTGGTCCAAAGCCTGAAGAAAATTGGAATGAAATTTTTTCAAAACCAAATGAAAAATATACTTCAATGCCTTTGGGAAATTCTATTGAAAAATGTAAAAAAGAAAGCCTAATTTCAGAAGAAGAGAAAAAAATTTTATTTGACACAATTCGAGAACTTATGAGAAACGGTTTTTCTCATTCAGATCCAAGCAAAATTTTAAAAGATTTACCTGATGAATTTAAAGCATATCAATCTACTTTTTCAAATCCACAAGAAATAAAAGAAATCAATTTAAATCATAAAGTGATACCAATCTTTCAATCTATGCAGATGGATAACTTTGCTAAAGAAAATGCTTTTGAATATTTTAAGTTCATTTTTCAACTTATGAAAAACATTGACAATAGATTAAAAGCTAAATTCAATATTAAGTAACCATCTAATTTGAAAAACTGATTTTCTAATTAGATAAAATCAAACAACCTTCTCCGCTTCAAACAACAACTTAATATTCTCGTACGAGTTCTCCAATAAAAACTTAATATCCTTTGGATTCACCCATTCTACACGTTCAATACCTTCATCGGCTTGACCTTGCGGTGTGCCTTCGAATTTGGTACGCATTTCAAACCATTGGGTAATTTTTAGTTTATAGCGACCGTTTCTTTTGAAAATATGGTAAGTTCTTTGTAGTTTTTCGGTGATGGCTAAACCCGTAACACCCGTTTCTTCCTCTACTTCGCGCATAGCGGTTTCTTCAATGGTTTCGTTTTTTTCGGTGCCACCTTTTGGTAAATCCCATTTGCCATTTCGGAAAATAAAAAGCACATCGCCGTCTTTGTTGTAAACCAATCCACCACCTGCTTTTTCAACAGGTAATTTCGCACGAAGTGTTTTCATGATTAACTTTTCATCGGGATGATACAGAAACGCTTTCTGAATTTTATTCTGAAAAATTTTAACAATCAACTTCTTGATATCAACACTTTCCAATAAAAAAAGTTTGAAATCGGTCTCCTTTTGAACTTGATTTGTCAAAAAAAGTGGCTTATCGTTCACAAAAACTTTATACATTTGCAATATGATTTTTAACAACAACACAGCACAACAAACAGCCGAATTGCTTTTACAAATAAACGCAATTAAATTAAATTCTAAAAATCCTTTTACGTGGGCTTCAGGCTGGAAGTCTCCGATTTATTGTGACAACCGCATAATCCTTTCATTTCCAGCGGTTAGAAATTATATTCGCGATGAATTTGCCAAACATATTGAAGAAAAATTTGGTAAACCCGATGTAATTGCAGGCGTTGCAACAGGCGCAATTGGAATTGGTATACTTGTTGCAGAAGCAATGGGACTGCCCTTTGTATACGTTAGACCAGAACCAAAAAAACACGGAAGACAAAATCAAGTAGAAGGTTTCTTGCAAAAAGGACAAAACGTGGTAGTCGTAGAAGATTTAATTTCAACAGGCGGAAGCAGTTTGTTAGCCGTTGAAGCTTTACGGAACGAAGGTGCTAACATCAAAGGAATGGCAGCGATTTTTACGTATGGTTTTCCAGTTTCAAAGGAATGTTTTGAAGCAGCAAATTTAGATGTTTTCACGTTAAGTAATTACGAAAACTTATTACAAAAAGCAGTTGACAAACAATATGTTTCAGAAAACGAATTGGAAACGTTGAGTGCTTGGAACGCAAATCCAGCGGAGTGGAACGTAGAAGTTTAAACAAAAAAGATCAACAATAAATAAAAAATATATGAACTTAGAAAGTCCAAAAGTAAACGTAGCAAAATCGGCTGAATATTTATTCAACGCTTTGAATGACGTAAAGAATTTCGAAAAATTAATGCCTGAAAATATCGCAAAATTTGAAGTAATCGACGAAAATTGCTTTGAATTTGGTTTAAAAGGAATGCCTGAAATTAAATTGGTTAAAAAAGGTGGAACTCCAAATTCTCAAATTGTTTTAGGAGCGGCTTCAAGCAAATTACCTTTTACCTTAACTGGAAACTTAAACGCAATTGACGCTGACAACACAGAAGTTCAATTAGCTTTTGAAGGCGATTTCAACCCAATGATGGCAATGATGATCAAAGGACCAATCACAAAATTCATTGAGACATTGGCTCAGAATATGGGGAAACTGTAATTCTCTCATTTAAATAAAAATGAAAGTCCGTTTTAAAACGGACTTTTTTTATGCTGTTTTCAAAGCTTCAATTAACAAATCAATATCTTCTTTCGTATTAAAATGACTGAATGAGATTCTTAAACTTGGTTTTTTAGCTTCCTCTGGCGATAAAAACTCGGCCAAAACGTGTGATGGTTTGATGCTTCCGCTTTGGCAAGCGCTTCCGCGTGAAACGGCAATTCCTTTCATATCTAAAGTAAATAACAACATTGATGTCTTTTCTTCCGATAAAGGTAATTGCACGTTCAAAAGGTTGTAAAACGTGTTTTCTCCATTGATTTTTACATCTGGAAATATTTTTTTTAATTCCGAAAAGCAATAGTTTTTTAAATCGGAAATGTAATTGGTGTCATTTTTCAAATTCTCATAAGATAATTCTAAGGCTTTTGCCATGCCTACGACTTGATGAACAGCTTCGGTTCCGGCACGCATGCCTTTTTCTTGTTCGCCGCCAAAAATCATCGGTTGTAACATGGAATTCTTTTTCAAATAGGCAAACCCGATTCCTTTTGGACCATGAAATTTATGCGCAGAAGCTACTAAAAAGTCAATTCCTAACTCTTGCACATCTAAATTTGTTTTTCCAACAGATTGCACCGTATCGCAATGAAAAAGTGCTTTCGCATACTTGCATAAGTCCGAAACACGTTTGATGTCTAAAACAGTTCCTATTTCGTTATTTACGTGGATTAATGACACTAATGTTGGAACATCAGAATGTAATTTAGCAGCTAAATCTTGGTAATCGATGTTTCCGTTTGGTAAAATGATAATATATTCAACTTGAATTCCGAATTCCTTCGCTAAATGTTCGACTGTATGTAACGTAGCGTGATGCTCGATTTTAGTTGTGATAATGCGTTTGATACCCAAATCTTTCACAGCGCTGGTTAGAATCCAATTCGTAGCTTCTGTAGCGCTTGACGTAAAAATAATTTCTGAAGCTTGTGCATTTAGTAATTTAGCAATCGATTTTCGTGAAGATTCTAACAAAGTCTTGGCGCTTCTCCCAAAACTATGCGTTGAAGAAGGATTTCCAAAATCATTTTGAAGCACGTTCATCATCGCAGTAATAACTTCTGGATGAATAGGCGTGGTTGCGGCGTTATCTAAATACACTTTTTTCATGTCGCAAAGATACAAATCATTTTATTTTGGAAGTCTTAAATTCATTTCGTGCTGAAATTAACAAACTTTAGCAAATTAATAAATTAAAACCTTTATTTTTGTTGCATAAATTCGATGAATAAATGAAAAAACTTATAGTTTTAGTAGCCTCAGTTTTTATGCTACAAGCCTGTGATGACGGCGATATTACGTTAGAATCTTTCAATTTTGATACGGTAAACATTCAAGAATGCACTGATAATAATTTGATTTTCAAGATTAATGGAGACGAAATGTTGTTAATCAATATTCCTGAAGCAAGTTTTGCCAACGAAGAAACTCCCGATGGAAGTCCACGAATCGTTAATATTAGCTCAAGCAATCAAATCATTTACAGAATTTATTCTGGAACTGTAACTTCAAATAATATTTGCGCTACAATTCCGCCTGCAACTCCTGTTGTTCAAGACGAATGGAATGCTACTGGGGGAACAATTGAAATTATTACAGATGCGCTTTACGATGTAGATGGCATAACCGTTATTGGATATACACATAATATCAAATTTGTAAATGTGAACTTTTCAGGAAGTTCCAATTCGTTTAGTTTTACGGAATATAATTTTGGAAATTACGAAACGAACTAAGAATCCAAAACATAAAAATCAAAAGGACTATTCAAAATTGAGTAGTCCTTTTTTTATTTCTCGATGTAAAATTTTACTCCAAAATCTTACTTCACATTTTGTTTGATATAAACTTCTGTTGCTCCCAAACCATATTTTTGATAGTTCGCATCTTGGAATGAAATAGTGTCATAACGACCCAACATAAAGTCTAATTCCGCTTTCAAAACACCTTCACCAACACCGTGAATAAACACCACTTTAGGCATTCGATTTTTGATTGCAAAATCGAGTTGTCTTTTTGCTGTTTCCATTTGCAAAGTCAGAATATCATAGTTGCTCATTCCTCGTTTTGAAGGCACTAATTTTTCGATATGCAAATCAACTTCTAAGACAAATTCATCCTTACGAGAACGCTTTTCTTTGACAAAACTGCGCTTTTTTGGCTCTTCTTTATCTTTTAAAACAGAACCTAAACTTTGAGTAGAGAAAAAACCACTTAACTCATTGGAATTGTTTATTTTAACTAATTCGTTGACAAAAAATGTCATCACAAAATTATCAGTAGTTTCCACTGAAATTTCATTGTTTTGAACCTTAATTACTACTCCGGAAATGTCGTCATCTAAAACCGCTACCTTATCTCCTATTTCAAATTTCTGTGCCATTTTCTTCTTCGTTTTCTCCATCATTTTTAGATGGGATTTTCTTCATCAATTTAAATAATCCAAACATAAAAACAGCCATTGCTCCTATCATAATAAATCGATTTGGAGCTGGTTTTGATTGTTCGATCATAGCGAAAATTCCAACTGCTGCGAACATCAAAATGTATAAAAATTGCTTCATATTTTTTTCTCTTAAATAATACTTTTTTCTGGTTTCAAAAATAGTCTTTTTAAATTTAGTATTTGATTGTGAACTTTTTTTTGTAAACTTGTAAAACAAATCTGATAGCAAAAAGCGGTATGGAAGAACATATGTTGCCTTGTATGAACAAACAACTTTTTGGAGTTGAATGTCCGGGTTGTGGCACACAAAGAGCGATTGCTTTTTTATTAGAAGGAGAATTTTATGAAGCCTTTAAAATCTTTCCTGCTATTTACACTCTAGGTTTGTTTTTTATCCTTTTAAGTCTACACCTACTAGACAAGAAAAGAAATTATGCTAAATTAGTTATCGCTAGCTCTATTTTAAATGGAGCTGTAATTCTAATAGCTTATTTTATCAAAATTTATTTCAATACCGTAACCAATTAAACTTTATCAATATGGAAAATCAAAAATTACCTAATGCCACCGCAGTACTTATTCTGGGGATTTTTTCAATCTTAACTTGTTGTTGTTATGGAATTATTAGTATTATACTTGGAGCTATTGGATTAGTTTTAGCCAATAAAGATGCTAAACTATATGCCGAAAATCCGAGTGCATACACTAACTACAACAATTTGAAAATAGGTAAAATTCTAAGTATCATTGGAATTGCATTAGGAGTTATTTACTTAATTTATGTAATATTCTTATTCTCAACATTAGGAATGGAAGGCATTGAACAAATGCAACAAGAAATGATGAGAAGATACGGAGGACAATAAAACCAAAACATTAATCCACTTAAAAAGAACGCTATCAACAAGTTAGCGTTCTTTTTTTATTTAATAACAACTCATTAACAAATCGTTCACAACACTTTTTTTGAGTTTGGCACAGCAATTGGAAATACCTTATCAAGCAACCAGTTTTAGAAACGAGTTTTAAAATGAAGTTGCCCAACTTTTAAATTGTTGTATCATGAAAAAAATTACACTTTTAGTAGTAGCCAGTATCCTTCTGGTAGGGAACTTGGCTTTAGCGTCAGAAAACCCTGTTTTTTCTGACAACACAAACAGAAGAGGTCATTACATCGATTATAGAGATGCAGAGCCAATTATCTTCAAAGAACGCGGAATTGAGTTTATGTTGTTTCCAAATGGAGAATTTGACTTCAATACAAGACCTTCAGGACCAAGATACCACGTAAACGGAACAAATGGTGCTCCCGGAACTAGAGGTTATTACGGACCTTCTGAAAGAGGAATCCGTGTAGAACACGATAACTTTGGTAGAGTAAGACGCGTAGGAAATGTTTACATCAACTACGACGCTTTTGGAAGAGTAAAACGTATTGGAACTATTTATATGAGCTATAACAGCTTTGCTGTAACTAAAGTAGGTAACATGCGAATTGTTTACGACAGAAGAGGACGAATTGTAGATGTATATGGTTTTATCAACCACGCTAACGGCGGATACAACTACAACCCTGGAACTCATTACTCAAGTGGAAACGGACATTATGATGATGACGATGATTACGGTGACGATTATAATGACGATGACTATTACTACTACAGAAAAGACGGTTCAAAAGCAAAAATGTCTGATGATGACGTAAAAGAAATCAAAAGAGAAACTTTAGAAATTAAAAGAAAATAAAAATTGGTTGGTTAAGTTTGTTTTTAAATCCTGCAGATTCTGGGAAGATGAAGCAGGATTTTTTATTTCAAAAATTTCTTAAAAACAGAATTCATCACAAAATTAATATCCGAAGAAATCTTTAAATAATAACTCAATCCTACATAAAACAAGGTCACTAAAATAGATTTTAGAATAATATTTACAAAAGGATGAAAACTGAAATCCCAATAATAAAACACTCCAAAACTTACTATTGTTAGAACCAAAGCTACAAGTGTATTTTTAGTAAACGGAAATAGCTTCATTTTAAGCACCACAAAAAGTAATTTAGCTAAACTGTATAGTGTAATCGAAATTAACGTTGCAATTGCAGCTCCATTCAAGCCATAAAGTGGAATGAATATCATATTTAATGAAACCGTAAGAAAAACAAGAAACAATCCCAAAAACAAAACCGCTTGATAATATTTTGAGTTGAAAATTATAGCATTGTTGTTTCCTAAAACCAAATCGAAATACTTCGAAATTCCAATAAAGAAGACCACAGCAATTCCTTCGCTATAACCTGTTGGTAAAACACTATACAATTCATTTATGTTGACCAAAATCCCAACTAAAATCAAACCTCCAATAACTTGTAGCGTAATCGAAGACTTTTTGTACAATTCATTTAATTCCTCATGTTTATTTTCACTCATCAATTTAGCCGTAATGGGATACGTAATTTGATGCATCGCACGACTTGGTACCGCAATCACCGTAGCAATAAAAATAGCAACCGAATAAAAAGCAATATTATCAATATTGATGTAAAAATTCAGCATGAATTTATCAACATCTAATAGCATATTTGCTACACTTCCTGATAAAATAATAAAGAAACAATAGATTAAAACGGCTTTTGCATTATCAGGAAAAACCAAATTAAATCGGGGTGTTTTGACTTTCATCGCATATAAAAACATAGCTAAAAGCGATAAAAAGTAAATCCCCATCAGGGCAAAAACGAATTGCTGAGGCGAAATCACATCAAAATAAACCGCAAATAAAAAGATAGAAATCAGAATGCGAAGCAAAACTTCTTTCACAAAACTGCCGTAAACCGATTGCAAATGTACTTTTACCCAAGCATAAAAAATCTCAAAATATCCCATACAAAGTCCAATTACTGGAATTTGCCATACATAATCGAATACAATTGGGTTTTTCTGCGATAATAATTCCGCTATTTGATTATAACCAAAATAACCAATCAAACTTATCGGAAGAATTATCAGTAAAGGCAAAACCAAAACAAAGGTTAGGAATTGCGATTTTTTCTCTTCGGTTTCGTATTCGTTGTAGAATTTTACCAACGTATTGTGCACGCCAAAAGCCATCAAAGGCATCATGATATTGGCTGCCGACAAAATAAATCCGACCAAACCATAAAACGTATCACCCAGAAATTGTCCGTACATAAACAACGTGTTAATAGCGCCAATTCCAAAACCAATATAGGTAATGATGGTGTTTCTAATCGATTGTTTGATGACAATTCCCATGTTTGAAGTATAAATTTAGAATTTAGAATTCAGAAGTTTAGCCAATTTCTCAGTCAATGATTTTCTGCTGTATTGTTGTAAACCAACTGGATATACTTTTAAATTATTTTGTTGATATTGTTCAAAACAAGTTAGAATTTGTGCTTTTAATGCTTCTAATTCGTCATATTTGAAGAAAGTTCCCGTATTGGTTTCTTTAATGATTTGAGCAAAATCAGCATGTTCTGGTCCAATGGCGATAATTGGTCGCTCTGAAATCATATATTCGAATAATTTTCCAGGAATAATGCATTTGGTTTCTTCTGAATCAATTTCGATAAGCAACAACACTTGTGAACTTCGTTGTTCAATTATGGCTTCATCGTGTGGCAAATAACCTAAATGATTCACATATTTCTCCAACTTAAATTCTTTTAAAGCCTGAAGCACCTCAGCACTCACCGCTCCTATTAACTTTAATTGAAATTGTTTTTTGAATTCGGGATTTTCTTTGGTTAATTCTTTCAACGCTTTCCACAAAATTCTTGGATTTCTTGCCGATAAAAACGAACCAATGTGCGCCAAAGTAAATTTTTCATCCAAAGGTTTTTTATTCACTTTTTCCACATCATAGCCATTAGTAATCACTTCAATTGGTTTTGAAGTAATTGCTTCAAATTCAGTTTTTGTGGTGGGAGACGTTACTAAAAGTTGGTCACAAGTCGTCATGACTTCTTTTTCCAAATTTTTATGCTTTTTGGCTGCCCACGAACTCAATTTTAATTGTTTGTGATAGCCAATCGTTGTCCAAGGATCACGAAAATCGGCCAACCAAGTGATATTAAGTTCTTTTTTCAATTGCAAACCAATCAAATGCAAACTATGCGGCGGACCAGTTGTAATTATAGTATCAATTTGATTTTCTTGAAGGTATTTTTTTAGAAATTTAACCGAAGGTTTTACCCAAAATACTCGCGCATCTGGAATAAAAACGTTACCACGAATCCAAAGCATTGCTTTTTCTACAAACGATTGTTTTTTTTGATTTGGAATAATCCCTGAACTGATTTTTTTAGTCTTATTTTTCGAAAAAACTGAAGCCAATCCGTAAGGTTCAAAAATCGGTTGTTTGATGATAACTGCTTTATCTGAAACTTCACTTAACAATTTCTCATCTAGCAACGGATACGTTGGATTTTCGGGAATATAAACGTGAGGTTCTATATTAAAATCGGGTAAATATTTAACAAATTTCAACCAACGCTGTACTCCTGGCCCTCCTGCTGGTGGCCAGTAATACGAAATGATAAGTATTTTTTTGGTTGGTTGCAAGTTGAAAGTTTATTGTACTGATTTCTTTTTCTTGTTATCAAAATAAACTCCAGCTCCAATCAATAAAAGCATTCCAATAGAACTCATTAGTGCTATGTTACTTCCTGTTTTTACAACTTCTGGTTCAAATTTGAATTCGATAGTATGTTTTCCTGCTGGAATTTGTAGTCCTCTTAAAACGTAGTTTACATTTAAAATTTCAGCGTCTTTTCCATCAATTGTAGCTTTCCAACCGTTTTGATAATACATTTCAGAGAAAACGGCAAAGCCTTCATTACTATTATTTGAAACATATTTTAAATGGTTTGGTTTATAGGAAACTAAACTTATTGATGAAATAGAATCTTTTTCATATTCTAAATTTGAAATAGGAAGTGCAGGTGCTTTTAAATATTTTGTGGCATCAATAGTTCTAAAAATAGCCACTCTTTTTGTATCCAAAGTATCCAACGCTTTCATTTCTTCATTGGCAGACTTTACTAGCTTAACTTTCTCCACAAACCAAGCATTTCCATTGGCTGCTGGATTGGCTAAAGCTAATTTTTGGCCGTTTTCATCGGATTGAATGACATATTTTACGTTTAACATGTTTAGTACACGAACGTTGTTTTTAGCAATTTGGTAGTCAAACAATTGTTGCATTTTTCTTGGTTTCGCGGCATGATAACCACCAATTGATTTGTGGAAATACGATGTTCTAGCGTTACTCATTCCTCCTTCTACTTCAAAAACTCTGAAATGCGTGGTATCGGCTAAAATTCTTTGATCGGCTTCTGTTGGTTCAAATGGCATATCTACTTCACGAGCACTTCTAAACTGGTCTGGATTGTTGCTTACATAACGTTTGTCTACCATGAACAAATCAAAAACCATTAAAACTCCAACTATAATAATCGCTGTAGTTTCTTTCATCAGGTTTTTCACGAAAAGAAATAAAACAGTAAAAGTAAGTCCTACAAACAACATCGAACGCAATACATCAGAAGTGTACAAAGTAGCTCTATCTATTTTTAACGTTCTAATGAAATCATCGCCATACGCTTGTGCATACATCGCATCGTTTGCAGAAGAAAAAGTAAACA
Source organism: Flavobacterium sp. (assembly GCA_003497625.1). Lineage (GTDB taxonomy): Bacteria > Bacteroidota > Bacteroidia > Flavobacteriales > Flavobacteriaceae > Flavobacterium. Next base: position 78,042 of record DNNO01000020.1, on the reverse strand, counting down.
TTCCTTTAATCAAGAATAAAACCACTAAAAGTCCGAAAGTGATAGCTCCAGATTTCCAAAGAGCGTTCCATTTTGCTTTTTCATCTTGTTTGAAAAATTGGTATAATCCAATAATTGCTAAAGCTGGCACACACAATTCTAAAATCACTTGGATAGAAGAAACCGCTCTAAATTTGTCGTATAATGGAACATAATTGATGAAGAAATCGGTTAAAACACTGAAATTCTTACCCCAAGAAAGTAATAATGAAAATACAGCTCCAGCTAAAAATAAATATTTGATGTTTCGCTTTTCAACAAAAAATGCCATTACAAATAAGAAAAACACCACTACTCCAATATACGCAGGTGCTGCAACAATAGGCTGAGCTCCCCAATATGCCGGTGCGTGTTCTACAAAACCTTGAACTTGGTCAGCCGGATAGCCTTGTGCTACAAAATTTTGATAGGTTTCTGATTCAATTCCTAAATTTTCATTGTTAGAACCTCCGAAAAGTCCAGGTGCGATTAAGTTTAAACTTTCTGCAACTCCGTAGCTGTATTCGGTGATATATTCATACGACATAGCGTTGCTATCCGTCTTTAGAGAACCATCTGGATTGAAGGTTAATTCGCTATTATTACGTGTCGAAAACTTAGCATATTCTGAAGTCGCCATTAAGTTGGTTGCATTCGCTCCGATGGCTAAAATTCCAGCAATAGCAAATATTCCAATAACTTTTCCTAAATCTTTGAATTCTTTATTTTTAATTGCAATAACCACATAATAAACAGCAATAATCGCTAATAACAATAATAAATAATACGTCATTTGGAAGTGATTCGCATTAATTTCTAATGCAGCCGCCACCATAGTTAGTAAACCTCCTAAAATATATTTTCGTTGGAATACCAATAAAACCCCTGCAACAACCATTGGCATGTAAGCGATGGCATGCGCCTTAGCATTGTGTCCAACTCCTAAAATGATAATCAAATACGTAGATAATCCAAATGCTAACGCTCCAAAAAACGCTTTTAATGGATCTACTTTTAACACCATCAACAACACATAAAACCCTAAGAAATAAAGGAATAAATAATCCGCAGGACGTGGTAAAAATCGTAACGCATCATCAAGCGTTCCAATAACATCGTTTGGATATTTTGCTCCTAATTGATAGGTTGGCATTCCTCCAAAAGCACTATTGGTCCAAAAAGGTTCTTCTCCTGTTTCTTTTCGGAAATCAATTTGTTCTTTAGCCATTCCGGTATATTGAACAATATCGGATTGAAAAATTTTATTTCCTTGTAAAACTGGATAAAAATAAATCAGGGAAACCAAAATAAATCCTACTAAAACCAATAAATGGGGATATAATGCTTTGATGTTTTTCATAAGTAGTAAATAATGAATATAAGGCGCTAAAGTAATTAAAAAAAGGATATCGTTAAAATATCCTTGGGAGTAATCTTGTTCAACTAACAATTATTTCACTTCTTCATAATCGATGTATTCACCCACTTCCTTCTTAGGTTTTGGGGTTGGAGCGCTTGCCTGAGAAGTTCTATTTTGTTGTTCTTGTTGTTGTCTATATTGTTCCTGCATTTTTTCTTGCATCTTATTCACCGCTTTTTGCATTAAAATAGGGGCAAAAATTCGCATTAAAAACTTAAACAGATAATAAAACAGAATAATATAAAATATAACTTTTATAGTTCCTGTAAGTGAAGCCATTTCCATGCTAATAAAATTTAAAATTCAAAAATACAGATATTGGTTGGTAAAACTTCAAATTTGTTTCTTAAAATTATGATAAAATAACTATTTTTGGACATAAATCATTTTTTATGAAATCTATTCAAACACTTTTTATTCTAATTTTAGGAATTATGTCTCAAATTTCATTTGGACAATTTACAGATGAAATCAACTCTAATCGTCCAGGAAAATCGATGATGGCATTTGCTGTTGGAAAAAAAATTATTCAAACCGAAGCTGGCGTAACTTATGTCTCAGAAGATCATAGTCTTTTAGATTATGAGGCAAAAGGCTTTATGGGAGAATTAGCTATCCGCTATGGCGTTTGGAAAGAAGAACTAGAAGTTATAGCTGAAATTCAATATCAAAATGACAAACTTACTTCTGGTGCATTTGAAGAAAAAAGAAGTGGTTTCAAACAATTGACATTAGGAGCCAAGTATTTGATTTATGATCCGTTTAAAAATTACGAAGAAAAACCAAATTTATACAGTTGGAAAGCAAATAAAAAGTTCAAATGGAGACAATTTATTCCAGCTTTTGCAATGTATGCAGGTGCTAACTTTGCTGTAGGAGAAACACCATTTAATTATGCTCCAGCCAACATTGAAGAACCTTCCTTTAGTCCGAAAGTAACAGCGATTGCTCAGAATCACTTTGGCGGAAGATGGGTTTTAGTTACCAACTTAACGTATGATAAAATTGGAACTGATTTTGCTTCCATTAACTACATCCTTACCTTAACAAGAGGATTCAATGCGCAATGGTCGGGATTCATTGAAAACCAAGGTTATATGGGTGATTATTACAGTGATGGTGTTTTTAGAATTGGTGCAGCCTTTTTGTTTGACAAACACATGCAAGTTGATGCTTCTCTTGGAAAAAACCTAAAAAACACTCCTGGAATCTTAAATGCTGGAATTGGTTTTTCATGGCGTTTTGCCGATCAATATCAAGAAGTTCAAATTGCAAAACCTGGTACTGAAAGTAAGACCGATAAAAAAATGAAGAAAAAAGGCGAAAAAGAAGCGAAGAAAAGAAAAGATGCAGTAGAATAAAATGATAACAATTAAAGAAGCCCTTACCAAAAAAGAAATGAAAGATTACGTGATGTTTTCTTTCGAATTATACAAAAACAACCCGTACTGGATTCCGCCAATAATTGCAGAAGAATTAGAAACTTTTGACAAAACAAAAAATCCAGCTCTTCAAACAGCTGAAGCTCATTTTTATTTAGCTTACAAAGACAACAAAATTGTTGGTAAAATTGCTGCAATTATCAATTGGGAAGAAGTCAACCTTTTAGGAAAAAGAAAAGCTCGTTTTGGTTGGTTTGATGCTATTGATGATATTGAAGTTACGAAAACTCTTTTAGATAAAGTTGAAGAATTAGGACGTAAACACAACATGGATCACATGGAAGGTCCTATGGGATTTTCTAATTTGGACAAAGTTGGTATTCTAAGCGAAGGCTTTGACCAAATGGGAAATATGATTACTTGGTACAGTTTACCTTATTATATTACCCATTTTGAACAACTTGGCTTAGTTAAAGAGAAAGAATATATTGAAAGTGATTTTTCTTTTAACGGTATTAATCCAGAACCGTTTCAAAAAGCAAGTGCGTTGATAAAAAAACGTTACGAACTGCGTAGCTTAAATTTCACAAAAACAAAAGACATTATGCCTTATGTAGACAAAATGTTTGATTTGTTTAATGAAACCTATGCAAAACTACAATCGTTTGTTCCTATAAATGATATTCAAAAAGAATATTTCAAAAAGAAATACATTGGTTTTATCAATCCCGAATTTATCAAATTTATTGTCGATAAAAATGATAATATGATTGCTTTTGCTATTGTGATGCCGGGTTTTGCTCAAGCACTTAAAAAAGCGAATGGTAAGCTATTTCCTTTCGGATTTTATCATTTACTACAAGCTCGAAAACATTCAAAAGAGATTGTTTTTTATTTAATTGGTATAACACCAGAATATCAAAGTAAAGGCGTTACCGCAATTGTTTTTGACGAATATTATAAAGTTTGTTTAGCAAAAGGAATTGAAACTTGCATAAGAACTCCCGAATTAGAAGAAAACCATGCGATTCATAATTTATGGAAGCATTTTAATTCGAAAATTAATAAAAGAAGAAGAACGTATAAAAAAGAGTTATAAAAAAAGGGATTCAATTTGAATCCCTTTTTTTATATTCTGAATAAATATTACTCTACATTTTGAACACTTGCTTCTGCAATTTTAGCATATGTTCCGTTTACTAATTTCTCACGAATTGCTTCAAAAGCTGTTAGTGTTTCATTAATATCATCAATTGTATGCGAAGCTGTAGGAATCATTCTCAATAAAATTATCCCTTTTGGAATTACTGGATAAACCACGATAGAAAGGAAAATTCCGTAGTTTTCACGTAAATCGTTTACCATTATCATCGCTTCTGGAATAGAACCTTCTAAATAAACTGGTGTAATACATGTATTTGTATCTCCAATATTAAATCCTTTTTCTTTTAATCCGCTTTGTAATGCATTTACGTTTTCCCATAATTTATCTTTAATTTCAGATGAATTACGCAATAACTCTAAACGTTTTAATGACCCAATAGTTTGAATCATTGGCAACGCTTTAGCAAACATTTGTGAACGTAAGTTGTATTTTAAATAATCGATAATATCTTTATCTGCCGCTACAAAAGCTCCAATGTTTGCCATTGATTTTGCAAAAGTTGAAAAATAAACGTCAATTCCGTCCTGACAACCTTGCTCTTCTCCTGCTCCTGCTCCTGTTTTACCAAGTGTTCCAAAACCGTGTGCATCGTCAACTAATAAACGGAAATTGTATTTTTTCTTCATTTCTACAACTTCTTTCAACTTTCCTTGTTGACCACGCATTCCAAAAACACCTTCGGTAATGAATAAAATTCCTCCACCTGTTTCAGTTGCCATTTTAGTAGCACGTTGCAGGTTTTTTTCCATACTTTCAAGATCGTTGTGCTTGTAGGTAAAACGTTTTCCCATGTGTAAACGAACACCATCAATAATACAAGCATGCGAATCTACATCGTAAACAATAATATCGTTTTTAGTAACCAAAGCGTCAATAATAGACACCATTCCTTGGTAACCAAAGTTTAACAAATAAGCCGATTCTTTCATTACGAAAGCAGCTAATTCTTGTTCCAATTGTTCGTGATATTTTGTGTGACCACTCATCATACGAGCACCCATTGGGTAAGCTGCACCAAATTGAATTGCTGCTTCTGTATCTGCTTTACGTACTTCTGGATGATTAGCTAATCCTAAATAGTCATTTAAACTCCAGTTTAAAATATTTTTCCCTTGAAATTGCATTCTCGGACCTAATTCTCCTTCTAATTTAGGGAATACAAAATATCCTTCTGCTTGTGAAGCCCATTTTCCTAATGGACCTTTATTGTTCTGAATTCTTTCGAATAAATCTTTTACCATAATATATAGGTGTTTAAAACGAAGCAAAAGTAAAAAGAAAAATACTTTTATTATAATTTATTTTGATTAGAAAAAAAATTATAGAAATAATAGTTCATAATCGAATTATTGGTCATACATTTGCACCGAACGACACAGAAATGTGGTTACACGTTCACCGTAAAAGTCGATCGCTCCAGATCGGCTTTTATACTTTATAGACGTTTCGTACTTTTACATTTCTAAATTACCTTTCATGAAACTCGTATTTGCATCCAATAACAAAAATAAAATTCAGGAAATTCAGGCTTTAGTTCCAAATACCATTCAAATTGTAAGTTTGGAAGACATTGGTTGCACCGAAGACATCCCTGAAACAGCCGATACCATTGAAGGAAATGCGATTTTAAAAGCTAATTACGTTTCCGAGAAATATGGTTACGATTGTTTTGCTGATGATACGGGTTTAGAAGTCGAAGCTTTAAATGGTGCTCCTGGAGTTTATTCCGCTCGTTATGCTGGCGAACAAAAAGATGCAAATGACAATATGGATAAACTTTTATCGGAATTAAAAGATAAATCGAATCGAAAAGCCAACTTCAAAACGGTGATTGCGTTAAATCTGAACGGAAAACAAAACTTATTTACCGGAATCATCAACGGAAAAATCATTGAAGAAAAAATTGGAACAAACGGTTTTGGCTACGACCCTATTTTTGTAGCTGACGGTTTTGATAAAACTTTTGCCGAATTAAGTATGGAAGAAAAGTCAACCATCAGTCACAGAGGAATTGCGGTAAAAGAACTTATTCTTTTCTTACAAAAATTGTCCCAATAGGCAAACTCCAATTGTATTTGAAAGCAATCAATCGAAACGAAATAATAAAAATCGCTACGATTAGCGAAATAATATCACTTTGTATTTGTAATTCTTGTAAAAGAAAAAACAGAATTCCACCCGCAATACAAAGCGTGGCATAAATTTCTTTTCGGAATAAAACGGGAATTTCATTACATAAAATATCGCGGATAACACCTCCAAAAGTAGCCGTTATAGTGCCTAGAATCACACAAACAACAGGACTTAATCCAAACTCTAATCCTTTTTCTAAACCTATTAAGGTAAAAACGCCTAATCCAATCGTATCAAACAAAAACATCGATATACGCAAACGTTCTAAATAACGATTAAATATTATAGAAAGTAGAAAACCCGTAGTAATAATATAAACGTAATTAATATCCAACATCCACCCTACTGGTGTTCTTCCTATTAATACATCTCGAACTGTTCCTCCTCCTAAAGCGGTTACAAAAGCAATACAATAAACCCCAAACAAGTCTAACTTCTTGTAAATAGCAGTTAAAGCTCCTGAAATGGCAAATACTAATGTTCCAATAATGTCTAACAGTTCAAACATGGTTCTTATTTTGATACAAAAATACCTTACTTTCTAATTTTTCCATTGTAATTTGAGCAATAAAACATTTTTTATAAAATATGTGAAAAAGTCAAAAATCATAACAAATTGAAAATCAACACCTAACAAATTAGTTTATCTGATTTATAAAGCGTACCTTTGCACCCAATTTAAAATATTTTATGAATAAATTTGAACAATTAGGATTGAATGAGTCGCTACTGCTGGCGATTAAAGATCTAGGATTTGAGAATCCGTCAGAAGTACAAGAAAAAGCGATTCCAGTACTATTGGAACAAAACACAGATTTAGTTGCCCTAGCGCAAACAGGTACAGGGAAAACCGCAGCTTTTGGTTTCCCGCTAATTCAAAAAATTGATGCTGAGAATAGAAATACACAAGCATTAATTTTATCGCCAACACGTGAGTTATGCTTACAAATCACCAACGAGATTAAATTATACTCAAAGTACATAAAGGGGTTACATACAGTGGCTGTTTATGGTGGTGCAAGCATTACAGAACAAGCTAGAGAAGTTAAACGTGGTGCACAAATTATTGTGGCTACACCAGGTAGAATGCAAGACATGATTAACAGAGGTCTTGTTAACATTAAAAACATCGATTTTTGTATCTTAGATGAGGCAGATGAGATGTTAAATATGGGATTCTACGAAGACATTTGTTCCATTTTATCGGACACACCAGACGAGAAAAACACTTGGTTATTCTCTGCAACTATGCCTGCTGAAGTAGCGCGTATTGCAAAACAATTCATGTCGTCTCCAGTAGAAATTACTGTGGGAAGTAAAAATTCTGGTTCGGCTACCGTATCACACGAATATTATTGTGTGAATGCTCGTGACCGTTACGAAGCTTTAAAACGTTTAGCAGATGCAAACCCAGATATTTTCTCGGTTGTATTTTGTAGAACTAAAAGAGACACACAAGCGGTTGCTGAAAAACTTATCGAAGATGGTTACAACGCAGCGGCATTACACGGAGATTTATCGCAAGCACAACGTGATGGCGTAATGAAATCGTTTAGAGGTCGTCAAATTCAAATGTTGGTTGCAACAGACGTTGCGGCTCGTGGAATTGACGTTGACAACATTACTCACGTAGTAAATTATCAATTACCAGACGAAATTGAAACCTACAATCACCGTTCTGGAAGAACAGGTAGAGCTGGAAAATTAGGAACTTCTATCGTAATTATTACGAAAAGTGAAATCAGAAAAATACACTCAATTGAGCGTATTATCCAACAAAAATTCGAAGAAAAAACAATCCCATCTGGAATTGAAATCTGCGAAATCCAGTTATTACACTTAGCAAATAAGATTAAAGATACAGAAGTTGATCACGACATCGACACCTATTTACCCGCTATTAATGAAGTTTTAGATGGTTTATCTAAAGAAGAATTAATCAAGAAAATGGTTTCTGTTGAATTCAATAGATTCATCAACTATTACAAATCGAAACGTGATTTATCAGGTGAAAGAGGAAATGATAGAGAAAGAAGTTCTGAACCAAGAGAAATTAGAGCGGGTGATCCTGTTCGTTATTTCATCAATATTGGAGCAAGAGATGATTTCGATTGGATGCAATTAAAAGACTTTATCAAAGAAACTTTAGATTTAGGCAGAGATGACGTATTTAAAGTGGATGTAAAAGAAGGTTTCTCTTTCTTTAATACAGATGGTGAACACACTGACAAAGTAATGTCTGTTCTTAACGGATATGATATGAATGGTAGAAGAATCAACGTTGAAATTTCTAAAAATGATGGTGGCGGAAGACGTGACCACAATGGAAGAAGTTCTGGCGGAAGTTTTGGTGGTGGAAGACGCGAAGGTGGCTTTAACCGCGAAAGAAGTGGTTCTGCTCCAAGAAGAGAAGGTGGTAGAGATGGCGGTTTCCGTAGCGACAGAGGCTCAGCTCCTAAGAGAGAAGGTGGCTTCAGAGGCGAAAGAAGCGGTGAAAGAAGCAGTTCTGCTCCTAAAAGAGAAGGCGGATTTTCAGACAGAGCACCAAGACGTGCAGAAAGTAGTGGAGATTCTTCAAGACCAAGAAGACCAAGAAGAAGCTAACATTTTTCGTTAATTTTCTTATAAATTTATAGAAAACTACAAAATATCATCTTTAGATTCGTATTTTTGAATCAATAAATAAAGAATGAGATATTTTGTAGTTTTTCTTTTTGCCCTAATTTCTAATTTTTGTTTTTCGCAAGGCGATTCGCTTGTGACTAACTTAAAAGGTACTGTTATTCATAACGAAACAAAGCTTCCTATGGGTAATGTGCACGTCATAAACGCTTCGCGTGTAAAAGGAACAGTAACCAGCCCAAGTGGTACATTTGAAATTGGAGCCAAAGTAAATGACACTATATTATTTACCTATCTAGGTTACGAAACCGTAAAAGTAAAAGTAACTAACGACTGGATAAGACAAAATCCAACTAAAATTTATTTGACTGAAAAAGCGTATGTTTTAGACGAAGTAGTTGTTGCTAAATACAACTTAACCGGATTTGTTGAAGTAGATACACGATTAATTCCTGTTGCAGATGATTCTTACCGATATAGCATTTCAGGACTAAAAGCAGGTTATGAAGGTGGTGAATACAAACCAGGTGCGATTGCAAAAGTTTTAGGTTCAATTTCTAATCCAGCTGATTTACTCTATAATGTATTTGGGAAACGACCTAAGGAAATGAAAAAACTAAAAGAGATGAAAAAGGATGATACCGTCCGCAATCTTTTAGCTACAAAATTTGATCGTGAAACGTTGGCTGCTTTGTTGGAAATAAACAAAGATGATATTCCGTTAATTCTTCAAAACTGTAATTATTCAGAATATTTTATTCAAACTGCAAACGACTTACAAATCATGGACGCCATTAGTGCGTGTTATGAAGATTATAAAATCTTAAAGAAGAATAAATAATTTCAAATTCCTCTTCACTATTTGACAATTCAGTTGCTTTAAAATAGCGACGCTTAATAAAAATAGAATGAAAGCAACTCAATTATACAAAGATTTTTTTGAAAGCGAAAAATCAGGAGGATTAGTCTTAATTGCCTTTACCCTCATTTCCTTGCTCATTGCTAATTCTGTCTTCGGAAATTCATACATTCATTTGTGGGAAACGCAATTTGCAGGTCATAGTATTGAACATTGGATTAACGATGGATTAATGACGATTTTCTTTTTACTAATTGGTTTAGAATTAGAAAGAGAAATCTACAAAGGCGAATTATCGCACATAAAAGATGCTTTACTTCCGATTTTTGGCGCTTTAGGCGGAATGCTTGTTCCTGCATTAATTTTTTTACTATTTAATTTTGGAACAAACACACAATCTGGAGCTGGAATACCAATGGCAACCGATATTGCATTTGCCTTGGGAATTTTATCCTTATTAGGAAATAGAGTTCCTACCTCGTTAAAAATCTTCTTGACCGCCTTAGCAGTTATTGATGACTTAGGAGCCATAATAATTATTGCTGTTTTTTATACCAAAACGCTTTTGTGGGCTAATTTATTAATTGCATTAGGAATTTTTACTTTTTTACTGATTTTAAACCGATTAAAAGTCAACAATCTTATTCCATATTTAATTGGTGGCGTTATTATGTGGTATTTTATGCTGCATTCTGGAGTTCATGCTACAATTACTGGTGTTTTATTAGCTTTTGCAATTCCTTTTGGTGATGGTGGTGAAAAATCACCTTCTTATGTATTGCAACATTTTTTACACAAACCAGTAGCGTTTATTATCATGCCCATTTTTGCATTAGCCAATACTGCAATTGTAATTGGTTCTGATTTTAATAGTATTATATCCCAAAATTATAGCGTTGGAATTGCTTTAGGACTTATTATTGGAAAACCTTTAGGAATAATTACCATTTTGTTTTTAGCGATTAAACTAAAATTCTGCCAACTTCCGAATGAACTCAACTGGAAATCCATACTTGGTGTAGGTTTCTTAGCAGGAATTGGTTTCACGATGTCGATTTTCATCACGCTTTTGGCTTTTGAAGATGAAACCATCATTAATAATTCTAAATTTATAATCTTGCTTTCTTCCTTAATTGCTGGAATAATCGGATTTATAGCTTTAAAACTATCTTTAAAAGAAGTGCATCTAGAAGAATAGATTAGTTATTTGAATTCTCTTCATGAAACTTCTTTTCAATAAATTCGATATCTTTTATCGACTTGCGAGTCCAATCTAAACGTTTTTCTAAAACTTCATCATCAGTTAATTGCCAATGAATATCCGATTGTCGCAAACGATTTGTCACATCTTGAATAATAATCGCAGCAGAAACCGAAATATTCAAACTTTCGGTATAACCTACCATTGGTATTTTCAAAAATCCATCAGCTTGTTGCATTACTTCTTCCGACAAACCATCGCGCTCCGTTCCAAAAAATAAAGCAGAAGGTTTCGAAATATCAAATTCATGCAATAAACAAGAATCGTTATGTGGTGTAGTTGCTATTATTTGATAGCCTTTTCTTTTTAAATTAGTAATACAATCCTGAATGGAAGAAAAACGATTGATATCGACCCATTTTTCAGCTCCCATGGCAATTTCTTTGTCGATGCTTTTTCCAAATTTCTGCTCAATCACATTTAATTCCTGAATACCAAATACTTCGCAACTGCGCATCACAGCACTTGTATTATGCAATTGAAACACATCTTCCATCGCAATGGTAAAATGTTTCGTTCGGTTTTTTAACACTCTTAAAAAGCCTTCTTTTCTATTTTCGGTAATAAAACCTTCTAAATATGTTAACAAGTCTTGATTAAATTTCTCCATATCGCAAAAATAATACTACTTTTTTTATTATTTTAGACAAAAAAAGAAAATTGCATGACACAAGAAGAACTTTTACCCCTATTACTTAAAAAAGATGATAGGTCATTCACGCTACTCTACGATAATTATTCGAAGAGTTTGTACGGAATTATTTTCAATTTAATTAAAGACAAAGAAGAAGCCGAAGATGTGCTTCAAGAAGTTTTTGTTAAAATTTGGAAAAATATTGATACTTACAATACCTCAAAAGGCCGATTGTATACCTGGATGTTGAATATTGCTCGTAATTCTTCTATTGATAAATTACGTTCAAAAGGATTTAACAACAATCAAAAAAACTTATCTACCGATAATTTCGTACATATATTGGACGACAACTCGAAGGCCATCAATAAAATAGATGCGATTGGAATTAAAGAGTTTATCAAAAAACTGAAACCAAAGTGCATCCAACTAATTGATTTGTTGTTTTTTAAAGGGTACACCCAACAAGAAGCATCTGATGAGTTAGAGATTCCTTTAGGAACCGTGAAAACGCAGAACAGAAATTGTATGAATGAATTAAGACTAATGATCAATGAATAGTAGAGAATATATAGAATCAGGTATTTTAGAACTGTATGTATTTGGAAAACTTTCCGATGAAGAAATTGCGGAAGTCAACCAAATGGCAGCACAATATCCTGAAGTGAAAGAGGAAATTAAGGCTATTGAATCAGCAGTCATTAATTTGTCACACAGTGTAGCACCTCATTTATCGGCAACTAATTTCGAAAAAATCAGAGCCGAATTATTAGGAAGAAACAAAGTCGTAACTATGAAACCACGTTCCAATTGGTCACAATATACGGGTTGGGTGGCAGCCGCTGTATTAGTTGTTGGTTTCGGACTTCAATTTTATAAATTAAACCAAACGAATGAAACCTTGAATAACGTTTCTACACAAAAAGACTTATTACAAGAATCAATTGTTGATTTAGAATTGAAGAAAAAAGAATCTGAAGAAGTTTTAGCAATTTTAAGAGATACAAGTAATATTGCCGTTGCTTTAGCTGGACAACAAGTAGCTCCTAATGCATATGCAAAAGCATATTACAACAAAAACACAAAAGAAGTATACATTGATGCTTCTGGATTACCAACTCCTCCTGAAGGAATGGTATACCAAGTTTGGGCATTAAAATTAGAACCTGTTTTAACCCCTACAAGTATCGGATTGCTTGATTCATATGCTACAAGTACTACAAAAGTAATTAAAGTAGAAAACGCAAACGAAGCACAAGCCTTCGGAATTACATTAGAACCTGCGGGAGGAAGTGCTGGACCAACAATGGAACAACTCTATACCTTAGGAAAAGTATAATACTCAAATGCGTCTTTAAGGCGCATTTGCTTTTTAAAATTGCAAAAGAAAAATGAAAAAAATTGTAGTACTAACAGGTGCTGGAATTAGCGCCGAAAGCGGCATCAAAACTTTCCGTGATGCTGATGGCTTGTGGGAAGGTCACGATATAATGGAAGTAGCTTCGCCCATCGGTTGGAGAAAAAATGCTGAATTAGTATTGGATTTTTACAACAAAAGAAGAGCCCAACTTTTAACCGTAAAACCCAATAAAGCACACGAAATTTTAGCCGAATTAGAAGAACATTTCGATATTCACATCATAACACAAAACGTAGACGATTTACACGAAAGAGCAGGAAGTAACAAAGTTGTGCATTTGCATGGCGAATTATTAAAGGCACGAAGCATTTTAAACGAAGATTTCGTAATCGATTGGAAACACGATTTAAATTTGGGTGATTTAGATTTGGAAGGCAATCAATTGCGACCACATATTGTTTGGTTTGGCGAAGATGTTCCCATGATTGAGCACGCTATTGATATTGTAGAAACCGCTGATATTTTGATTATAATCGGAACTTCTTTACAAGTTTACCCTGCTGCTGGATTAATGAATTATGTAGACCAAAACGTTCCTGTTTATTACATCGACCCAAAACCAGCTACGATTTATGATTTACCAAACGAATTGAAAGTATTACCCTTAACCGCCGTTGAAGGAATGAAAATTGTAAAAGAGGAACTTTTAAATTTAAAATAAAAAACTCGAAACTAATTACTGATAACTAATCACTAATTACTAAATTTGCACTTCTTTAAACAACACACAACAAAATGCAATTAACAGAATTAAACGCTATTTCGCCAATTGATGGTCGTTATAGAAGCAAAACTATTTCATTATCTCCTTATTTTTCTGAAGAAGCCTTAATTAAATACCGAGTTTTGGTAGAGGTTGAATATTTTATTGCTTTGCGCGAAGCTGATTTACCTCAATTAGCCAAAATTGACAAATCGATTTATGATTCTTTAAGAGCTATTTATAAGAACTTTTCTACTGAAGATGCGCTTTGGATTAAAGAAACCGAAAAAACAACGAATCACGATGTAAAAGCGGTAGAATATTTCATCAAATCGAAATTCGACGGTTTAGGATTACAAGATTACAAAGAGTTTATCCATTTCGGATTGACTTCTCAAGATATAAATAATACGGCAATTCCACTTTCGACAAAAGAAGCATTTGAAAATGTATATTTACCTGGTTTAGTAAGCGTAATTGCGAAATTAAAAGAATTAGCAATGGAATGGAAAGACATTCCAATGTTAGCCAGAACACACGGCCAACCAGCCTCTCCTACTCGTTTAGGAAAAGAAATTTTAGTTTTCGTAGAACGTTTAGAAGAGCAAATGCGTTTGTTATTCAACGTGCCTTTTGCAGCTAAATTTGGTGGTGCTACAGGAAATTACAACGCACACAAAGTGGCCTATCCAAACACCGATTGGAGAAAATTTGGAAGCGATTTCGTAGAAAACAGTTTGGGATTACACCATTCATTTCCAACAACACAAATTGAACATTACGACCATTTCGCTGCATTTTTTGATGCTTTAAAACGTATCAACACCATTTTAATTGATTTAGATAGAGATATTTGGACGTATGTTTCTATGGATTATTTCAAACAAAAAATCAAAGCAGGAGAAATTGGTTCTTCGGCGATGCCACATAAAGTTAATCCAATTGATTTTGAAAATTCAGAAGGAAATTTAGGAATTGCGAATGCGATTTTCGAGCATCTTTCAGCAAAATTACCACTTTCAAGATTACAACGCGATTTGACTGATAGTACGGTTTTACGTAACATTGGAGTTCCAATGGGACATACGTTAATTGCATTTGAAGCTACTTTGAAAGGCTTAAACAAATTGTTATTGAACGAAGAAAAATTCGCAGAAGATTTAGAGAAAAATTGGGCAGTAGTTGCTGAGGCAATTCAGACAATTTTACGTCGTGAAGGCTATCCAAATCCGTATGAAGCTTTAAAAGACTTAACCAGAACCAATACCGTAATTAATAAAGAAGCCATTCATAATTTCATTGGAACTTTAAAAGTTTCTGAAGAAGTTAGAGTCGAATTAATGCAAATTACACCTAGTAATTATTTGGGGATTTAATGGCGGAAGATGAAAAAATAACGTTAATAATCTTTTCGTCAATCTACTTACCATTGATTATAATTCAATTTTTGGTTTACATTGGTAAAATAAAAATTCCAAAATTAAATTTTAAGAAAATTCTATTTACAAATCTTATCCTTTTGGTTTTAGGAATTATAGGAATTGGCGTTTTAAGCCATACTAATTATTTAGATTACGAAAAACCAATTCCTTACAGCGAATACGATAGAATTAATTTTCAAAATTTTCGAGGTCTTGAACTATTTCAAAAAGAATTTCAAGGGAGTAAATATTTTGCTTACGTAGTAACCTCGATTGAAATAGATGAAAAATATGATTCTGTTGAAGCTTATTTTTATCCTTCTCGATCTTTTGTTTACAATAATAAATCTGCAAGTTCTGATTTACTAACACATGAATTATATCATTTTAAAATTACAGAAATCTTTGCAAGAAAAACAAGAAAAAAAATAATTGAAAAGAAAATTAGTAATTTTGACGAAAGAAAAGAAATTTTAAATCAAAATCTGATTGAAGAACAAAATTTTCAAGAGTTGTATGATTACGAAACCTATCATAGTTATGTGTATTCTAAACAACGAGAATTTGAAAAAAGAATAGATAGTTTACTTTTATCTTTAAATAAATATAAAAATCCAAAATTAAGTTATAATGAGAAAAATTAGTTTTATAATCCTTTCATCTTTGTTTTTACTTCCTAGTTGTTCTAACAAGAATAATGATTTTCCTGTTGAAAAAAGATATTGGAGTATTGAAGATTATGAAAACATTGTAAGAAATTTAAAATATAATTCAAACCCAGATGACTTGCTTCCTTCATTTAATGATTCTGAAACCAAAGTCGTTATTGAAAAATTGACAGATGAAGAAAACTTTAGAGTGGTATTAAATGATAAAGAACTTGGTATTAGTCATAAAAATGAAACTGCTCAAAAATTCTTTGATATTTGGCAAGATTTAAATGAAATCTATTCACCAATGGATAAAAAAGATATGTTTGTTTATGAAACTGAATATCTTGAGATTTGGAAATTTGGTTTAGAACTTCAGCAAGAATATTTTAAACTTGGAAATCAAGAAATTGAAGAAAACTCAGATGATTCTGAAAGTGTAAAAGATGTTTTGAATTCAAATAGAGAAACAATGATTAACAACTCTATTATCTATTTAGATGTCATCACTAACGAAAAGAAATTTACTTCAAATGGGAAAAAAATAATTTCTGAAACTATTACAACCGTGTTTTCAAAACTTATCAATGAAAACCCAAAAGCTGATTTTTACAATCTTAGAAAGAAAATAGATTTACTTAATAAAAAAATAACTGATCCTTCTATTTTAGAATCCTTAAATGGACTTACTACATTAATTAATGAAGTAAAACCAAAAACTGAATCAACTGAAGAAGTAGTTTTAGAAAACTAATTACACAATGCCAAAGCCTATCAGTATAAAACTCATTCTCATTAGTTTACTGATAGGTTTTTTCTTTTATTCTTGTTCGTCTACCAAAACCCCAACCACAAATTCCAAAGCTGGAGTCGTCATTACCTTTGACGATTACTTTGTAAACGAATGGAAAGAAGCGGATGTTCAACTCGCAAAATACAATTGGAAAGCGACTTTTTGTGTGAGTAATTTTGAAAAACTCTCGGTTTCAGATATCTCAAATTTAAAAGAACTTCAAACCAAAGGTCACGAAATTGCAGGTCACGGATTTCGTCATCTCAATGCAAAAGAATTTGCTAAGAAAAATAATAAACAGCAATACTTAATAGTTGAAATTTTTCCTTTAATCGAAGCATTTAAAAAAGAAGGCATCGAAATTAAATCGTTTGCTTATCCTTTTGGAGCCAAAACTCAAACGTTAGACTACGAATTACAAAAACATTTCGATATCATAAGAGGCACAGCAAAAGGCGGCAAAAAAGTAGCCGATAACGCTAATTTCTACAACGGAACTCGACTTGCAAACGGAATTGGAATCGACAGTAATTACGAACATTTCAATCTGAATTACATTACTAAAGTTTTAAATTACGCTAAAAAACACAATAAAATAGTCGTTTTCTACGGACACAAACCCGTTAATAAAGCTACAAATGAGTATGAAGTAGAACTGAAAACATTAGAAATGATTTGTCAATTTGTGGTTTCAAAGCAAATGAAATTTTACACGCTTCAAGAACTTAATTCGTTAAAAAAATAATAAAATTGAGCGCATAAAGAATTGAAATTTTGAAAACCGACCACTTTTCACTATTTTAGTAAAAATTCAAATGTATGCCAATATTTCTTACTGCCTCCACAGTTCATTTACCCAATTTAATTAGCGATTTAGGACTAATTTTAGTCACTGCAGCCATTGCGGTACTCATTTTTAGAATCTTAAAACAACCATTAGTTTTAGGTTACTTGGTCGCAGGTTTTTTAGCAGGAAATAAATTCGGTTTTTTTCCAACGGTTAAAGACATGAATAGCGTAACGGTTTGGGCAGAAATTGGTGTGATATTTCTTTTGTTCAGTTTAGGACTCGAATTTAGTTTCAAAAAACTAATGAAAGTCGGTGGAACGGCTTCTATAACCGCACTTACCCAAATCATTTCAATGGTAGCTTTGGGTTATTTCGTAGGACAACTAATGGATTGGGGCAAAATGAATAGTCTGTTTTTAGGCGTTATTTTATCCATATCTTCCACAACCATAATCTTAAAAACCTTTGATGAATTAGGCGTAAAAACACAAAAATTCGCAGGAAATGTAATCGGAGCCTTAATTGTACAAGATATTTTAGCTATTTTAATGATGGTTTTATTGTCTACCGTTGCGGTGAGTCAGCAATTTTCGGGTGGCGAATTATTACAATCTGTATTAAAATTAGTTTTCTTTTTAACTATATGGTTTGTAGCGGGAATTTTCTTCATCCCAACATTACTTAAAAAAGCAAAACACCTTTTAACCGATGAAATGTTACTTATTATTTCATTGGCATTGTGCTTATTAATGGTGCTTTTTGCAGCAAATGTAGGCTTCTCACCTGCTCTTGGTGCGTTTATCATGGGTTCTATTATTGCCGAAACTACTCAAGCCGAACACATTGAACATTTGGTAAAACCCGTAAAAGATTTATTTGGTGCGGTTTTCTTCGTATCGGTCGGAATGTTGATTGATCCTGAAATGTTGATGAAATACGGATTTCCAGTTGCGATTTTAACTTTGGTTGTTATTTTAGGACAATCATTAAGTGCAACAATTGGTGCTTTATTTTCGGGGCAACCGTTGAAACAATCCATACAAACCGGAATGAGTTTATCGCAAATTGGTGAGTTTTCGTTCATCATTGCCACATTAGGAATGACGTTAAATGTAACTAGCGATTTCTTATATCCAATTGTGGTTGCCGTTTCAGCCATCACCACCTTTACAACACCTTTCATGGTGAAATTCTCAACGCCTTTTTCTGTTTATTTAGAGAAAAAACTACCAAGACGTTGGGTGAAAAAAATCGAACGCTACAGCGCCAATACCGAAGCAATTAAATCGGTTAGCACATGGCAAATTGTATTGAAAGCATATTTAACTCAAGTCATTATTCACTCGATTATTATTGTGGCGATAATTTTACTTTCGTCAAAATATATTCTTCCATTAGTTGAAGATTCGCGTTTTGGAAATGCTATCGCGGCTTTGATAACAGTTGTTATTTTATCGCCTTTTTTATGGGCGTTATCGTTGCGAAGAGTGGCTGTGGAACAAGTGCAAGAATTAATGCAAGTTCGAAAATATCAAGGCCCAATTATTGTATTGGTTTTCTTTAGAATTGCACTTTCGCTTTTCTATATGGGATTTGTATTGAATGAGTTTTTCTCTCCAGTAATAGCTATTATTGCATTAGTTGTTGGAATTGTAGCCTATATTTTATTCCCAAAACAATTGCATGCTTTTTACAACAAAATTGAAGGTCATTTCTTAAGAAACTTCAATGACAGAGAAATTACAAAACAAACGAACAAACGTCAAAATGTGCTTTCGCCTTGGGATGGTCACATGGCAGATTTTGAAATTGCAAAAGAATCTAATCTAGCTGGAAAAACGTTAGAAGAATTAAAAATTAGAGAACAATTCGGAATCAATATCGCTGCTATCAAACGTGGTGAAATAACCATTAACATTCCTATTAGAACCGAACGTCTATTTCCAGGAGACGAAATCAGTGTTATTGGAACTGATGACGAAGTAAAGCTATTCAAAAACTATCTGGATAAACACGAAATCGACGAACCAGAAGCTTTTATCAAAGAAGATATCATTCTACAACAATTGGAGTTAAAAAACCGTGTTTGCATCGGAAAAAGCATCCGTGAATCACAAATTAGAGAGAAAACGCACGGCATCATCGTTGGTATCGAACGCAACGGAAAACGTATTCTAAATCCAGAATCGCATTGGATTTTAGAGTCCGATGATATTTTATGGATTGCTGGCGATAGAAAAAAGATTAATGAGTTTTTGAAACAATAACAACAACGTAAACCTCAACGCAAAGTCTTTGAGCTTAAAAATGAAATACTATTTTATCATTTTCTGAGTTATATGAAGTATCAAAAACTGATAACATGAAAACCCAAATCACCTTGTTTTTAATATTCGTTTCCTCTTTAAGTTTCAGTCAAAATCAAAACAAAATTGATTTAGAAAAACTGAAAACAAAAGTATATCAATTGGTAAACGAAGAACGTTCCAATAACGACAGAAAAGTACTTGGTTTGGACCCTTATTTGAAAAAAGCAGCAGATGACCATGCTAAATACATTGCAAAAGCTCAAACTTTATCGCACGAACAAACCGATGCAAAAAAGAAAAGTCCGAAAGAACGTGTTTATTTCTATGGCGGAAAATCGTTTGTATTAGTGGGCGAAAACTTATTATTCACAGGAATTAAAGACCAAATTTANNCCAAATTTACACGGAAACCGATTTAGACGCTTTAGCCTTAAAAATGTTCAATCTATGGAAGAAATCACCCAATCATTTGAAAAACATTTTAGACCATCAATATTTATATACCGAAATCGGTTTTAGTATCGATTGGGAAAATAAGAAAATTTATGCGGTGCAAATGTTTGGCGCAAAATAAAAAAACCTGATAGTTTTTTAGCTATCAGGTTTTTATTTTACTGATCATTACTCACTGAGCACTGAACACTTTTTTATCTCGAATAATTCGGAGCTTCTTTCGTAATCGTTACATTGTGTGGGTGACTTTCGCCAATGCCACTTGCTGTAATTCTAATGAAACGGCTGTTTTCTTGTAGTGTAGCGATATCTTTTGCACCACAATAACCCATTCCGGCTCTTAAACCACCAATGAATTGTTGCATGCTTTCATTTAATTCTCCTTTGTAAGGCACACGACCTACAATTCCTTCTGGAACTAATTTCTTCACATCATCTTCTACATCTTGGAAATAACGGTCTTTTGAACCTTCTTGCATCGCTTCCACAGAACCCATTCCACGGTATGATTTGAATTTTCTTCCTTCAAAAATAATTGTTTCTCCTGGAGATTCTTTTGTTCCGGCTAATAACGAACCTAACATAACACAATCAGCACCAGCAGCAATCGCTTTTGGAATATCTCCTGTGTAACGAATTCCACCATCAGCAATCACTGGAACTCCTGTTCCTTTTAACGCCGCAGCTACTTCTAAAACTGCTGAAAATTGTGGAAATCCAACACCTGCAACAACTCTCGTCGTACAAATAGAACCTGGACCAATTCCAACTTTCACTGCATCAGCTCCGTTTTGAGCCAAATATAATGCTGCTTCTGGAGTAGCAATGTTACCCACTACTACATCTAAATCTGGGAATTTCGCTTTCACCGCTTTTAATACATCTACCACACCTTTTGTATGTCCGTGAGCGGTATCAATAATAACAGCATCAACACCTGCATTTACTAAAGCCGTTGCTCTATCTACTGCATCCGCTGTTACACCTAAAGCGGCAGCCACGCGTAAACGACCAAATCTATCTTTATTAGCAATTGGTTTTTGCGTTAATTTGGTAATATCTCTAAAGGTAATTAAACCTACTAATTTATTGTTGTTGTCAACTACAGGTAATTTTTCAATTTTATTTTCTTGAAGAATTCCTTCTGCTTCTTGTAAAGTTGTTCCTTGAGCAGCTGTTACCAATTTTTCAGAAGTCATTACCTCTAAAATTGAACGAGTATTTACTTTTTCAAAACGTAAATCTCTGTTGGTAACAATCCCTTTTAAAATTCCGTTATCATCTACTACTGGAATTCCACCAATACTAAATTCTTTCATCGCCATTTTCGCATCACCCACGGTTGCTGTTAAAGGTAACGTTACTGGGTCGATAATCATACCGCTTTCTGCACGTTTTACTTTCTTTACTTTCGCTGCTTGTTGCTCAATCGTCATGTTTTTGTGCAACACGCCGATTCCGCCTTCTTGTGCCATAGCAATTGCCATAGAACTTTCGGTAACCGTATCCATAGCTGCGGAAACGATAGGAACATTCAAGGTAATATTTCTCGAAAATTTCGATTGAATACTAACTTCGCGTGGTAAAATTTCTGAATAATTTGGAATAAGCAAAACATCGTCGTAAGTAAGACCTTCGCCAACGATTTTAGTTGTGTGTGCTTTCATGGTGCAATTTGTAGTTGTTGTTAAATTGCGTGCAAATATAGTAAAACTTAGCCAAATAATCTATTTCTTTTAAGAATAAATTATGTAACTTGCCTATTAATTTTCTATTTGCAATGAACGATTCTAAAAAAAATATTACTGGCTTATCCGATTTAGAAGTTTTAGAATCCGCAAAAAAATTCGGCACCAACTCTGTTGAACACCAGAAGAAAAACCATTTTCTAAATTCTATTTTAGACATAGTAAAAGAACCTATGTTTCTTTTATTGCTAACGGCTACCAGTATTTATTTCATAACTGGTGATTACGGAGATGGTATTTTTATGGCCATTGCGATTGTCTTTGTAATTGCGATTTCTGTTTTTCAAGAATCCAGAAGTCGGAATGCGATTGAAGCTTTGAAAAAACTATCGCAACCCAAATGTAAAGTCATTCGAAATAGTACAATCATCGAAATTCCAACAGAAGAAATCGTAATTGGTGATTGCGTTCAGCTGGAAGAAGGCGCTTTTATTCCTGCCGACGGAATTATTCTTTCATCCAACGATTTTTCAATTAACGAATCCATTTTAACAGGTGAATCTTTATCGGTTTTTAAATCTAGTGAATCTGAAAACAAGCAAGTTTATCAAGGAACGATTGTGGCTTCAGGACTTGCAATTTGCGAAATTTCCGCTATCGGAAAAAATACACAATTAGGAAAAATTGGCTCTAGTTTGAATGCTATTGAAGACGAAAAAACGCCTTTGCAAATCCAAATCAACAATTTCGTTACCAAAATGTCGATTATTGGTTTGGTGATATTTGCTATTGTTTGGGCGATTAATTACTATAACTCTGGATTGGTTTTAGATAGTTTATTGAAAGCGCTAACCTTAGCAATGAGCGTTATTCCAGAGGAAATTCCAGTTGCGTTTACCACTTTTATGGCTTTAGGTGCTTGGCGTTTGATGAAAATGGGGATTATAACCAAACAAACCAAGACTGTTGAAACCTTAGGAAGCGCCACCGTAATTTGCACCGATAAAACTGGAACAATTACCGAAAACAAAATGAGTTTGGCCGAATTGTATCTTTTTGATTCTGATACGATTATTGATACGAAAGAAAAATTAACAACAGAAGCCGAAGAAGTCTTGAATTACGCCATGTGGTCAAGCGAACCTATTCCGTTTGATGCGATGGAAATTGCGATTCACGAAGCCTATTCCAATTTTGAAAGCGAAGACGAAAGACCTCTCTTTAAAATGGTTCACGAATATCCTTTAAGCGGAAAACCACCGATGATGACACACGTTTTCGAAAACGAATCAGGTAATAAAATCATCGCTGCAAAAGGAGCACCAGAAGCCTTAATCGAAGTAAGTTATTTGAATGAAACCGAAAAAAATCAGATTTTAACTGCGATGAAAGCCATGACTCAAAAAGGATTCCGAGTTTTAGGCGTGGGAGTTTCTGACTTTTCCGGAACCGATTATCCGGAAACTCAGCAAGCATTAAAATTCAACTTTAAAGGTTTGGTTGCTTTTTATGACCCTCCAAAATACAATATTCAAGCGGTTTTTGAAACGTTTTACAAAGCAGGAATTCAAGTAAAAATCGTAACAGGTGATAATGCCGAAACTACTTCGACAATCGCAAAACAAGTCGGATTTAAAAATGCAGACAAAGTGTTGAATGGTGACGAATTAATGGCAATGGATGAAGCGACTTTGAAAGAAAAAGTTATGGAAACCGCTATTTTCACCAGAATGTTTCCAGAAGCCAAACTTAAAATCATTCAAGCTTTAAAGGCAAATAATCAAATTGTAGCCATGACAGGTGATGGCGTAAATGACGGACCTGCTTTGAAATCGGCACATATAGGCATTGCAATGGGTAAAAAAGGAACCGAAATTGCCAAACAAGCCGCCAATTTAATTCTTATAGATGATAATTTCGAAAAAATGACGGATGCCATCGCTATGGGAAGAAAAATCTACATCAACCTCAAAAAAGCAATTCAATACATCATTTCAATTCACATTCCGATTATTTTAATTGTGTTTATTCCATTGGCTTTGGGTTGGATATATCCGAATATTTTTACACCCGTTCATATTATTTTCTTAGAAATTATTATGGGTCCAACTTGCTCCATTATCTACGAAAACGAACCTATGGAAGATAATTTGATGCTTCAAAAACCAAGACCGCTAACGACAACTTTCTTCAATATAAAAGAAGTACTAATTAGCATCATTCAAGGCTTAATAATTACGTTAGGATTGTTATTTATGTATCAATATGCTATTGGAGAAAACATGTCCGAAAACGGTACTAGAACTTTGATTTTCTTAACATTAATC
Organism: Flavobacterium sp.; assembly: GCA_003497625.1. Classification (GTDB taxonomy): domain Bacteria; phylum Bacteroidota; class Bacteroidia; order Flavobacteriales; family Flavobacteriaceae; genus Flavobacterium. Next base: position 53,994 of record DNNO01000020.1, on the reverse strand, counting down.
ACTTCTAATATCGTATTAACATTAGCGAATCGTTCGTTTTATTATTCGATTTTCAAAACAATTCAGTACAAAAATAACTTGGTGGGATTAATCATTGGAATCACTATTCTAATGACAGGATTATTATTGTTTATTCCTGCGTTTTCCAACTTCTTCTTGTTTGAAATGGTAAGTGTAACCCAAATAGGAATTTGTGTTTTAGTGGGAAGTATTTCAGTACTTTGGATAGAAATTTATAAATTTTTTAAGCGAAGAAAATCGAATTAATGAAACTCGCCAAATAATTTAGTTGCTTCGTTGTAAGCACTTTCAAAGCTCATCGGACTGGTGTTTGTATTTTCTCTTTTGGTAGTGAAATACGACAACAATTTTTCCGTAGGCATGTTTCCAGTTAAATCATCTTTTGCCATTGGACAGCCACCAAAACCTTGAATGGCACCATCATAACGACGACAACCTGCATTATAAGCCGCATCAATTTTTTCAAACCATTTGTCTGGTGTAGTGTGTAAATGTGCACCAAATTCAATGTTTGGATATTTCGGAATCAAATTAGAAAACAAATAATCAATAACTTCTGGAGTTGAACTTCCAACGGTATCAGAAAGCGATAGAATTTTTACACCCATATTCGCTAATTTTTCAGTCCATTCACCCACAATTTCAACATTCCATGCATCACCATACGGATTTCCAAATCCCATTGAAATGTAGGTAACCACTTCTTTATTCGATTTATCCGCAATTTCTAAAATCTCTTGCAATGTCACCAAACTTTCAGCAATAGTTTTGTGAGTATTTCGCATTTGAAAGTTCTCCGAAATCGAAAAAGGGAAACCTAAATATTGAATTTCTTTATGAACGGATGCATTCTGAGCGCCTTGTGTATTGGCGATAATGGCTAATAATTTACTATTCGTTGCCGATAAATCCAATTGAGATAAAACCTCAACGGTATCTTGCATTTGTGGAATCGCTTTAGGCGAAACAAAACTACCAAAATCAATAGTATCAAAGCCTACACGCAATAACGATTGGATGTATTTTACCTTTTTTTCTGTTGGGATAAAAGGTTTAATGCCTTGCATGGCATCGCGCGGACACTCGATAATTTTGATTTCGTTCATAGCTTCAAAGATAGAAATTTTAGCTGTTTTCCAAAATCTTTTTGTTGATTGCTTTCACTAAAGCTGGACCTTCGTAAATAAATCCAGTGTACAATTGTACTAAACTTGCGCCAGCATTTAATTTTTCAATGGCATCTTCCGCTGTGTGAATACCTCCTACTCCAATGATTGGGAACGACTTATTACTTTTTTCCGAAAGAAAACGAATCACTTCGGTAGAACGTTTGGTTAATGGTTTTCCAGACAAACCACCCATTTCAGATTTGTTTTCCGATTGTAAACCTTCGCGAGAAATCGTAGTATTCGTAGCAATTACGCCAGCAATTTTAGTTTCGTTAACGATGTCAATGATGTCTAAAAGTTGTTCATCAGTTAAATCGGGAGCTATTTTTAGTAAAATTGGCTTTTGTTTTGGTTTTGTATTATTCTTGTCTTGAAGCGTTTGTAATAACTCGGTCAAAGGTTTTTTATCTTGTAATTCGCGAAGATTTGGTGTGTTTGGTGAACTTACATTTACCACAAAATAATCTACATAAGGAAACAAAGCTTCAAAACAGATTTCATAATCCTTAACCGCTTCTTCGTTTGGCGTAACTTTATTTTTTCCAATGTTTCCACCGATTAAAACGCCTTTATTTTGTTTCAAACGTTCTACTACTTCTTTAACCCCACCGTTATTGAAACCCATTCGATTGATAATCGCATTGTCTTCTTTTAAGCGAAACAAACGTTTTTTAGGATTTCCTTCTTGTCCAACAGGAGTCAATGTTCCAATTTCAATAAATCCGAAACCGAAATTCGATAACTCTTGATATAACTTCGCATCTTTATCAAATCCTGCAGCTAAACCAACCGGATTTTTGAATTTAATTCCGAAAACTTCGCGCTCTAAACGAGCATCTTTTACTTCGTAAAGTGATTGAAATAAGCCTGAAAAACCTGGAATTTTATTCAGAAAACGAATTAATGAAAAGGTAAAATAATGCACTTTTTCTGGATCGAAACAGAAAAGTAACGGACGAATGAATAGTTTGTACATAGCGTGTTGTGTTGTGGTACAAAAGTAAGAAAATGCTATTCCAAAAAAAAGTATTGCCGCATTTTGTAACAATAAAAGATTTGGTGCGTATAATTAACGAAGTAAAAAGTGAAAAGTAAAAAGATTAAAACTTCCAAATTCTAACCTCTAAATTCTAATTTCAAAATGGCTCAAACTCCTTCTAACATGTTACCTTTAGGCACAATTGCTCCTGATTTTCATTTGAAAGATACTAATTCGAATGAATATAAAACTTTTGAAGATTGCAAAGGGGAAAAAGGAACAGTTGTCATGTTTATTTGCAATCATTGTCCGTTTGTGCATCATGTGATGGAAGAAGTGCTTAAAGTGGTAAACGATTATCGTGTGCAAGGAATTGGTTTTGTAGCGATTTCAAGCAATGATGTGGTAAAATATCCGCAAGATGCTCCTGAATTAATGACTGAATTTGCCTTTGAAAACGGATTTGAATTTCCTTATTTATTCGACGAATCTCAAGAAGTTGCCAAAGCCTACGATGCAGCTTGTACTCCTGATTTTTATCTTTTCGACAATCAAAATAAACTGGTTTACCGCGGACAATTAGACGATAGCCGACCAGCAAACGGAATTCCATTAAGTGGTTCTGATTTACGAAGTGCTATTGATGGTGTGGTTATGAATCGATTAATTAATCCAGAACAGAAACCGAGTATTGGGTGTAATATTAAGTGGAAGTAGAAAGTTAGCAGAATGTTTTAAGAACTGAAAAAGTGAAAGAATAATTATGAAAAAAATGAAATTTGGGTATTATTATATCATTTTTTGTGTAATATTATTTTCTGGTCTAGGTATTCGAGGATATATTATTCAGAATAAAATAAAAAATGAAGGAAAGTATATTATTGCAAAATTTATAAAAAAAGAAAATAGACCAAAAACCACTCATTTTTATTTCGCATATTACCATAAAGGGAAATATACAGAAACCCTAGGCACAGGAATTAAATATTCAATTTTGAATTCAGAAGAAGAAACTAGATTAATAAACAATCTTGAAATTAATAGCTTTTATAAGGCTAAATTACATGAAGATTATCCTGAATCTATTATAGTTAATCCTTCAAAAAAAGTTATTGATACTCTTGAAATTAAATTAGCAGGTTTTGAAATTAATTAGTAAACGATATATAAAACCGCGATTTACTTCAATTGCTACTTAAAGTTTTTTCTATTAAATCCTTTGCTAAATGGAATGCTTTGTCATATTTAAAATAGCAGACTCATGAATTTAAATAATTTTAAGATAAAAAAAATAATAGCTTAATAAATCAAAAGTCTTTTCATAAACTAAATAATCAATCACTTTCTCTCCAAAATCACTTCAATCGGATTATTACTTCTTGGTCCGAAACTTCTGGCTTGACGTTCGTTTTCACTCGAACATAAAATATACATATTAAAAGCTTGCAATTGAACTAACTGTTCTTTGAACTTTCCTTTTGTATCTTGAATTTTGATGTAGAATTCTTCTGCAGGAAAAGTATTTGTTACCGAAAGTAAATAAGTATCACCAGCATAAGGGAAAAACCATTTTTCGGGTTCGTTTGGCTTACTAATTAAGTGATTTCTAGTAAAAACTAAAGCTTGGTTACCGTATTTCCAACTGTATTTGTTATTCTCGTTGATGATTTCTTCTCCTTTTTCGTTGACCAACGTAATTTTTAAATCGGGAATATTATCTGATTTTCCTTCTTCATGAGCTTTTACAACTAAATACGAAGTAAAATCAAACCCACAATGCGGCACTTGTCCGAATGAGAACAAAGAGAATAGTAAAAAGAAAATTGATAATTTGGTTTTCATAAACTTGAATTGGTGGTAAAAATACAAAAACAATACCAAAAAAATATCCGCCATATGACGGATACTTTTTTATTTTGTTAGATAAGCGTAAATCTTTTCTCTTTCTTCGTCTGAAATTTTAGCTTCTTTTTGCATTCTTAACATGATAGGCTTCCATTGTTCTGCATTAAAATCTTTAGGACTATATAAATCGTGACATTTAGCACAATTATTTACAAAAAGAGCTCTACCTTCTGCTAGTTCTGCCGTTAGTGGTACTTCAATTACCACAGGAGCATCTTCAACTTTTGGTGCTTCTGGTTGAATAACTTTTGGCGAACAAGAATAAATAAATGTTCCTAAAAGAACTATTGCAATAATTTTAATTTTCATACTTCAAGATTTGTTAGATGGGTAAATATATAAAAAAATCCCAAAAACAATGTTTTTGGGATTTTATATTGAGTATGAATTCTAATTACTTCACATCCATTAATTCTACATCAAATACTAAAGTTGCATCTGGTGGGATTACTCCTCCAGCACCTCTAGAACCGTATCCTAAGTAAGAAGGAATCACAAAACGTGCTTTGTCTCCTACTTTTAATAAAGCAATACCTTCGTCCCAACCTTCAATAACTTGTCCAACACCTAAAGTGAAGTCAATTGGTTGTTTTCTTTTGTATGAAGAATCAAATACTTGTCCGTTTTCTAATGCTCCTTGATAATGAACTGATACTTTTTTACCTTTTTCAGCTTGTGTACCATTCCCTTTTTGGATAATTTGGTAACGCAAGCCACTTTCAGTCTTTTGAAAACCAGCTGCTAATTTTTCCAAAGCTTCCTCTGCCATTTTTTTTTGCTCAGCAATTCTTTTCTCTCTTGAACCTTCAAATGTTCTGAAAGCTTCCACTGCATTCCATTTTTGAGCTTCGTCTCCTACTCTAATGATTTCAATACTTTCCAAAGCATCGTCACCTGCAACAGCATCAACAACATCTTGTCCTTCAATTACGTGACCAAATACAGTGTGTTTTCCATCTAACCAATTCGTAGGAACGTGTGTAATAAAAAATTGAGAACCATTTGTTCCAGGACCAGCATTAGCCATAGACAAAACGCCTGGTTTGTCGTGTTTTAAACTTGGGTGAAACTCATCGTCGAAGTTGTAACCAGGACCACCAGTTCCTTGCCCTTGAGGACAACCACCTTGTATCATAAAATCAGGAATTACACGGTGAAATTTTAATCCATCATAATAAGGTTTTCCCATTGGACGAGCCGAATTTTCTAATTGACCTTCAGCTAATCCTACAAAGTTACCTACCGTTCCTGGTGTTAGATCGTGTGTTAATTTTACTAAAATAGCACCTTTTGCCGTGTTAAATTTAGCGTATATTCCGTTTTCCATTGTTTTGATTTTTAATTTAAAGATGCAAAATTACAAAATTAATAGTAGATTTGATATACTTATTTGAATACTATGGAAGCAAAAGATTACATCAACATCAACAAAGAAACTTGGAACAACAAAGTGGATGTACACATTGACTCTGATTTTTATGATATGGAAGGTTTTCTGAAAGGAAAATCAACCTTAAATAGTATCGAATTAGATTTACTTGGTGATGTAAAAGGAAAAAAAGTATTGCATTTACAATGTCATTTTGGTCAAGATACCATAACTTTTTCAAGAATGGGCGCCAAAGCAACGGGTCTTGATTTATCGGACAAAGCCATTGAAAGAGCTAGAGAAATTAATGAAAAATTAGGCTTAGATACAACTTTTGTTTGTTGTGATATTTATGATGCTCCTAATCATTTAGACGAAAAATTTGATATTGTTTTTACCAGTTATGGTACAATTGGTTGGTTTCCAAATTTAGATAAATGGGTAAAAGTGATTTCGCATTTTTTAAAACCCGGAGGAAAATTTGTTATGGCCGATTTTCATCCCGTAGTTTGGATGTTTGACAACGATTTCAAAGAAGTGTTTTATAATTATTTCAATACGGAAGAAATTATTGAGGATGAATCGGGCACTTATGCTGATAGATATGCAGAAATTGCAGCACAAACGGTTACTTGGAATCACCCAACATCAGAACTTTTAAACGCATTGATTACAAATGACTTAGAACTAAATTGTTATAACGAATTTGATTATTCTCCTTATAATTGTTTCAATCAAACCGAAGAATTTGAACCGAATAAATTCCGAATCAAACATTTGGAAAACAAAATCCCAATGGTGTATTCACTTTCGGCAACTAAAAAATAATCTCTTATCTTTGCACCATGCGAATTGATATTATTACAGTTTTACCCGAATTAATGCGAAGTCCGTTTGAAGCTTCCATTATGAAACGTGCCATTGAAAAAGGTTTGGTGGGAGTTCATTTTCACAACTTAAGAGATTACACTACCAATAAACAAAGAAGTGTAGACGATTATCAGTTTGGTGGCGGAGCCGGAATGGTGATGTCAGTACAACCAATTGACGCTTGTATTTCGAAACTAAAAAGCGAAAGAACATACGACGAAATCATATACATGACGCCTGATGGTGAAACATTGAACCAAAAAATGGCAAATTCGATTTCGATGTATGAAAATATATTGATTTTGTGCGGTCATTATAAAGGGGTAGACCAAAGAGTACGTGATATGCACATTACCCGTGAAATTTCGATTGGTGATTATGTGTTGAGCGGTGGCGAAATTGGTGCCATTGTATTTTGCGATGCGATTATTCGATTGATTCCTGGTGTTTTGAGTGATGAAACTTCGGCTTTAACGGATAGTTTTCAAGACAATTTGTTGTCTCCACCAATTTACACTCGCCCAGCCGACTACAACGGATTGAAAGTTCCTGAAGTTTTATTGAGTGGGAATTTCGCCAAAATTGAAAAATGGCGCGAAGACATGGCGTATGAACACACCAAGAACAGACGACCTGATTTATTGGAAGATTAATCATTAAAAAGTTTTTTATTTGTTGCTATTTTCGTAAATTTATATCTCTAAAAAGATAAAAAATGCAACGTATTATCTATCTGAGTTCTGGAGTTAAAGTTTTTTCAGATGAAGAGATAAATAGTTTATTGGATTTATCAAGAAAAAACAATGCAAACAATGGCATTACTGGATTATTACTTTATGCCGATGGTAATTTCTTGCAAATTATTGAAGGTGAAAAAGAAGCAATTGAAATGACTTACCAAAAAATTTTAAACGATTCTAGACATAAAAATATTATCCTAATTACGAATGAACCCATAAAAAAGCGTAGTTTTTCAGATTGGAAAATGGGTTATAGCATTGTTAATCCTGAATTTCTCCTAAAACACCCCGAAATCAATCCATTTCAAGTCAAAAAAACATCTAATATTGATGCCATCATCAGTACTTTTATTGATACTTTTTTGAATTCTTTCCGAAACAAGGTACTTTATAATTAAAAATAGACTACAAAAATTTGTATTTTCAATAAAATAACTTAATTTTGCACCCACTTTGAACCAACCTCTGACGATAACCGTGTATGTTGCTTTGAATCAAACATTTATAATTACGATTATGTCAAATTTAGTTGATTTCGTTAATAGCGAATTTGTAACAAAAAAAGATTTCCCTGTATTCGGAGCTGGTGATACTATCACTGTGTACTACGAAATTAAAGAGGGTGAAAAAACTAGAACTCAGTTCTTCAAAGGAGTTGTAATCCAAAGAAGAGGTGCTGGAGCAACTGAAACTTTTACAATCCGTAAAATGTCTGGAGCTGTTGGTGTAGAGCGTATCTTCCCAGTAAATATGCCAGCTTTACAAAAAGTTGAAGTGAACCAAAGAGGTAAAGTTCGTAGAGCTCGTATCTACTACTTTAGAGATCTTACTGGTAAAAAAGCAAAAATCAAAGAAAGAAGATACAAAAACTAATTTGTACTTTCTCAAGTATAAAAAGCCGCAACATTGTTGTGGCTTTTTTTATTGAATTTTATGCAAGATTTAAGCCTTTATCCTAAATTATTTCTTTCGAATTTCCTATATTTGGCAGATTTTACAAATTATATTCAAACAAACACATAACATTCATGTCCAATCAATCTAAAATAATGTATACCATTACGGATGAGGCGCCAATGTTGGCAACACATTCGTTTTTACCTATTGTAAAAGCCTTTACAAAAACCGCAAACATTGCTATAGAAACCAGAGATATCTCTTTAGCAGGCAGAATTTTATCTAACTTTCCAGAGTTTTTAAAAGAAGATCAAAAAATTGGTGATGCACTTACCGAATTAGGACAACTAGCAAATACTCCAGAAGCTAACATTATCAAATTACCAAATATTTCTGCTTCAGTTCTTCAATTAAAAGAAGCAATTGCCGAATTACAATCGCAAGGATTTAATATTCCTAATTTTCCTGAAGAACCTCAAAATGATGCTGAAAAAGAAATTAAAGCAAAATATAGTAAAGTATTAGGTTCGGCTGTAAATCCAGTCTTACGCGAAGGAAACTCTGACAGAAGAGCGCCAAAAGCAGTGAAAAACTATGCTAAAGCGAATCCACACAAAATGGGAACTTGGGCTTCCGATAGTAAAACTGAAGTAGCTCACATGAATTCAGGTGATTTCTACGGAACTGAAAATTCTACAACTATTGAAAAAGACGGGAAATTTAGAATCGTTTTCAATGCAGATAATGGAGCAAGTACTGTTTTAAAAGATTTCTCTAATTTAAAAGCAGGTGAAGTCATTGATACTTCAGTGATGAACTTAAATGCTTTAAAACAATTCGCTAAAGCAACTATTGCTGATGCTAAAGCGAAAAACGTAATGCTTTCGGCACATTTAAAAGCAACGATGATGAAAGTTTCTGATCCAATTATTTTTGGAGCTATCGTTGAAACTTTCTTTGCTGATGTTTACACTAAATATGCTGAATTATTCAATTCATTAGATATCAATCCAAATAACGGATTACAAGATTTATACAACAAAATTGCAGGAATTCCTCAAGAAGCGGAAATAAAACAAGCAATTGCTGATGCTTTAGCTAATGGTCCACGTGTGGCTATGGTAAATTCAGAAAAAGGAATTACGAATTTCCACGTTTCTTCTGACGTAATTGTAGATGCTTCTATGGCTGCTTTAGCGCGTAGTGGCGGGAAAATGTGGAATACAGAAGGAAAAGAAGAAGATACTATCGCTATTATTCCAGATCGTTCTTATGCTGGTTTCTATTCGGCTTGTATTGATGAAATGAAGCAAAATGGCGCTTTGGATCCTAAAACAATTGGTTCAGTTCCAAACGTTGGATTAATGGCTCAAAAGGCAGAAGAATATGGTTCTCACGATAAAACATTCCAATTAAAAGAAAATGGAATTGTAAACGTGGAAGACGAAAATGGAAACGTTTTATTATCTCAAAAAGTAGAAGCGGGTGACATTTTTAGAATGTGTCAAGTGAAAGATGCTCCTATTCAGGATTGGGTAAAATTAGCGGTTAATAGAGCGAGATTATCAGATACTCCTGCTATTTTCTGGTTAGATATAGACAGAGCACACGATAGAGAAATCATCAAAAAAGTAGAAAAATACTTAAAAGATTACGATACAACTGGTTTAGACATTCGTATTATGGATGTTAAAGATGCCATGAAAGAAACATTGAGAATCATCCGTCAAGGAAAAGATGTAATTTCAGTTTCTGGAAACGTATTGCGTGATTACTTAACCGATTTATTTCCTATTTTAGAATTAGGAACTTCGGCTAAAATGTTATCAATCGTTCCATTGATGAACGGTGGTGGATTGTTCGAAACAGGTGCTGGTGGATCGGCTCCAAAACACGTTGAGCAATTTATTGAAGAAGGTTATTTACGTTGGGATTCATTAGGTGAATTCTTAGCATTACAAGCTTCTTTAGAGCATTTAGCACAAACGCAAAACAATACAAAAGCGCAAGTTTTAGCAGATACTTTAGACGAAGCAAATGCAAAATTCTTAGCAGAAGACAAATCTCCGGCAAGAAAAGTAGGTGGAATTGACAATAGAGGTTCACATTTCTATTTAGCATTTTACTGGGCTGAAGCTTTAGCTAACCAAACTAAAGATGCTGAATTGAAAGCAACTTTTACTCCAATTGCTGAAGCAATGACGGCTGACGAAGTTAAAATTAATTCTGAATTAATTGCCGCTCAGGGTAAAGAACAGAAAATTGGTGGTTATTATCATCCAAGTTTTGAATTAACAGAGAAAGCAATGCGTCCGAGTGAAACTTTGAATACGATTTTAGCAAAATTGAGTTAAGACTCAAACATTATATAACAAAAAAGCGACCTGATTGGGTCGCTTTTTTTATTTTGTTTTCTTAGCTTCTTCTTTAATAACTACAATCGAAGCTTTAATTCCGGTTGTTAAATTCCATTCATTTGAAGTAATCAAGTTTCCTGCATCATCAAAAACACTAAACGCAGCCGTATTTGGCCCTGAAGAACCTTGATTTAAAGCAACAAAGTCTAATTTATTGAAACCTTCCGAAATATCAATATAATATTCTTTTGGGGCTGCTTCAAGCAATATTTCATAAACTAAAGTTTTATCATTTACTAATAGTCGAACTCTATCTCCATCTGGGTATTCATGATCACGACAAACAACCTTTACATATTTAGTCATTACCCGAAATTCTCCTAAAAACTGATTAGAACGATATTCTGGTTTGATTTCTTTGTCTTGATTATTTAATTTTCTTTTTAATTCTTCTNNGATTTTTGAATTCATTTTTTTGAACCATTACACTTTCTTCACCTTTTTTCTGATTCAGAATCGAATACTTTTTCAAATAATCATCATTTTTATCAAAAATACTTTTATAAGGTAACGATTTGGTAGTAGAAGGAGTCTCCACTTTTGCAGGTTCGTCCCAATTTAACTTTAATTTAGAGGCTTTAAATGGAGAATCTTTTTGCGCTGAAACCAGCACAAATTGAAGGATAAAAAGTAGTGTAAAGATTTTGGTCTTCATTGGGATAACATTGAATTTTGTAAAATTAAAACAATAATTGATTTTTGATTACAAATTAACATTTGTTTTAAACTATTGCATATTTTTTTTGTGAAATTTGTAGTACAAAATCTATACCGAAATGATACTACAACAAAAACTTTATTGGTTTTTATTCTTTTTTTCACTTTTGGGATTCGGACAAGAAAAGGTAACCCTAAGTGGAGTCATTTCTGATGCCAATAATAATGAAACTTTAATTGGTGTTTCGGTTTATGTTTCTGAATTAAATATTGGAACATATACAAATGAATATGGCTTCTATTCTATCACTTTACCCAACGGAAATTACACACTTCAAATTAGCTATATTGGATTTGAAACCTTTTTTGAAAAACTGGAAATCAATCAAAATGTAAAGAAAAATTTCAGTTTAAAAGAAAGTAAACAAGAACTTAAAGAAGTTGTCATTACAGAAAACGCCTATAAGACCAATATCAAAAAACCCGAAATGAGCGTTAATAAACTGGCCATTAGCACCATTAAGCAAATGCCAGTTTTAATGGGTGAAGTTGATATTATTAAATCGCTTTTGTTTTTGCCAGGTGTTACCAATGCTGGTGAAGGACAATCAGGATTTAATGTTCGTGGTGGTGGAGCCGATCAAAATTTAGTACTTTTAGACGAAGCTACGCTTTATAATACTTCACACGTTTTTGGATTATTTTCGGTTTTTAATGCGGATGCGATTAAAGATTTGAAGCTTTATAAAGGTGGGATTCCTTCTCGTTTTGGAGGAAGAGCCGCTTCGGTTTTAGATGTTTACCAAAAAGACGGAAACAGTAACAAATTCAGTATGAACGGAGGAATTGGTTTGATTTCAAGTCGTTTATTAGCTGAAGGTCCAATTGTAAAAGACAAAGGTTCTTTTCTTATTGCAGGAAGAGGTTCATATGCTCACCTATTCTTAAAATTAACTGATAATAAAAACTCAGCTTACTTTTATGATTTGAACACCAAGCTGAATTACAAACTCAACGAAAACAATAACTTATACTTATCTGGATATTTTGGTCGTGATATTTTCAACTTAAATGAATCGTTCCGAAATATTTATGGAAACTCAACACTTAACATGCGTTGGAATCACTTGTTCTCGGATAAACTATTTTCGAATTTATCGGTGATTTATAGCAATTATTTTTATGGATTAGAGCTGGATTTCATTGGATTCAATTGGGAATCAACCATTCAAAACTATAATTTGAAATACGATTTTAAATACTACGCATCCGATAAAGTAAAATTTAATTTTGGAGCCAATGTAACGAAATTCGATATTAATCCCGGAACCATTGAACCATTAGATGAAAATTCATCAATCAACTTTAGACAGTTGGATAAAAAATATGCTTTTGAAAACGCTTTATATGCCGAAGTAGAACAAAATTTAACTGATAAACTTTCCGTTATGTACGGAATTCGTTTTAGTTCTTTTTATCGAGTTGGAGCTTCTACCATCAATTATTACGACAACAATCAACCGGTTTTGTATGATGAAGAGTTGAAAATTTATGAAAAAGCAACTCCAACTTCTACAAAGTATTTTGGTTCAAATGAAAAAATAGCTGATTATTCAAATTTTGAGCCTCGATTTACGATTTCATACGAAATTGATAAAGATCAATCGATAAAAGCAGGATATAATAGAATGGTGCAATACATGCAATTGGTTTCAAACACCGCTTCACCTACTCCATTAGACGTTTGGACACCGAGTGATAATTACATTAAACCTCAAATTGCTGACCAAATTGCAGTGGGTTATTTTAAAAATTTTAAAGACGGAGATTACACTTTAGAATTAGAAACGTATTACAAAAAAGTTCAAAATAGAATCGACTACATTGATGGTGCCGATTTAATTGCAAATGAAGCCATTGAACAAGTATTATTAAACGGAAGAATGCGTTCGTATGGTTTAGAAATGATGCTGAGAAAAAATGAAGGTCGTTTAAACGGATGGATTTCTTATACGTTATCACGTTCAGAACAACAAACTCCAGGAAGAACACCAACAGAAATTGGTATCAACAATGGCGATTGGTATCGTTCTGCGTATGACAAAACCCATAATTTAGCGGTTACCGGAAGTTATAAATTAAATAAAAAATGGAGTTTTGGAGCGAATTTCACACTTCAATCAGGACAACCTGTGACATATCCTACAGGAAAATATGTTTTTCAAGGTGTAACAGTTCCAAGTTATAATTCTAGAAACGAAGACCGATTACCTGCTTATCACCGAATGGATATTTCAGCCACTTTAACTCCAAAAAAGTATGAAAATAAAAAATTCAAAGGCGAATGGGTTTTTGGAATTTACAACATATACAGTCGCTATAACGCTGCTTCAATAACTTTTAGACAAAATGCTGAAACTGGAGCAAATGAAGCGGTTAAGCTTTCTATTTTCGGAATTGTGCCTTCGGTATCTTATAATTTTAAATTTTAAAACCATGAAAAAGATTCTTTTATATAGCATTTTATTTTTCACAACAATTTTATCAATAAGTTGTGAAGAAGTTGTAGATATTGATTTGGACAACTCAGAACTTAAATTGGTTATTGATGCTATAATTAAATGGCAAAAAGGAACAACAGGTGAAAATCAAACCATAAAATTAAGCTTAACGAACGATTTTTATACTAATGATGTTCTTCCTGCAAATGGAGCAATCGTTACCGTTACGAATAGTTCAAATGTAGTTTTTAACTTTATTGAAGTTCCTTCAACAGGAGATTATGTTTGTGATAATTTTCAGCCGGTAATTGGAGAAGTATATCGATTAGAAATTCTTTACGAAGGAGCTATTTATACTGCATCAAGCGCTTTGTTTGCTACACCTGACATTATAAATGTTACACAAGAAACGGTTGTTGGTATTAGTGGTGAAGACGAAATTCAAATTAAATATTTTTACCAAGACAATGGAGCCGAAGAAAATTATTATTTATTAGGCGTTAAAAATCCAAACAAACAAATTCCAGAATTTGGTGTGGTTAGCGATGAATTTTTCCAAGGAAACGTAATGTTTGGTTTTTATGGTAGTAGCGAAACTGAACCTGGAATTACATTAGATTTAAGTGTTCAAGGCGTTTCTAAAAGCTATCACAATTACATGAATAAATTGATTACCATTGCAGGAAGTGGTTCTGGAAATCCGTTTGCAACTCCACCAGCTACCATTAGAGGAAATATTACGAATACAACAAACAACAATAATTATCCGTTAGGTTATTTTCATTTATCTGAAATTGATACTGTTAATTACTTAGTACAATAGTCATTCAAAAACAAGCAACTATCAAAAATTGAAAGTTGAAGTTGTAATAGTACTTGTGCTTGATTTTTTTAAACAATATCTTTACGACTTTAAATCTAAAAAATGTCTTCACATCACATTGTTCGCGACGACCAAGAACCTGCTTTAATTATTGCTAACGGAGCTTCCTGTAGTGAAGAATTATTAGGTCAGTTATTAGAATGGTCGCCACTGGTAATTGTTTTAGACTCTGCAATTGAACGTGTTTTAGAACTAGGAATTAAAGTTGACGTGTTATTGGGCGATTTTGACCGAGGTTTTAATCCAGAATATTATTTAGAAAAACAATATCCGTTAGAAATTGTTCATACACCAAATCAAGATAAAACCGATTTAGAAAAAGCCTTTGATTATCTTATTGAAAAAGGTCATAAAGCGGTAAATGTTATTTGGGCAACTGGAAAACGCGCCGATCATACTATCACAAACATAACAAGCATCGTTAAATTTAGAAACCAACTAAAAATTGTGTTGTTAGATGATCATTCTAAGATTTTTTTATTGCCAAATACCTTTGAAAAATGGTATACTAAAAACACGCCAATATCATTAATTCCAATTGGAGAAGTAACGGGAATACATTCAAAAAATCTTTTTTATCCTTTAGAAAATCATTCACTAACAATTGGATACAAAACCGGAAGCAGCAATCATGTTACTGAAGACGGAATTGTTTCCATTTCTCACGAAAAAGGCGATTTGTTGTTAATGGAATGTTGGGATTAATCGATAATTATCTTCTTATTTATTTCTGCATTTTCTGAAGTTACGTTCACCAAATACATTCCTTTTGATAAATTAGGAAGATTGATTCTTTCAATTATGCTAGGATTTTCAATAGTTGAAGCAAAAACTACTTTTCCATTGATATCCACAATCTTAATTGAGCTTTTTTGATTCGTTAATTTTCCAAAATTGATATTTAAAATCTCTTTTGTAGGATTTGGGAAAAAACTCATCTGCAAATCATTGTCAAATGTATTTGTTCCTAGAGCTGTAGAAGCTATCGCAAAGTGAAGTACAGCGCCAGTTGCTGCTTTTGCCACATTAAAATTATAAACCGGATCCATATTAACCAATAAATCCGTTGGAGAATGTGGATGAGACGATTCATTGGTCTCAAAAAAACCAGTTATTATCTCATTATTTTCTTCAAAAGGCATATAATCCGATGCATAAGCATACGATAAAACACCATTTAACGGCGAATACAATTCAACACAATTAATCAATTCGTTCGTCATCGTGTTTGACGCAGCATTATTTGAACTTGGATTACCTGTGTCACGCTCGCAAGTAATCGAATTATTTGTCATTCCTGCAATTCCACCTACTTCATCAATATTGAAAACTAATTTTATATTCATTTTTGGAGTTGTGCCATTTACAATCGTATTTACGTAATGCTGACTTCCCAACAAACCATCTTCTTCACCACTAAAATTGATGAATTTTATAGAATATTCCGTTGGCACATTTTGCAATAAACGTGCTACTTCAAGAATCGTAGCAATTCCGCTACCATTATCATTTGTTCCTGTTCCAGAAATTGAATCGTAATGACCACAAACAATTACATAGGTGTTTGGATAAACCGTACCTACTTTAGTCAAAATTAAATTCTTACAAGTAAAGCCTGCATTTGTAAACGTATCTTCTTGCAATTGACCAGCCGCATAACCATAACTTAAGTATTTATTTCGCAACCAATTATAAGTATTTTCTAAAGCTGGAGTTCCTCTTCTTTTAACACCAAAAGCTTCAAATTCAGTTAAGGAGTTCGTAATATTCGTTTGGGAAGCCTGATTCACAATATCTTGATATTGCTGAATAAACGTTTGAGAAAATGATAAATTAGCAACAAGTACTAATAAAAGTAATGCGTTTTTTGTTTTCATGTAGTTAAGTTTTATTAGAGCTTTGGGAAACTCTTAGAACAAATATATAATTTATTCCGTAATGAAAAAATCTTAGCTTAACTTTGTAACTTTGCACCTATTAAACTCTTTAGCTTTAGTTAATGAAATTCCAAGTCGTATCCGAATACAAACCTACTGGTGACCAACCGCAAGCCATTGAAAAACTTTCAAAAGGCATTTTAAATGGTGAAAAGTACCAAACATTATTAGGTGTAACCGGTTCTGGAAAAACATTTACGGTGGCAAATGTGGTGCAAGAAGTTCAGCGTCCAACTTTAGTTTTAGCGCATAACAAAACTTTAGCAGCACAGTTGTATTCTGAGTTCAAACAGTTTTTTCCAAATAATTCAGTGCAGTATTTTGTTTCGTATTACGACTACTACCAACCCGAAGCTTTTATTCCCGTTACTGGAACTTATATTGAAAAAGATTTATCTATCAACGAAGAGTTAGAAAAACTGCGTTTAAGCACAACTTCTGCTCTACTTTCAGGTCGTAGAGATATTATTGTGATTTCTTCGGTTTCTTGTTTGTATGGAATTGGAAATCCGGTTGAGTTTCAAAAAAACGTAATCAATTTAGAAGCAGGTCAGCAAATTTCCCGTACCAAATTATTACATCAATTAGTCCAAAGTTTGTATTCAAGAACCGAAGCTGATTTTGCAGCTGGAAATTTCAGAATCAAAGGAGATATTGTGGAAATCTTCCCAAGTTATGGCGATGAACCATTCCGAATTCACTTTTTTGGTGATGAAATCGAAGAAATTGAAGCTTATGATCCAAAAACGTCGCAAGTCATTGAAAAGTATGAAAAACTAACCATTTATCCTGCGAATATGTTTGTGACTTCGCCAGATGTGTTACAAAATGCCATTTGGGCTATCCAACAAGATATGGTCAAACAAGTTGATTATTTCAAAGAAATTGGCAAACATTTAGAAGCAAAACGACTAGAAGAACGCACCAATTTCGATTTGGAAATGATTCGCGAATTAGGATATTGTTCTGGAATCGAAAACTATTCTCGTTATTTAGATGGAAGAGAACCTGGAACAAGACCATTCTGTTTATTAGATTATTTTCCAGATGATTTTTTAATGGTTGTAGATGAAAGTCACGTTACGATTTCACAAGTGCATGCTATGTATGGTGGCGATAGAAGTCGTAAAGAAAACTTAGTAGAATATGGTTTCAGATTGCCCGCTGCAATGGACAATCGTCCACTAAAATTTGAAGAATTCGAAGCCTTGCAAAATCAGGTTATTTATGTATCGGCTACACCTGCTGATTATGAATTACAGAAAACAGAAGGCGTTTATATAGAACAAGTCATTCGTCCAACCGGTTTATTGGACCCTATCATTGAAATTCGTCCAAGTGCGAATCAAATTGATGATTTAATTGAGGAAATTCAGCTAAGATGCGAAGCCGATGAACGTGTTTTGGTAACCACCTTAACCAAACGTATGGCGGAAGAATTGGCAAAATATTTAACCAAAGTTGCGATTCGTTGTCGCTATATTCATTCCGATGTAGATACTTTGGAGCGTGTGGAAATCATGCAAGATTTACGTAAAGGTATTTTTGATGTACTAATTGGTGTCAACTTATTACGTGAAGGTTTGGATTTACCCGAAGTTTCGTTAGTTGCGATTTTAGATGCCGATAAAGAAGGTTTCCTAAGAAGTCATCGTTCGTTAACGCAAACCGTAGGTCGTGCTGCTCGTAATATAAATGGGAAAGCCATTATGTATGCGGATAAAATTACGAATTCAATGCAAAAAACGATTGACGAAACCAATTACAGAAGACAAAAACAAATCGATTACAATACCAAACACGGATTAGCGCCAAAAGCCTTAAATAAGAGTTTAGGAAGCGCTTTAGGAAATAATTCGGTATCGACACAATATTATGAAAATCAAGCGTTAAAAGCAGCTGAGCCAGAAAGTTTGTATTTATCAAAACCAGAAATAGAAAAGAAAATAAGAGACATGCGTAAAATGATGGAAAAAGCTGCAAAAGAATTAGACTTCATGCAAGCTGCCAAATTACGTGACGATATAAAAGCATTGCAAGAAAAATTGTAATTTAATCTAAATTTTGTCAAGCTGAACTCGTTTCCGCTTCTCAGTAAACAAACTAAAATTAGATCCTGAAACAAGTTCAGGATGACAAGAATATAAAACCTGTAATAAAAAAGTATATGAGCAAAATTGAAAACATTCTAAAATTAGAAGACGAAATCAAAATTATTGAAGCTATTGGAGAAATCATTTGGCAGAAAAAAGAAGAAACAGAAGACTTCTCTTCGTTAACCGATGAAGAAAAAGTATTCGTTTTTGTAGATTTATTTGAAGGCGCTATGGGAGAAGGTGGTTTTCAATTCTTTTTCAGTTCAGAAGCAGGTGATTTTGCAGAAGAAGTTATCACGTCATACAAGGAAATTAAAGCATTTAAAACAGCTGAATTGATTTCAAAGGCATTAGGCTTATTTCCTGCTAAAACCTATTCGTCTGACGTTGAAAAAAGAATTGAATTCATTGAAAAAGCAGACGAAAACATCATTTCTGGTTGGGAAGACTTAGACGAATTATTCTTTGAAGACGAAACCGAAGAAGACATAGTAACTTTAATCGTAGATTACATTAAAGCCAACGGAAATCAGTTTGGAGCTTAAGTAAAAAATAAAGATTTATTCAAAAATAATGCAAAAAGTTTCAAAAGTATTTGATTTATAAAAGCTAAAAAGTTGCTTTATGAAATTAAAAATTTGCAAGATAAATCCTAAATTTTTACTTTTAACAAATTAATCATTATAAATTAAAAATGAAAAAAATTATTTCTCTCATTGCTTGTTTTGTAATTCTAACATCATGTTCAAGTGATTCTTCTGATGAATCTTCATTAACAGGCTCGATTACAGCTACTATAGATGGACAAAATTGGAGTTCTAATATAGCGGTTGCGGCAGTTCAATCTGTTAATTTTGATGAAATTAATGGTAGTGTTCTTCAAATTTTAGGTACTGCATCAAATTCTTCATCGTTAGCAATCAACATTCCTTTACAGAATTTATCAACAGGAACTTATACTTTTAATGGATTCGATGCAGATGGAAATTTAAGTTATAACACCATGGACGACTCGTATAGTTCTGATGAAACGGATGGAACATTCACATTAACAATCAGTTCTTACAACATTGCCAATGGAACAATTTCAGGAACTTTTAGTGGAACCTTAATTGGTTTTGACACTCCAACAGAAATATCAGTTACTAATGGAACTTTTAACAACATTACAGTTATTAGCCAACAATTATATTCTAACGGAAATATGTCATTAAAACTAAATAGTGGTAATGTTTTCAATATGAATACGGATAATAGTGATGGAAAGTATTTAATGATTCAACAAGTTAGTGAAGCTAATAAAATAGTTGTGTACGGATACAATACAAATCTTGGTGCTGATTACGGTATTTATTCTATAATGATTCCTGAAAATGCTACCGTTGGTTCACATACTATTGATGGAAATAATTATGATGCTGGATTTAATAATAATTCTAATATCGACTATACAACAACAGGAGGTACCATAAACATCACATCTCATTCTGGAAATACAATTGTAGGAACTTTCAATTTCACTGCAACAGGAAATTCCCAAACCATGACTATTTCCCAAGGTAATTTTAGCATTACCTACAACTAAAAAAAGAGAGTGCTAGTTCACTCTCTTTTTTTTATGCGGTTTTTAAAAAACGTTTAAATGTATCTCCTTATATAATTCGAGTTGGGAAGACTTAGACGAATTATTCTTTGAAGACGAAACCGGAGAAGACATCGTAACTTTAATCGTAGATTACATAAAAAACAACAGTCATAATTTTAATTAAAGAACTAATTTTTCTTAATGTACATTTATTTTTTTTAAGTTTGTTGCATATTAGACCCCAAACTCAATTAAAACTATGATAAAAAAAATAACACTAACTGTTTTTGTGATTGCCATTTTATTGTCTTCCTATTTTTTAATTCCGTCACATCGTGAAAATATAAATGAAAAAAAGACAAATAGATCATTTCAGGAAATAAAAGTTAATGGAAAAACAGATTCGAAACAGAATTTAACTTCCAATAATAAAAAGAGTGTCTTAATCACTGAGAAATCAGATGAATTGAATGAATCGGATAAAGAAAATTTGACTGAATCAAATTCAAAGATTAAAAGAAAAGTAATTTATGTAACTCAAGCTGGAAAGAAGAAAACTCTAGAAGAAAGAGCTTTATTTAATGAAGGTAGACTTTTGTATGAGTATTACAGACAAGTAAATCCATTAACTGGCAGAATTTCAGCAAACGATAAATTGCAAGAAACTATTCAATCTGAAAGAGCTGAACTTTCCTTTAATAGTGAAACTTCAAGAGCATCTGGACCAAGTTTTATAAATAGAGGACCGGGTAATTTAGGAGGAAGAACTAGAAGTGTTGTTTTTGATCTTAATGATGCTACTGGAAATACTATTCTTGCAGGTGCTATTAGTGGTGGTGTTTTTAAAACTATTAATGGTGGTGCTTCATGGACCAAAATTTCTTCTCAAAGTGCTCAACACAACGTATCTTCAATTGCTCAAGATCCAAGAGCTGGTTTTCATAACATCTGTTACTACAGTACGGGAGAAGGTTTAGGAAATAGCGCCAGTTTAAGTGGTGCTTTGTATGCTGGACATGGAATTTGGAGGTCAACAGATAGTGGCAACACTTGGACACAGATGTCATTTCCTGCTGCCAACCAAGAATTTACTTTTGACCAAAGATTTGATATTATAACTAAAATAGCGGTACATCCAACAACAGGAGATTTATTTGTTGCTGCATTAGGTGCCATTTACCGTTTTGATATTTCAGCTGGTACATGGGTGACAGAGGTAATTGCAGCTGGTGGTTTTAATACATCACAACTCACTGATGTAGTTATAACAAGTTCTGGAAGAGTATATGCTGCTTTTTCAGGATCTGGACCTGTAGCAAGTGAAGGAATTTGGACAAGCAACAATGCAACTGGAGCTGCAGCAGGAACTTGGACTCGAATTGCAAATGATGGAACTCCAACAGGTTGGAATCAAACGGGTAGAGCTGTTTTAAGCTTGGCTCCTTCAAATCAAAATATTTTATACGTACTTTATCTTTCAGATGCATCTACTCCTTCGCCTGGCGACTCAGACTTATGGCGTTGGGATCAAGGAACCACTACTTGGACGAACTTTTCTTCTAAAATTCCAGATGAGGCAGGAGGAAGTGCAGGAAATGACCCATTTGATTCACAAGGAGCTTATGATTTAGTAGTTTCTGTAAAACCTGATAATGCAAATTTTGTTGTAATCGGCGGTACTAATGCTTACAAAATAAACAATATTAATACCGATGCTTTTGTTAGAATTGGAGGATATGATGGTCCTTCAACCTATGCTTTATGGAACAATGGAGGCGGAACAAACCATCACCCAGATGTGCACGCTCTAGAATTTAATCCATTCAGCCCTAACGTACTTTTCTCAGGAACAGACGGTGGTATTCATAAAACTATTGATTTGAATGCTGCAACTGTGGGTTGGACGAATCTAAATAATAATTATCAAACCTATCAATATTATCATGTCAACATTGACCCATTAAGTGGTTCTGATGGGGTAATTGGTGGTGCTCAAGATAATGGAACTACCTCCGGGGGTACAAGCTTTGGCGAAGCTAATTTAACAAACATGAGTTCTGTTTTTAGCGGTGATGGTGTGGCAGCAGCTATTTCTAGAGATAATGCTTGTATTCCATTTTTCATGGGATCTCAAGGAGGAAGAATTTATCGTGATTGTCCTACTGGAGCTACAATTACACCTACAGGTTCTGTTAGTGAATTTGTTACTTATTTTCATTTAGATCAAAGTAATAATAATGCACTGTATTATGCAGGTCAAAATACATTATGGAGAACTACAAATTCTTCAGGTGTTACTGCAGGAACTTGGACCAATTTGGGAACAACTGCATTACAAGGTGATGCGGATTATTTTCAAAAATTTTCAACCACTTGGGGTGCTTACAATTCAGCTACTAGCTATCTTTTATTAGGTGGAGATGAAGGACATATTTACAGATTAAATGACCCACAAAACGCAGCTAGTTTTAGTGCTGCTGTTGACATAACACCTCCTGGAGCTACGTTGAGTTTTCCATCTATCGTAACTGGATTGGCAATTCATCCTACAAATAGAAATATTGTATTGGCTACTTATTCAAACTATGGAACCCAAAGTATTTTCTTAACGACTAATGCAACTGCAGCTACTCCTACATGGACATTAGTAGAAAGAAATATTTCAAGTTTATCTGTTCGATCTGCTGCAATTGCAGAAGTTGGAGGTCAAACCATCTATTACGTAGGTACAACTAGAGGTTTATTCAGTACAACAGATCCTCTGACTACTGATTGGACCAGAGAAGCTCCAAATGAAATTGGATTTGCATTAGTTAGTTCATTAGTTTACAGACCAGCTGATTACAAACTACTTATCGGAACACATGGTAATGGTATGTATGAGCTAACCTTAACATTATGCAATGGAAATTCGACTACTTGGAATGGAAGTTCTTGGTCAAGTGGTGTGCCTACAGCAGGTGTTGAAGCAAATTTTACAGGAAATTATAATTCTACTGGCAATTTATCAGCTTGTACTGTAAATATTTCAAATAATGCGCAAGTAACATTTAATAGTGGTCATACACTTATTATAGGTGGAGGATTAACTGTGGATACTGGTTCAAACTTAATTATTGAGAATAATGGTGCTTTGAGACAAATTAACAAGGATTCAAACCTAGGTTCAATAACTGTGAAAAGAAACTCCACTTCAATGGTTAGATTAGATTACACGGCTTGGTCATCACCTGTTGTTGGTCAACAATTGCAATCTTTCTCACCAAATACCTTATCTAATCGTTTTTACGAATACCTTTTTACAGGAACTACTACCCCAACAGCTTATAATTCGGTAAATGCAACTACTAATTTTACTCCTGGAAAAGGATATATGATTAGAGCTGCCAACACGCTTACAGGTGCAACAGTTCATAACGGTCAATTTACCGGTGTTCCTTCTAATGGAGATATCAGCCAAAGTGTTGGTCTAGGGTATAACCTTCTAGGAAATCCTTATGCATCTCCTATAAGTGCTAATGTTTTCTTAAGTAAGAATCCAAATATAGGTACATTGTATTTTTGGACTAATACAACACCTGCAAGTTCGGGTTCTTATCCACAAAACAATTTTGCATCTTACACTACTCTAGGAGGTACAGCTGCGTTTGCTAGTAGCAAAATCCCTAATGGAACTATACAAACAGGTCAAGGTTTTTATATTAATGCAACTTCTGCGGGCACTGCGTATTTTGAAAACAAACAACGTGTTGATGCTGCAACAAGCACGCAATTCTTTAGAAGCAATATTGTTGAATTGAATAAAAGCAGATTTTGGATCAATTTTAATGATGACAACACTTCATATAACCAAATTTTAATTGGTTATATGGATGGATCTACTCAAAATTATGACAATCAAATAGATGGTAGACCTTTAGACACTTCAAAATCGATGCTTTACAGTATCATTGATGATGAACCATTTGTAATTCAAGGAAAATCAAATCCATTTATGGTTGAAGACATTGTACCATTAGGCTTTAAAGCTTTAAATTCTGGTAATTTTAAAATTGAAATCGATTCAACTGATGGAGTATTTAGTAATCAGCATATTTACCTTAAAGATAAACTCTCTGATATTACTCATAATCTTTCAAATGGAGCCTATAATTTTACTTCAGAGATTGGAACATTTGATAATCGCTTTGAGATAGTATACCAAAATGAAACGCTTGGTATTGGTGATAACAATACGAACGAAACAGAAATAAAAATCTACACTAACCAAGAAGGAATTACTGTTTTAGCTTCAGAAAATATTAGAGAAGTTATTGTTTACAATGTTTTAGGAAGCGTTTTATATGAAAATAAAAATATTGCCTCTAAAGAATTACAAATCAAAAATATTTTAGCATCTAAACAAGCTTTAATCATAAAAGTTTTAGATGTTAATGGTAATTCCAAAACATCAAAACTCATTTATTAAAATATCAATTAGTATAAAAAAAGCTTCGAAATTTCGGAGCTTTTTTTATGATTATAACTGTGAAAATTTTTATGAGACAATAAATTTAATGCTTAATTGTTTTAAAATAAATTTTGTACTTTTAAATTATCAATCTTAAAACAAAAAGTATGGCAACAGTAAACGTATATCTTACCTTTAATGGTAATACAGAAGAAGCTTTTAATTTTTACAAATCGGTTTTTGGTGGCGAATTTACCTATATGGGTAGATTTAAAGATATGCCAGCCGATGAAAATTGTCCTCCGCCTAGCGAAGAAGAAGGCAATCGCATTATGCATGTGAGTTTACCAATTAGTAAAGAAACCATTTTAATGGCAAGTGATAGTACTTCGTTTAGTGGCGATGTTACTTTTGGAAACAATTTCTCCGTATCCATCAATACCAATAATAAAGAAGAGGCCGATAGATTATTCAACGGACTTTCAGCAGGTGGAACCATTATTATGCCAATGGAAAAAACATTTTGGGGTGCTTATTTTGGAATGTTTACCGATAAATTTGGTGTAAACTGGATGGTAAATTTCGATGAAGTTCCTGCAAATTAATTATGTTGTTCAGTAAAAACCGATAATAAAACATCTCCCTCGACCATTCGGTTTGGGGAGTTTTTCATTAAATTTAATACGCGTTTCATGGCATAAGGATTCAATCCCATGTTAATCCCGATTTCGTTGATTTTAATTTGTTCAGCTTCGTGCAAAACGCCATCGCAATGCATTAATAAAGCCAAACGGTAAAACTGACAAATTCTATGAAACTCATCTTTAATGACCGAAACAGAAGCTCTGTTTTCAAATAATTTATGAAAAACCGGCTTTTCTATTTCTAATTCCATGGCTACCATTTCCAAAAAATCATACTCTCTATCGTGCAATTCGCCATCGATTAAAGCAAAAGCAATCATCTCTTGTAATAGACTTAATTTTTCTTGTAGCGTATCCATACATTATTTCTTTGCGGTAAAAATAAGAAATCTTAATTTAAATGGATATCTTTGACCTAATATTTTATACAAATGAATAACAACGATATTTTTAAAAAGTTACGCGTAGCGTTGCAATTACGTGATGACCAAATTATTGAAATTTTAAACTTGGTTAATTTTAGAGTTTCAAAAGGTGAATTAGCAAACGTATTTAGAAGCGAAGACCATCCAAATTTTATGGAATGTGGCGACCAATTGTTGCGTAATTTCTTAAACGGATTAGTCATTCATTTGCGGGGTACTAAAGAAGAACCTAAAAACCCTAAAGAAGTATTAGGTGAAATAGCCAAAAACAAAGCACCACTTTATAAAGAAGATAAAAAGCCCGATTTTAAAAAAGAAGGTGACAAAAAACCTTTTAAACCAAAAAGCGGTCCTGCTAAAAAACCTTTTGGACAAGGCAAACCTTCCGACAAAAAACAAAAACTCGAAAGCCCAGTAGAACGCTTTAAGTTCAACTCAGGCAAAACTAAAAAATAAACGAAATCCTCAACAATTGGGGATTTTTTGTTTGTGGGATTTGTAAATATTTATTTATATTTGAAATATGCAACTAAGTTGCGCCAATCTACCCAAATTTGGGTGTATATGCGAAAGTTTGTTTCGCATATAAACGAGTTATAGGCAAGTTTACAACACACAAATCTTAAAATAGAAAATATGAATCAAATGTTAAAAGAACTTCAGACAGAAATTGAGAAGTTAGAAAACCAAATTTCAGTAAATCCAAATGAAGATTATAATGAGCAATTTTTTAGTCTTGAAAATCAGTTTGAAGAAATTCGAAGTTTTCAATACAATGAATTTGACAACAATATCTTAATTAATATTCAAAAACGTATTAAAAATTTACGAAATGAGTTAGATGTTTATGATGCAGACGGAGAACGTGAAGCGATGTTTCCAAATGGTGAAGAGGATTAATATTTTTAAAAAAAAACTTATAAAATGATTACAATTACAATTTTTGTTTGCTTGACAATAGTTATAACAAGCTTTATTTGGATGATTATATTAAAAAATCAAAAGCATGTTTTAATTAGTGACAATCAAAAATTATCTATAGACCTACAAAATGTAAGCGCGAATGTAGAATTTCAAGTTGCTCAAAAACTAAGTGAAAGATTAGATAGTCTAAACGAACAGATTTTTACTCTAAAACAACAAAATATTGAAGTCGAAAGAGAAAGTTATAATAAGGGAAAAACTGATACATTAAGTTCTTTTGCAAACGAATATTATGTTCAAGTTTATCCATATAAACATAATTATAAAGACGAACAGGGATTCTACGTTTTCAACAAACGAAAAGAATTTATTGAAGTTGGATATCAATATCAATTATTTGTAAAAGGAATTCCTGTATTTAAACCACATGTAGTTGCTCTCGAAACTCATGAAAAGAATCATTTTCAGTTGAATGAAGAAGCTATTAAAGATATGGTAAAACTCATGGTTGCCGGTAGCGCACCAGGCGCTGGAAGTTTTATGAAAATCGCAGATACCGTTAAAACTGCAAAATGATGTAGAAAATCATAAAACCTGCTTATAACAGGAGTTTGGCGAGATTGCGAATTTTGTGGTAAATTCACGTTCACGTTTCGCAAGAAATATTATCTTTAACAGAAAATAATCAGTTCCGAAGTTCGCAACTGACGCCAAGCGTGGGAACGTTAAAACCCAATCTAAAAAGTTGCTTATGGCTACTCGCCATTTTTAAAGTATAATCAACCTACCTTTTCTTCAAATATCCAATCACCGTTTCATTAAAAATAACCGGTTGTTCTACATTTACAACGTGTCCGCAGTTTTGGATGATGAAAAGTTCGGCGGTTTTAACGTGGTTAGCTACGACTTGCTTTACCGAAGGTAAAAACATATAATCTTCTTCGCCCATAACGTAAAGTGTTGGGATATTCAATTCTTTTTGTCGGAACCAACGTAACACTGGGTTAATTTCGGCGGTAAGTTTGAACCATTTGATGAATTCTTTTTGATACAATTTCTTGGCTTCGTTGATAAAAAGTAAACGCGATTGTTTGTGGTTCTTTTTCGGCATAATCACAAAAGCAAAAAACTTATACAACACCAAATACGGCAATACGTATTTAAACGTATTTCCTAATCGCATTAATACTTGCGAACGGAAATTCATTTTTAAAATGGCACCTCCTAAAATCATGCTTTTGACACGATTGGGATGCATTTCTGCTAATTGACGAATGACGATGGAACCTAACGAAATTCCAACAAAATGAGAACTTTCAATTTTTAAAAAATCAATAACCTCAACAATGTCTTCGGCAATAGCTTTAAACGTATATTTTTGCTTGAATGCCGATTTCAGTTGTTCTTTTGAATCTCCATGACCACGCAAATCCAACAGTAAGACATTAAAATGCTTCTGAAAATCACGAATTTGCTTGAACCAAACAGACGAACTTCCTCCTGCTCCATGAACAAAAGTCACCCATTCTGTACTCGTTTCGTTTTTATAAATTGTGTAGGAAATCAAAATTGTAATTTTGCCCAAATGTACTGCTTTTCAACAAACTTAACGATTGAACAAATTTTAAATTTTAGCATGTAGTTTTTTGAAGTAATCAAACGCTTTTAACAATCGGCTTCCGTACCAAGAAAACATTTCGCCATCTACAAAAACGGTTTTTGCATGATGCGTGAATCTCCCTATTTCAAAAGCATGTTCATCAGTAAACGGAAAAGGTTCAGAAGATAAAAAAACATAATCAGGATCGCCTTCTAAACGAATTTTCTTCAATTCGACTTCTGGATAACGCCCTTCTTTTACTTCGTAAATATTCTCGAAATGATTTAATTTCAATAATTCATTGATAAACGTATGATTTCCCGCTACCATATGAGGTTTTGCCCAAATAAAATACGCTGCTTTTTTAATCGGTTTAACTTTGATAAATTGCTTAAAGTCTTGGTAAGCAAAGTTAATTTTGTCTATCCATTTTTGAGCATCAGTTCGTTTATTGAAAAGTTGACCAAAATCGTGAATCATTTGTAAATTATCTTCAATCGTGAGAATATCGGTTACCCAAACTGGACAAATTTGAGATAATTCTTCTACGATTTCTCTGGTGTTTTCCTCTTTATTACAAATGATAATATCGGGATGAAGTGCTTTTATTTTATCGAATTTGATGTTTTTTGTTCCGCCAACAATCGTTTTAGTTGCTTTAAAATGAACAGGATGCACACAGAATTTAGTGATTCCAACGATGTTATCTTCCAAACCTAAATCGTAAAGTAATTCGGTTTGCGAAGGCACTAATGAAACAATTCGCAATGGAGTTGAAGCAAAAGTGTGTTGGGTTCCTAATTGGTCTGTGAATTGCATGATTTTAAAATTTATCCCAAAATCTCTTTCATTTCTTGTTGCAATTTCAACGCTTCTTCCCTAGCCTTTTCAGCGAAATCAGTTCCGTTTGAAGCGTAAATAATCCCTCTTGAAGAATTGATTAACAAACCTACATTCTTGCTCATTCCGTATTTACAAACCTCAGCTAAACTTCCGCCTTGAGCGCCAACACCTGGAACTAGTAAGAAACTATCAGGAACAATTTTTCTGATTTCAGTGAAATATTCGGCTTTAGTTGCGCCAACTACATACATCAAATTATGAGCGTTTTTCCATGATTTTGAAGTTTCTAAAACCACTTTGTACAATTCTTTTCCATCTACATTTTGCGTTTGGAAATCAAAAGCGCCTTCGTTAGACGTTAAAGCCAACATAATCGTGTGTTTGTCTTCAAATGCTAAGAACGGTTCTACCGAATCTTTTCCCATATAAGGCGCCACAGTTACCGAATCGAAATCTAAATCGTTGAAAAAGGCTCTGGCATACATAGACGAAGTGTTACCAATATCGCCACGTTTTGCATCGGCAATGGTGAAAATTTCAGGATACTTTTCGTTGATGTAATTGATGGTTTTTTCTAACGATTGCCAACCTTTTATTCCGTAAGCTTCATAAAAAGCGGTGTTTGGTTTATACGAAACACACAAATCGTGAGTCGCATCGATAATCGCTTTATTGAATTCGAAAATAGGATCTTCTGTTTGTAGTAAATGCTCGGGAATTTTATTCAAATCGACATCCAAACCAATACATAGAAAAGATTTCTTAGCTTGGATTTGGTCTTGAAGTTGTTGTGTAGTCAAAACGTTACGATGTTTAGTGTTAGTTGTTTGGCAAAGTTAGTTCAAAGTTTTGGAAACTCAAAGTAACGAGAATTCAATAAATGTGGGAAATCTGTAACATTTAGCCTTTGGTATGTAACACAAATTGATTCAATAAGTTACACCTTTGTTATAGTTCGAAAAGATAAGTCAAAAGCTTGTCTTAGTCAATTATAAACTTTAAAACATAAAGATATGTCAAATTTATTATACACCATCGCCATAGTGCTTGTTATTCTTTGGGCATTAGGTTTTTTTGTTTACAGTGCGGGTAATATTATTCACATTTTGTTGGTAATCGCTGTAATTGCGATTTTATTCAGATTAATCAAAGGAAGAGAAATATAAATCATTAAAAAATAATAGTATGAAAAATACAGATGTTATCGTAGGAGTGTTAGGTGGATTAGCTGTTGGTGCCTTATTAGGCGTATTGTTTGCTCCAGATAAAGGAAGCAACACCAGAAGAAAAATTGCACAAAAAGGAACCGATTTAAAAGATAATTTAAAAGGAAGTTTTACTGATTTTATTGCTTCGGTTGAAGATCAATATTCAAACTTTACTTCTAATGCAGAAGAAGTTATTGAAGATGGAAAATCGAAATTAGAACGAATGAGCAACGAAATTACCAGATAAGAAATAGCAATGGAAAATATAGCCACCGATATAGAGCTACTTTACAAAAAAGCAGAAAAGTATTCCAAAACCAGTTTTGAATTACTACAATTAAATACCATAGATAAAACATCAGATGTAATCTCTTCTTTATCGGTTGTTATTTCAATCTCTATTATTGTGGCTATGTTTACCTTGTTTATTAACATTGGAATTAGTCTTTTTATAGGCAAACTCTTAAATGATTATGCCATGGGATTTTTCCTAGTTTCTGGATTTTATTTTTTAGTCGCCATTATTGTATTCATTTTCAGAAAAACATTAATTAAAATTCCAATTGACAATTTAATTGTTTCTAAACTTTTAAAAGATAAGATTATCTCTGAAGATGAAAGTAATCCAAACCATTTATAAGGATGAAAGCGCTCAAACAAACCGATATTCTTGACAACAAAATTGCTGCATTAAAAATAAAACGAGCTAATGAATTCGTTGAATTAAAAGAACAATATTTTACTGTTCACAATTCATTTACCGTTTCCAATATTGTTAATCAAGGTATTTCCGAATTTTACAAAACCGCTACCAACAAAGACAATCTATTTTCAACCATTACCAGCGTTTTAGGTGGTTATCTATCTAAAAGAATGGTAGTTGGCGAATCCAAAAATCCATTTAAACAAATTTTAGGTTACGGAGTTCAATTTGCAGTAACCAAACTAATTTCAAAAATTTCTAACAAATAAACAATCAAAAATGAAAAATTTAAAATTTTTACTTATTACCCTTGTATCAGGAGTTGCTTTAATTTCATGTAAAGATGAAAAGCAAACCAATGCAGAAAAAGAAGTTGTGGCATATGAAATGTATGTAGACTCGTTAAACAATGTTGCTTTAAGTGACTTAAAAACAAACTGGGATAGCATTGAAAATGATCACGAAAGAAGAAAAATTGCAGCTGAAGTTGCATTACAAGATTTAGAAGATCGCGAAGAATTAGAAGGTAAAATCATAGTTTCTAGCGAAAAATATGAATTGTACAAAGCCAATTATTTAGCTCAACAACCTAAAGCAGCTACTAAATCAATTGTGAGAACAGCACTTTTTGGAAGCGAAGATATTGGAGACGATATGGCGTTTTCTTGGGTAAACAAAGACAACATTTTAAGAGTGTATGATAACTTTACCTCAACAGTTGAAAAAAACAAAGAAAGCTACTCAAGAGAAGATTGGGATGAAATTAAATTGTATTATGAAGCATTAGATACTAGAAAAAACACAGTTGAAAACGAAGGTTTATCTGGTTCTGACAATATGAAAATTGCATCAATCAAATTTAAATTTGCTCCACTTTTAAAAGCGAATAGAATGGGTTCAAAAGCAGAAGAAAATTCAGAAGCCAAAGAATAGTTAATAATTGATTCAAAAAAAAATGCCAAGCTATTATTTAGTTTGGCATTTTTTATATTACGCATGTTTCTGTTTAGAAAACTTCGCTCTCTTTTAATTTTTCCATGTAATTAACAAAATGAACTATAGTCAAAATATTATTTTTTCTGCAAAACAGCAACAATAATATTTAAAAAACAAAATCATCATTTTACTTTTTACAGTGTAAACTCAATTACTGTTTTATGATTTTAAAGTTGCTTTGTTTGTTATTACCCTTTAAATTTAAGAAATAAATACCAACTTCTAGTTGACTAAAGTCTATTGTATTAAACTCAATACTACCATTTTTAACTTTTTTACCAGAAGGATCAAATAACTCAAATTCATTGAAATCTGTGTTATCAACTAGGAATAAATCTGATATTACTGGATTAGGAAACATTTTTAAAGTTTGTTCTGAAAAATTTGGTGTTCCAAGTGTTGTATCAGTTATAGTTACTATTCTTCCTTGCTCTTCTAAAGTCATGTATAGTTTATTTCCAATTAAAACTACATCTCTGAAATTAGCATAATATGGTGTGCCATTAAATGTATCTTGATAAGTTGTTTGACTTCCTATAAAGTCTAACGTAGCTGCAGGATTATTAACATCTATTTTTTCAATTTCATGAGCATTCGTAACGTATAAATATCCTGTAGAAGTTATAAAAATACCTTTATTGAAGTTTAAATCTGAAGTGTTTAAATATTCTTCAGGAACTGATGTACTAGAAGATAAATCAAATTTAAATATTTTTTCAGCACCACCCGAAGAAATATATAATACATTATTATAAACTTCAACATCATCCACCGCTTCATCATCTAAACCAAAATCAGTATATTCTAAAATTGAAACAGGTGTACTTTGTGTCGCATCAAAACTATAAATATCCGTAGTATAAACATCTGGAGAGGTTTCTATTTCTTGTGAGTAATAAATTCTATTTCCAACTAGAGCAAAAGAAGCAATAAAATTTGGGCTACTAATAACGGTTTGAGTTCCAGCTCCAATATTGGTTACATCTAATTTCACAATATACATTCCTTCAAATGAGTCTGTAGCCTCAATCCAATTTTCTACTAAAATAAATAGGCTATTACCAAGTTTTAGTGTCTTATAGGCGTAAAAATCTGTAGGCATTGTATAAATTAAATTTGCAGATGGTGAACTATCAGCAGTATTAATAGTGTAAATGTTATCCCAACCATTTAAATAAATGATATTTCCATCAACTGTCATTTTTGTAGGGCTATTTAATCCTGACAGATATTCGGTAATTTGTGAAAAGGAAAAATTAACCGATAAAAATAAAATGAACGCTAAAGTAGTTTTTTTCATAATGTTTACATTTTTAATTATAAACAAAATTATGATACCTAAATTTTCAAAACAATACACCAAAAGGAGTATAGTTATAATTCAAAAACCACTAAATTATCCCTTGAAGAATACAGTTTTTTATCAGTTGAGCTGTGTTTTTAGAATCGCATTTAGCTAAAATATTAGTACGATGTTTTTTTACAGTTAACACACTAATAAACAGTTTTTCAGCTATTTCCACATTACTCAATCCGTTTGCTATAAGTTTAATAATGTCGATTTCTCTTTTAGAAAACTCTTTCAACTCCTTATTTTCTTCATCTGGATTTAAATTCATAAAAGAGGGTTCTCCATTAAGACCAATAAAAGACACCTTATAAGTATTAAAGTTACTCAAATGATCTATGCGAGTATGAATGTTTAGCGACTTTCCTAATCCTCCATTATCATCCAATGAAAGCATTAGAGATTGGTGATTAAATAGAGCGTATTCTCCATTTTTTAATCGAAATCTAAAATTGTAACTTGTTTTATAACTCAACATTTTTTCATAACCCACTTTTTCGTAAAAAAAATCTGTTGAAAGTTTCTCAGCTTTAGATACAAATTCAATATCCTCGGGATGAATAGCTTCTAAAATATCATTAAATGAGACCATTTCTGAGTCAAATCCGTGTATTTCAGATATAGCAGGACTAATGTGAGAAAGAGACATATCAAAAAAATCTATTATGTAAAAATAAAATAATCCTGTACTTATAATAGAATTTGTGAGGTCATTAAATGAAATCTGTTTAGATTCATTGCTTTTTGCTATCCTGTTAGGGTACCAGACATCGTATAAGTTTTGTATTTCTGGAAGCTGTGAGTCATTTTTCATTATCTAAATATACACAAAATATATGTTAAATATTTTTTTATGTAATATAGTTGCTAAAAAAAGTAAATCGAAACAGAATTACATCAGTTTCGATTTACTTTTTTTAAACTATTTTTAGCATAGTGTTAATATATGCTTGAGGAATCTTATTTTAGAAAACTTCGTTCTCTTTTAATTTCTCCATGTTGTTTACCAACTGAAGTTCGTCAACAAATTTTTGGATTTTTCCGTTCATCACGCCATCCATATCAAAAACGTCTAAACCAATTCTGTGATCGGTTACACGACCTTGAGAATAATTATACGTTCTAATTTTTGCCGAACGGTCACCTGAACTTACTTGCGAAGAACGTTTTGTTGCATCTTCCGCTTGTTTGATGGCTAATTCTTTTTCGTATAAACGAGAACGCAATACTTCCATTGCTTTATCTTTATTCTTATGCTGCGATTTTTGATCCTGACATTGTGCCACTAATCCAGTTGGAATGTGCGTTAAACGAACCGCAGACTTGGTGGTATTTACCGACTGACCTCCAGGACCAGACGAACAGAAAAAGTCGACACGAACATCGTTCATATCAATTTGTACGTCAAATTCTTCCGCTTCCGGTAAAACCATTACCGTTGCCGCCGAAGTGTGCACACGACCTTGCGTTTCGGTTTGTGGAACACGTTGAACACGGTGTACTCCTGCTTCAAATTTTAAAGTTCCGTAAACATCTTCACCTGTTACTTCAAAAATTACCTCTTTGAAACCCCCAGAAGTTCCTTCACTAATATCTACCACAGAAGTTCTCCAACCACGTGCTTCACAATATTTAGTGTACATACGGAATAAATCTCCTGCAAAAATAGAAGCTTCATCTCCACCCGTACCCGCACGAATTTCCACCATTACGTTTTTCGCATCTTCTGGATCTTTAGGAATCAACATGAATTTGATTTCATCTTCCAATTGTGGCAAACGCTCTTTAGCTTCGTCTAATTGCATTTTGGCCATTTCTACCATTTCGGCATCCGAACCATCGGCAATAATTTCGTTAGCTTCTTTTATATTTCCGTCAAGCGTAATGTACTCTTCACGTTTTTCAACCAAACCTTTCAGGTCTTTGTATTCTTTATTTAATTGTACGTAACGCTTTTGATCGGCAATTACATCAGGCTGAATAATTAAGTCTGAAATTTCGTCAAAACGTTGTTTTACATATTGTAATCTATCTAACATAGCTGTTATTTATTTTGGAGTGCAAAGTTACAATTTTAGTTTAAAGTTTAAAAATTTAAGTGTTTAAAAGTTTCGGTTTGAAAATCAATTCATTACAAATATTATTTAAAATAAGTCTAAATAAATTTTGTAGCTTCATTTCGACTTGATATTTTTGCAATGTTATTTTAATTTAATCTAAATAAGATGTATAAAAACATTTTCAAATCCATAGTCCTACTGTCTTCACTACAGGCAGTATCTCAAGAAAACCTTAACGACGTTAGTGAAAACTATTTTACAGCAAACGATACTGTAAAAAAATTAAAAGAAGTGGTTATCGAAGCCAAAAACAACCCTTCTAAATCGTCAGTAAACAGAGCTGGAATCAAAGAAAAAGACTTACCTCAAGCCATTCAAGTTATCGGAACTGAAATTATCCAACAACAACAATCTATCCGTTTGAGTGATGTTATCAAAAATGCAAATGGAGTTTATGTAGGATCAGCTCGTGGTGGCGCTCAAGAATCGTTTTGGTCAAGAGGCTACGACATGTCGGCAAACAACATGTTTAAAAATGGATTCCGTTTCAACAGCGGTTCTATTCCAGAGGTTTCTTCGTTAGAAAAAGTAGAAATTTTAAAAGGAAGTGCAGCTCTTTTATACGGAAATGTAGCGCCTGGAGGAATTATGAATATGGTAACCAAATCACCAAATTTCAAAACCGGTGGCGAATTCACCATGCAAGCAGGAAGTTACAATTTCTTCAAACCTTCAGCTGATGTGTATGGTGCTTTTAATAATTCGATTGCATATCGTTTTAATGGTTCGTATGAAAATTCAGAAAGCTTTAGAGATTTTGTTACTAAAGAACGTTACTATATAAATCCTTCCCTACTTTTTAAAGTGAGTGATAAAACCGATATTACCTTACAAGCCGATTATTTAAGCGACGATTGGACGCCCGATTTTGGAACAGGCTCTATCGGAAAAGAAATTGCCGATGTACCAAGAAACACTTATTTAGGCGCAAAATGGTCAAACGGAAACACTAAACAAGCTACTGCTTCGATATTAGTAAATCATGAATTCAATAAAAATTGGAAACTAAATTTTAATTCTTCTTTCCAAGATTACGACAGAGAATCAATTGGTACAGAACGTATGCAACCTGCAGCAAACGGCGATTGGAATCGTCCTTACGGAAGAAATAAAGCGGTAGAACAAATTTTCGCTAACCAAATTAGTTTACAAGGTAATTTTAAAACAGGTAAAATTAAACACCAATTGTTCTCAGGAATTGATACCGAAATTTCGTATGCAGATGCGTACACGTTCCGATTTTTCAATCCTACAACTGGTGCAACTGTAACGACTTATGATACGGTGAATATTTTTGACCCAGCTTCTTATGATGCTTCAAATGAGTTACCCGCTTTACCTTCAGAAGTGACAAGAATCGTAAAGACAGAAACTACTCGTTTAGGAATTTATGCCCAAGATTTGATTTCGTTTGGAGAAAAATTCAAAGCGTTATTAGGTATTCGTTATTCGTACCAAGAAGCAAAACCAGAAACGTATAACATTACAGCAAATACAGTTACTGAAGAAAAAATTCGTAATGATAGAGCTTTTTCGCCAAAAGTAGGATTGATTTACCAACCTACAAAAAGCATTACATTATTCTCTAGTTATTCCAATTCATTTACACCAAATACTGGAGTAGATATTAATAACGAAGCGATTGAACCTTCTATTATTGACCAAATCGAAGCCGGAATTAAAAACGAATTCTGGAAAGGAAAATTAACTACAAACGTTACTTTATACCAAATTGTGAACAGCAACTTAGCGCAAACAGCCGAATTTGATGCCAACGGAAACATCAATACCAACACCAATGTAAAAGCGTTAAGCGGTGAAACAACCAGTAAAGGAATCGAATTAGACATTACCTATAAACCAATAGACGATTTCAATATTATGGCGGGTTACAGCTACAACGATATGCGTTATACAGAAACCACGGGAGCAACAGGAAGTTTCATCGAAGGTGATCGTTTAGTAAGAACGCCTCAACATACCGCAAACTTAAGTTTCTTCTATACCGTTCCAACAGGAATGTTTAAAAATGTATCGATTGGTGCAATTGGAAACTACATTGGCGACCGAGTTGGTGGTTGGAACAATCAGGTAAATCCTGCCTATCCAAACAACGTTTGGGATAGAGAAATTCCAGTAAATGGCTACACAACTATTGATGTATCGCTTGGTTATAATTGGAAACAGTTTTCATTACTATGTAAATTATCAAACATTACTAATGAATTGAATTATACCATGCACGAAAACTACAGTGTAAACCCAATTGCTCCAAGACAAATTTTAACTTCTTTACGATATAAATTTTAAACCATGAAACAACAAAAATTAGTTAGAGACATTCACCGCGATTTTGGCTACTTCTATGTAGGATTGATAATTTCGTTTGCCTTTTCGGGAATTTTAATGAACCATAGAGAACATTGGCATCCTGAAAAATATACGATTGAAACCAAAAACATCAAAGTACAACTACCAGAAGAAAGCCAAATTACAGAAGCATTTGCTGAAAATTTAGGAAAACAATTGGGTATTGATGATAAAATGCGTCGCCACAATGTAAAGAAAGGCACGTTTAAAATTTCGTTTGAAAAACACGATGTAGAAATCGACATGAAAACGGGTAAAGGTGAAATTGTTGCTTTCAATAAAACACCAATTATCAGCCAAACGATGAAGTTGCATAAAACTACATCCAACTGGTGGATTTACTACTCTGACATTTTTGGAATTTCTTTAATATTAATTGCTATTACGGGAACTTTAATGGTAACCCATGGCAAAAACACCTTTAAAAAGCGAGGCTGGAAACTAGCCGTAGCAGGAATTATTTTCCCCATCTTAGTTTTAATTATTTTGAGTTAATAAACGAAAAGGTTCACGAAAGTGAGCCTTTTTTTATACTTCTAAAAATCAAAATCATGTAACTATTTCAAAGAATAATGTAAGACATCAGGCGTTTTATAGGTATAACTTTGCGAAAAAGAAAACATGAAAAATGCCCTAAAAATAATGGCTTTGGCAATTGGTCTTCTTTCACTTTCTTGTAAAGAAGAAAAGAAAGAGGTTATTACTATTGTAAAACCTGAAATAAAAAGAAACGAACCTAAAGAAGTCGCATTTACCTTTCAAAAAAGCAAAGATTGGTTAAAAACTGAAGGTTCAAATCCAAAAGCGCTCGACTTAGTTTTAGCTCTAAATCGTGTGGATGCCGTGAATTTAAAAAAATTAGATTCGATAGTAGTTCCAAGCGATTTTTCGGGTGATTTGGAATATTACATGCCTTTCCCGTTAGAAGTGGCGACTTTGAACGAAGTAAGTAAAATTATTCTGTTTTCGTATGCCACGCAAGCTTTCGCGACTTATGAATATGGCGTTTTAACACATACCGGACCTACAAGTCTGGGAAGAGAAAAAGACAAAACACCAACCGGTTTATTTTTTACCAATTGGAAAGCCGAAGAAACGATAAGTACGTTTAACGATGAATGGAAACTAAAATGGAATTTCAACATTGAAAACAAATTGGGTGTTGGTTTTCATGAATATGAATTACCAGGTTATCCGGCTTCGCATTCTTGTTTGCGATTGTTAGAAAAAGATGCCAAAATGTTATACGAATTTGCCGATCAATGGGAATTAGAAAGTGCCGAAAAAGTAAGACTAAAAGGAACTCCAGTAATTGTTTTTGGAAGCTACGATTTTAAAAACCCTAAAATTTGGAACACGTTACCACAAGATGCAAAAGCCTTATCCATTTCCGAAGCAGCATTAGAAACTACAATTTCACCTTATTTACCATCCATTTTAAAAGAACAAACAAAAAGAGAGAAAAAGTAATTTTTGAATATATAAATATAATGAGGTTCACGAAAGTGAGCCTTTTTTTTTGTTTTTAAAGAATTCGAAACTTGTAAATATTTATTTATATTTGGAAAATAAACTGACAGTTGTCAGACATTTACACCCAAAATTGGGTAAATATGTATGATTTTATAATACATAAAACGAGTTGTTGTAAACCTTATAGAACGTTCATCTAAAACACATAAAATACTTTTCAATTAACCATCTTAACTTTTTTTTTAAAATAAATTTGCAATAAGCTATTACACATGAAAACAAAACTACTTTTCTTTCTTTCAATTTTATCTTTCAATTTTGTTAATTCACAAATTGTCAACATTCCGGATACCAATTTTAGATCGAGGTTGCTGGCAGCTAATACAAACAATGAGATTGCTAAAAATTTAAGTGGTAATTATTTTAAAATCGACAGTAACAATGACAGTCAAATCCAGTTGTCAGAAGCACTGCAAGTTAGTTATTTAAATGCAGGAGGATTGAGCTCTGAACCTGCTGTATTAACGGGGATAACTTCATTTAGCAATCTTACAGAACTTTATTGCCACAGCAGTAATTTGCCCACCCTAGACCTAACCAGCATGACCAATCTTCAGAAATTGAATTGTGGATATTGCCAGATGACTTCTTTAAATGTAGCAGGCTTAACCAGTTTAACAGAACTAAATTGCTTCAATAACCAATTAACGAGTTTAAATATCTCCGGATTGGTTTCACTACAAAAATTAGATTATTCCTTAAATCAAATTACATCCTTAAACGTAAGTCAATTGCCAACCTTAACTGAATTAAAATGCCGTGGGAATGCTATCACCAATTTAAATGTGTCTCAAAATGTAAATTTAGTAACCTTATACTGTGGATTTAACCAATTAACAACATTAAATGTAAGTACGTTAACTAACCTAAATTATTTAGAATGTGGTGAAAATCTAATGACAACATTAGATTTAAGCGCGACAACCCATTTACAGACTCTTGAATGTTTCAACTCTCCAATAGTTTCCTTTTTTTTAAAAAACGGATCCAATTTAGCTTCCTTAATTATATTCAATTCACCAAATCTTAGGTACATATGTGCCGATGAAAGTGAATTACCATTTATTCAAGATGAATTAGATAATTTAAATTACACTAATTGTGTCATAAATTCGTACTGTTCGTTTGTACCCGGAGGTGCTTTTTATACTGTAAATGGTAACATAAAATTTGACTTGAACAATGATGGATGCAATAATTTTGATGTTGCTTTTCCAAACCTCAAATTTTCAATTACTAACGGAACTGTAACAAGCCAGCTCTTTGTCAATCAAAATGGTGATTACTCAATTCCTTTACAGACTGGCAATTATACTATAACTCCCGTAACTGAAAATCCATTGTATTTTAATTGTTCCCCTGCTTCGTTAAACATCAATTTTCCAACTACTACAAGCCCTTATACTCAAAATTTTTGTGTTTCGCCCAATGGCAATTATCCCGATTTAGAGGTTGTACTATTACCTATTACATCAG
Source organism: Flavobacterium sp. (assembly GCA_003497625.1). Classification (GTDB taxonomy): domain Bacteria; phylum Bacteroidota; class Bacteroidia; order Flavobacteriales; family Flavobacteriaceae; genus Flavobacterium. The sequence continues at coordinate 13,328 of DNNO01000020.1, read as the reverse complement.
CCAGACCGGGTTTTGATGCCCATTATGAAATTGTATTCAAAAATAAAGGCAATATTACGCAGTCGGGTTCTGTTACGTTAACTTATAATGATGCAGTACTGGATTATGTAAGTTCCAGCCCTAATTTTAACAGCCAGGCTACAAACACATTTACCTGGAACTTTACGAATTTACAACCTTATGAAACCCGGAATATTCCTTTGACCCTAAACCTCAATTCTCCACTTGAATCTCCGCCGCTTAATATGGATGATTACATAGACTTTTCAGTAGCAATAACAAACATTGCGACCGATGCAACTCCACTGGATAATGTAAACACTTTACATCAACTAGTAGTAAATTCCTTTGACCCAAATGATAAAACCTGCACAGAAGGATCAATAGTGCCTCCGAGCACAATTGGAAAATATGTACATTACATAATCCGCTTTGAAAATAACGGAACTGCCAATGCCGAGAATATTGTGGTTAAGGATATAATTGACACATCAAAATTTGACATCAGCACATTGATACCACTATCAGGAAGTTATCCGTTTGTAACAAGAATTACAAATACAAACAGTGTGGAATTTATTTTTCAAAATATAAACCTACCGTTTGATAATGCAAATAACGACGGTTATGTCGCCTTTAAAATTAAGATAAAACCCACATTAACTATTGGAAGTACATTTTCAAATAGTGCCTATATTTATTTTGACTATAATGCGCCAATTGTAACAAACAATTATGAGACGATAATTCAAGCTTTAGGTGTGAACAATAACGAAACAGGCAGTAAAATCTTAATTTACCCAAATCCGGTAAACGATATGTTGTTTTTCAACACCGAAGAAAACGTAATCAAAGTAGACGTTTATGATACAACAGGAAGGATTTTAAGTTCCAATTCAGTTAACGATAACAAACTAAATATTAATGATTTGCAAACGGGTAATTACATTCTCAAAGTTTATACAGAAAACGGAATTACAAACGCCAAAATAATTAAAGAATAAAGAGTTTACTACAACAGCAGTTTGCAGAAATGGCGAGTTTTGGGCTTAATTTGAAGTTGGTCTTGTACTTGTGAATAATCTTAACCTATAAGTTTAGGCTTCCTTAATCCGACACTTCTGCAAGCTGCATAACGCTAAAAAAGCTGTTTATGGCTACTCGCCATTTCTAGGGTATAAACAAAAAAATCCCGAGCTAGCTCGGGATTTTATCTTTATTCTTATTTCTTAACTGGAATATTCTCTAAAATTTCCAAAACAAACTTCCAAAATTTCTGAGACGATTTAATTGATGCTCTTTCATCTGGGCTGTGTGCTCCGTGAATCGTTGGTCCAAAAGAAATCATGTCCATGTTTGGATAATTCGTACCTAAAATACCACATTCTAATCCAGCGTGACACGCAACTACTTTTGGTTTATCGCCGTTTTGCTTTTCGTAAATTGAAGTCAATACGTCTAAAATTTCTGAGTTTACGTTTGGTGTCCAACCTGGGTAACTTCCTCCAAATTCTACTTCACAACCAAATAATTCATAAGCCGAACGCAAACTATTTGCTAAATCCATTTTAGAACTTTCCACCGATGAACGCGTTAAATTCTGAATCGAAATTTGTCCGTCTTTTACAATCACGCGTGCAATATTATTCGAAGTTTCTACCAAGTCTTCCATATCAGCCGACATTCTGTAAACACCGTTGTGTGCTGCATAAATTGCTCTTAGTAATCCTTCTTGCACACCTAAATCCATTACTTTCGCTGGAACTGTGTCGTTTTTAACAATCTCAATCGTTAAATTCGGTTCCATCGTTTTGAATTCGGTTTTGATGTCACCAATTACTTCTTGCATGTCAAAAACAAACGCTTCGTCATACATTTCAGCAATAATTACTTTCGCAACACTTTCTCTTGGAATCGCATTACGCAAACTTCCACCTGAAATTTCAGCAATTTGCAATCCAAAATTCTCAAATCCGTCAAATAATAAACGATTCATGATTTTGTTTGCATTTCCTAATCCTTTATGAATATCCATTCCCGAGTGTCCACCTTGTAAACCTTTCACAGTAATCGTGTAACCCACAGAACCTTCAGGCGTTTCTTCTTCGTTGTAATCTCTTGTAGCTGTTACATCAATTCCACCTGCACAACCGATATCGATTTCATCGTCTTCTTCGGTATCCATATTCAATAAAATTTCACCTTGTAACACACCGCCTTTTAAGTTCAAAGCGCCTGTCATTCCAGTTTCTTCATCAATGGTAAACAAAGCCTCAATTGCAGGATGTTTAATATCAGTAGATTCTAAAATCGCCATAATCATCGCTACTCCTAACCCATTGTCGGCACCAAGAGTAGTTCCACGAGCACGAACCCAGTCACCATCGACATACATATCGATTCCTTGTGTATCGAAATCGAAATTCGTGTCGTTATTTTTTTGGTGAACCATATCCAAATGTCCTTGCAAAACAATTGGTTTGCGGTTTTCCATTCCTGGCGTTGCTGGTTTGCGAATGATTACGTTTCTGATTTCGTCTTCAAACGTTTCTAATCCTAAATTGGTTCCGAAGTTTTTCATGAATTCAATTACACGCTCTTCTTTTTTAGACGGACGTGGCACTGCATTCAAATCGGCAAATTTGTTCCAAAGTGGCTTTGGTTCCAGATTTCTAATTTCTTGACTCATTATATTTTTGTAGTTTTTAAGTGTCTAAGCAACAAAGTTACAAAGTTTAATTTCTTTACAAATTGATTTGTGATTATATTTACGTTTTAAAATACACTGTGAAAAGAAAATTCGTCCTTCCTTTATTTTTAATAATCCAAATCATCGTCGTGAAAACGATTGGTTTATTTCCTGATTTTGTAGAAAATTGGTACAGCAAAGGTTTTTATCCTAAATTGGCTTTCTTGTCGCGAAAAGCTTTAGGTTGGTTACCATTTTCTTTTGGTGATGTCATCTATTTCATACTAATTTTACTCTTATTCCGTTGGATTTGGAAGCACAGAATTGGTTTTTTCAAAGAATGGAAAAATAACGGATTGGCGATTTTGAGTTGGGTTTCTGTGTTTTATTTTTTCTTTCATATTCTTTGGGGAATGAATTATTACCGAATTCCGTTGCATGAAAAATTGAAGATTGAAAAAGAATATTCGGTAGATCAATTGAAAGTTTTTATTGAAAAAATGTTGGTGAAAACCAATGCATTACAACTGCAAATCACTAAAAATGATTCGGTTGCCGTTGTGATACCATATTCGCATGACGAAATTTATAATTTGGCTTTGAAAGGCTACGAAAACATCCCAAACGATTTACAAGAATTCCGTTACGAAGTAAAAAGTATTAAATCGTCGTTGTTTAGTTATCCGTTGAGTTATATGGGATTTGGCGGTTATTTGAATCCGTTTACCAATGAAGCGCAAGTGAATTATTTGAAACCAAAATACACTTCACCTTTAACCACTTGCCACGAAATGGCGCATCAAACGGGAATTGGAAGCGAAAGTGAATGTAATTTCATCGGATTTGTAACCGCTTCAAAAAATGAGGATTTGTATTTCCAATATTCGGCATACAGTTTTGCTTTGCGTTACGCGTTGCATAATTTGGATATGATAAAAGAAGGAAGTTCAAAACCTTATTTGAAAAAAATCAACAAAGGGGTTTTGAAAAACTTTGAAGAAAATGAAATCTTTTGGAACCAATACCAAACGCCCATCAATACCTTTTTCGAATATTTCTACGACAATTTCCTAAAAGCCAACCAACAAAAAGACGGCATGGAAGGGTATAGTAAATTTGTGGGGTTAGCGATTGGGTATGAAAGAGTTTGATAGTCGCAATAATCTTTATAAAAGAAAGTTAATTTAACTCATAAAGTTACAATATTGCTTACTTATTTCCCATTTACCATTAATCTTTTTATACAAAATAAAACTTCCTCCTCCACAATTACTTCCACAATGTGAATGTGAAAAAACTAAACAGTAACTATAATTTTTTAAGAAGATAGGAGACGAAATCTCCAAATAACGACTTCCATGTTCTTTCTGAAAAACTTTCCAACCTTTTTCTAAATCACCTCTAAAAAGATCAAGCCAAACTTTATAATCTAAAATTTTTACATTATCAAAATTAAAAACAGACCAATCAGATACAATAGGCTTTTCAATTTGTTCTAAAATTTGTTGAATTTCAAAACTTGTAAAATTTATAGTATCTTTTTTTAAGACTTCTATACAATATTCCTCAATATCAGTTGGTTTTGAAATTAAAATTACTTCATTATCATTATCTCCAAATTTTAAAAGCGATTTTATTTCTTTATTAAGTATTTCATCTGAAGTTTCTTTTTTTTCAGAACAACCTACAAAAAATGATATAATAAATAATAAAATAATATTTTTCATCTCAAAAATTAAATATTAATTAACACTTATAACTCATCACTCGTGAAACTTATTAACTTTCTCTTCTTATACGGACGCATAATCAAACGCGCTTCTCTGTCAAAACGAATGTAATTGTACACCCAATTTAAAAACACAACCGCTTTATTTTTAAATCCAATTAACGAAAATAAATGCACAAACATCCACACAAACCAAGCAAAAACACCACTAAATTTGTAATTTGGTAAATCAACAACCGCTTTGTTTCTTCCTATGGTTGCCATCGAACCTTTGTCTTTGTAAACAAAAGGTTTTAATTCTTTTTTATCTAATAATCGGATTACATTTTCGGCTAACAATCTTCCTTGTTGCATTGCAGGTTGTGCCATCATAGGATGTCCTTGTGGATATTCTTCTGAAGTCATCACTGCAATATCGCCAATTGCAAAAAGATTATCATAACCTTCTACTTGATTGTATTGGTTGACTTTAATTCTGTCTACATTTTTGACAAAACTATCAGCTTTTAAGCCATGAGGCAAAGCACCTTGTACGCCAGCAGTCCAAATTACAGTTGCGGAATCAAATGATAAATCGGAATTCGTAGTGACGGTTTTTCCATCATAACCTGTTACACGAACATTTTTCCAAACGCTAACACCTAAATTCAGCAAAAATTTTTCTGCTTTTTCAGAAGCATTTTCGCTCATTGTATTCAAAATTCTATCGCCACTTTGAATCAGATTGATTTCCATTTTTCGAACATCTAAATCGGGATAATCTTTTGGGAGAATCGCTTTTTTCATTTCAGCTAAAGCTCCAGCCAACTCTACTCCTGTTGGACCACCGCCTACCAAAACAAAATTCATCAAACTATGACGTTCGTCGATATCATTCGTCAACAAAGCTTGTTCGAAATTCTCTAAAATTAAACTACGAATATTCAATGATTGCGGAATGGTTTTCATCGCCATACTATTGCGTTCGATTTCTTTGTTCCCAAAATAATTGGTTTTTGAACCAGTAGCAATAACTAAATAATCAAATTTTAATTCGCCAATATCGGCGTAAAGCGTATTATTTTCGGCATCAATTTCACGTACTTCAGCCAATCGAAAATAAAAATCTTTATATTCTTGAACAATTTTTCGAATTGGGTATGCAATCGAATCGGGTTCTAAACCGCCGGTTGCTACTTGGTACATTAAAGGTTGGAAATTATGGTAATTGTGTTTGTCTAGTAAAACAACTTGTACATTTTTATTGCGAAGTCTTTTCGCTAAAGATATTCCAGCGAAACCACCACCAATGATGACGACTCTTGGAAAACTACTACGTGGAATGTTCATTTATCATTGTAAATTAATCACTTCAAAGATAAGAAGAAAAAGAATTAAATCTTTCGCAAAATAGTTAATGATTATTTAAATTTGAAATAGTAAACTTGTAACAAATTAGTTCAAAAGACTACTTATTATATATGAAATCAGAATCGGAAGCACTTTTCGTAAAACAACTCAAAGAGAATCAGAATATAATCCACAAAATTTGTCGATTATATACTACTGATGAGGATGCGCATAAAGATTTGTTTCAGGAAATTACGATTCAATTATGGAAAGCTTTTCCCAACTTCAGAGGCGATTCTAAATTTACTACTTGGGCGTATCGCGTAGGATTAAACACGGCCATTACCTTATATCGAAAAAAGAAGCGAAGCATTGACACAATTGAATTTGATAGTACTTTTCATAAGGTAACACAAGACGACTACAACTTTGAAGAAGAAGAAAAATTAAAGCTTTTGTACAGCGCTATTAGCGAGCTGAACGACATTGAAAAAGCCTTAGTTTTCTTATACTTAGAAGATAAAGATTATACCGAAATTTCAGAAACGTTGGGGATTAGTGAAGTGAATGCACGGGTAAAAATGAACCGTGTGAAAGGGAAATTAAAAAAAATATTAAATCCGTAACTCATGGATGAATTAGATTTATTAAAAAAAGACTGGAAAAAACAAGAAAGTTCGTTCCAACAAATAGGTGAAAAAGAAATTTACGGAATGTTGCATAAACGCTCCTCTTCTATCGTGAAGTGGATTGTAATTATTAGCGTTTTAGAGCTTTTATTATGGACAGGTATTTCGTTTTTTACTGCAGATGAAGAGTATTTCAAAACCCTTAAAATGTATCATTTAGATACTGCAATGCCTATAATTACATTTGTAAATTATGGTGTTATATTATTTTTCATCTATTTGTTTTTCAAAAATTACAGAGCCATCAACACCACTGATACGGTAAAACAATTGATGCAAAGCATATTAAAAACCCGAAAAACAGTCAAATACTACGTTTGGTATAATTTAACCATGACTGCTTTTTCTTTTATTTTAGTGTTTGTTTTCCAATTTATGTATGATCAAAACATTCGTAAAATGGTAGATAAAATGTCACAAAATGTAGATTCAAATGTTTTCTATTGCATTATGTTTATGGTTTATGCCGTTATAATTGCTGTTTTTGTGGGACTAATTTGGCTATTCTACCGCGTTTTATATGGTATTTTAATGAGAAGACTTGAAAAAAACTATAACGAACTTAAAAAAATTGATTACTAATGAAAAAAATATTCATTTCGCTTTTAACCTTGCTAACTGGTTTTTCTTTTTCTCAAGAATTAGAAAAGAGTTTATTGTGGAAAATTTCTGGAAACGGATTAAAACACGATTCGTATTTATTTGGAACCATTCATATTACTTGTGATGCTACTTTGGATGACAATACTCTAAGAGCATTGGACAATACAAAACAATTGTATTTAGAGCTTGATATGGACGAAAAATCGATGCAAATGCAAATGATGCAGCATATGATGATGAAAGATGGTGCGAAATTATCTACTTTACTAAACTCGGAAGATTTTAAAACAGTAGATGAATTTCTAAAGAAAAACTTGAACATGTCGGCTAAGCTATTTGATAGTTTCAAACCTTTTATGATAAGCACTATGCTTTATCCTAAGATGATTGATTGCCCATTTCAATCGGTGGAAAGTGTTTTAATGAAAGTAACCGAAGAACAAAACGAAGAAGTTTTCGGATTAGAAACTATTGAAGATCAAATGAAAGTTTTTGATAATATTTCTTATCAAATCCAAGCAGAAGAATTGTTGAAAATGGCAAAAGGCGATTTAGAAAAAGATAAAGATGAAATGAATAAAATGATGAAAATCTATCAAAACAAAGACATTGAAGGAATGCTAAAAATGATGGATGATTCTGATAACAAAATCACTTCTGAAAACCAAGATGTTTTATTGAACAATAGAAATAAAAACTGGATTCCAATTATGATTAAAACCATGAAAGACAAACCTACCTTTTTTGGTGTTGGTGCAGGTCATTTAGCTGGAGAAGAAGGTGTAATTAAACTATTGCGAAAACAAGGATATAAAGTAGAAGCAGTTCAATAAAAAAAAGAGGCAATTGCCTCTTTTTTATTTAATATTTCCACATTCTTTCTCTATCTAATTTAGCTTGTTCATCTAAAACTTCAGACGGAATCACTTTTAATAAAGAAGGATGTTGTTCTATTGCAAATTCAATCATTTCTACCACTTCATCAACCGTTGCTGTTTCGTAATCAATTTTTAAAGGTTCTTTAATCACCATTGATTGTAAGATTCCTTTTTTCTTAATCATCAATCCTTTTCGGTCAAAAGAACGACGGAAACCGTCAATTACAATTGGCACTACAACTGGTTTGTGTTGCAAAATAATATGAGCTGTTCCTTTTCGCACTGGTTTAAAAGAACGTGTAGTTCCTTGTGGAAAAGTAATTACCCAGCCATCTTCTAAAGCAATCTTAATATTTTCAGTATCGTTCGGATTAACATCTTTTTTCTCCGTAACATCTTTTCCTTTCGCTCTCCAAGTTCTTTCTACTGTAATGGCTCCCGCGTAAGCTAAAATTCTTGGCAACAAACCTTCTTGCATGGTTTCTTTAGCTGCTACGTAATACATATTTAACTTCGGATTCCACAAATACATTACATTTTTAATGTTATTTTCTCTTCCTTTTAAACTCGCATTAAAAACGTGAAACATAGCCACAACATCAGCAAAATAGGTTTGGTGATTCGAAATAAATAAAACGTTCGTATCAGGCAAACTTCTTATAATCTCAGAACCTTCGATTTGTAATTGGTTAAAATAACGATAACGACGGTGTGTTAAAAAACCCGCTATACGAATTAACCAAGTCTTTAAAAACAATATATGTCCGAAAGGATTTCTCTTAAATAATCCCATAATTTTCATTTATTTTAACAAAACAAGAACGCAAAAGTAGTAAAATAGGTGATTTTAGAAAGAAAAAAAGACTTAAAATCACCATCATGTGCAATAATTTGAAACCACTATAAATTACATTTACTTAACGCACATTTAATGGTTTCTTTTAACTCACTCATCATCATTGCAGTAGCGCCCCAAACCACATATTTGTCCACCATAAAAGCAGGCACTTCAATATCGGTAGCATAAGATGTTGACATCTTAACTTTAGTAATACTTTTCTCATCTAAAAAGTCAGCAATTGAAAACTCCAACACTCTTTTAACTTCATCTAAATCTGGAATAAAAGTTAATTCTTCATTAGAAATCCCCATAAATGGAGCTACTAAAAAATTACTTGGTGGAATGTAAATTTCGCTAAATGGTTTAATGATTTGAATTTTATCAGGATGAATCCCTACTTCTTCATGAGTTTCTCTAAGTGCCGTTTCCTCTAAATCGGCATCGTATTCTTCCACTTTTCCACCTGGAAAACCAATTTGTGAGGAATGTACTCCAGGATACGAATTTCGAACGATTAAAGCTAAATGAGTAATCGAATTTTTAGGATAAAAAAGCATTAAAACGGCAGCTTTCCTCGGATTTTTGTCTATATAATTTTCCTCATTTAAGTAAGAAATACGCTCTAGCGGTGCCATTTTTGCATGCGCATCCGTAGAAAGGAGCGTTTCTTTTTCTATCTTTGGAATATATTTTATAAAATCATTAAAAAGCATACAATCTCAATTTAGCAACCTTAAAGGTAGCTATTTTTTTCAAACAAAATAACTTTCTAATTTAATAATATGTTCAGTAAAGAAGAAGCCTTACAAATAAAAAAAGATTTTTGGATTGCATTTGCCGCCGAATATCCTCGTAAGTGGTTGTTATACAATACCAAAATAAAAGATGTAACCTTCAAATTTTATGTTGACAATAAAAAAGCACAAGTTTTGCTAGATATAGAACCAAAAGACGAAGAAAAACGTAAGATATATTATGAGAAAGTAGAATCGTTAAAAACAATTCTGTTAGAAGACTATTTAGACGATGTTATTTTTGAACGTAATTTCTATTTAGAAACAGGAAAAGTAATTAGTCGTGTTTGGGTAGAAAAAACAGGAATTAGTATTAATAACAAAAACACTTGGCCTGAAGTTTTTGACTTCTTTGCCGAAAAAATGGATGCTTTTGAACGTTTCTTTTATGAAAATGAAGATTATATTAAAGATTTAGAAATCAATACCTAATTCAAATACTTTGTAAGATTGTTAACATTTTATTTGAATTATAACACTTAAATTTGAAAAAATGTTAGCTATGAAAAACTTATTTTTATTACTTTTAGTAATCACATTTCAGTCGTGTCAATCACAAAACAAAGAACCAAAAAACATGAATTCAAATTCCAAAAAAACCGAAGCGCAATGGAAAGCGGAGCTTACTCCAGAGCAATATGAAGTTTTAAGAAACAAAGGAACCGAAAGAGCCTTTACGGGAGAATATTGGGATCATTTTGAAAAAGGTAAATACGTTTGTGCAGGTTGCGGAAATGATTTATTCACCTCAGATACCAAATTTGATTCGCATTGTGGTTGGCCTTCGTTTGACAAAGCGATTAAAGGTTCGGTTGTGTATGTTCAAGATTTGAGCTACGGAATGGTTAGAACTGAAGTATTGTGCGCAAAATGCGATGGTCACTTAGGTCATATTTTTGACGATGGTCCAAAAGAAACTACTGGTCAACGCTTTTGCATGAACTCTGTTTCCATGAAATTTGTTCCAGAAACCAAGTAAAACTATGCTGATACAAAGTATAAAGAATAATCTTTCCGAAAATATCGAATTACTTCGTCAACTTACAAACGATGAATTCACACAAAAAAATCCAGAGTTAAGCAATGCTACTATTGGAGAACACATGCGTCATATTATTGAATTATTTGGTTGTTTGCTAGAAAACTACGAATACGGATTAATCAATTACGATGATAGAAAACGAGATTTACTACTTCAAACCGATAAAAATGAAGCGATTGCTATTATTGAAAAATATCATTTGGAACTAGACAAACCTAATAAACCTCTTTCGCTAACACACAATTGTTTTAGTCCTATTGAACTGTTACAAACCAATTATTTCAGAGAATTAATTTATAATTTAGAACACAGTATTCATCATCAAGCCTTGATAAAAGTGGCATTACATAGTTTGCCGCATATTAAAATACCTAATACATTCGGAGTAGCTCCATCAACATTAGAATATCGCAAACAATGTGCACAGTAACGTATATTCCAACTCCTGAAGGTTGTATTATTACTTCCAACAGAGATGAAAAAATTACTCGTGAAAGAGCCCTTTCACCACAAGAATATTTGATTGATGGAAAAAAGATAATCTTTCCAAAAGACCCAAAAGCTGGAGGAACTTGGGTAGCACATAGCGAAACTAAAATTATTGTTTTGCTAAACGGGGCACAAGAAAAACACATTCCAAAATCAAAATACCGAAAAAGTAGAGGTTTAGTTGTCTTAGACTTAATGACCGCTGAAAACACTTTCGATTATTGGGAAAAAATTGATTTGACTGACATTGAACCGTTCACAATAGTGTTAGTTGAAAATAATAAATTGATACAATTGCAATGGAACGAAGCTGAAAAAAGGACCACAGAATTTGATGTGAAGGAATTTCATATTTGGTCCTCTTCTACTCTTTATTCAAAAGAAATTAGAGAAAAAAGAAAAGAATGGTTTCAAGATTTTATAAAAGTAAAAACTAATCCAACACCTGAAGAAATTTTACATTTTCATCAATTTACAGAATCAGAAAATAAAGAATTTGGCTTGCAGATTAATCGCAACGATGTATTGAAAACCATCAGCATAACGCAATGCAAAGTAAAGAACGATATAATACAAATGAAGTATCTTGATTTATTCGAATAAAAAATGACAAAACTGAATCTTTTCCTACATAAGTTAACCCATTGGGAATATTGGCCCTATCAAGTGGTGTATTTGCCAGTATATTTTCAATATTTGTATTATGTGATTAGAACACGCTCATTTTTTTTCTTTAATGCTTCTAATCCAACAATAAAAAACGGAGGATTTTTCATGGAATCCAAAAAAGAAATTTACGATTTGATTCCACCCCAATATTATCCTAAAACTCTTTTAGTTAGTCCTAATGAAAATTTAGAAGTTATTTTACAAAGAATTAGCTCCGAAAATATTCAATTCCCTCTAATTGCGAAACCCGATATTGGTTTAAGAGGAACTGCAGTAAAAAAAATTCACACTACCAAAGAGCTAGAAAATTACCTCAAAAAAGCGAAATTTGACATTTTAATTCAGGATTTGATTCCGTATGAAAATGAAATTGGTCTTTTCTATGTGAAATTACCAAACCAACCTGGGAAAATAACCGGAATTGTATCCAAAGAATTCATGATTTTAACCGGAAACGGTAAAAATACCCTTCGAGAATTACTATATCAAGACAAACGCTATCTACTACAATTAGAAGTACTTGAAGAAGAATACAAAGACAAACTAAACACTATTTTAAACGAAGGAGAAACCATTAATTTGGTTCCTTACGGCAATCATTGTCGCGGAACAAAATTCGTTGATGCGAGTCACGAAATCACCTCAGAAATGATGGAAAGTTTCAATACCATTTGTAGTCAAATCAGTGGTTTTCATTTTGGAAGAATGGATATTATGTACCATTCCTATGAAGATTTAGCAAAAGGTAAAAACTTCCAAATCGTCGAAATAAACGGTGCAATTAGCGAACCTACTCACATGTATGACCCAAAACATTCGCTTTTATTCGGTTGGAAAGAACTCACACGTCATTTTCATTACATGTACCTAATCAGTAAAAACAACCATAAAAATGGTGCAAAATACCTAACTTTTAAAGAAGGTGTACAAGAATTCAAAAATCACCACAAACATTACGATTCCATTTTAGAATTTTAGGGCGTTCCCTAAGGGTCGGGCTATCCGCACTCGCTTTACTTAAAATTTTGAAGAATTTTAAGTAAGAGCTCAAACAAATGCTACTATCCCTAACGCAGAATTGGTTTTCATTAGAACAATTATGTTTTTCCCAGTCCCTTAGTGACAATATATTGGTAAAAAACACTCTTTAAAATATACAAAAGCCTTGATCGTGCTCGCAGATTTACAAGCGAGTAGCTCTCCTTAGTGATTCATGAAGTAGAAAACCACTTTTGAATTATTTTTCCAGTCCCGTAGGGACGATATACTGGTAACAAAAACCTCATAAAGATTTCAAAAAAGCTAGCAGGCTTTAGCCGAACTAGCCAAGTACATTCGCTAGCAGACGCTCGCGTTAGCCTTTCATGAAGTATAAAAACAACAAAACCACCTTCTTGGGTGGTTTTTTAGTCCAGTAGGGGCATTTATTGATTACAAAAAAGCCCTATCATTACTGATAGGGCTTTTCAAAAGAAAGGCGGCGGATCGAGGCCAAAGGCCGACACGCTGCACCAATAAAAAAAGAAAGCCCAGCTTTTTCAAACTGGGCTTCTAAAAGAAAGGCGGCGACATACTC
>DNNO01000039.1 GCA_003497625.1 Flavobacterium sp. | reverse complement strand
TACAGAATCCGGCTTATAGGTCTGCATTTTTTTTGAAGATTTTATCCTTCGTCTTCCTCTTCAATATCTTCTTCTTCGTCGCTTTCAAATTCGTAAAAAGAAAATACCGAACCACCATAACTTTTTGAAAAAGAGAAATTTGTTAAGTGTTCTAACTTAGTATGTTTGGAATGTTCTACAATCAACATACCTTCTTCGTCTAAAATTTCGTTTTCAAAAATAAGTTGAATGATTTTTTCAAAATTCTCTTGACCTAAATCATAAGGTGGATCAGCAAAAATGATATCATAACTTGTTTTGCTTTTTTCTAAGAATTTGAAAACATCACTTTTTATAACGCTGATATCTAAATCTAATTCAGTTGAAGTTTTTTTAATGAAATTTACACAACCCATATCGCCATCAACACTTGTAATTGGTCCAGCACCACGAGAAGCAAATTCATAACTTATATTACCAGTTCCTGCAAACAAGTCGAGTACTTTTAATCCATGTAAATTAAAATAGTTGTTCAAAATATTAAACAACGATTCCTTACACATGTCGGTTGTAGGACGAACAGGTAAATTTTTAGGTGCAACTAATCTACGCCCTTTGTGTTTTCCGGAGATAATTCTCATGAATGGTATAATATAAAGTGATTTCTTAAAGCAGTAGGAGTTACTTCTAAAATTGAAGCTTTACTAGTAACATCTAATAAACTACAATTTCTAATGTATTGGAAAGCTATTTTAAAACAAGCGTCGTATTCTGAACAATTTCCTAATATTTGAACCAAAATAGTTTCAGGATTAAGTTGTAATTGTTCACAAGTAAACAAAATATAGTAAATAAAGTCTTCTGGCGTTTTGTATTGAAAAGAGTTAAAAAGAATCAATTGTTGATTTTTTACCACAATTAGTTCAAAGTGTTCTTTTTGTACGTGAATAAAGACTTGCTTTTCGTCTTTGTTTTTAGATAAATCGAGTAGTTGTTTTACCAAAATAGAATTCGCATTTTGGTATTCAAAAGTTTCATATTGATCTAATAAGAAGTTGTTGATATTAACGAAAGGCACATAAATGTTATTCATATCATAAGGAAAAACAACATCGTAAGTAAAAAAATCGGTTTCAAAAGCTTTGGTATTGTATTGCAAATAACTCGCTAAAAAATTAGCATCAAATAATGAAGTAGGTACAAATGCATTCAGATTATTATCGTGCACTACCATTACTTCATCGTATGATTTTGTGAGAATAGGATAATCAACAAAAGTGCGCCACAATTGTTCTTCAATCACTTTGTTTTTCTCAAAGGGAATTGACATGGTATTGATTACCTTGTTGGAAATTAAATCAAAGACACAAAAAGAAAGTCCACTCAAGGAAACCTGAATGGACAACTTTTTATATGTTTTTTGAGTAATGTCGTTATTCGTTATTACCATATTTTTTTGGCCAGTTTCCAGTAAGAGTTACTTCTTCTAGTGAACCTAAAATAATTTGAGGACCATTGATTTCGTCAATAGATTCTACTTTATTTTCTTGTTTTACTAATTCTTGATCTAAGTCTTTTAATAAAGCATTTTTATCAATAATAGCTTGGAATACAGAAAGATTCATGTCGTTTCTACTTACAACTCCTGTTTTCATAGATACTGGAACTTCAACTCCACCAACTTTAACAACGTTAAGTCTTTTGTAACGGTCAGAGTTTTTGAATAATGAATCTTTTACTTTAACAGTTCCTAATTTAGTAATGATTACTTCATCTTTAAAGAAACCTCCAACACCATCAGCACCAGGTTTTAAACCAAAAGCAGCATTTTTAGCATGATCTACTACAGCTGTATCTTTTCTTGAAATAATTTCAAATTCTCCAGTCTCAACAAATTTAACTAACTCGTCAAACGTGTCAGCATATTTTCCGTGAACCGATTTGTAACCCGTTTGAAGTTTTTTAATGTCTAACATAGTTTTAACAGCAACTTCGTATCGAGCTTCTTTTTCATTTTGAAACGCAATAGGTTTCATAATAGAAGAGTATATTAAATATACAAGAAAAAGAGAAATTCCCCACAATACTGCAGTGAATATTTTTTTATTTCCAGGTGTAACAAATTTATCAATTAGTTTAACCAATGCAAAGATTAAAACAATCAATACGACTAAATAAATAGCAATTTCTAACATTTGAATAATTTATTTTTAGTTAAATAGGTACGCAAATCTACAATTTTTTTTTCTACACAAAAGAATTTCTTGTAAAAATCATCAGTATATTTGAAAAATTAATATTGGCCAAATCCATTTTTATGACTTATAAGCTGTTTTACAATTTATTACAAAATAATTTTCCGCATCAACCCACACAAAAACAAGAAGTTTTTTTTCAGAAAATTGCCGATTTCATTTTGAATTCGACTTCTGATGATATTTTTGTTCTCAAAGGTTATGCCGGAACGGGTAAAACAACCATAATTTCTACGGTTATTAATAATTTAGGCGATGTTAATATGAAAGCGGTGTTGTTAGCTCCAACAGGAAGAGCAGCAAAAGTGATTAGCAATTATTCAGGAAAGCCTGCATTTACAATTCATAAGCGAATTTATTATCCTAAAAAAAATAAAACGGGAGGAGTGAGTTTTACTTTACAACAAAATAAATTCAAGAACACACTTTTTATAGTAGATGAGTCATCTATGATTTCAGATACCAATCAGGATTCTAAACTTTATGAAAATGGTTCTTTGTTAGATGATTTGTTTTTTTATGTGGAAGCAGGGAAAAACTGTAAATTATTATTAATAGGGGATACCGCTCAGTTGCCTCCAGTAAACATGAGTGTGAGTCCGGCTTTAGATATTGATTCACTCTCATTGCATTATCAAAAAAATGTGCATCATATTGAATTAGATGAAGTAATGCGTCAGGCAGAACATTCTGGAATTTTGTATAATGCTACTGAATTACGTGAATTATTACATTCGCATTTTATCGATACTTTTCAATTTAAACTAAAAGGATTTAAAGATATTGTCCGTCTGCAAGATGGATATGAAATTCAAGATGCGATTCATCAGGCGTATGACAATTATAGTATTGAAGATACTGTTTTTATTTTACGTTCTAATAAAAGAGCCAATCAGTATAACCAACAAATTAGAACTTACATTTTATCCAAGGAAAGTGAAATTTCAACTGGAGATTACATGATGGTCGTAAAAAATAATTATTTTTGGTTAAAAGAAGAATCGGAAGCTGGTTTTATTGCGAATGGCGATATCATTGAAATTTTAGAAATTAGAAAAATTCAAGAATTGTACGGATTCAAATTCGCAACGGTAAAAGTAAGAATGGTTGATTACCCCAATCAAATTCCGTTTGATACTGTTATCATGTTAGATACAATTATGAGCGAATCACCTTCGTTAACGTATGAAGAATCGAATAAGTTGTATCAAGAAGTATTATTGGATTATGAAGACGAGCGTCAGCAATATAAAAAATTACAGAAAGTTAAGGAAAATGAGTATTTCAATGCCTTGCAAGTTAAATTTTCTTATGCGATAACGTGTCATAAATCGCAAGGTGGTCAATGGAAAAACGTTTTTATAGAACAACCTTATTTACCAAATGGTATAGATATTGATTATGTGAGATGGTTGTACACTGCCATTACACGTGCAGAAGAAAAACTGTATTTAATTGGATTTAAAGATGAATATTTTCACAATTAAGCTATGTTAGAAACCATAATTAGTGTTTGTTTAGGAATAGGATTAGCTGCTTCGGCTGGTTTTAGAGTGTTTGTGCCTTTGTTTGTTCTAAGTTTAGCCACACATTTTGGATACGTTCCTGTGGGTGATTCTTTTGCTTGGATTGGAAGTTTAACAGCAATTATTTGTTTAGGAATAGCCACAGTAATCGAAATTTTGGCTTATTACATTCCGTATATTGATAATTTATTAGACACACTTGCTGTTCCTTTGGCAGGAATTGCCGGAACAGTTGTGATGGCTTCCACTTTAGTCGATTTAGATCCAATGGTAACTTGGGGATTAGCCATCATAGCAGGAGGCGGAACCGCTACAGCAATTAATTCGGCAACAGCAGTAACAAGAGCCACATCAACTGTAACTACTGGCGGAATAGGAAATCATTTAGTTTCTACTACAGAAACAGCAACGGCATCTTTTGTATCCGTTTTGGCTATTTTCTTGCCAATTGTTGCTTTTATTGTTGTTATCCTTATTATTTTTGTCGGAATTAGATTGTTTAAAAAGTTTTTTTCTAAAAAAAGATAAATGAAATTAAAAACTAAAATAATTATAGGAATTAGTTTAACACTGTTTTTATTCTTCTCATATATTGGCTATGGGCTATATTTAATGAGTATTGAAGATAAATATGGAGATTTTCAGGAATTGTATTCAGAAATAAACAAATCGGATAATTATTTTGTGATAATTGATTATAAACAAGTTGGATTTATTAAGAAATTAGAAGGTGAAATTTATATAGCAATTGATGACAACCTAAAACACCTTTTAAATTATTCTAATAACAATATTGAAGTTTATAAGTTTGAAGTAAATGAAACGTATTCAAGTTTTTCTTTAAAAGACGCTGTTCAATTAAAAAAAGAAAAAAGTACAGAATTAATATATAAAAATTAAAAACTTAGCACCTTGGTGTCTTTGTGACAAAATAAAATAGATATGAAAATCATCGCTGTAATTCCTGCTCGTTATGCATCCACACGTTTTCCTGCAAAATTAATGCAAGATTTAGGTGGCAAAACGGTAATTCTTAGAACCTATGAAGCAGCTATGTCAACCAATTTATTTGATGATGTTTTCGTGGTTACGGATTCCGATTTAATTTTCAACGAAATTATTTCGAATGGAGGCAAAGCCATCATGTCAATAAAAGAGCATGAAAGCGGAAGTGACAGAATTGCAGAAGCTGTTGAAAACATGGAAGTTGATGTCGTAATTAATGTGCAAGGCGATGAACCATTTATTAATAAAAAGCCTTTAGAAGAATTAATCGAAGTCTTCAAAAACGATACCGAAAAGAAAGTTGATTTGGGTTCGTTGATGTTTCAAATTACTGATAAAGAAGAAATTAATAATCCAAATAACGTAAAAGTTATTACGGACCAACAAGGTTTTGCTCTTTACTTTTCGCGTTCAGTAATTCCATTTCCACGAGATGAAAATGCAGGTGTTCGTTATATGAAACACATCGGAATTTACGCTTTTAGAAAAGAAGCTTTAATGGATTTTTACCGTTTACCCATGTTATCGTTAGAAGCTTCTGAAAAACTTGAGCAACTACGTTATTTAGAATACGGAAAACGTATCAAAATGGTGGAAACATCGCACGGAAGCATCGGAATTGATACTATTGAAGATTTAGAAAAAGCTAGAAAGTTATTGTAATTTTTTTATAGTAAACAATTCGTTATGTACTTCAATTTTTGGATATAATCGTACTGAATAATTGCTGTCAAATTTGCTTTTGTAAATGGCATTCCTTCTTCTATCTTGATAATCTAAAACCATGGTATTAAACAAGATGAATCCATTTACATTAAGTAAAAAATTAATACGATTAATAAAGAAATCTTCAAATAAAAAATTTGGCATTGTGGTGTCCTGAAAAATGTCAATTATAATTAAGTCATATTTTTCTTTGGTTTTTAAAACATATTCAAAAGCGTCATCAATTACGATTGAAACGTTGTTGTAATTTCCTAATCCAAAATATTTTGTTGCCAATTCTACAACGGCAGCATCAATTTCTACGCCTGTAATTTTGCCTTCAAATTTCACTTCTTTTTTCAGCGTCTCAATTACGCTTCCGCCTGCAACACCTAAAACTAATATCGATTCAAAATTTTGAATGCGCTCGTAACCAATGTATTTCAAACCTTTTTTTAACACGCGCTGCAAACTTCCAAAAGAATAATTCGTATTCTCGGAATCTAAAACTAAATACCCATTATTCCAGGTAACTTCCAGATTTTTACTGTAAACCGATTTCTTTTGATGAATTTTTACGGGTAATAAAAAACTCAATAAGCGCTTAATCATGTAATTTTGTTTGTAATCGTAAATATAATTTTATTTTTGTCTCAAAATAGTCTAGCATGAAACAAATTATATACAAATTTATTTTCTGTAAAATTTTCGGATGGAAAGTAGTTGGAACTATTGCTCCAGAAGTTAAAAAATGTGTATTAATTGCGGTTCCACATACCAGTTGGTGGGATTTTTTCCTTGGTATTTTTTCACGAGGTATTCTAAATATTGAAATTAATTATGTGGCTAAAAAGGAATTATTCGTGTTTCCATTTAATTATTTTTTCACTTGGACAGGAGGAACACCTTTAAATCGCCAAAAAAACGAGAATAAAGTAGATACAATTGCTAAAATATTTCAAGAAAAGGAAGTTTTTAGATTAGCAATCGC
The DNA here is from genome assembly GCA_003497625.1 of Flavobacterium sp. Classification (GTDB taxonomy): domain Bacteria; phylum Bacteroidota; class Bacteroidia; order Flavobacteriales; family Flavobacteriaceae; genus Flavobacterium. Next base: position 75,284 of record DNNO01000039.1, on the reverse strand, counting down.
TCCAGAAGGAACTCGAAAAAAAGTAACCGAATGGAAAACAGGTTTTTATTATATGGCTTTAAAAGCAAATGTCCCAATTGTTCCCGTTGCTTTTGATTACGGGAGAAAAGAAGTGGTTTACAATGAACCTTTTTATCCAACCGGAAATATCGAAGCGGATATTAAGTTTTTAGAATCGTATTATAAAGGAGTCATTGGAAAAGTTCCAGAATTGAGTTATGTTCCAAAGGAATAATCTGTTTAAAGTGCTTATTATTAGAAAGATAAAATAAATTTCACTCAAAATAAAACCAGTAAGAATAGTTTTTCGTAGATAGAAGAAATCAAAACTTTTAACAAATGAAAAAACTATTTTTACCTCTAGCTTTAGTAGCCGTTTTATTTACTTCTTGTAATGACGACGATTCTTCAATGGTAACTCCTGAACCAGAACCAATTGATCAAACTCCAACTCCGGCTCAGGAATTAAAATTGATAACCACCAGTAATACTTCGGGAAAAATTTCATTTACCGATTTATTAGCAACAACTCCTACTGCAAAAAGTTTTACTATTAGTTCAACAGATGCAGATGGTGTTTACTACGATACCTTTAAAGATCAAGTAGTTTTGGCTTCAAGAACTAATAATAGAGTAGAAGCTTACAATAGATTAAGAAATGCCATCATTTCTTCTGCAACAACATTAGATTTATCTTTTTCTTCTTCAGTTGATTTTACAAATGCTCGTGAAATTGCGGTTTCAGAAGATAAAGTGGTGGTAGCTCAAGACCAAAATGCGGGGAATGGAAACGTCAGTAAATTTTATGTATACCAAAGAAATACATCGGGATTTACACTTTTAAATACCTATACTGTAGATATTAAACTTTGGGGAATTCATTTAGACGGGACTACTATGTACGCAATTGCTGATAACACAAGCGATTTAGTGGTTTACAACAATTTCTTTTCAAATGCTACAGGAACAATTACAGCTTCAAAAAGAGTTACAATTGAAGGTTTAGTTAGAACACACGGAATTACTTATTCTCCTCAAGATAATGTAATGGTTTTGTCTGATGTAGGATTAGCTTCAAGTGCAACCGACGGTGGTTTAGTAGTTATTAATAACTTTACTTCTGTACTAAACATGACTAATAATTTGGGAACAATTGCTATGAACAATCAAATTAGAGTGTACGGACCTAATTCTATGTTAGGAAACCCTGTCGATGTTGCTTATGACCATGTAACAAATGCAATTTATGTAGCCGAGCGTTTGAATGGTGGTGGACAAGTTTTAAAATTTGCTTTCCCAACAATGTCGGCAGATGCAACACCTCAAATGAGTAGAGCAGAAGCAGGAGTAACAGCAGTTTATTTACACCGAAGATAAAGGTTAGTTATTTAATTATTTAAGAACTCTGGAGAAATTCAGAGTTTTTTTATGGTTTATAGTTTTTAAACGTTCCGTTTTTAAAGAATACTACAATGCGCTCAATTTCTTCGTGAGAATTATTTTCTGTTTTAATCGATTCTACAGGATTACTTTCTGAAAGAGTAGGAGGAATTCCTTTTTCTATAGTCGAAAATAAATCAGGTTCAGAAATGGAAGAATCAGGTTTCAATAATGATGGATTATTTTTTTCAGAATCGATTAAAGGAATTGAACTATTTTCTGATTTCGGAAAATTTCCTTTTCCATTTAAAATCCAATACAAATCTACTTCAGGAAAAACCTCAATTACTTTGATGATAAAATCTAAGCTAGGTTTATTTCTCCCAGAGAGTAGGTGAGACAAACTCGAACGCTGCACATTGATTTTATCCGCAAATGCAGAAGCCGATAAATTGTAATAATCGAGTATGATTTCTAACCGTTTAATAAAATCATCAATGTTTACCATTGTAAATAGTTGTTTTGAATTATAGAGTTACAAATGTAAACAAAGCAAAAGAAATACACAAGTTTACAAATGTAAAAAACAGTATATTTATTAAATATTAACTTTACTTAAACACATATAACTTATTGATTAATAAATAATAATTTATTAAAATATTAATCTATTTAATATTGTAAATTAATGCAATAGAAGTCAATGTGAGTAGTAATTAAAACTGTTTACAAAAGTAAATTAGACTATAGATTTACATGTTTACAAATGTAAAATATAAGTTGTTTACATTTGTAAATCAAAAGAAAGCCATGGATTATTTACAATTAGNNCGAACCGAAACTCAAAGGAAAGTACATTCATTTAGATACTATTTTACCAATATTAGAATCTTTAAATTCAGATTTTGAAATTACTCAAATTGTAAAATCGGTTCAAGAACGAGCAATTTATCAAGTGAAAATTGGAACTGGAAAAACCAAAATTTTGATGTGGTCACAAATGCATGGAAACGAATCTACCACTACAAAAGGTTTATTTGACTTTTTTAACTTCTTACAATCGGATAACATAGTTGCTAATAGAATTAAATCGGATTATACCTTATTATGTATACCAATGTTAAATCCTGATGGAGCTTACTTATATACAAGAGAAAATGCTAATAAAGTGGATTTAAATAGAGATGCTTTTAATGCTACTCAGCCAGAAATGCAAGTCTTACATAGTGTTTATAAAAGTTTTCAACCCGATTATTGCTATAATTTACACGATCAGAGAACTATTTTTGGTACAGAAGGTTTTAATTTACCTGCTACGGTCTCTTTTTTATCGCCAGCTTATAATGAAGAGCGAGAATATAATGATGTTCGTTTTAAAGCAATTCAGATAATAAATAAGATGAATAATGCGTTACAATGCTATATTCCTAATCAAGTTGGACGTTTTGATGATAGTTATAATGTAAATTGTACAGGTGATTATTTCACGACTAAAAATACACCAACTATTTTATTTGAAGCCGGACATTATGCAAATGATTATGATAGAGATATTGTTCGAAACTATATTTTTATTTCGCTTTTGAGTTCATTTGATGTGAGTTACGAAAACGTTATAGTTGATAACGAATTGATGAATTATTTGAAGATTCCTCAAAATAACAAATGTTTTTATGATTTTATTTACAAAAATGTCAAAATTATTGATAATAGTGAAGAAAAAATAATTAACTTTGCAGCTCAATATACTGAAGTAGTGCAAGATGGTCAGTTAAAATTTATGGCAAGAATCGATAAAATAGATGATTTGCAAGATTTTAAAGGGCATTTGGAATACGATTGTAAAAATGGTGTTTATTCTTCAAACGGATTTAGTTATCCAGTAGTAGGAGAGAATGCTGATTTTTTTATCAATAATTTAACAGAATTTAACAATGGTGTAAAAATTATTTGATAAATTTGCTTCAGATTTGAATAAAAATCAAAAATTTAACAAATATTATAAGCACTTATGAGTAAGTTTCGTTTAGATGAAGTAGATCATCAAATTTTGGACATGTTGATTGATAACACGAGAGTTCCTTTTACAGATATTGCAAAAAAATTATTAATTTCTGCAGGAACGGTACATGTTAGGGTGAAAAAAATGGAAGATGCAGGAATCATTCAAGGTTCTTCTTTGACATTAGATTATGAAAAATTAGGTTATTCTTTCATTGCTTATGTTGGAGTTTTCTTGCACAACACGTCTCAAACTAAATTCGTTTTAGAACGTATCAATCAGATTCCATTCGTAACAGTTGCTCACGTAACTACTGGAAAATTCAATATTTTCTGTAAAATTAGAGCTAAAGACACTAAACACGCTAAAGAAGTTATCTTCATGATTGACGATATCGAAGGTGTTTACAGAACAGAAACCATGATTTCTTTAGAAGAGAGCATCAACGACAAAAAACGTTTAATGCACACAATTTTTAAAGAATTGTAAAATACGAAAGCCTCTTAATGAGGCTTTTTTTATATCTTATATTGTTATGAAAAATTTACAACAAAACGAATTTGCTCCTTATTACGAGAATTATATCAAATTAGTTCCAGAACAAGATATAGTTAAAGGATTAGTACAACAAAAAGAAGAAATACTACATTTCTTTAAATCGATTCCAGTTTTTAAGCATGAATATCGTTATGCGGAAGGGAAGTGGACAGTGAAAGATATTATCCTGCACTTAATTGACGCTGAGCGAATATTTGCTTACCGCGCTTTACGTATTGCAAGAAATGACAAAACAGCTTTGCCTGGTTTTGAAGAGAATGATTATGTTGTTACAGCTAATGCAAATAATAGAGAATACGAAAGTTTGTTAGCCGAATATGAAAGTGTTCGAAATGCTACAATAAGTCTTTTTGAAACTTTTACAAGTGAAGATTTACTACGTTTAGGAACAGCTTCAAATTGCAGTGTATCTGTTAGAGCTATTGGGTATATAACACTCGGACACGAATTGCATCACAAGAATGTAATTTTAGAACGTTATTTATAAAAAAAGGGATTCAAATTTTGAATCCCTTTTTTTTGTATTAATCTTCTTCGTCATCGTCAGCATCATCGTCGTCTCCGTCTTCTGAGTCTTCGATGTCATCTGAATCATTTGAAATATCATCGTCGTCGTCGTCATCTTCAATGTCTAAATCTTTCAGACTTCCGATTTTTTCATCTGGTACAACTACCACATCATCTTCAATAATGTCGTCTTCATCATAATTTTCAATTCGGTCAGATAGTTTTGTACTAACTTTTACTAAAAAAATAGTATCTTCAGTTCGTACTTCAACTGCCTCAATTGTTTCATTCTTAGCATTTTTAAAACGAATAATATCCGAATCATCATATCCGTCAGGAAATTTCTCAACTAGTAAGGTTAAGATTTCATTTGTTAATTTAGCGTAATCAACAATAACTCTTTTCATTGGGTAGGTTTTAATCTTGTATTTTGGTCAAATGTACTATCCTAAAACTATATTTTCAAACAATTTGAACTATTTTTTTTAAAAAAATTACCAGCCTAAAATGTAAGCAAACATTAATGGTGCAACTATCGTAGCATCAGACTCTACAATGAATTTTGGTGTGTGAATATCTAATTTACCCCAAGTAATTTTTTCGTTTGGTACTGCTCCAGAGTAAGAACCATAACTTGTTGTTGAATCAGAAATTTGACAGAAATAGCTCCAAAACGGCACATCATGCATTTCCATATCTTGATATAACATTGGAACTACACAAATAGGGAAATCTCCTGCAATTCCTCCACCAATTTGGAAGAAACCAATTCCTTTTCCTGCGCAATTTTTTGGATACCAATCTGCTAACCACATCATGTATTCAATTCCACTTTTCATTGTGGTAGCTTTAAATTCACCTTTGATGCAGTAAGAAGAGAAAATGTTACCCATTGTACTATCTTCCCATCCTGGAACTACAATTGGTAAATTCTTTTCAGCTGCAGCAACCATCCAAGAATCAGCTGGATCAATTTCGTAATATTGTTTTAATACTCCAGAATTAATCATTTGGTACATGAATTCATGTGGAAAATAACGTTCTCCTTTAGAATCTGCATTATTCCAAATATCAAATAAATGTTGTTGTAAACGTCTAAAAGCTTCTTCTTCTGGAATACAAGTATCGGTAACACGATTGTAATGGTTTTCTAATAAATCCCATTCTTCTTGTGGAGATAAATCTCTGTAATTTGGAACTCTTTTGTATGAATTATGAGCTACCAAGTTCATGATATCCTCTTCTAAATTAGCTCCAGTACAAGAAATTATGTGTACTTTATCTTGACGAATCATTTCAGCTAACGATTTTCCTAATTCAGCTGTACTCATGGCACCTGCTAAAGTAATCATCATTTTTCCGTTGTCTAATAAATGTTCTTCATACCCTTTTGCTGCATCTACTAAAGCGGCAGAGTTAAAGTGAAGATAATGTTTCTCTATAAACTGACTAACTGGTCCTTTGCTCATTATTTCTTATTTTATTGTTCTTTTCTTTTGTTGTAACCTAAAATTTCTAAAACGTCTTCTGCTTTTTGTTGTTCCGAGAAAACTTCGGTTGCAATGATTCCGTTTTTATCTTTATCAATTAAAATGTGTTTTGGTTGTGGTAAAATACAGTGACTTAATCCTCCAAAACCACCAATTGTTTCTTGATATGCTCCAGTGTTAAAGAATCCGATATATAAAGGTTTTTCTTTGTTGTATTTTGGTAAATAAACCGCATTCATGTGTTGTTCTGAATTGTAATAATCGTCGCCATCACAAGTTAATCCTCCCAATAACACCCGTTCGTAGGTGTCATTCCATCGGTTAACGGCTATCATTACAAAGCGTTTATTGATTGCCCAAGTATCTGGAAGTGTTGTAATGAAAGAAGAATCAATCATGTTCCAGTTTTCACGGTCATTTTGTTTCTTTTGATATAAAACTTGGTACAACGCGCCTCCAGCTTCACCTACAGTAAACGAACCAAACTCTGTGAAAATATGCGGAACAGGAACTTCTGCTTCATCACAAGCAATTTTGATTTGATTTAAGATTTCGTCTACCATATATTGATAATCATAATCAAATGCTAATGAATTTTTAATTGGAAAACCACCACCAATATTCAAACTATCTAAAGTTGGACACTCTTTTTTCAAAGCAATGTACACTTTCATACATTTTAGTAATTCGTTCCAATAGTAAGCAGTATCACGAATACCAGCATTAATAAAAAAGTGAAGCATTTTTAATTCAACTTTCTTATTTTCAGCGATTTGCTTACGATAAAAAGGAACAATATCTTTATAACCAATTCCTAAACGAGAAGTATAGAACTCAAATTTAGGTTCTTCTTCCGCAGCAATACGAATTCCGATTTTGAATTTACCGTCGATTTCTTCTTGCAATAAATCTAATTCTTCAAAATTATCAATTACTGGAATGGTGTTTTTATGTCCGTTGTTGATTAAACGTGCAATATTGGTTACATATTGATCGCGTTTGAAACCATTACAAACAATAAAAGTGTTTTTATTGATTTTTCCTTCTTCCATTAATGTTTCTACAATATTAATGTCGAAAGCAGAAGAAGTTTCAATGTGAATGTTATTTTTTAAAGCTTCATTTAAAATGAATTGAAAATGAGAACTTTTTGTACAGTAGCAATAGAAATATTTCGCATCATAATCGTGTTTTTCCATGGCATTTCTAAACCACATTTTAGCACGGTTGATGTTTTGTGAAATTTTAGGTAAATAAGTAAACTTTAATGGAGTTCCATATTCTTCAACCAATTTCATTAAATCAATACCATGAAATTGAAGCTCATCTTTATTTAGAGTAAATTCTTCTTGAGGAAAATAGAAAGTTTGATTAATTAAGTCGTAATATTTTGTGTTCATTTTGAAAATTTGGATTAAATTAAAAAGTTACAAATTGGTTTTTAATCACAATTTTCAAACCCTAATATTGGCAAAGCGAATTAGTAATTTCTCACTAAAAGCCTTTGATGTTTCAAACAAATCAGTAATATGAAAACTAAAAATAGAAAAAAAGAATCGCCCAATTATAGAGATGTCAGCATTTCTATTATCGAGTGTTCTATTGAAATTAGATTGTTTTTTGTTTTCTTTCATTAGGGCAAAGTTAAAAAATAAAATGGCTAATAAATAAAGAAAAAATAAAAAAATAATTACACGGAATAATCTTCAAAAGCTTTGTAAATCAATTTGTTATCTGATTCTTGATTGATTTTAATTTTTCCAATTCCATCAAGCAAAGCGAATTGTACTTTACCAAACTCATTTTTCTTGTCAAAAATCAATAGTTCAATGATTTTTTCGATATCGATTTGTGAGAATTCAATTCGTTCAAAAATATCATTGATGATGTATTTAATCTCCTGATATTCTTCGTTTGTTAGTAATTCTTTTTCTCTGGAAATATAGCTTTCTAAAATCATTCCAACTGCAATTGCTTCGCCATGAAGTAAACTTGTTTTGTTGTCATTTTCTAAGAAATAGCTTTCAATCGCATGACCTAAAGTGTGACCGAAATTCAATGATTTTCTGATGCCATTTTCGGTTAAATCTTCACAGACAATAGTGTTTTTTATTTCAATTGATTGATGAATTAATTCGTTTAAATTATCTGTATTTAAGCTTTTTAAGTCTTTAAATTTATCCCAATATTTTTTATTGAAAATCAATCCATGTTTTAGCATTTCAGCTAAACCAGAACGCATTTCATTTTGAGGTAAAGTAATTAAAAATTGTGTATCAACAATTACTGCTTTAGGTTCACGAATGATTCCAATTTGGTTTTTTAAATTTCCTAAATCCACACCATTTTTTCCTCCAATTGAAGCATCAACCATAGAAAGTAAAGTTGTTGGAATATTAATAAAGTCAATACCTCTTTTAAATGTACAAGCTACAAATCCGCCCAAATCAGAAATTACGCCACCACCTAAATTAATAAGAATGCTTTTTCTATCGCCTCCTAATTCAGACAAAGCTCCCCAAACTTCAGTACAAGTAGCAATGCTTTTGTGAATTTCGCCAACTTCAAGTTCAATGATTTCAATTTCAATTTCAGTTGCCAATTGATTTAATAAATGTGGTAAACAATATTGCGATGTATTTTCGTCAACTAAAATAAAAATCTTAGAATAATGAGAAGGTTTTAGCATTTCTGCCAAAGTTTCATATCCTTTAGAATCAAAGTAAATACTATAATTGTTGGCTGTAATTGTTTGCATGTAAAAAGCTTGAATTTTATTGCAAAATAAGGCATTTTTTATTTAAAATTCGTAAAAACTGATGTATATTTGTGTCGCTTTTTATCAAAAATACCATGAATAAAATATTTGACAATACCCAAGTTGCTTTTTCTTTAAAGAGTGATACCGAATTAGAAAGAGCTTATTTTCTTTTCAAACTAATTGCAAGTCAACCACTTGTAAAAATAGGAACTGCCGTTACTAATTTCGCCCTTAAAGCTCATTTACCAGTAGAAGGGTTAATTCGTTCAACCGTTTTTGATCATTTTTGTGGTGGCGTCAATGAGGTTGACTGCTTGAAAGTGGTGGATAATATGTTTACCAAAGGCGTTTCTTCGGTTTTGGATTATTCTGTGGAAGGAAAAGAAGAAGAAGCACAGTTTGACGCGGCTTTAGAAATGACTTTAAAAACAATTGAGTTTGCTAGAGAACGTGAAGCTATTCCTTTTGCGGTTTTTAAACCAACTGGTTTTGGTCGTTTAGATTTATATGAAAAAGTAGGAGAGAAGTCGGTTTTAACAGAAGCTGAACAACAAGAATGGAATCGTGTAATTGCACGTTTTGATTTAGCTTGTAAAACAGCACATGAAAAAGACGTTTTGTTATTAATTGACGCTGAAGAAAGTTGGATGCAAGATGCTGCAGATGCTATTGTTGCTGACATGATGCGCAAATACAATAAACAAAAAGCCATTGTTTTCAATACGTTACAAATGTATCGTTGGGATAGATTGGATTACTTAAAAAGTTTGCACGAACAAGCAAAATCGGAAGGTTTTTACATTGGAATGAAATTAGTTCGTGGCGCTTACATGGAAAAGGAAAATGATAGAGCTACTGAACGTGGATTAAAATCGCCAATTTGTGTTTCTAAAGAAGCTACCGACATTAATTATGATGCAGCGGTTTTATACATGATTGATAACATTGATAAAATGGCAATTTTTGCAGGAACCCATAACGAAGAAAGTTCTTATAAGTTAATGCAATTGATGGCTGAAAAAGGAATTACTAAAAATGATAAACGCATCTTCTTTGGTCAATTATTAGGAATGAGTGATAACATTAGTTTTAATTTAGCCGAAAATGGATATAATGTGGCCAAATATTTACCGTTTGGACCTGTAAGAGACGTTATGCCTTACTTAATAAGAAGAGCAGAAGAAAATACATCGGTAGCTGGACAAACTAGTAGAGAGTTGACCTTGATTAAGAAAGAGAAGGAAAGAAGAAAGTTATAATTTTTTCTTAAAGTTGTAATTATATCTTTTTTATAGTTAAATTTGTAAATAACTTTAAAAATATACTTATGAAAAAAACATTACTTTTTATTAATCTTTTATTTATTGCTGTTTCAGGATTTGCACAAGGAACTTGTGCTACTTCACTGAATATTACTGCAAATGGTGATTATGTAACAGGAACTGTAAATGGTACCCATCCAACTGGTCAAAGTGGTTTGTGTTACGGAACTAATTCAGCAAGTCCTAATGCTAATTGGTACACTTTTACTCCTCCAACCAATGGTATATTAACTGTTACATCTGCTATAGCTGCTACCCCAGGAGGAACAACTGGTCGTGATACTAGATTAAGTATTTTAACAGGTGCTTGTGGTGGACCATGGACATGTGTTGATGGAAACGATGATGTTTCTGCTTCAGATTATCGCTCTGCATTAGTTGACGTTCCTGTAACTTCTGGAACTACTTATTACATTGTATGGGATGATAGATGGGAAAATACCTCATTTACTTTCAACCTTACTTTTACAGGAGCTTCATGTTTTGCCCCACCACTTTTTTATTTACCAGATTATTTATCAACATCAAGCGTTGATTTATTTTGGAATCAATCTGCTCCAGTTCCTACAACTTACGATGTAGATTGGAGTACGAATTTTGCAACTCCAGCAGGTTCTGGCACTATTGTTTCTGGTCCTGCAGGTGCATTAGCTTATTCTACTGCCAGTATTTCAGGTATTACGCCGTCTTCAAATTTCAGATATTATGTTAGAGCAAATTGTAACCCAGAATTAAGTGCTTGGGCAGGTCCTTTTTATGGTTATTTGCCTGTAACTTTACCATATAGCAATGGTTTTGAGGATGCTTCAAAAAATTATACTGACGGATTTATAAACTTTTCGTTATTTTCATCTACAGGAACTTCTAATCCAGCTAATTATGCCGATGGTGGTGTAGGGGTTTGTATGTATACATTTAATAGTACAACAGCTGCATCTGATATTAGAGCATATTTTAGAGGAATGAATTTGGTAGCAGGCGAGCAAGTTACAGTAGAATTTAAAACTAGACTTTTTGCATTTGCACCAGATATTGCTGAGCCAATTTCTTTCAATTTGACAGTAGGTACAGGTCAAGGAGCGGCTGACCAATCAACAATTGTTCAAAGTTATACAAATACAAGTGATGCAGCTTATACAACTCATTCTGCAACATTTACAGCACCAACTAGTGGGATTTATTATTTTGGAATTCATAATAATACTCCACAAGCTGCAACAGAGACTTTCTTGTTTTTAGATTCTATTAGTTTAACAACTAATTTATCATCTACTGATAATCAAATTTCTTCATTAGAAATTTACCCTAACCCAACTACATCTGTTTTAAACATATCAAACAACAATAATTTAGATATCAAAAATATCTCAGTTGTTGATGTTAACGGTAGAACGGTTAAAAATCAAGCGGGTTCTTTAACTCAAATCAATGTTTCTGATTTAAATGCGGGTGTTTACTTTGTAACAATCGAAGCAGCAGAAGGAAAAACTACTAAGAAGTTTATCAAACAATAATTTCTTTTTTATTACATAAACTTAAAACGACCAGTTAATTACTGGTCGTTTTTTTTCTTTTTATCACTATTCATCATTAGCATTACTGCGCCAACTAATCCAAGACATACAAGCGCAAAAACAATAATCATAATGAAAGTTCCGTTGCTATGCGAATAAAGTGGTAATAATAAATTTGCCATAGTTACAAAGGTTAGAATTTAAACAAAGATAAAGGGTAACAATTATTTATTACCTGATAATTATCATGTTAATTTATTCTAAAAACTTAGCTTTTAATTCGGTAGTAGGAATCATACAAGCTTCTTTTTTACCATACCATTTATAGCGATTTCGAGCCACGTAATCGTAAATAAAATCTCTTAATCCTGTTGGTAATATACTAAAAATAGTTGCTAAAGTAAAAATTCCGCTCAAACCTTTGGCAATATGTAAAGCAGCTGTTGATTTATAGTAGTATGAAATTCCTGGCTCATACAAAACAATACTATCAGTATGAATTGGATTTATTCCGATGTGTTTTAAAATTTTTTGTCCCAATTCCGATTGAAGTGACACAAATCTAAAAACATCTTTTTTATCATGTTTTATTACATATTGAACAGATGAATCGCATAAATTGCAAACACCATCAAACAATATGATTTTTTTATCTTGTGGTAAATCTTGTATTTCCATAATATGCATTTAATTCTATGCTGGTTGTACGTATTCCAATTGGTCTAAACTCACTTTTGAAGTGAAAATTCCGTAATTTACAATCGCTTTTGTTTTTTCAATGACGTCAATGGTTCCAATAGCTTTTCCATCTATCATACGAACTCTGTCTCCAACTTTTAGAGTAACTTTTGGTTTGTTTTCTTCTTCAATTTTGGCTTTAATTTTCTTTTCTTTTTTAACTACTCGAATTTCCTCCACAATCACCTTAACTTCTTCTTCAACTTTTTTCTGGATGACTTCTTTTACTTTCTTTTCTTTAACCGAAAGTTTTTTACGTTTCGAATTTTCGATTTCAACCATTTTCAAAAACTCACCAATTAAAGTCTTTTTGTCTTTATTATTGAAGTAACTTTCCGAAATATCATCAATCTTTTGCCCGATGTAAATCAAACGTTGATTCGCATCATATAATTCTTGATAACGTTCTAATTTATCTTGAATTTTCGCATTGATGGTTTCCATTTTCTTACTTTCTTCACGTGCTTTGGTTTCTTCTTCTTTTAAATTTAAAGACGTTTTTTCCAACTTAGAACGTTCTTTTTGTAGTGTTGCAATTGTTTTGTCAAAGCGAACTTTTCCGCCTTCAATTTTCTTTTTGGCACGATTGATTAAACCGAATGGGATGCCATTTTTTTGTGCAACTTCAAAGGTAAACGAACTTCCAGCTTGACCCAAAATCAATTTGTACATAGGTTCTAATGATTTCTCATCAAACATCATGTTGGCATTTGAAGCAAAAGGCAATTCGTTTGCTAATATTTTTAAGTTGCTGTAATGTGTAGTAATAATTCCGAAAGCTTCGCGAGCATAGAATTCTTCTAAGAAAGTTTCTGCCAAAGCACCACCTAATTCAGGATCTGAACCTGTTCCAAATTCATCAATTAAGAACAATGTTTTGTCGTTACATTTCTTCAAGAAGTAGTTCATGTTCTTCAATCGGTAACTGTAGGTACTTAAATGATTTTCTATGGATTGATTATCTCCAATATCAGTTAAAATTCTGTCGAATAAAAAGGTTTCACTACGCTCGTGAACCGGAATTAAAATTCCACTTTGCAACATTAATTGTAATAAACCTACGGTTTTCAAGGAAATCGTTTTTCCACCAGCATTCGGTCCAGAAATCACGATAATGCGACTTTCATTATGCAATTCAATGGTTTGTGGATAGGTTACGGCTTTCTTTTCTTTATTGTTTAAATACAAAATAGGATGGAAGGCTTCTCTAAAAAACAAACGTTTCTCTTCAATAATATTGGGAAGAATTCCATTGATTTTATAAGCATATTTCGCTTTTGCTGCAATGACATCAATATCACTTAAAAAGTCTTGATAAGCAGCAATAGTTTCGGTAAATGGACGAATTTCATTTGTTAAACGTTTTAAAATTCGCATGATTTCTTCGCGTTCTTCAAACTCTAGATTGTTTAATTCGCGCGAATAACGTTGCGCTGCTTCAGGTTCGATATATGCAATGCTTCCTGTCTTGGAATTTCCTAAAATAGAGCCTTTTACTTTTCTTCGATACATGGCTAAAACAGCTAAAACTCTACGGTTTTCAACAACTGTTTCTTTAATATCATCTAAATAACCTAGCGAATTATATTGGCTCAAAGCCATACCAAAACTTTGGTTGATTTTCCCTCGAACCACGTTTATATTTCTTCGAATATCAATTAAATCAGGCGAAGCGTTGTCTTTGATGATGCCAAATTTATCTACCACTTCGTCAATGCGTTGCAAAATCAGTTTTACAATGTCAATTCCGGAAGCTTTTTGATATAGATTTGGATAATAATCTTCAAATTTCTTTAAAAACTGAATCAAAGTAATTGCGGTTTCCGAAAGGTTGGCAATCTTTTTAAAACTTCCTACTTCCAAGAAACTATCTTCAATAGCTAAGAATTTTAGCTCGTAGTTAATGTTTTCAAATCCGTGATTTGGAATGGCGTTATTGTTGGAAAACGAAGATAAATATTCAGAGGTTTGCTTTAAGTTAATAAGCAATTCTTCCTTGTTTTTAAAAGGCGTTATTGCCATAGCTTTTGCTTCACCAATATCAGTGTTGCAACGGCTGGCAATCGTTTCTAAAACGGTATTAAATTCTAAATCTTGTAGCGTTTTTTGGGTAATCGAAATCATTTTTCTCTTTCTGTTAGGTCAAAGTTACAAAGTAATAAATGCATATTGCAACAGAAATTTATATTTTTGGTAAAAATTATAAAATGTTTATCAAAAACACGTCTTGGCAAACCCAATTAATACCTGAATTCCAAAAGCTTTATTTTGTAGAATTGATGCAACAAGTGGAAAACGAGTATGCGACAACGACTTGTTTTCCGCCAAAAGAATTGATTTTTTCTGCTTTTGAACAATTTGATTTTCAAGATACGAAAGTGGTAATTATTGGTCAAGATCCGTATCATGGAACAGGTGAGGCGAATGGTTTATGCTTTTCTGTTAATGATGGTGTGGCAATTCCTCCTTCGTTAAAAAATATTTATACGGAAATTAATAACGAATACGATAGAATTCTTTTTCCTACATCAGGAAATTTAGAGCGTTGGGCTAAGCAAGGCATTTTGTTATTAAATGCAGGTTTAACTGTAAGAAAAGACGAAGCTAATAGCCACAAGCACTTAAAATGGAACGTTTTTACCGATGCTGTGATTGATTTGATAAATAAAAAATCTGAAAATGTAGTTTTTTTGCTTTGGGGAAGTTTTGCTCAGAAAAAAGGAAAACTAATCGACAGAAATAAACATTTGGTTTTAGAAAGCGGTCATCCTTCGTTTGCACATTCGCACAAAAAATGGTTTGGACACAATCATTTTAAATTGGCGAATGCATATTTGAGAGAAAAAGGGAAAGGAGAGGTAGAGTGGTAGTAGACTAATGCCCAATATTTAAAATTATGACGGATTTCTTTTAATAATTTCTTTTAATAATTTCTTTTTGATAAATTATTAAACACATAGAAATTATAAATTCTATTTCATTGCAAGAATCTAAAATTTCAAAATTATCTTCTTCTACAAATGAAATGTATTCCACTTTTATCCATTTAGCAATTATAATATCATTTCTAATAATTACATATTTTTTTTTAATTTCTTCAATGCGATATTTATTTCCATTGTATACACAATTGTAATTATGTTTCCATCTTACATTACGACAAAAAAGTATGGGAAAATTTCCTTCGCTTAACAAACGAATATTAAAACTATCGCGAAGAAAGTTAATTTCTCTTACAATTAGCGCTTTTACAAAACCACTTTTTAATTCAATTAATTTTAGACAATAGTCTCCAACAATATTTGCTGGTTCCATACTATATAAATTTTCACCATTCAAATAAATGTCTTTCTTACTAGATAAAGAAAATAGTTTTGATGAAATTTTTAAATGCATTGATTTTTAAATTTTTATAATGCTATGTGTTTGAATTTTAATAGTGTTGAACAAATGACAAAATATTGGAAATAAACTAAATATTAAATTCAGCAGCGGATTTTCCTTAGGAAAATCCGCAAGTAGCCATTGAAGTAAATTACTGTTGGCAAACGTTATTTATTAGCGTTTTCCAAAATAAATAATTCTTCAATTTTGGGTTCGATTATTTGCTTTTCGGAGTTATAGAACTTCCAATTTTCTTTACGAATTTTTGAAGTTTTTATATAATAATCGGAATCACTTTGACCAATAACCATTGAGCTATCGGTTATAAATTTACCTTCAGCGATTAACTCTCTATTTATATTCCAAAATTTCCATTTACCTACCTTATATTCATAATCTACTATAGTTTGCATTAAACCGCCTTTTTCAAACTTATCACTTTTGAATTCTCCAACACCATAGATTTTACCTAAATCATAAATCCATTTACTATCTTCAGTCAAATAATTAAAACTTAAATATTCATCTGGAGATATATCTTTATGAAGTTTTAATAATTGATTATTTGAATTGTAATATTCGATATAAATTTGATTAACCGTAATAAGAATTTTAAAATGTTTGTTTAATAAAATATAGTTTGGAAAAATATTTATCTCATTCTTTGCTTCTTTAAAACCTTTTAGATTATTGAAATACGATTTTAATAATTCAAATTTATTTGAACTATTATCTATTAGTTCTAATTTACCACTATAATGATGGTTGTTATAACGAAATTCAATCAATGTATTATTTCTTATAATTTGATTATCTATTTCATTTTTTTTACAACTATATAAAAAAAGTAATAAACTACAAGAAATAAGAATTTTTAATAGGTTCTTCAATTTACTAAATGTTTTAAATTTATTATTTTAAGTTTTACACATTATCCAACATGAATATCAAAAATCAAAACACTCAGTAGCAGCAAAATAAAGAAAATTGCTAAAAACAATACATAACTGTAGATTGAATATAAAAAAGCTTTAATTTTTGATAAATTATTGAAAAAGGTGATATACGTCCAAAAAATCAAAAGAATATCCATCAACATTAAAATATCAACAAATAGCTTGTTATAATCAGATTCAGTGTAGTATTTCGTAATTGGAAATATAACAATTCTAAGAATTAATCGTTGCGAAGCCATGTAAGTATTCAAAACAATATGTTCAATGAAGTTGTAGCCTTGTTTTCTAAAAACTATAAAAGAAGCCAATGAAAACATAGGAATCGACAACAAAATTATCCAATAATAATGATGTGAAATCCATTCGTTTAAACTTTCATATTCTACACCTTGTATTTCGGAAACTACTTTTTTGTCTAAAACACTGAAATGAAATAAATGTCGTAAAACGCCGTATAAAGTGGCTAAGATAATAACTAACGAAATTGGCTTGAAATGTTTTACACGTTTTCCTTCAATAAATTCTCGTATTGATTTGCCGGGCTTGGTAAATAATTTTTTAGCGGTATATAGAATCCCTTTATCAAAATGCAAAAGACCATGCTGAATATCGTGCCAAATAAAATGTAAATTTAACTTGTGAGTTGCCGCTGATTGTCCGCAATTATTGCAAAATTGCCCAGAAAAAATATGACCACAATTTTTACAAATTATTTGCATTTAAAATCGGATTTTAATTTACAGTAAATTCTAATGCGTTTGATGGAATTCCGAATGTACTTGTTTTTACCGTTACCATAACAGCATCTTGTGCGTTTAGTGTTACAATTTCAGGATCGACAATTATGCGGTATTGTCCAGGAGTCAAAGTAATATTAGTTTCGTATTCATACGTGGTATCTAAAGCGTCTAAAACCGCTATTCCGGAAATATAGTCTCCTATTTGGTTTTCGCCTTCAATTGTGTTTACACTAGTAGGTGTGATGTATTCCCATGCTCCACCTGCATTTTTCTTTTCTAATGTATAATTAAAAAACATTTTTCTAGAAGTACTCGTCAAATAAATATCAAACGGATTTGTGTCTTGAGGCAATAATCTTGGCACGTAACAAGATACGTTTAATTCATTTCCAGTAATATTTACTTCAATTAATTCATTTGAAGTAACAATTTTAGAAGCAAAAAATTCATCATCGCTTTCAGTACAACCAGTAAAAGTTAATGTTATAATAGCTACTGTTATATATTGAATATATTTTTTCATATGTTTTCTTTTTAAAATCTGTAACCTAAATTAACTCCTAATCGCGCTACTGTTGATGGGCTATCTTCATTAAATAAATTTTTCCCAATTCCTACATTTAAATCCACTACAAAACTTTCTTTAAAGTATAATTTATAACCAACAGAACCACCTAATGCAATATCGTTATAGTCATTTCGCGTCACTACAACATAATCAGCTACACCATTATTTAATGTAGTTAATTCTTTAAATTCACCACCATTAAAATTAACGAAACCTTCTAAATAATATAAATTGGTAGCACTTTTTGACATGGCATAACGCACATATGGTATAATTTGATAATCAATTAAAGTACGGGTGTCATCTGTTAGGAAATCATCGGTTTTACTTTTCTTGTTAAACATCATACCTGTTATACCAATAGAAAAATCTTTATTTAAAAAGCGTTCGTAGGTAATTCCTAATTTTCCATTAGCTATTCCGTTTAAAACATCTACTTTAACTTCGTTTTTCTTAGCTAAGATAGGCGATACGATGGTATCAGTTGCAGTGTTGTTATTTGTTTGTGCAAAAGCACTTACCGATAGAAATAATCCTAATAAATAGCTTATTTTCTTCATAAAAGGTTGTTATTTTTTGTAAATATAGAAAAATTTAATCAATTAAAAGTGAGCTCTCCAAGAATTTCTTCGCTCATAAATTTACCGCCAGGATAGGTTGCTGTGTAGTCTAAATTCAGCCAAATTTGACCTCTTTCATCAATATGATAATGAATTTGCTGGTTGTGGCTTTCTTGTTTAAAAAGCTCTTCTTTAATCAGATAGATAGCAGTTTCTAGATCGTTTTTATTTCCAATGAGCATTTCCGGATACAAATGACCACCCGTATGAATAATCCTTGGAGTTCCACCAACAGCTTTAATACAAGCTGCCATTAAAACCGCATGATCATCGCAATCACCAGAAAAATGTTGTAAACTTTCGGAAGCATAGGCAATGTATTCTCTTCCTTTTGGGTCGTTTACATAATTCCAATTGTTTCGAATTTCCTTGAAAACCGCAAAACATTGAATCATTCTTCGAGTATCACCAGTTTGTTTAAATTCTTTAAAATGTTTTGTAGTAGCTGATAATGCAAAATTTCGTACTCTTGGATTTGTGAAATCAACAGCATTAATAATTTTAGATTTATTAGGAAACGGAAGTAGTTTAGCTACAATCAAATCTTGAGGATTTGGGTTTTCGCTCATAGAATAAATCATGTAACGATAATCTTCAAAAACCCTATTAAAACCATAGTTTCCAAATAATGTTCCTATTAAAAGAGAAATTAAATACAAAAATGCAATTAAAATGATAATCGTTTTTACCAATCGTAACAACAGCTGAATGATTATGATTATAAAAATAAAAAGGATAATTCGGTCTAAATGAATTACCCATTCTAAGTCGATTAAATTTTGATGTGCGATTAAAAAAGTAGGAATTGCGATTAAAATATTTAATAAAAAAATGACAATAATATCCCATGGCTTTGGTAAAGAAAGCTTTTCTTTTAGTTCAGCGATAGTAGGAATTTTAATTGTCATTTCGTTTAAAACGATAAAAATACGGAATTATTTAAGTATCGATTCTTTTGCTAGTTTTTTATCGATAATTTGAAGCTTCAAAAGTTGTTCCATTATTTTATCTAATGTTGGAGCCGTCATTTGTTTTTGCGACCAACGCGTTAGTTTTAACCATTCTTGAATTGCTTCCACTTTTTGATTGTATTTCGATGCTAACGTTCTGTCAATACTCGGAATTAACTTAAATTCTTCGGTTGTGGTATTGATAATGTCTAAAATTTGTTCGATAACTTTTGGATGTTGCTCTAAAACTTCATTTCGTACCGCAATTACAAAACAAGGCCAAGGCGTAGGACAATCGGCAATTCTTCTAAAAATTCCTTTATCTACTAGTGGTTGTGTCATAAAACGTTCCCACATGAAGTAATCTGCTTTTCCCGAAGTAAGACTTTCAACCGCACCGTCAATGGTGTTTACGATTTCGAATTGTAAATTTTCGGTATTCCAATTCTGATTTTGTGCATTCACGATACTCATCAAATGAGAACCAGAACCCATTCGAGAAATGGCAACTTTTTTGTTTTCTAAATCGGAAAGTGTATTATAACTAGAATTTGCTGCTACATGAATTCCCCAAATCAAAGGACTTTGCACATAAACTTGAACAATAGAAGACGGATTTCCTGCGGCAATATCTTTTATGATTCCTTCGGTTAGAATTACGGCAATATCGGTTTCTCCATCGCGCAACATTTGACACATTTTTCCTGTACCTTCCGGAACATCTGTCCATTGTAAATCGATTCCAACGGCTTCAAATTCGCCATCTTCAATGCACATGTGCCAAGGTAAATTGAAATGCTCTGGAACTCCAGCAATCTTTATAGTTTTCATAATTCTAAATTCTGATTTCTAAATTCTAAATTTTCTAACTGCCACCATTTCCAAATCACGCCATTTTCATCAGGATAATCTTCTATAAAATTAAAGCCAACTTTTTGCAAAACATGATTAGAGGCGCCGTTTTCGGCATGTGTATAGGCATTCATTTCTTGAATATTCATTTGGTTAAAACCATATTCTAACCAAGCAATTGAAGCTTCGGTTGCGAAACCTTTGTTCCAAAATTTTTCATTTAAACGATAACCGTAATCGTAGAAATTGGTATTTCCATTTTCTATATGATCATTAACAAACTTAATTCCGGTCCAACCGATGAATTCTCCTGTTTCTTTTAATATTGTCGCGAAACGTCCTATTTTATTGTCTACATATTGCTTTTGAACCATTTCAATAATTTTGATGGTTTCGTTCAATTCTTGCGTAGGTTGTTGCCATAAGTATTTGTGTACATTCGGATTATTATCCATTGCAAACATTGCTTCAGCATCAGAAATTTCTAATGGTCTAAGAATAAGGCGTTTGGTTTCGAGGATTAAATTCATTTTATAATTTCATCATTCAACATTCGTTATTCTTTATTCAAAATTTAAAACTTTGAACAACAAATATTGAAGTTTTAGTTATTCGGATAACTTATTTAGTGTGTATTCAATCAATTCATCTACAGCTTTGTATGGGTCTTCACTGAAAGTTCCAGTTGAACGGTTAGCGATGATAGCATTTAGCGATAAACAGTTGTGACCTAATAGTTTTCCTAAACCATAAATGGCACCAGTTTCCATTTCTAAATTAGTCATTCTCGTTCCGTTGAAATTGAAACTATCCATTTTAGAATTTAATTCTGGATCTTGAATTCCTAAGCGCACCACGCGACCTTGTGGACCGTAAAATCCTCCTGCAGTCCCTGTAAAACCTTTGAAAATTTTATCGCTTTCTAATCTTTGCTCTAACGTTTTACTTCCTGCAATTACGTACGGACGACCTTTTCTCATGTCCCAATTCGTTTGCTTTATGAACGCTTCTTCCATTTCAATTTCTGAAACTTCGTCAATTAAATAGGAGCGAAGCATGTTATCCAATCCTAAGCCATACTGACTCATTACAAAGCTATCACAAGGAATATCTGCTTGTAACGAACCTGAAGTTCCGATTCGAACGATATTCAATGAAGTCAATTCATTTTTAACGGTTCTGGTTTCTAAATCTACGTTTACCAAAGCGTCTAATTCGTTCATTACGATATCGATATTGTCTGGACCAATTCCAGTTGACATAACCGTAATTCTTTTGCCTTTATATATTCCAGTTTGGGTTTTAAATTCACGTTTTTGAGTGGTGAACTCAATAGAATCAAAGTGTTTTGTAATTTTTTCAACACGGTTTTGGTCACCAACGAAGATAATATCGTTAGCGATTTGTCCGGGCTTTAAGTTAATGTGATATACACTTCCGTCTGGATTTAATATTAATTCTGATGCTGCTATCATTTTATGTTTATGAGTTTAAGAGTTTAAAAGGTTAAAAAGATTATGTGTTCAGTTTTCCGAACACTTTTTAACCTCCAACTCGTTTTGTTTTGAATCCTTTGTCTTGTAGAATTTTCATGATTTTATCACGATAATCACCTTGAATAATGATTTCGCCATCTTTAAACGTACCACCAACCGCTAATTTGCTTTTTATTTCTTTTGCTAAGATTTTAAAATCTTCGTCTTCGCCTTCATATCCTGAAATAATCGTGGTAGGTTTTCCTTTTCGCTTCTCATATTTGCAAATCATAGGTTCCTTTTGAACGAATAATTCATGAGGCGTTTCCTCGATAGCTTCTGGTTCGTTAGAAACTTCGTGGTTGGGGAAAAGTTTTTTTAATTGTTCGCTTAAATCCATTTTTAATAAGTTAACAAGTTCTATCGTAACAAAGTTACTGTGTTTTATGTAGATTTTATAAAAAACAAAAAAGACATCAAGAAAACTTAATGCCTTTTCTATCTTTTATAAAATTTATTACTTTTTAATCAATCCTAATTCAACCAAACGTTCATGTAAGAATTCACCAGCAGTGATGTCTTCATATAATTTTGGATTGTTTTCATCAATACATTCTGGTAAGCAATTTAAACTCATGTCGCTCACAGGGTGCATGAAGAAAGGAATTGAATAACGAGAAGAACCCCACAATTCTCTAGGTGGATTTACAACTTGGTGAATCGTTGATTTCAACTTGTTATTGGTGTGTCTTGATAACATATCACCTACGTTAATCATCAATTCGTCGGGTTGTGCCATAGCGTCAATCCATTCTCCGTTGTGATTTTGTACTTGTAATCCTTTTCCTTGAGCTCCCATTAATAAGGTAATCAAATTAATGTCACCATGTGCTGCTGCACGAACGGCACCATCTTTAGGTTCGTCAGTAATAGGTGGGTAGTGTATTGGACGTAAAATACTGTTTCCGTCTTTGATGTATTTATCAAAGTAGAATTCGTCTAAACCAATGTAAAGCGCTAAAGCTCTTAACACATAAACACCTGTTTTTTCTAACATTTGGTACGCTTCTTTACCAACTTCATTGAATTTAGGTAATTCTGTTACTTCCACGTTATCTGGATATTCGCCAGCGTACTTTGAGCCTTCGCTAACGTATTGTCCAAAATGCCAAAACTCTTTTAAATCACCAGCAGAGCGACCTTTAGCATGTTCTTTACCGAAAGAAACATAACCACGTTGTCCACCAATGCCTGGAATTTCGTATTTTGCTTTGGTTTCTAAAGGAAGCGTAAAGAAGTTTCTCACTTCTGAATACAAACCTTCTACTAATTTGTCATCTAAAAAATGACCTTTTAATGCTACGAAGCCAATCTCTTCGTAGGCTTTTCCGATTTCATTTACAAATTTTTGTTTACGTGCCGGATCATCCGACAGGAAATCACGTAAGTCAACACTAGGAATTTGTTGCATACTTAAGCTTTGTTGTTAATAAATCATTTTGGGTATTAACCCAAGTAAATACAAATGTAATTAAATATTTTAAATTCAAAAAAGGAAAGTTGTTAACAATTGAGAAAAGTAAAAAGGGAAAAGGAAAAGGAGAAAGAAAAAATCTAACCAGAGGAAATTTTACAAATCTTTGAAATTTATTCTTTTTGTTCTTTGCTTTAAAACTTTACTTTGATTTTTTAACTTTCTTTTTTTATAACAATTCACTTTCAAAATGTTATTTTTATTACTTTTGAGCAAAATTTAATCGTTCCACTATCATGAACTTTGAAAGAAAAGAATTATCGAATTCGCAACTACTTGATTTATATAAGAAAATCTTAAAACCGCGTTTGATTGAAGAGAAAATGTTGATTCTAATCCGTCAAGGAAAAGTATCGAAATGGTTCTCAGGAATTGGGCAAGAAGCTATTTCTGTTGGGATAACTTCGGTTTTGGATAAAGATGAATATATTTTACCAATGCACCGTAATTTAGGGGTATTTACTACTCGTGATATTCCATTACACCGATTGTTTTCGCAATGGCAAGGAAAGAAAAACGGATTTACAAAAGGTCGTGATAGAAGTTTCCACTTTGGAACACAAGAATATAAGATTATTGGAATGATTTCGCATTTAGGTCCTCAATTAGGGATTGCTGACGGAATCGCTCTAGCCAATAAATTAAGAAAAAACGGAAAAGTAACTGCTGTATTTACAGGTGAAGGAGCTACTTCGGAAGGAGATTTCCACGAAGCTTTAAATATTGCTGCTGTTTGGGAATTACCAGTTTTATTCGTGATTGAAAATAATGGTTACGGATTATCAACTCCAACAAACGAGCAATACCGTTGTGAAAACCTTGCTGATAAAGGTGTAGGTTATGGAATGGAAAGCCACATTGTTGATGGAAATAACTTGTTAGAGGTGGTGCATTTGATTTCGGAATTAAAAGCTTCTATGATAGAAAATCCTCGTCCAGTTTTATTGGAGTTCAAAACATTTAGAATGCGTGGACATGAAGAGGCGAGTGGTACGAAATACGTTCCTCAAGAATTAATGGACATGTGGGCTGTGAAAGACCCAGTAGAAAATTATAGAAATTACTTAAAAGCTACAGCGGTTTTATCAGAAGAAGAAGATGAAGCTATTAGAGCTGAAATTAAGAAAGAAATCGATACGGATTGGGCGAAAGTTCAAGAAGAACCAGAAATTGTAGCTTCGTTGGAAGAAGAATTACGTGATGTTTACCAGCCTTATACGTTCGAAGAATTCAATCCATCTTCAGAAATGGAAAACATCCGTGTGATTGATGCGATTTCGAATGGTTTACGTCAGTCGATGGAACGCCATGAGAATTTAGTAATTATGGGACAAGACATCGCTGAATATGGTGGTGCTTTCAAAATTACCGATGGCTTTGTAGCACAATTTGGTAAAGAAAGAGTTAGAAATACGCCAATCTGTGAAAGTGCTGTAGTTTCAGCAGCTAACGGATTATCAATAAACGGATTTAAAGCCGTGATGGAAATGCAATTTGCGGATTTCGTT
Organism: Flavobacterium sp.; assembly: GCA_003497625.1. GTDB lineage: Bacteria > Bacteroidota > Bacteroidia > Flavobacteriales > Flavobacteriaceae > Flavobacterium. Next base: position 50,425 of record DNNO01000039.1, on the reverse strand, counting down.
TCTACTGGTTTTAATCCAATCGTAAACTTATTAGCGAAGCAACATTACAGATGGCAAGAAAAGTCGGATGTAGTGGTGCGAATGCCTTGTGGCGGTGGAACTCAGGCCGGACCTTTCCATTCGCAAACTAATGAAGCATGGTTTACCAAAACACCAGGGTTAAAAGTAGTTTATCCTGCATTTCCTTATGACGCAAAAGGGTTATTGAATACTGCAATTAACGACCCAAATCCCGTATTGTTCTTCGAACACAAGCAATTGTATAGAAGTGTGTATCAAGATGTACCAAAAGATTACTACACATTACCTTTTGGAAAAGCGTCATTGATTAAAGAAGGAACAGATGTTACGATTATTTCATTTGGAGCAGGCGTTCATTGGGCTTTAGAAACGTTAGCAAAAAATCCAGAAATTAAAGCAGACTTATTAGATTTAAGAACGTTACAACCAATGGATTGGGATGCAATTTACGCTTCAGTTAAGAAAACAAATAAAGTTATCATTTTACAAGAAGATACTTTGTTTGGGGGTGTTGCCAGCGATATTTCAGCAATGATTATGGAAAACTGTTTCGAACATTTAGATGCTCCAGTTAGAAGAGTTGGAAGTTTAGAATCGGCAATTCCTTTTATGAAGTCGTTAGAAGATCAATATTTACCTAAAGGAAGATTTGAAGTGGAATTAAAAGAGCTTTTGGCTTATTAAAATTTTTAAAATGCAAAAAATATAAACCCTGAAATCATATTGGTTTCAGGGTTTTTAAATTAATCATACTTTAATATTTACCACTCAATAACTCACCACCAATAGCTGATTTTGCTTCAATTCCTAATTTTTTCATCATTTCATATGTCGTACAAACTGCAGCTGAAGTCACTGGAATTCCACATTCAGCCTGAATCAAATCAATAGCTTCTAAAGAAGGCATTTGTACACAAGCAGAAGCCACTAAAACATCGACATCAGTTAAATCCAATTGTTTGTAGATTTCCAATAAATTCATTGGATTCTGAGCCGCAACTTCTAAATTATCTGGAATTTCTAAAGCAATGCTTTGTTTTACTTTTATTCCTTGATTTTCGATATAATCTACCACCATATCCGTTAACGGTCGCATGTAAGGTGTAATAATCGAAATTTGTTTAGCACCCAAAATCTTCAAACCATTAATCAATGCTCCAGCCGAAGTTACAATAGGAGTAGGGAAGTCATTCGCCACCGTTTCTTGATGTAAATTTACTTCCGAAACGCAATGATAACCACGACCCATGCTCATAATCGCTACTAAACACGCATAACCCATTACGTCTACGTGAGCATCAGATAATTCTTGAGCGCATTTTAAACTCATTGCGTCCATAGCTTCGAGTTCTTCTTTGGTGACTTTTTTCATGCGCATTCTACTGCTGTGAAACGTAAAACGTTCGGGTAAAATCGTTTCACGCGAGCGGAAGATTGCTGGTATCTCGGTTTCCATCGTTATGTTGGATGATGGAACTATTTGGCCTATTCTGTATTTTTTCATTGCTTTATTTCTTTAATAACCTCTTTTAATTCGCTTATATATTGTGATATGCTAGATCCCAACTTAAGGTGATCTTCTTTTATTATTTCTAATGAGTTTTTTGCTGGATCATGAATAAAAACATTTCTTTTACTTCTCAATTTTATCAAATCCGAGTACAATTCAGAAGAATTAAATTTTCCTTCTTTTTTTAAAATTTCTAACTTATGCTCAGCACTACATTCTGCTTTATTTATTAAATCACTATAACCTCTAAGTTTCTCTTTAGAATCAAATGCAAAAGGAAATTTAGCAATATTGTTAAAGTGATTTTTTCTTTCATTTTTTAAATCTTCAGTCACATTTATTCCAAACATGAAATTAATTAAATATTCACAAATTGTCCATCCTGTAATTAATATTCCTTCATTATAAGCTAAATATCTATTTTTATCTAAACTAGAAATCAAGAAATAGTATTCTTCATTAAAATTATAAAACTTCTTTTCGATTTTCTGCTTTTCAATTGTTAAAAGAAATTTATCAATCTTCATACTAGACCAGCTGTTTTTTAAAACTTGACTTAAAGTCATTGCTTTCTCAATCGGTGTCTCATAATAATCATCAATCATTTGAGCATACATAAACCTTTCTGAAGCGTCTTGTCTATGAATTTTTTTATTTTCATCACAAGAAAATGATTCAATTGGAATTCGATTTGGTAAATCTTCATTAGTAATAAAATAAAAATCCAACATTCCTGAGAATGAATAAAAAATATAATAAGCTAACTTATCAATATCAACCTCGTTAATACTTGGCAGAGTTGAAATTTTATTTAATTCCTCATCAGATATTGAAAAAAAACTAATTCTATGAATATTTATATTTACAATTACACCTTTGTATTCATATTCTATTATAGCAACTACATCTAAGACATTTCCTATTTCATCCCAAAAAGGCTTGTTATAATTATGAATCGTTGAAATATCACCAATAAAAAAAATACTGGGTCTTAAAAACACACCTTTGAAATTCTGGTGCATAATTTATTATATTTCTTTAATCGTATTCACAATTGTACCAATTCCTTCCACAGTTGCTTCCACAACATCTCCATCGTACATCCATTCTTGTGGATCACGACCTGCGCCAACACCTGCTGGTGTTCCTGTTGCAATGATGTCGCCAGCTTCTAAAGTGAAAACAGTACTTAAATCTTCAATCAAATCATTTATGTTGAAAAGCATTAATTTAGTATTCGAATTTTGTTTTTCAACTCCGTTTACTTTTAATGATAAATTCAAGTTGTGTGGATTTTCGATTTCGTCTTTTGTTACGATTACAGGTCCCATTGGAGCAAAAGTATCTTGTCCTTTAGAAACAATCCATTGTCCCTCACGACGACAATCACGTGCTGAGATATCGTTAATGACCGTATATCCAAATACATAATCTAATGCTTCAGATTTAGGTACGTATTTTCCTTTTTTTGAGATAATTACAGCTAATTCACATTCCCAATCTAATTGCGAAGTCAACTTTGTGTTTTTGATAATTTCTGTATTCGTTGCAGTAACCGTTGTTGGTGGTTTTGAGAAGATAATCGGCTTTGTTGGAAGTTTTCCGGTAGTATCCAAAGTACGAGCGCTTTCTGCTACATGCTCGGTATAATTTAACCCAATTCCAATGATGTTTTTTCTTGGTTTTTCGATTGGAGCTAAAATCGTTACTTCGTCCATTTCATAAGCGATTTCTTCAAAGAAATTCTCAGGTGTTTCAGCAATTAATTCACTAATTTCTGGAATAATTTCAAATCCCATATCAATTAATTCCAACATGTCATTTGGTAACGGAAAATTGGAAACATCTCCAAAATCCTGCATGTCGATTACTTGGTTGTTATGAATGAAGCCTAAACGAGGCTCGGTTTCTTGTGTTTTGTAAGTTAGTAATTTCATTTTATTTTTATTATTGTTGAGACAAGGCATTGCCTTGTCTGTACTATATCAATTGATGTCCGTTGTTTTCTGTTAATTCTCTTCCTTGAAATAAGCCTAATTTCTCAATCACTGGTAAATCATTGAAATTGAATAAGCAAGCATCATCGGTTTCGGATAAGTTGTGATGTTCGTGCCAAGCCCAACTTGGAACGCAGAAAATATCGCGCTCTTTCCAATCGAATCGTTTTCCGTTGATGATGGTGTAGCCTTTTCCTTTTGCACATTGGTAAACAAAAGAACCCGTATGTTTGTGTGCTTTTCCTTTGAATCCTGCTGGTAATAATTGCATGGCAGCTCCCATAGTTTGCATTACGTGTCCTCCAGTTAATGGATTTGAATATTGCATAAAAATACCATCAAATGGATTCACTTCATTCACTTTTTGTACTTCTAATAACGCTGGATATACGTTTTTCCAAGAATATTTGAATAGCGGAGAATAAGGTTTGTCCCAAGTTTTGTCTGCTGGAATTAATCCTGCACCACCATAAGTCATGGGTGAGAAGTTCAATGGAGCTGTTAAGGGTTGTTTTCCATCATAAACCGCATAATCATTGGCTTCTAAAGCATTGATTAACGGAATATCCAAACCATCTTGCCAAATACACGTTTTTCCGCCTTCTTCAACACCATGTTCGTGCCAAGTGGAATTTGGTGTAATTACAAAATCATTCACCTCTAACATGATTTTATTGCCATCTACAACGGTATATCCTTTTTCGCCTTCCATAATAAAACGCAGGGCAGAAGCACGATGACGATGTGCCGAAGTACTTTCTCCAGGACGCGTAACTTGAATTCCAGTATACAACCAACCCACAGCAGCGGAAACGTCTTTTCTGTTATCGTTTACCAAATAAACAACACGTCTTCCAGCTTGTTCAGGCGTAACTAATTCGGATGATTTTAGAACTAATTCGCGTAAATCATCATATTTCCAAAGCATTGGAACAGAAGAAGAACGTGGTTCCCAAGGTTCTATGTCATTGGCCACTGTCCATAAGGCACCAGCGCCAAGTGTTTCTAATTCTTTATAGTACGCAATTAATTCGGGAGAGTCCTGAACGCGAGCTCTTCCGTATTGGTCGTCTGAATAGTTGTTTTCTTCCATAATCTTATATTTTAAATTGTTGATTTCGAGAGCCTCAGTCAACAATTATTTATCTTTTATTAAACTCCTCGTGATTATCAATAAACGTAATTTTTCGAGTAGGAGCCGTATTTACTCGTAAATCGAAAATATCAAATCTATTGTAATGTCCTAAAATATCGTGCATTTGTTTTGGTTGGATGCATTTTGCTAAATCAATTTCGGCATACACCATTCCTTCTTCATCGATTAGTGGTTGCCCAATAACAGCACCATTTGGACCTATAAATCCTGAAAAAGCCGAACTTTTTCTATCCAATAATTCATCTACATTTGGAACATCGACACGTAAAGCGTCTTTGATTTCTTGCGAAACGGTCGAACAAGAAACTATCGTAAATAATTTCCCCTCAAATGAATGCGCTGCGGCACGAATTTTAATTGCTTCTGCCATATCGTAATCAGGTGGTGCTACGGGAAGTGAAATATAATTCGCAATATGAATCAATTCGCCTTGAGAAAGTAGCGTAAAACGCGCTAATGTATTCGTATTTTCGCCACAAGCTAAAGTTCCGATTGGACCAATTTCTGTATTGTACACTTTTAAGGATGAACCATCGCCTGAAGACCAGGTTAGTTTTTCAGCCCATGTTGGGACTAACTTTCTGTGTTTTCCAACGATAACGCCTTTGTTGTCGATGATTAAATTGGTATTGTAAATTTCACCATAGCTTTTACCACGTTCGTTGATTCCCATAACAATATGAATATCGTTGTCTTTGGCGGCTAAGCACAATTTTTTAATTTCAGGACCTGCTATGTCAACCGAATTTTTATATAATTCTTCGTACCATTTACTGCCTTGAACAGGCGTCATAATCCAATTCCAATACGGATATCCAGCGATAAAAACTTCTGGAAAAGCGATTAATTTTGCTCCATTATTGCTAGCTTCTTTTATGAAAGAAATGGCTTTATCTACTGTTTTTTCTACATTTAGAAATACAGGTGAGGTTTGAACGGTTGCGGCTTTGAATTTTTTGAATTCCATAATTTATGTTGTTGCACAAAGTTTCACTAAGTTAACACAGAGTTACACTAAGTTTTTATGAATTTAAATATATTTTGATTTGCTCTTTCATTTCATCACTAAATGGTTCGGCTTTGATGCCGTTTCTTTCTGGATTGAAGGCTACGTTTACCAATGTTACTTCGCCTTCTAAAACGGTGTTTTCGGCTTCATTTACAAACTGAAATCTGCAAATAATAGAAGAGTTTTTTAATTCCTTTACCCAAAGTTTTTTTGTTAAAATTTCGCCTAATCTTGCGGCATTTTTGAATTGAATTTTCAAATCAACCGTTGGGATACCATTGGTTTGGTGCATTTTTGAAAAAGGACGATCTAAGGCTTCTTCAAACCAATCTTCTACTAAACAATTTAGCATTTCTAAAAATCGGGGATAGAAGACAATTCCAGCATAATCAACATGTTGGAAACGTACTTTTTCTTGTTTTATGAATTCACTCATTATATATGTCTTGATACTTATTTTAACTTAAATCGTTGTATTTTCCCTGTCTCCGTTTTCGGTAAACATTCTACGAAATTAATTACTCTTGGATATTTGTAAGGAGCAGCTACTTCTTTGAACCAGTGTTGAATACGATTCTTCATTACATCTGTTGCTTTAACTGTATCATGCAACACAATATGCGCACAAACTAACATTCCTCGTTCTTCATCGGGTAAGCCAACCACGGCACATTCCAAAATATCTTCGTGGGTTAAAAGTACGGATTCTACTTCAATTGCCGCAATATTATAGCCAGAAGAAATAATCATATCATCGCCACGAGCCACAAAATGAAAATACCCTTCTTCATCTTGACGGAAAATATCGCCTGTGATGTTCCAACCGTTTTCTACGTATTCTCTTTGTTTTTCTTCTCGGTTTAGGTATTTGCAACCTGTAATTCCTCGAACAGCTAGTCTTCCGGCTTCGTTTCTTGGTAATTCATTGCCTTGTTTGTCTATGATTTTGGCTTCATAACCTGTGATGGCTTTACCTGTAGCGCCCGGTTTTATATTATCCTCATTGGAAGAAATAAAAATATGCAACATTTCTGTAGCACCAATTCCGTCAATGATTTTTAAACCTGTAGCATCGTACCAATCTTGCCAAACTTTCAACGGCAAGGTTTCGCCAGCAGATACACATTTTCTTAAACTCGAAATATTGTAATCTTGCGCTTTTGTTGTGATGATTCGCCATGCAGTAGGAGCAGTAAAGCAAATCGTAATTTTAAAGTCTTGAATCGCCTTTAACAACAAATCGGGACTTGGTTTTTCAATTAGAAATGTTGAAGCTCCGAAATACATTGGAAATAAAACCAATCCGCCCAAACCAAAGGTAAATCCTAAAGGCGGACTTCCTGTAAAAATATCATTTGGAGTAGGTTGGAGCGAATATTGTGGAAACGCTTCGCAAATATTCAAAATATCTTTGTGATAATGTGCCGTCATTTTGGGTAAACCCGTAGTTCCAGAAGTGAAACCTATCAAAGCCACAGAATCGGATTTGGAATGATAATTATCGAAAGTTTTGGGTTTAGAAGCCATTAATTCTTCTAATTGCGAATTCCCATAGAAGCAAGTTTGTTTAAGAAAATCAGACTTAACCAAATGCATTTCTTCTTCCAATTCCTTATCGCACAACACATGCGAAATTTCAGCACAATCGATAATCGTAGTCAATTCTTTAGAACGAAGTAATGGCATGGTTGCCACGACAATTCCTCCCGCTTTTAGAATAGCAAACCAACAAGCGACCATCATCGGATTATTAGCCGAACGAATCAAAACGCGATTGCCCGATTGTAATCCTAAATCATCTATTAAAACATGTGCAATTTGATTGGCTTTTTCAAATAAATCTTGATACGTCCAAGTTTCCTCAAAGGTGCGAATGCAAACGTTATTTCCACGACCTTCTCGAACATGGCTATCTAACAATCTATTTACGCAATTCAGTATTTCTGAGTGTTGGAATTGAGATAAATCCAAAAAGGTATATTCTGGTTGTAATTCAGAACTTGGTAAACTTATATGTGCAAAATTATCTTCGTAATGTTTCATAATCCTTAATTACTTCTTATTACTTTTCGGTTTCAACGCTTTTTTCATGCCTTCGATTTGTTTTCTTTCCGAAGCTTTTAAAGGATACAAATGCGAAATTCCCATTTTATATGGATTTGGGATATCATTCGCTTGAATTTGTTCGTAAGCTTGTGCATTTCTAACGAAATTAGCATCCAACAACAAAGGTCTTCCTAAAGCGACTAAATCTGCTCTACCGTTTAAAAGAATCGTATTAATTTGGTCGATATCTTGAATATAGCCAGCGATTATGGTTGGAATATGAACTGTATTTCGAACAGCATCTGAAAAAGGTGTTTGCCACATTCTACCTGTTTGTGGTTTTTGACCTGAGACAGTATTTCCTGTTGAAACATTAATTATGTCAGCTCCAACAGCTTTAAAAGCAGTTGCGATAGTGATCACTTCTTGTTCCGAAATTCCGTTTTCTGCCCAATCAGTAGCTGAAATTCGAACTGAAATAGGTTTTTCAGATGGGAATAATTCACGAATTGCTTTAAATACTTCTAATGGATATTTCAAACGGTTTTCGATACTTCCACCAAATTCATCGGTACGAATGTTAGTTAATGGCGATAAAAAAGAAGCTAATAAAAAACCGTGATGCGCTTGCAATTCAATCATATCAAATCCAGCTTCGTCTGCGTTTTTGGTCGCTTGAATGAATTGTGATTTGATTTCTTCCATATCTTCCAAAGTCATTTCTTTTGGAGTGGTGAAATTGTCATTGAATGGAATAGAAGATGCGGAAATTAAATTCCAAGGCGTTTCCATGGGTCCGTTGCCTTCCCAAGGTTTTTTAGTTGCGCCTTTTCTTCCGGAATGTCCTAATTGGATTCCGATTTTTGTATCGGTATTATTATGAATGAAATCCGTAATCTTTTTCCATTGGTTTATTTGTTCTGCATTGTAAATTCCGGCACAACCTTCTGTAATTCTTCCAGTTTCAGAAATGGCGGTCATTTCAGTGATAATTAATCCAACTCCACCAGTAGCACGACTTCCGTAATGCACTAAATGCCAATCGGAAACTAATCCTTCTGTTGCAGAATATTGTCCCATTGGCGCCATAACGATGCGGTTTGGAAGTTCTAGTTCTCTTAATTTGAATGGAGTGAAGGCTGCAGAGTTTGGAGTTTGGAGTTTGGAGTTGAAAGTTTCTAAAAATTCGTTCAATACCTTATCTGTAAATGAACTATCTCTCAAACGTAAATTCTCATACGTTACTTTTTTAGAACGTGTCATGCATCCAAACGCAAATTGTTGGAATGGATGTTGCATGTGACGGTCCATATTTTCGAACCAATCTAAAGAAACGATTGCAGCATACTGAATCATTTCTACTGTATTTCTTCTGGTTTTATCGTATTGTTCGAAAGCCGCTTGAACGTTGTTTGGATTCGCAATTACGGCATCCGATAATCCGATAGCACAATCCATAGCTAATTTTGTTCCTGAACCAATAGAGTAGTGGGCTGTAGCTTTGGCATCGCCTAGTAAAACAATATTATTATGACTCCATTTTTCATTGGTTACATGCGGAAACTGGCGCCAATGCGATTTATTTGAAATCAAACGATGTCCATCTAATTCTTCTTTGAAGATTTCAGCGATTTTGATCATCGTATCTTCTTCATTCGTGACTTCAAAGCCGTGTTTTTGCCACGTTTCATCTGAACATTCAAAAATCCATGTACTCATACCTTCTTCATATTGATAGCTATGAGCAACTATAGTTCCGTGAGGCGTACTTCTAAAGAAATAAGTGAAAGCATCTAGCGGTTTTGTAGAGCCTAACCAAACAAATCGGTTTTTCTTTAATTCGATTTTGGTTCTGAATTCTTTTTGGTATTGTGTTCTAATAGCACTTGCAATTCCGTCAGAAGCTAATATGATATCCGAATCCGCAAATCGAGATAAATCATCTACATTTTGCTCGAAATGAAGATTTACGCCTTCTTCGATACATCTTTGTTGTAATAATTGCAACAATGTTTTTCTTGAACAACCGCAAAAACCATTTCCAGCAATGTTTACTGACTCGCCATCACGAGCTACAATAATATCGTCCCAATACGCAAATTTGCTACGAATTAATTCATACGATTGCATGTCGCGCTTTAAGAACTCGCCTAAAGTTTCGTCTGAAAAAACTACTCCAAAACCAAAACTATCGTCGGGTTTGTTGCGTTCGTAAATATCGATTTGGCAATGAGGCATTGCTTTTTTGGTTAATATCGAAAAGTAAAGTCCGCCTGGACCACCACCTATAACTGTTATTTTCATTTTGTTGCTCGCAAAGGCGCAAAGACACTAAGATATTGTCTTTACTATGTTAATTTTATTGTCTTTTAATTGAGAAAATTTCTCCTAATTTACTATAATTCGATCCTGCTAAACGGGCAACAGGTTTGTATGTATCTAAGTTGATTCTGTGATTTTCCATTACAATGGAATCGTCAATATGCATGGTTATGATTTTACCAATGATAATGCAAGCACCACCATTTTGATGATTTTCAATGAAATAATGATGTACCATTTCACATTCAAAATGGACCAAGCTTTCTTTGACACGTTTTGGTTTGATGTAAACAGCATCAATAGGAGTAACTCCAGCTAATTCAAATTCATCTATATCAGAAGCCACACTTTGAGAAGTGGTATTCATTTGTTCTACAACTTCTTCAGTAACTAAATTGACAACGAATTGTTTGTTGTCTAATATATTATTTAAGGTGTCTTTGTTTTTATTTCCTGTTCGAACGGTTGAAAACATTACATGTGGTGGATCTTCACTCACAACATTAAAGAAAGAAAAAGGAGCAAGGTTATTTATTCCTTCTGCATCAATTGTAGAAATCCAGCCAATTGGTCTTGGAATTACTGTTCCTGTTAAAAGCTTGTATAGAGCAGAAGATTCAGTATTTTGTATGTCGAATTGCATGGTTTAGTGTTGTTTCTACAAATTAAATAAAATAACTATACTATTTCATAACAAAAATGCATTTTTTTTCATTTAGTCAAAATTAAAAATATACCGAATTGTAACTAAAATTATACTATTCACAATTTTAAAACCTAAAAATTGAAAGAAGTAAAAAAATGAATTGAAATTTTTATGATATTATTTTTTGTATATTTTGCAAAATTAGTATATTTATGCAAAAATTATATATATGGAGATTTTATCCTGTCCAAAGTGTCAAAGCGACAATATCGTTAAAAGTGGCATCATCAAAGACAGACAGCGCTATTTATGTAAATCATGTAATTATTACTTCACTGTCAATAAATTAGGAAAAAAGATAGATGATTACTATGTAACTAAGGCTTTGCAATTGTATTTAGAAGGTTTAAGCTTTAGAGAAATTGAACGTATTATTGGCGTTTCACACGTTTCTATTAGTAATTGGGTAAAAGAGTTTAAAATCAAGAAACCACCACATCCTAATTACCATCCAACCTATAAGATTTTTAAGCATAATGAATTGGTTGAATTCCTTCAAAACAAAGACCAATTATCGGGTGCAGGTATGATAATTACAGAACTTGGAGATAAGTTTATGTTAATAAAATGGGAGCGTTTTAAAGATTAGCTATACTTTTTTACAAAAATATATACTGTAATTTTTTTCGTTAACATAATTTTAGAATTTGGTCCTGCAGAAATGCCCAACTAACCAAATTTTAATTATGAAAAAATTACTAACTATTTCAGGATTATTTTTATCTCTGCTAGTATCTGCTCAGGGTTCACCTGATTACGGTGGAGGTTTAAAATTTAACTTAAATCCAGAAGGAAGCAAATACATGCGTTTTATTGCATGGAATCAAGTTTGGCTTCGTTCAACCGATTTGAATCCAGGTTCTATGATTGGAGATGAATCTGTTTCTTCTTATGAAGACGCTGGCTTACGTCGTTTGCGATTATTAGCTTATGCTCAAATTTCTCCACGTTATATGATTTTGACTCATATAGGAATTAACAATCAAACTTTTATTAATGGTGGTGCTTCTGGTTCAGCTAATACAGGCGGATATGGAGCAGGAAAAAAACCAGGAATATTTTTCCATGATGCGTGGAATGAATATGCTGTAGTTTTACCACAAGAATCAAAACCTTTTAGTTTGTCTGTTGGAGCTGGATTGCATTATTACATGGGATTATCTCGTATGACTATGTCTTCCACTTTAAATTATTTAACAGTTGATGCTCCGATTTTCAACTGGCCTTTAATTGAAAATTCAGATCAATTTGCGAGACAAATTGGAATTTTCGCTAAAGGAAAATACAACAAATTCGAATATCGTTTTAGTATCAATAAACCTTTTGCTACTAATCAAACACCAACAAATGTAATTGATGCAAGCATTGCAAGAGCAGTAGATAATAACAATGTTACTCAATGGTCAAAAGCGGGTTATGTGGAATATCAATTCTTTGATAAAGAAGCTAACTTTTTGCCTTATAAAGTGGGAACTTATTTAGGAACTAAAAAAATGTTCAATATTGGAGCTGGTTTTTACAATGCACCTAAAGGAACGCAAACTTCTGTAAACGGAGTAATTGAGGAACATCCAATTAGTTTATTTGCTGGAGATGTTTTCTTAGATATGCCAATTGGAGCGAAAGAGAAAAAAATGGCGATTACTGCTTACAGTGTTTTCTATAATTATGATTTCGGACCAAATTATTTGAGAAATCTTGGAATTATGAATGAAAGTATCGCAGATCCATCATTTTCAGGTTCACCAGCATTAGCAGGAGCAGGAAATCTTCAAGCCATGATAGGAACAGGAAACATTTGGTACACACAAGCTGGTGTATTGTTACCAAACAAAAATGAGAAACCAAAAGTAAGAATTCAGCCATTTGGAGCTTATACCTACAAAAATTTTGATGCTTTAGAGAAAGCTAGTAGTCAATTTGATTTAGGTGCTAATTTCTTCTTAGATGGTCATCATGCAAAAATTACTACGCAATATTCAACTCGACCAGTTTACTCAGCAGTTGATAAAATTGACAAGTATAAAGGCGAATTCATCATACAATTACAAATCTATTTATAAACAACTAATAAAATTAAATTATGAGCGATAAAAAATCATCAAAAGGAATCTGGAAAGTTATTTCGGCTTCCTCAATGGGAACCATGATTGAATGGTACGATTTCTATATCTTCGGAAGTTTAGCTGTAGTATTATCTACTAAATTTTTCCCTTCTGACAATCCAACAGCTGCTTTCTTATCTACACTAGCAACGTTTGCTGCTGGTTTCGTAGTTCGTCCGTTTGGAGCCCTTTTCTTTGGTAGATTAGGCGATTTAATTGGAAGAAAGTACACTTTTATGGTAACTTTAATGTTAATGGGAGGAGCAACTTTTGTAATTGGATGTATTCCGAGTTTTGAAACAATTGGTTATGCAGCACCTGTTTTAGTATTGATTCTTCGTTTACTTCAAGGTTTAGCTCTTGGTGGCGAATATGGAGGAGCTGCAACTTATGTAGCTGAACATGCTCCTAAAAACGAAAAAGGATATTGGACTTCTTGGATTCAAACTACAGCAACTGTAGGTTTATTTATCTCTTTAATGGTAATCTTACTTACTAAAGGGTTAATGTCAAAAGAAGCTTTTGATGAGTGGGGTTGGAGAGTACCGTTTTGGGTTTCAATCGTAATGGTTTATGTTTCGTTCTTGATTCGTAAAAATATGCATGAATCACCGGCATTCGCGAAAGCAAAATCTGAAGGAAAAACATCTACAAATCCATTAAAAGAAAGTTTCGGAAATAAATTCAATTTAAAGTTTGTTCTTTTAGCATTATTTGGTGCAACAATGGGTCAAGGAGTTGTTTGGTATACTGGACAATTCTATGCGATGAACTTCTTAAAAACGGTACAAAGTATTGATTCTTCTCAAGTAGATACCTTATTAGGAATTGCACTTTTATTAGGAACGCCATTTTTCGTTTTCTTTGGATGGTTGAGTGATAAAGTAGGAAGAAAAGTGATTATGATGAGTGGTATGTTGATTGCTATTTTAGCGTATCGCCCAATTTATAGAGCCATGTATGCTTCAACAGATTTAACATTAAAAACAGAAATTGTTGAAAAAACCAAGGTAGTTCCTTCTTTAAAAGAAATTGATGCTACAAAAATGGATTCTATCTACACTACAACTAAAGCATATACTGACGGAACAACCGTGGAAGAAATCAAAACTATCCATTTTGAAAGTGGAAAAGTAATGGTAGATGACAAAGGAAAAGACAGAGTAGAAACCAAAGTGACTAAAATGATTAATAATAGTGACAGATGGTTCTTAGTTTTAATGGTTTTCATTCAGGTGATTTTTGTAACAATGGTTTATGGACCAATTGCTGCATTCCTTGTTGAAATGTTCCCGGTTAAGATTAGATATACCTCAATGTCATTGCCATATCACGTAGGAAATGGTATATTTGGAGGATTACTGCCTGCAATTTCAACGTATTTTGTTACCACTTCTAAAGAAGCAGGAGATGTTGAGTTTTACTTGGAAGGACTTTGGTATCCAATAGGAATAGCAGCTATATGTTTCGTAATTGGAATGATTTACATTGACAGAAAAATTAATACACTTCACGACTAAAAAATAAGATATGAACGCAGTAAAAAAATATTTAGGAATCGTTTGGATAGCATTAGCAATTGCAATAGCTTATTTTTCGATTGGAATTTTTGGAGGCAAATTAACTTCTGGTAAACAAGATGATTTAGTTTTTGGAATTATTGTTTTCTTTATACTTTTACCAATGGTGGTTACAGGATTAACTATTTTTGGATGGTATGCAATCACTGACGAATATGAAGATTAATTAAAAAAAATATACTTAACTTAGAAGCTCTTATTTTACATAAGGGCTTTTAGGTTTTATAAATGAATATAAAAGATGAAAAAAAGACATCAACAAAAATTAGTAGTATTATCCGTTTTGTTGCTATTGGTGCTCAATTTACCTATCGTTTTGCTATTTGATAGTGCTGATAATGTATTTGGGTTACCAGTCATTTACATTTACATTTTTTCAGTTTGGTTATTTTCAGTTTTAATGTCTTGGATTGTAGTACAACGTTATTATGAATAGTGCTGTTTTATTACTTATTTTATTAGGCTACTTGGGTATTCTTTTTTTTATCGCACATTGGGCAGAAAAAAAGGAAAACATCAAATGGACGAATAATTCGTACATCTATTCTTTATCTTTAGCAGTATATTGTACGGCTTGGACGTATTATGGAAGTATTGGAGTAGCAGCCAATTCAGGCTTAGGGTATTTACCCATTTATATCGGCCCTATTATCATTATTCCGGCCTGGATTATCATTTTAAAGAAAATCATTCGCATTTCTCGTGTAAATAAAATTTCAAGCATTGCCGATTTTATTTCGCTTCGTTACGGCAATAGTCGTTTTTTAGGAGCTATTGTGACTGTAGTTTGTATGGTTGGAATTTTACCTTACATCGCTTTACAATTAAAAGCAATTTCGGAAACGTTTCATATTGTAACTCAAACCAATTCAAGTTCTTACATTTTTGATGATACCACAACTTATGTTGCGATTGCTTTAGCCTTATTTGCTTCTTATTACGGAACGCGTTATGTAGATGCATCCGAAAAAAGAAAAGGAATTGTAACTGCTGTAGCTTTGGAAAGTATATTGAAGTTAGTCTTCTTTTTAATTGTTGGAGTTTACGTTACTTTCTTCGTTTTTGATGGATATGATGATATTTATGTAAAAGCCTCACTTTTAGAAAACTTCAAAGAAAAAAACACCATCGGCGGATTAGAACAAGGACTCAATTGGTTCTTTTTGAGCATGGTTTCGCTTTTTGCTATTTTCTTATTGCCAAGACAATTCCAAATGTCGGTGGTGGAAAATAACAGAGAACGTCATGTAAAAACCGCCATTTGGTTGTTTCCGCTATATTTATTGTTGTTCAACATTTTTGTATATCCAATTGCTTGGGGTGGAAATGTTTTGTTTGATGGACAAAATGTCAATGCCGACACATATTCACTTTTAATTCCGCAATATTTCAATAACAAAACATTAACCGTTTTGGTTTTTCTTGGCGGATTTTCAGCTGCGATATCAATGATTGTAGTATCTAGTATCAGTTTATCTACAATGTTGAGTAACAACTTATTAATTCCGTATACTTTCTTAGGAAAATTGAAGAATGAAGAACAAATCATCAACAACAAAAAGATTGTCAATATCCGTAAAATTGGAATCTTTTCTTTAATTATTGCGGCCTATTTCATTTACCGATTCTTCGCTTTAGATTATAGTTTGGTTTCTATCGGATTGATTTCTTTTGTCATTATTGCCCAATTAGCACCAGCCTTTTTTGGAGCTATTTTCTGGCGAAGAGGTTCACGTTTAGGTGCTATTTACGGAATTTTAATCGGATTTTTAATTTGTATTTATACATTGCTATTGCCTTATGCTATTGGGTTGACTAATAACGAAAGTTCATTTATATCAGAAGGTTTCATGCAAATTGATTTATTAAAACCGTTTCAACTTTTCGGCTTGGATTATTTACAACCGGTTCCACATGCTTTGTTTTGGAGTATGTTGTTCAATACGCTGACTTATTTCGCTGTTTCTGTGAGTTTTAAAGGAAATTATCGCGAACGCAATTATGCCGAAATGTACGTTGATATCGATAAATATAGCACCAATCATGAAAACGCTTTTGTTTGGAAAGGAACCGCTTACACTCGTGATATCGAAAAAGTCTTAATCCGATTTTTAGGTGAAGAGCGTACCAAACGCGCCATGAATATCTTTAATGTGAAGTATAACGTAGATAAAGATCAAGAATTAGCGGATGCTCGATTAGTAAAATTTGCCGAGAATTTATTAACGGGTCATATTGGAACGGCTTCCGCACGAATTCTGATTTCAAGTGTAGTGAAAGAAGAAAAAGTCACTTTACCCGAAGTCTTAAAAATTCTAGAGGAATCAAAAGAGAATATTACCATCAATAAAAAATTGACGGAAACTTCAAACCAACTTCAAAAAATCACTTCGGAATTGCAAAAAGCCAATGAAGCTTTGGTACGAAAAGATGTTCAAAAAGACGAATTTTTAGATACAGTTACACACGAACTTCGAACGCCAATTACCGCTATTCGCGCAGCAAGTGAGATTTTGCACGATGACGACGAAATTCCAGAAGAGTTACGTAAACAGTTTTTGCAAAATATCATTTCAGAATCCGACCGATTGAATCGTTTGATTGATAAAATTTTGGATTTAGAGAAATTCGAAACCGGAAAACAAACCATTCATCCAAGTCAAAACAACTTAATTGCAACTATTGAGCATTCAATTGAACCTTTAAAACAGTTGATTAAAAACCGAAACATCAGTGTTTATGTCGAAAGTAAAGACACCGTTTTGGCTTATTATGATGAAGACAGAATTGTACAAGTGGTTACTAATTTACTATCAAATGCTATTAAATTCTGTCCTGAAACGGATGGTTTAATCACCATTCAAGTCAAAAAGAAAGATAATTTTATAGAAACTTCGGTTCAAGACAACGGAAAAGGTATCAATCCTAACGATTTTGACGTTATATTTGACAAATTTTATCAAGCTTCCAACCAGAATTTCAAAAAACCCGTTGGTAGCGGATTAGGATTAGCCATTTGCAAACAAATTATTGAACATCACAAAGGTAAAATTTGGGTAGAACCAAGTGTAAAAGGCGCTTGCATTGTATTCACTTTGCCCATAAAAAATATTGAAAATACAGATTTATGAAGAAGATTTTAATTGTAGACGACGAACCCAACATCGTAATGACGCTTGAATATACGTTCAAGAAAAGTAATTACGAAGTTTTCATAGCGCGCGATGGACAAGAAGCTTTAGATATTTTAAAAACTAATTTCCCTGATGTCATTATTTTGGATATCATGATGCCCATGGTTGATGGTTTTGCCACTTTAGAGCAAATCAGAAAAGACGCTAATTTACAACACACTAAAGTGATGTTTTTATCGGCAAAAAATAAAGAAAGTGACATTGAAAAAGGATTAGCTTTAGGCGCTGATGCTTATATGACGAAGCCGTTTTCAATTAAGAAAGTGGTGGAGAAAGTGGAGGAGTTGTTATCATAAAATTTGGGCGTTACCAACAATGGTCGGGCTTTCCGCACTCGCTTTAATTAAAATCCTTAGGTATTTTAATTAAGAGCTCAAACAATTGCTACAATCCCTAACGCAAATCCGTTTTTCAATTAGAAATTCTGTTTCCTCTTATTTCTATGTTCTAATTTCTAAATTCTTTTATCTATACCTATTTAGCAACATTAATTCATTTAGCATTATTTTATTTTCTACATTTACTAAAGAAAATAAATTACATAAATTGAATAATACAAATGAATTATTGCGATATTTATAATAAAAGCATAACTTCTTCTGAAGAATTCTGGAAGGAACAAGCCAATCAATTAGAATGGTACAATCAACCTTCCAACATTTTATCAACTGATAAAAACGGTTATCCATTATGGTTTGCCGATGCAGATTTAAATGCTTGCTACCTTGCGGTTGATAAACACATTCAAGATGGCTATGGCGAACAAGTAGCTATCATCTACGATTCACCCGTCACACAAACTGTTAAAAAGTATACATTTAACGAAGTTAAAACCGAAGTAGCCAAATTAGCCGGCGGTTTATTATCACTTGGATTAGAAAAAGGCGACACCGCTGTAATTTACATGCCAATGATTCCTCAAGCAGCTTTTGCAATGTTAGCTTGTGCGAGAATAGGAGTAACGCATTCGGTAGTTTTTGGAGGTTTCGCGCCACATGAATTAGCCATTCGTATCGATGATTGCGAACCTAAAGCCATTATTACCGCTTCTTCAGGAATTGAAATCGATAGATTAATTGCCTACAAACCTTTAGTAGATGAAGCAATCGAATTAGCCAATCACAAACCAGAAAAAGTGGTAGTTTTCAATAGAAAATTAGGAGCAAGAGTTCCATTTAAAAAATATGATGTCGATTACGACGCGTTGGTTTATGGTTCGGAAGAAACGCCATGTATTCCTGTAAATTCGACGCATCCTTTATATATTTTATACACTTCTGGAACTACTGGAAAACCAAAAGGAATCGTCAGAGATACAGGAGGTTATGCAACCGCACTTAAATTTTCAATGCAACATATTTACGATGCGAAAGAAGGTGATGTTTTTTGGGCTGCTTCCGATGTGGGTTGGGTTGTAGGGCATAGTTATATTGTTTACGGACCTTTAATGAATAGAAATACAACTGTTCTTTTCGAAGGAAAACCAATTCGAACTCCTGATGCGAGTACATTTTGGCGTGTAATCGCTGAACATAAAGTAAATATCATGTTTACGGCTCCAACAGCCATTCGTGCTATTAAAAAAGAAGATCCAAACGGAGAATTCATCAAACAATACGATTTAAGCAGTTTGAGAATTCAATTCTTAGCCGGAGAACGTTGTGATGTGGCGACTTTAGAATGGTATCGCGAACACATTCCAGTTCCAGCTATCGACCATTGGTGGCAAACAGAATCGGGTTGGCCAATGATTGCTAACATGATGGGAGTGGAGTATTTACCAATAAAACCAGGATCAGCAGGAAAAGCAGTAACCGGTTACGATATTAGAATTTTTGGAGAAAACGGTCAAGAATTAGGTTCAAATGAAGAAGGATATGTAGTTATCAAATTGCCATTACCGCCAGGAACATTATTAGATTTATGGAAAGATAACGAACGTTTTAAAGCAGGATATTTAAACAAGTTTCCAGGTTATTATTTCTCAGGCGATGGTGGATTTAAAGATGATGACGATTATATTTTCATTACAGGTAGGGTAGATGATGTCATCAATGTGGCAGGTCACCGACTTTCGACAGCTGAAATGGAAGAAATTGTAGCTTCACATCGTTCTGTAGCAGAATGTGCTGTTATTGGAATTAATGATGAGTTGAAAGGTCAAATTCCTTTAGCATTAGTAGTCGCAAAATCTGGTGAAGACATTGAGCATTTCCAACTACAACACAAAGTAGTGCATTTAGTTCGTGAGCAAATTGGTGCAGTGGCTTCACTTCGTGATGTAGTTATTGTCCAACGTTTACCAAAAACACGTTCAGGAAAAATTCTTCGAAAAATGATGCGAAGCATAGCTGATGGTGAACAATTTCAAATCCCTTCAACTATTGACGATGAAGCAATTATCGATGAAATTAGAGAAGTTTTGAAACATGCTAAAATTGGTTGTTTTAAATAATTTTGATCAATCACTAATTACTTTTTATTAACCACTTAACTATATCTATTTAGCAAGAAAATATAAAATTCTTAAAACAGATTGGTTATCTTTACATTATCAATTAAAAATAAAGCTAAAAAATGAGTTATTATAAAATACACGATTTAGAAAACTACTTTAAAATGTATAAGAAATCGGTACGCGAACCAAGAAAATTTTGGGATCGTATTGCTGATGAGAACTTTACTTGGTATCAAAAATGGGACAAAGTTTTTGAAGTAGATATGCAAGAAGCCAACTTTAAATGGTTCTTAAATGCAAAAGTAAACATCACTAAAAACTGTATCGACAGACATTTGGCAAAACGTGGCGACAAAACTGCCATCATTTTTGAACCAAACGACCCAAGCGAAGCAGCACAACACATTACTTATAATGAATTATACATAAGAGTATCAAAACTAGCAAACGTTTTACGCGAGCAGGGCATTAAAAAAGGAGATAGAGTTTGTATTTATTTACCAATGATTCCAGAATTAGCCGTTGCTGTATTAGCTTGTGCTAGAATTGGAGCGATACATTCGGTTGTTTTTGCTGGATTTTCATCTTCTGCTGTTGCTAGTCGTATTAATGATAGTGAATGTAAAATGGTAATTACTTCTGACGGAAGTTATAGAGGTAATAAATCAATCGATTTAAAAGAAATTGTTGACGAAGCATTAGAGAAATGTCCATGTGTAGAAACTGTTTTGGTGGTGAATAGAACCAATACAGAAGTTACCATGAAAGAAGGTAGAGATTTATGGCTACAACCATTAATAGATGCTGCTATTGGTAACAACGTAGCTGAAATTATGGATGCAGAAGATCCTTTATTTATTTTATACACTTCAGGTTCTACTGGAAAACCTAAAGGAATGGTGCATTCTACTGCAGGTTATATGGTTTACACCGCTTATACCTTCAAAAACGTATTCAATTATGAAGAAAACGATGTGTATTGGTGCACTGCTGATATCGGTTGGATTACAGGTCATTCTTATATTTTATACGGACCACTTTTAAATGGTGCTACAACCATAATTTTTGAAGGAGTGCCTTCATATCCAGATTTTAGTCGTTTTTGGGAAGTAATTGAAAAACATAAAGTTACACAATTTTATACCGCACCAACAGCTATTCGTGCTTTAGCAAAAGAAAGTTTAGATTATGTGCAAAGATTTCCATTAAGTTCATTAAAAGTAATTGGTTCAGTAGGTGAACCTATTAACGAAGAAGCTTGGCACTGGTACAACGACCATGTAGGAGGAAAGCGCTGCCCATTAGTAGACACTTGGTGGCAAACCGAAACTGGAGGAATTATGATTTCACCAATTCCGTTTGTAACACCAACAAAACCAACGTATGCTTCGTTACCATTACCAGGAATTCAACCTGTTTTAATGGATGAATTGCGTAATGAAATTGAAGGCAATCAAGTTACAGGAGCTTTGTGTATTAAATTCCCATGGCCTTCGATGGCAAGAACCATTTGGGGTGATCACCAACGTTATAAAGAAACGTATTTCACGGCATTTCCTGGAAAATATTTTACAGGAGACGGTGCTTTACGCGATGAAGTTGGCTATTACAGAATTACCGGTAGAGTGGATGATGTTATTATTGTTTCTGGACATAATTTAGGAACTGCTCCAATCGAAGATGCTATTAATGAACACCCAGCAGTTGCAGAAAGTGCAATTGTAGGTTTCCCTCATGATATCAAAGGAAATGCATTGTACGGATTCATTATTTTGAAAGAAACAGGTGAAGGTCGTGATAGAACTAACTTAGCAAAAGAGATTAATCAATTGATTTCTGATCAAATTGGTCCGATTGCGAAGTTAGACAAGATACAATTTGTAAGTGGTTTACCAAAAACACGTTCGGGTAAAATCATGCGTAGAATATTAAGAAAGATTGCTGAAGGAGATTTCTCTAATTTTGGAGATATTTCCACTTTATTGAATCCTGAAATAGTGGAAGAAATTAAAAACGGCAAGCTCTAGTTTTTTAGTTTTATTGGTTAAAACTGCTTCAGTAATGGAGCAGTTTTTTGTTTATAACCATTTAAAAAAATCAATTAAAATGGTAAATTAATGACCATTTATTTTTATTTCTTTCTTTATATTAGCAAAAAAATTAAACTCATGGATTCGATAGAAAGTTTAAAAGAAGCCTTACAATTTTCACCAAATAATATTCCACTTAAATTAATATTAGCCAACACTTTAGCAAAACATTATCGATACAACGAAGCAGAAGAGCTTTTTCTTGAAATAATTAATGCTGATAAACATCACACAGATGCCAAATTGGCTCTATCTAAATTATACTTTCAGAATACAGCTTATTCTAAAAGTATTGTGATTTTGGAAGACATTTTAAAATCGCAACCTTCTAATTTTGAAGCTTTACTGCTACTTACTAGAGTATTAGTCAAGGAAAATTCTCTTTCTGAGGCTAAGGAAAATTATCAAAAAGTTATTGCAATCAATCCAAAATTCCAAGATGAGGAATTAGATGGTATCTTAAGAATTTCAAATCAAGTCTATTTTGAAGATGAGTTTGAAGAGGAAAATAGTTTTAAAAATAAAGGTTTTATGACCAAACCCGATATCAATTTTGAGCATGTTGGCGGAATGTCTGAAGTCAAAAACGAAATTGAACTTAAAATTATTCATCCCATAAATTTCCCAGATTTATATAAAGCCTATGGCAAAAAAGCGGGTGGAGGAATTTTATTATATGGACCTCCTGGATGTGGAAAAACCTTTATGGCAAAAGCAACAGCAGGTGAAATTAAAGCAAATTTTATTTCGGTTGGACTTAATGAGATTTTAGACATGTGGGTTGGAAATAGTGAAAAAAATCTACATGAAGTATTTGAATTTGCCAGACAAAACAAACCTTGTGTTTTATTCTTTGATGAAATTGACGCGTTAGGAGCAAGTAGAAATGACTTGAAACATTCAAGTAGTAAAGTATTAATCAATCAATTTTTGCAAGAGTTAGATGGAGTTGATACCAATAATGAAGGAATTTTAATTCTAGGTGCTACGAATGCGCCTTGGCATTTAGATACTGCATTTAGAAGACCTGGACGTTTTGATCGTATCATCTTTGTTCCGCCTCCAGATGAAGCAGCTAAAGAATCAATTTTAGAAATAAAACTAAAAGAAAAACCTGTAAAAGATATCGATTACAAAAAATTAGCAAAAGCCTTACCCGATTATTCAGGCGCGGATATTGAAGCATTAATTGATATTACAATAGAAATAAAATTACAAAGTGCTTTTAAAACTGGAATCCCAGAACCTATTTCAAATAAAGATTTAGTAGAGGCTTCTAAAAAACACAAAGCAAGTACAAAAGAATGGTTTCAAATAGCTAAGAATTTTGCATTGTTTGCAAATGAATCAGGTTTGTATGATCCAATTTTAAATTTTTTAAAAATCAAAAAATAACACAATGGTGGATCAACTTATTGAAAGAGCTGCAATTTTATTTGAACAAAAAAGATATTCAGATGCTGAAAAAATAATTTCAGAAGTTTTAGCTACTGAACCTCAAAACTTAGATTGTTTGCAGATGCTTGCGGAAATTAAAATCCAAAATGATGAGTACGCAAATGCATTAGAAGTTATTAACAATGCAATTGGCCAACATCCAGATTATGATGTTTTGTTTTATACAAAATCAAGAATTTTATTTGCACTTGAAAAAATAGATGAGGCATTAACNNCGATCCTAATGACACGAATAATTATGCCTTTAAAGGTCATATTTTAAATGTTCAGAAAAAATTTGAAGATGGTTTATCTTTTGCTAATATGGCTTTAGAAATTGATCCATCAAATGTATTTGCGCTAAATGTTAGAAGTACAGCTCTATTAAAACTGAATAGAAAAGAAGATTCATTCTCAACTATTGAAGGCGCACTTAATGAAGACCCGAATAACTCTTATACTCACGCAAATTATGGGTGGGGATTATTAGAAAAAGGAGATGTAGACAAATCATTATCTCATTTTAGAGAAGCATTAAAACAAAATCCAAACAACGAATATGCTCAAAGCGGAATGGCAGAAGCTTTGAAATCCAAATATTTAATTTATAAATGGTTTTTAAAATATGCTTTTTGGATGGAAAGCATGTCTTCTAAAAATCAGTGGATTTTTATCATTGGGTTTTATTTTGGAACTAAGCTTTTGAGAGGCATCGCGAAATCTAATGAATTTTTACAGCCTTTTTTAACACCAATTATCATTTTACTCGCCATATTTGCTTTTTCAACTTGGGTTTTAGTTCCAATAAGTAACTTGTTATTTCGTTTGAATAAATATGGAAAACATTTACTTACTTCTGAAGAAATTAAAAGTTCAAATATGGTAGGAGTAAGCTCTTTAATAATGTTTTTAGGGGTAATAACTTTAATTTTTAATACTGATTTAGGAGCTTTATTAATCGCTTTCGGATTTTCAATGATGGTTCCGCTAGGAAAATTCTATGAAAAACCAGTAGTATTTTTCAAATCATATGCTATTGGAATGGCGCTTATTGGAATAACCGCTTTGATAACGTATTTTATTACTAACGAAATGTTTAACACATTTAGTTTTATTTATTTAATTAGTTTTATTGCCTATCAATGGTTAGCAAATTATATGATAAATAAAAATGTATAAAAAAACTGCTTCAGCAATGGAGCAGTTTTTTTATTTTAAATTTCTAATTTTCGCTTCAATTTTAAGAAAAGTAACGCAGTAATAAACGCATCACCACTTGCTGTATGCCTATCGGATTTTTTTATTTTATAAATATCACATAAATCATCTAACGAGCTGAGTTGTTCTTGTGGCAAAGATTTCATTTTTTGATACATCACATCTGTATCCATAGCTTGATTTTCTAGCTTACCAACATCCAAACGATTTAAAGCTTGGTTAATCATTTCAATATCAAAATCTACGTGATGACCAACTAATGTTGCATCTTTTATAAAATCTAAAAACCGAATTATAGCTTCAGCTTCCACCACTTTTTCTTCTTTTCCTTCTTTTAAAATCCCATGTAACGGAACGGTTTCAGGGTTAAAAACATCTTGTTGTAAAAAAACCTCCATAAAATCGCCTACAATAATTTGATTGTTCTGAATTCCAACTGCTCCAATAGACAAAATCCTATCCGATTTATAATCTAACCCCGTAGTTTCACAATCAAAAACTACATAACGTTGCTCTTTACTCTGATTTTCATTAAAGTAACTTAGGTAAGTTTCCCAAAATTTAGGGTAATCTTTTACTATTTTTTTAAACCAATTAATTGCCATATTTTAAGTAAAATAAGTTAATTGGAATTTATTCTTAATCACTTCTTGAATATCGTTTATCGGTTGAAAATCGTTCTTAAGTTTTACTTTATCTAACTTCGATAACTCACTTAAATTCAAATACCTACCATCTGATTCGTTTTTCAAACCTTCTTCGGTTCTAAACTTCAACAATTCGGCAAAAGCATCACCACAAGCTTCATAAATAGGAGCATTTTGAGGTTCTAATTCAGCTAATTTGGCGTATCTAGAAATGGTATTGGCGGTATTTTTAATTCCTTTACTTAATGATAAAATTCGAGCAGCGTCAATCAAAGGCAATAAAGCTCTTCCTTTTAAATCAAAAGTATCTTTGTGTTCACCATCGCTTTCTACTAAAAACTGACGGAAGAAACCTAATGGTGGCGGATTTTTTAATGCATCGGCACCTAAATAGGCAAAAAACAATTGATTTTCATGAGTTTCTTCGTGAATTGTTTTGGTAATAGCATCTACTAAAGATTCATTTCCGTATACAAAATCATAATCGAAGAAAATGGTATTTTGCAAAACATCTTTATCGGCAGGATTAATAATCCAACCTTTAAATTGGTTTTGCCAATCGGAAATAGATTTACACCAAAGCGAATTACTAGCCATCATTTCTTCAGGACAATATTCATAACCTACTTTATTTAATGTTTTGGTTGCTTTTTCAGCCAATTCAAGAAAATATTGCTTTACGGTATCGTATTTTTCTTCAGGAACATCTTCAAAAACGATGGCATTGTCTTGATCGGTTAGTAAAAGCTGCTCTTTTCTGCCTTGACTTCCAATATTCATCCAAGCAAATTGGGCTGGAGGAGGAGTTCCTATTTTTTCGATAGCCAATTCGATAGCACGTTTGGTAATGGCTAAATTAATTTCACCCACAATAGAACCAATATGATTAATAGGTACATTTTTATCTAACGAATGCTGAATTAAATCGGCTAATTTTTCTCTAACTTCTTTTAAATCTGACGATTTTTGTGCTCTTTTACATTCTTTTAGTAAGACACCTGGATTGTTTGCCTGAGCCACCACAATATCATGCTCGGTAATAATTCCAGTAATTTCAGAATCGATAGAACCATCTTTTGTAACACATAAATGCGATACATTGTTCTTTAGCATAATAATTTGAGCTTCTGCAATAGATAAGTTATCAGCAACCGTAATTACAGGTGATGACATAATTTTATCAATCGTAACATCAATAGAATAAAGGCCGGTTGCTATTTTAGAACGCAAATCTTTATCGGTAACAATACCAATAGGTTTTCTATTTTTATGAATAATAATACTGCCAATTTTACTGCTCGACATGGTTTGTGCTACAAATTTCACAATATCATTAGGAGAAGCCGTTATCGGATTAGAAGTATACTTTATGGGTTGGTAATACTGAATTTCTGAACTTTGATCGTTGTAAATAACGTTTTCAGAAATCAATTTACCTTTATTATTTTTATCGTATGGATTTCTAGTATTAGATGCAAAACTCTCTAATAAGAAGCTTAAAACTTCTGGATTTGCAATTACATAAGGTTTAAAAGTTTCTATAGGAATAGCATAAACAATACTTTCTTCACGAGCTTTAGCTGTCATTAAGTAATTATTCTTAGCAAAAAACGGGCGTAATCCTAAAATATCGCCTTCGTCACATTTGTCAATTAAAACATCATCGGCATCTGAAGTTACAGACAAGCCCACAGCACCAGAAGCCACAACATAAAAAAAGGAATGCGTAGCATCATTAATTTTAAATAGAGTTTGATTTTTTTCTAAGTAAATTACTTGGCATGTTTTAGCAATCTCTAGTAAGTTTAGATATGATAAACTTGAAAATGGTGGATAATGCTTTAAAAAATCGGTGATGCGTTCGGCAATAGGGTTTTTCATAAACACTCTTAATTTATGAAACGAAGATACAAAGTTTGATTGGCTTATAGAAGTAATTGTTTAAATTTTCTATTTTACATAATGTATATTATAAGTCAAATATAGATTACATCAAAATTTGTTAAAATACTACTCAAAACGTTTGTATAAAACTATGAGAAAGTTTAGTTTTGCAATCTATATTATTACGAATCATGGAAAACAGACAAGCCCTCAAATTAATAGAAAAGATTCAGAAAGAATTATTTAAAGATAATTTTGAAGTTTCTGAAATTGTAACCGATTTAAAAAAACTTAGAGAAATTACTTTAGAACTAAATAATCCAGTTGTAACTAAAGCATTACGTTTAGCCTACGAACATTTAGAAAATAACAATGGATTTTTCATTGGTATTCCAGATGATGAACCAATTGACAGTAAAGATGCTGAATTAGAAGCCAATATTTCTGAAGAAAATAATATTGAGAGTTTTAATTACTTCCTTTCGTTATTAACTGATTTAGATAAGAAAAATAATCTTTTGGATTTAAAAGAATACAACAAAGCGTTTTTATCGTTTTAATTCAAATTTTCTATTTTACATAATATAAATCGGTAAATATATTTGCCGATTTTTTTGTTTTTCTTAACGCTATTATTACAGCAAACCAACTAATTTTGTTCAAAATATAAATTCCCAATGTCTAAAGTAAAAAAATCAAGAGTAAAACTACTACATCAATACTATAAATATACTGGTTTCTATTCGTTTATTTGGCAAGGTGTCAAAGGCGCTATTTTACCAACAGCTATAATAGTAGCTATTCTTTTTTACATAAATTATAAAGTTATCAATCTTAATGAAGCTTTAGTTTACATAACACAAAATTTTAGTGATTTATTCATTTTTGGCGTTTTTCTAGCTTCTGAGAGTGTTTTAGGTCTAATACCACCAGATATTTTTATTGCTTGGACAAAAAACACTGAATCACCACTACTCTACCTATCTATTTTGGCTTTTTTATCGTATTTAGGAGGTGTAATTGCTTATTTTATGGGAATGGCTATTGTGGCAATTCCTTCTGTAAATAAGCATTTATATGGCAAAATGTCGAAACATATTATCAATATGCAAAAATGGGGTGGATTTTTAATTGCTGTTGGAGCTTTGTTACCGTTACCTTTTGCTATTGCTTGTTTGGCTGCCGGAATGATTAACTACTCAAGAAAACATTTCTTCTTGTTTGGTTTACTTCGTTTCTTTAGGTTTGCTATTTATGGATTTGTAATATATTCTGCTTTATCATGATGAAATCATTTCGATCAATTGCTCTTTTAGAGGGTATTTCTACTCTTGCGTTGTACTTTTTTGCTATGCCAATGAAATACATTGCAGGTGATCCTATTTATGTAAAAAACATAGGTATGGCTCACGGTGTTCTTTTTATGTTGTATATTGCTTTTGCAATTTTGAATAAAAATTCTCAAAAATGGACACTTAAAGAATTTGCTGTCATTTGTTTAGCATCTTTATTTCCGTTTGCAACTTTTTACATTGACAAAAAATATTTACAACCTAAAGAAGTGTAAAACTTGAAAATCTTTAACTGGGCATACGACATATTTAAAAGCCTCGACTTTAGTGACGATGTTTCTTCCTATTTAAATTTGGGAGTAAATATTATTATATTAGTTGTTGTATCCTATATTTTAGATTTTATATTTAAAAAGGTATTTATTATTATACTGGCTATTGTTGCAGCAAAAACTAAATCTTCTTTTGATGATTTTTTAGTTGCTAACAAAACCGCAAAGTATTTAGCACATTTACTGCCACTTCTTTTTATCTACAAAACAGTTCCGGTAATCCTTAAAAAATTTACTTATTGGGAAGATTTTTTTGAAAAAGGAGTAAAAATTTACATCATTATACTTTCACTTTGGATTACACGAAGTATTTTTAATGCATTAAAAGATTATTTAAAACATAAACCACGTTACAGCGACAAACCAATTGATAGTTACATTCAAGTGATTATGATTGTATTGTGGATTTTCGGAATTACTTCTTTTGTGTTGATAATGTTTGATACGACAATGAAAACATTATTGACTACTTTCGGAGCCATTTCTGCCTTAATTTTCCTTATTTTTAAAGATACAATTCTTGGTTTTGTTGCCAGTATTTCGGTTTCTGTGAATGACATGGTTCGAATTGGCGATTGGATTACAATGGATAAATTTGGTGCCGATGGTGATGTTATCGAAATTAATTTAGCAACGGTTAAAGTTCGAAATTTTGATAATACAACAACCACTATTCCAACCTACAGCTTAATATCGGATAGTTTTAAAAACTGGCGTGGTATGTTAGATTCGGATGGAAGAAGAATAAAACGCCATATTTTGATAAAAGCCAATTCGGTTCGATTCATTCAATCAGATGAATTAGAGAGCTTTAAGAAAATCCAACACTTAACAGCTTATATCGAACACCGTCAAGCAGATATTGATAAATACAATGCCAATAACGGAATCGATAAATCAGTAATTGTAAACGGAAGAAATCTAACTAATTTAGGTTTATTTAGAAAATACATCAATCAATACATTCATTCACATCCAGGAATTAATAAAGACATGCATTTAATGGTGCGTCATTTACAACCAACTGAAAAAGGCATTCCTTTAGAAATTTATTGTTTTTCAAAAGATAAAACATGGCTAAATTATGAACACATAATGGCGGATATTTTTGACCATATTATGGCTTCTGTGACTCATTTTGATTTAGAAATTTTTGAATCTATCACCAATCAGAAAAATAATAATTAGTTAATTTAGACAAACTTATCTTACATAAATTGTAAAATAATACATAAAAGACTATTTTTGCTCGCCAAATAATCATAACAATGAAGAAAATTATTTTTATAGCTACATTATTAGTAGCAATTACAGAAGTTAACGCACAAGAAACCAAAATTCAAAAAGAAACTACATCGTCTGGATTTAACAAATGGTCAATCGATGTTAATGCTGGATTTAGTAAACCAACAGCACCATTTTCAACTAACTATTATTCAAGTAATACCAATTTCATACACGGTGATTTAGGTGTTCGTTATATGATGAATAATAAATTTGGTTTAAAATTAGACTTTGGTTTAGATTCATTCAAGAACGACTCAGAAAGTTTTGAATTTGAAGGCAAATACTACAGAACAAGCATTCAAGGTGTTGTAAACTTAGGTAGAGTTTTAAATTTTGAAGATTGGACTAACACGATAAATCTTCAAGCGCATTCAGGTGTTGGATTTTCATTCATGACTAATGATAATTTTGATGGAAATGATGATATGACTAATTTTATATTAGGATTAACAGCACAATTCAAATTATCTAATAGAGTGGCTTTAAATGCTGACTTCTCTATGATAAATAATGTAAATCAACAATATACTTTTGATGGTATTGAAGAGCCAGTTGTTAAAGAAGATAGAGGTTTTAATAGTACTATTTATAACGCGAGTATTGGTTTATCTATATATTTAGGAAAACATGGAAAACATGCTGATTGGGATACTTCAAACTCTAAATTAGACGAATTAGAAAGAAGAGTTACTGAATTAGAAACAAAACTTTTAGATACTGATAAAGATGGTGTTGCAGATTATTTAGATGAAGAAAAAAATTCAGCTCAAAATGCAATTGTTGATACAAAAGGAAGAACTATTGATGGAAACAATAATGGTGTAGACGACAAGGTTGAAGCTTATGTAGATGGTAAAACTAAAGTTACTGCTACAGAAGGTCAATCTATTGAAGACATGATTAACGGTGGTTACATTACGGTTTTATTTGACTTTAATTCTTCTAAACCAACAGCTGATTCATACAGTGCAATTAATTTTGTTACACAATATTTAAAATCAAATCCAAATTCAAGTGTTGAAATTGTTGGATATGCAGATGAAATTGGAAATTCAGAATACAATAAAATACTTTCTGCTTCTAGAGCAAATTTCGTAAAAGATGTAATTACAAAAGCAGGAATAAATGCTTCAAGATTAACCGTTGCAGGTCAAGGAGAAGATACTTCGGTTGACGCTTCTTCTGCAGATGCAAGAAGATTAGTAAGAAAAGTAATTTTCAAGTTGAAGTAATTAACAACTGATTCTTAATAACTTAAAATAACCTTCAAGAAATTGGAGGTTATTTTTTTTAACTTTAATACAAACTAATTCACTTTATTATGAAAACGAAAGACGAATCGCTTTTAGAAATTAGAGGAGCAAGTATTGGCACAATAACAGATCAATCGAGTTCCGAAGAAAAGTTTCAAAATCAGACATTGCGACCTATTTTGAAATTCCAAAATGAATTGTTTATTGAAGTTTTTAGAAATTACGCTGTCAAACAAAAAGGTGTTTATTTCACACTTTCTCCAGAAAAGAAAGAAAATTACATTGAAAATGCTATCCAACGCGATATCAAGTTCCGAAATTCATTAAAAGGAATTGTTTTCGGAATGTTTACCGTTTCGGAATACAAAGAATACATTCAAAATTCATCCAACTTAAACAAACGCATGATGAATTTACTAATTGAACGTTTAAAAAGTCAAATTCAGATTATTTAATAAATCGATTCTCCATTCAAATCGGTGCTCAACACTTCGCTCATGTAATCGAAAAAAGGTCGCATGGCTTGAAAAGTTGCAAGAACTTCTTCTTGAAAATTAGGAGCCAACACTTCTTTGTCCGAAAAACTTCGGGTAAGTAAATATTGCTTTTTACGAATCAAATCAATAGCTGGATGCGTTTTATCGAAACCTTTTGGAGCTGTTTTTAACTCCTCGCCTTTCAATTCGCCAAAGAATTTTTTGAAGGTTTCATCTTCTACAATAGTCCTGATTTCTTCATCATCCATTTCAAACTCTTTACGAATGCGATTCAAATCGACAGGATTTGGTTCCCAAAAACCGCCACCTACAAAACTTCCTCCAGGTTCAATGTGTAAATAGTAACCACCACGAAGCATGGGTTTTGTTCGGGTGAACCCAACGCTGAAATGATTTTTATAAGGTGCTTTGTCTTTAGAAAATCGCACATCGCGATAAATTCTAAAAATTTGAATGCGCTCAATACTATCCATTTTTCCCAACTGCTCGCCTACCGATGTAAAAAACGATTTGGCTAACTTTTGTTCGGTTTCAAAGGCTTTTTTATTAGCCGCAAACCAATCGCGGTCGTTGTTTTCTTTAAGTTTTGTTAGAAATTCTAAGGTTGATTTTTGTAGCATATTCTTTATTTTTTCAATCGGTCTTCTATAAATTCAATTTGAGTTTTGCCATGTGGTTTTGGTTTTCCATCTTCACCTAAATTCACCATGGTGATGTTATCAATCGTAATGATTTTTTCACGTGTCATCATATTACGAACTTCACATTTCAACACTAACGACGATTTTCCAAATTGCGCCACATCCAAACCAATCTCCACGATATCGCCTTGTTTGGCGGCACTCATGAAATTAATTTCACTCATAAACTTGGTTACCACTTTAGGATTTTCCAATTGTACAATCGAATACAAAGCAGCTTCTTCGTCTATCCAGGCCAATAATTTACCTCCGAATAAAGTACCATTTGCATTCAAATCTTCGGGTTTAACCCATTTTCTTGTATGGAATCGCATCTTGAATTTTTATTTAAAGGTAAGAATTTTTGGAGAAATTTGGATATATTTGAGGAAATTAAAAATGATTTAGCCTTGAAGTTTTTTAATAGAAAAATAATATTTTCGGTTTTTATAGTAATTTCAATAATTATAGTAGTTTTTTTAAACCATAAAATAAAAACTGATATTTCTTATCATGCAGGAAAAGATGACGGTTATTTTAAAAGGTTTGAATCTATTGTTTTTTTAAATATTCTGTTTTTTCTATTTATGTCAAAAAATAAAAAAATTATTTTTACAATACTTGGATTCTTTAATGCAATAATAATTTCTTTTTTGGGATTAATCATAACTAATTATTTTCCATCTCCACTTGATGAAGGTGGATTTAGACATTTTTTAATTTTAGTATTATCTTATATTTCTTTTTTTGCGATTGAAAAACTAATTAATAATAAAATTCAAATAAAAAACAATATCAAATGAATCTAACCAGCAACTGGCAAGGCTTTTATGAATATGGTAGCGGTTACGATCTACCCTATTTTGGACAACGTGTGAATATAAAGGCTTCTATAACTGATGTAAATGGTACGTTTACAGGAGAAATTGAAGAAGATGATTCAGTATTTTCAACAAAATTAAACGCTACAATAAAGGGTTTTGTTGAGGATGGCTTTATTTCTTTTGTTAAACAATATCAAAAATATCCTATAATTTCTGATGATTATTCTTCAATTATTATATTTGAAAATAAGACTTTAGAAATTGAACATGAAGGTATTTTAGATGAAAATAATAATTCAATTTACGGAAACTGGTATATTATGACTGAAAATAATGATGAAATTGCGTCTCAAGGAATTTGGTTATTAACTAAAATATAAAAAACAAAAATGAAAACAGAAAAAGCACTATCAATAGTATTTATAATCTCACTAATTTTTAAGCTAATGCATTGGCCTGGTGCTGGTGTTTTAATGGTATTGTCTTTATTAGGTTTAGCAATATGTTATTTTCCATTTGGATTTTACTTTTTCAGTGACAAAAATTTCAAAACTCAGAATATTGGAATTTCAATAGTTTTTGGGTGGTTGCTTTCTGTTTGTATCATTGGAATTTTATTTAAGTTGATGTATTGGCCTGGCTCTAGTCCTATGTTATTAATAGGAACATTAACAGCTATACCATTAATTGGAGTTGCTGTCCTTTTATATAAAAAATCAACTGATGTCCTAAAAAACTATTACAAAAACTTATTAATTAGAACTTCAGTTTTATTTCTATTTTCATTATTATGCTTTTTATTGCCAAATAGTGTTCTAATCAATCATTATTTTGCTCACGAACCTGAATTGAAAGAGCTGTATTTAAAAGAACAAGAGAATCCTGAAAATGAAAATATTCAAAAAGAAATTCAAGCCTATAAAGCCAAACAATATGAGCAAGAGAATGGCAGACAACGTAAGTAGAAAACTACTTCTCCCTTCCCTTCAAAACTTCCACTACATCTTGCAACTGAAAACCTTTCGCTTGCAATAAAATTAAGTAGTGAAACAATAAATCAGCACTTTCAGATAAGAACAAATCGTTGTTGTTGTCTTTGGCTTCAATGACTACTTCAACGGCTTCTTCTCCTACTTTTTGTGCTATTTTGTTAATGCCTTTTGCAAATAAGGAAGCTACGTAACTCTTTTCCATATCAGCATTTTCTTTACGTTTCGCTATAGTATTTTCTAATTTTGATAAAAACCCAAATTCCTGATTGTTAGCTTCTTGCCAACATGTATCTAAACCTGTGTGACAAGTTGGGCCAGCAGGTTTTACCTTTACTAAAAGGGTGTCGTTATCGCAATCTTCTTTAATAGAAATCAGTTCTAAGAAGTTGCCACTCTCCTCGCCTTTTGTCCATAATCTATTTTTAGTTCGACTGAAAAAAGTTACTTTATTGGTCGCCAACGTTTGGTCAAGAGCTTCTTGATTCATATAGCCTAACATTAAAACGTTTTTGGTTTCGTTATCTTGAATGATGGCTGGAATAAGGTTATCTGGGGTTTTGTTGAAGTTTATTTTCATGTTTTTTGTTACACAAAGTTTCACTAAGTTAAGCACGAAGTTACACTGAGTTTTGTTTTAAGTTTATAATTATTCTTTTCTACGCTCTATTAAATAGATTTACGGATTATCTAATATTTGAATTCACTTCTTTTAATCCGTGCAAATCAGTGAAATCGAAAAGAAATTATAATCGAATACTAATCTCTTTTTCCTTTAAATATTGTTTTAATTCTGGAATTTCGATTTCTTGGTAGTGAAAAACACTAGCTGCTAATGCGGCATCAGCTTTTCCGTTGATAAATGTTTCTGCAAAATGTTCCATCGTTCCTGCGCCACCAGAAGCGATGATTGGAATGTTTACGATTTCGGATAATTGGGCTAAAGCTTCATTGGCAAATCCGTTTTTGGTTCCGTCATTATTCATGGAAGTGAACAAGATTTCTCCAGCACCACGTTGCTCTACTTCTTTTGCCCAGTCGAATAAATTTAATTCCGTAGGGACTTTTCCGCCAACTAAATGTACCATCCAATTACCATCAATTTGTTTGGCATCGATAGCCACAACCGCACACTGACTTCCGTATTTTGATGCAATTTCGTTTATCAAATCAGGATTTTTAACGGCTGAAGAATTAATCGAAATCTTATCCGCTCCATTACGAAGCAACACATCTACATCTGCTACAGATGAAATTCCACCACCAACCGTAAACGGGATATTAATCGCAGCAGCCACTTTTCGAACTAAGTCGATTAAGGTGGTACGACGTTCTTCTGTAGCTGAAATATCAAGGAAAACTAGTTCATCTGCACCTGTTTCTGCGTATTTTTTTGCTAATTCCACTGGATCACCGGCATCTTTTAAATCCACAAAATTGACACCTTTCACGGTTCGTCCGTTTTTTATGTCTAAGCAGGGAATAATTCTTTTTGTCAACATAATTTAGTGATTAGTGATTAGCTTTACAAACTTTTCACTTTTTACTTATTAATAATATAGTTTTCTAATTGTTTTAAGGTAATTCTTCCTTCGTAAATGGCTTTTCCGATGATAGTGCCTTCGCAACCTAATTCGGCTAACTTGGGTAATTCATCGAAAGTAGAAATTCCTCCTGAAGCGATGAGTTTTACATCTTTGGTTTGTTCTAAAATTCTTTGATACAATTCAAAACTTGGTCCTTCTAGCATGCCATCCTTGGAAATATCCGTACAAATCACATATTGAATACCTTCTTGTTGATAGCTTTGAATGAAAGGAATTACTTCTTCTTTTGATTCTTCTAGCCACCCAGAAATAGCTACTTTTTCATTCATAGCATCAGCTCCTAAAATGATTTTATCTGCTCCGTATTGCTGAATCCAACTTTTGAAAATTTCAGGTTGTTTGATGGCAATACTTCCGCCCGTGATTTGATTGGCGCCACTTTCAAAAGCAATTTTCAAATCAGCATCCGATTTTAAACCTCCACCAAAATCAATTTTTAAATTTGTTTTCGAAGCAATTTGTTCTAATACTTTGTAATTCACAATTTGGCTTGATTTGGCTCCATCTAAATCAACCAAATGCAAATACTGAATTCCATGCGCTTCGAACGATTTCGCTACTTCAAGCGGATTTTCGTTGTAAATTTTTTTCGTATCGTAATCACCTTTGGAAAGTCGGACGCATTTTCCGTCGATGATGTCTATTGCTGGGATTATTCTCATGTCAAGTTCAATTTCAAGAGCAATTTCAAGCTCAAATTATAAGTTTAAAAAGTTTTTCAAAATTTGTTCTCCGAATGTTCCACTTTTTTCTGGGTGAAATTGTACTCCGAAAAAGTTATCGCGTAGTAATGCTGTGCTATATTCGAGTTCGTAATTTGTGGTGGCAATTGTGTTTTCAGATAAAGACGCAAAATAACTATGAACCAAATACATGAATTCGTTTTCTTTGATTCCTTCAAACAATGGTGATTTCAGATTGTAAATCGTATTCCAACCCATTTGTGGTACTTTCACTTCGTTTGAAAATTTCACCACATTGACATCAAAAATCCCTAATCCGTTAGTGTTACCCTCTTCTGAATGTTTACACATCAATTGCATTCCTAAACAAATCCCTAAAACAGGTTGTTTTAAGGTTGGAATCAACACATCTAAACCACTTTCTTGTAACATTTTCATGGCACTACTCGCCTCGCCTACACCAGGAAAAATCACTTTATCAGCGGTTTTTATGGTAATCCAATCATTCGTAACAATTCCTTCAAAACCAAGTCGTTCCAAAGCGAATAAAACACTTTGCACATTTCCGGCTCCGTAATCTATAATAGCTATTTTCATATTTTTATTAGTCGCAGTGTTCAGTCGCAGTCGCAGTTCAAATCGAGTTATTTCTGCCAACTGAGACTGTGACTGATTACTTTTTTTTACAACATTCCTTTTGTACTTGGCAAAATCATTTTTTCTGCATCACGTTTTACAGCAGCTTTTATGGCTTTGGCGAAAGCTTTAAAAATGGCTTCGATTTTATGGTGTTCATTTGTGCCTCCTGCTTTGATGTTTAGATTGGCTTTGGCACCATCGGTGAACGATTTGAAGAAGTGAAAAAACATTTCCGTTGGCATTTGACCAATCATTTCACGTTTGAATTCGGCTTCCCAAACCAACCAATTTCTTCCTCCAAAATCAATAGCTACTTGAGCCAAACAATCGTCCATTGGTAAACAAAATCCGTAACGCTCAATTCCTAATTTATTTCCTAATGCTTTTGCAAAAACTTCGCCTAACGCAATGGCTGTATCTTCAATCGTGTGGTGTTCGTCGACTTCTAAATCACCTTTTACTTGAATATCTAAATCCATTTGTCCATGACGCGCAATTTGGTCTAACATGTGATCAAAAAAGGAAATTCCAGTATTAATATTGCTTTTTCCTGTTCCGTCTAGATTTAATGTGATATCAATAGCCGTTTCATTGGTTTTTCGGGAAATGGAAGCGGTTCTGTTTTTTAGTTTCAAAAACTCATAAATCTGTTGCCAATCGTTTGTTTCCAGAGCAATTATAGGTTGTAATTCTTCTTGTTTAACCGATATTTCGGCAGTTCCTAAATGGGTTTCATCGTTTATAAAAATTGCTTTTGAACCTAAATTTTTAGCCAATTCCACATCGGTAAGTCGATCTCCAATTACAAATGAATTTTCTAAATCATATTCCTCAGAAAAATAAGCTGTCAACAAACCTGTTCCGGGTTTTCGGGTGTTTTTATTTTCGTATGGGCNNATAAAAACCTTATCAAAAATAACACCTTCGTTTTCATAGGTTTTCATGATAAAATTGTGAACTGGCCAAAACGTTTCTTCAGGAAATTTAGCCGTTTCTAAACCATCTTGATTTGTAATCATTACCAATTCATAATCTAATTCTTTCGCAATTTTACTCAAGTACGAAAGGCATTTTGGATAAAAAATCATTTTATCAAAACCATCAATTTGTTCGTCGATAGTTTCTTTTATAATTGTTCCGTCGCGGTCGATGAATAATACTTTTTTAGCCATTGTTGAAAGATTTTAATAGTTCAATTACTCGTTCGTTTTCTTCTTTATTTCCAATCGTAATGCGCAAACAATTTTCACATAATGGCTGATTACTTCTGTTGCGAACCACTACTCCATTATCTAAAAATTGTTGATAGCGATAATTAGCATCATCTACTTTAATCAAAATAAAATTAGCATCCGAAGGAAATATTTTCTCTATAAATTTAGTTGATTTTAAAGCAACTATGAGTTTTTCTTTTTCTACCAAAATTTTTCTAACCTGAGTTGAAAAAGTGTTTTGTAGTAATTTTTTTAAAGCGCTTTCTTGCGACAAACCATTGATATTATATGGAGGCTTGATTTTATTCAAAACGGAAATAATTTCTTTGGAAGCAAACAAAATTCCGATTCGTAATCCCGCCATTGCATACGCTTTTGATAAAGTTTGCGTGATAATCAGATTAGGAAAATCTTTCAAAACACTTAACCAACTTTCGTCTTTCGAAAAATCGATATACGCTTCATCAATCACAACTAAGCCTTTGAATTGATTTAGAATTTTGATTACCGATGAATCCGTAAAAGAGTTTCCTGTTGGGTTGTTTGGCGAACACAAGAAGATGATTTTTGTATTACTATCAACAGCATCTAAAATCGCATCTACATTGGGCTGAAACTCTTTATTTAGTAATACTTCACGATTTTCGATGGCATTGATATTGGCTAAAACTCCGTACATTCCGTACGTAGGTGGCAATGTGATGATATTGTCGCGATTCGGTTCACAAAAGGCTCTAAAAATCAAATCTAAGACTTCATCACTTCCGTTTCCTAATAATATCTTGTCTTTTGAAACATTATTTCTATCAGCGATTATAGCTTTTAATTCTTTTTGTTGCGGATCTGGATAACGATTCATGCCATTAGTAAACGGATTTTCATTAGCATCTAAATAAATCATTGGTTTTGTAAACTGTTCAAATTCGTCACGTGCAGAGGAATAAGGACTTAGTTTTTTGACGTTTTCTCTGATTAATAATTCAATATTCATACTTTATATCTTTTATTATGTGATTTCTCCCGTTGGTCGAAATGACAACTTTAGTTATTTTTTAATCTTAATGAAACAGCATTTTTGTGAGCTTGTAAACTTTCAGCTTCTGCCATAGTTTCTATTGCTTTTCCAATATTTTGAATGCCTTCGCTTGATATTTTTTGAAATGTCATCGCCTTCAAGAAACTATCTAAATTTACACCGCTATAACTTTTGGAATAACCGTTTGTTGGTAAAGTATGATTAGTTCCTGAAGCATAATCACCAGCGCTTTCAGGGGTGTAATTCCCAATGAAAATCGAACCTGCATTTTGAATTCCGTCAACGAAATAATCTTCATTCTTAGAACATACTATAAAATGCTCTGGACCATATTCATTAATTAACGATAAAGCCGTTTTTTCGGTTTCAACTAAGATTAACTTTGAATTATTAATAGCTACTTGAGCGATTTCTTGTCTCGGAAGTTCTTTTAATTGTTTGTAAACTTCTTCTTCTACATCATTTAAAATATTTTTATTGGTTGTAACCAAAATCACTTGACTGTCTTTACCGTGTTCGGCTTGACTCAATAAATCGGAAGCTACAAAACTTGGAATAGCAGTTTCATCTGCATACACTAACAACTCACTTGGACCTGCAGGCATATCAATCGCCACTCCGTTTTGAGATGCAAATTGCTTGGCAATCGTTACAAATTGATTTCCAGGTCCGAAAATTTTATATACTTGAGGAATCGTTTCTGTTCCGAAAGTCATTCCAGCAATAGCTTGAATTCCACCTACTTTATAGATTTTAGTAACACCACATAAATCAGCAGCATACAAAATTGCAGAATTAATTTTTCCGTTTTTATCAGAAGGCGAACACAATACAATTTCTTGACAACCTGCTAATTTTGCTGGAACGGCTAACATTAAAACCGTAGAAAACAAAGGAGCAGTTCCACCAGGAATGTATAAACCAACTTTTTGAATTGGTCTTTTTTCTTGCCAACACGTAACTCCAATAGTAGCTTCAACAACAATTTTATCAGTTTTTTGAGCTGAATGAAATTGTTCAATATTCGATTTAGCTAATTGAATCGCATCTTTTAATTCGGTAGAAACTTCTTTTTTAGCGATTTCAATTTCTTCTGGAGCTACTTGGATATTTTCTAAAGTTACACCATCAAAGAAAGATGCATATTTTGCAATGGCTTTGTCACCTTTTTGTTGTACTTCTTTGAAAATTTGTTTTACCGTTTCTTCAACATCAGAAAAAGTTTGGGTTGGTCGCTTGCAAATTTCTAACCAAGTTTCGGGTTGTGGATTGTATATTTTTTTCATAAGTCTATATTCTTAATTCTATTCTCTATTTTTTTTAAAGGACCATTTTCTCAATTGGGCAAACCAAAATTCCTTCGGCTCCAGCTTCTTTTAATTGGTCGATGACTTCCCAAAATTTATCTTCATCAATTACAGAATGTACACTACTCCAACCCTCTTCGGCTAATGGCATAACTGTTGGACTTTTTAAAACAGGAAGAATTTTACTGATTTCTGAAATTTTATCATTGGGTACATTCATCAAAATATATTTTGATTTTCTTGAACGTAAAACGGACTGAATTCGGAATTGAAGTTTCGAAACTAATTGCTTTGCTTCATCCGAAATTTGAGGAGAAACGGCTAAAACGGCTTCACTTTTTAAAATTACTTCTACTTCTTTCAAACCGTTTTTAAATAAAGTACTTCCGCTTGAAACAATATCTACAATTGCATCTGAAAGTCCGATGTTTGGGGCAATTTCAACTGAACCTGAGATTTGGTGAATGTCTACGGAAATTCCTTTCGAAGAAAAGTAATCCACAACCGTTTTTGGATACGAAGTGGCAACACGCAATCCGTTTAAATCTTGAATGGAGTTGTAGTTGAAATTCTTTGGTACGGCTACCGAAACTTTGCATTTTGAAAACCCTAATTTCTCAGTAATTTGAATGTTTTGACCTTTTTCTACCAATAAATTATCACCAACAATAGCAATATCTACCACTCCATCAATCAAATATTGCGGAATATCAGAATTTCGTAAATAGTAAACTTCTAGAGGAAAATTCGAAGCTGTAACTTTGAGTTGGTCGTT
The DNA here is from genome assembly GCA_003497625.1 of Flavobacterium sp. Lineage (GTDB taxonomy): Bacteria > Bacteroidota > Bacteroidia > Flavobacteriales > Flavobacteriaceae > Flavobacterium. Next base: position 8,630 of record DNNO01000039.1, on the reverse strand, counting down.
TCCATTATACACTGAAATTCCACAATCTTTTAAGATTTGAATACTTTCATCGTGAAGGCGACCTGATTTTTGAATAGCAATTTTTAATGTGTTCATTTTTAATTTTTGTTTTAAAAAAGTACACCAAGGGATTTTAAAAATGCTTAACAATAAAAAACCCGCTTGATGTACTCAAACGGGTTTCTGATTTATATGGATTAATTACATAGCATCATTACTTCGCTTGAGCGGAGGTATGATGATGATGATGTAATTGATTTAAAAACATAATTTCTGTTATTTTAACAATGCAAATCTAACGACTTAATTTTCGAATAAACAAAACTTTTTAAAAATTTATATTTTGTTTAATGATCATCGCCTTCTTCTTGTTTTGATTCATTTTTAATGTCAGAACTTGTATTTGCTGTGTTTTCTCTGATTTCAGTATGACGAATTTCGCCTCCTGAAGTTCCTACTGACTTAGACAAAACAGCAGAACCAATTGCTAAAACTAAAACAACATAAGAAACAATTGGTGCTTTTGAATGCTTTTTAAGATTGGCAACCAAGCCTAAAATCGAAAGAATCCCTAAACCATAAAGTACTTTCATGAAAGTTTCTGCTAATTCTTCGTGCTCGTGAATAATGTCATGTGAAATAGCTAATTCTTCAACAATTTCTTCTGCTCCTTCTCCTGTCATCATAGTTGCTTTTGCCATAATCATGCAAAATATAAAAATAACATAAGCTGTGTTGACCAAAATTGTTTGTTTTTTGATGATTCCGAATGCTAAAATTCCGATTCCAAAGAATAATCCAATAATCGGAAAATGGTTGAAAACCATGTGTAAATGTGCGTCGTTCATAATTTCTATTTTTTAATTAGTTAATTCGAATACTCCTTTTGTGAGTAATTTTGTTTTAGTATTAACATTATCATTAGGTATAATTTCAATAAATTTTTCTGATTTTTCACCTAATGTAACGGCAGTTTTTTTAAATTTATATTCAGTTGTTTTACTGCTTAAAACCAATAAATAATGTTTGTCATTTTCTGTAATGATAGCATCAGAAGGAACGCCAAATCCTTTTTTAGCAGCTGTAATTATGTTAGCTTCAACAAACATTCCTGATAATAATTTTCCTCTTATTTCTGGTGATAAAGTGCCAAAAACTGAAATGGTTCTGTCTTTGCTTTCTATCGATTTTCCAACTAATTGTACGTTAGAGCTGAAACTTTCTTTACTTGCTTCCGGTACTTTAAAATTGATTTTTTGACCTTGTTTTACATGTAAAATATCTTTTTCAAAAATACTTAAATTCAAATGTAAATAATTGGTATCCACAATTTCTAAAATTACATCAGAAGGTGACATAAACATGCCAACATTTGCATTCATCACTGTTACATCACCAGAAATTGGTGCCGAAATTGTGATTTGTGAGGTAAATTTTCCACGCTCAACATTAGCTGGATTGATGTTTAACAACATTAATTTTTCACGTAAACCTTGATACATTCCTTTAGCTTGACGGTAATCGCTCTCTGCTTTTAGATAGTTTTTTTGTGACGTGATTTTTTCATTGTACAACGTTTTCTGACGCTCAAATTCTGATTTCAAATAGTTAATTTGCTCGGCAACTTCTACATAATCCTTTTGCAAATCCAGATAGTCGGTGTTTTCCAAGGTAATTAAAGCTTGTCCTTTTGCAACTTTATCGCCAACTAATAATTTGGTAGCTTTTACATAACCGCCTAAAAATGTGGTTACTTTAGCTCGATATTGTGGCGGAACATCAATTTTTCCAGAGGATTTGACTGTAACTTCGAAATCTTGTTCAATTGGTGAACCAATTTCCATTTTTGACGATTGAAATTGAGCTTCAGTCACTGTAATCAATCCGTCATCAATTACTTTTTCTTCTGCAACTTCTTGTTTGCATGAAAATAAAAGGGATGCTATTGTTGCTATGTAAAATAGTTTTTTCATTTGTAAATTATTGTATATTAACATATTGTAAGTCTAATTGTGTTTTGTTGTATTGGTTTACGGCATCTAAATAATCAACTTGAATAGTGGTTGCATTTTCTAAACTTTGTATGAATTGAAAAAAATCAATTTCACCGTGTTTGTAACTCATGTTAGCAACTTTAATAATCTCTTGAGAAACTTTTTTCCCGTATTGATTATAGTAATCAATGGCTTGGTTATATTGTTCTAATTCACTGTTTTTCTGATTGATGTGTGCATCCATTTTAATCAATTCATGTTGTTTTTGTTGTTCCCATGCTTGTGTTTCTAATTTGGCAACTTTAGATTTAGCAACATTCCCATTAAATAGAATTGGAACAGCAACACCTACTTGAAATCCATATAAAGATTGCGAAATTCCGCTATTTCTTCCTTGAAAATATTCCACGTTTAAATCGGGTAACCAATTCTGTTTTTGGAGATTCTCATTAGATTTATATTTATTTGTAACACTTTCTAAATAAGAACTATACAATTCTTTACTTAAAGTATTTAATATAGTATTTATTGGTTTAATTTCATCTGTCTTTACACTAATTTTTTCCTCAGATTGTACTAAAGCTTGCAATAATTCTAATTGTGCTTTTTTCTCTTTATCTAATTGCGAAAGTTTGGTTCTAATTTGTCTAAATTTTGCTTCAGCGGTTATTTTTTCCAAGTAATTGGTTTCGCCCAATTCAAATCTTCGGTCGCTTGCTTTAGAGAAATTTTGGTACAAACTATCTAAATATTTATATAATTTTTCCTGATGTTGCACATATACAATTTGATGATATGCTTTTGAAACTTCTAATTTGAGTTTGTTTTTCTGCAATTCGAAAGAAGCTTTTTGACTCTCTAATTCGGCTTTATATACCTTTTTTTGAGCGCCATAAACCGTTGGAAAAGCAAATGATTGCTGTACTCCAAATACTTTTAAGGGTTCGTTATTTAGTGCTAAATTATTTTGGTCATAACTGTAATACACATTTGTTTTATCAAAAGAATAAGCCGTTTTTACGTTTGCATTTGCTTTATCAATTTGCAATTGTCCTGCTTTTACTAATTTATTGTTTTGCAAAGCTTTAGTCATAATTGAATCTAATTCAGCATTATTTTCTTGTGCGAAACCAAAACTTGTTGCAAATAAAAATAGTAAAATATAAGTTCCGTTTACGTGTTTTTTGAATTTTGGTTTTTTGAATTCTTTCTCATCAAAAACTTTGAATAAAATAGGTAATACAATCATAGTTAACAGAGTTGCTGTGAATAATCCACCAATAACTACGGTAGCTAACGGACGTTGTACCTCTGCTCCTGCCGATGATGAAATTGCCATTGGTAAAAATCCTAAAGCGGCGGCGGCGGCGGTTAATAAAACTGGTCGAAGTCTATCGGTGGTTCCTTTTAAAATTAGTTCGTTCATATCATTCATGCCACTGTGTTTCAATTCTTTAAAATGTTCAATTAGTACGATTCCGTTTAGCACTGCAATTCCGAATAATGCAATAAATCCAACGCCTGCTGAAATACTAAAAGGCAAATCTCGCATCAATAAAAATAACACGCCACCAACTGCCGATAAAGGAATTGCAGAATACACCATTAAGGCTTCTTTGATGGATCCAAAGGCAAAATGTAATAAGATAAAAATTAAAAATAAGGCGATTGGCACAGCAATTAACAATCGAGCTTTTGCACTTTGTAAGTTTTCAAATTGACCGCCATAGGTAACACGATAGCCTGTTGGTAAATTAATTTTTGTTTCGATAATTTGCTGCACATCATCAACAACACTTTGTAAATCGCGGTTTCTTACGTTGATTCCCACAATAATTCTTCGGTTGGTGTTGTCTCTTGAAATTTTAGCGGGACCTTCTGTATATTCGATAGCAGCTAATTCTCTCAACGGAATTTGCTCGCCATTTGGAGTGGAAACATATAAATTTCGTAAGTCTTCAATATCGGTTCTGTTGGTTTTATCTAATCGAATGACCATATCAAAACGTTTTTCACCTTCGAATACATTTCCAACGGTTTTTCCGGCGAATCCTAAAGCAATCATTTCGTTTAAATCGGCAATATTTAGGCCATAACGAGCAATTTTACTTCGGTCGTATTGGACGAACATTTGAGGCAAGCCTTCCGTTTTTTCGATGATAATATCTGATGCACCTTCCACATTTTTAATTGCTTTTTCGATTTCGTGTGCTTTTTTGGCTAAAATATCTAAATCTTCACCAAAAATTTTAATGGCCACATCGGAACGTGAACCCGAAATTAATTCGTTGAAACGCATTTCAATAGGTTGTGTAAATTCGATTTCCATGTTTGGAATTTTCTCTTCTAAAGCCGCTTTGATTTTATCAGCTAATTCATCTTTAGAATCGGCAGAAACCCATTCAGATTTTGGTTTTAATTTTACGATAATATCACTTTCTTCCATACTCATTGGATCGGTTGGCACTTCGGCAGCACCAATTCTACTGACTACTTGAGAAACTTCTGGGAAATTTTTAAGAATTATTTTTTCAATTTTGGTAGTAGTTTCAATGGTTTTAGAAAGTGATGTTCCTGTTTTTAAAACGGGTTGAATCACAAAATCACCTTCATCTAACGTTGGAATAAATTCGCCTCCCATAGTTGCAAACAATCCTACTGCTAAAAATAATAAACCAACAGCCCCATAAAGTACTTTTTTAGTATTGCCTAAAGCCCAAGTAATCACAGGTAAATACCAAGAATTCAGTTTGTTAATTAAACGATTTGAAATTGATTTTGGGTTTTCTTCTTGCGGTTTTAAAAACAATGAAGCCGCAACAGGAACGTAAGTAAAACAGAATAACATCGCACCAACTAAAGCAAAACTAAATGTCATTGCCATAGGTTTGAACATTTTTCCTTCAACACCAGATAAGGAAAGAATTGGAATAAATACAATAAGAATGATTAACTGACCAAAAATAGCCGAATTCATCATTTTAGAAGCACTTTTATAAGTAATTTGGTCTATTTCTAACTGACGATCTTCTTTAGCTAAACCTACTAAATGTCTGGATTTATGTGCAATTTGAAAAGCAATGAATTCAACAATAATTACAGCTCCGTCGATTATAATTCCGAAATCTATCGCTCCTAAACTCATTAAATTGGCATCAATTCCAAAAATATTCATAAAGGAAATTGCAAATAACAAACATAGTGGAATAACGGATGCAACAACCAATCCTGAACGCCAATTTCCAAGTAATAAAACCACAACAAAAATTACAATTAAACAACCTAAAATTAGGTTTTCTGCAACTGTAAATGTAGTTTTTCCTACTAATTCACTTCGTTCTAAAAATCCGTTGATGTAAACACCTTCTGGTAATGTTTTTTCAATTTCGGTAACTCTTTCTTTTACATCTTCAATTACTTGTTTTGAGTTGCCGCCTTTTAGCATCATCACTTGACCCAAAACCTTTTCGCCTTCTCCATTTCCGGTAATTGCACCAAAACGATTGGCATGACCAAATTGTACTTTGGCAATGTCTTTAATGTATATTGGCAAACCAGAATCGTTTTTAACGACAATATTTTCAATATCTTGAGCGGAATTTACTTTTCCTTCGCCACGAATAAAATAACTCTGATTCGTTTTTTCAATATACGAACCACCGGCAATACTATTATTTTTTTCTAAAGCAGTAAAAACATCAGCTGTAGAAATGTTCATTGCCTTTAAACTTGCTGGATTGATAGCAATTTCATATTGTTTTAAAAAGCCACCCCAAGTATTAATTTCAACCACACCTTTGATTCCAGACAATTGTCGTTTTACGACCCAATCTTGAATCGTACGCAAATCGGTAACCGAATATTGATTTTTGAATTCGGGTTTTACTTCTAAAGTATATTGATAGATTTCTCCCAAACCAGTGGTAATTGGTCCCATTTCTGGAGTTCCAAAACCTTCTGGAATTTTTTCAGTAGCGGTTTTGATTTTTTCGGCGATTAACTGTCTTGGCAAATAGGTTCCAATTTCATCTTCAAAAACAATGGTTACCACAGATAATCCAAATTTTGAAATTGAACGTATTTCGGTTACACCAGGCAAATTTGCCATTTCAATTTCAACAGGATAGGTAATATATTGTTCGATATCTTGAGTAGAAAGATTACGAGATGTTGTAATTACTTGCACTTGATTATTAGTAACATCAGGCACAGCACCGATTGAAATTTGGAAAACAGAAAATAAACCAAATCCAACAACACCAATTGTAAACAAAAGGACAATAAGTTTATTCTTTAAACTAAAGGCTATAATTTTTTCTAACATTTTAGTAAATTTATTAATTAAAAATAGTACTTATCTTTTCAGATAAACACACTTGAATCATTGTAAATGAATCAAGTATTAAAACAAAATATTAGAATAATTTAGGCGGCAACCAAATTGAAGCAATCAGGTTTGATTTAAAAGATTTATTATAAAAGAATTTCTTTTGAGTAGAAATTAAAGGCTTCACAACTTGAATTTGATAAGTCACTATAGTAATTGCAAATAATACACTTGAGGAATTATCTAATGTTTTAAAGGGTAAATCTTGATGATCGTGATTGTTTTCTGCATTTTTAGAATAATGCGACACTATATAATCAATAAATGAAATTGAATCTGATGTCAATTCATTTTTATGCTCGTTGTAATGTTCTATTAAGTTAGGAACTTTCAATAATTGTCCTATCGATGTGTTGGCACACATAAATACTGAAATTAGGAAAAAGACAATTAACTTATTCACTTTATACAATTTAAGTAGTCATAAATATACTAAAAACTACATTACAAATGTAAAGAATATAAATAGGAAAAAACTTAAGAGCTACTTAAGTTTGGCTAAAGGGAAACTTAAAACAAATTTTGTACCTTGGTTCAAATTACTTTCAACAGCAATTTCAAGTTTTAATAAATCGCAAAGTCGTTTTACAATAGACAAACCTAAACCAGTTCCTTTAATTTCTGGATGATTGGAAACATCGGAACGATAAAACGAATTGAAAATTTTATCTAAATCATTTTTTGCAATTCCAACGCCATTGTCAGCTATTGAAAAAATAACTTCATCATTTGTTTTTCCTAATTCAATTGCAATTTCACCATTAGGATTGGAGTATTTTATGGCATTTGAAATCAAGTTACTGATAATGNNTTGATAATGATAGAAACTAAATAATTGTCTGAAATCAAGTAATAATCTTCTTCAAATTCGGTTTTAATTTTAAGTTTCTTACTTTCCGATTTCTCCGAAAAACGAGTTAAATTATCTAAAACTAAAGCATTCAGATAAATTGTTTCTTGCTTTACATTTTGCTTTTGATTTTCGAAACGAGCCAAAAGCAATAATTGATCTACCATATGATTTAATCGATCCACTTCAGAAATACAGAATTGAATTTTTTCTTCGTATTCTTGCTGATTTCTTGGCTTTCTAATTAGAACTTCCATTGTTCCTTTAATCACGGCTAAAGGCGTTCTTAATTCATGCGAAGCATCAGAAGTGAATTGTTTTTCGCGGTCGATAGCATTTTCAATTCGGCTTAACAAATTATTGATGTTTTCAGATAAAACGTATAATTCGTCTTTATTTTGCGGTAACGGAATTCGAGTTTGCAAATTATCTTTGGTAATTTGACTTGAAGTTTCAATAATGGTTCGAACAGGTTTAATGCTTCTTCCTGCAAAAAATCGAGCAATTAAGAAAAGTAAAATAAGTATTATTGGAAATGTAACTAATAAAATATTCTTCAAAATCTGAACGATTTCAAAATCTTCTAATGACATTGCAACTACCAAATAACCAACAACTTTCCCTTTATTGATGATTGAAGTTTGAATTTGTCTTACCGGAATATTATTTAACTTGGTATCGATAAATTCGTTGTTACTATCAGGAAAAAGTTTTAGATTCGAACTTTTTAGATTTGGAGATTTATCAATAAGCAGTTTATTATTATCGTAAAATTCAACAAAAACAGGATTCACACTAATAGAATTGTGTTCTCTTGCACGCCATTGATCCACCTGAATTAAATATGTATCATTAGAATCAGTAGAAACATCGTCTAAATGTTTGTATAATTCTTCTTGAATTTCTTCGTTAATATGTTGATTTACACTATATTTTACGATGGTAAAAATTGAAAGAAAAACAATTGCAATAAGTATTGAACTACTAAGAATGTAGTTAAAAGCAATTCTATTTTTAAATGAAAAAGATAACATAATTAGCGTTCGATGGATTCGAAATTAGGCTCAATATGTATTAAAACATGACCTAATTCCATTAATTGTTCACGAAGTGTATCTTTCAGAACATGTGCAATATCGTGCCCTTCTTTTACTGATTTATTGCCATCAACCATTACATGAAGATCCACGTGGTATTTCATTCCAGCTTTTCTGATGAAGCATTTTTCGATACAAATTACACCCGAAACCGTTTGAGAAATTCTTTTTATCTCGGCTTCCAAATCATGATACAAATGTTCGTCCATGATTTCACCTAATGCTGGTCTGAAAATTTTATAGGAATTGTACAAAATTAAAAAAGAAGCCAACAAAGCCGCCCAATCATCAGCAGATTCGTA
>DNNO01000036.1 GCA_003497625.1 Flavobacterium sp. | reverse complement strand
TTCAAGGTTGGTGGGATAAGAAAATTCAGGAACTTTCAAAAGGAATGGCGCAAAAGATTCAGTTTGTGGTTACGGTATTGCATAATCCTAAATTATTGATTTTAGACGAACCTTTTTCTGGTTTTGATCCAGTAAATGCGAATTTAATCAAGGACGAAATCATCGAATTAAATAAAAAAGGAACTTCAGTAATTTTCTCTACACACCGAATGGAATCGGTAGAAGAAATGTGCGATTACATTGCGTTAATTCACAAATCAAATAAATTAATCGAAGGAAAGTTAGAAGATGTAAAACGCCAACACCGAACGAATACCTTCCAAGTGGGTATCGTTACCAATAACATTGAAGGTTTAATGTTGCAACTAACACATAAATTCACTTTAAATCAAACCAATTTCAAATCGCTAAACGATGATTTAAAATTAGAAGTGCATTTAGGGCAGTACAATTCAAACGAATTACTTTCAATCCTAACGCAATTTGGTCAAGTGACGCATTTTGTGGAAAAAATTCCAAGTGTAAACGATATATTCATTCAAACCGTTAGTCAATAATTATGAGCGTATTATCTTTAATTATCAAAAGAGAATTTATTGCAAAAGTGCGCAATAAATCATTCATCGTAATGACCTTTTTGGGTCCGTTATTGATTGTGGGAATGACGTTTTTTATTGCATATTTATCTAGTGTAAATAAAGGCGATGTAAAAACTATAGGAGTTCACGATAGAGCCGGTGTGTTTGTAAATGATTTTAAAAATTCAGAAGACATTAAATATGTAAACCTTTCTAATTTGTCATATGACAAGGCAAAAGATTCTTCAAGTAACGCTTTTGAAGGTTTAATTTATGTTCCAGAAGTGCAAAATGTAGAGGAATTAGCTACAAAAACAACGTATATTTCAGATGATAGTCCGAAAATGGATTTCTTAATGAATTTACAAAAAGTTATCGATACCAAATTAAATAAAGAAAATCTGAAAAAATTAGGTTTTGATGCTGATACAATTGAAAAAGCGAAAATCAAATCAGAAGTTCAATTTGCGAAATTTTCAGGTGAAGATGGGTTGAAATTCTTAAACGAAATTAAAATTGCTATTGGTTTTGCGTTCGGATATTTAATTATGATGTTCATTATTATCTATGGAAACATGGTAATGCGAAGTGTAATTGAAGAAAAAACCAATCGTATTATTGAAATTATCATTTCTTCAGTAAAACCCTTCAAATTAATGATGGGAAAAATCATCGGAACTTCATTAGCTGGAATTTTACAATTTTTGATTTGGATTGTACTTGGTAGCGCTATCATGATTGGAGCTTCTTTCTTTATGGGAGGCAATCAAGAAGCGGTGGCTACCTCTCAAATTACAGCCGAACAAGCAGAAGTAGCAACTAATTTCATGGATCAAATTCATTTATATATGAATGAAATCCCAGTAGCTTCGATCTTAATTTCATTTGTAGTTTTCTTCATTGGAGGTTACTTTTTGTACAGTTCGTTTTATGCCGCTATTGGTGCTGCAGTGGATTCGGAAACAGATTCACAACAGTTTTTAATGCCTATCATTATGCCTTTAATGTTAGCGGTTTATGTTGGGTTTTTAACAGTTATGAATGATCCTCACGGAACAGTTGCAGTTGTCTTTTCTTTAATTCCATTAACCTCGCCAATTGTGATGCTAATGCGTATTCCTTTTGGAGTGCCATTATGGCAATTAGCACTTTCTGTAGTTTTATTGTACGGAACGTTTATCTTTGTAGTCTGGTTTGCGGCAAAAATCTACCGAGTAGGTATTTTAATGTACGGAAAAAAACCAACTTGGAAAGAATTATATAAATGGTTGAAATATTAAATAGAGTTTAAAAGTTTATAGTTTAGGAGTTTAAAAGTTTTCAAAACCCTCATAAACTTATAACCTCATAAACTTCTAACCTAAAAAAAGAATGAGTAAAATCCTTATCATAGAAGACGAAGCAGCAATTCGAAGAGTATTAACTAAAATACTTTCCGAAGAAAATGACTCGTATAAAGTTGAAGAAGCGGAAGACGGTTTGCAAGGGATTGAAAAAGTCAAAAATGAAGATTATGACTTAATTCTTTGCGATATCAAAATGCCAAAAATGGACGGTGTTGAGGTATTAGAAGCCGTAAAAAAAATAAAACCTGAAATTCCAATGGTCATGATTTCTGGTCATGGCGATTTGGAAACAGCCATTAATACCATGCGATTAGGAGCATTTGATTACATTTCAAAACCACCGGATTTGAATCGTTTATTGAACACGGTTCGAAATGCATTAGACAAAAAACAATTAGTAGTAGAGAACAAAATCTTGAAAAAGAAAGTTTCTAAAAACTACGAAATGATAGGGAATAGTGAAGCCATCAATCATATTAAAACCATGATTGAGAAAGTAGCTCCAACCGATGCCCGAGTTTTAATCACAGGTCCAAACGGAACAGGAAAAGAATTAGTAGCACATCAATTACATGAAAGAAGCGAGCGTTCATCTGCTCCAATTATCGAAGTAAACTGTGCTGCTATTCCGTCAGAATTGATTGAAAGTGAATTATTTGGTCATGTTAAAGGCGCTTTTACTTCGGCTGTGAAAGACAGAGCTGGAAAATTCGAAGCGGCTGATGGCGGAACCATTTTCTTAGATGAGATTGGCGATATGAGTTTATCTGCTCAAGCTAAGGTTTTACGAGCGTTACAAGAAAATTTAATTCAAAGAGTAGGAGCAGACAAAGACATTAAAGTCAATGTTCGTGTGGTTGCAGCTACGAATAAAGATTTAAAAAAGGAAATCGAAGAAGGAAGATTCAGAGAAGATTTGTATCATCGTTTAGCGGTGATTTTAATCAAAGTTCCAGCTTTAAATGATAGAAGAGACGATATTCCAGAATTGATTGAACATTTTGCTGCTAAAATAGCTTCAGAGCAAGGAAATGCTGTGAAAAGTTTTTCCAAATCAGCTATAAAATTATTACAAGAATACGATTGGACTGGAAATATTCGTGAGTTACGAAATGTAGTAGAACGTCTAATTATTTTAGGCGGAGCCGAAATATCAGAACAAGACGTGCAATTATTTGCGAGTAAATAAATAATGCTTTAAGCATTAGGCAATAGGCATTAAGTTGCTTATGGCTTATCGCTTATGGCTTACAGCTATAAAAAATGCAATTAAAAAAAATAAATCCCAACCTTCAGAAAGCGTTAATTGAAAACGACTTTATTGAAGCGAATGAGTTACAACAAGAAACATTTTCAACCATTAAAAGTGGTGTTGATGCGGTTATTCAGTCACCAAATGGTTCCGGAAAAACCACGACTATTTTATTGAATGTAATTCAAAGAATGGAAAAACCAGTGGGCGAAAGTACACGCGCTTTGGTTTTGGTTCAAGACAAAGAAAAAGTTTTGGAAGCTGTTGAGCAATTCAAAAAACTAAATCATTATACCAATTTACGTGTTTTTGGAGTGCATGAAAAAGGTGATATGGATTACGATAAAAACCAAATTTCATTAGGAATGGACGTTTTAATTGGAACGCCAATTCGAATTAATGAAATGTTTTCTTCTGCAGGATTTAATATGAATACCATTAAAATGTTTGTGGTTGATGATGTTGAAGAAATGTTGCGTAAACGCGAAGATTCAATAATTCAAAGACTTTCTATGAGTGCCGAAAAAACACAGCGTTTGTTTTTCTGTACTCAAATTACTGAAAGAGTAGAAGTTTTGGCAGACAGAATAATGATAGAACCACTTTTCTTCGAATCAGAAGATTAGATAAAACAAATGATATGGGAATAATGAAAGTATTTTCGGGAAGTGAAATTCTTGCTGAAGCATTGAAACAAAAAATAGAAACTGTTGGAGTTGAAGTAGTAAAAAAAGACAACTTACAATCGGCTCGTATGGCTGGATTTGGTTCTTCTGATTTAGCTGTTGAATTATTCGTAGACGAACGTTATTACGGAAAAATCAGTCCAGTTTTAGAAGAATTTAGAATGAGTTTGTAATTCAAAATCTATATAAATCATAAAGCTTCTGTTTTACAGGAGCTTTTTTTATTTCAATGACAAATTCTTAATTGTCAAATTCACTAATTAACCTATCTTTGCACCTTCAAAAATTTCAGTAAAATGCCTTTTAGCTTTTTACTTATAACTTTTTACATTAAAAAATGATTACAGTAAACGACATTGCCGTAGAATTTGGCGGAACCACTCTTTTTAGCGAAGTAACTTTTGCCATCAATGAAAATGATAAAATTGCCCTAATGGGTAAAAATGGAGCAGGAAAATCTACGCTTTTAAAAATTGTTGCCGGAGAAAACAAACCAACTCGTGGTGTAATTTCGGCACCAAGTGATGCTGTAATTGCCTATTTACCACAGCATTTGTTGACTTCTGATGATTGTACCGTGATGGAAGAAACATCAAAAGC
>DNNO01000024.1 GCA_003497625.1 Flavobacterium sp. | reverse complement strand
CCAAGCGCTAATTTCCAACCTAAATCGTTATTTCCTTGCCCAAACTCGGCAACAGCACCAGCAACAATAACAATTAAACCAGCCGCTGGTCCTTTAATCGTTAAACGAGAACCCATGAAAAACGAAACTACTAAACCACCAATAATTGCAGTAATTAATCCCATAATTGGAGGAAAATCAGAAGCTTTTGCGATTCCTAAACTCAATGGTAATGCCAATAAAAACACAATAAAACCAGAAATTGCATCTGATTTAAAATTCTCCTTTAAGCCCGCCAATCCATCAGCAGGTATATATTTTTTAATTTTTGAAGTCATTTTTAACAATTTTATGATGATTTGTAAGGCAACTCATGGTATGTTTTTACATGAGGTCCAAGAAATAAACGGGCATAAATTCGGATTCCAGCAATACCTGAAACCACAAAACTTGATGCTACGAAAAAGGCAAGAATAACTTGATTACTACCGATGTGACTAAAAATCAAATCTTCGCCAATAAAGGTTGAAGTGATTGGAAATCCAGTAATTCCAAGTGTTGCCAATAGGAAAAAGAAAGCAAATTTTGGATGTTCGTACACATGTCCTAAATATTGACTAATTAAAATCCGCATTTCTATTTTTTTCAGCTGAAGCAAAGCAATATAACCTATGCTTCCTGCCAGAATAATTCCTGCCAAATAAAAAGCAATTTCGCTTACACTAACTTTGTCATTAAACACAATGGCTAAAGCAATCCAAAAATGATTTAACACGATTAATATCCATGCTAAAAACGGGCTTTTTCGTTCTGAAAAGGATTTAAAAACAAATACCAATCCAATAAACGCGAAGACTTCAGGTAAAACCAAAATAAGTTGTTGTGGCAAATCTACTTTGAATTTATAAGCTAAGAATCCCAATACAAAAAGCGGAATAAAAAAGTAATACACTCTTTTGATATCTAAGAAATCTAATAACTTTCCGATTGTTTTTAAGGGTTTCCAAAGTACTAAATTCAAGAAGCCTTCCAAATTAAATTCCTTTAAAGCAAGAATATACAAAGTGTTTTCAATTCGTTTTGGAAAAAAGAAATTAGGTTTTTTACTTTTTGGCTGAAAATTGTAAAATTGGTCTCGAATCAAATAACTCACCACAGATGGCGAAACTAACAGTTGGTACGTTCTTAAAAAGGCATTTCCTGCAAAATGAATTAAAGCTAACGTTTCAAATCCTAATGCTATTTCGATGAAAATAATTCCAATTTGAGAAATAGAACTATAAGCTACCTGACTTTTTACAGAAGATTGCACTCTCGCCATTAATGAAGCCGCAATACTAGTTGTAAATCCCATTAAACCAATGGCAATTCGCATAGTGGTTTGATGTTCCCAAAATGGATAGGTTCGTAACATTAAGAAAACGCCTAAATGCACCGATAATGAACCGTAAAAAATAGCACTTGATGGCGTTGGTCCTTCCATAGCTCTAGGCAACCATGATGAGAACGGAATTTGAGCCGATTTTGCCGCAGCAGCACAAGCCAAACAAAGTGCTATAAAAACCCCAATAAATGAATGACTTTGCAAATGCTCGTTAACCAATTCATAATTATTCAACTTCATGAATGTAATATTTTCATGAAATAAATGATGACTTGCCCACATGGTTAGTAGCAATCCAACATCGCCAATTCTGTAAATCGAAAACACTTTAAAGGCGTTCTTTACTGGCAAATAACGTTCTCTATAAAATGCAATTAATAAAAATGATGAAATTCCGATGATTTCCCAACCAATAAATAAGGTTTCGAAATTACCAGCTAAAATGGCCAAATTATAACCAAAAAAGAAAAACAAAACGGTATTAAAAAAACGTTTATATCCTTTTTCTCTGTGCAAATAATAGCGACTATAAGTTGTTATCATTGAGGTTAATAAAGCTCCAACAAACAAATAAACCGCACCAATTTTATCAAAATAAAAATCTATAAAAAACTCATAATGATCTGTTTTTAAAAGTGTTATTTCTTTTAAATTCAAATCTTCTGAACCATTAAAAATCCAAAAACCGATAAATAATACCAATCCTAAAAATTGAATAAAAACCGTTCCGAAAGCAATTCCAGAAATTAATTTTTCTTTTTTCTCTGGTAAAAAGATACTTACGACAAACCCTAAAAAAGGTACTAATAAAAAATATTGAAGTATATGTTCCATGATATTACACGTTAGTTAGAATTCCTACCGGAAGATTTTCCTTTGTTTTTTCAGCTAATGCTAACTCATTTTCAATATGATTAGCTTTTTGAATAGGATGATATTCGACAAATTCTTCGTGTTCAAAAACAAAAATCTGCTTCGTTTCTGGATGAACAACCGCTAATCGTAACCACTCGTTTTTATACCATTCATAAGTAGCAGGACTTTTTGAAATCGCTTTTTTAACTACTTCAGGATAATGCTCAACAACCGCTAATAATCGAATTGGATCATGAACTTCTATCATTTGACTGGGCAAACCTGGGCGCAAATCGCCATCAATTCCGTTAGCAACACCAATTAATCCCATCACATTATGAGGTAATTTTGAACCTGCGCCTAATTTTTGATTGTCTACTCTTGAAAAATAATATTCCAAATTAATTCCTCCAGCAACTGGCGCTACTTGACCCAGAATTACGGCTAAATAATCACCCGAAGCATCAATTTGATAATCATAAGAATTTAAAAAAGAACGTCTATCTAAAAACAATTGTTTCGACAAACTTCTTCTACCAACAACACACATGGCATTGGTAGCATGATTTAATTCTGGTCGAGGTTCGAATAAAGAAAATGCTCGTTTTTTTACGTTTTCATGAATTTTTTCTATTGTTTCGGTTGAATCAATCGTATCAAATCTTCTGGAACGTTCTTTTGCGTTATTTGCTAAAGCTATATCAAAGGTGATTACATTTTCATGATGTAACTTTTTATTTACATCGTTCAAAATATCTTCATCATAAAATGCGATTTCGTCACGTGTGGTATCGTGTAAAGCTGGTAAAAATTGAGTTTCTAATGGAATATTAATTCCTCTTTCTTTCAAAATAGCTCTCACACTAGGATGATTAGCCGCATAAGATGCCACTTTTGCGTTTACCGAACTTGGTCTACCACAACAAGCACCACAATCGTAACCTGCATAATGTGTATTATTTACACTTGTTGCTCCATGACCAACTACATAAACAATTGGTGCAAAATCAGTTACCAATCCAATACTTTTTAGCAAACCTTCCACCCTATTTGCCATTTCTTCAATCGTAAAACCAACTTGCAAATCATCAACTTTTTCATTGTTATTGTTTTCAATAACCAATTTTGATTTTTTATGCAAATGCTTAAAAGAAGCTGTAGTTGCAGGTGACATCGAAGGTTTGAAAATATTCAAAAACAACTTGAATGCCGAAGAAAACCCTAAAGTTTGACTAATTATCCAACCAAATAACAATGAATGAGATTGCTTGTGATAATGCAAATCTTTAGCCTGTTTTTTCTTTCTATGTTCTTCTTTAATTAAATATTTAGGTGTTACAGGTGCAGGACATAATTTTGTGTGAAATTTTCCACCAACAGGCTGAAAGTAGAATTCAAAATTAAAAAAAGCTGCTGTTCCAAAAGTTACTGCTTGTTTGTCGATATGTTCGATATGTCTTCTAAACGAACATTCTCTATCGTCCATGCAAAACATTCCTTGAAAAGATGGGATTTCTGAAGTATAAATCTCATTTACTTCTTTTACTCCAGATAACACCTCATCATAAAAGCTAAATTCAAAAGCTTGTTGCCAAAGCGATAAAACATCATATAATTCGTTATATTTTATAGCATCAAACAAATGAT
This sequence comes from Flavobacterium sp., assembly GCA_003497625.1. Classification (GTDB taxonomy): domain Bacteria; phylum Bacteroidota; class Bacteroidia; order Flavobacteriales; family Flavobacteriaceae; genus Flavobacterium. Next base: position 46,441 of record DNNO01000024.1, on the reverse strand, counting down.
ATTCTTCTGCTCTTACTTTTAGTCCTAATGGCGACCAATTACTATTAAATTTTTTATCTAAAACATCAATTTCTAATAGTAATTCAAATTGCACTAATTCTTCAAAAGTAATGGATTTGCTATCTAAAAGCGAACTTGGATTAGATTCAATAGTAGCAATCATGCCGCTCCATCCTGGGTGCGAAAATTGTTGATCAAACAAATAATGTTCGTACAATTCTTCTTTTCCTACAACAATTTCTAACAATTGTGTTATTGAAGCCTTATTGAATAGCAATTCTTTTACTCGTTTTGAAGTAAAAATTCCAGTTGATGTATTTTTTTCTAAAGCAATTATGGAGTTTAGAAAACCGTTTTCGTTTTCAGGAAAAGTCCACATGGCAATTCCCTGGTCTAAATAGCTACACAAAACTCTAAACAACAAACTATGTGTTGATTTTTCAAGATTTATAGCATATTCTTTTTTCCAATTGGCACGTAAATTTCCTATTCTTGATTGAACGGATTCATCATAGGTTTGCTGTAATAATTTATGCTTCCAAGATTCTACGTTTTCTATTCCTTTATTTTTCGAAATGATATAGTCTAAAACGTTTTCCTTAATCTCATTTTTAGCAAATCTGCTTCTAAACTCTACCAAAGAAAGATAGGTTTTATAACCAAAAATTGTATTGGCTTTTGCTAAAGCTTCGTGAAATTCTTTATGTTGAAATGCGTGTAATGTATTGTGATGCACAAAGTCTTTCAACGGATTTTGTGCTGGTAAATAATGGGTTAAGTGATGAAGAACTTCGTGTTCGTCAAAACTAACGGTATGTGTTTTCATTGATTAATGAACTAGATTAATACACAGTGAACATTCACAATCAAACGAATGATGTGAAAAAATAAACCTGTATTAAGAAAGATGAAACTTCCAATTACAATATAAATCGTAAAGTGGAATAGTTTCTTTTGAAGAAAATAATTGGGCAGAATAAGAATTTAAACCTTCTATAAACTTAGTGTTTTTGAAGGCTACAGATTTTGTTGGAATTGAAAACCAATCCAACTCAACTTCAAATTCAGGTTCCGATTCGATAATAATAAATTCTCCTTCTTCAACCTCAACAGTATGAAAATGAGAAAAATCGGAAACTTTAAACTTTTGTTGAAATTCAACTTGAGATTCTAATGTTACCTCATTTGAAGTATTGAATGAAACACCAATAGCCCACATGAAAAATGTGAGCATGAAAATTGGAAATAATTGTAATAATCTTTTCAAATTGATTTCACTTTCTACCTAAAAGCAATACAAATGTATGGTATATTTTGATTGAAAAAATTAATTTATGTTTAATTTCAAAAAAAATCCGATTAGAAGTTCTAATCGGATTTTTTACTATTTCATTCTTTCGTACAAACAACAACCATGAAGTTTATCATAAACTGAATCTTGGGCTTTAACCGAACCTGTATCATGTCCAACAGCTGCAATTGCCTTAGCAACATCCTCAGCTGAACATTTAGTTTCATCAATTACCAAATGAATATCACCATGGTCTGAGTGCCATTCTGCATTTTTAACTCCTTTTACAGAATACGCTGCTTTTTCGATACGTTTTTCGCACATACCGCAATTTCCAGCCACTTTAAATTCTACTTTTTTGTTTTTGCTTTTTTTCTCTTGTGCTACCATTGTTAGTGAAAAAAGGCAGGCTAATACAAATAAAACTATTCTTTTCATTTTTCTATTATTTAGTGGTTATGAGTTTCCTCTTCAACTGGGACTAACTCTTCAATTTTATGATTTTCTTTTTTGTCTTTAATTTTAAATCGCAATCCAGCATAGTACATCGCACCAAAAGTTGGGGCATATATCATACTACTATCAAAATAAGTACCAAAAGGGTTTTCATTTTGAACAATTCCGTTCATTTGTTTGTAATTCGTCATATTCTCTCCTCCAACATACACTTCAAAAGTACTTGAAAACGTTCTAGTAATTTGAGCATTCAACGTTCCGAAAGCTGGTGCATATTCATCCAAACGATATTGTACTGGGTTTGATTGTGTGTAAGGTAAACGTTGTTCGCCTAACCAATTGTATGTTACATCAAACTTCCATTGTTGTCCTTTGTCTTTGATGTGTGTTTCGTATGCTAAATTTCCAAAAACTCTATGTTTTGCTTGCAAAGCCTTTTCCAATTGTCCTCTTGTGAATTGCGTTTGCACATCGTAATATTTATAAGCCGTTTTAAAAGTTAAATGCGTCATCAAGTCAATTGAAAATTCGGCTTGAAATGAATTGGCAAAACTGTTTCCGTCTAAGTTATAAAACAACACTTCTTGTGGCGAATGATCTACATCAACCACCGCTTGATTTTGAAAATCTGTTCTGTAGTAATCTAAAATCACCTCAGCATCTTTTCCAGCTAACTTGAATTTTTGGATGAAACTTAAACCATAATTCCATGCAATTTCAGGATTTAATCCGTACAATTTTCCATCCGTATTCAAGATTGAAAAACTTCTGTTAGATGCAAACAATTGTTGATTTTCAGCAAAAATATTAGCTGCTCGTTTACCTCTTCCGGCTGAAGCTCTAATTACCGCTTCTTTCCAAGGATTGTAACGAATATGTAATCTTGGCGTGATAAAAGTTCCTAAACGATTGTGATTATCAACACGTGCTCCAGCAACTAAACTGAAATTATCGGTATTGTCATACGTATATTCAAAAAAAGCACCAACTGAGTTATCAATTCTTGAAAAGTCGCGACTGAAATTTACCGCTACGAATTCGTTGTAATCATCGTAAGTAAAATTTAAACCCGTTGTGAATTTATTTTTGGTATTGTTGATGATTGAATTGAACAATAAATTCGAGTAAAAACTTTTTTGTTGAATATCATACTGACTCAAACCAAAATACGAATCTTGTTTGTGCGATTGAAACGAATTTTGAAATCCGAAACTTTGATATGGCATATCTGGAAAAACGTAACCTGTTTTGTTTGAAATTTCAATTTTCTCTGTATTTATTTCACTTCCCCAAGCATTCATTGTCAATCTATCCGTATCAGGATTGAAATCCATTTCTCCAGCTTGTTTTTCATCGTTCATGTAACGAACATTTAAAAAACTTACGATTCCATTTTCGGCATCGTTATATTGCCAACGATTTAAAATATTAACTTGTTTCCCGATTGGACCATCTAAAAATCCGTCGTCATTCATATCATTTTTTCCTACACGCGTATTTCCGTGTAAGAACAAAGTCGAACTCAATTTATCCGAAAATTTGTTATTGAAATGCGTATTGATTTCATAACGTTCATCTTGCGAAGCATAAGCATTTAAGAAAAACGGAATATCATTTGAAGGTTTTAAAACTTCATAATTAATTTGGCCTGAAATACTTTCGTAACCGTTAATTACACTTCCAGCACCTTTGGTAATTTGGATACTTTCTACCCAAGTTCCTGGCACAAAAGACAATCCATAAGCTTGCGAAGCACCACGAACCGAAGGAATATTTTCTTCCGCAATTAAGATATACGGACTTGTTAATCCCAACATCTTAATTTGACGATTACCTGTTACGGCATCCGAAAAATTCACATCGATGGATGGATTCGTACTAAAACTTTCAGACAAATTACAACAAGCTGCTTTCAACAACTCTTTTTGCCCCATTACTTGCACATTTTGAACTTTGTACAAAGAATGTTCAGTTCCTTTTTTTGTTTTGGTAATTGTTACTTCTTTCAAAGTATTGACTTCTTTTAAAACTACAGAAATAGTATTAGAAGTAATTTCAATTTTCTTAGTTTCAAAACCAATGTAACTTACTACTAAAAAAGTAGTTTCGGGAGATTTTTTTATGGTAAAATTCCCGTTTTCATCTGTTGTAGTTCCAATTGCGGTATTGAACCAAAACAAATTAGCACCTAATAAAGGTTGATTATTTTCGTCTGTTACTATTCCTTTTATGGTTTCTTGCGAATAAATAAATTGAGAAACAAAGAATAGCAAAAACGCTATATTTTTAAACATAATAAGATTATTTATTGTTATTAATTCTTTGATTTACAGAATAAAAAACAATAAACTTATGCGTAAAAAACCAATTGACAGTAGAGTTTGTAGAGTGGCGGCGCATGAGAATCGCAGTAAAAAGCCACTTCGTTTGAAACGAAATTTTCTGATTCAAATGCTACTAAATTTGGTTTCCAATCAGAACTAAAAACCGTTTGCTCTAAATCTAACTGAAGTGTTTTAACCAATATATCATCGGTCTGTTTTTCAACTTTGATTAGTTTGTTTGAACAACAAGAATCGTGTGAATCTGCTGTAGCGCAACATGATTTTACATCCTCAACACAAGGTTCGTCTTCTTGATATTGAAAGGAAACCGATGCTATTTCATCTTTACAATAATGCACAGCAAAACTCAACCCTAAATTGGCAAGCAAAATAAGAGCAGCTAATACAATACTTATGTGTTTTCTGAAATTCATCGGAGCAAAAGTAGGAAATTGAATTTTAATTTGCGTTAATTTTATTCTAAATTTCAATGACTTGACCTAAAAATGGCACTTGAGCATCAAAACCATATTGTTCTTGTACTTTTAATCGCAATTCATCCGCAGCTTCATTTTCGCCATGAACTAAGAATACTTTTTTAGGTTTGGTTTCCAATTCGGATAACCAATTCAGTAAATCTTTTTGGTCGCCATGAGCGGATAAACTTTCGATTAGCATAATATTCGCCAAGACAGGATAATATTTACCGTAAATTTTAATTTCTTGAGCTCCTTCTAATAATTTTCTTCCGCGAGTTCCTTCGGCTTGATAACCTACTAATGTTACCGTTGTTTCTGGTTTATCGATTAATCTTTCCAAATACGATAAAACTCTTCCTCCTGTAATCATTCCGCTTGCTGCGATGACTACTTTTGGTTGTTTGTCGTAAACGGCATTCATACTGTCTTTGTAATCAGAAATTAGCGTAAAAACTTTGCACATTTCGTCGCAATCTTCAAAGGAAAGTTTGTGCCAAGTGCGATTGTCTTTAAAAACATCTAAAACACTAATTCCCATTGGCGTATCAATGATATATGGCATATTTGGAATGCGTTCTTCTTTTTTCAATTGCCAAATCAAATACATCATGGTTTGTACTCGTTCAACTGCAAAACTCGGAATGACAACTGTTCCACCTTTGTTGAACGTATTATTAATGATAGTTTCTAATTCAAATAATGCATCGGTTTGCGGATGAAGACGATTTCCATACGTACTTTCTAAAAAAACATAATCTGCTTTTTTGGGTTTTTGAGGCGGAAACATCAGCACATCATCATCCTGACCAATATCTCCTGAAAAGACTAACACTTTCCCATCGATAGTTAATTCAATTGAACAAGCGCCTAAAATGTGACTTGCATAAAAGAACTTGAACGAAATATCATCATCGAGTTTCACATCCAAATCTTTATCCACTACTCGAAACTTCGGAATCACAGCATCTACTTCGGCTTCAGTATACAAAGGTTCGGCTGGATCGTGTTTTGAAAAATGTTCTTCATTGGCTTTTTTAGCTTCCTCTTCCTGAATTTTTGCACTATCATACAAAATCAATCGCGAAATTTCTTTCGTTGGTCGTGTACAGAAAATTTTTCCATTGAAACCTTCATTAACTAGTTTCGGCAACCAACCGCAATGATCTAAATGTCCGTGAGTAAGCAATACAAAATCAATCGTTTCAGGTAAAATGGAAAGCGGTTCACGATTTAATTCTCGCAATGATTTAATACCTTGAAACATGCCACAATCAATCAAAATTCTAAGATTATTATGTTCAATTAAGGTTTTTGAACCTGTTACAGTTCCAGCGCCGCCTAAAAAATGAATTTTCATGATTCTTGCTTTTAATTGGTTAATTGATTGGCTTCTTTTAGTACATTTTTGATTCGATTATGACTTAACTCGATGGTTTTTAGAAAATCGGGATTCTGAATTAAATCTTTAATGGTAATACAATCTAAAATCAACAATTGGTCTTTTTCTGCTTTGGTTAGAGTGGTTAAACAAGTAACAGGATAAACTCGAAAACGATCAACCAAATCTTTGATTCCGTTTTTTTGGGGATAATCCCAACTCAACATGCTCAAACCCGAACATTCTCCAAACTGAATAGCATCTGTGGTGAACTTATTATTGGTTACGATGATACACTTGGAAATATTTCGCTTAGCCGAAAACAAATCGTACTTTTTATCTTTTACATCATTGAATCGGGACAAAATATACATTGGTACTTTTACATCGCTTTTTGCATCTTGCCCTGAATGAAATTTGCATTCAATCATGGAAACCACATCGTTTTTGAGAAGTAATATATCAATTTCATGAGAAATACATTTCCCATTAAGTGTGACACTGACTTTAGTTTGAAAACCTTGCTCTTTCATGACTTTAGCAATAAATTTTTCAAAGAAAAATCCGGCTGGACCAAGTCCTAACAAAGCGGTTCTTAGATTGTATCGTGCGGCATGAACATTAGAAATATTTTTTAATAATTGATAAGCACGTTTGTAGATTCTTTTTGATGAAATACCTTCATACATTTCGCTTTCAATTTCCTTAACAATGGTTTCCGCCATGGCTTGGTCGGCTCCTGATTTTCGGAGTGAACTAATTAGCTTCTGTTCATCGTAATGAACTAATTCACCTGAGTATTTTGTAACTTTCATAATCAAAAGATTATTACATAAAGATACAAAAAATTATCGAGTTAACTGCTGATAATAAAAAGCTGGAATAAAAAGTACTAAAAATAAAGGCTGGATTAGAAAACGTCGGATGTAGAATAAAATCAAATAATCAGGTTGATCAGAAAAATGAAGTAATCCAAAGAAAACGATGACCAAAATCACAAACAAAAAAATAAAAAGATAGCCAGAAAAAAACATTAAATTTCTTTCATTAAAAAGTAATCGAATTATAATTAGAGAGAAAAATGTATTTAAGGCATATCGTAAAAGCAGATTTCCAAACAGTAAATAACAATTCAAATCGGGTAATGGTTTGTTTTGATAATCTGTTTTAAAAAAGGATAAAAAGGGATCGTAAAACAAATCATCTTCAAAAGCTCTGACTAAAATTAGTCCCAAGAGCGCTAATCCTATAAAAAAAAGTCTTCTTTTATTTTTAATTAGTTCTCTTAACATAGCCTGAAAATTTGGTTACCCATAAAATCCACAAAACAAATACAACTCCATAAATAAAAAGAGGAAAAATAGTACCATGTAAAATCTCTTCATATTGCGGATAATAATAAAGTGCAAATGACAACAATGCAATTCTAATCACATTTAAAACATGTATTAAAACAACTCCAAAAAGAATAAAAAGCAATGTTTTTTTCCAATGAGTAGAAAAAGCAAAAACGAATGCTGCAAACAATATCATAACACTAACGGCATTGCAACCTTCAATAACTCTTGCAACATATTTTTCTTTGTAAAAAATTTTTAACGAAGGTTCTTTATCATGCTTTATAGATTGCGCATCATCAGTAAAAAACAACATAAATTGTTTGGTCTGATTAGAAACGACTTCTGTAAAATAATCCACCTCATTTTTTGCCACATCATATTGACTCAAATACATTTTATAAATAAATGTAAAGACCACATAAAAAAGTAAAAACTTAATTAAAAAAGCAAAAAAAGGTTTGTATTGATTAATGGTGTTTTTCAAAACGTACATTTTTAACAAAAATATAGATTTTTTTATAGTATAGAATAAATACTTTTGTAAAAAAATACAACTATGACTTTTGAGGAATTAAAACCGATTGTTTCAAGCATTATTGAAAAAGAAAATGTTACTCGCGATGAGAAGCTGAAAGAAATTTGCCAACTATTAAGTGATAATGTAAGTTATTATGATTGGGTGGGCTTTTATTTTGCAAATCACGAAGCTAAAACACTACACTTAGGTCCTTACGTAGGTGCCGAAACCGATCATACTGTTATACCATTTGGAAAAGGAATTTGCGGACAAGTTGCGGAATCAAATTCAAATTTTGTGGTTCCTGATGTTCAAGCTCAAGACAACTATATTGCTTGTAGTTTTACTGTTAAATCAGAAATTGTGGTTCCTTTATTCGTTAACGGAATTAATATTGGACAAATTGATATTGATTCACATGTTATTGACCCATTTACAGAAGCAGATGAACGCTTTTTAGAGTTTGTTAATGAGCAAGTTGCAAAATTATTTTAGGTTATAAATAAAGTTTGACTCTTTTTTATACATTTGTCGTAATTATAACTAATTCGACTCTCGCTATTTATGGAATTTAATGTCCCAAGTTTAGAGCTTCCTTTCTTTGCTAATTTATTGCTATTACTAGTATTAGCTCGATTCTTTGGCGAAATCATGGAACGTTTTAAACAACCTGCTATGATTGGTGAAATTTTAGCTGGTGTACTTTTAGGTCCAACGATTTTAAATTTTATTCATCGTACCGAAGAGTTAAAAGTGATTTCTGAATTAGGAGTTTTCTTATTGGTTATCATTGCTGGTTTAGAAATTAACTTGGACGAAATCGTAAAATCGATGAAAGGTCGAAATATTGTAATTTCATTATTAGCTTTTTTTATACCGATTACTTCAGGTTTTTTTGTGGGTCGTTATTTCGAATTAGACGTTATGTCAACCATTTTCATTGGACTTTGTGTTGCTATTACAGCTTTACCTGTTAGTATTCGAATTTTGATGGATTTAGGCAAACTGAATTCGTCGGTGGGACAAAAAATAATTTCGGTTGCTATTTTTGATGATGTTATTGCACTTACTATTTTAGGAATATTATTAGATATAAAAGATGTTGAACAAACGTTTACTAACATTACTAATGCTACGCTAATAACCCTTTTAAAATTGAGCTGCTTTCTTATTTTAGTAATTGCAACCTATAGAGTAATCCGCAATGTTTCAAGAGAAGAAAATTTAATCGAAAATAAACTAAACAAGATTATATCGGTATTAAAAGGAAAAGAATCGCTTTTTGCTGTGTTTTTCGTATTCATCTTAATTTTTGCTACGATAACAGAAAGTATTGGTTTGCATTTCATTATTGGAGCCTTTTTTGCTTCTATGCTAATTTCTAAAGAATTGGTAGGTGAAAAACATTTGAACACGTTTCACAATACCACAAATAGTATGGCAATGGGATTTTTAGCTCCTATTTTCTTTGCTGGAATTGGGCTAGAGTTTCAGTTTTCGTCCATTGAAAATTACCCTTTATTAACTGCCATAATTGCTGTTTCTTTTTTATCAAAAATTATTGGTGGATATGTTGGCGGACGTTTTGCAAGATTAGACCACAAAGTATCCATGGCACTTGGATTTGGCTTAAACGCCCGAGGCATTATGGAATTAGTTATTGCTAATATCGCTTACAAAGCAGGGATTATCAATACCGAAATCTTTTCGATGCTTGTTATTATGGGACTTATAACTACGTTAGCAACACCATTTTTATTAAAAAGAGCCTTCAAAGCGATAGACAATGCAGCTTAATTTTTTTATTTGAAAATAATTCTGAATTCATAATTCATAATTCTAAATTATTTTTATCTTTGCATCCGAATTGCAACCATACAATTCATACATAATAATCATTTAAAATAATATTAGCATGTACTTGTCTAAAGAAACAAAAGCTGAAATTTTCGCTAAACACGGAGGAAAAGCTGAAAACACTGGATCTGCTGAAGGGCAAATCGCATTATTTACATTCAGAATTACTCACTTAACTGAGCACTTGAAAAAAAATCGTCACGATTATAACACTGAGCGTTCATTAGTACTTTTAGTAGGTAAAAGAAGAAGTCTTCTTGATTACTTAAAAAAGAAAGATATCAACAGATATCGTGAGATTATTAAAGAATTAGGTATTAGAAAATAATCAACTAAAGGGGCTTCGTGCCCCTTTTTGTTTTATTTATATTGACAGAAAAAGTTTGGTTTTTCATTGGGTTACAAACAACTACACACACAACAACAACACAACTGACCCTTTGTTTAATTTAGAATTAAAAAATTTATGATTCCAAAAGTATTCCAAGAAGTTATCGATTTAGGTGACGGAAGAAGCATCACAATCGAAACTGGAAAATTAGCCAAACAAGCAGATGGATCTGTTGTTGTTCGTATGGGCGATGCCATGTTATTAGCAACAGCAGTTTCTGCAAGAACCTCAAATCCTGCAGTAGATTTTCTACCTTTAACAGTAGATTATCGTGAAAAATTTGCAGCAGCAGGTCGTTTCCCTGGTGGTTTCTTCAAAAGAGAAGCACGTCCAAGTGACAGCGAAGTATTAACAATGAGATTAGTTGACCGTGTATTGCGTCCGCTTTTCCCAGATGATTACCATGCTGAAACACAAGTAATGATTCAATTAATGTCGCATGACGAAAACGTTATGCCAGATGCATTAGCTGGATTAGCGGCTTCAGCTGCATTAGCTGTTTCAGACATTCCTTTTTATAACTTAATTTCTGAAGTTCGTGTTGCACGTATCGACGGAAAATTCGTTATCAATCCAAGCAGAGAAGAATTAGCACAATCAGACATTGATATGATGATTGGAGCTTCTATGGATTCTGTTGCGATGGTTGAAGGAGAAATGAAAGAAATTTCAGAAGCAGAAATGGTAGAAGCTATCAAATTTGCTCACGAAGCTATCAAAGTTCAAATTCAAGCACAATTACGTTTACAAGCTGCTTTTGGTAAAAAAGAAATTCGTACGTATGAAGGCGAGAAAGAAAACGAAGAAATTTACAAAAAAGTAAAAGCTGCGGCTTACGATAAAATTTATGCGATTGCAAAAGTTGGTTCGGCTAAACACGAAAGAAGCGCTGCATTTGCTGAAGTAAAAGAAGAAGTAAAAGCTTTATTTACAGAAGAAGAATTAGCTGCTGATGGCGATTTAGTATCAAAATATTTCTACAAAACAAACAAAGAAGCTGTTCGTAACGTAGTTTTAGAATTAGGTGTTCGTTTAGACGGAAGAAAAACAACTGAAATCAGACCAATTTGGTGCGAAACAGATTATTTACCTTCTGTTCACGGTTCGTCTTTATTTACACGTGGAGAAACGCAAGCTTTAGCTACGGTAACTTTAGGAACTTCAAGAGAAGCTAACCAAATAGATTCTCCATCTGAACAAGGTGAAGAGAAATTCTATTTACATTATAACTTCCCTCCTTTCTCAACTGGTGAAGCAAAACCTTTAAGAGGAACTTCAAGAAGAGAAGTAGGTCACGGTAACTTAGCGCAAAGAGCTTTAAAAAATATGATTCCTGCAGATTGTCCTTATACAATTCGTATCGTTTCTGAAGTATTAGAATCTAACGGTTCTTCTTCAATGGCAACGGTTTGTGCTGGTACAATGGCGTTAATGGATGCTGGAGTTCAAATGGTAAAACCAGTTTCTGGTATTGCTATGGGATTAATTACTGACGGAGAAAAATTTGCAGTATTGTCTGATATCTTAGGAGATGAAGATCACTTAGGAGATATGGACTTTAAAGTAACTGGAACTGCTGACGGTATTACAGCTTGTCAAATGGACATCAAAATTGATGGTTTACGTTATGACATCATGGAACAAGCTTTAGGTCAAGCTCGTGACGGACGTTTACATATTTTAGGAAAAATCACTGAAACTATAGCTGAGCCAAGAGCTGAAGTAAAACCAAAAGCGCCAAAAATTATTACAAGAACCATTCCTGGAGCTTTCATTGGAGCATTAATTGGACCTGGTGGAAAAGTAATTCAAGAATTACAAAAAGCTACTGGAACAACTATTGTAATTAATGAAGTAGATGAGCAAGGTGTAGTTGAAATTTTAGGAACTAATCCTGATGGTATTGCAGCAGTATTAGCTAAAATTGATTCTATTATCTTCAAACCTGTAATGGGAGAAGCTTACGAAGTAAAAGTAATTAAAATGTTAGATTTTGGAGCTGTTGTAGAATACACACAAGCGCCTGGAAACGAAGTTTTATTACACGTATCTGAATTAGCTTGGGAAAGAACTGAAAATGTTACAGATGTTGTAAACATGGGTGATGTATTTATGGTAAAATACTTAGGAGTTGATCCTAAAACTAGAAAAGAAAAAGTTTCTAGAAAAGCGCTTTTACCAAGACCTCCTAGAGAAGAAAGACCTATTGAAAAAAAGGATACCCCACAAGGTTAATACTTTAAATATTAGTTCATATAAAACCCCAATTCATTTAGTTGAATTGGGGTTTTTAAATTTTATTTTATTTTTTTGTAACTTTTTTGCAACCTGCTACGTATAACTACTAGAACTTTTAAAAAGTAAGGAGAAAAATTCAATGAGACAACTTAAAATTACCAAGCAGGTTACCAATCGTGAAACCGCTTCCTTAGACAAATACCTACAAGAAATTGGAAAAGTTGACCTTATTACTGCTGACGAAGAAGTAGAATTAGCACAAAGAATTAAAGCCGGAGATCAACGCGCTTTAGAGAAATTAACAAAAGCTAATTTACGTTTCGTAGTTTCAGTAGCAAAACAATATCAAAATCAAGGACTTACGCTTCCTGATTTAATTAACGAAGGAAATTTAGGATTAATTAAAGCTGCTCAACGTTTTGATGAAACGCGTGGATTCAAATTCATTTCATACGCTGTATGGTGGATTCGTCAATCGATTCTTCAAGCTTTGGCAGAACAATCTCGTATCGTTCGTTTACCATTAAACAAAATTGGTTCTATCAATAAAATCAACAAAATGTATGCGTTATTAGAGCAATCTAATGAGCGCCCGCCTTCTGCTGAAGAAATTGCAAAAGAATTAGACATGACCGTGAATGATGTAAAAGAGTCTATGAAAAACTCTGGTCGTCATTTATCAATGGATGCTCCTTTAGTGGAAGGAGAAGATTCTAACTTATACGACGTTTTACGTTCAGGTGAATCTCCAAATCCAGATAGAGAATTAATTCACGAAAGTTTACAAACTGAAATCGAAAGAGCATTAGAAACATTAACTCCAAGAGAGGCTGATGTAGTTCGTTTGTACTTTGGTTTAGGTGACCAACACCCTATGACTTTAGAAGAAATTGGAGAAACTTTCGATTTAACTCGTGAGCGTGTACGTCAAATTAAAGAAAAAGCAATTAGAAGATTAAAACATACTTCTAGAAGTAAGATATTAAAAACTTATTTAGGATAATACCTAAAGTACAGTAACAACAGTCTAAGACTGTTCGTTTTTTGATTGATGATTGAAACCTCGGCTGATTACCGAGGTTTTATTTTTTAAACACCATCTTTTGAATTAATTCAAATCCTTTTTACTCCAAATTGTAAATTTTCATAATGTTGGCTAAAATTTCTTTGAAATTTATATTTAAATCTTTCAGTTTTCCTGTTCTTACATCAAAAACCCAACCTTGAACAGTTAATCCGCGCTCTTTATATGCTTTTTGAACCGCAGCTGTTTTTATAACATTAATACATTGTTCTTGCACATTGAGCTCTACTAATCTATCAAAACGTAGATGTTCATCAGTAATTCCATCTAATTCTTGTTGGTGAATTCTATATACGTCTCTAATATTTCTAAGCCAAGGATTTAAAATACCTAAATCAACAGGTTGCAAAGATGCCTTTACACCACCACACTCATAATGACCACAAACTACTACGTGTTTTACCTTTAAATGATTAATAGCATAATTTATAACACTCATCACATTTAAATCAACAGAAACAACCATATTAGCAACATTTCTGTGTACAAACAACTCACCTGGTTGTAAACCCATTAAATCCTCTGCAGTTACACGACTATCTGAACAACCTATATATAAAATCTCTGGAGCTTGTCCTTTTGCTAGTTCTGTAAAATAATTTGGATCTAAAGCTAGTTTTTCAGCAACCCAAATCTCATTGTTCTTGAATATTTTTTCAAATTCCATAATCTTGTTTTTACATTAAAAATCCGTTTTCTGCTGTAATTGGTTTAGGTATATCTTTTTCATTAAGCATTTCTCTTAAATCAATCTCTATTCCTCTACTAATCGAAGTTATTGGCACATCATTATAAGTGCCTTCAAAAGGATTTTCCGAAAAGTCACCTATCATTTCCATTAAAAAAAAGGCCCAAATAATAAGTGCAGAAAAAGGAATAGTTAGCCAAACAGTATGGCTATCTAAATTGTGAAAAATATTTAATAGTCCGAAAGGAACTAAAATAGCAAAAATAATTCCTAACCACCAAGCTGTTGATGCGTATTGTCTAGGAAAAGGAAAGTTTTTAATCCGCTCACTTCTTCCTTGATCGGCATAAAACTCAGCTATTAATTTATGAAACTCCATGTGTCTAAAATCTTCAAAATAACCTGAATCTCTCAATTCTTGTAATCTTGTTGCTTGTTTATGAAGAATTTGAGTTGCCATATTAGCTTTTCCTTTATACAATTCAAATTCTTCTTCACACAAAACGCTTTTAATTTCACCTTCCAAGTCATTAAAATAATGTTCTGAAATTATTGGGTTATATTTTCCTTTCAGTCTATATTCTGTATGTTCCCATTCGCGCTCTAATCTAAGTTGATATCGCAATGCCGTAAGCCAAGCTATATGCCTATGAATAAGTTCTTTTTTAATATAATCTTGATTATTACCTTTTACAAAACTGCTAACAGCTGCACCAAAAGTTCTAGAATTATTTACAATTCCGCCCCAAATTTTTCTTGCTTCCCAAGTTCTATCATAACTAGCGTTATTCTTAAAGCCTAAATAAAAAGCAACAGCAATACCTAAAACACTAATAGGCTGCCAACTTATGGAAAAATCAAATTGAAGTTTATGGTATACTACCTCAAAAATTACAGATAATATACTAGCGTAAACCAATCCTATAACAAAAGGTTTCTTACTCCAATTAAAAGTCATCCAAAAGCCGTATCTTCTTCTTGTGTACATAAAAAAATAATTTAGTTATTAAATTTAGTTTATTTTTTTATTCTAACAAATTACTTAAATTATTTTGTCTCAAGAAAATTAGAATTACTAAAGGATTTTGTGATAGCCGAAAAATAGAATTATCTTTGCACAAACAACACAAAACTTATGAAGAATACTTTAATCGCACCATCAGTTCTTGCAGCTGATTTTGCTAATTTACAACGCGACATCGAAATTATTAATGCTAGTGAAGCGGATTGGTTTCACATTGACATTATGGATGGAGTTTTTGTTCCGAATATTTCTTTTGGAATGCCTGTTTTAGATGCGATAAACAAACACGCTAAAAAAACCATCGATGTTCACTTGATGATTGTTGATCCTGATAGATATATTGCAACATTCAAAAAATTAGGAGCTGATGTTTTGACAGTTCATTACGAAGCTTGTACGCATTTACACAGAACACTTCAAGCAATCAAAGCGGAAGGCATGAAAGCTGGAGTAGCTTTGAATCCTCACACCAACGTAGATTTATTAGAAGATGTTATTCAGGATATCGATTTAGTATGTATCATGAGTGTAAATCCAGGTTTTGGAGGACAATCGTTTATTGAAAATACATATGCTAAAGTTGAAAAACTAAAAGCATTAATCAATAGAAAAAACGCTGCTACTTTAATCGAAATTGACGGCGGTGTCACCAATAAAAATGCAAAACAATTAGCTGATGCTGGCGCTGATGTTTTAGTTGCTGGAAGTTACATTTTTGGAGCTCAAGATCCAATTGCTACAATTTCAGATTTAAAAGCAATCTCGATAATATAAAATATAAACCTGGCAGAATTTTGAAAACTGTCAGGTTTATTGTTTAAAAACGCATTGCTAATATTGATCGATTAAGTATTTAATTAAATCAGTTGTAGTAATTATTCCTACCAACAATTCTCCTTCACAAACGGGAAGCGCATGAAACTCTTTTGTGGCTAAAATTTGTGCCGCTTCTTTAATGGTGGTTTCAGGTGAAATCGAAACTATTTTTTTAGCCATTACTTGCTCCACAGTAAACATATTATAAACTGTAGTATCCACAACATCTTCGTCATCTTCGATAGCATCTGCAAAGGAAATACGAAGCAAATCGGTATAACTTAACATTCCAACAATCTTATTGCTATAAACCACCGGAATATGTCTAATGTGGTACTTTTTGAACAAGCTTTCCGCTTTTGTTAAATCATCTGATAAGTTCAACTTCACTACATTTTTTGTCATGATAGTTGACACGGGCACTTTTTGTTTCATAATACCAAAATTTTAATGACATAAAGTTACTCAAAATATTGGCACGAAAACATGATAGATATCAGTATTTTAAACTATAGATGAAATAAAACACTTTTCATTATAATTAATCATATGCTTGACTCTCAAGAATATAGATGGGAATTTTGCTTTAAATTCCTGTGGCGACTCAAAAAAGTACTCCAACAAAACAGCTACAAATTCAAACTGATTTTCGTAAGCATAATCTCTTAAAAATCCAGAATCAATAAGTTTTTGTTTCATTTGTGGATTAGAAACGATTCGAAATAAACTCTGCAACGATTCGTTAAATAACACAAAAGTTACTTTATCACTTTTTAAAGATTGAATATGAAAAGCATGAGTAAATTCATGTAACCCTAAATTCAAATTATCATTCGTTACATCAATTCCTTCTTTAAAATGTTTCCAAGAAAAAGCAATATTTTTTAATCTTGGATTAAACTCTCCTTTATGATAATTATCGGTTTGAGAAGAATAATAAATATCGGGAAAAATCAAGATGGTTTTAAATAAGGGATTCAAATATTCTCGCATTCCAAAAGTCAACATTACATAAGTTGCCGAAATAGTCACTCGCATTTCATCGGTTACAGAAATATCCCTACCAACGAATTCATAATTCAACATAAATTTAGCTACTCTATGCTCAAAATATCTTTTGTAGCGCGGTTTTAACCTATTATAAAAATGAAAATTATTATTTAAAATTTGTTTTTGGTTATCATTTAAATCTATAAAACTAATATTTGCAAAAACAACTAAAGGTTTTTTATAGTTTCTTAAATAAATAATTTCAACCACGTAAAACGAAAAGAATAGAAATAAACCTATCAGTGGCGCTAACAGAATAAACATTCCAATATAATCACCTAAAAATAGTTCGTATTTGTCTTCTGGATTTAATCCAATTTGTGTACTTATCATATTTACAAATAACGCAAANNAACCCTCAGAGCCGAAATCTGATATTCTATCCAGTTGAACTACGAAGCCTTTTTTAAGAGAATAGAGCAAAGAAGCAAGAATAAAGACCTCAATCTTTGCTCTTTTATCTTTGTTCTTTCTTCTTACTTAAACTAATAATTTCTTTACAATTCCAGAAATTACTTTTCCTTCTGCTTGTCCTCCTATTTGTGCTGAAGCTAACCCCATAACTTTTCCCATAGAAGCAATACCTGAAGCACCTGTTTCTGATATGATTTTAGCGATTACCGCTTCTACTTCTTCTTCTGATAACTGAGCTGGTAAAAACTTCTCAATTACGGCGATTTGAGCCAATTCTGGTTCTGCCAAATCAGGACGATTTTGTGTTGTGAAGATTTCAGCACTATCCTTACGCATTTTAACTAAGCGTTGTAACATTTTGATCTCTTGATCTTCTGACAAACCATCTCCTGCACCAGCTTCTGTTTTTGCCAAAATAATTGCCGATTTAATAGCTCTTAACGCTTCTAAGGCTACGCTATCTTTTGCCTTCATGGCTTCTTTCATGTGATCCATGATTTNNTCATGTAGGAATGAATTGTTTGAACGCAATTGGATATCGTCGTTACTATCAGTTCCTAAAGACATTCTAGATTGATTGCTAGCAGTGTTTGGTGTAGATGTTACATCAAAACCCATTCTTTTGTAAGCTGGAATTCTTTCAAACTCATCAATTTGCGAAGCGCTATTGTTGAATTTATGATTGAATTCTTTCATTTTTCTTTTACGTTCGTCGGCTCTAAGTTTTAATGTATCTTCGATTGACATTTCTAAAGGCGACGTATTATCTAATTGAGCTGCATCTTCAAATTTTTGAACATTCGTTTTCATAGTGAAGTTTAACTCTTCATCAATTGGTTCAGCTACAATTTCAACTGGCTTAGAAGCTACTAATTCGTTTTCTTTTTCTAAATAATCTTCTAACGAATATTTGATAATTCCGTTTTGATTAACTTCAGTAACTGGAACAACGTTAATTGGATCTTTTACTTCCATAGCACGTGTTTCAGCAGATAAATCAAAAACAATAGTACTTTCTTTTACTTCTTCTTTTGTTGCGAATAAATCCAATGAAAAACTCACTTCTTCAGCTGCTACAACAAATTCTGGATCTTTTACTTCGATTTCTCTGATTTGAGGTGTAATGATTTCGAAAGTTGGTGCTACATTTGGGCTAACCACTTCAAAAGTTACATCGATATTCTTTAAAAACTCCGTTGTAGGAACTAAATCAATTGCTGCTACTGGAGTATGAATTTCGAAAACTGGCTCTTCTACTTCTTCTTCTAAAGTAAAAACAACTTTTTGTTCTACTACTTCGTCACAAATAGGATTGATGATATCCGCTTTAACTTCTGTTTCAATTGGAGATTCAAAAATTGGTTCATTAACTGGAAGACTTGCAATCGTTTTATTCAACAATTCGTGAACAATTTTTTGTTCGTCTTCTAAAGAATGAATAATTTTCTTAGGCTCTGTATTAACGATTTCAGCTTGTTGCTCGATGTTAAAACCTGTAGCAATTACCGTTACCGAAATTGCTTCACCTAAAGCTTCTTCTTCTCCAACACCCATAATAATGTTAGCATTGTAACCTGCTTCAGACTGAATAAAATCATTGATTTCTCCGATTTCATCGATTGTAATTTCATTAGCTTCATCAGTTCCAGAAACGATTAACAACAATACGTTTTTCGCACCTGTAATCTTATTATCATTCAATAATGGAGAATCTAAAGCGCTTGAAATTGCTTGCTTAGCTCTATCTGAACCTGCTGCTGTTGCAGAACCCATAATTGCTGTTCCGCTGTTTGACAACACGGTTTTAGCATCTTTAAGGTCGATATTTTGAGTATAGTGATGTGTAATAACTTCAGCAATTCCTCTTGACGCAGTAGCTAACACTTCATCAGCCTTAGAGAAACCTGCTTTGAAACCTAAGTTTCCGTATACTTCACGTAATTTATTATTATTGATAACAACTAAAGAATCTACTTGTTTACGTAAACGTTCTACTCCGGCTAACGCTTGCTCAGAGCGAACTTTCCCTTCAAATTGAAAAGGAATCGTAACAATACCCACTGTTAAAATGTCGCGCTCTTTTGCCAATTGCGCAATTACAGGAGCCGCACCAGTTCCAGTTCCTCCACCCATTCCTGCGGTAATGAAAACCATTTTGGTGTTGCTATCCAACATTTTTTCAATTTCGGCGATACTTTCTATTGCAGATTGTTGACCTACTTCAGGATTTGCGCCCGCACCTAATCCTTCGGTAAGGTTAACACCCAACTGAATTTTATTTGGTACTGGACTATTTTGCAATGCCTGAGAATCAGTATTACAAACTATAAAATCAACACCTTTAATGCCTTGCTTAAACATGTGGTTTATGGCATTACTACCTCCACCTCCAACGCCAATTACTTTAATTACGTTAGATTGGTTTTTAGGTAAATCGAATGAAATGTTTCCAAATTCTGACATAGTATCTCCTTTTATTCTGCGTTATCTAAAAATTCTTTAATCTTATCTATATACTTATCAAAAAACGAACGTTTGATTCTGTCATCTGTTGTTTCTTGTTTTGTAGTTTGAGTTGCTTTTGGCTCCTCTTTTTCTTCCTCAATAATTGGTTCTTCAACCACAACTTGGGGGCGAGCCACCACTACTGGCTCTTCTTTTTTCATTTCCACAAATGGAGTAGCACTTTTCGTATTGTTTCTAATACTGTTCATTACTAAACCAACTGCTGTAGCGTATAATGGACTTGACAATTCTTCGTTTGAATCTCCTGCTAAATGCTCGTTTGGATAACCAATTCTTGTATCCATTCCAGTAATGTATTCTACCAATTGTTTAATGTGTTGCAATTGCGCACCACCACCTGTTAATACAATTCCAGCAATTAGTTTTTTCTTAGGATCTTCGTGTCCGTATAATTTAATTTCAGCATATACTTGTTCTACAATTTCCACAACTCTGGCGTGAATAATTTTCGACAAGTTTTTCAATGAAATTTCTTTTGGCTCTCTACCTCTTAATCCAGGAATAGAAACAATTTCATTGTCTTTATTCTCTCCTGGCCAAGCTGAACCAAAACGAGTTTTCAATAACTCCGCTTGTTTTTCGATAATTGAACATCCTTCTTTAATATCTTCCGTAATTACGTTTCCTCCAAAAGGAATAACAGCTGTATGACGAATGATTCCATCTTTAAAAATGGCTAAATCAGTTGTTCCACCACCTATATCTATCAAAGCAACTCCTGCTTCTTTTTCTTCTTGACTCAATACTGCATCAGCCGAAGCTAATGGTTCTAATGTTAATCCAGATAATTCTAATCCGGCACTTTTAATACATCTTCCTAAATTACGAATCGAAGCCGCTTGCCCTACTACTACGTGGAAACTAGATTCTAATCTTCCACCGTACATTCCGATAGGCTCTTTAATTTCGGCTTGACCGTCAATTTTAAATTCTTGTGGTAACACGTGAATGATTTCTTCACCTGGTAACATCGCTAATTTATGAACCTGACCAATCAATGCATCGATATCGGCATCTCCAATTACTTCTTCCGCATTTGGACGACTGATGTAATCGCTATGTTGAATACTCCTAATGTGTTGCCCAGCAATTCCTACCACAACATCATTAATTTTATAACCTGAATCATTCTCCGCATCAGCAACTGCTTGCTGAATGGATTGTATGGTTTGTGTAATATTATTTACAACACCTCTATGAACACCCAAGCTTTTAGATTTTCCTACTCCAAGAATTTCTAGCTTTCCGTATTCATTCTTCTTCCCTATCATTGCTACAATTTTAGTTGTACCAATATCTAATCCTACTGCAATGTTGTCTTTGTTCATAACTCTAACTATTTCTTACAAACCACTTGTTGTGTAAACATAACGTTTACCTCTTTATAACTTTTAATCAATGTGTCTTTTATAGCATGATGAAAAAATGCTTTATAATTCTTTAGCTTTTTTTCCACATTTATTGGTTTCCCAAATGCTATTTTATAATCATAACTTCTGTTGGTTAACACCACATTTCCTGAAGCCATAACCTGTGCGCCAGTAATATTTTTACTTAAGAAATCATCTTTTTTGATTTCGTTAAATAAGAACAAATACGGCTTGCAATTTTCTTCACTAATTTCGCCAGTAACTAGCGGAACTCGTGCTGAAAAATTCTCTGATAACGATATCCTACTTCCTTTTGAATCAAGGTAATAGCTTTCTTTATCAGTAATAACTCTTACGATTGGGGTCTTTTGAGTAATACGCGTATTTAGAAATCCGTCTACTGTTGAAAAAACTTGTGCTTTTTCAATCATCTCGTGATCATCGAGAACAGTTTCTAAAGTATTCAAATCTAATTTATCTTTTTGGATTGTTGACACCCCTCCCAAATTTTGTATTAACAAGTTATTAACCATTTCATGTGTTAAAAACATATTTTCATTCGACTCGAATTTGATGTCTATCTTACTGATTTTACGCTCGCTATTCATCTTTACAGAAAAAGAATAAAGGAAAATCATTGTAAAAATGATTAACACCAAGCGAATAGTATGCCAATTAATTCTTTTCATGAAGCGCTTTTTTTAGATCTTTTACAAGCTCACCAATGTCGCCCGCACCAATAGTTATGAACACATCCGCATCTGAATTTTCAAAAGCGGTGAATAACTCGTCTTTGCTAACTAATTTCTTATTTGGATTGTTAATTTTATTCAACAACCAAGTCGAATTTACTCCTTCCATTGGCAACTCGCGAGCAGGATAAATTTCCATCAATAAAATCTCGTCGAATTGACTTAAACTTTCTGCAAAACCATCCACAAAATCTTTAGTTCTACTAAACAAATGCGGTTGAAAAGCTGCAATGATTTTTTTACCTGGATACAATTCACGAACTGCTTGATGTACAGCATTAATTTCCGTTGGATGATGTGCATAATCGTCTATATACACTAATTTCTCTTCTCTTATTTGGAAAGAAAAACGTCTTCTTACACCTTTAAAACTTGCTAATGCTGCAATGATTTTTTCATTGGAAACGCCATAAGATTTCGCCATTGCAAAAGCTAATAATGCATTCGTCAAATTATGATGGCCTGGCAAACCAAATTTCACATTTTGAACGACTTCCTTTGGTGTTTTTACATCGAATACATAAAATCCGTTTTCAATTCGGATATTTTGAGCTGAAAAATCAGCATCGTTATTAACTCCGATAGTATTTCCTTCTAGTGGCAATCCTTTAATTACGTATAAATTTTCGCTTGACGTTTTTGCTGCGAATTCTCTGAATGATTCTTCAATACTTGCTGCATCGCCATAAATATCCAAATGATCTGCATCCATTGACGTTACACAAGAAACATTTGGATGCAAATGCAAGAATGAACGATCAAATTCATCTGCTTCTACAACAGTTACCGTTTTTCCTGAACCAATTAAATTCGAATTATAGTTCTCCACAATTCCGCCTAAAAAAGCGGTAACATCTACGCCACTTTCATATAAAACGTGACCTAAAATACTTGATGTTGTCGTTTTTCCGTGTGTTCCAGCAACAGCAAAACAATAGGTATCTTTTGTTATGATTCCCAAAACTTCAGCACGTTTTTTAATTGTGAATCCTCTTTCTATAAAATAATTCCATTCGGAATGCGAAACTGGAACGGCTGGCGTTACGATTACTAATGTATTTTCCACATAGAAATCGTTTGGAATTAGACTGATATTATCTTCAAAATGAATTTCTAAACCGATAGCTTGCAATTCATCTGTTAACTGCGTTGGTGTTTTGTCGTAACCCACTACTTTTTTTCCAATGTATTGAAAATAGCGAGCAAGAGCACTCATTCCGATGCCTCCGATTCCGATGAAATAAACGTTATGTATTTGATTTAGATTCATTTTTTAGTTAAATTGTTTAACTGTTAATTGTTTAGTTGTTTAGTTGATTAGTTTTATAATCTCTTCAACAATATCTTTTGTTGCGTTTGGCTTAGCTAATTTTTTTATGTTTTGACTTAATTCTGCTTGTTTGCTTTCGTTAGAAATTAAGTCGGAAAATATGTTTTCAAATTGAGCTTCTAATTCTGATTCTTTGATTAAGATGGCTCCGTTTTTATCTGAAATTGCTTTTGCATTTTTGGTTTGATGATCTTCTGCTACATTTGGTGACGGAATAAAAATCGTTGGTTTTCCCACAATACACAATTCCGAAACCGATGATGCTCCTGAACGAGAAATTACGACATCTGCAGCAGCGTAAACCAAATCCATTCTATCAATAAAAGCTACGACTTGAACGTTTGCTTTTTCATTATATTTTACATAATCATTCAAATATAATTTTCCGCATTGCCAAATGATTTGAATGTTCTGGCTCAGAAAAAAATCCAATTCTTTTTCAATTAATTGGTTGATTCTTCTAGCTCCTAAACTTCCGCCTAAAACCAAAAGTGTTTTTTTATTCGCATCTAAATTAAAATAAGCAAAAGCTTCGCTTTTACTTGCTTCATTAATCAAATCTTGACGCACTGGATTTCCAGTTAATATCATTTTATCCTTTGGAAAAAATCGTTCCAAATTTTCGTAAGCCACACAAATTTTATTCGCTCTTTTTGCTAATAATTTATTGGTAATTCCAGGATACGAATTTTGTTCTTGAATTACCGTTGGAATATTCAACATGGATGCCGCTTTCAAGACTGCTCCACTTGCAAAACCTCCAGTTCCAATAACCACATCAGGTTTAAAACTTTTGATGATTTTGAATGAATTCCACATACTCGAAGCTAATTTTAATGGAAACATTGCATTATCTAAAGTCAGTTTGCGTTGAATTCCTGAAATCCATAATCCTTTGATAGCATAACCTGCATGAGGTACTTTCTGCATTTCCATTTTATCTTTGGCACCTACAAAAAGAAACTCCGCCTCTGGAAAACGAGATTTTAATTCGTTTGCAATTGCAACTGCCGGATAAATATGTCCGCCTGTTCCGCCTCCGCTAATTATGAATCTTGGATTTTTCATCTATCTTTTATTTAAAACTGCGTTCATCGGATTTTGTCCGTTTACTAACACATCTCCGTTTTCATCTTCAATTAAAGATTCTCTAATAGAACTTTTAATATCATTTATTTTTTGCTGATTTTCATTCGCTTCTTTATCTTCGTTTAATGCTACTTGAGCATCTATAATTTGTTGTAACGCTTCATCACGTTTGCGTTTTTCTTCTAAATCTAAGGCTACTTCTTCTTCTTTTTTCGTCACGCTTAAAATAATTCCAATGGCAATACATGTCATCCAAATTGAAGTTCCTCCACTACTAATCAAAGGCAAAGGCTGGCCTGTCACTGGAAGTAATTCCACTGCAACTCCCATATTGATAAATGCCTGAAATATAATTGGAAATCCGAGTCCGATGATTAAGAGTTTTCCAAATAAGGTAGTTGCTTTTTGCGCATCAATAATGAAGCGAATAAACAATAGCAAATACAAAAAGATGATCCCAACAGCTCCCACTAAACCGTATTCTTCCACGATAATGGCGAAAATAAAATCGGAAGAAGATTGAGGTAAAAAGTTTTTCTGTACACTTTTTCCTGGACCTAATCCTTTAATTCCACCTGATGCGATGGCTATTTTTGCTTTTTCAATTTGGTATTCGTCTTCATTTGGTTTATCATCGAAGAAGCTATCAATACGACTCATCCATGTATCAACACGGTTTGGCATCGCATCTGGAAAAGCTTTTGCTACCAATATAAACATAGTCAAACTCACAATTCCAGCTCCAATGATAATTCCGAGATATCGCATTGGGTATTGTCCGATGAAAACCAACATACATACCATTGAAAAAATCAAAGCAGTTGTTGAAAAATTCGCTGGAAGCACTAACGCTAAAACAGCAAAAACTGGCGCCCACAATTCTAATAAGGAATCTTTAAACGAATATTCTTTATCGCTAACTTTAGCTAAATATCTCGCTACATATATCATCAATACGATAAATGCCAACGTAGAAGTCTGAAAACCAATGCCAATAAATGGAATTTGTATCCAACGGCTTGCATTTGCACCATCAATGACTGTTCCTTTGAATAAGGTATAAACTAATAATAATATTACTAATGGAATTCCGAAAATAGAAAGCGCTTTAAAGTAATGATAAGGAGTTTTGTGAATGAAAAATATGATTCCAAAACCTAACATTACATGTATAAAATGTTTGAACAAATAACCAATTGTGGTTCCTTTTCCGATAACGTAAACTAGGTTTGTACTAGCGCTATACACTGGCAAAAACGAGATTAGGGACAATAGAAAAACTATAGCCCAAATGGTTTTATCTCCTCGTATTTTACCAATGATATCAAACATTTCTATCTGTTATTATAAATTATAAATGGCTTGTTTGAATTGTTTTCCTCTGTCTTCGTAATTTTCAAATAAATCGAAACTCGCACACGCTGGCGATAACAAAACGCTATCTCCTTTTTCAGCTAAACGTTGTGCAATTTGAACTGCTTCTGACATTGAAGTTGTTTCCACCATAACATCTACCACATTGTTAAAAGCATTACTGATTTTTGTATTATCAACACCTAAGCAAACAATCGCTTTTACTTTTTCGCGAACTAATGGCATTAACTCATCGTAATCATTTCCTTTATCAACACCACCAACAATCCAAACGGTTGGCGTAGTCATACTATCTAAAGCATAAAAAACCGAATTTACATTCGTAGCTTTAGAATCGTTGATGTATTGCACACCTTGAATTTTCAATACCTTTTCTAATCGGTGTTCAGCACCTTGGAAATTAGTTAAACTTTCTCTGATAGTTTGTTTTCTAATATTCAACAATTGCGCCACAGCAGTTGCTGCCATTGCGTTTTTTATGTTATGTTTTCCCTCTAATGCAAGTTCGTTGATTGGCATAGTAAATGTGTCGTTTTTAATTGTGGTATTCATGTTGTTTTCTTCTAAAAATCCTCCTTCGTTTTCTGGTTTTGTTACCAGTGAAAAAGGAACTTTATTTGCTTTAATCGTATTGTTTTTTAACCAATTTTGAATCGCTTCGTCTTCATTATCATATATCAAATAATCGGCTTCTGTTTGATTTTTTGTAATTCTAAATTTAGAATCGATGTATAAACTGTAATCGTAATTGTATCTATCTAAATGATCTGGACTAATGTTTGTAATAATCGCAATGTGTGGCTTATAGTTTATAATTCCGTCTAGCTGAAAACTACTCAACTCCAACACATAAATATCGTGCTTGTTTTCGGCCACTTGCCAAGCAAAGCTTTTTCCAATATTTCCTGCTAATCCTACATTTAAACCACCTTGTTTTAACAAATGATACGTCAAAAGTGTTGTGGTTGTTTTTCCATTACTTCCCGTAATTCCAACTGTTAAAGCGTCAGTAAACTGAATCGCAAATTCTATTTCAGAAATTACCGAAATATCTTTTTCAATTAGCTTTTTTACGATGGGAGCTTTTTCGGGAATTCCTGGACTTTTCATTACTACATCGGCATTCAGAATTAAATCTTCTGTATGCTTTTCATCTTCCCAAGCGATTCCATTAATAGTAAGAACTTCTTTGTAATTTTCTTTTATTTTTCCAAAATCCGACACAAAAACGTCGTATCCTTTTTTCTTTCCTAAGATGGCGGTTCCTACTCCACTTTCGCCTCCGCCTAAAACTACCAGTCGCATCTTATCTTAATTTTAAAGAAACAAGTGAGAAAATCGCTAATAGAATTCCGACAATCCAAAAGCGTGTTACAATTCTACTTTCGTGATAACCTTTTTTCTGATAATGATGATGCAATGGTGACATTAGGAAAATTCGTCTTCCTTCACCAAATTTCTTTTTGGTGTATTTGAAATAACTCACCTGAATTATTACTGATAAATTTTCGGCTAAGAAAATTCCACAAACAACAGGAATCATTAATTCTTTACGAATAGCAATTGCAATTACAGCTATAATTCCACCAATAGTTAAACTTCCGGTATCGCCCATAAATACAGATGCTGGATAAGCGTTGTACCAAAGAAATCCAACCAAAGCTCCAACGAATGCCGCGATGTAAACCGTCATTTCACCGGAATTAGGTATGTACATGATGTTCAAATAATCAGAAAAAATGATATTCCCCGAAACAAAAGTGAACAATCCGAGTGTTAGTACCGAAATCGCGGAAGTTCCTGCGGCTAAACCATCGATTCCATCCGTAAGATTGGCACCGTTTGAAACAGCTGTGATGATTAAAATTACCATTGGAATGAAAATCAACCAAGCGTAATCTTTGTAATTATCGCCCATGAACGATAACACTTCTGCGTAATCGAATTCGTTATTCTTGAAAAAAGGGATTGTTGTTGCTGTAGATTTTTCTTCTAAATCCGCTGGTTTGATGTTGTTTTCGATTTTTACTCTTGATGTTAAAGTATCTTTTCGAACGGTTACATCTGGACTCAAATACAAAACGGTTCCAACGATTAAACCCAAACCAACTTGCCCAATTACTTTGAAAATTCCTTTTAAACCTTGTTTGTCTTTCTTGAAAATTTTAATGTAATCATCAATAAAACCAATGGTTCCCATCCAAATTGTAGTTACAATCAATAAAATGATGTAAATATTATTCAACTTTGCCAATAACAAAACCGGAATTAAAGTCGCCAAAATGATGATGATTCCACCCATTGTTGGTGTTCCTGCTTTTGCAGTTTGCCCTTCTAAACCAAGTTCACGAACCGTTTCACCTACTTGTTGGTTTCTTAAATAATTGATGATTTTTTTACCATAAATCGTAGCAATTAACAACGACAAAATAAAAGCTAATGCCGAGCGAAAAGTAATGTATTGAAAAACTCCTGCTCCAGGAACATCAAAGGCTTTGTCTAAGTATTGAAAGATGTAGTATAACATATTGTTTGCTTAGTTTTTAAAGGTTAATTGTTGGCTTTTATTTGTTTAATTGTTGTAATAATTCAGTTACTATTTTCAAATCATCGAAATCATGACGCACTCCATTTATTTCTTGATAGGTTTCGTGACCTTTCCCTGCGATTAGAATAATATCGTTAGGATTTGCCAATTGACAAGCGGTTTTAATGGCTTGCTTTCTATCTAAAATCGAAACTGTTTTTTTGAAATTTTGAGGTTCTACTCCTTTTTCCATTTCTTCAATAATCGTTTCCGGATTTTCGGTTCTTGGATTATCCGATGTAAAAATGACTTTATCGCTCATTGATGAAGCAATGTGAGCCATAATAGGTCTTTTTGCTTTATCTCTATCGCCACCGCAACCTACAACTGTAATTAATTGTTCGTTTTTAGTGCGAATATCTTCAATCGTTTTTAACACGTTTTCTAAAGCATCTGGTGTGTGAGCGTAATCTACAATTGCGGTAATTTTAGAATCGGAAACAATAAATTGAAAACGTCCTGAAACACTTTCTAATTCTGAAAGTAAACGCAATGCTTCAACTTTTTCGATTCCTAATTCGACTGCTACTCCGTAAATGGCTAATAAATTATAAGCGTTGAACGAACCAATTAATTTTACCCAAACTTCGTTATCATTGATTTTCAATAACAATCCTGACAATTGATTTTCTAAAATTTGCGCTTTGTAATCAGCATACGATTTTAAAGCGTAAGTCAATTTCTTAGCTTTTGTATTTTGAAGCATTACCAATCCGTTTTTGTCATCGATATTGGTAATTGCGAAAGCTGATTTTGGTAAATTATCGAAGAACGATTTTTTTACATCGCGATATTCAGCAAACGTATTGTGGTAATCTAAATGATCGTGTGATAAATTGGTAAAAACACCACCTTCAAAACGCAACGCTTCTGTACGTTTTTGATGAACGCCATGCGAAGAAACTTCCATAAAGCAAAATTCGCAACCTTCTTGAACCATCAAATCTAAAAACTTGTTAATAGTTAGAGAATCAGGTGTTGTATGTGTGGCTTTGAATTCTTGTTCGTCAACCATGATTTTAACGGTTGATAACAAACCAACTTTATAACCTGCTTTTTTGAATAATTGGTACAATAAAGAAGCAATAGTTGTTTTACCATTAGTTCCCGTAACACCAACTAATCTGATATTTTCAGAAGGATTTTCGTAGTAATTAGCAGCTAAAAAAGCCAACGCTTCGTTAGCATCTTTTACTTTAATATAGGTAACACCGTTTACAATCACACTTGGAAATTCTTCACAAATTACCGCCACAGCACCCAGACTTAATGCTTTTTCAATATAATCATGACCATCAGAAAGTGTTCCTCTGATTGCCACAAAAACATCGTTCAATTCAATTTTTCTCGAATCGAATTCAATTTTTGAAATAATAATATCAGTAGCTCCATGAACTGCTTCAATTCCTACTTTATATAATATGTCTTTTAATTGCTTCACGATAATTCGATTATAATAGTTTGGTTTTTGTTAAAAGCTTGCCCTGATGTTAGTGATTGTTTTTTCACTCTTCCCACACCAATAACTTTTACTTTTAATCCTAAATTTTCTAACAATGCTACAGCGTCCATTCCCTCCATTCCTTTTACATTAGGAACAACATTGCTTTCTTTTTCTACTTTTTTATAATATTCTGCATAGTTTTTTTCTTGAGAAACAACTTTAGCATCAATATTTTTAACGTGATTTGTTGATGGCGAATCGGTAAATATTTTTTGTGCGATTCTTTTGAAAACTGGCCCAGCAACATCGGCTCCGTAATATCCAGCGGCAACATTTGGTTTATGAACTACAATAATGCATGAATATTTTGGTTCGTCAGCTGGAAAATAGCCCACAAAAGAAGACGCATAATATAATTTCGATTTGTCTTTATAATTTACCTGTGCAGTTCCAGTTTTCCCCGCCATAGAAAAATCTTTCGAATACAACTTAGAACCTGTTCCTCTTTTTACTACATTTTCTAAAACGGCTTGCACTTTATCCAATGTTTCTTGTGAACAGATTTTTGGATTGATAACTTCAGTATTGTATTTTTTAATCGTTTTATTCCATTCTTTGATTTCGCTAACGAAAATTGGTTTTACCATTACTCCATCATTGGCAACCGCATTATACAAAGTCAAGGTTTGCAACGGAGTTACTGATAATCCATAACCAAACGCCATCCAAGGCAATGCCACACCCGACCAACGATTAGTTCCTGGTTGTGGAATAACTGGTTTCCCTTCACCTTTAATTGGCAAACCAAGAGGTTTATTTAATCCGTAGCTGTTGATTCTATCTACAAATTGCTTTGGATTATTTTTGTAACACTCATAAACCGATTGTACTAAAATGGTATTGGATGACAACTCAAATCCTCTTGCTAAAGAAATTTTTCCGTAACCTTTTCCATTAGAATCTTTAACCGATCTTCCATAATATTCAATTCTACCGCCTTTTGAATCATAAACAGTACTCGTATCGGCTTTTTTATCGTCTAAAACCGCAATTAAATCTACTAGTTTAAAAGTAGAACCTGGTTCATGAGATTCAGTGATAGCGTAATTTTGTGTTTCATAATATGAACCATCATTTGCTCTTCCTAAATTTGAAATTGCTTTAATGTGACCTGTTTTGGTTTCCATAACCACTACACATCCGTGATCAGCACTGTAATGTTCTAATTGTTTTAACAACGCATGATGCGCAATATCCTGAATGTAAACATCAATCGTTGAAATAATATCGTAACCATCTTGAGGGTCTTTCTCGTTGATATCGCTAATAGGTTTCCATTGATTTTTAGCGATTTTTTGCATCATACGATGCCCATTCTTTCCGTTTAAGTAATCGCGAAAAGCATATTCTAAACCTTTTCCATCTTCGTTTGAACGTTCGTAACCAATAGTTCTTTTTGCTACCAACCCAATTGGATGTTCTCTCACAATTTTTTGCTCGATAATCAATCCGCCTTTGTTCGCCCCTTTATTGAACATTGGAAAAGTTTTCAAACGCATTTGTTCAGTATAACTCAACTTTTTTGCAATGAAAAGGTAACGACTTTTATTAGCTCTTGCCTTTTGCAGTTTCGCTTGATAATGTCCGGATGATTTTCCAAACATAACCGATAGCGAATCAGAAAGCCCTTGAACACTCTCTTTAAAAAGTTCTGATGAAGGCGCTACAGCATCAAAATAAATAGTGTATTCTGGAATTGATGTTGCTAACAAACTTCCATCAGCTGAATATACATTCCCTTTATTGGCTGGAATTGGAAAATTCTTAACCGTTCTTTCTTTTCCTAATTTTCGGTAATAATTACCTTCAACCCATTGAATATTGTTCAGTTTAATCAAAATAAATACAGCCATTATGAAAAACATAACAGCTACAAAATACATGCGATACGATATTTTTTTATCTTCTATTGCCATATTTTTAATTTATCCCAAAAACTTTTTTTACTTTCTTTATCTTCAACAACGACTTTTACTGGAGGCACTTCTGAAGGCAAAATTTGTCTTGACTCCATTTTCTTAGCTACCGTAGATTCCATTTTTAATTTCATCAATTCAGAACGACGATCTACAAATTCGGAACGCAATTCTTTAACTTGATTATTTAATTCGGTGATTCGATAATTTTTCGCATCATACTGGTGATTATTTGCAATAGCAAACATTCCAAGAACCACAAGAAAAACAATGAACTTCCAGTTCTTAAGAGCGTCATCACTAATAAGAAACTTGGCTTTTAATAAACTGTAAATTCCGTCTTTCATTTTTTAAATTTTTTCGGCTACTCTTAATTTTGCGCTTCTTGCTCTATTGTTGATTGCAATTTCTTCTTCTGATGGTACGATTAGTTTTTCGATGGTTTTAAAAGGAACTTCAAAATTTCCGAAGAAATCACGTTCAGGTTCTCCTTCAAACATGCCGTTTTTCACAAAACGTTTTACCAATCTATCTTCTAATGAGTGATATGAGATAACACTCAATCTTCCGCCTGGTTTTAGAATTTCTAAAGATTGTTCTAGGAATTCTTTTAACACATCCATTTCTTGATTGACTTCAATACGAATGGCTTGATATATTTGGGCTAAAATTTTATTGCTTTTGTGTCCTGGCAAGAACTTAGCCAGCACTTTTTTCAATTCATCCGAATTTCGGATTTCTTTATCTTTTCGAGCTGTTACGATTACGTTTGCCATTGCTCTTGCGTTTTTTAGTTCGCCATAATCAAACAAAACTCTTGCAATATCTTGTTCATCATATTCGTTTACCACGTGATACGCACTGATATCACCTTTTTGATTCATTCGCATATCCAACTCAGCATCAAAACGGGTTGAAAAACCTCTTTCTGCTACATCAAATTGGTGTGATGAAACACCTAAATCAGCTAAAATTCCATCTACTTGCTTGATTCCGTGAAAACGTAAAAATCTTTTTATGAATCTAAAATTTTCGTTGATTAAAGTAAATCGCTCGTCGTCAATTGCATTTTTCAAAGCATCTAAATCTTGGTCAAAAGCGAATAATTTTCCATTTTCACCCAAACGACTCATAATTTCTCTCGAATGTCCGCCACCACCAAAAGTAACATCCACATACACACCATCAGGATGAATATTCAATCCATCAACTGTTTCTTTTAACAATACTGGATTATGATATTCCATCTTCGTCGTCATTAAAATTACCCATTACTTCTTCTGCCAAATCCGCGAAATCACCAACAGCGTTTTCAATCGCATTTTCATATTTATCTTTATCCCAAATTTCGATGATATTAATCGCTGAATTCAGCACAATATCTTTATCAATTTGAGCAAAAAACACTAAATCTTTCGGAATTAAAAGTCGCCCTGTTGCATCAATCTCTATCATTTTAACTCCTGCTGTAAATCTTCTAATAAAATCGTCATTCTTTTTATTGAAACGATTTAGTTTATTGATTTTCAACATCATTTTATTCCACTCACTCATTGGAAACAACTCCAAACAAGGCTGAAAAACCGAACGTTTCAACACGAAACCTTCCTCTAAAGAACCCAATTGTTTCTTTAGCGACGTAGGTAGCATCAGCCTTCCTTTAGCATCCACTTTACATTCGTATGTTCCGATTAATGTTTTCAACTTTTTATTTCGATTAGAATAAGGACAAATTTAGAAAAATTTTACCACTTTTTACCACAAACTACCACTTTGTTAATAAGTTTTTAGATTTCAAAAGCTGCTTTACCACTTTTAACAAAAGAATATTTGCAAAATCAAGAATTAAGAAGAATTCATGTAGAAAAATGAAAATCTAATATTTTATCATTTTCCAGTAAAAAACCATTAAAATTGTTGATAACTAACATTTTACAAGCTTCAAAAATTTAAAAACAACTCTGTTAAATTTTTCTTTTCATTCTTTAATAAAATAGTATATTTGTCAATCATTAGAACTAATACCTTAAGTGGAATTTATGTTAAGAAAAGAAAAAAAATACACCTATTTTGAATCTGGCGAAGGAACTCCAATAATCATACTTCATGGTTTAATGGGCGGACTAAGTAATTTTGATGGTGTGGCTAATTTTTTTCCTCCTAAAGGATACAAAGTGGTAATTCCTGAATTACCTATTTACACGCAAAATATTTTAAAAACTAACGTTAAAGCCTTTTCAAAATTTGTAAAAGACTTTATTATTCATAAAGGATTTGATCAAGTAATTCTTGTGGGAAATTCATTAGGCGGACACATTGGATTATATTTCACTAAGATGTATCCGGAACTTGTAAAAGCATTAGTAATTACAGGAAGTTCAGGTTTATATGAAAGCGGAATGGGTGAAAGTTACCCAAAACGTGGCGATTATGAATACATCAAAAAGAAAGCCGAAGACGTTTTTTATAATCCAGAAATAGCAACTAAAGAAATTGTTGACGAAGTTTTTGCAACGGTAAATGATAGAATCAAATTGATTAAAACCTTAACCATTGCAAAGAGTGCTATTCGTCATAACATGGCAAAAGATTTACCAAAAATGACTACTCCAACTTGTATTATTTGGGGTAGAAATGATAAAGTAACACCGCCAAATGTAGCCGAAGAGTTTGATAAACTATTACCAAATTCGGAGTTGTTTTGGATTGATAAATGTGGACACGCTGCCATGATGGAGCATCCAGAAGCATTCAATCAAATTTTGTTTGATTGGTTACAAAAGAAGAATTTATAATAGTTCCCCTTTTTGGGGAATTTTATTTTATAGCATATGAAAATTAATACCGCCGAATTCGTAATTAGTAATTCCGAAGTAGATAAGTGTCCGAAAGACCGCTTACCTGAATACGCATTTATTGGTCGTTCCAATGTAGGAAAATCGTCTTTGATTAACATGTTGACGAACCATAAAAATTTGGCAAAAACCTCATCAAAACCAGGAAAAACACAGTTAATCAATCACTTTAAAATCAACAACAATTGGTTTTTAGTGGATTTACCAGGTTACGGTTATGCTCGAGTTTCCAAGAAAACTAAAGCAGTTTTCCAACAATTTATTATGGATTATTTTGAGCAAAGAGAACAATTAGTTTGTGCCTTTGTTTTAATTGACATCCGATTAGAAGCTCAAAAAATTGATTTGGAATTCATGGAATATTTAGGCGAAAGCGAAATTCCGTTTGCGATTATTTTTACCAAATCAGATAAACTTGGAAAAAACAAAGTCAACAATCATGTGGAAGCTTACAAGAAACAATTGTTAGCTGGAGATTGGGCAGAAATGCCACCATATTTTGTGACTTCTTCTTTAGAAGCTAAAGGAAAAGAAGGAATTCTAGAGTATATCGGTCAGATTAATGAAGATATTTTTAAAGATAATGGATTTGTTTAAAAACTGATACCAAATAAAAAAGCCACTAATTAAACGTTAGTGGCTTTTTTACTAGGCTTTTAATTCCATTTTTTCAGCGAAGTAATCACAGAAATCGCGCATCGTATCCGACATTTTTTCATCGGCAGTAGCACGTTGAAAAGTATCTGCCATTGCTACTAAAGTTTGATGGAAGAATTG
The DNA here is from genome assembly GCA_003497625.1 of Flavobacterium sp. Lineage (GTDB taxonomy): Bacteria > Bacteroidota > Bacteroidia > Flavobacteriales > Flavobacteriaceae > Flavobacterium. The sequence goes on along the minus strand of DNNO01000024.1, from coordinate 11,014 downwards.
CTTCATTTCATCAACCGGCATATCTTTTGTCCATAAATCAATACGAAGCGTTTCTTTGGCTTTGCTATCCCAAACTGACAATAATAAGGCTTTTGCTTCTTCTTGCTCAATTCCGCCATCTTGTGCTGTCCATAATAATTTATCAGGAACGTTATTTTCGTCTAAACCTACGGTGATTTTTATATCTGATGTTTTCATATTTATTGCTTCTTTGGTTTATATTTTGAGTTGTCGAAGATGGTTTTAGCGTCCATTGCTAATAACTGTTCTAAAGTTACATCATCATTGTTTTCCATGTAGCTTCTTACGATTTGCCAGCCTAACCATTGCCCTACTCTTCCAGGAGTTTGAGTATCGATTTCTAAATAGAATTTTGAAAAAGGTGCTGGTTTAATGAATCGTAATTCGTTTTTTGGGTTTGAATCATATAATAATTTATTTTCAACTAAATTACTCCACATGTAATATTCGTTTGCTTGACAAAATTGCAACTGTGTTTCAGTATAACCAATTTTCACAGCATCAGAATAAAAAGGAATCAATTTGTCTTTTACATACAATTCTTTTCCATAATAAATCATAGCAGAAAGCAATGTTCTATCCGTTGGAGGAGCAATTTTTCCATAGCAAAATGTTGAAACTAAATTAGGTAAGATTTGATTTTCCTCTAATTCTGCTTTCTTATATTCTGGAAAATCAACATAAAAACGATGATCTTTTCCTAAGTAACAATCTAAAGACACTAAAGCTAAAGTATCTACATAAAACGCCTTGGCCTCTGTATCTACTTCACTAATTAAAGTAATAACTCGAGGTGTTTTATATTTTGGAAAATAATATTGTACATAAGCAAACATTTTCTCCATATCGGCTTCAACTGGACCTAAAGTTGGGTATTTCATTTGTACTTCCTTGTACAATTCTTTCAATAGCGGATTCTGTAGTTTGTTTACCCAAATAGAATCTGGATTTCCCGCTGGAAAAAAGAATGGATACTGCGCTTTAATCTTATTTAAATCCTCTGGTTTTGATTGATAAAAGATTTGATCAAAACGTTCTACTTTAAATTCAATTGGAATATTAGCTACTGCTTCTTCCACCTTACTATCATCTTTACATGAAAATAAAGTAATCGCAACAAGGACAAATAATAATTGCTTCATATAGCGTATTTTTTATATTTTTATCAAAACTAATTTGGTTTGCAAATATACAGTTTATCGACTAATAAATTTTCATAAAAAAATGACAAATTCTACTACCTTCCAAGCCGAAAAAATCAACCAACATATTGTAAAATGGTTACTCGATTATGCTACTAACGCAAAAGTAAAGGGTTTTGTTGTGGGAATCTCGGGCGGAATTGATAGCGCATTAACTTCTACACTTTGTGCACAAACTGGTTTACCTACTTTATGTGTTGAAATGCCAATACATCAAGCGGAAAGTCATGTAAATAGAGCTAACGAGCATATTGACCAATTAAAAAAACGTTTCCCAAATGTTTTTAACGAAAGAGCCGATTTAACTCCGATTTTTGAAACATTTAAAAATCAAGTTCCTTCATCAGATAATGAAGCTGTTTTGAATTTATCGTTAGCCAATACGCGTGCGCGTTTACGCATGACAACTTTATATTATTTTGCAGGAATTCATGGATTATTGGTGGCTGGAACCGGAAACAAAGTTGAGGATTTTGGCGTAGGTTTTTTTACAAAATACGGAGATGGTGGCGTTGATATTAGTCCGATTGCTGATTTAGTAAAAAGCGAAGTACGATTGCTTGCTGAATATTTAGAGGTCCCTGAAAGCATCTTAAAAGCTAAACCAACAGATGGTTTGTTTGGAGATGACCGAAGCGATGAAGATCAAATTGGAGCGAATTACGATGAATTAGAGTGGGCCATGACACAAATGGAAAACGGCAAAACCGTGGAAGATTTTTCAGGAAGAGAAGCTGAAGTTTTTAAAATCTTCAAAAGACTCAATACCATCAATCAACACAAGATGAAACCGATTCCAATATGTGAAATTTCTAAAAATATTTAATTTTTACATCAATAATTAACAAGTAATTACATTTTTTTTTAGTAACTTTGAGAGTATATTACGAATAATATAATTTTTTAGTTATGATTAAGATATGTATCGCAGACAGTTTACCTGTTGTAATCCAAGGATTACAATCGTATTTTCAAGGTAACCCCCACATGGAAGTTGTAGCATCGGCTAAAAATTTAGAATCATTACTTAATGTTTTAAACGGTAAACGTTGCGACATGCTTCTTCTTGATGTTGAATTAGAAGGTTTATCTAGCATTAGAGATATTAAAAGTTTATTGAAAGATTTTCCTGAAACTAAAATTGTCCTTTTTACTAACGTTTCTGAACAAATGTATGCACCAACAGCTATTAAAGCTGGGGTTTCGGCTTATGTTTCTAAACGAAGTGATTTAAAAGAACTAGAAGGTACAATTGCAAAAGTATCGGAAGGTAAAGTTGTTTTCAGTGAAACTGTTAAGAAAAGCATTGAAATGCTGAGTAAAGGAAAAAAATCGGAACGCTTGTTCAAAAAATTATCTACTAGAGAAATTGAAGTGCTTCGTTACCTAAACGACGGTAAGAAAAACAAAGAAGTAGCTCAAATTTTAGGTTTGGATGAAAAAACAATCAGTACATATAAGTTGCGTTTGTTAGCCAAATTAAATGTAACCAACCTTGTAGATTTATTGAAAAAAGCGAAAGATTTAGACGTAATTTAGTTGTATCTGGATAAAACTCTACCTAAGCTTTTAGAAAAAATATGCGTAAGCCCCAAGTAAGCCATTACCATTTCTAATGTTTCTGAATTATCAGATTGCTCTTCGTTTGAAACATTATTTTTCAAATCGTCGATAATATTATTGACCAAATACCAACGCAATGTGATAATCGTTTCGGTTACGTATTGGCTTATGGTGGCTTCTTTCTGTTTTACATAAATTTGCTGTACTTCCCAGTTATGTAACACTTCGCGTTCTTCATTCATAAGAACTGTCGTAACTTCTTGCGCTAATTCTTCTGGAAGATGCATCAAATATTTATCCAATTCAAAAGCTTCATTTTCATTATAGTAAGCAATTAAATGATTATAAATTGCTTTGAAAACCGGATTAGCCAATTCCACCTCATCTTCTTGCAAACTCAGATAAATACGTTGATATACTTTGTAGTTATTTTGTTCTTTTACCTCAACCATTTCGCCATCTTCATTTTGAGCTAAAATAGTATCTTCAAAAGTGACTTCTTTATCTCCATACAACAATAAAATTTGGATGATTTTATGTTCTAATTCGTATTGGATATCAACTTTTGCTGTAGGCTGAGAAATATCATTCTTAACAACCTCAAAAGCTTTTTGTTCCTCTTTGTATTGTTTGTTAGCTTCCGATAAATCCTTTTTGACTAATTGTGCTAAGGTATTAAAAAGCACATCTTCTGAAATATCCATAATTCGGGAACATTCCTTAATGTAAACTTCTCTTTTAATTCGGTCTGGAATTTTTGAAATACTGATGACCATATCACGAATTAAATCTGCTTTTTTAATTGGATCATTCTTTGCTTCTTGCATCAATAAAGACGCTTTGAACTGAATGAAATCTTTTGCGTTTTCTTCGAAATAGTGCAATAAATCTTCATACGAAGTTTTTCTTGCAAAACTATCTGGGTCATCGCCATCTGGAAACGTACAAACTTTTACGTTCATTCCAGCTTCCAAAATCAAATCAATTCCACGAATCGAAGCTCGAAGTCCGGCAGCATCACCATCAAAAAGTACGGTAATATTTGGCGTTAAGCGATTGATTAAACGAATTTGATCTGGAGTTAAAGCAGTTCCAGAAGACGCAACCACGTTTTCAATTCCGGCTTGATTCATTTGGATAACATCGGTATAACCTTCCACCAAATAACAATTATTCAGTTTAGCGATAGATTGCTTCGCATGGAAAATTCCGTATAAAACTTTACTCTTGTGGTAAATATCACTTTCGGGCGAATTCAGGTATTTTGCCGCTTTTTTATCATTAGTTAAAATACGACCTCCAAAACCCAAAACACGACCGCTCATACTCTGAATCGGAAACATCACACGACCTTTGAATCGGTCGAATTGCTTGTCTTCCTTAACAATGGAAAGTCCGGTTTTGTCTAAATATTCTAATTTATAACCTTTTCCAAGTGCTTCTTTGGTAAAAGCATCCCAAGTTTCTGGCGAATATCCTAATCCGAATTTTTTAATTGTATCGGAAGTAAAACCACGCTCTTTAAAATACGACAATCCGATAGCCTTTCCTTCTTCGGTTTCTAATAAGGTGTGATGAAAATATTTCTGTGCGAATTCGGAAACCAAATACATACTTTCCTTTTCATTCGCTTGCGCAACATCTTCATCGGTTTGAACCGTTTCTTCTATCTCAATATTGTATTTTACCGCTAAATATTTAATAGCTTCTGGATAGGTAAAATGTTCGTGCTCCATTAAGAACGTCACGGCATTTCCGCCTTTTCCGGATGAAAAATCTTTCCAAATTTGCTTCACTGGAGAAACCATAAACGAAGGCGATTTCTCGTTCACAAACGGGCTTAATCCTTTCAAATTACTTCCTGCACGTTTGAGTTGAACAAAATCACCAATTACCTCCTCAACTCGGGCGGTTTCAAATACTTTTTCTATGGTGTCTTTTGATATCAAATTGCAGTTTTATTTTGGAAAGTCTCAAAGATACAAAGTTGTAAAGTTAATCTACAAAAAAACTTATAAAAACAAAAAAGCACTTCATATGGCTGAAGTGCTTTTTTAAACAGAGAACTTAACTTAACCCTAAATTTAATTAAAATCAAAGCGTAATCCTAATGAAACGTTGTTTTGATCTATATTATTGTTCTTGAACATCGGATTTAAATCATATTTAACATATAGACTGGTTTGACCATATCCTAAATAAGCGCTTAACCCGTATGTAAAGTCAGAAACATTGAAATCTCCTTTTTGTTTTTCTTTTACTTTAATGTCGTCTGCTTCGTATTTTAAAATTTGTTTTGACTTGATGCGAACACCTCCATAACCTCCAATTCCTAAACGAACCGACTCGTGTGTTCTGAAGTATGTTTTTGTTCCATCTTTTGAAAGTTTTTTTGGTGTAAAATCGAATTCTAAATGTAATGGCGCTGTTAAATACACATTTCTAAAACGAGAATCATCTAATTTTATGGTTGATGTAACTAAATCTGTTTGATCACCATTTTTTACGAAATAACGATTATCAGTTGGACGAAGATTGTTATACATTAACGAAAGTCCGTACTTAGCGTGAAGCAAATTGTTGCTTTTGAAAATTCTTGAATTATAAGTAACTCCCCATTCATAAAAATGCGAACCCCAAACTCTATAATCTGAATCTTCTAAGTTTTCACCATCGGTAATTACATTATTTAAACCAAATGCAAAAACAAATTGTGATGTAGTTCTTTTTGATCTTCTTTCGGCTTTATCTTTTTCACCATTGTAGATTTTCATGGAACCTAAATTGATTTCGGTTTTATGTTTACCTATTGAATCATTATTATTACCTCCTAAAATAATGGTAGTCCCTCCTCTTTTTGATTCTTCTCCAGAATCTGTGATTTTTCCATCTACTTTGTCTTGTACCAATTGCGCTAATTTAGCTTCTTCAATAGCTACTTTAGTTTCGATGTTTTTAGCACGTTCTTCGGCAATTTTTAATTTTAATTCTTTTGCGTTATCTGCAGTAATTTTACCTTCTTTTACCTGTAAATCGACAGCTTCAACTTCTTTTTTTAAAGCATTTTTCTCTTCAGTGGTAATCATTTCAATGTTATTCGCAATTTCCTTGGCTTGCTGTTCAAAAGTTTTTTCCTGCGCAACTGCTTTCGTTAGTAAACTAAACACCATAACGATGGTGTACAAAATAATTTTTTGCATGACTGTTTGATTTTTGATTAATGATGATTTTTATTTATTCGTAATTTCTATTGGCTAATGCCGATTTGGCATCTTTAAACTTTCTATTTAATTTATCAAAAGTAGTTTCCTTGTAATTTTCGTCTAATTCTTTTTCAACGGTTGTTAACAATGAATTAGCATCTACTTTCATTTTAGCTTTTGGACTTATTTTTTTATCCGAAGTGATTACTTTTTCTCCTGTTTGAACTTCAGCTAATAAATTTTCAGGCGAAACGTATTTGTAGGTTTTAGGAGTTTGAAGTTGGGAGTTGGGAGTGATTTTTTCTTCCAAAACATTTTCCGGTTTTATCAATTCATTTGTTCCCTTTGATTTTTTATTTGTTTGCGTTTTTGAAAAGTTTACTTCATTTTGAACTAAAACAGGTTGCTCTTTTTCAACTGAAATTTCATTTGTTTTTGTTGTTTCAACGGAATCAATTTCTTGGTTGATAGTTGTTACAATTGAATTTGAATCATCAATTTTTGGCGTTTCGTTTGTATTGAAAAGGAAAAAACCCAATCCGAAAAAAAGTACCGTAGAAGCGGCTACAAAAAACCATCCGTAACCTTTCTTTGGCTTTTTCTCTTCTGAAACCGTAAGCATCGCATCTAATCGATCCCAAGCTTGAGCAGACGGCTGAATCTCTCTAGCATTCAGCTTTTCTCGTATTTGATTATCTATTTTATTTGGTTCCATTTAATTTGTTTTTTAAGTCGGTGATTTGTTGTTGCAATAACTTTCGGGCGTGTGATAATTGCGATTTTGATGTTCCTTCACTTATTTTGAGCATTTCGGCTATTTCCTGATGTTTGTAACCTTCAATCGCATATAAATTAAACACCATTTTATATCCATCAGGCAAATTATCAATCATATTTTGAATGTCATCTACCGAAAAATCTTCCATTTCATACACCGATTCATTCTCGCTTACCGTAACATCATCTATATCTTGGTGATTGAAATTATTCTTTTTCACCCGAATAAAATCGATACATTCATAAATCATAATTCTGCGAATCCAACCTTCAAAACTTCCCTTGTGTTCAAAATTTTTCAGATTGGTGAACACTTTCATAAATCCAGTAATCATTACATCTTCTGCGTGGTGAATGTCTTTTATGTATTGACGACACACACTTAACATTTTGAAAGAAAACTTGGCATAAATCTGCTGTTGTGCTTGTCGATTGTTTTCGACAGCCAACATAATGAGTTGTTTTTCTTCTTGATGTAATTGAATTACTTTCATAAAAAGTGTTCGGTAAAATACTCTTCTATAAACATAGACGAGAATGAGTTTAAAATGGTTGCACGAAATGAGAAAAAAAATTATTTTTTTCTTTCAATAACGTAATTTACCATTAAAATAAGGGAATCTTTATAAGTAGATGTTGGGAAATCTTGTAATAATGAAAGTGCTTCTTGTTGAAATTGCACCATTTTTTCTTCGGCGTACGTTAATCCGTTTTTGTCTTTTACAAATTGGATCACTTCTTTGACGCGCTTTTTGTCTTTATTGTAGTTTTTTACCGAATTGATTACCCAACTTTTTTCTTTTGGAGAACAATTGTTCAAAGCATAAATCAAAGGCAATGTCATTTTTTGCTCTTTGATATCGATTCCGGTTGGTTTTCCGATAGCGTCATCCGTATAATCGAATAAATCATCTTTAATTTGAAACGCCATTCCGATAAGTTCTCCAAATTTACGCATTCTTTCAACCACTTCTTTATCTTCTGGAGCAACAGAACATGCGCCAAGCGAACAACAAGCGGCAATTAAAGTAGCGGTTTTTTGTCGGATGATTTCGTAGTAAATATCTTCTGTGATGTCTAGTCTACGTGCTTTTTCAATTTGAAGTAATTCGCCTTCACTCATTTCGCGAACTGCGACTGAAATGATTTTTAATAAATCGAAATCGTTATTATCAATGGAAAGCAATAAACCTTTTGAAAGTAAATAATCACCTACTAAAACCGCAATTTTGTTTTTCCAAAGTGCGTTTAGAGAGAAAAACCCACGACGTTTGTTACTGTCGTCAACTACGTCATCATGTACTAAAGTTGCGGTGTGAATTAATTCAATAACCGAAGCACCACGATATGTACGCTCATTAATGGAACCACCCGAAACCATTTTAGCCGTTAAGAAAACAAACATTGGTCGCATTTGTTTTCCTTTTCGATTTACTATGTAATGGGTAATTCTGTTTAATAAAGCCACTTTTGAAGACATGGAATCGCGAAACTTCTCTTCAAAGAGTTCCATTTCATTTGCGATGGGTAGCTTTATTTGTTCGGTTATTTTCATTTAGATTTCAAAAATACAAAAACAAACTCGTTAGTCAAAAGTTTAGCAAAAGATTATAAAAAAAGAGACTCCGAACTTTATCGAAATCTCTTTGATTTTTTTAGAATGAAAACCTATTAATTTTTAATAGAATCAACAAATTGTTGCTCGCTTTCTTTTAATGGAAAAATGTTGTTCATTTTCCAAAATTTCTCTGAGTAATTAGTACCTGCTTCAAAAATAGTTTTTCCATCAAAACCTTTTTCTGGTATTTCCACGTCGTTTTTACTATCAAGCACTAATAAATCAAAAGTACCACTAACATTGTCATGTACTTTTTTACCCATTTGAATATAAATATTAAAACTACTTTTATAGTAAACCAATTCATATTGGTTATTTACAAACTTAAACTTACACCAAACCGATTGATCATTCAGTTTTAATTTGGCAATTAAAATATTTTTAAGTTTTGAATTTTTCTTGTGAGATTCTGCTATTTCAACTTTAAATTCAATTATTTTATTGGATTTATTATCTACGATAACATAACCTTCGTATAATAACTCATCGCTATCTGCATTCGGAATTATTTTAATGAATTCGTATTCAAACCCAGAAGCATCTCTTCTTAAATATCGATCAAAAGTATATTCTTTACTCTTAATAAGATTTTCAATTCCATCAAAATTATAAGCATATTTTACATAATCTCTTACATTGTAGGCCGAATCCATTCCATTCAAAACAGAACTTGTTGAATCTTGTAAATTAGATTTTATAGCTCTACTTTGATTTATTTGTAAAACCGATTTACCATTTCCTTTTTTAATGAAATAATCCATTTTAGCATCGGAATACTTGGTATACTGATTGTTTATTTTTACAATTTCTCTACCATAAGTACTTAACTTAGTGTTTTTTACCGCACGAACTTTAGCATCTTTTATTAACGATTTCAAAAAATCTCTTCCAGAAACATTTGAGATTATTAATTCATCTAAAACATACACTTTTGGACTTAGATATATTTCAACTTCCTTAGTTTCAAATACGACTTTCTTGGTTTCGTAATTGATATGGCTAATCTCAACTTCTTTGATGTGTTGTAATGAAAATTCACCATTTTCATTTGTCATCGTGCCAGTCAAATTTCCCGAATTATCTTTAAAAAGAATATTTACAAAAGGAACCGTTTCTTTTGTTTCTGCATCTTTAACAATTCCTTTTGTGATGTTCTCCTGTGAAAAACTAAATGTAAAAAAAAGTAGAAAAAATAAGGTGTGCTTAATCATAATGTTTGATGTGTGTTTGTTGAAACCGAAATTTATTTCTTAAATTGGAAAATAAAACCTTTCAGTTGCACGAAGATACTGTTTCTTACAAAAAAACACGTGTTTCCTACATCTTTTTATGGCACAAAAATTACAATAATTGAATTCTAAGATTTATTCGCTAATTGTCCGCAAGCTGCATCAATGTCTTTTCCACGACTTCTTCTGACTTTTGCTACAATATTACTTTTTGCTAAAGCAGTTATATAAGCATTTGTGGCTTCTTCAGAGGCTTGTTGAAACATGCCGTCGTCAATAGGATTGTATTCGATAAGATTTACTTTACAAGGAACATATTTACAAAATTTTACCAAAGCATCAATCGATTTTTTATCATCGTTGATTCCTTTCCAAACTACGTATTCGTATGTAACTTTACTTTTTGTTTTTCTGTACCAATATTCTAAACTTTCACGTAAATCGGTTAAAGGAAAATTTTTGGTAAATGGCATGATTTCATTTCGAATTTCCTCCACAGCAGAATGCAGTGAAACTGCTAATTTGAATTTCACCTCATCGTCTGCCATTTTTTTAATCATCTTCGGAATTCCAGAAGTGGAAACTGTGATTCTTTTTGGTGACATTCCTAAACCTTCTGTAGACGTAATCATATCAATCGCTTTCATTACGTTTGGATAATTCATCAAAGGTTCTCCCATTCCCATGAAAACGATGTTTGATAGCGGTCGGTCATAATACAAACGACTTTCGTTATCAATTGCAGCTACTTGGTCGTAGATTTCTCCTGGTTCCAAGTTACGCATGCGTTTTAATCGAGCTGTAGCACAAAAATTACAATCTAAACTACAACCCACTTGCGAAGAAACACAAGCTGTAGTTCGAGTTTCTGTAGGAATTAAAACTGATTCTACAATTAAGTCATCATGCAAACGAACGGCATTTTTAACGGTTCCATCTTCGCTACGTTGTAAAGTATCTACTTTGATGTGATTGATTACGAAATTAGCTTCTAACATAGCGCGCGTTTCTTTAGACACATTGGTCATATCTTCAAAAGTATGTGCGCGTTTTTGCCATAACCATTCGTAAACTTGGTTACCACGAAACGCTTTGTCTCCGTTAGAAACAAAAAAGTTACGCAATTGTTCTTTAGTAAGTGCTCGTATGTCTTTTTTCTCGATTTGCATGGTGCAAAAGTAATGAATTTAGAAATTAGAATTCAGAAATTAGAAATTAGAAGAGTTGGAATTTGTATTTTTGTTGAAAATTTGATTTTATCATGCATTTCATATCAGAAGATTTAGAAGATTACGTTGCCAATCATTCACAAGCGGAACCTGAATTATTAGCGAAACTTAACAAAGAAACTTACCAAAAAATCATGCAACCTCGTATGTTGAGCGGTCATTTTCAAGGTAG
>DNNO01000037.1 GCA_003497625.1 Flavobacterium sp. | reverse complement strand
GCGGTAGTCCAAGATAAATTCGTACTTGAAGTTGTAGTGCCAGAAGCTGTAAGTGTTGAAGTTGATGGAGCAGTTGTGTCGGCAACAACTGAACTAGTAATAGTAAAATTTGTATTATTTACATCAAAGAAAATATGATTACTTCCTTTAACCATTATTCGGTTTGTAGTACCTGGAATATTTGGAATTACAATATTTTGGGAACCATCATTAGGAGTTCCAGCAAGTAAGACTGTTGAAAATGTTTGTCCTCCATCTGTTGATAATAAAATATCAACATTAGCACAGTTTACATTATTTGCATTCGTACCAGCAACCGTCCAATTGATAGTTTGTGTAGTTCCTGCAGGATAAGAAATTGCGGCATTTTGAGAATCTACTGTGAAAGGACCAGCAACACCATCTACAGTTACTATCATGTCATCAGAATTATTTGCTCCGCCTCCAATTCTATTATCTCTAACAGTTAGTCTGAAGTTCAATGTACGAGCAACTCCTGGTAATGTTTCTGAAATAATTCTAGATCCTTGAGTAGAACTTAATCCAGCCAAAATCGTATTCATTTTTGGAAAATAGCGTGTTGAAGAAGTTGATGGATTGTAAGATCTAAATAGCGAACCTGTTGTAGCAGTACTTGATGGTACCGTTGTAGTTGCATTTCCTAAATCTATTTGTTCCCATGAGTAGGTTAGCGCGTCAGTACTATTAGCATCTGTAGCAGTGCCATTTAACATAAACGGAGTTCCTTTTGGAATGGTAAAATCTATTCCAGCATTAGCTACTGGTACAGCGTTACCTGTTACTATTATAGTTGCACAAGTTTTAGTTTTAATTATGTCGGTAACTTGTTGGATGCTAATGGAATGAAAATAAGCATCAGCATATTGTTGAATATCTTTGATAGTTACTCCAGCATATCCCATGATTGTTGATCCACTTCCTGGCTCTAGTTGCGCGATTGTTCCTTCGTTTGCATAGGTAAAAGTATGGTTAGCACCTAATTGATGTCCTATTTCGTGAGCTAAATAATTAATATCGAAAGTATCACCTTGGTTATTAGTTGAATTTGCACAAGTGTAAGCTCTACCTTTAGAATTATCTACGCCTATTGACCCTCTTGCTCCAGCATCTCCACTATTAACAGTTCCAGCGCCTAATAAATGACCAATGTCGTAATTAGCTTCTCCGATAGTTGAAGTTAAAATAGTTTGATTTTCTGTTTTCCAGTTTGCTTTATTTGCATAATCCGAATAAGGATCTGTTGTCGAATTAGTATAGATAAGTGCATCATTATTGGCAATAAGAATCAATCGAACTCCAAAGTCTTTTTCAAAAACACCATTAATTCGAGTCATGCTATTGTTCATTGCTGCTAAAGTAGCTGCTTTAGTTCCTCCAAAGTAAGCCGTAAATTCTCCAGTAGCAGATAAAGCCAATCTAAATGTTCTTAATTTCCCATCATCAGCACCTCTTAAATGAGTTGTGTTGTTGTTTGGTTGAACCATATTAACGGCTTCATCAATAACATTACACTCAAATTTTTGAAATGCTTTTTTCTTGTCTGATTTTTTATAAACAGAATATGTAATCAAATCGTCTGACACTGGCTCAATAAATACAGCCGATTGATCAGGATATAATGTCATAGATTTGAATCCTAGAGTTGAATAACTGAAATAAGCACGAGCATTTGGGTTATCAATCCCAATAGCCATATAAGATTTTATTTCAGGATATTTTGCTGCTAATTCTGGAGCCATAACGGAGTTTTCGTAAACTTTGAAGTTCTCTAATTTGCCTTCTCCATTTGGCAATGTTATGATTAAATTAGAAGTAGTGTTGAAATTATCTCTTTTTGGAGATGTACCCAACATCTTTTTCATTGCGGGTAAATCTAATTCGAAGATATTGTTTTGAGGTAAGTCGGTTTTTGTAATTTTTTTGGAAATTTCACTGGAATTACTTTTTTTCCATAAATCATTTTTGTTTTGAGCAGTTCCAATTGTAATTGTAAAAAGTAGAGCAGTACAAATTAATTTTTTCATTGTCATTTTCATTTTGTTAACCGGCTCAAAACTAAACATTTAAAAATATATCATCGATGAAATTAACAAAAAAATCGATGAAATACATCTTTTTCCAAAACTTTGTAAGATATAAGCTAAAATTTCGGATGTTTTTTTAAGAAAAAACATAACCATTTGATTATCAGTTATTTTTTTTGAATAAAGTTTCCGTAAGAAAATTATTCGTTACTCAACAATAAAAAATTAGAAATGACATTAAAATTAATTTTTTAGGTTTATTTTGGGAAATAAAAAGTACTTGAACGGATTTTTTATTGATTACATCTTTTATGCTAATTTTTAAAAAACAGAAGTATTTTTTTACATCAAAAATATTTTTAGTTAATTGATTGTTAAATAGTTAAATTTTTAAAAATCATTCCCATTTGTTCGTGGATTGATGAAAATAGAGTTAAATTTGCTCCAATAATTTTAAAAAGAATTATTGAAGAGTGATAAGATTTGTAAATGAGATATAATTTTCAAAGCAAATCGATCAACTTATAAGACGGTTCTATTGATTAATTCTAAATTGCTATTAGCAATGCTACTTAAAAATTAATCAATTAACAATTTCCCCTCTTTCCTTTTATTTTTTTAAACTTCAATACAATATTGGAAAACTATTTGCTTTATTCAAAGCTCTTTTTCTATTCAAACCTACTGATGATATGGTATTAAAACCGTATTATTATGAAAAAATCTATTTTATTTTATCGTGAGAATACCCAATGGTTTCATGGCTCCTGGCAGCATTTAACGAAGGTATTTAAAGGTTGGTGTAAAACTTCGCATTTAAAAGAAGTTGAATTTAATAAAAATTGGTTCTATCGATTTACAATTTTACTTTTAGTGTTTGGACAATTTACTTTATATGCTCAGTCAAACACAAATAATTCGCAATGGGGAAAAAATGGCCCTGCTTCAGCTCCTGCTAGTCCAGTTAATTGGGCAAATGGAAATGCACAAGCGACAAATTCTCATTTTACAGAAGGACAGTCGATACCCACTCGTATCGAATTAGCTGGTCTGACTCCAAATGTTCCGGCATCGGTTACATTTAATATTAATATTACTCAAGGTAACGATGGTCAACATGCTTTCGATTTTTTTACTGGACCTAATCGTATTGAAGAAATTGTAAGTCCTTTAGATGGTTTAACAGGTTATAATCCTGTAAAATCTACTTATGTATTTCCTATACCAAATGCAGGTAATACAGGTGGAGTACCAGCTGGTTATTATAATGAAACAGCACTAAAAATGGCATGTCAACAGAATGCTGATGCTGCTTTTCCAGATAAAAATTCTATTTGGATTTATAACGGAACTGTTTCAAACATCACCTATGTATGGGGAAATGAAGATGGTTTGAGTACTCAGCAAACTTATTGTACAGTAACATTTACGCCTACTTCAACAAAAGCTTTGTTAGTATTAGGATGTCATATTGCTGCTGAACCTACTTTTGCCTGTGCGGGATGGGGGGTTGGAAACGGCGCTTCAACAATCGGTGGCTCGCCTTATCATTTTCATATTGACAATATATGTTCGCCACTTAGTAATTGTGTTACTTTAGGAAGTCAAGATCAACAAATGGCTTCTAACACTATTATAGTACCGCCAACTTGTTCAATAGCTCCTTCATCTGCGCAAATATGTGCAGGTGCAACAGCTGTTTTTACAGCATCTGGAATTAATGGTTCGGGAGGTGCGCCTTATACTTTTGCATGGACAGGTCCAAATGGATTTAGTGCCTCTACAGCCTCAATAAATGTAGGTGTAGCCGGAACGTATTCTGTAATAGTGAGCGATAGTAATGGTGTTCCAGCGGAAGCTCCTTGTACGGTGAATTTAGTCGTTCGTGACAATCCTGCTCCATCAGTAGATGATGAGGAAGCGTGTGTTGGTTCTACGGCAACGTTCAGTACAGCTTCAATTCCGGGTTATTCTTATCAATGGTATTTAAATAATATTTTGATATCTGGAGCAACAAGCAATAGTTATACAACTCCGGCTTTAGCACAAGGTGATAATGGTGGAGTTTATAAAGTAATTGTTATTGATGGCAATCATAATACAGCTTGTGATGGAGAAGATGCTGGCATTTTAACCGTAAATGCTTTACCAACCGTTGTTGCTAATAACGCAGAAGTTTGTACTGGATTTATAGTTCAATTAACAGCAGAGCCAGCAGGTGGAACATGGAGTGGTGCTAATGTAAG
>DNNO01000042.1 GCA_003497625.1 Flavobacterium sp. | reverse complement strand
GATATGTTTGCTAAAGCATTGGAATACAGAGATACTCATATTACAGAAGTGAATTCTTTCGAAGAATTTAAAGAGCTATTGGAAACCAAAGGAGGCTTCTTAGCTGCGCATTGGGATGGTACTGCTGAAACCGAAGAAAAGATAAAAGAACTAACAAAAGCGACCATTAGATGTATCGCTTTAGATAGAGTAGAAGAGGTGGGAAGCTGTATGTTTACTGGTGCTCCGTCTAAAGGAAGGGTTCTTTTTGCAAAGGCATACTAAAAAAAAATAAAAATTTTTATACAAGGTCTTGCAGAAATCAAAATTAGTTGTATTTTTGCACTCGCATTACAAAATTAATGTAATGGCCCGTTCGTCTATCGGTNNGTTCGATTCCCCTACGGGCTACAGAATTAGTTGTAAATAAGTTTTATAAAATAATAATTGGTGTCTCGGTTATTATTTTATTAGTTAAAACCAAAGTGTTCGCCTAGGTGAATGTGGGAGGTTTTTCTTTTTTAACTAGTAGTTTATAACAATTATTACAATTAAAAAAAGAACAAAATGGCAAATCATAAATCTGCTTTAAAAAGAATTAGAAGTAACGAGAAAAAAAGAGTGTTGAACAGATACCAACACAAAACTACTCGTAATGCAATCAAAGCTATTCGTTTAGCTACTGATAAAGCTGAAGCTTCTGCAAAATTATCAACTGTAATTTCTATGATTGATAAATTAGCTAAGAAAAATATCATTCATGATAATAAAGCATCTAACTTAAAATCTAAGTTAACTAAACACGTAGCTTCTTTATAGTCTACTGTTACAAATAATACTAAAGCTCTCATTATGAGGGCTTTTTTTTATGTTAAGCAATTATTATTTTCAACTAAAGTGTTGATTACTATAGTGTTTTTACAAAAATAAAGATTACCTTTGCACTTTCAAAAATAAAATAAATGACTTCTATTAGAAACATCGCAATTATTGCACACGTTGACCACGGTAAAACTACTTTGGTTGATAAAATTATGTACCACTGTCAATTGTTTCGTGAAAACGAAAACACGGGAGACTTAATCCTAGATAATAACGATTTAGAGCGTGAAAGAGGTATTACTATTACTTCTAAAAACGTTTCTGTAACTTATAAAGGAACAAAAATCAACATTATCGATACTCCTGGTCACGCCGATTTTGGTGGTGAGGTTGAGCGTGTACTTAATATGGCTGATGGTGTTTGTCTTTTAGTAGATGCTTTTGAAGGACCAATGCCTCAAACGCGTTTCGTATTACAAAAAGCAATTGATTTAGGATTAAAACCTTGTGTGGTTATTAATAAAGTAGATAAAGAAAACTGTACTCCAGAAGAAGTTCATGAAAAAGTTTTCGACTTAATGTTTGAATTAGGTGCTACTGAAGCGCAGTTAGATTTTCCAACGGTTTATGGTTCGGCTAAAAATAACTGGATGTCTGATGATTTTAGAAATCAAACGGAAAACATCGAGCCTTTATTAGATATGGTTTTGGCACACGTTCCAGCTCCAAAAGTATCTGAAGGAACACCTCAAATGTTAATTACATCTTTAGATTTCTCTTCATTCACTGGTCGTATTGCGATTGGTCGTTTGGAAAGAGGAGTTTTAAAAGAAGGAATGCCAATATCTTTAGTAAAAAGAGATGGTAAAGTAATCAAATCAAGAATCAAAGAATTACATACTTTTGAAGGTCTTGGACGTAAAAAAGTAGACGAAGTAGTTGCTGGAGATATTTGTGCAATTATCGGAATTGAAGGATTTGAAATTGGTGATACTATTGCTGATTTTGAAAATCCAGAAGCGTTACAAACTATTGCTATTGATGAGCCTACGATGAGTATGTTGTTCACAATTAACGATTCGCCTTTCTTTGGTAAAGAAGGTAAATTTGTAACATCGCGTCATATTAGAGATCGTCTAACTAAAGAATTAGAGAAAAACTTAGCTATGAAGTTAGGTGAAACTGATTCTGCTGATAAATTCATGGTTTTTGGTCGTGGAGTTCTTCACTTATCGGTTCTTATTGAAACTATGAGAAGAGAAGGTTATGAATTACAAATTGGTCAGCCACAGGTAATCATTAAAGAAATTGATGGTCAAAAATGTGAGCCAATTGAAGAATTAACTATTGATTTACCAGAAAATCTTTCAGGTAGAGCAGTTGAATTCGTAACTATCCGTAAAGGAGAAATGTTATCAATGGAAGCTAAAGGTGATCGTATGATTATTAAATTCAACATTCCATCTCGTGGAATCATTGGTTTAAGAAATCAATTATTAACAGCTACTGCAGGTGAAGCAATTATGGCACACCGTTACATTGGATACGAACCTTTCAAAGGAGCAATTCCTGGACGTAACAATGGTTCGTTAATTTCTATGGAAAACGGAAAAGCTATTCCTTACTCTATTGATAAATTACAAGATCGTGGTAAATTCTTCGTGGAACCAAATGCTGAGATTTATGAAGGTCAAGTAATTGGTGAAAACTCTCGTGGTGATGATATGTGTATCAACGTAACTAAGGCTAAAAAACAGTCAAACGTACGTTCATCTGGAAATGATGAAAAAGCAAGAATTATTCCACCGATTATTTTCTCATTAGAAGAAGCGTTAGAATACATTCAAAAAGATGAATATGTTGAGGTTACTCCAAAATCTATTCGTTTAAGAAAAATTTATTTGACAGAAAACGACAGAAAACGTTTTAAAGTATAATTAATATGAATCCCGATGAAAATCGGGATTTTTTAGCATAAACAAGAATGGAAATTAAATTGAAATACGGAATTGACAATTTGCTTTTTGGAATGAAAGAGCAAGATGTTACTAAAATTTTGGGTAAACCCGATACACAATATAAAGACGAAGAAGAAAACGTTGTTTTTATGTATAACGCCAGAAAACTTCGTTTGATTTTTTACAAAGAAGAAGCATTTAGATTAGGTTATATGACGACATCTAATCCAATAGTGAAGTTGTTCAATACGACTATAATTGGTAAGAATTGGAGCGATGTTTTTCCTGTTTTAGAGAAGAACAAAGTAAAATCATTTGAAACCGATACAGTAGAAGGAATGATGAGTTACTTTAACGAAGAAAATTGGTTATTCATTCATGTAGATTATAACGAAATTGTGAAGATTGAAGTTGGTGCCGTTTTTAGTGATAAAGACGAATTTGACTGGAGATTCTAATTCAAGTAAGTATAAAAAAAAGCCGCTAATTTAATTAGCGGCTTTTTTTATTATTGATTTATCTTGATTAATTCTACTTCGAAAATTAAATCGGTATTTGGAGGAATAACACCGCCAGCACCTCTTTCGCCATAAGCTAAATTGGATGGAATGTAAAATTTGTATTTTGCTCCTTCATTCATTAATTGAAGACCTTCTGTCCAGCCTTTAATTACTTGATTCAAACCAAAATCGATAGTTTCGCCTCTTTGTACACTGCTGTCAAAAACTTTTCCATTTAAGAGCATTCCAGTATAATGCACTTTAACATTACTAGTTGCAACTGGTTTGTTACCTGTTCCTTCTTGTAATACAATATATTTTAAACCACTTGGAGTAGTTGCAGCATTTGCAAATTCTTTCATTGCTTTTTCTTTTGCTTCTTTTTCTTTTTCAATCGCTAATTTATCGGCAACTTCTTTATTTATGAAATAATCAGCAAATATTTTTTCAGCGTTGAATTTTTTTGCCTCTTTTCCAACTCTAATAATCTTTACAGATGTAATAACATCATCTTTAACTATTTTGTCTACAATTTCTAATCCACTTACTACATGTCCAAAAACGGTATGTTTTCCGTCTAACCAAGGAGTTGCTTTGTGCGTAATGAAGAACTGACTTCCGTTAGTTGCGGGTCCAGCATTAGCCATAGATAAAATTCCTTTTCCTGAATGTTTTAAATCAGCAACAATTTCATCATCAAATTTATAACCTGGTCCGCTAGC
Source organism: Flavobacterium sp. (assembly GCA_003497625.1). Taxonomy (GTDB): domain Bacteria; phylum Bacteroidota; class Bacteroidia; order Flavobacteriales; family Flavobacteriaceae; genus Flavobacterium. Next base: position 42,131 of record DNNO01000042.1, on the reverse strand, counting down.
TCCAGTTCCATCAGGGCAACCACCTTGAATCATGAAATCAGCAATTACTCGGTGAAATTTCAATCCATCATAAAATGGTTTTCCTTTAAATTTAGCATTTGCTTTTGGGTTTTTTCCTTCGGCAAGTGAAATAAAATTGGCTACTGTAGTAGGTGTTTTTTTGTATTCTAATTCAACCACAATTTTACCTTTTGTTGTGTTGAATTCAGCAAAAATTCCGTCTTGTTTTTTGTTTTGCGCTACTCCGAAAGTTATATAACTTAAGGTAATCACTACTATTTTAAAAATGTTCTTCATATTGTTATTATTAATTTTTTTTATTTTCTAAAAGTTCTACTTCAAAAATGATGTTAGCGTTTGGTGGAATTACATCTCCAGCGCCTTGTTCACCATAAGCTAAATTTGAAGGAATGTAAAGCATTATTTTATCTCCATAACTCATCATGGCTACACCTTCATTAAATCCTGGGATAAAAGGTAAATTGTCCATAGTCACTGGATAACCTGCATATCCATTTTGATTAGCTCTGTTTTGATCAAATTTTCCGCATAATTTGGCTACATCTTCATAACTCGTATCAAAAAGTTGTCCATTTTCTAAATACCCTGCATAATGAATCAATACTTGCGTACCGTTAGTTGGTTTTTTATCCGTTCCTTTTTTGATCATCTGATAGATTAATCCAGATGCTGTCTTAGTTCCAGTGGCTTTTAAAGTAGTAATTTCTTTGGCTTTATTTTCAATAATTTCTTTGGCTTTTTCTTCAGCTTCCTTAATTTCTTTGGCTACAGAAGAATAATAGTTTTTGAAAATCTTAACGGCATCAAATTTCTTTGCCGCATTACCAATTCTAATTATAGTGATTTTTTCAATAACATCATCTGTTTCAATTGTATTGATTACTTCTAATCCTTCAACAACTTCTCCAAAAATAGTATGCATATTGTCTAACCAAGGCGTTTCTTTGTGTGTGATAAAGAATTGGCTTCCATTAGTACTTGGTCCTGCATTTGCCATTGATAAAATTCCAGCTTTTGAGTGTTTTAAATCAGGATGAAATTCATCTTTAAATTTATAGCCTGGTCCACCTGAACCATCGCCCATTGGATCACCACCTTGAATCATAAAATCAGCAATAACGCGGTGAAATTTCAATCCGTCATAAAATGGTTTTCCTTTGAATTCTTCACTTACGAATGGGTTTTTTCCTTCTGCTAAAGTCACAAAATTAGCAACTGTATTCGGAACTTTTTCAAATTCTAATTTCACAATCATGTTTCCTTTTGCAGTCTCAATATCGGCATACAAACCTTCTTTTAGGTTGTCGTATGATTTTGAACAAGAAGCAAAAAATGTAGCAATGCTTAATAATAAAATGGAGGTAATTTTCATTTGGTATTAGTTTTTAGCTTGAGTATCTACTTTAATATCGTTTAAACTTACGGTACAAATTAGAGGTTCGTTTGTGCCAATTTTTTTATCATCGCCATGATAGCCATACGCCATGTGAGATGGAAATAAGAAAGTAACGGTTTCGCCTTTTTTCATCAGTTTAATTCCGTCACGCAATCCCATCATGATATTTTCTTTATCTACGTAATACACTTGAGGTTTTGTATCGGCAATAGTGTAGATAATTCTACTATTTAAATCTTTGATTTCATAATCAAAAAAAGCAATATCACCTCTTTTAGGTGTTGCAGTTACTTCCTCTACTTTGGTTTCGTATTTGTACCAATATCCTTTGTTTGAAGCTATGTAAGATTTAAGTGAGTCTTTTTTTATAATTTCAGCAATTAAATCTTCTTCATCTGCAATTAAAACTTTATTACGCTCAATAGATTCTTTTATGAAAGTTCCTGAAGTGTGAGAAATAGGTTTTCTTGCTTGTTGCTGTTGTGAACAACTGGCTAAGAAAATCATTGCTCCAAAAAGGAATAGGTTTTGAATTCTCATAATTATTTTTTTTCTTCTGCTAAAATAGCAATAAATTGTTGTATCGTTTTGTCTAAATTTAAAAAAGATTTACCTCCAGCAGCATTGATATGTCCACCGCCATTAAAATGATTTCGCGCAAATTGATTTACATCAAAATCGCCCTGAGAACGGAAAGAAATTTTGATAATTCCTTCTTCTTTGTGTTCGATAAAAATAGCGGTAAAATCGATTCCTTTGATGCTTAATCCATAGTTTACAATCCCTTCTGTGTCTCCTTTTTGATGACCAAATTCATTTAATTCGTCTTGAGTTAAGGTAATGTAAGTTGTTTTGTGTTCAGGAAGCATTTTCAAATTCTGAAGTGCTTTTCCTAATAACAACAAGCGGTTATATGAAGAATTGTCAAAAAGTAAATTGTGAATTTCGCTATTGTTGATCCCTTTTTCAATTAAATCGGCAACACATTTGTGAGTAGCACTTGTTGTTTTTGGAAAACGAAAACTACCAGAATCTGTAACAATTCCAGTGTATAAACACGTTGCAACTGTTTTGTTGATTAGATTTTCTAAGCCTAATTGGTGAATAAAATCATACACCATTTCACAAGTTGAACCATAAGCAGTGTCTGAAAAAGTATAGGTTGCATAACCATCGGGCGCTTGATGATGATCAATCATTACACTTGTAGCGGTTAGTGTTTTTAATACATTTTCCATTTGGTCTCCCGTTCGGTGTAGTGCATTAAAATCTAAAGTAAAAATTAAATCCGATTTTTCTAAAATAGCTTTGCAAGTATCAAAACTTCGTTCGAAAATTAAAACCTTTTCGCTTTCGGGTAACCAAGCTAAAAAATCTGGAAATTCATTTGGAGCTATTACCACAACGTCGTGTTGTAGTTGTTTGAGAATGTGATATAAACCTAAAGTAGAACCCATAGCGTCTCCGTCTGGATTTCTATGTGGTACAATTGTAATTTTTTTTGGTGTAGCTAAAATCGATTTTATAGCTTCAATTTCGTGTATTTGCATCATACTGCGAATATATTATTTTGTAAGCTATTCTGCAATTATTATGCCTAACGTTTTAATGCAAAGTGTCCTTTTACCGATTTGCCGTTAGTTAATTTGATTTCAAACCAATAATCATTTGAAGGTAAAAGATTTCCATTGAAAGTTCCGTTCCAACCTTCGCTTACTCCTGAAATTTGCTTTAATAATTTACCGTATCGATCAAAAACAGTGATAATACTATTTTCTAGGTTTCTTTTGTCTAGATTTTTAATGAACCAAGTATCGTTATAACCATCTCCGTTTGGTGTGAAATATTTTGGAAAATCTAAGATGTAAAACGTTTCGAAAACGATACCACAACCATTTTTATCTTGCACATAAACCGTGTATTCACTCGCATTTAGATTAGTGAAAACATTAGAATCTTGATAATTAACACCATCTAATGAATATTCATAATCGCCCAAACTTGCACTTGAAATTTCAATAGTTGCAGTATTGTTTTCTTGAAAATCGTTAATATCTATGTTTTCAATTGTTGCAATTCCTGATGCTGTAACGGTAAATGTTTTGGTTTTGGAACAATTATTTGTATTTGTTAGCGTAACAATATAGCTTCCAGCTGTATCTACTGTGATAGTTTGAGTAGTTTGCGGTGGAGTTGTATTCCAAGTATAGCTCGAAAAACCAGCTCCAGCATTTAATGTAATTGGTTCATTTTCGCACAAACCTAATTCTTCATCGGTAATGATGTCATCAAAAGTATTGATTACTAAATTTACTGGATAATCAGAATAACAACCTTGAATATTCATTACTCTCGCATATATGGTTTGGTTGTATGCTATTGTGTTTGTGTAACTTGAAGGTAAAGCTGTTGTGCTTGTGGGAATTTCAAAAAATGAAACGACATAACTAGTTGGTAAGTTTGTGAAAAGTTCATTTTTAATAGTGTCTAAATTGAAAACAGTTTTTCCATCCTGATTATCATCGCCATCACACAATGTAAAGGTATCTTCGTCAATAATTAAAACATCAGCATATTCAATTTTGATACTTCCTGTTGTTTGACAAGTTGAACCATAATTGATTTCCACAAAATAATCTCCTGCCGAAGTAATATTATATGTTGCATTCGTAGCGTCTGGAATTGCAATACTATTTTGAAACCATTGGTAACCTGTTGCTCCAGTTTGTGTAGCATTAACTATTAAATTTTCGCCTTGACATAATGGATTTCCATTTGCTACCAAACGATCATCTCCTATGTCAATTGTGAAATTGAAACTTCCGCCTCCTAAAAAGATTGCAGAATCATATCTATGATTTCCTTCATCTGCAATTACTAATTTAATGTGATACGTTTGGCCAGGAATAACATCGGATTCAGCTGTTAAAACAGTGGTTTGTCCGTTGTAATTTGTAGGGTGATTTACATCGTTGAAAGCATCAAAATAGGCTGCATTTGCTGGTGGACAAATTGTTCCTGGACCTCGTACGGTATTCACTTTTACAGGAGTTGTAGTTCCGGGAATAACGGCCAAGTTTTCATAACTAACATCTCCGTTTCTTTTTAGTAAAAAGGCAAAACCATCGGTAAAATTACATTGTCCAGAAGAAGGATTAGATAAATATTGCTCTGATGAAAAAATGTAATCGAAACTAATTTTGTTTCCTAGCGGAATAAAATCAAATTCTAAAATTGTGGCATTGAATGAATTACTCAAACCTAAAGCATCGTTTAAGTCAGAATCGCCATCCCAACCCATATTCCCACCATCATCTGATAGATAGGAATTTGGGCCTGGCGCGTTATTGATTTTTCCTGTTGAAAGAATAATTCCGTTTTGAAAAGGAAAAGTAGTTCCAGTTCCGTTAAAATAACCAAAACTTTTTTCTCCAGTGGCAAAATTTCCTCCTGAAACGTTTACGTTAAATACATTAGCGCAAGTACTGTTGATTAAAACATCTTCAACTAAATCTTGTGGAGTGTATCCTTCGTCGACTGAAATATTTTGTGCCTTTCCGAATTGGATTCCCAATGCGAAAAGTAAGACAGAAATGGTATGTTTAAAAGTATTCATAGCATCGGCAAAGATACTATAAATCGCGCTTTTTTAAGATATAATAAGATGTTAAAATAAATATAAAAGCCCAGAGCAAAGCGATGCTTATTTCCGAAAAGTGTACGCTATAATCTTTTGCTACTTTTGCACCACCAATTGTGGTTTCAATCGTTTTAATGGCGCTCAATCGGGTAAAAGGTTCTTTAATTAAATTACTCATCGATTCCATTGGAAAATAACGAATCATAGTATCTCCAAAGTTTTTGTGCTTATCGTCACCACCTAAGATGACAAACTTAACTAACCAATAAAAAATATTTTCTCCAATGAACCAAATAAATAAAAATCCTAATGCAAATGCACTTCGTTTTACTAATATTCCTAGGAATAAACAGAAAGAGAAAAATGCTGTTAGCTTAACAAAAAATGCCAATAAATATTCTAAATCAGAAAACACAATTCCCATTTCATTGTAAGAAGAGAAAGAATATCCTAATATTAACGACATCACAAAAACAAATAGAGTAGAAGCAACAGCAAAAGTTCCTACCACTAAAAATTTGGAAAGAATGAATTCTTTTTTACTCAATCCGTCAATTAAATTCTGTTTTAAAGTGCCATAAGTATATTCATTTGCCATCATGGAAACTATTACAATAGCTAAGAAAATTTTGAATAAAGAGGCTATATAAGTATTAAAATGCCAAATGTAAGGGAAGTTGAAAATTCCTTGATCGGCAATTCTAATTTCGAAGGTTCCAATACTAAATTTTATGGATGCGATTAATGCGATGAAACTTAATAAAACGAAATATGCAAGTAGTAATACACGACTGGCCTTGTTTTTCCAAATTTTTTGAAATTCTATAGATAGTAATCTTTTCATGATGGTGTTAGTTTTTGGTTAATTCTAAAAATTGTTCTTCTAAACTGTTTTTTCTTTTTACAAGATGTTCTAAAACAATTTTTTGTTCAAACAGATACGAGTTTAAATCTTTGGCAGCAATATCTTGTTTTAAATAAACCAATACTTTTCCTTCTTCTTCCTCTATTTTTTCAATTGAAGGATGATTTTGAAGTGCCAATTTAAGTTGCTCTTTATCGTCTGATTTTAACTCGAAAAAGCTATTGTTTTCAATCATATCATGAACCGAACCTTGGTATAACATTTCACCTTTACGCAAAACAACCACGTGACTACACACTTTTTCAACTTCGTCTAATAAATGCGAAGCCAATAAAATGGTGGTGCCTTGCGAAGCAATAATTCGGATAATATCTCTAATTTGTCTAATTCCTTGCGGATCTAAACCGTTTGTTGGTTCGTCTAAAATTAAAATTTCTGGATCATTCAGTAGGGCAGAAGCAATCGCTAAACGTTGTTTCATTCCTAGTGAATACGTTCTGAATTTATCGTTTTTACGTTCTAAAAGTCCAACTAATTCTAATTTCTCGTCTACTTTTGAAAGTGAAGTTCCTTTGATTTTACAGACCAATTCCAAATTTTCTTTGGCGGTCATGTACGGATAAAAATTTGGTCGCTCAATGATAGCGCCTACTTTTTTCAAAGCGTTATGCGTGTTGGATTTTCCTCCAAACCATTCAAAATCGCCTGAAGTTTTATTGACAACATTTAATACTATTCCTAAAGTAGTTGATTTTCCTGAGCCGTTGGGTCCAAGAATTCCGTAAACATTTCCTTTTTTGATTTCAAAAGACACGTTTTTAACTGCGTGCAAATGTTTATTGAAAATCTTATTAAGATTGGTGATTTTTAAAATGGTTTCCAAGTTGATTCGTTTTTTGATTTAAGATAAGACGAACAGTTTGTGCATTTGTTACCAATTTTAAAATATAAAACATAAAAAAATCCCTAACATTATGGCTTGGTTAGGGATTTTAAGTAAACTTGGGGCAATTATTAATATTGTATAAAGTTGTTGATTTTTACATTTTTAGCTTTTAAATCGTGCATTAAATTGTATAAACCAAAGAACGTTCTGTTTATGTAAATGAAATGTTTTGAACCTCTATTTCCGTTCATGTTTCGTAATTCCGTGCTTTTTGAATAGCGTTCGCCCAAATCAGCAATTTGTCCAAAAAATTCATCGTCTGAAAAGTCAAATTCTTCCACATGAAATGGTCTTGCGAATAAGCTTAGTAATTCGTGAAACATCGCAGTGAAAAACTCAGTTTCCTCTTTAGAATCGTCTGTTCTTAATATTTCTAATTCGTATAATTTTGATTTAAAGAATTCCGGATTTGCTAAATTTTCTTTCTTCGCTAATTCAAAATAAGGTACATAAAAATCATTTGGAACTTCTTTAATACAACCAAAATCTAAAGCAATAAGTTTCGTGTCTTTCGTAATCAAGAAGTTTCCTGGATGCGGATCGGCGTGGACTTTTCTTAAATTATGCATTTGAAACATATAAAAATCCCAAAGCGTTTGTCCTAAAATATTCGATTTTTCTGCATCGGTATTGTGAGCTGTGAATTCTGACAAATGTTCGCCTGTCATCCAATCCATAGTAATAATTTTTTCCGATGACCATTCAGGATAATACTTTGGAAAAATCAAATTTGGAATTGTGGCGCAAGCTTCAGCCATTTCAATACTTTGTTTGACTTCGTTGATGTAATTGGTTTCTTCAATCAATTTATCTTCAACTTCTTTGAAATATTTATCCGAATCTTTTCCTTTAATATTGAACATTTTAATCGCAATTGGCTTTACCATCGCCAAATCAGAACTAATACTTTCTGCCACTCCAGGATATTGAATTTTCACAGCAAGATTTTTCCCATCCTTGCTCGCTTGGTGCACTTGACCAATGCTTGCAGCGTTTATTGAAGTGGCGTTAAATGTGTCAAATATTTCGTTTGGCTGTTTGCCAAAATAATTTTTAAAGGTTTTGTTTACCAATGGTGGTGATAACGGTGGAACCGAAAATTGTGCCAATGAAAATTTCTCTACATAGGCACGAGGCAAAATACTTTTGTCCATGCTTAGCATTTGAGCAACTTTCAAAGCGCTTCCTTTCATTTGTTTTAAACCGTCGTAAATATCAGAAGCATTGTTAATGTTTAGATTTTCTTTGGCTTCTTCTTCGGTTTTGGTAATTTTATCTCCGTAATATTTTATGTAATTTACACCAACTTTTGCTCCAGTTTGAATCAGTTTGGATGCTCTCTGAATTTTTGATGTAGGAATACTATCTATAGTTTTCATCTGTGTTTACATTTTAAATGAGGCTTTTTCTTGCCACATGAATTTTCCGAAGTCAATTAAACTTTTCAAAGGAGCAATATCCATTAAATCAAAACTGGTATTGACTGATTTTTCAATAAAAATATCGGTTTTTTCAAAAGATAGCGAAGTGTCTTCTATCCAGAATTTTAAAGTGAATAAAAACTGTAACCAAGCCATTTCGCTCATGGTTTTTTCTTGAAATTCGATTAACTTTTCTTGTTTTAAATCGATTTTTTCAATTTCTAAAGTATCAAAGAATTGCTTGAAGTGTTTTCTCAATTCTGTCAATTTAGAAAGACTTTTCAATTTGTTTTTATCTTCTTTTAAAAGTGCAACCGTGAAACTTCTGTTTGCGGTTAACATTTCGAAATACGTGAAGTAAAAACTTAATAATTTAGTTCGTGCATCATACGATTCGAAATCTTCACTTTTTTCAAGTAAACTCATTGTTTGCTGAAATAATGAGGTAAAAAAGGTTTTCTCAATTTGTTCAAATGATGAAAAATTCGCATAAAATACAGTTTCTTCAAAGTTGTAATGCTTCGCGAATTTATATACCGAATGTGGCGCTTTGTTATTTTCTAAAAAATAATCAATGTAGAAACCTAAAATATCTTGATTAGTAATCTCTTTCTTCTTTGCCATGACTTTTAAAATTTCATCAAAGGTAAAGAATGTTTAATTTATAATCAAAAAAGTTAAACAAATATTTTGTTAAAGTTCTTTCAAAAAAAACCTCAAGTACAATGTTGTAATTGAGGTTTAATATTTTGGATGTAAATGCCTTATGATTTCTGCTCTTTATTAAAGTAAACCAAGTAATAATACATTTGTTTTTCTTCGTCCCAACCTTTTTCAACAAATTTCTCCGCACTTTCTGGGTTGATGAAATCCAATTTGATTTGGATGTTGGTATCTAATTGAATTGTGTTTTTTAAGGTACGACGCACATCAGTAACGGCAGCATTTGCAATTGGAAAACTGGATACGTCTTCGATGCTGTATTTGGCGCCTTTATCTACTTTATAATTTTTGAATTCTGGAATGAATTCTGGGTTTTGCATTACTTCGTTTAAGAAAGCCGTTTCTTCAAACTCATCATTTTTTGCAAAGTGATTGATGGCACGGTTCATAAACAATACTTCTTGTTGTTTATCTTCTGCAGGTAAAACCACTTCTTTAGCAAACTCTTGACAGAATTTCAAGTATTTTTTCGTCATGAAGTTTTCATCTTGAAACGCATCAATTGATAAGAAATGTTCTAACCAATAGCGCGCATCGTAACGATTGCTATCTACGGTTAAAATTTTGTAACCTTCTTCTTTTTTATAGTTGAAAATGATACAACCTTTGTCTAACTTATTTAAGTTGATTCCTTGTTGTAAAATCATTTCTAAGTTACTTTCTTTTTCTTCAAATTGTAAGAAATCGGTTTGCACTTCGCTTTTGAAAACACCAATAGCATCAACTACATTATTATCAATAGAAACGTGCGTAAAATAAGCTACATACACTTCTCCGTTTTTAATATGTGGATGATTAGATTGTTCAAAAAGGTGTTTCGTGATTTTTTTTGAAACGTTGTGAATTTCGCTTGGGTTATTGAAAACTTCGGTAGCAAAATTGTACATTTCGTTATATTCTAAATCTACTTCGTGAGCAAACTGAAAGTAATTTTCTTCTTTTTCACGAAATGGTTTAAAGAAAAATTCTTTTAATAAAGGCATGATTTCATCATTCAATCCGTATGGATTTTCAGATAAGAAGATAGCTTCGTTTCTGCTTTTATTTCCTACGCGGTGAATAGATAAATTCTCAATATGAGCATTAAATAGGTTTATCATTTTTTATAGTTTAGATAAAAGAGCCAAGATAGAACAGGTATTGTTTTTTCTTGGCTTTTAAAAATTGTATTTTGTTTTATTCTTTTTAATTCTTGGGCTAATTAATTCCAATTTTCTTCAAATCCCATGTCTTCAAAACTATCGTCTCCATCAAACATGTCGAAGTCATCATCATCTAAATCATCTTCAAATTCGCCAAACATGTCTTCGTCAGATAAATCTCCTCGCATTCCGCTTTGTAAAGCCTCTGCTGGAAGTTCGCCGTGTGAAAATAATAATGCAGGATATGTTTCTCCAATTTGTTTATCTTCTTCAATTGCCGCTAATTCTAAGAAAAATGTCCACATCGAAAACAAATCGTACACATAAACTAATTTAGTGTTTTGTTCGTGAACTAAATCATCTAATCTATATTCAGCCATAGTTTTGATTTCGCCAGGAATATCGCCTGTATCAAACAATGGAATACCATCTTCTTCATGCCAAGACCAATCGTTTGCACACGTATAAAAAGCGCCTACTTCTGTTCCGTCAAAACCAAATGCATTGATTAAAGCATTGTGTAAATCTTCTAATGAATTGTCGCTTTCGATGGCAATATCTCTAAAAATATCTTCTTCAGCATCGAGAATAGCTCTGAATTTATAAATCATAATCGTTGAAATTTTAAGAACTGCAAAAGTAATTATTATTTACGAGAAACTTTTTTGCTTTTGCGAATTGTTGATAAGATTTTATTTTAGTTGGTTAATTTTTTTTTCAGCTAATGCTTTTGCTTTTTCATCACCAACTTCTGTTATCTTTTGATAATATTTTAATGCATTTTTTTTATCAGATAATCGCTCATAGATTAATCCAATATTATTTAATACTATAGTATCATTTGGATTTATTTTTTCTGCTTTAAGATAAAGTTCTAATGCTTCTTTGTTTTTTCCTTCAATTAAAAAGGTAACTCCGTAACTTGATATTACAAATAAATCATTTGGGAATATATCGTACATTTTTTTTGCAACTCTTTTTAAGTTTTCATCCTCTTCCAATTGAAATAAGGTATTTTGATAACTTTGCATCGAATCAATAAAAAAATCCTCTGGGTTTTCAATGATTTTATCGTTAGACCATAACCATTTATGCTTTATTTTTTTTGAATATTCTATTGTTCTGAGTATTTCAATTGTAAATTCTTCTAATTTTTGAACTTCTCCTAATGTATGTATTTTTCCAAATCGTAAATCCAATCTGTTTGGAAAAAGTTTTATTGCCTCTTCAATTTTACTTTGTGAAATATTAAATAAAGAATCATTTGTACTAACTTGTGAATTTATATATCCCATTTCATTACCTAATGAATCACTTATTATCAATGCTTCTTTATCAACTTGAGGTTCATCTGGAGTTAATTGTAAAACCACTTCTTGAGATTCTTTAAAATAGAAATTGAATGCTGAAATATAATATTCAACATCATTTTTTGATGATTTTTTCCAGTTTTCAAGAATATTTTCGATTTCAGTTGAGTTGTATTCGTTTTCACTGAATTTTGATGTAAATTCTTTTTTGAAATCTTGTCCAAAAAGAATTAAAGGGCAAATTAAAAGTAATGTTACTATTTTTTTCATTTTAATACGTTTAAAAAATGGATAATGAGGTTTCAGTCGTTAATCGTTCTAAAGTTTCTAATCCATAAAACGAATTTCCTTTTTTGTTTAATTTCGGACTCCAAACGGCTACCGTGTAATGATTTGGAAAAACCGCAACCACGCCACCACCAACACCACTTTTACCTGGAAGCCCAACTTTAAACGTAAATTCGCCAGCTTGGTCGTAAAAACCGCACATTTGCATTAAGGCATTCATGCGTTTGCATTTACTTGATGAAAGGAATTTTTTATCGCTTTTAGGAATTACGCCATTATTAGCGAAAACTTGAAAACATTTCGCTAAATCAATGCAACTCATTTCAATTGAACATTGATGATAATAGAAGTCTAAAACGGCTTCTGGTTCGTTTTTGATGTTACCAAAGGATTTGATAAAGTTTACCAAAGCGGCATTTCGGTAACCAAATGCTTTTTCAGATTGTGCTACATTTTCGTTGTAATTGATGTTTGGATTCTCAGTTAGTTCTCTTACGAAATCAAGAAGAAATGCTTTTGGATTTTCAAAATGTTCTAACATTAAATCGGCAATAACTAAAGCTCCAGCATTGATAAACGGATTTCTTGGAATACCATTTTCGTTTTCTAATTGCACCAACGAATTAAACGAATTTCCCGAAGGTTCATAACCTACGCGTTCCCATAAATCGTTTCCAATTTTAGAAAAAATAAGCGAAGTTGTAATAACTTTCGAAATACTTTGAATCGAAAAATTTTCCAAAGCATCTCCTTTTGTAAACACGTTTTGATGTTTATCAACCAATGCAATTCCGTATTTATTCGCATCAACTTTCGCTAATTCTGGAATGTAATCGGCTACTTTTCCGGTGTTTTCAATTTGGATGACTTCGTTATAAATTCCGTCTAAAATATCTTGAAATGCCATAAATCTAATTTTGGTAAAAGTAATTAAAATCGGGAAAGATACAATTCATCCTCAAAAAATGACAGTTGGGTTACTTTCAATTTTAAACGTGATTTTTCAGTTGCAACTTTGCTTCATCAAAATCAAATAAAATGAAAACAATTCTAATTTTTCTAATCGTATTAACTTCACTAATTTCCTTTGGGCAAACCGAAATCAAAGGACAAATTATTGACGAACAGGGAATGCCATTTTCGGGCGCCAATGTTTTTGTGATTGGTACTTATGATGGAACTACTTCGGACGAAAAGGGAAATTTTAGTTTCACAACAACGGCTTCAGGAAATCAGAAATTACAAATTAGTTTTCTGTCGTATGAAACGATAATTCATGATTTTGTGGTTGAAACGTTTCAATTAAAAGTCTTTACGATTAAAGAAAGTCTTAATACTTTAAATGCTGTTGAAGTTACTGCCGGGACTTTCAAAGCGGGCGACAACAGTAAAGCAACGGCATTAAAACCATTAGATATTGTAACAACAGCTGGTTCGGCTGGAAATATTATTTCGGCTTTAGAAACTTTACCAGGAACACAAACGGTTGGAGAAAATGGAAGATTGTTTGTTCGCGGTGGTGAAGCAGACGAAACCCAAACGTATGTAGACGGAATTCGCGTTGGGCAACCGTATGGAGCAAGTGCCAATAATGTGCCAACAAGAGGTAGATTTTCACCTTTTTTGTTTAGTGGAATCACATTTTCTACTGGTGGTTATAGTGCAGAATTTGGTGATGCTTTATCCAGTGTTTTGTTGCTAAATACAATTGATGAACCAACTCAAAATCAAACGGATATTTCAATTATGACGGTTGGAGTTGGATTAGGAAAAACAAAAAAATGGGAGAAAAGTTCGTTTACATTTAATACTAGTTACATCAATTTGGCACCGTATCAATTGGTTGTTCCGCAGAATTTAGATTGGAATAAACCTTATGAAACTTTAGCTGGAGAAAGTGTTTTTCGATATAAATTTAAAAGCGGAATTTTAAAAGTCTACGGAGCTTTCGATTATTCTACCTTCGATTTGAATCAGAAAGATGTAAATTTTGATGAAAAAATTCGCTTTGATTTACAGAACAATAACTTCTATTTCAATACTTCATATAAAGGTTACTTGAATGATAATTTACAGCTTCAAACCGGATTTAGTTATGGTTATGCACAAAATAAAATCGGAATTTCAGCGGATAAAGTTGCGAATAACGAACGAACATTGCATACCAAATTCAAACTAAGAAACTCATTCTCAAACCGATTCAAAATGAGTATTGGTGCCGATTTGTTTCATACTAATTTTGATGAAAATTTTAATGTTTTTGGTTATGGTTATCAAAATAATTCAATTGCATTTTTCTCTGAAGCTGAAGTTTTATTGTCGAGAAAAGTAGCTTTTAATGTGGGATTACGTTCTTCAAATGCTTCTATCGTTGATGAGTTTACAGTGGAGCCGAGAGTTTCTTTTGCTTACAAAGTAGCTGAAAATAGTCAGTTTTCAATGGCTTATGGCAATTTCAATCAAACCGCAAAACAAGATTATTTGAAGTTCAATACTAATTTAGATTATGAAACAACTTCGCATTACATTTTGAATTATATGTACAATAAACAAGGAAGAATGTTTCGTGCGGAAGCGTATTTTAAGGATTACAAAAACTTAGTAAAATACGATGGAGCGCAAGCCAACTTTGACAGTAATTACAATAATGAAGGTTTTGGTTATGCAAAAGGTTTGGATTTGTTTTGGAGAGACAGTAAAACCATCAAGAATTTAGATTACTGGATTTCGTATTCGTTTATTGATTCGGAACGCGATTTTAGAAATTATGAAACTCAAGTTACGCCTTCGTTTGTTGCGAATCATAATTTTTCATTGGTTACTAAGTATTTTGTAAGTAAATGGAAATCTCAAATTAGTGCAACGTATTCATACAATTCAGGTAGACCTTATGATAACCCAAATGTTACTGAATTTATGTCCGAAAAAACAAAATCATTCAACAATTTAAGCTTGAGTTGGGCTTATTTATTATCGCAACAAAAAATATTGTTTTTCTCCGTAACCAATGTTTTAGGAACCGAAAATGTATTTGGTTATCAATATGCGAATACGCCAAATATGTCAGGACAATTTCAGCGTCAAGCTATTACACAAGCAGCCGATCGATTCATTTTTGTAGGTTTCTTTTGGACTATTAGCGATAATAAGAAGACAAATAATTTGGATAATTTGTAAAAAGTAAAAATTAAAAAGTATTTCATTTAGCCTTAGCCCAAAACCCTAACCTTAAAATATACAATTCATCATTAAAAATCAACAGTTCAGTAAGTATAAGTTTTAAAAGAATAAAATCTGACGGAAATTTGAATCATCAAAATAAAACAATTAAAAAGTTCAACAATTAAACAATAGAAATTATGACAAAAATTATCACTATCATCGCATTATTTGTAGCTTCAGTAGTAAGTGCTCAAGGACAGTTTGAACAAGGAATGGGTAAAGCATTACAAACTTGGAAAGAAGGAAAACCATCAGAAGCGGTTGCGCAATTAGAACGAATTGCCTCGGTTGAAAAAACAAATTGGTTACCAAATTATTACATTGCTTTTATCAATACAACCCAAGCTTTTGGAGAGAAAGACAAAGCAAAAATGGAATCTTTATTAACAGTAGCTCAAAAAGCACAAGACGTTTGTAACGAGTTAGCACAAGATAATCCGGAAGTTTTAGTAATGCAAGCTATGATTCACACCGCTTGGATTGTTTATGATCCAATGACAAACGGACAAAAATTATCGGGTGATGTAATGTATATTTTGAATAAGGCTTACAAAATAGCTCCTGAAAACCCGAGAGTTGTGTTTCAAAAAGCTTCTTTTGAAATTGGGATGGCACAATATTTCGGACAAGATACGAAACCAATGTGTGCCCAAATTGAAAAAGCAATCGAACTTTTTGCTACTTTTAAACCTGAAACCGCTTTTCATCCAAGTTGGGGATTAGATAGAGCACAGGCAGAATTAAAAAAATGTAAATAAAATCAATTATGATTGATAAATTAATAAAACAGTTTCCAAGAGCTACCTTTATAATACTAATTGTATTTGTGGTTTTAATTATCATAAGATTACTATCTGGAGGTTCGGTTGGATTTAACGAAGGATTAGCTTGGCAATTTTTCTACACAACGCTTTATGGATACACGCTTTATTATGCCAATGCCATCATTTTTGTAAAACTAGATGATGTTTATCAAACCGACAGATTTTCTAGAAATAGAATTGTTCAAGGATTTGCTCTTTCGTTTATTGTATCAGTAATTGTAATTTTTTTACTTCGAATTGTAGAAGATGTAGTAATAGAAGGGAAAACAATTCAACAGTTTTTAGCAAATGAAAAACCTTCTAATTACATTGTTTCAGTCGTAATTACGTTTGTTGTAACCTTAGCTATTCACGCAATTTATTTTTACAAAGCCTATCAAGAAAATAAAGTTAAAGAGCAAAAAATCATTGCAGGAACGGCTTCGGCACAGTTTGAAAGTTTAAAAAATCAAATCGATCCGCATTTTCTGTTTAATAGTTTGAATGTATTGAGTTCGTTAATTGAAGAAAATCCAGAAAGTGCTCAAAAATTTACGACTTCGCTTTCTAAAGTATATCGCTATGTTTTGGAGCAAAAAGACAAAGAATTGGTTTCGGTAGCTGAAGAATTAAAGTTTGCCAAAACGTATATGAATTTACTGAAAATGCGCTTTGAAAACAGCATTACATTTGAAATTCCAGAAGGTTTTGATAACGAAGAAGCAAAAGTAGTTCCATTATCATTGCAATTATTATTAGAAAACTGCATCAAACACAATGTAGTCAGCGAAGCAAAACCGCTTCACGTAAAAATTACTATCGAAAATAATCAGTTGGTCGTAACAAATAATTTGCAAAAGAAAGAAGTATTATCAGATCGAAAAGGCGTTGGATTGCAAAATATCGTTAATCGATACGCCATATTAACAAAAAGAACAGTTTTGGTAGAAGAAAACGAGCAAGAATTCAAGATTTTTCTACCTATTTTAACCAAACAAATTACCATCATGGAAACACAAAATATATACAACGAAAACTTAGCTTATCAACGAGCAAAAGACAAAGTAGAACAATTAAAAGGATTTTATGGCAATTTAATTTCGTATTGCATTGTAATTCCGGTTTTGATAATTATTAATTTACAATCTTCAAATAATTTTCAATGGTTTTGGTTCCCAATGTTAGGTTGGGGAATGGGATTAACCTTTCACGCTTTAGAAACTTTTGGTTACGGAAAGTCGTGGGAAGAGCGTAAAATAAACGAATTGATGAATAAAGACGATAATTCTAAAAACTGGAAATAATCATGGAAGCAAATCAATTTGATATAGAAAAATACAACAAAGCAAAAGAAAGAGTAAAAGAGTTAAAAGGATTTTACGGTCATTTAGCAAGTTATGTAGTTGTAATTCCGGTTTTGATTTTCATTAACTTGTATTTTTCGCCTAAACACATTTGGTTTTATTGGCCTATGTTAGGTTGGGGAACCGGTTTATTTTTTCATGCTGTTGGCGTTTTTAATATTATTCCGTTTTTTGGAAAAGATTGGGATGATAAAAAGATCAAGGAAATAATGGAAAAAGAAAAAAATACAAAATGGGAATAATTTTAATTTCCAATTAAAAAATAGAAATCATGAACACACAAGACGAAATCAAATATCAAGAAGCTTTAAAACGAGTTAAAAAAATTAAAGGCTTTTACACACATGCTATTGTATATGTTTTTGTTAACATAATGATCGTTTTTCTTAATGTTAAGAATTTAGATCCAGGCGAAACTTATTTTCAGTTTAAGAATTTTATGACGGCATTTTTCTGGGGAATTGGTTTGTTAGCGCACGGACTTTCTGTTTTTGTACCTAATTGGATTATGGGACAAAACTGGGAAGAGCGTAAGATTAAAGAATTCATGGAGAAAGAAAAAAACAATCAAAATCAGTGGAATTAGTATGAACATTATTATCATTGAAGACGAGAAACCAGCAGCACGATTGTTGCAGCGCAAAGTAGAAAAATTAGGTTTGCAAGTGAATACTATGTTGCATTCTGTGGAAGAATCGATTACTTGGTTCCAAAACAATAAACATCCCGACTTGATTTTTTTGGACATTCAATTGTCTGATGGTTTGTCGTTTGAGATATTTGAGCAAATCGATATTAAAAGCGCTGTAATTTTTACTACGGCTTATGATGAATATGCGTTACGAGCTTTCAAATTAAATAGTATTGATTATTTACTAAAACCAATTGATGAAGAAGATTTGGAAGTAGCTGTGAATAAATTCAAAGCGAGAACCCAATCACAAAACTTTTCATTGGATTTTGAAGCGATTAAGCGCATGTTAGTTAATCCTGTGGAAAAAGAATATAAAAAGCGATTTTCGGTGAAAATTGGTCAGCAATTAAAAGTTATTTCAATTGATGAAGTAGAATGTTTTTACAGCGAAAACAAAGGAACATACATTCACACCTTAGACAATCGAGATTATTTAATCGATTCCACTTTAGAAGTTGTAGAAACCGAAATCAATCCAAAAGATTTTTATCGCATAAGCCGAAAATTCATTGTTCCGTTGAAAGCCGTTAAAGAAATTCAGGTGTATTCTAATTCAAGATTAAAAATTCTTCTTCCTACTTACAAAGATGATGAGGTTATTGTCGCCAGAGAACGAGTTGGTGATTTTAAAGAGTGGATTGGATAACTAAAAATTAAAATAAAATCTCCAGTAAACAAAAAATCCAATTAAAATTAGATACAATAAACTGTTTAAATTTATTGTAACTAATGCAAAAGTATTCCAAAGTTTTTCTTTGATCAGTTTTAAATTGAATCGAATTAGTGGAATGATAATTACTAAAAGTAAATAGGGTAAATAAGAAGTCAAGTTTATAAGTGAGTTATATGAACTTTTATAAGGAGAATCAAAATAGAAAATATTTACAGTCGTATTTAAAACATACATGTAATAAAATAAAATGAGTCCAAACGGAATTAAAAGTAATTTGATACTGTTGAACTTATCGGTTTTTCTGTTTTTTATGTAATTCACTAAAAAGTAAATTGAACTCATTGCAAAGAATAATCCGCAGAGTACAAGAAAAAATCGTAAAGTATCATTGTTATGAGGTATTTGATACGAAGCTAGTTTCTCAAATTCAGTATTTTTCGGAAATAATGAATCTATTTTTAGGATGTGATTTCCTTTAGCAAGTTCTTCTTTTATATTGAATTGGATGGTTTTATCATATTTATGATAGAAGTATAAATTCACAGTTCCGTTAGTATTATCCCAAATCGATGTCAATAGCGTTCCATCACCAATTTTTTCTCTACAAACATGCATAGTATCGGATAATTTTCGGCAAAATTCTAAATCGGTTTCCAATTTGTTATTTAAAAATAAAACACCATTTTGATAACGTTCTAATTTAGAAGCATCTTCCTTAGATGTTATTGATGGACAAAAATTTGATAAAACATAACTTGCATCATTTCCCGAAATAATTTTGTAAGGTTCTACCACAATATATTTCCCGGATTTATCAACGTAAATAAAAACATCTTCTATAAAATAACTGTGATCGTATTTTTCAATATATTTTTTTACTTCTTCAACTGTTTTGCAAGTGTGAAGAATATCTTTTAGATATTGGGTTGGATTGGTTATTTTTAGACGGTTTTTGAAATTAAAATTTTCGCTTTCAGGATGATATGATGCTAACCTTGAAAATATCAATCCGTGCTCATTCATTCCAGATTGTGGTGCATAACCATTTTTTCCATCAAATCGAGAACCCGTAAAAGCAGCCCCAAAAGAGACTTTATTTTTGCCGATTTCAAACCAAATATGAGGAGTTGTTCTCCAAGCATCTTCATTACAACCCACCATGGTTTTTCCATTTTTGGTCACTTTGTACATACTACATGGATTTGCAATATTTATCGATAAAAGAAATAAAAGGGCAAAAACGATTTTAATACTTTTCATACAATTCCATTTGGTTCAATAATAAAACGATTGAATTGCTAAAATGTTACATTCTAAATAAATTAGAATTAATTGAATTTGTCTTTAATTAGGTTGATAAAGAATTGTTAATTAACAATAAACAAAATGAATATCTCACTATTTTTGATAAAAAAGTAGATGAGATATTTTCGTTTAATAGTGCTTTCGGTTTTCTTTTTGAGTTTTTCTGCGAAAGCTCAAGACTTAATTACGTTTCAAAACTTTGACGAATTGAATGCTTATATTCAGAAAAATTCGGAAAAACCTCTGGTAGTTAACTTTTGGGCCACCTGGTGCGCACCATGTGTGAAAGAATTACCATATTTTCAAAAATTACATCAAGAAAATCCAAATATAAAAGTTGTAACCGTAAGTTTAGATTTCGATAAACAAGTTGAAAGTAAATTGAAACCTTTTTTAAAAAAGAAGAATTACACTTTTGTAACCACTTACATGGCCGATAAAAAATTCAACAATTGGATTTCAAAAGTCGATGAAAATTGGTCAGGTTCTATTCCGGCTACTTGGATTATAAATGGAAATAAAGGTATTTTTGTAGAACAAGAATTTGCCTCGTTTGAAGAATTAAATCAGTTTGTAAATGAATCACTAACCAAATTAAATTAATACTATGAAAAGAATTGGATTTTTTGCCTTACTAATGGGCGTTTTAATGAGCTTTACGAATCCTACAGGATATAAAGTAGGAGATAAGGCTACCGATTTCAAATTAAAATCGGTTGACAATAAAATGTACAGCATGGCTGATTATAAAGATGCGAAAGGTTTTATCGTTGTTTTTACGTGTAATCATTGTCCGTTTGCAGTAAAGTATGAAGACAGAATTATTGATTTAGCTAAGAAATACAAATCAAAAGGGTATATTTTGTTAGCGATTAATCCAAATGACCCTGCAGCGCAACCTGACGATAGTTTTGAATTGATGCAAAAGAGAGCGAAAGAAAAGAAATTTACATTCCCATACTTGTTTGATGAAGGTCAGAAAATTTATCCGCAATATGGAGCAACAAAAACACCTCACGTATTTTTATTAGATAAGAATTTAGTTGTGAAATATATAGGCGCTATCGACGATAATGTGGAAGATGCGTCTCAGGTAAAAGAAAAATATTTAGAAAATGCTATTGCAGCTTTGGAAAAAGGGCAAGAGCCAACACCAAATACTACAAAAGCAATTGGTTGTTCTATTAAAGTGAAAAAATAAATTCCAGATATATTATTAGAAAGAGTGAAATGTAATATTTCACTCTTTTTGTTTTTAGAATTAGTGTATCCACGTTTTTCTAATTCCTATAAGAACAAAAATCAATAAAGAATAAGTAATAAAGAATGGAGCGATGAATTCAATCCATCCTAAAGGTAACATGAACGCAATTATTAATAATTGAAAGCCTAATCCGTAAAGCGAAAGAGAAGTCATAAACCAATTAGGAAATGTTTTTACTTTGTAAGCATCAGCATCTAAAAAGTGAATAATTTTATCGAATATACTATATACTAAAGTGTAGATTCCAAATAAAACATTTACTGCTTGTTGTGTTTCACCTGGTAAAGCTTTTGGTGTTTTGTATTCGAAAATTTTACTCGTTGCATCTCCTCCAACAGACTTATTTCTTAAAATTACATAGTAATAATTGTAAAGTGTTCCTTGTAATTGAATGCCAATAAAAGCCAATAATGCGACCCAAATTGAAGTTTTAGAAACATAGCAAATTGACATCAGAAAAAGAAAGTTCAAGACAATATCAAATACACTATCTAAATATCTTCCCACATAAGAAGGTGTGTTTTTCAATCGAGCTAATTCACCATCTGCGGCATCAATACCAGATTTTAAGATGATGAAAAAAGCAGCGGCTAAATAGTATTGATTTAAAATACAATAGATTGCAATTAAGCCAGAAATTCCAAATAAAAGCGTAACATGAATAGCTGTAAATCGTGTTTCTTTTAATTGAAGAGCGAAAAATCTTCCAAAAGATCTTCCATAGTCAGACAAATCTAAAAATTTATCTGAAGCATTTAATTTTGACATTTAAAGTTAATAACAAAGAACTGTGACAATATAGTCGGTAACCTTATTTTGTGAATCTATGCAATGTAAACGTCATGGCTGTTAATAAAAAGAAAGCCATAATTTGATGTGCTAATCCTAACCAAAGCGGCACATGGAATAGCAAGGTAAAAATCCCTAATAAAAACTGAATGAAAACAAAAACCAATAACGTTTTAACTCCGTTATCTTGCGTTTTGTCTAATACAAATTTTCTACTTTTTATGAATAAATAAATAATTGAAAATACAACTACATAAGCAAATGTTCGGTGAATGAATTGTACACCGCTTTTTCCTTCTGTAAATGCTAAAAGTAAATTCGATTGTTCTAGTTGAATGCTTTCATGGAAAAATTGTCCATCGCTCATTAAAGGCCAATGATTGTGAATTAATCCTGCATTTAAACCTGCAACAAAACCTCCGTAAATAATTTGAATGATTAGAATTACCAAAGCAATACGAGCAATTTTTCGTAATTCTAAAACTGGTAATTTTCGTTCTGGATAAATTAAATCTAAAGCTACCCAAAGTGTGTAAGCAAACGTAATAAAAGCAAATGTTAGGTGAATCGCTAATCTGAAGTGGCTCACATCAGGCATGTCTTTTAATCCACTAGCTACCATAAACCAACCTAAGAATCCTTGAAAAGCACCCATTCCTAATAGAATGAAACATTTTTTTATTGTTTCGTTATCTAATTGTTTTTTGATTAGGAAATAAACGAACGGAATAATGAAAACAACACCAATAATACGACCAATAAAACGGTGAAACCATTCCCAAAAGAAGATGAATTTGTAATCGTCTAATTGAAAATCTTTGTACTGATTTACTTTTTGATATTCTGGAAATTTCTTGTATTCTTCAAAAGCTTCTACCCATTTTTCTTCCGACATAGGAGGGAAGGTGTCGTTGATTAAGTGCCAATCGGTCATGGATAAGCCTGAGTTGGTAAGACGAGTAATTCCACCAACAGTTACCATAATAAATAACAAAACACATCCCGAAAGTAGCCAGTAAATAACCGATTTATTTGTTTTCATTTTTTTGATATTCAAAAAGCACCCCAAATTTACGCAATGCTTATTTGAAAAGTGCTTTAACAGATTATAATTTTTATACTTTTTTCAATCCCATTTTTGAAGCTTTGTTTAGGATAAAATCTTTAGCAGCTTCATATTCATTTGGGATTTCGCCTTCTAAAATCGCTTCTTTAACCGCTTCTTTTAGAATTCCAATTTCTCTACAAGGTTTTAATCCGAATAACTCCATAATTTCTTCGCCCGAAATAGGTGGTTGAAAAACACGAACGCGGTCTTTTTCTTCCACTTCTACAATCTTTTCTTTTACGATGTCGAAGTTCTTATGGTATTTCTGAAATTTTTTTGGATTTTTTGTGGTGATATCCGCTTTGCACAACGTCATTAAACTATCAATATCTTCACCTGCATCAAAAACCAAGCGACGAACTGCACTATCCGTAACAATATCTTCTGCAATCACAATTGGGCGTGAACTCATCATCACCATTTTTTGCACGAACTTCATCTTGTGATTCAAAGGCATGTGCAAACGCTCAAATATTTTTTTGACCATTTTTCCACCTAAAAATTCGTGTCCGTGAAACGTCCAACCTTGTTTTTTGTTGAATCTTTTGGTTGGAGCTTTGCCTATATCGTGTAATAATGCCGACCAGCGTAACCATACATCATCGGTATTCGGACAAATATTATCAACTACTTCTAGCGTGTGATAAAAATTGTTTTTGTGTGTATGACCTTCCACTTCTTCGACATTGTTTAACGCCGTAAGTTCTGGTAAAATAATGTCTAATAAACCGGTTTTATACAAGTGCAAAAATCCAATCGAAGGTTTTTCAGAAGCTAAAATTTTATGCAATTCATCAACAATGCGTTCGCCTGAAATAATATTGATTCTGTCTTTATTTCTAGAAATCGCTTCTAATGATTCTGATTCTATTTCAAAATTCAATTGCGTAGCAAAACGAATCGCACGCATCATGCGTAACGGATCGTCGGAATAGGTAATGTCTGGATTTAAAGGTGTTTTGATGATTTTGTTTTTCAAATCTTCCACACCATTAAATGGATCAACTAAATCACCAAAGTTTTCAGCGTTTAATGAAAAAGCTAATGCATTTATCGTAAAATCTCTTCTTTCTTGGTCGTCTTTTAAAGTTCCATTTTCCACTAAAGGATTTCGGCTATCGTGAGTGTATGATTCTTTTCGAGCACCAACAAACTCCACATCGATATCATCATAACGCAACATCGCTGTACCATAGTTTTTAAAAACTTGCACTTTTGGATGAAAATGAATCAATTCAGAAACTTTTAAGGCTAATTCAATTCCGCTACCAACAGCAACGATATCGATGTCTTTTTTGTGGTCTCTGTTGAGTAATATATCGCGAACAAAACCACCAATTACATAGCATTCCAAGTTGAGTTCTTGAGCTGCTTGTGAAATGATTTTGAAAATGTTATGTTCTAAATGTTGTTTGTAATTCATGCTTTTTGTTTCAAGTTTCAAGTTCAAAGTTTCAAGTTGTTGAATACTTTGTGCTTAAAACAAAATTACTTGCGAATCACTTTTACTTGATGATCTAAACCTAATTTAATAATCGTAGAAGGATTTTTGCAAACTTTATCGTGGTGCAAATTTACTACATAGTCCACACCTTTTATAATTTCGGGACTAATTTCTTTGAAAGTTTTTGGTGTAAACATTCCCGATATATTTGCGGAAGTTGAAACCAATGGTTTTTTCATGCGTTCCATTAATTTAAAGCAGAAAGGTTCAGTAACAATTCGAACACCTAAAGTATTGTCTTCTGCTACGATATTTTTTGCAACATTTCGAGGATTATCTAAAATTAAAGTCGTTGGTTTTTCTGATAAATCTAAAATTTGCCAAGCCACTTCAGGAATTTCTTTGAAAACGTTGTACATCATGCGTTCGCCATTCATTAAAACAATCATGCTTTTGGTTTCTTCACGTTGTTTTAAAGCATAGATTTTTTTTACCGCTTCTTCATTAGTAGCATCACATCCAATTCCCCAAACGGTATCGGTTGGATACAAAATAATGCCTCCATTTTTGATGACTTCGTATGCGTTGTGTACTTCTTCAGATATATTCATTAGTAAATCTTTATTTTTTTATAAAATCAATTACTGTTTTTTTGATTTTTTCTTTCACAACAATGAAATCTTCTTTATTTGTGAAAGATGATTTTAAATTGAATTTTTCGCCATTTTTTAATAAATCACAAGTCAATTTAGTTCCGTTTGTGTGGATAATGTGGAAAAATTCTTTAATGCCATTTAATCTACACGAACTTACATTATGGTCGTTTGGAATGTCTATATATAATGTAGGAGTTCCTAGAGATAAACTTGGTAAAGCACAGTGAATTCTAGATGTAACTACATATTTTGCTGAAGCGTATTTTCTTAATAACTCTTCGCCATAAGCAAATATTTCGGCATCATTATTAAATTTATTAGCAGGCATGTAGTGTTTTACATAGATAGCTTTTTTTAAAACTTCATCATCAAATATTTGTGAAAATGAACGGTAAAAATCTAAAGTTTTTCTCCAACTTTTTTTATTGTTTGATCTAATATATCTAGATCGAATTGTACTTATTGTATTAAATTTTGTTACTAACAAAAAAAGTCGAGTTAATTGATCAGCTAAACCTCTTGCTTTTTTATATCTTGGGTCAACAAAGTAAATGGTATCATTTTTTTTGTTAGAACTATATTTTTCAGATAATGTTAAGGTAAGACAACCTGTGTAATAACATTTTACTCCTAAACTTTCTAAAAAATCTAAAGTAAAGTAGTCTCTACATCCAACAGGTTCGTTTTTTTTGTAAAAATTAACAACTTCTTCTTTTCTAAAATGAGAATGAACAGAAGTATTGATGTGATGTGAAACTAATAAAGGTGTTATATTTTCTGAAGGAGGGAAATTTTCTCCATTCATTAAAAACCAACCATTCATAATTAATTTTACTTGTTCACCATCGTACTCGTTTAAAGCTTCTCTACTAATTAAAATAGGATCTTGGTTGTTTAAAAATTGTTTAGCGGCTAAACTTTGAATGTAATCGCCAATATTTAATCCATTATCTGTGAAATCATATTTTAATAAAGCTTCTTTCATACTTAATTCATTTAATTTTATCTGCAAAAGAACAAAAAAATAGTGGCTTTTAAATAAATTTTAATTTATAATGATTTTTTTCAATATTTGTGTGAATCTAGTTAACAGCTTTTAATTCAAATTTAATACTGTAAATTTACAGAAACTAATTTATGAAAATACTTTATTTCTATCCCGAAAATCCAGCGGCTTCTAATCAAGGAAATAATGCCAGAGCATTTGCCTTGCTTCAGTATTTTAAAAATAGAAATCATAAAATTGATTATATAGGAATTGCTTCAAAATCATTTTCTGAAGATGATTTAGATTCAATTAAAAATGCTGATTTGATAGAAAATGGTTTTCTTTTGAAAAGAGATAAACGTATTTCTAAGACTATATCGTATTTGTTTACTTATGCAATTCCGAATAAATTAAAGAGAAGAATTAGAGATTTTGATAGGACAAGATTTGGTCATAAAGAACAATTCTCTAAAATTTTGAGAGAAAATAAGTATGATTATATTATTATTTCGTATGCCTACTGGACTGAATTAATTAGGAAAAATAAACATTTAAAAAATGCTAAGTTAATAATTGATACGCATGATTTTTTAACTTCTCAGTTTCAAAATCAAAAGCGATTTAACTTGGGTAAGTATTTTAATAAAGAAGTTGAATTGCTGAATTTATTTCAAAAAGTTTGGGTCATTTCTTCTGATGAAAATTATGTGTTTTCGCAATTTGTTACAAGTGAAGTAATCACAATTCCTCATGCTTTGGAAGTTAAATTCCAATTTAATAGCACTCAAAAAAAATATGATTTGGTTTATGTTGCTAGTAGTAATGAACACAATGTAAAATCGGCAAAATGGTTTTTTGAAGAAGTTTATCCTAAATTAAATCCTAACCTGTCAATTTGCGTTGTTGGAAAGATTAACGAACATATTTCGGAACTTCCAAATGTTACTAAAATGCATTTTGTTGAAGATTTAAATCAAGTTTACAGCGAATCAAGAGTAGCAATTTGTCCAATGTTATCTGGTACTGGACTTAAAATAAAGGTTGTTGAAGCGCTCTCTTTTGGTTTACCTGTTGTTTGTAATCCAAGAGGAATTGATGGATTAATAAATAAAACAAACAACGGTTGTTTGGTTGCCGAAGACGCTACAACTTTTTCTAAATATATTGAACAACTGCTAACAGATGAAAACTTTTACAAGCAACAACAAACATTGTCTAAAAATTTCTTCGAAAACTATTTATCAGTAAATTCGGTTTATTCAGAGTTAGATAACGTTTTTAAATAGATTGAATTACATTTCGCAAATGTTCTTTTGAAAATGGTTTTAAACTGTCTTCACTAGCATTGCTTAATTTTTGCCAAAGCTCTTCGTTTTCATAAAGTTCAATAATTTTATTGGCAAATTCTGTAGAATCGTTGGTTATTATAGCATGATGATTATTTTTTAAATTCATCCCCTCTGCACCAATATCTGTTGTAATAACTGGTAAATAATATTCAAATGCTTGACCAATTTTACCTTTTACACCAGCACCATATCGCAATGGAGCAACCATTAATTTACTATTCAAAAAGTAAGATTCAACATTCGGAACATAACCTAAAAATTCAAACATGGGATGTGAAATTCCTTTGATTTCTTCAGCAACATCTCCAATAATTTGCACTTTTATATCTTTATTAGTTTTCCAAACTTTTGGCATAACTTCATTGTAAAGAAAGTAAATAGCATCAATATTTGGGGTGTGTTTTGAACCTATAAATAAAATATTTTGTCTTTGGTTAAAAGTAGGGATTTCAGCTTTACTAACTTTTGGATAATGAATATTTGAAATAGTAATTACTTTTTCTGGCGATACATATTTACTAATTAACTCTTTTTCTTTCTCAGAAATTGCAACTACAATTGAGGCCTTCTTGATTAATTTAGTTTCAATTTTTTTGTATTTGAAATACCTTTTATAGTCTGAAATTTTAAACGGATTTAATTGTAGTGATCTTTTGTATCGTAAAAAATGAACATCTACCATATCATAAATGATTTTTGATTTCGGTAAATGCTGAGAAACAAAATTCAGATTTTTTTTAAATGAATTCGGACCATTAAACCAAACAAAGTTTACATTTTTTAAAGTTTGAATTTTCTCAATTTCTGAAACATTTAAAATTGTAACACCAATCTCGGAGAAATATTTCCAATATTTACTACTTGAATCGTTTTCGCTAGTTAGAAAATAACATTCAAAATTACAGATAAGAAACTCTTCAATAATCTCTTTTAATCGATTAGCTCCTGAATCTTTATCGTATGTTGGAAGACTGTTACTAACAAAAACAATACTTTTTTTCATCTTAAATTTTAATTATTTTTTTAGAAGAGAATGATTCAATTGACCACCCTTTATTAAAACTTTGAAAATATTCCAATATTCAGGTTTAAAAAAACTTCGTATAAAATATTTTACTATGAAAAAGAACAAAATTAATTTATGAGCCCACCAACCATAATGTTTTTTGATAACGTAAAGTGTTGAAAGTTTTAATTCCGTCTTTATAGCAATCGACTTTTTTGTGCTAGCACCATGAAAATGAATAAATTTAGCTTCCGGAATTAAATAAGCGTATTTGTTAATTTTTAATAATCTTTTGCAAATATCTGTTTCCTCTTGGTATAAGAAAATTTTAGTATCAAATCCTCCAATTTTATCAAAATCTTCTTTTCTAAATATCATAAAACTTCCGCTAACAAATTGTCCTCTTTGCGGTTTGAAATATATTTGTTTTCTTTTTGGGTATCTTTTTGGATTTATAAATTCTAGAAAAGCTCTTCCAAATAATTCTTTACTAGGTGATGTAAAATGATCAATTGTAGGTAAAAAATCACCATTTTCTTTAAATGATTGTGGACTACAAACGCCATAACTTGGATTTGATTCCATTGCATCAATTAAGATAGAAAAACAATCGTTTATAAGAAGCGTATCGTTATTAACAAAGGCTAAAAATTGTCCTTCAGCTACTTTTGCTCCTATTGTATTTCCACCTCCAAAACCGCTATTTGTTGGGTTTTTAATTAACTTTAAGCGATTGTATTTTTTTATTTGCTCTTCTAAGTTTTGGAGATCTGTAATTTCAGAACAATTATCAACAAGAATTATTTCGTAATTAATGGAATCAGAAATAGTATTTACAATACTCTCTATACAATTTATAGAATATTTACTCGTATTGTAGTTAATAATTATGATTGATAAATCCATTTGTTGTTTACTATCGTAAGTTAAATAAAATGCAATTTTTTTATTTTAATTTTTAATTTATATAATTTTACAAAATCAATCAAAATAAAAAATCAAATTCAATGAAAATATTACATATATCTGGAGCAAAAGGATGGGGCGGCAATGAGCAACAGATGATGTATATTTTACCCGAATTAGCAAAAAATGAAGTTGAAAATTTAGTTTTTGGCATTGAAGATTCGGTATTAGAAAGTCAATGCGCTAAAAAATCAATCTCGTTTATTGGAGTCAAAGATAGAAAATTAAATAAACCAAGAAACTTTTCTTTACTAAAGAATGTAATTAACGATTTTCACCCCGATATTATACATTTACATACCAGCGATTCGCTTACTTTTTATGTAATTGCAAAAATTTTATTTGGTATCAAACCCAAAACTGTTTTTTCTAAAAAAGGAATGGGAACAAGCAGTAGCTTCTTAAGTAATTTAAAATATAATTTTAAAGGATTAGCTTCCATTATTTGTGTTTCTAATTCGGTTAAAAGAGATTTAGGTAAAATCTTAAACGAAAAAGCAAAAAGCAAAACGGTAGTAGTTCACGATTGTGTTTCGTTGGAAATATTGAATCTGAAACCAGTTTTAGATTTAAGAGAAACCTACAAAATTGATTCAGAACTTAAGGTTGTTGGAAATATCGCTAATCATTCCAATGCAAAAGATTTACCAACTTTTATATATGTTGCTGACGAAGTAGTTAATAAGCTAAATCGAAAAGATATTAAGTTTATCCAAATAGGCGAATTCACAAAAAATACGCCTGAATTACAACAACTAATAAAAGATAAAGGCTTGGAAGATGCAATAATTTTTACAGATAAAATAGAAAACGCTTCATCATTAGTTCCTCAATTTGACGCTTTTTTAATGACATCACAAAGAGAAGGTGGTCCAACATCTGTTTTAGAAGCCATGTTATTAGGAACTCCGGTAGTTTCAACTCAAGTTGGAGTGGTTCCAGATGTTATTCAAGACGGAAAAAATGGTTTTATTGCTCCAGTGAAAGATTTCAAGCAATTGGCTGCTAAAGTTTTAACTCTTTTAGATAATGAAAGCTTAAAGTCTGAGTTTGTCGTAAAGAGTAAAGAAATTATTCAAAATGATTTCAATGCAGAAAATATTGCTAAGCAAACCAAAGAGGAATATCTTAGGGTAATGAAATTATAAATACTGATTCACACCTTTTTCAACAAAAGTTATTTTTTTCTCTCTTACTTCATCTTCAATAGCATTGTTCAAATGAATGTGACTTTTGTCTTGTTCTTTATGGTAGATATGATAAGCAATTCCAACATTTTTTAATCGTTTTCCTTGAATTCCGATATTGTGAATGCGTTGAATTAACTCAGAATCATCAACTCCCCAACCTACTAAACCTTCATTAAAACCATTTACTTTAATGAAATCTTCTTTCCAAAACGACATGTTGCAACCTCTAAGTTTTGAAGAACGCTTGTCGTGAAGTTTAGCAGAATTCATAAAGAAAGGAATTCGCAATGTTCTTCCACGTTTTTTAATTCCTTTAGAAAAGAAATGAAACGAAGTGGTTTTGTTCTTGAAAATACTTTCTAAAATCGATTTTTGAATATTTACTCGCGAACCAAACAAATAGACTCCTTTTTCAGCATAGGTTAAATGATCTTTCACAAAATTGGGATGCATGATGATATCGCCATCAATTTCTACGATGTATTCGTATTTGGCTTGTGCAATAGCTTTGTTCATTATTTTTGGCTTTTGATTGCCATTATCTTCATGCCAAACGTGAATTAACGGAACAGGAAATGATTTTTGAAAATGCTCAATTAGCAAACGAGTTTCCTCTTTTGAACCATCATCGGCAATAATTACTTCATTAGGTAAAACGGTTTGTTTTGTAATACTTAAAAGCAATAGTTCAAGCGCTTCTGGCCAGTTATAAGTTGGTGTAACTAAGGAACATTTTGGTAATTCTTTCATATTCGTTTGCTAAAATCATGTAAAAATATTCAATAAATTGGAATTATAACCAACAATAGCTACTTTTGAATAAAAAAAATATGCTAGCGCAGTATCATCCTAACTTCTCAAAATATAAAACTCAAATCGAAAATTGTATTACCCATTTTACATCATCTGGAAAAGATTTTGTTATTGGAAAGCGAAATGCAATTAAACTTTTTGAATTGGGAAATGAAGTGATTAGCATAAAATCGTTCAAGAAACCTAACATCATTAATAAAATTGCTTATCGCTATTTTAGAAAATCAAAAGCGCGTCGTTCTTTCGAGTTTGCTTCAAAATTGATGGAAATGCAAATTGGAACGCCACAACCTGTTGCTTTTTTTGAAAATTATGATTTTATCGGATTAAAAGAAAGTTATTACGCTTGCGAACATTTAGAAAATGTTTTCGAATTTAGAGAAATTGTTCAAAATGAAGCTTTTGAAAATAGAGATTTTATCATCCGAAAGTTTACCCAATTTACCTTCGAAATGCATCAAAAAGGCATTGAGTTTTTAGATCATTCGCCAGGAAATACCTTAATTCGTAAAAATAATGACGGAAGTTATTCCTTTTTTCTAGTAGATTTGAATCGAATGCAGTTTCATCAAACTATCGATTTCAAAACCCGAATGAAGAATTTATCGAAAATCACACACAAGAAAGACATGATTGCAGTGATGAGTAACGAATACGCAAAACTTTCAAACGGTAACGAAACTAACATTTTTGAAACCATGTGGGGTTTAACGGCCGATTTCCAATATCGCTTTCACCGAAAAAAAAGAATCAAAAAGAAATTAAAGTTCTGGAAAAAGTAGTATTTTTCACTTTTAATTCTTTGCATGAAATTATCGGTAATTATCACCACTTACAATTCGGAAGAATGGCTTCAAAAAGTGCTTGTTGGATACAGCGTCCAAACTGAGCCAAACTTTGAGGTTGTTATTGCCGATGATGGTTCTACCGAAAAAACAAAAGCAGTAATTGAATCCTTTCAAACTCAATTTAAGTTTCCAATTGTTCATGTTTGGCAAGAAGATAATGGTTTTCAGAAATGTAAAATTCTGAATAAAGCCATCTTAAAAACAAATTCAGATTACTTGCTTTTTACTGATGGCGATTGTATTCCACGAAAAGATTTTGTGGGCCAACACTTAAAACACCAAGAAGAAGGCTATTTTCTTTCTGGAGGATATTTTAAATTACCAATGGAAACGTCTCAGAAAATTTCATTAGAAAATATCCAAAAGCAAGATTGTTTTTCTATTTCTTGGTTGATAAAAAATGGAGTTTCTAAGACTTTTAAATTATCAAAACTGACCAAGATTTCACTTTTTGCTACTTTCATGAATTGGTTAACACCTACGAAACGAACTTTTAACGGTCACAACACGTCTTGCTTTAAGAAAGATTTAATTGACGTGAATGGTTTTAACGAAGAAATGCAATACGGTGGTTTGGATAGAGAAGTTGGCGAACGTTTGTTCAACTTCGGAATTTTATCCAAGCAAATTCGTTACAGTGCTGTTTGTTTGCATTTAGACCACAAAAGAGGTTACGCAACGCCTGAAACTTGGGAGAAAAACAATGCTATTCGCAATTTCAATAAAAAACACAATGTAACTTTTATTGAAAATGGTTTGTCAAAATATCTTAGCGAATAATTTCAAAGAAACCCTTTAATTTTTCTTTAATTAAAGCAATCGGATATTCTTCAAAATATTTGAATGTGTTTTCTTTGATAAATTTTTCGTCAACTTCGGTATAAATTTCTGGTTTCAAATCTTTTAAATGGATTGAGATGTTTTTATCATCTTCAAAAATTTGCCACGTTTCTTTATCTACACTTGGTGAAAACAGCGAAAACGTAGGAATAAACAATGCTTTTGCCATGTTTACACTTCCGCCTTCGTTGCCAATTAAAGCATCACATTGCGACAATAAACCTAAAAACGAACGCAAATCATTGGCATACAAATCAAAATAAATACGTTGTTGTGTTTCGGGAAGACACAAATCGAAGATTTTTTGAGCATCTTCTTTTTGTTTCGGAATGTAGTTGAAAAGTAAATTCGCATCAGTTGTTTGCACGGTAAAATCTAGCAATTCCGCCATTTTTTCAAACGGATAAGTTTTGTACCATTCGCTGCCTAAAATCCCAATCATAAAAGTGGGTTTGTCGGTTTTTAATGGAAATTTTGATAGCATTTCCTTTGCTTGATTAATTTCCAAATCCGTTAAAAAAACTTTTGGTTTATAATCGGTAATTTCTTCCTCAATAAGTGGTTTTAGTAAACGTAAACGATTAATAATTGCCAATCCAATTTCCGATTTTGTACCGTTTTTTAAGCGTTCAATATTATAATTGTAAAAAATATTAGAATAACCTTTCTTGTATGAAATCTTGAATTTTGCACCAGAAAACAGTGTAATTAAATTAGTTTCTAACTTACTGTAAGCATCAATTACCGCATCATATTTGGTACTTCTAATTTTGAAAATAAATTGAAAAAGGGAAAGATAGTTTTTTCGTACTTTTTCTTCCAAAACAATAATATTATCAATGTTTGGATTGTTTTTTAGTACATCAACACAATTGGCATAGCACATGTAATCTATTTGTGCATCCGGATATTTTTGCTTCAAATTATTGGATAAAATAGTTGAGGTAAGTACGTCTCCAATTCGCTTTTGTTGTATGACTAAAATTTTCATTTTTGATAAATTATTTGGCTAAAATACACTGATTTTGAAACTTTGCCAACAAAATAATTTGATTACTTTTGTGAAAATTCAATTTTTATGGCAATTAGCGGTTTAGTCATTACTTATAATGAAGAAAAAAATATTGGAAAATGCATCGATGCTTTGTTTGAAGTGTGCGATGAAGTAATCGTTGTTGATTCGTTAAGTGCTGATAATACGGTAAAAATTGCCGAAGAAAAAGGCGCAAAAGTTATTTCTCAAAAGTTTCTTGGCGATGGACCACAGCGCACGCATGGATTGCCATTTTGCAAAAACGATTGGATTTTAAATTTAGATGCAGACGAATTTTTAGATACAGATGCCAAAGAATTCATTTTAAAAGAAAAATATTTAGAAGGAGATTACGATGCTTTTTCGTTTCGAGTTAAAAACTTTTTAGCCGATGAATTGATTGATTTTTCAGGTTGGTATCCCGATCATAAAGTGCGTTTCTTCAATAAGAAAACGGCACAACCTTCGCCAGCTAAAGTGCATCAAAAAATTGAAACTACTAACGAGAAAAAAGTAGCCGTTCATATTTTACACTATGGCTGGGAATCTTTTGAGCAAATTATAGCTAAGAAAAACCAATATTCTACTTGGCATGCGCAACAACTTTTTGACCAAGGAAAAAGAGTAGGAGCAATGAAACCAGTAGTTAATGGTTTAACCGCTTTTATAAGATGTTATTTCTTCAAAAAAGGAATTTTCAACGGAATTGACGGCATCACAATAGCCTTAATCCAAGGGTTTTTCTCGCACATGAAATACGCCAAACTGCTGAAATTACAACGCCAAGAAAAATTATTGAAGCGTTAATTTATTTCCAATCATTCGCTCATTAAACGATTGAATATAGGCTTTTATAAACGTTTCCATTTCGGTTGCCTTTTCTTTTTCGGTTTTGATTACATTGGTTTTTAGTAATTCATCTTTTTTGAAATTATATAATCCTAACGATTTTTTTCCGTCGAAAGCCAAGTAATAATCGCCCGAAACATAATGGTAAATGTTATCTAAATAATACACCACAAAATCTTTTTCAGACTGATACGATTTACCGTAGGTAATCATTTTGCTATCGATATTTAGATAATCAATTATCGAAGGCATGATGTCAATTTGTTGTAAATTCTTCTGATTTTTTCCAACGATAGAAGGATTTGAAGGATCGAAGAATAAAATAGGAACTCTAAATTTCCCGACATTAGTTTTAAACTTTTTCTCAGTTGGTTCCGATGAAGTATGATCAGAAGTAATTATGAATAGCGTGTTTTTATACCAATCTTCTTTAGAAGACGTTTCAAAAAATCGTTTCAAAGCATAATCAGAATAAGCAATACTTTCATGAATTTTAGTAGTTCCTTTTGGAAATTTCCCTTTGTGTTTTTGCGGAATAATGTATGGATTATGGGATGATATTGTAAAAATCGTACTGAAAAATGGTTGTTTGAATTCGGTCATTTTACCTGAAAAATATTGCATAAATTCTTCATCAAAAATGCCCCATCTTCCATCAAATGCTTCTGGACCAACGTATTCGTTTTTACCAAAATAATTATCAAAACCAGCTACTTTACAATATTGGTCAAAATTCTGACTTCCGTTGAAAGCTCCGTGAAAAAACGCAGTTTGATAGCCGTTATCTTTTAAAATTTTTGGTAAACCATACACTTCGTTAATCGAATAACTTGACGTAATTAACGAATTATTCATTAAACTCGGAATACTCGAAAGCGTAGAAGGAACGGCATCAATTGAAAGTTTTCCGTTAGCAAAACCATTTTCAAAGAATAATGATTTTTCAATCAAAGCATCTAAAAAAGGCGTTTGTCCGCGCTGAATATTTTCTCTTCCGAAACTTTCTAAAATAATAATCACCACATTTTTTTTGTTCGGATTTTCAGTTGAAGAGATTTCAGTGATTGGATTGAAAATTTGATTTAATTCCGTTTCCGAAAAGTATTTTGGCGATTCTAAGGTTTCTTTTTTACCAATAGTTTTAATAATGCAAAACGGTGTATTCAACACAATTGCGGATTGATTTATAGAACCATAATTTACTGCATCTACAATTCGCAACGGTTTTTTCTGAAAACCACCACGACCTAACAAGAATGCAAATCCCATTAAAAGCACAAACATTCCGGATTGTTTCGCAATTTGTGACCAGTTTGCACTTTGTTCGCTTGCTGATTTTAAATTCGGAATTACCTTCCAAAATACTATTCCTAAAACCAAAGCAAGAATTGGTAAATGCCAAAATTCAACTAAAAAAGAGAAGATTAATCCGCCAATTTCATTCTCCATTCCGCTTGCGGTAATCATGCCAAAAGTACTTCTTCTTCCGGTGAATTTATAATATTCGAAATCAACAAAATTGGTTAAAATGAAGATGAAATTCACAATGAAGAAACCAATTTTCAAATACTTTTGATAGTTAGGTTTGTATTTAAAATTACCTGGAATAAAGTGCAAAAGTGCAAAAACTAAGTTGATGTAAGCTATTGCCGATAAATCAAAATGAATTCCGCCTAAAAAACCCTTAGCAGAAATGTTTTCAAAGGCATTTCGATTGAAAAAGTAAAACAACAAACGACAAATTTGATATATAAAAAGAACAATAAAAAAGCGCTTGAAAAATAGTTTTACACTGCTAAAATAGTTTGACATAGAAAGGTAATTTTCAGCAAATTTAACCATTCATATAAAATTTACAATTTATTTACTTGTAATTTACTTTTAGAGGAAAATAAAAATTCCAATTCACAACAATTTTGTCATGAATTGGAATTCACTTTGTATTTTAATTTTGATTATACCGCTACGTTGTATTCTCTCAATGCATCATTCAAAGAAGTCTTCAAATCGGTTGAAGGTTTTCTTTGGCCAATGATGATGGCACAAGGTACTTGATAATCTCCAGCAGGGAATTTCTTTGTGTAACTTCCTGGAATTACAACTGAACGAGCTGGAACAACTCCTTTATATTCAATAGGTTCATCGTCTGTAACATCAATAATTTTAGTCGAACCAGTCAAACAAACATTCGCACCTAAAACCGCTTCTTTGCCTACGTGAACACCTTCTACTACAATACATCTTGAACCGATGAAAGCACCATCTTCAATAATTACTGGAGCAGCTTGTAACGGTTCTAAAACACCACCAATTCCAACACCACCTGAGAGGTGAACATGTTTTCCAATTTGAGCACAACTTCCTACTGTTGCCCAAGTATCTACCATCGTGCCTTCATCTACATAAGCACCGATGTTTACATAACTTGGCATTAAAATTACGCCCGAAGAAATATAAGCACCATATCTTGCCACCGCATTTGGAACTACACGAATTCCTTTTTCAGCATAATTGCGTTTCAATAACATTTTATCGTGATATTCAAAAATTCCCGATTCCCAAGTTTCCATTTTTTGAATAGGGAAGTACATTACCACCGCTTTTTTAACCCATTCGTTTACTTGCCAACCATTTTCAATTGGTTCAGCTACACGAAGTTTTCCGCTATCTAATAATTCGATAACTTCTCTAATGGCTTTTTGCGTAGTTTCTTCTTGTAATAAAGCACGATTTTCCCATGCTTGTTCTATCGTAGATTGTAAATTGGTCATGATTTTCAAAATTTGTGTAGCAAAGATAACATTTTCTCAATTTTGGAATTGTTTTTGGATATAGAAAAATTCATTAACTTTACTTATAACAAATTAAACAACTAACAACATGAAAAAAACGCTTTTAATTTTAGGAATGATAGCTTTCAGTTTTACTTCTTGTAAAAAAGAAACGAACCAAGAAGCAGAAGTTACACCAATTGACTCAACAGTCGTTCAGTCAGATGTACACAATGCAAAAAACAGTTTAGATTATCAAGGAAACTATAGAGGTAATCTTCCGTGTGCCGATTGTGAATCTATTGAAACCACAATTTCATTAACCGCCGACAATTACACAAAGCAAACCGTTTATAAAGGAAAATCAGACAAAGTTTTTAAAGAAACCGGAAAATTCACATGGAATGAAGCTGGTAATACCATCACGCTTTCAGGTTTAGAAGCTCCTAATCAATATTTTGTTGGTGAAGGTGTATTGTTTCAATTAGATGCTGAAGGAAAACGTATTGAAGGCGATTTAGCTTCTAATTACCAATTATCGAGAATTGAAATATCGGAACCAATTGCTCCAGTTGAAAAAGAAGAAACAAAAACTAAAGAAGTTGCTAAAGTAGAATTGAAAAATTCAAAATGGCGTTTGGTGAAATTAAATGGTAAGAGCGTTCAGAGAAGTAAAGATGCCAAAAGGGAACACGGAATTACTTTTAATACCGATGGAAGATTCTCAGCTTTTGCAGGTTGTAATAATATGATGGGAAGCTATAAATTAAAAGAAGATATAAGTCGTATTGAATTCTCAAAAGTAGCTTCAACCATGATGGCTTGTGGCGATATGCTTACGGAACAAGAATTAGCTAAAGTTTTAGAAATTGCAGATAATTATAATTTTGATGGTAAAACTTTAAAATTAAACAAAGCTAGAATGGCAACTTTAGCCGAATTTGAAATTATTAAGTAAATTGAACTTATATTTGCTAAAAATTAGTCAATAAATGCGAATTTTAGCAATAGATTACGGAATAAAAAGAACAGGCATTGCCGTTACTGATGAAATGCAGATGATAGCTTTTGGGCTAACCACAATTCCATCAGAAACGGCAATTGCTTTTTTAAAAGACTATTTTTCTAAAGAAAAAGTAGCGTGCGTCATCGTTGGAGAACCCAAACAAATGGACGGAACACCATCTCAAAGTGCTGAAATCATAAATGCTTTTGTGGTAAAATTTAAAGAAGCTTTTCCTGAAATGCCTTTGGAGAGAGTCGATGAGCGATTTACCTCTAAAATGGCATTTCAAACCATGATAGACAGCGGTTTAAATAAAAAACAACGTCAAAATAAAGCTTTGGTTGACGAAATTGCCGCAACAATTATACTTCAAGATTATTTGCGTTATAAAAAATAGTACTTTTGCATTTTTAAAATTAATACGATTACCATGATTTTACCAATATATGGATACGGAGAACCAGTCTTACGCAAACTATGTGAGGACATTACACCAGAATATCCGAATCTTAAAGAAACAATTGCTAATATGTATGACACCATGTATCATGCGCATGGCGTTGGTTTGGCTGCTCCACAAGTTGGGTTGCCAATTCGTTTGTTTATTGTAGATACCGAACCTTTTAGCGATAGTGATGATGTTTCTAAAGAAGAAGCGGCTTTAATGAAAGATTTCAAGAAGACTTTTATTAATGCAAAAATCATTAAAGAAGAAGGTGATATTTGGGGATTCAACGAAGGTTGTTTGAGTATTCCAGATGTGCGTGAAGATGTTTTTCGTCATGATACGATTACGATTGAATATTTTGATGAAGATTTCAATAAAAAAACAGAAGTGTATGATGGTTTAATCGCGCGTGTTATCCAACATGAGTACGATCACATCGAAGGGATTTTATTTACCGATCACTTATCGATGTTAAAAAAGAAGTTAATTGGGAAGAAATTGCAAAACATTATGGATGGTAAAGCAAGACCCGATTATAAAATGAAGTACGTAAACAAAAAAGGACGTTAAAATTTTTGCATTTTTAAATAAAGATTAGATATTTGCCAACCTTAATAAGTAAGAAACATGAGCATTCAAAAAATATTAGCTATTTCTGGGAAACCAGGTTTATATGAATTAAAAATTCAAACACGTACAGGATTTGTAGCCGAGTCTTTATTAGACGGAAAAAAAATAACTGTAGGAATGAGAGCTAACGTAAGTTTGTTATCAGAAATTGCAGTGTACACATATTCAGAAGAAGTGCGTTTAGCAGAAGTTTTCAAAGCAATTGCTACTAAAGAAAACGACGGTTTAGCAATGTCTCACAAAGAAGACGATGCGAAATTAAAAGCATACTTCAGAGAAATTTTACCAGAATTTGACGAAGACAGAGTGTATACTTCTGACATTAAGAAAATCTTAAACTGGTACAATTTGTTACAACCTAAAGGTTTTGTTTCATTAGAAGCATTATCTAAAGAAGTTAAAGAAGAAGACACGAGCAATAGCGAATTGGCGAAGCAAACTCCAGCTTCTGAATAAGTAGTTGAAAACTATATTTTAAAATCCTGCGTTTTCCACGTGGGATTTTTTATTTTTACATAAACAAGTGCAAAAATCAATTTCAAGTTAAAGAACAATTTCAAACTTGAAACTTGAAACAAAAAACAAAATCATGAACACACGCCAACAACAACTACAAGCTTTCAACCGACTTTTAGATATCATGGACGATTTGCGCGAAAAATGTCCGTGGGATAAAAAGCAAACGCTAGAAAGTCTACGTCATTTAACGATTGAAGAAACCTATGAATTAGGCGACGCCATTTTAGATAACGATTTGCAGGAAATCAAGAAAGAGTTGGGCGATGTATTGTTACACATTGTGTTTTATGCGAAAATTGGAAGCGAAACGAATGCGTTTGATATTGGCGATGTTGCCAATTCGATTTGTGATAAATTAATCGATCGTCATCCGCATATTTATGGTGATGTGGTAGTGGCTGACGAAGAAGAAGTAAAGCAAAATTGGGAAAAACTAAAACTGAAAGAAGGTAAAAAATCAGTATTGGAAGGTGTACCAAAAAGTTTACCAGCATTAGTAAAAGCAAGTCGCATTCAGGATAAGGTAAAAGGTGTTGGATTTGATTGGGAAGAACCACACCAAGTTTGGGACAAAGTGCAAGAAGAGCTTAACGAACTCCAAGTTGAGGTACAAGCCGGCAATCAAGACAAAATAGAAGCCGAATTTGGCGATGTTTTATTCTCCATGATAAATTACGCCCGATTCTTAAAAGTAAACCCTGAAGACGCCTTAGAACGCACCAACAAAAAATTCATCAAGCGTTTCCAATATTTAGAAAGCAAAGCCACCGAATTAGGCAAACCTTTAATGGATATGACGTTAGCCGAAATGGATGTTTTTTGGGAAGAAGCGAAGAAACTTTAGTATTCAGTCTTCAGTCTCAGTGGTCAGTCTCAGTATTCAGTAATAGTCGTTAGTTCGAGTGATTTCGTAGAAATCGTATCGAGAACTATTCGTAATTCATAATTTTTAATTCGTAATTTTCATGTACTACGCAGTAATTTTTACCTCTACAAGAACCGAAGTGGAAGCAGGTTATGCCGAAATGGCAATAAAAATGGTAGAATTAGCCAAAGCCCAACCTGGATATATAGGCATAGAAAGCGCACGAAGCGAAATTGGAATTACCGTTTCGTATTGGGAAAGTTTAGAAGCCATAAAAAACTGGAAAGCCAATATGGAACATTTAGAAGCGCAAGAAAAAGGTAAAACTACTTGGTACAAAAATTACAAAGTAAGAATTGCTAAAGTGGAAAGAGAATATGAGTTTTAAACGCAAAGTTTCACCGTTTCGTTTGTCATGCTGAACTCGTTTCAGTATCTTTTTTTAAATGCAAAGGCGCTAAGTTTTTTACTTTGTCAATTCGACCTTTGGTCTCGGGTCGCAAAGCACGCAAAGTTTTTACACACAGTTTGTCATGCTGAGGTAACGAAGCATCACATAACGCATATCACACCCAGTTTGTCATGCTGTTAAGCATCTCTTCTATGACATTCCTACGGGATTTTTACCAGCTATATTACTTTAAGTTACCCATATTTCATGCCTGACAGCATTTTAAATTGTTGTATTTACTTTTTTAGTTCCGTAGGAACGCAATATGGGTAAAAAATAAACACAACGATTAGGAAGTCCTGTAGGGACGATATTTTTTTGATTTTATTTAAAGATAAAATGTTTAAGGATAAGGTCTATTATTATAATTTATTTTAATAGTCTAAAAGATTTCATAAAAGGATCTATGTTTCTATCATCTCTTCCTTGATAAATGACACTATAGATTCTGTTTTTTACTCTGAAAAGTTTTATGAAAATAAAAC
>DNNO01000009.1:290-25083 GCA_003497625.1 Flavobacterium sp. | reverse complement strand
GGAATGGTTATCTGGAATGCAAAGCGCCTTGACTAGCCCCGATGGGAGTGGAAATCCTTTTTTTGCTTTATTTCGACTTCGCTCAATTTGACAAAGCAAAAAAAGATTGTAGCGAACAGCGGGACTGTTAGTCTTTATGGAATACTAAACGCCTGCTTCTAAAAAAATTACTTCTTAGCTTCTGCGGTGGGTTTGGTTTTGATTTTGTTGATCCAGTGGTTGTTTAACTTATCGAAGTCGATA
The DNA here is from genome assembly GCA_003497625.1 of Flavobacterium sp. GTDB lineage: Bacteria > Bacteroidota > Bacteroidia > Flavobacteriales > Flavobacteriaceae > Flavobacterium. The sequence goes on along the minus strand of DNNO01000009.1, from coordinate 24,840 downwards.
GGTTTTGCTGGTTCTTGCTTGGTTAATTGCTTTTGATTGAAGGCGGCGTTTAAGATTCCTTCTATTTGGTAATCTTCTTTTACGTCGTATGGTTTGTATTGAGTTTTTAAATTGATGTCGAATAAATAGGCGGTGGAGTTTGCCCAAAAGGCTTTCCAACTGCTTTTGTATTCTTTAATTAAATCGAAAGTCGTGCTTCCGGTTTGGCGGTAAATTAGTTTGACTAGGATTTGACCGTCTTTACGAGATAGTTTTTTTAAACGCGGTTCAAATTCTTCCTCCAAATATTTTTCTACTATTTTAAAGTATTTCTTTTTTTCGCGATTGGTTTTTAGTTTTGCCATGGTAGCATTTAACTGCGTTAATTTATCTGCTGTTAATTTAGCAAATGGATATACTTTAAAGATTCTTCTCTTTAATATTAACTTGGCTTTTTTATCTTCATCCATAGAATACACATTGTCTGGCGTGAAAATAATTTCCTTTAATTCGATAGAATATATAATAGACGAATCCTGTTGCGTCATTTTTAACGTATCGGTTTCGGTTTGAGCAAAAGATAAAGTAGTGATGAATAGCAAGAAACTACTTAAAATTAACTTATACATGGTGTTTGTTTTTATACTTTTTAACTCACTGCAAAAAGTAAACCAAATTTATTGAAATTATATGAAACTCTAATTACTTATTTATATTTTAGCAAAAAATTATAGTTACTATGAGTACAAAATCGATATTAAAGAAGTCGTCGATGACTTTTTTAGAAAATTATTTGAATAATGCTTCTCCAACAGGATATGAAGCGGAAGGGCAAAAACTTTGGATGGAGTATTTAAAACCCTACGTTGATACCTTTATTACCGATACGTATGGAAGTGCGGTTGGTGTTATTAATCCAGATGCTCCTTATAAAGTAGTGATTGAAGGTCATGCGGATGAAATTTCATGGTATGTGAATTACATTACCGATGACGGATTAATCTACGTGATTAGAAATGGAGGTTCGGATCATCAGATTGCGCCATCGAAGCGTGTGAACATTCATACGAAGAAAGGCATTGTTCGTGGTGTTTTTGGTTGGCCAGCGATTCATACTAGAGGAAGAAGCGGAAAAGCAGAAGAAACAGCAAAAATTGAAAACATCTTTATTGATTGTGGTTGCTCAACGAAAGCCGAAGTGGAAGCATTAGGCGTTCATGTGGGTTGTGTGATTACGTATCCAGACAATTTTGAGATTTTAAACCACAATAAATTTGTGTGTAGAGCCATCGACAATCGCATGGGTGGTTTTATGATTGCCGAAGTTGCGCGTTTATTAAAGGAGAACAAAAAGAAATTACCTTTTGGATTGTACATCGTAAACTCGGTGCAGGAGGAAATTGGTTTGCGTGGTGCCGAAATGATTACCCAACGCATTAAACCAAACGTTGCCATTGTAACCGATGTTTGCCACGACACCACTACGCCAATGATTGACAAAAAAATTGAAGGGGATTTAAAAATGGGACGCGGACCCGTTATTGCTTACGCTCCTGCGACACAAAACATTTTACGTGAAATGATTGTAGACACAGCAGTAGCAAACAAAATACCGTTTCAACGCCATGCTACGTCTCGCGTTACCGGAACCGATACCGATGCTTTTGCGTACAGCAATGGCGGAGTTGCCTCGGCTTTGATTTCGTTACCGTTGCGTTATATGCACACCACCGTAGAAATGGTGCACCGCGACGACGTAGAAAATGTAATTAAATTGATTTACGAAACGCTATTGAAAATTGAAAATAACGAAACGTTTAGTTATTTTAAATAATAGTTTTTTCTCATAAAATTTAAAAGTCCTCATTTTGGGGACTTTTTTTGTGCTTTTTTTTTAAGTTTTTGAAAATAGGCAGAAAATCTACAGTAAATTATTTGTGAGAATTTTGTTATATTGCGGAGGAAAATGAATTAATAAGTATTGTACTTACAAAATTGGGTAAATAAGGATGATTCTGTTAGAAATATAAACAAGTTGGACGAAATTAGAAAAAAAACGAATTCATAAATGGAAAGAATAAATAAATACGAAATTTTAATAGATTTTAAGAACTCTTCAAAAGCTAATTTATATAATGGCAATATTGATTACCTTGGTACCAAACGCTATAAAGATCATATTGTAATTACTGAAAATAAAATCACTATTAGCTGTTATCGTTCAGCAAAAATTGATCTTTCATCTGTTTTTTACAATCATAACAGTAGCCTATACAATCAAATTGTTAAATCATTAGCTTATTATTATGCCCGACTTGAAAAATTCGTTGAAATCACTAAAATAACAGTAAGTCATTCAAAAAACGGTAAATTAGAAACAAAAAAAAAACTTGAAAAAGAAGATATAAATCAAATAATTAATCCAAAGTTTAAATTTAAATATAGTTTTCAACAAGAGAAATTAGAAGTCATACTAAGCGAATCAGAAAAAGGAAAAAACATCCTCAATTCTATAACTTATTTAATCAAAGCAAATAATTCAGTTGACGCGTATGAAAAATTTGAGAGATTATGGAAAAGTTTCAATCCTTTATATAGGCAGATTGGACAACAAAGAACAGAATTCGATAATCTAGTACAAACAAGAACTTTTATAATTAATAATGCAACTGATTTTGCAAATTCTTTACCAAAAGTATCAGAACTATCACCTGAAGAATTTAGAAATCCATTGAGATGGAGAGCAATGATTTTAAACAATCACCCTACTCAAAATGATACTAATAGTTTTAGAGCATCAATTACAAGGTATTCAGATTATCGCATCATGAATGCCTATTTAGATACAATTGGCAATAGAGAACAATTTTTAAAAAATCTAGGTTATTATAACGAAGTAATTAACCATATTAATAATCACATTGAACATACTACTAAAATTGATATCGAACTTATTTGTATTTTAACATTACGATACATGTATTTCATACGAAATAAATCATTTCATGGAGAGAAAATGGATTCTACATTTAGAATTACAATAAATAAAGAGTTAAAAGAATTTGAATGGTTAAACGATAAGTTAGAACCTTTTATTTTTGATTTAATTAATAGTAACGATAAATTCTAAATAAAGCTAAAGTCTATTTTAATAAATTGATTTTTAAATAAATAATCTGCTTTTGTATATTTGACTTTACTAATAAATAAACTAAAGTTCCAAAAATCTCTTCTTTCTCAAGACAAGAGTTATAAAATGTGGAATTAAAAGAAATATGGCAAGAACACCAAGATGGAAAGTTGATAAATTTGAAAATGGAGTAGAAACCATTACACTTAGTTCATGGAAATATTTCCATGACTTTCTAAAAGACAAGAATCTTTTGGAAAAAAGAACATATATCTATAGAGGGCAAAAAGATAGTCTATGGCAAGTACAACCATCAATTCATCGTGGGCTAAAAAAAGGACTTTCTAAGTTAAAATACCTTGATGAACTGAAAAAACACTTAGATAATTTTAAATACTCTATCCGAGGTAGGGTACAAGGTTTGAAAGAAATTTTAAACGATGAAAATGAACTTTGGGCATTAGGTCAACATCATGGTCTAAGTACTCCTTTATTAGATTTTTCAACTTCTCCATATGTAGCTTGTTATTTTGCTTTTCAAGAAAAAGAGAATAATTCAAAATTTCGAACAATATGGATGCTTGCATCTATTGCTGTAGAAATGGAAATAGATGATCAACTAGAAATGTATCATCCTCTTTCAGATATCACTCCTAGACTTATAAGTCAAGATGGTTTATTTGTTAAATTTAATGTTAATAAAGACTTAAAAAGCATTATCCAAACCACAAAAAGTGAAAAAAAAATATTTTTATATGAAGTCCGAATTCCTGACAGAGATAGACATTTATGTCTAAAATCATTGAATAGAATGAATATTAATCATAAAACACTATTTCCTGATTTACTTGGAGCTAGTATTTATGCAAATCTCCATTTAGAAATAGATAAATATTAAACTATATATATAACTATTTAATATATTTCAAAAAAACAAAAAATCCCGCGAAAGCGGGATTTTCTTTTATCTTCTTTTACGAGCGTCTTTGACCAGTTTTATAATTTCTTCTGATTTTGATTGCTCGGCATATTCCTGAACGGTAATTCCGTTAGGATCTTCGGCTCTGTAATCGGCACCGTTTCTAATTAAGTACGAAATAATTTCGGTTTGTTTGTACAAAATAGCGTACATCAAAGGTGTTTTGCCACGCTCGTCTTTGTGGTTCACATTAACTCCTATTCCTACTAATTGTTGCACTTTTGCTAAATCGCCTTTACTAATGGCTAAATTTAACTGCGTTGGTGTAACTGTTACTACGGCAACCGAAGTTGTGTTTTTAGTTGTTGTACTTTCGCTTGCTTGTAACGCATTAGTAAACAACATGGCTACTGCGGGTAAGATTACCCAAAATCTGTTCGTTTTTTTCATGATGATTGATTTTTAATGATTGATATGAATAGGACGAACTCTTGCCTCATCCGTTACAGCTTTTTTAAAATCTAACATAACTTTAACAAACGGCATAAAAAAAAGCCGATGAAACACCGACTTTTACATTTGCTTAATAATTTATTATCTATTCTGTAAATAATTCAAAACATTTTTCTCAATTCTATCATTGATATTTGAAATATCCGCTTTTACAAATTTTTCTCCAATGATGTTTTCGAATAACTCAATGTAACGTTCTGAAACCGTTTCGATGTATTCATCCGTCATGTTTGGAATTTGTTGACCTTCTTTTCCTTGGAAACCGTTTTCAATTAACCAACGACGTACGAACTCTTTTGACAATTGTTTTTGTTCTTCGTTATTATCTTGTCTTTCTTGGTAGCCTTCTGCGTAGAAATAACGAGAAGAATCTGGTGTGTGAATTTCATCGATTAATACGATTTGTCCGTCTTTTGTTTTCCCGAATTCGTATTTGGTATCCACTAAAATTAAACCACGAGACGCTGCAATTTCAGTTCCTCTTTGGTATAATGCTCTGGTGTATTTTTCTAAAATTAGGTAATCTTCTTCCGTTACGATTCCGTTAGCTAAAATAGCTTCGCGCGAAATATCTTCGTCGTGCGAACCGTTATCGGCTTTGGTTGTAGGCGTGATGATTGGTGTTGGAAATTTATCGTTTTCTTTTAAACCTTCTGGCATTTCCACACCGCAAAGAACTCTTCTTCCTGCAGCATATTCACGCGCTGCGTGTCCTGATAAATACCCACGAATTACCATTTCTACTTTAAACGGCTCACATAAATGTCCTACCGCCACGTTTGGATCTGGAGTTGCTACTAACCAATTTGGTACAATATCGGAAGTTAATTCCATGAACTTCGTAGCGATTTGATTTAGGATTTGCCCTTTGTAAGGAATTCCTTTTGGTAAAACCACATCAAATGCCGAAAGACGGTCGGTAGCCACCATCACTAATAAGTCATCGTTGATATTGTAAACTTCTCTAACTTTTCCACGGTAAACCGATTTTTGACCTGGAAAATTGAAATTGGTAGTCGTAATTGTATTCATTATGTTGTGTTGTTGTTTGTCGTGCAAAAGTAAACTATTTATTTTCTTCCAAAAATTATTTCATAAAAAAAGAGAAGCTCTTTCGAACTTCTCTTTTTAAAAAATTGTATATGGCTTATTTAAAACGAATATTGTAAGTAGCGCCTATTCCTACTGTTTGAATATCAATATCATTTTCTGCAAATGTGTTTTGATAAAAAGCAAAAATATTCCAATCTCTATTGTGGTAACCAATTTGAGGATTTACATATAAACCTCCATCGTTATTTTCTACCTTAGTTAAGAATCCGTAACCTAAATCAGCACCAAAAAACAAACCCGTTGGTGTAAAATAGTAACGTAAAAATACCGCTGCTGGAATAAGTCCGAAATCTTCTAACTCATCTTTAGCAAAAAAGTGATTGTAACCCGTAGCTAAACCAATTCCGAAATTAGGATTAATTAAATATTGTCCTCTTAAATCAACACCTAAATTAAACGATGCGGCATCTCCAGCATCACCAACAGGAATACCTGTAGTTATACCTGCTTTTAACCATGAATTGTCAGCTGTAAGTTCAACTTCTGTTTCTTGACCAAAAATAGTGTTTAGTCCAAATAACCCAATCAATAAAAATAATTTTCTCATTTTTTTCTTTTAATATTAAAATGCAAATTTGAGTCAATTCCTTTCAAAAAGGATTACAGAATTTCTGCAAAGTGTTACATATTTAAAAGAAAAAAGCTTTTCTGGTTAGAAAAGCTTCAATCAAATTAAGAGTTAATCATTATTCTCAATACTCTTATACGCATCAATAATTTTCTTCACTAATCTGTGACGCACGATGTCTTTATCATCTAAATAAATAATTCCAACACCTTCTACATCTTTCAAGATTAGAATCGCTTCCTTTAATCCCGAAATGGTTCTTCGCGGTAAATCTACCTGACCTGGGTCGCCTGTAATCATGAATTTGGCATTTTTTCCCATACGCGTTAAGAACATTTTCATTTGGGAATGCGTTGTGTTTTGTGCTTCATCTAAAATTACAAAGGCATTATCTAACGTACGACCACGCATGAAAGCTAAAGGCGCAATTTGGATAATTCCTTTTAAAATGTAGTCTTCTAAGGTTTGTGGCGGTAACATATCGCGTAATGCATCATATAAAGGTTGCATGTACGGATCTAGTTTTTCCTTCATGTCACCCGGAAGAAATCCTAAATTCTCCCCTGCTTCTACCGCAGGACGCGTTAAAATAATTCGTTTGACTTGTTTTTCCTTCAAAGCTTTCACCGCCATAGCCACACCCGTATAGGTTTTTCCTGTTCCGGCTGGACCTATAGCGAACACCATGTCATTTTTGTGAATGGTATCCACTAATTTTTGTTGGTTAGGTGTCATCGCTTTAATTAGCTTACCTCCTATTCCATGCACTAAAATTTTATCTCTGTCGTGCATGTGTTCAGCGTCATGTTGATGACTTGTTTCTAAAACCCTCAAAATAACATTATCATCAATACTGTTGTAACGCGTAAAGTGATTCATTAATCTTCTGAAACGATTTTCAAACTCATCCAAGATTTCAGGCTCACCATACGCTTTAAGAGTAGTTCCTCGTGCTACGATTTTAAGTTTTGGATAATACTTCTTAATGGATTCAAGATGAGCATCTTGTGCACCCCAAAACTCTTTTGGAGCGATGTCGGTTAATTCAATTACTCTTTCGTTCAAAGGCTTTCTTTTTTTAATTATTTTTGAAACGCTAAAATTATAGTAGCTTTGCAATCAAATTTAGTAAAAACTACTGTTGTATTTCAAATAAGTTATAAACAAAAAAATGTCAATAATTACGCTAATTACCGATTTTGGACACAAAGACTACTTCGTAGGCGCTTTGAAAGGCAAAATTCTGTCGGAACAAAAAGAGGCTGTTATTGTTGATATTTCGCACGAAATTGACTTATTCAACACATTAGAAGCAAGTTACTGTATTGAAGCTGCGTATTCTAATTTCCCAAAAGGCACGATTCATATTATTGGTGTAGATAGCGAACGCGTGGGCGATACCCAACATATTGCGATGCAATGGGATGATCATTATTTTATTTGTGCCGATAATGGCATATTGAATACCTTAATTCAGAAGAAAATCCCACAGAAAATTGTTGCTATTACTATTCATGATAGATTGAATACCGATGTAAGCGATATGGATGTTTTTGCAGCCGTGGCTTGTCATATTTCGAGAGGTGGTTTGCTGAATGTAATTGGGAAGGAAATTCAATCCTTGAAATCGGTTAGTGTATTGACTTCATCAGTTTCTGATGATTTAACTGAAATAAAAGGACAAATCGTGTATATCGATTCGTTTGGAAATTGCGTTACTAATATTTCGCAAAAACAATTTAACGATACGATTCGAAATAGAAAATTTGAAATCATCATTAAAAATAAAAAGATAACCCGTTTGCACAAAAGCTATTCCGATTTTCCAGTTTCCGACACGAAGCAACTGAAAGATTTAGAAGGTGACTTCTTGGCTTTGTTCAACGAAAATGGGTATTTAGAAATTGCTATTTACAAGAGTAATCCTAAAACAGTGGGTTCTGCCGCTACGTTATTAGGATTGCATTTTAGAGATAGTATTTCGATAAAATTTAAATAAAACAAAACTATGTTCATAAGAATTGTAAAAATGCGTTTTCAAGAAGATAAAATCGAAGCTTTTTTAAATAATTTTGAAGAAGTGAAACATCACATACGAAACTTCGAAGGAAACCGTTTCTTAGAATTGTATCAAGACAAAAACGACAAACGTATTTTCTTTACCTATAGTTATTGGGAAAACGAAGAAGCGTTAGAAAAGTATAGAAAATCGGCTTTGTTTGATGGTGTTTGGACATACACGAAAACTCTATTCAGCGACAAACCAGAAGCTTGGAGCGTAGATAGATTGGTTACTTTAGAATAATTAAATGAAAGAACTAGAATCAATTTTAACTGATTTGACTTATGTTGAATCGATGTTTGGAGATAGTAAAAATTTCCATGGAACCTATACATTTGATAAACAAAAATCATTTACAGATATTTTTTTAGAAGCTAAAAACAAAGAAATTAGTAATGAACAATTAGAACTTTTAAAAAGTTATATTGAAAACTTTGTTACTAAACATGAAGAAATAAAAAACGTTTTCAAAAGGAACCTTTCAGGAATGGAAAATAAAATGAATGAAATTCTCTCAAATATTTTATATGAAGTTATTTATATTCCTAATCACAACAATAGATATAACTTTGTCGTTATTGCTTCTTCATTTCATAAATTTTTATTTTTCAAAAAAAATATAACTTTTAGAATAGAATATCGAAATGGAGTGATATCAAGTTCAAAGAAAACAAATAATGGTTTAGAAGAAAATTAATAAAAAAATAAATGAAAGCATTATTATTACGAGAAATAAAATCCTTTTTTGGTTCGCCGATTGGGTATTTAGTCATCGGGATTTTTCTTTTACTCAACGGCTTATTTCTTTGGGTTTTTGAAGGCGAATTCAACATATTAAACTCGGGTTTTGCCGATATGAGTCCGTTTTTCAAATTAGCACCATGGATTTTAATTTTCTTAATTCCAGCCGTAACCATGCGTAGTTTTTCGGATGAGAAAAAACAAGGTACAATTGAGTTATTGTTTACCAAACCACTTTCGAATTGGGACATCGTAAACGGAAAATTCTTAGGTGCGCTAGTTTTAATTATTTTGGCTATTGTTCCAACGATTATTTATGTATTGACGATTTCGCATTTTGGAAATCCGCAAGGCAATATTGATATGGGAAGTACGCTTGGTTCGTATTTCGGATTGTTGTTCTTAATTGCGGCTTACACTGCGATTGGAATTTTTGCTTCTACGCTTTCAGATAACCAAATTGTGGCTTTTATAATTGCTGTTTTTTGTTGTTTCTTTTTCTATTTCGGATTTGACGGTATTGCTTCTTTCCTTGGAAATTACAGTTCGATGTTTGCTGCTTTAGGAATGGATTATCACTTTAAAAGTATGAGTCGCGGTGTGTTAGATACGCGTGATATTGTGTATTTTGTGAGTGTGACGTTTTTATTTTTATCGGCAACGGTTTATCAACTTAAATCTTTGAAATGGTAATGAAAGAGAACAAATCAAAAGCTTTAAAACAATTAGGAATTGTATTTTTAGCGATTATCGTTATCAATTTAATCAGCAATTTCTTTTTCAAACGTTTCGACTTAACACAAGACAAACGCTATACTTTATCGGAAACAACTTTAAACATTATAAAAGATGTGGAAAGTCCGTTATACATTGAAGTCTATTTAGAAGGAAATTTCCCTCCAGAATTCAAGCGTTTACAAAACGAAACCAAACAACTTTTAGAGGAATTCACAGCGTATAATTCGAACATCATTTTCAACTTCAAAAATCCGATTGAAAAAGAGGAAACAAGAGTAGAGAAAATGAAAGAATTCTACGCAAAAGGAATGCAACCACTAAGCATCACGGTCGAAGATAAAGGAAAGCAATCGCAAGAAGTAGTTTTCCCATGGGCTCAAGCGACTTATGGTGATAAATTCACGAAAGTGGCTTTATTGAAAAACTTAATGGGAGCTTCAACCGAGCAAAAAGTGATTAGTTCGGTACAGCATTTGGAATTTGGTTTTGCGGAAGCTATCAATAAAATTTCGAAAGAAAAACAAAAGAAAATCGCTGTAATAAAAGGTAACGGAGAAGTGTTAGAACCTTTCATGGCCGATTTCTTAAGAACGGTTAAAGAAAGCTATTACATCGGACCTTTTACTTTGGATTCGGTAGCAAAACAACCTACTCAGACTTTAGAAGCGCTAAAAAAATACGATTTAGCAGTAATTGCAAAACCAACTGAAGCGTTCACAGAAGAAGAAAAACAAGTTTTAGACCAATTCATCATGAATGGCGGAAAAACCTTGTGGTTAGTAGATGTAGTTTCAGCCGACATGGACAGCTTGTACAACGAAACCGGTACTATTTTAGCCGCACAACGCGAATTGAACTTAACTGATATGTTCTTCAAATACGGAATCCGTATTAATCCGTTATTGATTAAAGATGAATATGCAACGCCTATTAAATTAGCATCAGGAAATCAAGGAAGCGAAACCCAAATGCAAGAATACACTTGGAAATTTGCACCGTTTATCTATCCAACTTCTACCAATCCTATCGTGAAAAATATGGAAGGGATTAAGTTTGAATTTGCTTCTCCAATCGAAATCTTAAAAAACGACATTAAGAANNATTGAGTTCGTCTGAATATTCGAAAACCATTGGAACACCTACACCTATCTCATTAGAAATGGTTACAGAAGAAACCACTCCTGAAGAATACGAAGGAAAAGGATTGCTTCCAGTAGCGGTTTTAATGGAAGGAAAATTCAAATCAACTTACCAAAACAGAGTGTTACCATTTAAAGATAGTTCGTTCCAACCAACTGGAAAAGACAACAAAATGATTGTGATTTCGGATGGTGATATTATTAAAAATCAATTGGATAAAGGCGTACCATTAGAATTAGGTTTCGACAAGTGGACGAATCAATTATATGGCAACAAAGAGTTCTTGATGAACTGCGTAAATTACCTTTTAGACGACAACGGACTTATTAACATCCGAAGTAAAGATGTCGATTTACCGCTTTTAAACAAGGAAGAAGTATATAAAAATTACACCATGGCGCAAATGGTAACTGTCGGATTACCAATAGTTATTTTGGCTATCTTTGGATTTTTATTCACCTTCTTGCGCAAAAGAAAATACAGTCGTTAGTTGTTGATAATTTGTTTTTGCGTTTGAGTAGAATTAGAATATATTTGTGAAATATAAAATCAAATCACGATTTTAAAATACAAGATGATGAAGTTTATAGTATCGAGTTCGTATTTATTAAAACAATTACAAGTTTTAGGAAGTGTTATCAACAGTAGTAACACCTTACCTATCCTTGATAATTTCCTTTTTGAATTAGACAACAACCAATTAAAAGTTTCAGCTTCTGATTTAGAAACTACCATGACCGCTACGTTAGAAATTGATTCTACAAGTCAAGGAAGTGTTGCTATTCCAGCGAAACTTTTATTAGATATCTTAAAAACATTTCCTGAACAACCGTTAACATTTACTGTTGAAGACAATTCAACTGTAGAAATTAGCTCAAACTCTGGTAAATATGCAATTGCTTACGCACCAGGAGAAGAATTCCCTAAAGCAGTAGTTTTAGATGATCCTTCAAAAACATTAGTTCCTGCGGAAGTATTAGCAACTGCAGTAAGTAAAACCATTTTTGCTGCTGGAAACGATGATTTACGCCCTGTAATGAGTGGTGTTTTCTTCCAATTTTCACCAGAAGGATTAATTTTCGTAGCAACAGACGCTCACAAATTAGTAAAATACGCTCGCACCGATGTAAAAGCATCTCAAGTAGCTGATTTTATTATGCCAAAAAAACCTTTAAACATTTTAAAAGGAATNNACGTTCTCTTTTGAGAATTATGTATTGACTTGTCGTTTAATCGATGGGAAATATCCAAACTACGAGGCGGTTATTCCAAAAGAAAATCCAAACAAATTATTAATCAACAGAGTTCAGTTTTTAAACTCGGTTCGTCGTGTGGCTATTTTTGCTAACAAAACTACGCACCAAATTCGTTTAAAAATTGCAGGAACTGAATTGAATATATCAGCAGAAGATATCGATTATTCAAACAAAGCAGACGAGCGTTTGACTTGTGATTACCAAGGAGACGATATGCAAATCGGGTTCAACTCACGTTTCTTAACCGAAATGTTGAATAATTTATCAAGTGATGAAATCCAATTAGAAATGTCGATGCCTAACAGAGCTGGAATTTTAACTCCAGTAGATGGTTTAGACGAAGGCGAAACAGTTACGATGCTAGTAATGCCAGTAATGTTGAGCAACTAATTTACAATATTTGATTTTACAGATTACAATCTAAAAATCTTATAACCAACCCTAACTAACTTTAAAAACCACTTAGCTTCGGCTTTAGTGGTTTTTTAATTTTTACTTAAACGCAAAGATTAAATTTAAACGCAAAGAACGCAAAGAACGCAAAGATTTTTCGCAAAGGACGCAAAGGAAAACTTGGTATAACTTCGTGCTACACTTTGTGAGACTTTGTGTAACTAAAAAAACTTCCAACTTCTAACTTCTAACTTCTGACTTTGATTTATCTTTGCAGGATTAAATTTAGAACATGATTCCACAAGAAACTATAGTTGCATTAGCTACACCGTCTGGAGCGGGTGCGATTGCTATTATTCGATTATCTGGTAAAGATGCTATTACGATAGCGGCTGACGTATTTCAATCGGTTTCAGGGAAGGACATTACGAAACAGAAAACACATACGATTCATTTGGGACATATTGTAGATAATGGCAAAGTGTATGACCAAGTACTACTTTCTATTTTCAAAGGTCCAAATTCGTATACGGGAGAAAATGTAATTGAAATTTCGTGTCATGGTTCTACTTTTATACAACAACAAATTATCCAATTATTACTTCGTAGAGGCGCCAAAATGGCTCAGGCAGGTGAATTCACCTTGCGTGCTTTTTTAAACGGGAAACTAGACTTATCACAAGCAGAAGCGGTTGCTGATTTAATTGCTTCGGATAACGAAGCGTCTCACCAAATTGCAATGCAACAAATGCGTGGCGGTTTTAGTAACGAGATTGCGAAACTTCGTGAAGAATTATTGAATTTTGCTTCCTTAATCGAATTGGAATTAGACTTTGCCGAAGAAGATGTTGAATTTGCCGATAGAACACAATTTCATGATTTATTAGAGCGCATTGAGTTTGTTTTAAAACGCTTGATTGATTCGTTTGCTGTTGGAAATGTAATTAAAAACGGTATTCCAGTAGCAATTGTAGGTGAACCAAATGTTGGAAAATCGACTTTATTGAATGCTTTATTGAATGAAGAACGCGCCATTGTTTCCGACATTGCAGGAACAACTCGTGATACGATTGAAGATGAATTGGTTATTAATGGAATTGGTTTCCGATTTATTGATACGGCAGGAATTCGTGAAACACAAGACCATGTAGAAAGTATTGGAATTCAAAAAACTTTTGAAAAAATTGAACAAGCTCAAGTTGTAATGTTCCTTGTTGACAGCACAGAATTAACAATGGAAAGCTTAGAACGTTTAAAAGTGGAAGTTGAAAAAATTAGAAACAAATATCCACAAAAAGCTTTACTTACGATTTTTAATAAAAAAGATAAACTAGATGAAAGTTTGCTTACTAATTTAAAATCACAAATTGAGAATTCAATTTTTATTTCTGCAAAACAGAAAGTAGGTATTGAAGAATTAAAAAATGAGTTGATGTCCTTTGTAAACACTGGTGCTTTGCGCAATAATGAAACAATCGTGACCAACACTCGCCACTACGATTCATTACTAAAAGCTTTAGAAGAAATTCAGAAAGTAAAATGGGGATTAGATTCAGGAATTTCTTCTGACTTAATGGCGATTGATATTCGAAGTGCATTATATTTCTTTGGTGAGATTACTGGCGAAGTTACCAATGACGAATTGCTTGGAAATATTTTTGCTAATTTCTGTATCGGGAAATAGAAGCAACACTTTTAATCATGCGGGATCGTTGAAACGAAACACTGATAGTGTCTAATTTTTCCATAAATTTGCACCGAAGCCCCACCATCAATTCAAAAAACAAACCTTCTTTTGTAAAAATTACTAAAGATGAATGATTACCAAATTATTTTTCAAAAAAGAGCTGCCGACTACCATTATGCCATGCAACAGTTTCCTGAAGCTAGAAAGTATGAATTCGACAACTTATTTTCAGGAATAAATTTTGAAAATAATTTTCATTTGTTGGATGTTCCTTCTGGGGGTGGCTACTCAAGAAATTATATTCCAAAAAACAAAAAAGTTACTTTAGGTGATTTCTCGGAAGGTTTTGCTATTGATGAAATCAAATTGGTAACTCCTGAAAAATTACCCTTTGAATCAAACACTTTTGATGCTGTTTTTTCATTGAGCGGTATGCATCACTTGAAAGATGTTCCTCAATTTATTAGAGAATGCTTGCGTGTTACTAAAACTGGTGGTTGTTTTATTTTTGCTGATGTAAAAAAAGGAACTAGTGTAGATGTATTTCTGAACGAATTTGTAAATACCTACAATTCTTTAGGACATAAAGGTGATTTTTTCCAAGAAACTTCTTTTAAAGATTTTACTGATATTCAATCTTGTATTAGTAATTGCCAATATAATGATTATCCTTTTTTATTTGATAATGTTTCAGAAATGATTACTTTTTTCAAACTATTCTTCGGTCTTGATAAAGCTACTGACTCTATTATTCATGAAGGAATTAAAAATATTTTGGGAATTAAAACCACATCAAAAGGTATAGAAGTCAATTGGGGTTTACTCCTATTTCAATTGAAAAAAGAATAAAGATAATTTTAGAACTGATTTAAGACTCGGAACCAGGAAGTTCTGATAGCGCTCTTAATCCCTCTTCTTACAACTTTCCAACTTTTAGGCTTGGTTTGTAAATGAGTAAGTAGATCTTTTATTGTTTCTAATTTAGCTGTTTCTAAAGTTCGATTATAAAATACAAATGGTTTTGTTTCTTTCTTAACCATTTCGGTATAAATTTCTAACCAATAAAAATAAACAGCTTGATTAAACACTTGCTTCTCTATTACTTCTATTAATTTATCATAAAAAATGGCAACGGAATTATCTTTAACTGGAATCTCGAATCCAAATTCCCGTGGATCTTTACCCAGAACAATAAGCGTTATTATTGCTCTGTAACATTTGGTGCATTGAGAACAATTTAATTTAGTATTTAAATGATGGTAACAAACTCGAAAAGGAGTTGGGATTTTCTTTTCTTCAAAATAATCACAAAGCAGTCGCATCTTATGAAAACGATTAGCTTCTTGACCATGATGAATTACATTTGTATTTCCCCAAGCTATAAAATTATCAATATAACTTGAACCCCATGGCATGGTTTCCTTTGTTGAATCTAATGTTGAACCGATATATACTTTTTCAATTCCGTTTGTATAAGCAATAGGTGCTAAAAGAGATGTCAGTGATAATCCATGCTGAAGAAGCGTCCACCAATCTTGTGTATTGTTATAAATTAACTTCTCAACCTTAAATGTATAAAAATCACGGACATTACTTCTCAAGAAAAGTTTCGGATTATCAATGGTCAATGGTAACATTCGATTAACTTCTTGAATTTTTTGCCATTGAGACGTATTGTCAATTTCTATATCCGCACCATGTATCGTAACCAATTGAATTTTATCACTATCCAATCTAGAATAGGTATAAAGTGCATCTACTCCACCGCTAAAAAGCATAGCTGATTGCTTAGCGTCATAGATAACATCTTCCAAATTTTCGACCAATAATTGTGAGTTCTTAGTAATGATTTCAGGATAAAACTTAGCAAACTCCGTCTTTATTCTCTCAATACTCAAATAGAAATTTTTATCTAATGTTTTCACTTTCAAAGTGGCACCAAGAAACCAACAAATCGGATATAAATTAGCAACAAAAGGAATGTTTAAAATCGAATCGGGAATATCTGCCAAATCAAAATCATACTGAACAAACAAATTTTCATTGAAATAAGGTTGAAATCGTACATGAGTTTCATGAAAATACTCCACCTTGTTTTCATTTAAATCTCTATTAGTATTTGTTAATATGATGTTTTTTATCATAGTTTGATTTATTTTAACTTTAAAAATCGTACTTTCCAAATTTACAAACTTATCTTGCCAAACAAACATATTTAATTAGAATTGTTAATTTTGAGAATCATGATTCAATTAATAAATTAAAATACTAACCTTTATTAAATCTCAAAAGAAGACAAAAATAAAATGGATTCACTAACACAAATTGTCCTCGGAATTGCCACAGCCGAATTGGTTGCTGGTAAAAAACTGCAAAACAAAACCTTTTTGTATGGCGCAGTTTTGGGTACGATTCCCGATTTAGACATTGTCGTTGGGAAATTTCTGAGTGATGTTGGAGGTGTCGCTATTCATAGAGGCTTAAGTCATTCCCTGCTCTTTTTTGTATTTTTATCGCCTGTTTTGGGTTGGGTGATTTCTAAAATTGAAAAGAATAAAATTAGTTTTAAAAGCGCTTCTTTATTGGCGTTTTGGTGTTTGACAACCCATGTTTTGTTGGACTTGTTTACCTCTTGGGGAACGCAAATTCTTTGGCCTTTTGATTACCGATTTGCCTTAAAAACGATCTTTGTGATTGATCCATTGTATACAATTCCGCTATTGATTAGCTTGATTTTTGTTTGGAAAAACAAAGACTCTCAAATACGAAGAAAATATGTAATTCGAGGATTGTTGATTAGTTCATCTTATTTACTTTTGACTTGTGTTTTAAAACTTTTTGCGGTGCATCAATTCGAAACCGCGTTACAAAATCAAAATTTAGTACATCAAGAATTGATTGTAAAACCAACCGCCTTCAACTGTATTCTTTGGAACGCCAATATATCTACTTCAAAAGGGTATTATCTTGCTGATTATTCATTATTTGATTCCCAACCGATTCGCTTTACTTTCTATACCAAAAATAGGAAATTGGAAGAAAAATTGGTAAATTCGTATGATTTTCAGCAACTTAAAAAAATCAGTGAAGGTTGGTATTTGGTTACCGAACAAAATAATCGCTTATATTTTAATGATTTGCGATTTGGTTTATTGAATGATTCACCTGAAAATCCTCAATTTGCTTTTAGTTACCAAATGATTCCAATATCTGATGGAATATATTGGGCTGAGGAAGTTCCAAAAGCCAAAAGAGACGGAAAAGCATTGCTAGAAAAGATTTTTACACGATTAAAAGGAAATTAATATATGGCAAAATATTCGGTAGTTTTTAATCCATCTGAAACTGTCATTGAAGCAGTTAAAGAACTCAAAGAACAATTGAGCACTAAAATTGGGTGGTTTCCGAGTAAGAATTCCTTGGCACATATAACTATTTGTGAGTTTGATTACGAACTCCCTACGTATGAAAATATAAAATCAAGAATCACAACGTTTTGTCGTTATCAAAATCCTTTTGATGTAACTTTTAACGCATTTGAAAATTTCACGAATGGTGCTTTTTTTATTGCTCCCGATACCGAAAGTAAAAACAAAATGGCTGATATCATGAAGGAAATTCCGAAACAAATTCAATTTCCGGTCAACCATAAAAGTTCGGAACCGCATATTTCAATTGGAAGACAACTTAGTGCAGAACAGCTTAAAGAAGCATACAATATGTTTCAAGAAATTAACTTAAATTTTACTTGCGAAGGTATAACGATTCGTGTTTTTAATCCCGAAAGAAAACAATATGATGTGTTAGAAACGATTCCTTTTAAGGGTGAAATTTCTCCAATAAAGGATGATTGGACTTTGTTTTAAACTACTCTTTTGTACTCATTTTAATCTGCAAATGATTCAATAATACTTGATATTTACTGATTTCTCGCATTACTACTTCGTCATCCGTAGCATCAATCATTTCATCTAAATCATCACTCACTTCAATTAATTTAATACTGGCTTCCGAAAAATTATTTATCGCCATATTATCAATAATAAATTGAATATCTTTCTTTATCTCTGAAAATTTATCTTCCATTTCTATTTTATTTTCCTCTTAACAGATTAATACTTACCGTTGCATAATCGGTTTCGGGATATTTTTTAAAGTAATCAGCATCCGAATGCAATCCAGCTTCAGCCGCTATTTTTTGTAACACCTCAATTTCTACAATAAACTGATCCGAAAACCCATGCGTAGCATCATAAGCCGTAGCAGCAGTTTTCCCCAGATTTTTAGCTGTTAATTCGGTTGCTACGGTATGCAATTCGATAATTAAAAGTCCAAATTTACGAACATACGGACTCCATTTCATAAAATGTTCCAATAAATTATCTTCGACATCGTTGTTTGAAATGTGAACACCTCGATGTGCAAAAGCTCCGGCAGAAGTACTTACTCTATCTTTTGTCTTATTTTTCGGATCTTCCCAAATGCGATTGTGATCCAAAAAGGTGCGCACATTCAACAAATCTTTCAAATCGATGTTGTAATTCTCTTGCAAATCGCTATTCAATAAATCCGGATTTCCTATGTCGCCCCAAATGACTTTTGCCCAAATATCGGCTTTAATTAGATTCGCTCTCGTGACTTTCAAAGCAGCTTGGTTATAATCCGCTCCAACCAAAAACAAAGGGTAATCATCTAACATTTTCCCTCGTAAGGTTTGGCGCTCAATGACTTCAAAAATGTGTTGTAAAAAAGCGCCATTTCCACAACCCATATCTAAAATTCCTTTGGGTTGTTCGGCGATAGGTTTATTAAAAAGTTCGATAATAATATCATCAATTACTTTGAAATAAGTGGCATGCGCTCCACCGCTTCCCCAAACATTCATTTCGCGATTGACGTGAATTTCGTCTTCGTTTTTAGCGATATTTCGCAACTCACTCGCATTTCCAAACAACAAGCTATCAATATGTTTGAACATTGGAAGATAAGAAACCGTCACACCATAAGCCGAAGCGCGTTTGGCGAAGAAAAAACCATCTTCTGTAAATTGATAATTGTCGTTTTTCTTAGAAAACCATCCCAAATGCACAAAGAAATCCAGAATTTTAGCAAATGCTTCGGGATGTTTATGAAATTCATCCGCACGGAACGAACTTTCCATGAAATATTTGTGAAACATGCCAGTCATTCCTAAGTTGACCACAATTGGACCAACCAAATAGCCTTCAATATGCGTTAACATTTGCTCTTGAATGACTCTCAAATTTTCATCTTCTTCAAAATGAATATGATAATTTTCGGTAAATTTCTTTAAAATGGGTTCCAATAATGTGATGGAATCCGAATCCATTTTGTTCGCTGTAAATACCGAAGTTTGAGTCAAAAGTTGGAACGTATCTTCGTAAATAGAAACAAGCGAAAAAACGAATTCGCTGATTGGCAAAGTTGAAATCGTAACGCTTCCCGATTTATTATCTACTTCGTATTTCAGAAAACCCTGCGATGCCAAAACGCGTAATGAGACATTTAAATAACCTTCGTTAGCTTTAAATTCATCTGTTAATTGAGCTAAAGTTGACGTTTTTTCTTTTAAAAGATGCGGTAAAATTCCTTTTTTGAATAAAGAATAAGCAACCGGAACAACAACTAATCCATCTAAATGTCTAAAAATAGCTTCGCGTAATTGGTTTCGTTTCATCATAAATTGAGTGGTTTATTCTCAAATTTATGAAAATTCTGATTCACTTTACAATAAACTTCTTTTTATCTCGGCAAAGGAAGTGGAAGTTTGGATAAGTTTTAAAATGATTTCTTTTCGAAGTTCCTCCAAATCATCATAATCCAAATATTTCGCCCAAGCATCTGATTCTAAAATTTCTTTTATTTGTCGAATGATTTTTGCCGTTTCGGGAGCATTTCGTAAAATGGCTTTTCCGTCGAATTTTGGATTGTTTTTGTGTTGAAAGGTTACTTCCTTGGTATCGAAATTTACTTCTACATAAAAAAAGTTTTCGGTTTCATTATTTGGATAAAAATCAGTCCACTTGGCATAACCAATTCGTTCTTTCTGATTCGGATTTTTAATTTCAGAAATCAAACGCCATCTGCAATTCGCAGCTCTTCCCCAATGATTCGAAATACGATAAACACCTTCATCCATAAAACAATACCCACTACCCGATTTGCTTTTGTAATGCCAATCTATAGTAGGAATCGAAGCGGAATCAACTTCGGTAAACTCGCAAAAAGTGTGTTTGTGGAAATTAGTTTTATTGTATTTTTTTAAGGTCATAAAGCGTTAATTCTATTTCTTTGTAACAAAAGTAACATTTGATTTTTAAAGATTCGTCGTATCTTTACAAAAAGGATTACAAATGAGAGATATTTTAGATCAAGCGTACAGCTATATTTTTGAGGAAGCTTTATTGGACGAAATTGCGAAAGTTGCCGTTTACAAAGAATTTAAAGCCGACGATTACCTAATTGAAATTGGGGATTACATCAAAACGATGCCACTTTTATTAACTGGCGCGATTAAAATATTGAGAGAAGATGAAAATGGCGATGAATTATTGTTGTATTTCCTAGAACGTGGCGATACTTGTGCCATGACCTTAACTTGTTGCATGGGACAATCGAAAAGTCGCATTCGTGCAATTGCAGAGACCGATGGCGCGATGCTAATGATTCCAGTAGAAAAAATGGAAGAGTGGTTGACCAAATACAAAACGTGGAGAAACTTCGTTTTTGATAGTTATAATGTGCGTTTAAACGAAATGTTAGAAGCTATTGACACCTTGGCTTTCATGAATTTAGACGAACGTTTGTACAAATATTTAATCGATAAAGCGAAAGTAATTGGCGATACCGAAATCAAAAATACGCATCAAGAAATTGCTTACGAAATGCATACATCAAGGGTTGTAATTTCCCGATTATTGAAAGCGTTAGAGTTGCAAGGAAAAATCAAATTACACCGAAATAAAATCGAAATCCTTCAATTCTAATGGAGATTTTAGGCTACGTTGGTGCATTATTTATTGGCTTAGTTTTAGGACTAACAGGCGGTGGTGGCTCTATTTTGACAGTACCCATTTTAGTGTATTTAATGAGTATAAGTCCCGTTACTGCAACAGCTTATTCGTTGTTTATTGTAGGAACAACTTCTACTTTTGGCGCGATTCAAAATTATCGAAAAAACTTAGTAGATATTAAAAACGGATTCATTTTTGCGATTCCGTCTTTCATAGCGGTTTACTTGACTCGAAAATATATTGTACCCGAAATTCCTGAAATCATTACAGAATCACCAATACTCATCACGAAAAACACGTTTCTAATGTTGTTTTTTGCAGTTATTATGATTTTTGGAGCACTATCAGTATTAAAAAAGAAAAGTCAAGATACCAATAACGAAGAAAAGAGAAATCTAATTCTAATCGGAATTCAAACCTTCACTATAGGAATTATCATTGGGTTAGTAGGAGCTGGTGGTGGATTTTTAATTATTCCATCCTTGATTTTATTTGCCAAATTACCGATGCGAAAAGCCGTTGGGACTTCCCTATTCATTATCGCTATGAACTCATTGGTAGGATTTATCGGTGATGTGCAGAATTTGGAAATCGATTGGGTATTTTTGTTAACGTTTTCAGCTATTTCAGTAGTTGGAATTTTTATCGGAATGTACCTCACAAAATACACGAATGAAAGCCAATTAAAGAAGATTTTTGCTTACTTTGTATTAGTAATGGCTGCCATTATCTTGTTAAAAGAAATGTAAATGTAACTTTAGGCACAGAAGAATTAAAAATTAGAGAGTAAATTTGTAAAAATAAAATTCACAAATATGAAAATCGAACAAATATATACAGGATGCATTGCGCACGCGGCGTATTACATTGAAAGTAATGGTGAAGCGGCAATTGTAGATCCATTAAGAGAAGTACAACCTTATATCGATAGAGCGCAAAAAGATAATGCTAAAATCAAATACATTTTTGAAACGCATTTTCATGCGGATTTCGTTTCGGGACATTTAGATTTGGCTAAGAAAACAGGAGCATCTATCGTTTATGGTCCAACAGCAAAACCAAATTTTGACGCTATCGTTGCTATCGATGGACAAGAGTTCAAAGTAGGTGGTGTTTCGATTAAAGCCATTCACACACCTGGTCATACGTTAGAAAGTACGTGTTATTTAGTTACTGATGAAACAGGGAAACAACACGGAATTATCACGGGAGATACTTTATTTATTGGCGATGTGGGTCGCCCTGATTTAGCTCAAGAATTGGTGGAAGATTTAACACAAGAAATCTTAGCAAGTCATTTATATGATTCTTTACGTAATAAAATCATGCCTTTAAGCGATGATTTAATTGTGTATCCAAATCACGGTGCTGGAAGCGCTTGTGGAAAAAATATGAGTAAAGAAACTACGGATACTTTAGGTAATCAAAAGAAAGTGAACTATGCATTGAGAGCCGATATGACGAAAGAAGAATTCATCAAAGAATTGTTAGATGGATTAACGCCTCCTCCGGCTTATTTTCCTCAGAATGTATTAATGAACATTCAAGGCTATGAAAGTTTAGATGCGGTGATGTCAAAAGCAGAAACACCATTACATCCTAAAGAATTTGAAGCGGTTGCCAATCAAACTGATGCTTTGGTTTTAGATGTTCGAAACGAGAATGATTTCGTAAAAGAACATGTCCCAGGTTCGATTTTCATTGGATTACACGGACAATTTGCTCCTTGGGTAGGAGCTTTAATCAGAGACACTAAACAACCTATTTTATTAATTACACCAGAAGGAAAAGAAGTAGAAACCATCACCAGATTATCGCGTGTTGGGTTTGATAACACCTTAGGATTCTTATTAGGTGGAATCGAAGCATGGAAAGCCGCAGGTTACGAAACCGATAGCATTGAATCCATTTCACCAGAAGTTTTCGCAGCACAATACGAAACCGCTCCTGTAATCGATTCAAGAAAACCAGGTGAATATACAGCCGAACATGTTGTAAATGCTAAAAACATCCCATTAGATTACGTTAACGAACAATTAGCCGAAGTACCAAAAGACGAAAAATTCTTCATTCATTGTGCAGGCGGTTATCGTTCGGTAATCATGTCGTCTATTCTAAAAGCAAGAGGCTACCACAACATGATTAACGTTGAAAAAGGAATGGCAGGCATCAGAACTACTGATGTTCCTTTAACGGCATATGTTTGCCCAAGTACATTGAAATAAAATAGTTTAAAATAAAACACAGAAATCCGACTTCACAAGGGTCGGATTTTTTTATGGGCGTTCCCCAAGGGTCGGGCTATCCGCACTCGCTTTAATTGGTAGCCTGAGGTTCTCGAAGGCAACCAATTAAGAGCTCAGACAACTGCTACTATCCCTAACGCAGAATTGGTTTTCAGTTGAAATTTATTGTAAAATTATTCTAAATTTGTTTTATAGTTCATTGTGGTCACGGATTTTAAATCCGCGATATCGGAGGATATATTGTTACTATTAAAAATGGTGTAGTAGTTAAAAGAGAATTGTATTCAACATATATAAAAAGAAAAAAATGAGAAAAAATCTAGCATTTGCTTTCTTCGTGATTTGTTTATTTTCTTGTAATGAGCGATTAGAAGAAAATAGAAAAGAAATTAAGCAAAATAATCTTTCGGGAATAAGTACACATGATGTTTATTTTGAAAAATTTTTAAATATTGTAGAAATGGATAGCTTAAAAGGTAAAATTAGAAGAGAAGGTGATACAATAGCTTTTCAGAAATTAAAAGAAATTTATTATAATAGTGGATATGAAAATGAATTTTTTTATTATTCAATGTTTATGGCTAACACTTATGAATATAGTTATGCGTTTTATACAAGTTATTCTATATTGATGACAGATATTATAACTGAAAAAAATAAGGTTAATAATATATATGCTAATTATTATCTTCTTAAATCTTATGAGCTCGGTTATAAAGATGCTTTAAGTACAATTGAAGAAAGATTTGGAAAATCTGCAAAAATTACCAGCTCTAAAGATTATCTTAAAAATAACTATGAAATTTTGTTTGGAATGAATAATAGATAGTTTAGATAATATTTCAAATCTAACCTTCCGCTAGCGCGAGCGTCCCGCTCGTGCACACAAGACAAACGAAATCCACGAGCGAGACGCTCGCGTAAGCCTTTCATTAAGTATAAAAACAACAAAACCACCCTATTGAGGTGGTTTTTTATATATAGAGTCCCATTGGGATGCTATATTGGTAACAAAAAAGCCCTATCATTAC
>DNNO01000009.1:0-151 GCA_003497625.1 Flavobacterium sp. | reverse complement strand
AAGAAAGTTTCTCTACGTCCGCCGAGGCGGACGTAGATTTTATACATAAGCTAACGGGTTATTAGTACTACTCGACTATGACATTACTGCCTTTACATCTATAGCCTATCGACCTAGTCATCTTCTAGGACCCTTAAAAGAAATCTCATCT
>DNNO01000015.1 GCA_003497625.1 Flavobacterium sp. | reverse complement strand
GAGTATGTCGCCGCCTTTCTTTTGAAAAGCCCTATCAGTAATGATAGGGCTTTTTTGTTATAAATATACCGTCCCGATGGGACTCTAAATATAAAAAACCACCCTAATGAGGTGGTTTTGTTATTGGTGTAAATTTTTAAAATAGTCGCAATGTTTATTTATTGGGCAATCATCACATTTTGGGTTGGTTGGTCGGCAAATTTCTCTACCTAAAAAGGAGAAAGCCATGCCAATTTCGTTCCAAATTTCATAGGGAAGCTGTTGTGTTAATAGTTTTTCGATTTTATTTCCATCTTCATATTTTGGTGTTAAGCCAATTCTTGGTACTACTCTAATAACATGTAAATCAACTATAATTCCTTCTGCTTTTTGATTGGTTTCTCTTAATATTACATTCGCGGATTTTCTTCCAATACCTTTCAAAGCGATTAAATCCGTTAAATTTGTTGGAATATTACTTTCAGTTTTTAATAATTTTGCTAATTCAATTATCCAATTTGTCTTTCTGGGATAATTTTTGACTTTTGTAAAGTAAGGTGTGATTTCTTCAATACTTGAATTTGAGATACTCTCAAGATTAGGATATTTTTCAAAGAAAGGAATAATAATATTATTAATATTTGCATCCGAATCTTGAGCAGACAAAATAACCATAATAACCAATTGATAGGTATTGTTGTAGTTTAGAGGATGTTTTCTTCCTTTATATTTCTCAATTAATGGTTCTAAATTTTCTTTCCAATTTTCAAACAACATTTTTTATTTTAAAGGTAATAAAAAAGGAGTTCAACTTGATGGCTGAACTCCTTCTGGTAAATTATTTATTTAGATTATTTTACTAAACCTCTTGAGATAACAATTCTTTGAATTTCTGAAGTTCCTTCGTAAATCTGTGTAATTTTAGAATCACGCATCATTCTTTCAACGTGGTATTCACTCACGTAACCATTTCCACCGTGAATTTGAACAGCTTCATTAGCTACTTCTAAAGCAATTTCAGAAGCATATAACTTAGCCATAGCACCAGAATGTGCAATATCTTCACCATTATCTTTTTCAGTTGCTGCTTTGTGAATTAACAATCTAGCACATGTGATTTTTACGTGCATATCTGCTAATTTGAAAGCAATAGCTTGGTGATTGAAAATTGGTTTTCCAAAAGCTACACGCTCTTGAGAATATTTCAATGCTAATTCATAAGCTCCTTGTGCGATTCCTAAAGCTTGAGATGCAATTCCAATTCTTCCTCCGTTTAATGTTGACATCGCGAAAGCAAAACCAAATCCGTCTGCACCAATTCTATTTTCTTTAGGAACTTTTACATCATTAAATAATAAAGTATGTGTATCAGAACCACGGATTCCCATTTTCTTTTCTTTTGGACCTACTTCAAAACCTGGCATTCCTTTTTCCACGATAAGAACGTTAATTCCTTTGTGTCCTTTTGAAGCGTCAGTTTGTGCAATTACTAAATAAGTAGAAGCTGTTCCACCATTTGTAATCCAGTTTTTAGTTCCGTTTACTAAATAATGGTCGCCCATATCAATAGCAGTAGTTCTTTGAGAAGTTGCGTCTGAACCAGCTTCTGGCTCTGACAAACAGAAAGCTCCAATCACTTCCCCTTTTGCTAATGGCGTTAAATATTTTATTTTTTGTTCTTCTGAACCATATTTTTCTAAACCAGCACAAACTAATGAGTTGTTTACCGACATAATAACCGCTGCAGAAGCATCAACTTTAGCAATTTCTTCCATTGCTAAAACATAAGACAAACTGTCTAATCCAGCTCCTCCGTATTTTGGATCAACCATCATTCCTAAGAACCCAAGTTCCCCCATCATTTTTACTTGTTCTGTTGGGAATTTTGAATGTTCGTCTCTTTCAATAACTCCAGGTAATAATTCTGTTTGAGCAAAATCTCTAGCAGCTTGCTGAATCATTAAATGCTCTTCGGTTAATTTAAAATCCATATTATTTAGATGTAATGTTTGATTATTTTGTAATTTCAGGAACCAAATGTAAAGATTAATTACCAAATTTTCAATAACAATTTGTAATTTTAACCCATGTTTAAAGAAAACTACAACGTTATCGGAGTTATGTCGGGCACATCGTTAGATGGTGTCGATTTGGCTTACATAAAATTCAATCATTCAGAGAATTGGACGTTTGAAATTTTTCAATCCGAAACCGTTTCTTATTCGGAAGAATGGCTTAACAAATTGAAAAATGCGATTCGTTTCAGCCATTCAGAATTAGAGGGGTTGAATATTAGTTATACAAAACTTTTAGCTTCAATAATTTCTGAATTTATCTCAAAACACAAACTGACCGAAATTGATGCCGTTTGTAGTCATGGGCATACGATTTTGCACCAACCTCAAAACGGTTTTACACTTCAAATTGGTAATCTTCCGATGATTCGCAATTTAGTGAATCAAACAATTGTTTGCGATTTTAGAGTGCAAGATGTACAATTAGGAGGTCAAGGTGCGCCATTGGTTCCAATTGGAGATGAACTGCTTTTTTCTCAATATGATTATTGTCTGAATTTAGGCGGATTTTCAAATGTTTCTTTTAATGAAAATGGTAACAGAATTGCTTTCGATATTTCACCCGTGAATACCGTCTTGAATTTTTATGCTAATGGATTAGGTTTTCCGTATGACGATGCTGGGAATTTGGCAAAATCAGGAAATGTCAATCAGGATTTATTGCAACAATTGAATGATTTAGATTTTTACAAAGCACCATATCCAAAATCACTCGGAATGGAATTCGTAAATGCGGAAATTTTCCCACTTATGCATTCTTTTTTAGTCAACGTAGAAGATAAACTTCGAACTTTTGTAGAGCATATTGCCATTCAAATTGCAAAAATTTGTTCAAAACCAAATTCAAAATTATTCATAACTGGTGGAGGAGCATATAATCGATTTTTAATAGACAGATTGCGTAATCATTTACATACAACTGAGGTTGTAATTCCAGATGATAAAACCATTCAGTTTAAGGAAGCGTTGATTTTTGGATTTTTAGGAGTGTTAAAATTACGAAATGAAATTAATGTATTGTCTTCAGTAACAGGCGCTAGTAAAAATCACTCTTCTGGAGTAGTCTTTATCTAAATGTTATAAAAAACTAAAAAATGTAGTTTAGGCTTCGGTGCTTAAACAGAATATGTATATTTGTAAAACGAATAAAATTTAACCAACACAATGAAAGATTTATTAAAGAAATTTGAAAACAAAGAACCAGAAATAGTATTTAATTGGAAAGACCCAGAAACAGATGCAGAAGGATGGACAGTAATCAACTCGTTGAGAGGTGGTGCTGCAGGTGGAGGAACTCGTATGCGTAAGGGATTAGATATGAATGAAGTACTTTCATTAGCAAAAACGATGGAAGTTAAGTTTTCAGTTTCAGGACCAGCAATTGGTGGTGCTAAATCAGGAATTAATTTTGACCCAAACGATCCAAGAAAAAAAGGTGTTTTAGAAAGATGGTATAAAGCCGTTTCTCCTTTATTAAAAAATTACTACGGAACTGGTGGTGATTTAAATGTAGATGAAATTCACGAAGTTATTCCAATGACTGAGGATTGTGGTGTTTGGCATCCGCAAGAAGGTGTTTTCAACGGTCACTTTAAACCAACAGAGGCAGATAAAATCAATAGAATTGGGCAATTACGTCAAGGAGTAATTAAAGTAATTGAAAATCCTAACTTTTCTCCAGATGTCAATAGAAAATATACAGTAGCCGACATGATTACAGGTTATGGTGTTGCTGAAGCAGCTCGTCATTACTATGATATTTATGGAGGAACAATTGTTGGAAAAAAAGCTATCGTTCAAGGTTTTGGAAACGTAGGTTCGGCAGCCGCTTTTTATCTAGCGCAAATGGGAGCTAAAGTAGTTGGAATCATCGATAGAGATGGTGGTGTTATCAATGAAAACGGATTCTCTTTCGAAGAAATTACAACATTATTCTTAAACAAAGACGGAAATAAATTAGTAGCAGACAACATGATTCCTTTTGCTGAAATCAATGAAAAGATTTGGTCAATGGGTGCTCAAGTATTTGCTCCATGTGCGGCTTCAAGATTGGTTACTAAAGACCAAGTTGATAGTATGATTGCTTCAGGATTAGAAGTAATTTCTAGTGGTGCGAATGTTCCGTTTGCGGATAAAGAAATTTTCTTTGGTCCAATTATGGAAGAAACCGATAAAAAAGTAAGTTTAATTCCTGACTTCATCGCAAATTGTGGAATGGCAAGAGTTTTTGCATACTTCATGGAGAAAAAAGTACAAATGACAGATGAAGCTATTTTCTCTGACACTTCAAACAGAATCAAAAATGCAATTCAAAATGCACATGCTATAAATTCAGATAAAAAGAATATCAGTGCAACAGCTTTTGAAATTGCTTTGAAACAACTAGTTTAAATTTTTAAATCATGGAAGCAATATTAATACTTCTGTTTGTTATTGGATATTTGTCTATTACTTTAGAACATCCTTTAAAATTAGATAAAACTGTGCCAGCTCTTATGATGGCGGCTTTGATGTGGGCTTTGCTTGCAATAGGTTTTCATAATGGATGGTTTTCTGTAGTTGATGGACATGGATCGGTTTTTAATATTAATTCTGGAGATATTCATCAGCAAGAGCATGGGTTTGAAGGGTTACTTTTGCATCACGTAGGAAAAGTAGCTGAAATTTTAATTTTCCTTATAGGAGCAATGACAATTGTTGAGCTAATTGATTTGCACAGAGGTTTTGATGTCCTAAAAGGAATGGTTAAAACTAGAAGTAAAATTAGATTACTATGGATAACGGGTATTATTGGATTTATATTATCAGCCGTTATTGATAATCTTACAGCTACTATTGTATTGATTTCATTGTTGAGAAAATTAGTTCACGATAGAGAGGAGCGCATTTGGTATGCTTCTTTAGTTGTTATCGCTGCAAATGCTGGGGGAGCTTGGTCTCCAATTGGAGATGTAACTACGACAATGTTGTGGATTGCCAAAAAAGTTACAGCCGGAGGATTGTCTGAATATATTATTATTCCTGCAATATTGTGTTTTGTTGTTCCTTACGCTTTGGCTTCAAGAATGAAAGTCTTTAAAGGAGAAATCATGATAGATGAAAAATCTCATGAAGAAAGAGAACGATTGTTAAGTAGTAAAACCATGCTTTGGTTAGGATTAGGAGCAATTGTTTTTGTTCCTGTCTTTAAAACATTAACGCACTTGCCTCCTTATGTAGGTATGATGTTAAGTTTAGCAGTAGTTTGGTTGGTTTCTGAATACATACACCCAGAAGATAATTTTGATAAAAGTAGAAAACATTTATATTCGGCTAATAAAGCGCTGTCTAGAATTGAGATTTCAAGTATCTTATTTTTCTTAGGAATTTTAATGGCTGTTGCTGCTCTAGAAAGTTTGGTTTTTGGTTCAATAAATGGTCAAGAAGTTGGTACATTGCGTTATGCTGCTGAAAGTATTTCAAATGCAATACCTAATATGGATGTTGTGGTAATATTATTAGGAATTTTATCTGCTGTTATTGATAACGTACCTTTAGTTGCTGCTTCTATGGGAATGTATACTTATGAGATGGATCATTCAATTTGGCATTTTATTGCTTATTCAGCAGGAACAGGAGGAAGTATGTTAATTATTGGTTCTGCTGCTGGTGTAGCTGCCATGGGAATGGAAAAAATTGATTTCATTTGGTACCTAAAAAAAATAACTTGGTTAGCTTTTGCAGGTTTTATAGTAGGAGCAATGGCTTTCTTATTTATTGAACATTATATTAGATAACAATATTTAGAATTTATACACGTTTTAATTACAAATTAAGTATCATTATGAGTTTATTCCTTCAAGCCGATAGTTTAGCAGTTGCTAGTCAGGTAGTAACAGAAGCACAACCTACAGAACAAACCTTATCCATGTGGAGTTTATTAACTAGTGGTGGAATTGGTGGTCAATTAATCATGTTGGTTCTTTTTATTCAGTTGTTTTTTGCTCTATTTTTATATTTTGAGCGATTGATGGCCATTAACAAAGCTTCTAAAATTGATGCAAGTTTTATGAACAACATCAAAATGAATATTATGTCGGGCAAAATTGATGCTGCCAAAATGTTGTGTGCGCAAACCAATTCACCTGTTGCTCGTTTAATCGAAAAAGGAATTTCTCGTATTGGAAAACCATTAGAAGATATCAATACAGCAATAGAAAATGCAGGAAACTTAGAATTGTATAAATTAGAAAAAAACACTAGTATGTTGGCTACCATTTCAGGAGCTGGGCCAATGGTTGGTTTCCTAGGAACGGTTGTTGGTATGATTCTTGCATTTCATAAAATGGCAAGTGGTGGCGGACAAATTGAAGTAGGAGCTCTAGCAGAAGGTATTTACACCGCTATGACAACTACTGTAGTTGGACTAATTGTTGGAATTATCGCTTATGTTGGTTACAATCACTTGGTAGTAAAAACGAATAAAGTGGTTAACCAAATGGAAGCAAATGCGGTTGATTTCTTAGATTTATTAAACGAACCAGTGTAATGAAATTAGGTAAAACTAGAAATAAAGTTTCAACAGAATTCAACATGTCGTCAATGACCGATATTGTTTTCTTGTTGCTTATCTTTTTCATGATAACTTCCACTATGGTAACTACTAATGCATTAGATTTAGTGTTGCCAAAAGCAAAAGGAAAAACGGATAGTAATAAAAGTACGTCTGTAAGTATTGATAAAGATTTGAATTTCTTCATAGATAAAGATAAAATCAATGAAGCTGATTTAGAAACCCAATTGATGGCTCTAATGGCAAATTCAGAAAATAAAGCTATCGTTTTAAGAGCTGAAAAATCGGTGCCACATGAAAAAGTGGTTAAGGTTATGGAAATAGCCTATCGAAATCAAATAAAAATGGTTATTGCGGTAAATCCAAAATAAATAAAAAATGAAATTTTTAGAAACACCAGAAGAGAAAAAATCTTTCACAATAACGTCGGTTATTTTTGTGATACTTTTTCTGTTGTTTACTATTTTCGGATTAACGTATATGGATCCACCACCAGAAAACGGAATTGCTGTTAACTTTGGAACTAGCGATACAGGTAGTGGAGAAATTCAACCAACAGAACCCGTGCAAATGTCGCCCGATCAAGCTAAAGCAGAACCTGTTCCTGCAGAAGAAGATGATGTGTTGACACAAGATGAAGAAGCACCGGTTGCTTTGCCAAAAAAAGATATAAAAAAACCGGTTACAAAACCTTCTGAAACGAAACCTGTAACCAAGCCAACAGAAACCAAACCAACAAAACCAAATAATAGTGCTTTAAACAGTATTATAAAAGGACCCAAACAAGACGGAACATCACAATCAAGTCATGGAGATGATGCTGATGGTGGCGATAAAGGGAATCCAAACGGAAGTTTGTATGCTAACAGTTTTTACGGAAGTGGCTCAGGCGACGGAATTGGAACAGGAAAAGGAACTGGTTGGGGATTAGCTGGAAGAAAATTATCTGGAAACAGCAAAAGAGTACAAGATTGTAACGAATCTGGAAAGGTTGTGGTTAAGATTTGGGTAAACCGTCAAGGAAATGTAATTAGAGCAGAACGTTCTCAAGGAACAACCAATACCAATCCTTGTTTAGTAAATCCAGCATTAGAAACAGCAAAAACCTTCAAATGGCAACCCGATGCTAACGCACCCGAAACCCAAATTGGTTTTGTGGTAGTAAATTTCCAAGTAGGAGAATAATTTTTTGTTATCCCATTTAAAATGACGTATCAAGAAACAACAACATGGTTATTTAACCAGTTACCGATGTTTCAAATGCAAGGCGCTTCAGCCTATAAGAAAGATTTGACCAATACTTTGTTGTTGGTAAGACATTTGCAACATCCCGAAACTAAATTCAAATCCATTCATGTAGCTGGAACTAATGGAAAAGGTTCTACATCATCTATGATTGCTTCAATTTTGCAAGAAGCAGGTTATAAAGTAGGATTGTATACTTCTCCTCATTTAAAAGATTTTCGCGAGCGAATTCGTATTAATGGCGAAATGATTTCCGAAGATTTTGTGGTTGATTTTGTAGCTCACAACAAATCGTTTTTCGAAGCCAATCAGTTAAGTTTTTTCGAAATGACGGTTGGTTTAGCATTTGATTATTTTGCAAAAGGGCAAGTTGATGTAGCTGTGATTGAAGTTGGAATGGGAGGAAGATTAGATTCTACCAATGTTATTACACCTTTAGTTTCTGTAATTACCAATATAGGTTTTGATCATACCCAATTTTTAGGAGATACGTTACCAAAAATAGCTACTGAGAAAGCTGGAATTATAAAATCGAATGTTCCTGTTGTAATTGGAGAATATTCAGAAGAAACAAAACCTGTTTTTGTTGCTAAAGCAAAATCAGAAAACGCACAGATATATTTTGCTCAAGATAATTCAGAAGTTACTTACGAATGTGCTTTATTGGGAGACTATCAAGTTCATAATAAGAAAACGGTTCTTCAAGCCATTGAATTATTACAATCACAATTTAATATCGAAGAAAAGCATGTTAAGTTAGGATTTAAAAATGTAATTCAGAATACTGGATTACTTGGTAGATGGCAAATTTTAAAACAAAAACCTTTTACGGTTTGCGATACAGCTCATAACAGTCACGGATTAAAAATAGTATTGAATCAAATTCAAAAACATCATTTTGAAACACTACACATCGTTTTAGGTGTGGTAAATGATAAAGATTTAGATTCTATTTTGCCCTTATTTCCAAAAAGAGCCAACTATTATTTCTGTAAACCAAATGTCCCAAGAGGACTAAATCCAGAAATTTTACAGAAAAAAGCAATTGAATTTGGATTGTATGGTGAAGTATTTAATTCGGTATCAGAAGCTTATGCTGAGGCATTAAATTTGGCTAATTATTCCGATTTTATTTACATAGGTGGTAGTACGTTTGTAGTGGCAGAAATTGTGTAATTTTTTTTCAAAAACACTTGCAATTATAAATATTCAGTGTATATTTGCACTCGCAATACGGTAATAGTAAAGCATCTTATTGGGGCGATTAGCTCAGCTGGTTCAGAGCACCTCGTTTACACCGAGGGGGTCGGGGGTTCGAACCCCTCATCGCCCACCAAATTAAATCCTACAGAAATGTGGGATTTTTTTATGCGTATAGTTTTTGTAAAAAAAAATAAGCTGTCCAAATTTGAACAGCTTATTTTTTTAATTATGTTTTTTGAAATGCTTATTCTTTAATAAAACGTTTTGAAGCTGCTGAATTACCATCTGTAACTTCAATAATATAAATCGCTGGCATAAGAGCACTTACATTAACCGCATTATTTTCAATAAGACCATCTGCAACTTGTTGACCCATTAGATTGTAGATTCGGTAAGAAGTAGCATTTTCATTTTCAATTCCTGAAAAATAAACGATATCTCCTTTTACTGGATTTGGATATAATTTAAAATCAATTTTTGCTATTTCATTTGTTTCCGTTGTTTCTTCTTTGGTAGTGGTAACTTCATCAGCACTTCTGGTTGTATTCGTAACGATGTTGATGGTGTAATCTTCTACTTCTCCAGCTGAAAATGTTTCACACGCTGTTGGTAATGAATTATTTTTCATTGAAACTCGCATTACCGTATTACCAGTCAAAGCATTAGTAGGAATGTATAATGGACCACTTACTGATTTTAATTTTGTGTTTGATTTTGAAAATACTAATTCAGAAGTTTCAAAAGTTCCATTTTGATTAAAATCAATCCATACATTATAATATTCTGCTCTTGCAGCCCCAAACCATTTTGGAGTAATCATGATTTTAGTTGTTGAACCAGTTGCTAAATTGATTGACATAGCTCTGTAATTGCCATATCCGTTGTTGTTTCCAGAAGTGTTATTGAATGTATTAACCATAACACTATTAATGTATTCTGCAGCTGTAGCTCCTGTTGAATTACAATAGGTCGAATTATTGCTCACTAAAGTAGTTGCTGCAGTTGTAACTGTAACTGTATTACTTGCAACAGAAATATTTCCAGCAGCATCTTTTGCTTTTACATAAAAATTATATGTTGTTGCAGCTGTTAGTCCGTTTACAATTAAAGATGTTGTTGTAGTACTAGTTTTAAAAACACCATTTTGATACACATCATAACCTGTAACGCTAACATTATCTGTAGCGGTAGTCCAAGATAAATTCGT
>DNNO01000045.1 GCA_003497625.1 Flavobacterium sp. | reverse complement strand
TAATTCTTCTTTTAATTCTTCTTGTTCTTCTTCAAATTGTTTATGTAGTTTCTTTTGTATCTCTTCTTGCATCTTATGTCTTAGGTCTTCTATCTCCTTCTGATGTTTTTCAGTTAATTCTTTACCTACTTCTTCTTGAATTTGATGTCGAAATGCTTCAGAAATTTCAATTTCTTTTTTATCAATTGAAGGATGATTTGAAGGAACATAAGCCATAAAAGGTTCATAATACAAAACGATTTCTTTTAAATTTTCTTCTTCTAACGGAGTGGCAGCAATAGCACAATCTAAATGACCGTTTTTTAATTTCTTGATAATATCTTCAGTGGTTTGTTCTTCAATAATTAAATTGACTTTTGGATATTTTTTAATGAAATTATTCAAAAACATAGGCAATAAAGTTGGCATAACCGTTGGAATAATCCCCACTTTAAATTCGCCACCAATATATCCCTTTTGTTGGTCAACAATATCTTTAATTCTTCCTGCTTCGTTTACGATGTTTTTGGCTTGGTTTACGATTTTTTCTCCAACTTCTGTTAATAATATTGGTTTTTTGCTTCTATCAAAAATCAAAATATCTAATTCATCTTCTAATTTTTGAATTTGCATACTTAAAGTGGGTTGAGTTACAAAGCATTTTTCAGCAGCTAAGGTAAAATTTTTATATTCGGCAACAGCCAAAACGTAATATAATTGAGTAATTGTCATAGTATTGATAAATTTGATGCAAATATAAAAACTATCAATTAAACTTATATAACAAAGGTGTTGAAATTTTGGAAGGTGTTAAACAAAATAAATTTAGAGAATCTTTCAATAGTTTTTTATAAAAAAATTAAGAATTGTTTCGGTTTGAAATAGTATATTCGCAATATGAAATTATTAGTAAATATCTTTTTATTTATTTTCATTACTTTTTTAGCTACTCCAACATTAATTGGAATGGTAGATAAAGAAGCAGATACCTCTTATTTTTACACGATGTGTGAAGAAGAGGAAAACCATTCGCCATTTAATGAAATTAAAACGGTACAAACTACTAATTATTCGGTAATCCATTTTTCATTCGGAGAATTAGCAAAACTTAATGTTCTAATGGAACATGATTTGTTGAGTTTTGACAATTTGGCACATCAAATTTTCTCTCCACCTCCCAATTTAATATAATACATTTTAATTTTTTTAGCGCTTCAACCTTTGAAGTGTAGTATTAATGTATTTATATTATTTTATGAATAATCATTCTATTTTTTCCAATGTAAGAGGAGATCTTGCAGCTGGTCTTGTTGTATTTTTAGTGGCTTTGCCATTGTGTTTAGGAATTGCATTAGCATCTGGTGCGCCTTTATTTTCAGGAATTGTTTCCGGTGTAATTGGAGGTGTTGTTGTTGGTTTTTTGAGTAATTCAGCTCTTAGTGTTACTGGTCCTGCGGCTGGTTTAACAGCTATTGTTTTATCTGCAATTACCGATTTAGGTGGATTCGATATCTTCTTAGTTGCTGTAATTTTAGCTGGATTAATCCAAATTGCATTAGGTTTTTTAAGAGCGGGTAGTTTTTCTAATTACTTTCCTACAAGCGTTATTGAAGGAATGTTAGCTGCTATTGGAATCATCATTATTCTAAAACAAATTCCGCATGCTTTTGGTCACGATGTTGACAATGAAGGCGATTTCTTTTATATTGAAAAATCAGGTCATACTACTTTTGATACGTTGATAGAATCGATAAATTATATTCATACAGGAGCATTAGTTATTGCACTATTATCATTAGCCATTTTAATTACTTGGGAAAAAGTTCCTGCTTTAAAGAATATAAAAGTAATTCCAGGTGCTTTAGTTGTAGTTGTGGTGAGTATCTTACTGAATGAGTTTTTTATTCAATCAGGTTCAAGTTTAGCGATTGTTACTCAAAACCATTTAGTAAGCTTGCCTTCGTTTACCGAAATCAGTAACGGATTTGCTTTGCCAAATTTTACATCATTAACTAATGAAAAAGTTTGGATTGTAGCTGTAACAATTGCTGTCGTTGCATCAATTGAAACTTTATTATGTATCGAAGCTACAGATAAATTAGATCCATACAAACGATTTACAGACACAAATCGTGAGTTGAAGGCTCAAGGTATTGGAAACATTGTAAGTGGTTTATTAGGTGGTTTGCCAATGACATCAGTGGTTGTTCGTTCGTCTGCGAATATAAATTCTGGTGGTAGAACTAAAGTATCAACAATTTTTCATGGATTGTTGTTATTTACTTTTGCATTATCCATTCCGTTTATCTTAAATAAAATTCCATTAGCGGCTCTGGCAGCGGTTTTATTGATGGTAGGATATAAATTAGCGAAACCAAGTGTTTTTGTTCACTTGTGGAATAATGGATATTCTCAATTTATTCCTTTTGTAGTTACAGTAATTGCCGTTGTTCGTATCGATTTATTAAAAGGAGTTGGAATCGGTTTAGCAGTGAGCGTCATATTTATTCTTTATCAAAATTTAAAAATTGCTTATTCGTTTAAAAAGGAGTCATTACACGATGGTGATATAATTACAATTAAACTAGCTGAAGAAGTTTCGTTTTTAAACAAAGCTGCAATTAAAAATACTTTAGGTAGCATTCCAAAAGGTTCCAAGTTAATTATAGACGCTTCAAATACTAAGTATATTGATTTTGATGTTGTAGAATTGATTAAGGATTTCAGAAATGTTAAAGCAGAAGATAAAAATATCGATTTGACATTAAAAGGATTTAAAGAGCAATACAATTTGGATAATACAGAATTTAAACATGTAGAAATTAAAGATTCTAAAATAAAATAATATGAAAGCACATAATAAAGAAACACAAGCACAAATGACACCTCGTAAAGCATTACAATTTTTACAAGAGGGAAATGATCGTTTTATAAATAATTTAAAAGCCAATAGAAATTTATTAGAACAAGCCAATGAAACTCGCGATGGGCAATGGCCATTTGCTACGATTTTAAGCTGTATTGATAGTAGAACATCGGCGGAATTGATTTTTGACCAAGGATTAGGTGATATTTTCTCAGTAAGAATTGCTGGAAATATTGTAAATACCGATATTTTAGGAAGTATGGAATTTGCTTGTAAAGTAGCGGGTTCTAAACTAATCGTGGTTTTAGGTCACAGTAAGTGTGGAGCTGTAAAAGGAGCTTGTGACCATGTTGAAATGGGAAATTTAACTGAATTATTATCTAAAATTCAACCATCTGTTTACCAAGAAAAAGAAACAATGGATAACAGAACTTCAAAAAATAGCGAATTTGTTGAAAACGTTGCAGAAATTAATGTAAAGCGAAGTGTGAAAAACATAATTGAAAGAAGTTTTGTTTTAGAACAAATGTTAGAAGAAGGTCAAATCGGAATCGTAGGAGCAATGCACGATATCGAATCGGGTAAAGTAATTTTCTATGATGATGTTATGTACATTAAAGACGATTTGAATCCTGAATTCACAGTTGCAGCACTAAGACACTAAAGATAATTTTAATCCATGACATAAAAAGCTATCACTTCACCAAAATTTAATACTGAATTGATAGCTTTTTTATTTTATATTTGATACCACATACACAATGATAATGAGCGATTTTTATAAAAAGATATTAGACAATAATAAAAAATGGGTAGAGAATAAATTAGCCATAAGCCCAAATTATTTCAAAAATTTAGCCGACGGTCAAAATCCACCACTTTTATGGATTGGCTGTTCCGATAGTAGAGTTCCAGCAAATGAAATCATTGGAGCTGAACCTGGTGAAGTTTTTGTACACAGAAACATTGCCAATATGGTGGTACATTCCGATATGAACATGCTAAGTGTGTTAGATTATGCAGTAAACGCCTTAAAAGTAAAACACGTAATTGTTTGCGGACATTATGGTTGTGGCGGTGTTAAAGCAGCTATGGGAAATAGTTCTATCGGAATTATCGACAATTGGATTCGTCATATTAAAGATGTGTATCGTTTTCACCAACAAGAATTAGATGCTATTGAAAATGAAAAAGAGCGTTTCAATAAATTCGTTGAAATAAACGTTAAAGAACAAGTAATGGATTTAGCCAAAACATCCATTGTACAAAATGCCTGGAATAGTGGACAAGAACTAACACTGCATGGTTGGGTTTACGGATTAAACGATGGTTATGTAACCGATTTAGGTGTAAACTTCAGTTGCGATAAGGATTTAGATGACGTGTATCAATTGAAGTTTTAGTCTTAAAAAAAGTTTTTTAGAAATTACTTAATCACTAAATCATACTTCTGTAACAAACCTTTCAAATTCTCAGTGGAAAAAACAGCCCGTTTTAGTTTGTTTTTTTCAGGGTCAATGATGAAATCATAACTCGTAGAAAAATCGGTTTTGTGAGCTGTGGTGCCTATGAAAACAGCATGTCTTAAATTACAGTTATCAAACATGGCTTCTGATAAATCACTTTCCATAAAATCTACGGCAATCATGCTGCAATTGATGAATTGCATTTTCTTCAATTTTAAACTGTAGAATTGTGCGTAATCAAGCAAACTATCTTTGAAGTGGAATTCGTATAAAATTTGATCCGTCATAGCAAAATTTACCGAAGTAAAATCGCATTTCGTAAACCAAACATCACGCAAAGACACATGGTTAATCTTTGTACCTCTAAAATTACAATCAATAAAATTGCAATCGATAAATGTTACCGCAATAAACGAACACGCTCTAAAATCGCAATTCGTAAACGTGCAATTCTCGTATTCTTTGTATTTTACATCGCTTTCAGCATAAGTAATATCAGAGAAATTTTGGTCGATAATATAATCTGCATGCATGGTTTTAGTTTAGAAATGTAAAACTACTTCAATTTTTTATCGAATCAAAAAGAAACTTTTTAGTAGGTTTGGTTGATGAAAAACATATTCACATAGTTTTATAATATTGTCTATGTAGGCTATTTAAAGTGAAACGTCTAAAATGTAGAGAAAGTAGAACTTATGTATCTATGTGTTTAAAAAAAAACTATATTCGTGAAAATTTTGGGGATGTAGCTCAGTTGGCTAGAGTGCTTGACTGGCAGTCAAGAGGTCGTGGGTTCGAGCCCCATCTTCTCCACAAGAATCCTGTTTCGGCAGGATTTTTTGTTTTAAAACCCTTCAAAAACGCCTAATCCAAATAAAGCAAAATCGTATTTGACTGGGTCATTCGAATCTAACTTTCTTAAATTTTTGTCCAATTCAGCTAAAGCTTTAGCATCGTTTTGTTTGCGAGTTAGTAATTCTAATTTTCGAGCCACATTTCCCGAATGCACATCTAACGGACAAGATAATAGAGCAGGAGAGATGCTGTTCCAAATGCCTAAATCGACACCTTTGTTATCTTTTCGAATCATCCAACGCAAATACATATTAATACGTTTCGCAGCCGAACCATTCAACGGGTCTGAAATGTGTTTTTCAGTTCGAGCTAAATGA
Organism: Flavobacterium sp.; assembly: GCA_003497625.1. GTDB lineage: Bacteria > Bacteroidota > Bacteroidia > Flavobacteriales > Flavobacteriaceae > Flavobacterium. The sequence goes on along the minus strand of DNNO01000045.1, from coordinate 9,959 downwards.
GGTGCTTCAAAAAATAATTGTTTAAACTCGGAAATGGTGTGTTGCATCGTTGGATTTTCTTTCGAAAATACTGCTTCTAATCCGTTATGATTTTGGTAAATATGTTGTAAACCTTTAACGAATCCTACAAAGTCTTTTCCATTAAAAGTACGATGAACAAAATTTTCTAACGATTCTAATTGCGATTCTGAATGATTCATGACAAAATCGTAAGGCGAATTTCCCATCAAATCCATCATTTTCTTAGAGTTATTGATAATCATTTTGCGATTTCCCCAAGCAATTGTAGCAGCAAGAAACCCAGCAATTTCAATATCTTCTTTCACCGAATACAAATGTGGAATCTGAATCGGATCGCTTTCAATGAAATTCGGATTGTTGTATAATTCAACCTTTTCGTCTAGAAATTCTTTTAACTCGGATTTTGTCATTTTAAGAACTTACAATATTTCCATCTACCATTGTCAGTTTTCTATCTGCCATGTTGGCTAATTCTTCATTGTGAGTCACAATTACAAAGGTTTGCCCAAATTCATCACGCAATTTAAAGAACAATTCGTGTAAGTTTTCGGCTGTAGTAGTATCTAAATTTCCCGAAGGTTCATCTGCAAAAATAACAGCTGGCTTATTAATTAAAGCTCTGGCAACCGCAACACGTTGTTGTTCACCACCAGAAAGTTCGCTTGGTTTGTGATGCGTTCTTTCGGCTAAACCTAAATAAGATAATAAACGTTTGGCTTCGGTTTCTACTTCTTTTTTATCGCGATTGGCTATAAATCCTGGAATACAAACATTCTCTAAAGCTGTAAATTCAGGTAGCAATTGATGAAACTGAAAAATGAAACCCAAATGTTGGTTTCTAAATTTAGAAAGTTCTTTGTCTTTTAAATTCAAAACCGATGCTCCATTGATTTCTAAAACGGTATCGTTTTGATTTGCCGGCAAGTCTAATGTACCTAAAATTTGAAGTAAAGTCGTTTTTCCAGCACCTGAAGCACCAACAATAGAAACAATTTCTCCTTTTTTAATGTGTAAATCAACTCCTTTTAAAACATGAAGCGAATCGTAATATTTATGTAGATTTTTTGCCGTAATCATAATGGAACATTTCTACAAAGAAACAAAGATTTTTACCGAATAAAAAAACTATTCGAAATCTATTCACGTATCTCAATTAATAAAGTTTAGTTAAAATAGTATTTGTGTTTAATTTTTATGTAAATTTGTTAAACAAAATAAACGAATGTAATTTATGAGAAATAGTTTAAAAGGGTTGTCGTTAGTTTTGGGTTTGTTTTTTGGTTCGTGTACTGCTAAAGAAAAACCAATCGTAAAAGAAGAATTTAAAGAACCTGTAAAAATAAAAGTAAAAGAAGGTATGGAAGTTGCAACATTTGCTGGAGGCTGTTTTTGGTGTACCGAAGCGGTTTTCCTAGAGATAAAAGGAGTAGAAAAAGTGGTTTCGGGATATATTGGTGGAACAACTAAAAACCCAACTTACAATGATATTTGTACGGGAGAAACAGGTCATGCAGAAGCCATTCAAATTACATTTAATCCGAATGAAGTGGCATATGAAGATTTATTAGAAGTTTTCTTCGCAACACACGATCCAACAACTTTAAATCGTCAAGGAGCTGATATTGGAACACAATATAGAAGTGAGATTTTCTATCATTCGGAAGCTCAAAAAACAAAAGCTGAAAACTACATTCAGTTGTTAGAAAAAGAAAAATTATATGATAAAAAGATTGTAACCAAAGTTTCTTCGGCTACTGTGTTTTACAATGCAGAAGAGTATCACCAAAATTATTACAATCAAAACTCGAGTCAAGGTTATTGTCAAATGGTGATTGCACCAAAATTAGAAAAATTACGCAAGTATTATAAATCGAAATTAAAATAGAAGGGAAAAATTGCTATGAACACTACTATTGAAAAAGAAATATTCGACATTATTGGTGACAATCATCAAATGACATCTGCAGAAACGCCTTTAAGACCAGATGCTTTTATTCGATCTGACGCTCAAAAAATGGAAGTTATTGAACACCATTTTGAAATCATCATGAAAGAGTTAGGTTTGGACTTAACTGATGACAGTTTGCAAGGAACGCCACATCGTGTGGCAAAAATGTTTGTGCAAGAAATATTTTCGGGATTAAATCCGGCGAACAAACCAAAAATTTCAGTTTTTGATAATTCGTATCAGTATGATAAAATGTTGGTGGAGGCGAATATTAGTTTCAACTCAACTTGCGAGCACCACTTTTTACCGATTGTTGGAAAAGCGCATATTGGTTATGTTTCTTCGGGAAAAGTAATTGGTTTATCTAAACTAAATCGAATCGTAGATTATTATGCGAAACGTCCACAAGTGCAAGAACGTATGATTATGCAAATTTTCAACGAACTAAAAACGGTTTTAGAAACTGATAATGTGATAGTGGTGATGGAAGCTACTCATTTATGTGTTTCGAGTCGTGGCATTAAAGACGAAAGCAGTTATACGTCAACTTTACAGTATGGAGGCGTTTTTAATCAGAAAGAATTCCGTGACGATTTTTATAAAATGATTCACAAAGAATAATTTGGCATCTATTTTGTATATTCGTAATAGAATTTACAAAATATGAAATGATAGAAAAAGCAATTAATAATCCAGTTCAACCCGTAAAAAGCGATAAAACTTCAAAATTAATTTTGAGTTTGCTGTTTGATGGAATAGGAATGTTGTCTTATATAGTTCCTGTATTTGCAGAAGTGACCGATTTAGTTTGGGCACCCATTTCAGGAATATTATTAATGACAATGTACAAAGGAACTATTGGGAAATTAGCCGGGGTTTTTGGCTTTATTGAAGAATTGGTACCTTTTATAGATTTTGTACCCACATTTACCATAACTTGGTTTTACACTTACGTCATCAAAGGCGGAAAAGGACAAGAATAAAAAAAGGAGCTTTATTGCTCCTTTTTTTTTATTTTTCTTTCTTAGACAAAGTTGCGTTATTGATGAATTTATTAATTTGAATTTTTGATTCACCTAATAGTTCTACTTCAGTTTTTCCTGATGCAGATAATGTAAGGTTGGTTGTTACATTAACATAGCACTTTGCATAACCTTCCATAGTTAAATCTAAAGTTGCTATTACTAGTTTTTTTGCGATAAGCAATGAGGAATTATCTAATCTTAATTTAGCGTTATTACAATTACCTTCAATTGTTGCCTGACTTTTTTGATACATGTCTAGTTTTAACTCTGGTGAAGTAACTAAAGCTTTTAATTCGGCATTTTTGCTTAATTCCAGGGAAGTATTTTCCGCTTTTACGTTAATTTCTGCTTCTGCTTTATCGTTTAAAACTAATGCAAAATAATTAGCTTTCACATTTAAGAATGCTCTAGAATTATCATAATTTTTAACGGTAATGTTTTCTAATTCTAAATCAGCTAAAGCATGAATTGAACTTTCGTTTTTTGCAGTAATTAATTTTAAATCGGAAGTATAGTTAATTCGTAATGCGAATTTTTTTACTCCAGTAGCTTCTCTTAAAGATGAAACTCTTAATGTGCCAGCAACGACTTCATAATTAATGATTTCGTGAAGATTATCATCGGCTTCAATTTCTAGGGAAGTTTTATCTGCTTTTACTAGGAAGACTTCAAAATTGTCATTGATTTCAATATTTTCAAAACTAGGAATTTCTTTAACCGAAACCGTTACAATTTTTGAGCCTTTAATTTTTTCTTTTTTTTGAGCCACAGTAATAGTAGCTAAAAATAAAAGCGCAAATAGAAAAGATATTTTTTTTGTCATTTTTGTAATAATTTGATATCACAAACATACACAAAATTTGTTCCAATTTTATTTTTTCAGAAATAGATTAAAAAAATTAACGCTATCTGATAGGGAGAAAAAAATAAAAAGCACCAGTTTAAATACTGATGCTTTCATTGTTTTATATAATGGAATCTATTAAATTTACTACTAAAGTAAAAACAAATTCTACGACTTGAATTATCAACTTAATCATGAGAGTGAAGTTTTTAGTTGTTAATGTAAAATTATAAAATGCTTAAAACAAAGCTGTTAATTAAATACTAATTATTTGTTAATTAGTTAAGGCTCACACTTCCACCAGAAGTTTCTTCTTTAATTACTTTTTTTGGTTCTTTAACATAATCAATAGAACTTCCGCTAGAGGCTTTTGCATTTAACAATACTATTGGATTTACCGAAGTATTGCTTCCACTTGTAGATTGAGCTGTAATTTCGTTTGCAGCTAAGTCTTTGGCATCTATTTCACTTCCGCTTGACGATTTAGTATCTAATACAAGTACTTTTCCAGATAGTTTTATTTCGCTACCACTTGTTGATTCGCTGCTTATTTTTTCGTATTCTAAATCGGTGTTAATGGTACTTCCGCTACTTGATTTTAAAGCTAAATTTCTTCCTTTTAAAGTGCTTTTTGAACGAATGGTAGCACCACTTGAAGATTCTAACCCTTCGATAGTTTTTGTACTTACACGAACAATTGCACTTTCCATTGTATTAATGTTTCCTTCAATTTTTACAATTAAAGTTCCATTTTCAACTCTTGTTATGATGTGTTCCATTAAGTTGTCGTCTACTTCCACTTCTACTTCTGTAGTTGCGCCTTGTTCTACGATTACTTCAACACCTGTACTGGCATCAATTTTAGTAAAAGGAGCGTCGATAGTTCTTTTTTCGGTTACCACGTTTCCGCTTCCATCAATACCATCTCCTAAATTTAGATTAGCATTGCACGAAGCAAGACTAAGAGTTAGGAATAGAGCAACTAATTTTAAAGTCGTTTTCATATTTAATTTTTTTAGCAGTTCTTATTTAGTTTTTATTGTAATGATTTCTTTGGTTTTTGAAGAATCAGTCTCATTTACTTTAACCTCTTTTTTTATCAAAACTCCATTGTCATCATAATATATGGTTGCAGAAGAATCTTCATTTTCTATTCCATTGTTTTCAATATTTTCTTCCGCTAAACAATTTAAACATCTTACTTTATCCGCATCCACTCTATAAACTGGATTTTTTGTATCGTATTCGTTTTCATCGAAAAATCCGTAATCACTTCTGTCAAAGTTACCAAAACTTTCGTCTGTTTGGAAGATAGTTCCTTTTGGTAAATAAAGATAAATTTCTACTTCCTGACCTCTGAATTTATTTTCAACCGCTGTCAATAAATAATTGTCTAAAATGATGGTGTTACCTTCAATTTTATACTCATATTTAATTTTTTCTGCTCTCTTTTTTGCTTGAGAAGTTGATTTACCATTGGCTAATTTCTCAATTAACATATAAGGAGCAGCAGCATCCGTTTCCTTGATTTCAATGCTCACATTGTTTGAATAGATGATTTCGTTATCACCTTCATCTTGTGTTATTTTAAAATCATGATTTCTATAATTGCTTTTCGAATAAAAATCATTGTTTTTGAATTTGATTTTCAATGTATCCGTTGGTGCAATCGCAATCACTTCTTTTTGAACTGATTTTCCTTCAAAAGCCAATTGAGACGCTTCGTTAATTCCTAAAGAAATAATGATTCCTACGGCAATAATCCAAACGGCTAGTAAGCTATATTTTACGTAATTACCAATCGATCTTAGATTGTTAACCATTAATTTTAATCCTAAAATGAATAAGAAAAACAATGGAATTCCAAATCCTAATAAAAATAATATTCCTTGTGCCCAAAGTGGTGTTTCTAAACCAATAGGTGTTTGAATGTGATTTAAAATATAGTTCTCTGGCATTGTTGATGAAAAGATCATTATAATACTTGTTATAATGATGCCTAACAATGCTATTGCTGAGAAAAATAAGATAAATGAACCTATTATTTTTGCAAATACTTTGAAAATTGTGGTAATAACTTCTTCTATTGATGATCCAATTCTTGAAGCACCCGATTTTGCACTATTGGTAATCTTTTCATGGTCGATACTACTTATTTTCGAAGTAATATCGTCAAAACCTTCCTTTACTTTTTTCTCAATATTAGAAATGGTTATGGGTTGTCCTTTCATTTCTAATTTTTGAGTAGTTGTAATCGCTTCTGGAACTAAAATCCATAATACGATATATACAAATAAACCAGTTCCAAATCCAAAGAATAATATTACCATTAAGATTCTTAACCACAACGAATCAATCCCTAAATAATGACCTAATCCGGCCATTACACCGCCAATCATTCCGTTTTCTTTATCTCTATACAATCTTTTTGACGGATAATAGAAATTAGTTGATGAAGAAGAACTAGATTGGTAAGTTGATTTTTCATCGTCAATTTTATAATCTTCTGGTTGTCCCATAATCGAAATTACTTCTTCGATTTCGCTTAAACTTACTACTTGTTTGTCGTTTTTTAAACGCTCTTGAAAAAGTTCGGCAATGCGACTTTCTATATCTTTCATTATTTCGTCTCTTCCATCAGGCGAAAGTGAACGCTTCACCGCATCAAAATAACGCGATAATTTTTGATAGGCATCTTCGTCGATGTGAAAGAAAAAACCTCCTAAATTTATACTTATTGTTTTGTTCATGACCTTTAGTTTTGACTTGTTATTATGTTTACTGCATCTGCTAATTCTTTCCAGGTGCCATTTAATTCTTGTAAAAATTCTTTGCCTTCATCGGTTAAACCGTAATATTTTCTTGGTGGTCCCGATGTGGATTCTTCCCAACGATAATTTAATAAGTTATCGTTTTTTAGCCTTGTTAGTAGTGGGTAAACGGTGCCTTCCACAACTAGTAATTTAGCATTTTTTAGCGTATCCAATATTTCAGAAGTGTATGCATCTTTTTCTTTTAAGACCGATAAGATACAGAATTCCAAAACACCTTTTCGCATTTGTGCTTTAGTGTTTTCAATGTTCATAATTCCCCTTGTTTTTTTTAATTAGACTGTTCATTTTTTGATTTGTTTTGCTTGCGCAATGATTGATTTGATGATTGAAATTAGATTACCTATTAATTTCTTATACAAAGATAAGTCTAAAAACAAGTATTGTGTTACGCATAGTACTAATATTTAACATAAAATTAACATTTAAAAAAATAGTAGGAATGCATAGTATTTTTTGTATTTTTACAAAATAAATCAATGAATTATGGAGTTTACACCTGCAAAACTAAATCTTTTTACCTTTTTTAAATTGCCTTCTGCTTTTTGGAGTGGAGTGCGCGTTAAGTCAATTTCACCAGAAGTTTGTGAAGTAACCGTAAAACATCGTTGGTTCAACCAGAATCCGTTTAACTCCATGTATTTTGCTGTGCAAGCCATGGCAGCCGAGTTTACAACGGGAGCTTTGGTCATGTTTCAAATAAAACAAAGCGGTAAAAATATCTCAATGTTAGTGGCGCAAAATAAAAGTGTATTCACAAAAAAAGCTACCGGAAGAATTACTTTTACTTGTAATCAAGGAACAGCAATTAAAGAAACCATTCAAAAAGCAGTAGATACTAATGAAGGGCAAACTATTTGGTTAACTTCAATTGGTAAAAACAAAAAAGGAGAACAAGTTTCCGAAATGCAATTTGAGTGGACCATTAAAGTAAGAGGTTAAAATTTTCTACTTCCTACTTCCAACTTAAAACTAATCCTAAACATAAGTTAATTTACTTTCATTCCTTATTTATTGATAGTAAATTTGAGAAAAAGGAAAAAGAAAATGACAGTATTAATTACAGGAGCTACGGGGTTGGTTGGACAAGAATTGGTGAATTTGTTGCTTCAAAACGGATATACAATTCATTATTTGTCCACATCAAAAAGTAAATTAGTTACCAATACCAACTATAAAGGTTTTTATTGGAATCCCAAAAAAGCAGAAATTGATACTAACGCTTTAACAGGTGTTGAGGTAACTATCCATTTGGCAGGCGCTTCGGTAGCTAAAAAATGGACCACAGCTTATAAGGAAGAAATTATTGAAAGTCGCGTACTTTCAACTCAACTGTTATACAAAACACTTCAAAAGAATTCTCATCAAGTTAAACAAATCATTTCAGCTTCAGCTGTTGGAATTTATCCAGATAGTTTAACCGATATTTACCATGAAACCGATTTAGATATTGATGTTTCCTTCCTTGGTAATGTTGTAAAACAATGGGAAAATGAAGTCAGTCAGTTTGAAAAATTAGAAATAACGGTTTCTAAAATTAGAATAGGTTTAGTACTTGCTAAAAACGGTGGTGCTTTGCAAGAAATGGCAAAACCTATTCAATATGGAGTAGGAGCCGCCTTTGGTTCAGGCGAACAATATCAATCTTGGATTCATGTGCAAGATTTAGTAGCTATTTTCCAATTTGTAATGGAAAACCAATTAGCAGGTGTTTACAATGGAGTGGCGCCTTATCCGGTTACCAATTCAGAGTTGATTAAAGCGATTGCTAAAACTTTACGAAAACCATTGTTTTTACCTAATATTCCAAAATTTGTAATGAAATTGATATTAGGCGAAATGCATCAAATCTTATTTTCGAGTCAACATGTAAGTTGTCGTAAACTTTTAGATGAAAATTTTCAATTCAAATTCGCATCCTTAGATAAAGCTTTGAATGATTTATTGAAATAAAAAAACCGCCAATTGGCGGTTTTTGTTTTTATTGTTTTGTTGCTTTTAATTTTACAACCAATTCAATTTCATCGTTTACAAACTTATCTTTTAAATCATCAAAAATTGATTTTGAAGCATAATTTACATTCCAATGTGTTCTGTTGATTTGGAAAGTATCAGAAGTTAAAGTCATATTGTTTCCCTCATAAGTAACTGTCGCAGGAAAACTTACAGGTTTTGTAACACCTTTTAACGTTAAATTTCCACTTACAGTAGCTTTTCCATTTTCAGAAGTGATAGAAGTAACTTCAAACATTCCTTCAGGGAATTTCCCTACATTAAAGAAATGATCTTCTCCTTCTTTATCGCCAGTTCCTTTTAAATGCGATTCTAAATCTTCTTTTCCGTCACCTGCTTTTAAATCAGTAACTACAATCGAATTCATATCGATTACAAATTTCCCGCTTTGAATGCTATCATTCTTAACCGCAACTTCACCTGATTTTAAATTAATAGTTCCGTTGTGTTTCCCAGCTGGTTTAGAACCAATCCACTCAATTACTGATGTTTTTGTGTCAACCACATAAGTTGTACTTTCGGCAGTTGCTGTTGCTACTTCGCCTGCTTCACCATTTTCTTTTTCTCCTTTACAAGCTACATTCATAGAAATGGTAGCCAAAACAAATAAACTTAAGATGCTTTTTTTCATGTTTTAATTTTTTTTAGTTCTCACAAACTTAATAAATCGAATTTTTAAATTGTCTTAAAAGGTTGCTAAAATTTTAATTCAAATAAATTTGGCTGACAATTTGACATTTTTAAACATTTGGCAATACATTTGCAATCCCATTTACTAAAGTAAAAATGTTTAAAAAAATATTCAAAAATATGAATCAAGAAAGTACTGAAAACATCGAAAAGGAGAACATTAATGAAGAAAATGTTTCAGAAACTCAAGGAATTCCAACACCAGAATTATCGGTAGAAGAGCAATTGCAAGAAGAATTAAGCAATGAAAAAGATAAATTTTTACGTCTTTTTGCTGAATTTGAAAATTATAAAAGAAGAACTGCCAAAGAACGTATCGATTTGTTTAAAACAGCAAATCAGGAAGTTTTACAAGCCATGTTGCCAGTTTTAGACGATTTTGACAGAGCGTGGGCACAAGTTTCTAAATCTGATGATGAAGCATTAGTAACAGGTGTACAATTGATTCATGATAAANNGAGACAAGTCATGACTTGTCTTTTTCTACATATTATAATACAAGATGTAATGAAAAAAGATTTTTACGAAATATTAGGCATTTCAAAAAATGCTACACCAGAAGAAATTAAGAAAGCATATCGTAAGAA
>DNNO01000026.1 GCA_003497625.1 Flavobacterium sp. | reverse complement strand
AAAAAAGAAATTGAAATTTCTGATTTAGATTTAGATAAAATTTTACTTTTACAAGACGGTCATTGTTTCAGAAACGGAATTCTTAACTTATGCAAAAACAATAAATTTATAGCTGATAGTCATTTTCAATTGGAAAGTGGCAGTTTTGAAACGCTTATCAAATTAGCAGATGAAGGTTTAGGAACTACATTGCTTCCTTATTTGCATACGTTAGATTTGAATGAGAAGAACAAAGAAAAACTAAAACCATTTAAAGATCCAAAACCTGCTAGAGAAGTCAGTTTGATTTATCCTAAAAACGAATTAAAAATACATATTATTAACGCCTTACGAGATACAATATTGGGCGTTATTCGAGGAGCTATAGCATTTAGTGATGTAGAAATTATAAGTCCAAAGACAAAATAAATTTCAATTTATACCATAAAAAAAGTCCCGAAATTATCGGGACTTTATATTTTTAGTTGATATAAATTAAACATTGTCTTAATTCTGGCTTTTCTTCGGTAAACTGTAAAAGCCACTCTCTCAATTGATCTATTTCATAAGGAAGCAATATTCGTACTGCTTTTTCTAATTCCTTACAAAATAGTTTTGCATCAAAACTCACTCTCTCCAAAATTGACTTGGTATAAGAAAACATCGGTCTGGGCATACTTTTTCTAGATAAAAGGTTAGACTGGGGGTAAGAACTTGTTGTAAAGATAAACAAAAAAATCTTTCGAAAACGATATAGTTGATAAAAAAAATGCTAAAATTTTATTAAATTCTTACTTTACAGTAAAAATCATACATTTTTTGTAGCTCGCAACATTTCACGCTTTCCTGGAGCTCCTGGAAGTTTTTCAATTGAAAATCCGACACTTAGCATCGCGTTCTTAATCGATGAACGACATGNNCTTTAGGCAAAAGTGCCTCGTACATTTTCTTAAAAATGACTTCACTCCACAATTCGGGTTGTAATGGAAATCCGAATGCATCGAAATAAATTAAATCGAATTGATTTTTATCTTCGATATCTTGAAAAAACTGTTTTCTCTTAGTTAAAAGAAAGTTTTCAGTTATCGTTTCCTGGCTTTCCCAATCACAAGAATGCATTTTATCAAAAATCTCCTGATACTTTTCGGCTTCTAATTCCGAAACATAATTCATTTGAGCAATTTCTTCTTGTGAAATTGGATACGCTTCTACTCCAACATAATTTACTTTTTCTTTATTTATAGTTTCCAAAAAAGTAATGAAAGCATTCAAACCCGTTCCAAAACCAATTTCTAATATGGAAATCGAATCCTGATTTTGAAACAAATCCAATCCGTTCTTGATAAAAACATGTTTCGCTTCCTGAATAGCACCATGAGTAGAATGATAGTTCTCGTCCCAATCAGGAATTCGAATAGTGGTGGAACCGTCATCGGTGATAATAATTTCTCTTTTCAAGATTTTTTGCTTCTATTATTATAATTATTTAAAATATTCCAAAAAATAAATATTATTAATGAAAATAATAACACAAAAAAAGGAGATATTTTTATACCATAAATTAAATGTAAAAATTCAATCAATATTGCGCTTCCAATAATTGAAATAATTATTTTTTTCATTTATTACTCAATATACAATTTCTTAATTTTTGGAATTGGTCCGCCACATTTAACTTCGTGGCATTTGATACAAGCATCGATTCCGTTATTAAAATGTTCTTTAGCATTTTTTGGATCTTCGTAAATCAATTCTTGCGCTTTGATAAATTTAGCTGCTTGTTCATCAAAAAAAGCATCTTTATCGGTTTCATCCGTCATTACTGCTTTATGAATACGAATAAAATGTTGTGGAAATTTACCAATGGTATCTCCTTTCATGATGCGTTCTTTCAAACGTTCATTATCAACATACATTTGTTCCATAAGAGCTGCCATTTCTGACATTTCATACATTTCAAATCCGTCATTACTATTTGAAGTGGAATCTTTTTTTGAAACTTCAACACCCAAAACTTCTATAGAATCGCCACTTTTTAAGTTCTCACAAGAAAAAATAAAAAAAGACAGTCCAATAATTAAAAATAAATTTTTCATTATTTAGCAATTAAAACACCATTTGCCATAAACGAATACGTTACTTTTGGCTCTACAATACTGTCAATTGCTGCTTGCGATTTTCCAGCATCTTTTGCATAATGTTTTAAAACATCAACACTTTCAACGCTTACAAATGCTTTTCCGTTTACAATAACTTCTTTGTCTTGTGCATTTTTTGGTACGAAGAAACCGTAGTCTTTAAATTTTACAAAAGCTTCTTTGTCATCAGCTAAATCTAAAGTCATCCAACAACCTTTCTTTTGACAAACTTCATTAATTCCTGACTTGAATTTTACTTCTAAAGTATCGCCTTCTTTTAAAGATTTGAATTTTTCCATCATTTCAGCATTCGATAAAGCACCTTCAGATGAAATAGAATCTCCAAAAAAAGCATAATCTACTTTAGCAATTTCTGGTGTAGTTTCTTTTTTTTGTTCACAGCTAACAAATGCAATAGTTAGAAGTGATAGAGTAAGTATTTTTTTCATTTTAATTGTGAATAATTTCAACAAAAATAACGATATTTTTTATATTTTCGGAGCATCAAAAAAAAAGTTTCATCTCTTTTAATTAGAAGTTGACGGCACGAAGATTTCTTATTTATTTGGGTGATTTAAAGTTTTTATCAAGATTAAATTTTGTCAGTTGTTGATAATTATTTTTTGGTAAGTAAAAATAAAACTTCTTTTTTTTAGTAAATTTGCAACGAATACGTAAAAATTGACATTTTTTTTGTTGATTTTACAAAACTATAAATTATAACAGTTTGACCCAAATGGAATTAAAAACTTTAAACGAAATTGAAATTATTTCGGCTCCTCATTCAAAAATCAGCGAGGTTGATTTTGAAAACCTAACGTTTGGTAATGTTTTTACAGACCATATGTTAGTATGTGATTATGTAGACGGAGCATGGCAAAAACCTGTTATAGAACCATACGCGCCTTTCATGATTGATCCTTCTGCAAAAGTGTTCCACTACGGACAAGCTATTTTTGAAGGAATGAAAGCTTACAAAGATGAGCAAGATGACGTTTGGTTGTTTAGACCTGATGAAAATTATCACCGTTTTAATAAAAGTGCTACCAGAATGGCAATGCCAGAAGTTCCTGAAGATGTTTTCTTAGGAGGTTTACACCGTTTATTAGAAATTGAAAAAGAATGGGTTAAAAAAGGAAAAGGAAACACTTTATATATTCGTCCGTTTATGATTGCAACCGGACATGGTGTAATTGCTGCTCCTTCTCAAGAATACCGTTTTATGATTATTTTATCTCCAGCTCGTGCTTATTATTCAGGTGAAGTTAGAGTACTTATTGCTGAACATTTCAGTAGAGCGGCTAACGGAGGAATTGGTGCGGCTAAAGCAGCAGGAAATTACTCTGCACAGTTTTACCCAACAAAATTAGCAAACGAGCAAGGTTTCCAACAAATCATTTGGACAGACGATGCAACGCATACTAAGTTAGAAGAAGCTGGAACCATGAATGTTTTCTTCAGAATTAATGATACTGTTTTTACAGCACCAACAAGTGAAAGAATCTTAGATGGTGTTACTCGTAAAAGTGTTATCGAATTAGCACAAAGAGAAAATATTAAGGTAGAAGTTCGCTCGGTTTTAGTTGACGAGTTAGTGGCTGCTGCAAAAGATGGTTCATTAAAAGAGATTTTTGGTGCTGGAACTGCAGCTGTGATTAATCCAATCGTAGGTTTTTCTTATTTAGGTGAATACTATGAATTACCAAAATTAGAAAACTCGATTGCTTTAGAAATTAAAGAAAAGCTAACTAACATTCAATATAAATTAGCAGAAGACACTTTCGGTTGGACTGTTAAGATTTAAGAATTTAGAAATATTTAAAAAAGGCGATTTCAATTTTGAAATCGCCTTTTTTTATTTTAAAATTTCTTCAAAATTTGGTTTAAAGTAATTTGGACCTTTCATTACTTTTCCGTCTTCTCTGTAAATAGGTTTTCCGTCTTCTCCTAGTTTACTCATATTAGAACGTTGAATTTCATCAAACACTTCTTCAATTTTATGTTGTAATCCGTGTTCTAAAATGGTACCACATAAAATGTATAACATATCGCCCAAAGCATCGGCAATTTCAACGATATCATTGTTTTGAACCGCTTCTAAATATTCTTCATTTTCCTCTTTCATTAAGTTGAAACGAAGTTCGTTTTTTAAAGCACCTAAATCGGCTTTCATTTCTTCACTTACTCCTAAACCATAGGTTTCATGAAATAATCTTACTGCTTTTAATTGTTTTTGCATAACTTTACTAAATTAATACACCTAAATTAAGTTTTACTCTGAATTAAAATCTCTCTAATGAAAAAAGTTATTTTATTATTATTAACAACTGTTAGCTTTTATGGGCAAATTTTAGAAAGAATAACTCCTACCAATGCATCAAATGTGTATAGTTTTGGAGATGCTATTTCTCATTTTAATAATGATTTTGTAATTGGTGGTTATGATGGGATTTTACCAACAGGAAACTTTAGATATTATGCATTTGAAAAGAACATAAATGGTTTTGTTCAAAATCAAATCATAGCTTGTCCTGAAATAGGCCAAAACTTTGGCACTTCGTTGGATATTGAAAATGATTTTTTATTTATCGGAAGTCCTAACAACTCTTATTTAATACAGAATGGCGGTGCCGTTTATATTTACAAAAAAACAGCAGGGATTTGGAACTTTTTGACCAAAATTCAACCTTCAAACTTATCAACTGATGAACAATTCGGAACTAGTGTTCATGTTTATAATAATCAAGTTTTTATAGGAGCTATTAATTATGATTCTAACGGAAATGCAACAGATAACAATGGTGCTATATATGTTTTTGATAAAAGTGGCGATTCTTTTACTTTCAATCAAATTATATCGGTTAATTACAATAAAAATCTGGGACAATTTATAGATATCGAAAATAACTTTATGATTTGTACCAATACAAATTCAACTAATGGAGAAACTAACGTTTTAAGTTACGAAAAACAGAGTAATTCATGGAATTTAGTTAATAATTTTAATGTTGGAAATTTAGGTGAAAACAAAAATTTAAAAGTTAATTATTCCAATAATCAATTATTTGTTTCTAAAGATGGCTGGCCAAATTCAAATCCTATTACAAGAGGTATTGAAATTTATAATTTACAAGGAAATAATTGGGTTTATGAAACAATATTTAACCATGCTATTGGTGATTATACTGAAGCTTCAATAAATGTTGAAAATAATATCATGGTTGTTTCTGCTCTAGGATTTTACATTTTACAAATGGAAAGAAAAAACACATCGGTTTACTACAAGAAAATAAATAATAATTGGACCTTTATGAATACTCTAATGGGGCAAAGCGGAGTAGACGATGATAATTTTGGATATTTGAATAAAATTAAAGGAAATGTAATCGTTTTTGGAAACTCACAAGAAATTTGGGGCTCACCTTTTGGACCTATAAATGGTGGAGCTTACAGTTTAGATACAACTTTATCATCTCAAGCTTTTGATTTAGAAAAAATAAATATCTTTCCAAACCCTGTCAAAGAAGTCTTACTAATTGAAAACCCCAATAACTTACAGATAAAACAAATAACTCTGATAGACGCAAATGGAAGAATATTATATTCAAGTTCATCTCTATCTTCAATAGATTTTTCGGGATTTTCCAGTGGAATTTATTTCCTTAAAACAAATTTTGAAGATGGAAATATATATACTAAAAAAATATTGAAAAATTAAGGATATAGTTATCTTTGCAGTAAATTATTAAACCTTATGTTTTCAACAGGACAAATCTACTTTGCTATTTTCTTTATAATTGCTTTTGTAACTACAATGATATTAGTATATCGTAAAGATTTAAGACAAATGAAACCGTTCTATAAAGGAACGTATTGGGTATTTATTGGATTTTTAGGCTTCATTGGGTTACTCTTTTTAATTAAAGTACTAATGAAAGATTAATTTTCTTACTTTTGATAATCAAATTCGTGCCCCGATGAGAATTTTAAAATACATACTTCTTTTATTGCTTCTATTTAGTGTGGCCTTTGTCGTCTTTGTTGCTACTCAGCAAAGCGACTATAGAGTGGTTCGTTCTAAAGAAATAAAAGCTTCAAAAGATATTGTTTATAATTTTGTTTCCGATAGTACTTCTTTAGTCGATTGGAATCCTTGGGATAAAGACAATGCGGTTTTTAAAAATCTAAAATTAATTCCAGGAGATACGATTTTGCAAAACATTACCGTTTCAGGTGAAAAAAACGAATCTTTCATGCGTTTTCAAAAAACCAAAAAAGGCGCTTTAGTTACTTGGGAATTAAAAGGGAAATTAGATTTTGAATTAAAATTATTAAGTGTTTTACAAGGTGGCGTTGATAATGTATTAGGAGATAAATTAGAAGACGGATTAAACAACATTGACACTTACTTAGTTAAGGAATTAACTACTTACAATATCAAAATTCACGGATTGGTAACTAAACATGCTACCAATTATATCCAACAAATAGATACTTGTTCTTTTGCCGATTTTCAAAAAGTTTCCAAAACCATGTTGCAAAATATGATGGCTTTTGTAGAGAAAAACGACATTATCATTACGGGTTTACCTTTTATTACTTATGATACTTGGGATAAGCAAAACAAAACGACTATTTTTTCAATGTGTGTTCCGGTTGAGGAAGAAATTTTAACAACTCCAGGAAGCGAAATTTCAGGAGGTCATTTTGATGAATTTTTAGCTGTAAAAACAACTTTAACTGGTGATTATTCACACAATCAAGAAGCTTGGGACAAAACCTTAGCTTATATTAAAAAGAAAAAACTAGTTGAAGATTTAGAAGGTACAAATATTGAAGTTTATAAAATAAGTTTACCTAAAGAACGTAAGCCTTCAAAATGGGTAACAGAAATTTTTATTCCAATTAAAAAACGAGTTTACATTCCAAAACCAAAACCAGTTGAAACTGAACAAGAAATCACAACGCCTGTTGAAGGTGCAACAACTAATACAAATCAATAATTATTTTAAATTTTACATTAATGAATAAACTTTTTTTATCAATTGCTTTTATACTAATTGGATCTTTTATAAATGCACAAGAAGTCGAAATCAAAGACGATAAAGTTCTTTTAGATGGAACTCCAATTTTAAAATATGAAAAAATAAATATTTTACAGCATTCATTTTATTCTTTGGAAAGCGATGATGAAATACTACTTTTCAAGTGGCATAACAATGAAACAAATGAATATTCTGATGATGATTACATCATTCTAAATTTTTTGACCGCTAAAGTAAAAGTGGAATCCACTAGTGTTGAGCACATTATTTCAGGATTAGGTATGAATTCGAAAAAGAATATGCAAAAATTAGTAAAATGGCTATTAAAAGAAAAAGTTATTGATAGCAAAGGAATTTTAAATACTGAAAAAGTTCAAACATTTTACGACAAATACAACGAAGATATAACGATGAGAACTTCTAGATAAATAAAAAAAGGACATTTAAAATGTCCTTTTTTTATTCTTTATTTTTTCCTATTAAATGTTTAACAACAGTTTCTGCGGCATGTAAACCAAACAAAGCTGGCATCCAACTGTTAGTTCCGTAAAAAGATTTCTTGAAATTGGTTCCATCCGTCGTTTTTACACTTGAATAATCAGGGCGTTCGTATGAATATACCACTTTTACACCTTTAGAAATTCCTTCCATTTTTAAACGTTTACGCACATTCTTTGCTAACGGACAATATTCCGTTTTGCTAATATCACGAACTCTTACTTTTTCAGCTTCAAACTTGCCTCCTGCTCCCATGTTACTGATTACTTACACTTTCTTACGTTTACAAGCCACAATCAAATTGATTTTTGGCGTTACGCTATCAATACAATCTAAAACATAATCAAATTCAGGTGAAACCAATTCATAAGCACGTTCTGGAGACAAAAACTCTTCAATACGTGTTAATTTCAATTCCGGATTAATATCCATTAATCGATCTCCAACAATTTTTACTTTTGGTTCACCCACAGTGCTGTGCAAAGCTGGTAATTGACGATTAATATTGGTAATATCGACCACATCGCCATCCACAATAGTCATGTTTCCTACGCCAGCACGAGCTAAAAATTCGGCAGCAAAACTTCCTACACCACCTAATCCAACAACTAAAACATTAGCGTTTTCAAGTTTTTGAATACCTTCTTCTTTAAATAATAAAACTGCGCGTTCTTTCCACTTTGCCATAATAGTGTTGAATCGTTAAATTGATTAATTGTTTAACTGAAAATCCTTGAAAAATTAGTAAAAACGATTGCTTTCATCTCCTCTACCGAAATTCCTTTTATCGAAGCTGCTTTTTCATAAACTTCATAAATGGATTCCTCAATCGTATCGGTTTCTAATAAAATCTGATTTTCGGGTGCAAAGGTAAATACTTTTTCTAAATCTGGATTACGAAGTAAGTATTTTCCAAACGAGAGATAAAAACCATTATTCAAAAGTGATTTCGCCACTTGTTCGTTTTTTGAAAA
The DNA here is from genome assembly GCA_003497625.1 of Flavobacterium sp. GTDB lineage: Bacteria > Bacteroidota > Bacteroidia > Flavobacteriales > Flavobacteriaceae > Flavobacterium. The sequence continues at coordinate 24,163 of DNNO01000026.1, read as the reverse complement.
TCCGTGAATAATCATTGGATTTTCTATTTTCATTTCTTTCTTGATGGCAATTACTTCATCATAAGCCGCAACACAATGTAAAACGATAGGTTTATTGGTGAGTCTTACAATTTCTAATTGCTTCTTAAAAACAGAAATTTGTAAGCCTAATGGAATTTCTATTCGTTTATCTAATCCGCATTCACCAAGTGCTAAACATTCAGACAATTGTAATTTTTCTTTGATGATTTCTAAATCCGATTCTAATCGACTTTCATCAATATACCAAGGATGAATTCCGATAGAATAAGTAGGAATCGAAACATCAAATTCCCACGGATATTGATTAACGACTTCAATCACATCCGAAAGATTAGAAAATTTGTGTGTATGTAAATTGATAAATTTAGTCATGAAATTTCTTTACTCCAGCTAAAATTTCGATATCCAAATCGTTCTCTAAAGGCACAATCGGACACGAATATTCGTAATTATAAGCACAATACGGATTATAAGCTTTATTGAAATCAATTGTCCAAGTTTTGCCTTTTTGAATTTTCATGTCAACATATCTTCCACCAATGTAGCTTTCTTTTCCGCAAGTTAAATCTGAAAATGGTAGGAATAAATAATCTTCATAACCCGGTTTTTTATTCAAATCTACATTCTGATACACATTTAGTTTTAATGATTTATCATCAATTTTGAAGTGTAACTCACCATATTTTTTGTACAATGGAGTTCTCGAAGTTGTCGTTTTCATACCAAAAGGTTTTTCCTTTTTGGTTCTAATAAAAGTCGCTTCAACAATATATTTTTCATTTATCGAAAAGAAGTCCAAACCTTTAAATTGCTTAAAATCCTCTTTAGTCAAAGGACTTTTCAATGAATCTGCATAACTTTTATTTAATTCAGCTTGAAAGTTTTTGGCTGCAGCCACATCTTTTTGAGCAAAAGTAAAAGCAGTACAAAAAAGAAAAAGAATGATTTTTTTCATTGGAAGTATTTTTTACAAAAATATATAATTTCTATAACATTTTATTACGTATGCCTTTCGTAATTTTGCATGAGAAACAAAGTCATGTTAAAACGCGCCTTTCACAAATATATAGACAATTTCAGAGGATTTTCTCGCGAAATTTGGATACTTACACTTATTACTTTTATCAATCGTGCCGGAACTATGGTACTTCCTTTCTTGTCTAAATATTTAAGAGAAGATTTAGATTTTTCGTATAATCAGGTGAAGTGGATATTGATAAGTTTTGGATTGGGTTCCATCGTAGGTTCTTGGTTAGGAGGGAAATTATCTGATAAAATTGGTTTTTATAAAATCATGATTTTCAGTTTAATGACCAGTGGAATTGCCTTTTTTGGATTACAATTTGTCACTAGTTTTGAAGGCTTACTTGTCGCTATGTTCTTCATTATGGTTGTTGCCGATATGTTCCGACCAGCCATGTTTGTATCCTTAGGTGCTTATGCAAAACCAGAAAATAGAACTCGAGCCTTAACCTTAGTCAGATTAGCTATTAATTTAGGCTTTGCAGCTGGACCAGCACTTGGAGGATTATTAATTATGACTGTGGGATACAAGGGTTTATTTTGGGTGGATGGTGCTACTTGTATTTTAGCCATTTTAATATTTTGGATTAAAGTAAAAGAAAAGAAAAAATCAAAATATACCGATAAAGAACATCCTGGTGAAATTTTAACGCATTCTGTTTTCAAAGACCGACCTTTTTGGATATTTCTTGGTGCTACTTTAATTACAGGAATACTTTTTTTCCAATTGTTCACTACTATTCCATTGTATCATAAAGAGCAATTTAATTTATCTGAACTACAAACAGGATTACTATTAACGCTTAACGGCGTGTTAATCTTCTTTCTAGAAATGCCAATTGTAAGTTATATCGAACGCCATAAAATCAATAAACTAAAAGTCATCACATTAGGCTGTTTGGCAATGGCAATAAGTATGTATTTACTTTTAGTCAACCAATGGGCTGGCATTTTAATCATTATGATGCTGTTTATGACTTTTGGTGAAATGTTTGTATTTCCGTTCTCTAATTCATTTGCTATGAGTCGCGCTCCTAAAGGTCATGAAGGTCGTTACATGGCAATTTTTACCATGAGTTACAGTACAGCACATATTTTAAGCGCCGAAGCGGGTATGGATATGATTCGTTTGTTTAGCTATCAAAACAATTGGTTCTTCATGGGAACACTTGGTATCATTGGTGTTTTACTCTTTATTTGGGTAATTAAATTAGTTCAAAAAGAACCTGCCAGAGAATTATAAAACTAAAAATTTAGTTAAATAACTATAAAAATAGTTGTAAAACTAAAAATATAGTTTTAAGTTTGTTCTTCGACAAGCTCAGAATGACAAATTTATAACTATGCAAAAACTAACCAACAAAGAAGAAGAAATCATGCATATTTTGTGGAAGCTTAAAAAAGCTTTTGTAAAAGATATCATGGAAGAAATTACCGACGATAAACCCCATTACAATACACTTTCTACTATTGTTCGTAATCTAGAAGAAAAAGGTTATGTTGGTTATAATGCCTACGGAAAAACACATCAGTACTTCCCGATTGTTGCCATTGAAGATTACAGAAAAACGTTTATGAATACAGCTATTGATAACTATTTCAATAGTTCTTATAAAAATTTAGTTTCCTATTTTGCTGAAGAAGATAAAATTTCGGCTGATGAACTTCGTGAGATTTTAGCGTTAATCGAAAAAAAGAAATAGTATGGAAAATCTACTAATTTATTTCTTAAAAGTAAACGGACTCATCGTTTTGTTCTACTTAATGTATGTTTTATTTCTAAGAAAAGAAACGTTTTTTAATTCAAATCGTTGGTATTTTTTGATTGGATTAGTATTGTCTTTGATTTTACCTTTGGTAAAGTTTACTAAGACCATTTGGATAGAAGCAACTCCTGTTTCTGAAGTTAATGAAGTATCAATTCCTTTAACTTATAGTCAAGTAGAAATTCCCGTTCAAGAAACCATTGATTGGTCTTTGTTTTTAATGTCGGCTTACATCGTAATTTCTATTTTAATTATTTTGAAGATTGGGATGGAATTGGTTTCATTTTTCAGAAGGATTCAAAAACAAAACAAGCAAAAAGAAAGCGATTATACGTTGGTAGATTCAAATTCAGCTGAAAATCCTTTTTCATTTTTTAGTTACATCGTAATTAATAAAGATATGTTTACTGAAGAAGAATTACAGCATATTTTAACGCACGAGAGCATTCATGTAAAACAAAAACATTCATTTGATGTGCTAATCGGAAAAATATTTTGTGCTTTGTTTTGGGCAAACCCAATCATTTGGTTCTACCGAAAAGCGATGCTTCAAAACCTTGAATTTATTGCCGATAACGAAACTTTTCAACAAATCGAAAACAAATACGAATATCAAAAAACCTTATTAAAAGTAGTGACTCATCAACACGACTTAAGTATTACTAATCAATTTTATCAATCATTAATCAAAAAACGAATCGTTATGTTACACACAAATCAATCCCACAAAAAGAATGTTTGGAAGTATGCTACCATTCTTCCGCTATTAGTAGGTTTCATGTTGTTATTTCAAATTGAAACAGTGGCGCAAATAAAGGAAGTTACAATTTCAAAATCAATTACCGACAAATTAATTCAATTTGTAATTGATAAAAATACAACGGATGCGCAAATAAAAGAAGAAACAGAATTATTAAAAAAAGAGTATAATATCGACTTAAAAATTTCAAAAATTAAACGAAATGCTAAAAATGAAATCACTGCTTTAGAAGCTAAGTTTGAAGATAGTGATGAAACTTCAGGAAAAATTTCAATTAAGGGAGAAGAAGCAATAGAACCCATTCGCTTTTTCAAAGAAATAAATGAAAACGGAAAAGGAAATATCGGTTTCGATAGAAATAACATTTCAACCGTTTTTGCTAAAATGGATCCTGATCAACTAGAATGGAATGATGCTAAAACTATCGAAATAAAAAAATCAGATACAGATGAAGTGATTTACATCATTAATGGGAAAGAATATTCGAAAGAGCAAATGAAAGATAAAATCGTTGAATTAGATGGTGCTATCGAAATGAATGAGGATGATAAAACTGGAAAAAAAACAATGATTTTTAAAGGAAATTCTACTATTTCAGATGAACCGAAAACCATTATCTATCTTGATGAAAAAGTAATTTCTGAGGATGAAATGAAAAAAATAGATGCAAATATCATCAAATCAGTGGATGTAAGTAAGGGTAACATCAAAAAGGAAATTAAAATTATAACTAAAAATTCTAGCGGACTACCAGAAGATGCAGAAATTTATATCAATGGTAAAAAAGCAACAAAAGAAGAATTAGACAAAATCGAAAAAGAAAATATTGAAACCATAAATATTAATAACAATAACGGCAAAAAAACAATTGAAATTCAAAAGAGAAATATCAAAACTATTTCAGGTGGAACTTGGACAGATGTTAATAAAGAAATTAAAAAACAAGAAATAAAAACCATAACTACAGATGATGGAGATGAATCAATTATTTTTAATGTAAATAAGTTAAAAATCCCTGGAGAACCTACTGTTATAATAGAAAATGGTAAAGTTGATATTTATGTAAATGGCAAAAAACTTCCAAATTCAGAAAGTTTTTTAAATATAGATCCTAGTAAAATATATTATCTTGAAGTAACAGATAAAGAAAAAACAAATGAGGGTATTACCAAAATAAAACGAATTGAAGTAAAAACCAAATAACAAAAAAATCCCGATTAACTCGGGATTTTTAATTTTACTATATTTGCCAAAAATTAAACGATGTATAAATTACTTGCCAAACTTAATAAAGCACTTTTACCTAGTTTTACCAAACAAGGTTTAGATCCTATCAAAGCTAAAAAATGGCAAAAAGCAATTATTGCTTATCGTTATTACGTTACAATAAAATCTTTAGATTAGTCAATATACGTTTTATTTCCGTTTTTATTGATGTAATATTTTCCGCCTCTTGGTCCTGTAAATACTTTTTTGCCTTTGTATTCACCTGTAACTTTATCTTTTACTTTTTTCTCAGCTGCTTTAGATATTGCAGTTTCTTTTAAATCTTCTTTTTCTTCTACTGCTGTTTTCTTAACTTTTGTTTTGGTCTCAGTCGCCTTAGTTTTTGTTGCAGTTTTAGCTTTTGCTTCTGCTTTGTTAGCTTCTGCTTTCGCTTTTCCTGCTGCAGATTTTGTTTGACCTTGTTCTGAAGCACTATTTGATTTTACTTCTTTCTTAGCTTTTGAAACTTTTTCATCGGTTTCTTTTTTTGCTTTTGAAATTTCCTCTTTTGCCTCTTTTACTTTTTTATCTTGATCTTTTTTAGCTTCAGCGGCTTTCTTTTCAGCGGCTTTCTTCTTCTTTTCTGCTGCTTTTTTCTTCTTTTCAGCTTCTTTCTTGTTTTTTTCAGCTTGTTCAGTAGTAACTTTTTTAACTTCTTTAGTAGTTTTTGTTTCTTGTGCTAAAGAACCTAATGTAAATAAAAGGGATAAACCCAAAAGAGCGATTTTTTTCATAAGTAATCAAATTTTAAATTAAACAATTTTATGTATCCTATTCACCGGAATTACAACGCCTTGCTTTAAAATTACTCGGCTATCAGTAACGCCCCAAATAGTAGTTTCTACCATTTTTTTTGATATATCATCTTCAAAGTAAATTTTAATTTTAACATGCTCCAAATTGCCTAAGGAAAGTGCTCTGTCTAAATCATTTTTACGTCCTGATATATCTTCTTTATCTTCTAATACATCCGATTTTGGAAAATTTAAAGATGCTATTAATTCTTTGTCTATTAATTCAAATGCTGTATTCATAGTTAAATTAGTTGGTTAGTTTCATAAAATTAAAAAAAAAACTAAATAAAGTCACTTTTTTTCTCTTTTATTTCAAACCTAAAAATAACTTCAAACAATTAACAAAATACATGCCAAAAAAAGAGACTACTTTTCAGCAGTCTCTTTTTCGAATAAAACTATGTGATTAACAGTTTAGAACTTCATACCAACACCTACCCCAATTAACCATGGATTGATATCAACTTCTGCTGGAATACTTAATCCTGGAGCTAAATTTGAAGCATCAACAGTTACCTCTGTGCTTAAAAATAAACGCTTAGCGTCTACGTTTATGAAAAATGTATCGTTTAACATCAAGTCAAATCCCAATTGTGCTGCGTATCCTAAAGCATTATCATACTTAACATCGGCAACATCTCCAGATTTTACATTATAAAACAATGTGTAATTTACACCAGCTCCAATATAAGGTTTAAAAACTTTTTGATCTGAAGTATAAAAATGGTATTGAGCTGTTAATGTTGGAGGCAATAACCAAACGCTTCCTAAATTTACATCACCCGCAAGTGTATTAATTGCTTTTACATCATGTTTTGCAGTTCCTAAAATTAATTCAGCAGCAAAATGCTCAGTAAAGAAATAAGTGAAATCCAATTCAGGAATTAAGGCATTTGAAATAGCAACATCACCACCGATAATACCAATTTTAGCACTCTCATCTGGAGCAACTCCAACAGCTCTTAATCGAACTTGCCATCTTTTAAATTCATTTGATTTTGACTCTTCTTTTGTTTCGTTATCTTGTGCATTTACAAAATTTACTGTCATTAAAGACATTGCCATTAAAGCAAAAACTATTTTTCTCATTTTTAATTAGTTTAAAATTATAAGTCAAAGATATTTAGATGTAAAAACCTAAAAACTGATATAAATCATAGATTAAAAAATATTTATGTGCAATTATCGTTTTAAAATGCTACAATTTTGATTTACATTTGTGGTCCTTATGCAAAAGACAGTTAACATACTTAATAAACGCGCTAAATTCGATTACGAAATTTTAGACAAATACACTGCTGGAATCGTTTTAACCGGAACCGAAATCAAATCGATTCGTTTGGGGAAAGCTGCTATTACTGAAAGTTTTTGCGAATTTAATGATGGTGAGTTATTTGTAATTAACTCGCACATCGAAGAATATTTATACGGAACACACTACAATCATAAAACGAAAAGTGAGCGTAAACTTCTTTTAAACAAGAAAGAATTAAAGAAATTATTTAAAGATTCTGATAACAAAGGGTTAACGATTGTGCCACTTCGTTTGTTTACCAATGAAAAAGGGTTAGCGAAACTAGATATTGCCTTATGTCGTGGTAAAAAGAATTACGATAAACGCGAATCGTTGAAAGAACAAGACACCAAACGCGATATAGCCCGAATTAAGAAAAGTTTCTAATCATACTTTTATGAAAGAAATTTTAAAACAAGCCCGAATAGAAAAAGGTCTTTCCACTAGAAAGTTAGCCGAACTCACTAAAATTGATCAAGCCTTAATCAGTAAGTTTGAAAACGGACTTCGTGTTCCTACCAAAAAACAAATTCAAAATATTGCTTTTGTATTGGAAATTGAATTGCCAAGTCTTTTAGTAGCTTGGTATAAAACGAAACTATTGAATAATTTAGATTTTAATCAATTTGCGATTCAAGCGATTAGCCAAATTCTGCAAGAAAAAGGAATTGAAGTCGTAAAAGAAAACAAGGATAATAAAATTGCCGAAATTTTAGACGAAATCGAATTATTGAAACAAAAACTAACCGGACTTAAGTAACTAGTTTTTGTTTTCCAAAAGCGGTACAAAACGGAAATCACCAAATTCATGCTTCTCAAATTGCGTTTCGTTTTTACGAATCAACAACGTCATGATTTGTTCTTTTTCTCCTACTGGAATAACTAACCTTCCTCCTACTTTTAATTGTGCCATCAAAGGTTGAGGAATAAATGGAGCACCAGCCGTTACAATGATACTATCAAAAGGCGCATAATCGGGTAAGCCTTTGTAACCATCTCCAAAAGATAAAAATTTAGGGCGAATGTGCAACTTAGGCAACAAATTTGAAGTTACTTTAAACAATTTATTTTGTCTTTCTACCGAATATACTTTGGCTCCCATCAAACATAAAACAGCCGTTTGGTAACCACTTCCAGTTCCAATTTCTAATATTTTATGATCTTTTTCAACTTCTAATAACTGAGTTTGAAACGCCACAGTATACGGTTGAGAAATGGTTTGACCAGCTTCAATTGGAAACGCTTTATCTTGGTAAGAAAAATTTTCAAAACTAGAATCTAAAAACAAATGACGCGGAATTTTACCAATAGCCGCTAACACGTTTTTATCGGTAATTCCTTTGTCTTCCAACTGTTTTACGAGCTGATTTCTAAGTCCTTGATGCTTATTAGTATCTTTCAATTTGGGTACGAATTTATTTTGTAAAAATAGAAAACAAATTGTCAATTATCAATTAAGATTTATCAATTAATTTCTATTTTTGTTGAAAATACTTTTTTATGCTTAAAGTTGGAGTTTTAGGTGCTGGTCACCTTGGAAAAATACATTTGAGATTATTAAATCAATCTGAAAAATATGAATTAGTAGGCTTTTACGATGCTTTTGAAGAAAACGCCAACAAAGTAGCAGCCGAATTTGGTTATAAAAAATTCGATTCTATTGCCGAATTAATTGCCGCAGTAGATGTGGTAGATATTGTAACGCCAACCATGCAACATTTTGATTGTGCAAAACAAGTTATTGAAGCTGGAAAGCATATTTTCATCGAAAAACCAATTTCAAATACCGTAGCAGAAGCAGAAGAAATTATCGCTTTGGCTAATAAATACAATGTAAAAGGGCAAGTTGGACATGTAGAACGTTTCAACCCAGCGTTTACTGCTGTGAAAGATAAAATCAACAATCCGATGTTTATTGAAACGCATCGTTTAGCAGAATTCAATCCTCGTGGAACGGATGTTCCTGTGGTTTTGGATTTAATGATTCACGATATTGATGCGATTTTGAGCGTTGTAAAATCGAAAGTAAAATCAGTAAATGCAAGTGGAGTTGCTGTAATTTCTGATTCTCCAGATATTTCAAATGCACGTATTGAATTCGAAAATGGTTGTGTAGCGAATATTACTTCAAGCCGTATTTCTATGAAAAACATGCGTAAATCGCGTTTCTTCCAAAAAGATGCTTATATCTCTGTTGACTATTTAGATAAAGTATGTGAAATCGTTCGTATGCAAGATGCTCCAGAAGTTCCTGGTGATTTTGATATGATTTTACAAAATGCCGAAGGTGTAAAAAAACAAATCTATTTTGACAATCCACATGTGGATGCCAACAATGCCATTTTAGACGAATTAGAAACATTTGCAGACGCTATCAATAATAACACCACACCAATCGTAACGTTAGAAGACGGAACCGAAGCATTACGTGTGGCGTATCAGATTATTGATTGTATGAACGCTAGAAAATAAAAACCAAACAAACCTAAAATAACAAAATGAACACAATCGCAGTAATCGGTGCAGGAACAATGGGTAACGGAATTGCTCATACTTTCGCACAAAGCGGATTTACCGTAAAATTAATTGATATTTCAGACAAATCATTAGAAAAAGGAATGGCAACTATTGCTGCAAACCTTGATCGAATGGTTACAAAAGGAACTATTACGGAAGATGATAAAATCAAAACCATAGGAAATATTATTACGTATACTGACATCAAAGACGGTGTTGTAGGTTGTGATTTAGTAGTGGAAGCCGCTACAGAAAACGTAACTTTAAAAATGAACATCTTCAAACAATTGAGTGATGTTTGTGACCATAACGTAATTTTAGCTTCAAATACTTCTTCTATTTCAATTACGCAAATTGCAGCACAAGTAGTACATCCTGAAAGAGTTATCGGAATGCACTTTATGAATCCGGTGCCAATTATGAAATTAGTTGAAATCATCCGTGGTTATTCTACTTCTGATGAAGTGACTAAGATCATCATGGATTTATCAGTTAAATTAGGAAAAACTCCAACAGAAGTAAACGATTATCCAGGTTTCGTAGCCAACAGAATCTTAATGCCAATGATTAACGAATCAATTGAAACGTTATACAACGGAGTAGCAGGTGTACAAGAAATTGACACGGTGATGAAATTAGGAATGGCACACCCAATGGGACCATTACAATTAGCAGACTTCATTGGATTAGACGTTTGTTTATCTATCCTAAACGTAATGTACGACGGATTCAAAAACCCAAAATACGCTCCATGTCCGTTATTAGTAAACATGGTAATGGCTGGAAAATTAGGAGTTAAATCTGGAGAAGGTTTCTACGATTACTCAGAAAGCAAAAAAGCAGAGAAAGTTTCGAAACAATTTTCTAAATAAAGTGAAAAGTGATTAGTAATTAGTGAATAGCTAGTTACTAATCACTGATTACTAATCACTCAAAAATGGCCAAAATAAAACCTTTTAAAGCAGTTCGTCCGGTAGCCGATAAAGTTGCCTTAGTTACTTGCAGAACATACGACGATTATAGTTCGGCTGAGCTTGCCGCTTGGTTGGATTTTAATCCGTATTCGTTTTTACATGTGATTCATCCTGCTTATGCCAATGCTCAAAAAGTGTCATTGGAAAAGCGTTTTAAAGCCGTTGCTAACAAATATCAAGATTTTAAACACGACCAAATTCTTATTGAAGAAGAACATCCTGTTTTTTATCTGTACGAAATCCAGTCAAAAGAACAAATTTTTACTGGAATTATTGCTGGAACTTCGGTAAAAGATTACCAAGATAACGTTATCAAAAAACACGAAGACACCTTGCAATATCGCGTGGAATTGTTTAAAGATTATTTACATCAAACGAATTTTAACACCGAACCCGTTTTAATCACCTATCCCGATAGTGTGGAGATTAATACGTTTATTGCGTTGCGAAAAAAGAGTAAACCTGTTTACGAATATTCGACAACCAATAAAGAAAAACACACACTTTGGAAAATTGATACACAATCAGAAATCGATTGGCTACAAGAACATTTCGAAAAAATTCCGAATTTATATATTGCCGATGGACATCATCGTTCGGCTTCAGCTGAATTGTTGTACGAGCAAGACAAGCATTTAGGCAACGAAAATCTGAATTATTTTATGAGTTTCTTAATTGCCGAAAGCAACGTCAAAATTTACGAATTCAACCGATTGATTCGCGATTTGAATGGTTTAAACAAAGAAGAGTTCATCAAAAAATTATCCGAAAACTTTATCATCAAAGCAAAAGACCAAGAAATTTGGAAACCCCAAAACAAGTTTGAATTTGGAATGTATTTAGATGGTAGTTTTTATGCTTTATTTTACAAACACGAAAACCACATTGCAACCACTGTTTTAGATGATTTAGATGCCCAAATTTTATACGATAAAGTCTTATTTCCAATATTAGGCATCGAAGATTTACGCAACGACGAGCGTATTGATTATATTCCTGGAAAGCAATCCATTTCGGTAATAAAAGATTTAATAGACGAAGGCGAATTTGAAGTTGGTTTCATGCTCTACCCTTCTGACATCAATGAAATCAAAGCGTTAGCCGATAACAATCTAATCATGCCTCCAAAATCAACGTACATTGAACCGAAGTTTAGAAGTGGTTTGGTGGTTTACGAGTTGTAGGATTGGTTTCAAGTTTCATGTTTCAAGTTTAAAACACAATTTTGTCATTGCGAGGCACGAAGCAATCTAAAAACATAAATAAAAAATGGAAATAAAAAGTATAAAATATAATAAGTTATCCGTAATTTTTCATTTTTTAATTGTCATTATTATTTGGGTTCTTCTTTTAATACTTATGTTTAAAACCAGTAAAATTGGAGGAGTACTATTTATTCTTATTTTTAGTACTCTTTTACTTTTACCTTCAATTATTTTTGTAAATAATTTTATCAAGTTAAATGAAGATATAAACGAAATAATTATTTCTGAAAATTTAAAAATTAATTCTCTCAAAATGAGTTTTAAATATTCAGATATTGAACAAATATATCCTTATTATTCAAGTGGTGGCATATTTATAATTTTGAAATTAAAAGATTTTAAAAAATATGAAAACGAGCTTAAAAAAACAATTTTAGGAAGAATTCAACTTTTAAATTTTAGAATATTAGGTAAATCTAAAATATTTATAAATCTAAGATTTGTAGATATTGAGGAAAATGAATTATTAAAATTAATAAATAACAAATGTCAATAGCACAAAGCCTTATCCAAATAAAATCCCAACTTCCTAATCACGTTACATTAGCAGCGGTTTCAAAAACCAAACCTGTGGCTGATTTAATGGAAGCTTACAATGCTGGGCAACGTATTTTTGGAGAAAACAAAATCCAAGAAATGACCGATAAATGGGAAGTCATGCCAAAAGACATCGAATGGCACATGATTGGTCACGTGCAAACCAACAAAGTCAAATACATGGCACCTTATGTGAGTTTGATTCATGGCGTGGATAGTTTGAAATTATTACAAGAAATCAACAAACAAGCGGCTAAAAATAATCGTGTGATTAATTGTTTATTACAAATCTACATTGCCGAAGAAGAAAGTAAATTTGGATTAGACGAACAAGAATTGGAAGATATTTTATCATCTGCAGAATTCAAACAATTAAAAAACATCAGAATCGTCGGTTTAATGGGAATGGCAACCTTCACAGAAAATAAAAACCAAATCGAAAAAGAATTCAAACACTTGAAAACGATTTTTGACAAACTCAAAACTCAAAACTACGAACTCAAAACTCTATCCATGGGCATGTCGGGCGATTATCAACTCGCAATTTCATGCGGAAGTACGATGGTTCGAATAGGAAGTAGTATATTTGGCGGAAGAAATTAAAATATTTAATAATTGAATGATTGAAAAATTATCCTTCTAAAATCTTTAAATTTCAAAATCTTTAAATCTTTAAATCAAATTTGTACTGTATACTCGACATAGAAACCACTGGAGGCCAATTCAATGAAGAAGGAATTACCGAAATCGCCATTTATAAATTTGATGGTCATGAGGTAGTGGACCAATTCATCAGTTTGGTTAATCCTGAAAAGCCAATTCAACCTTTTGTGGTGAAATTGACTGGGATTAATAATGCCATGCTTCGAAGTGCTCCAAAATTCTATGAAGTAGCCAAAAGAATCATCGAAATTACTGAAGGTTGTGTAATCGTAGCACACAATGCGTCATTCGATTATCGTATTCTAAAAACCGAATTTAGACGTTTAGGTTATGATTTCAAGAAGCAAACGCTTTGTACGGTTGAATTAGCTAAAAAGTTAATTCCAGAACAAGAATCGTATAGTTTAGGGAAATTAGTTCGCGCATTAGGAATTCCTATGGCTGATCGTCACAGAGCTAGTGGTGATGCGATGGCAACTGTAAAGTTGTTCAAAATGTTGATGGTAAAAGATGTTGAAAAAGAAATTGTAAAAAGTTTCATTAAGACGGAAATCAAATCAGGAATTTCTCCAAAACTATTGGATATTGTCGAAAATTTACCTTCAAAAACGGGAATTTACTACATACACAATGAGAAAGGCGATTTGATTTACATTGGTAAAAGTAAAAACATCAAAAAACGCGTCAACCAACATTTCACAGGAACTTCAAGTAAAAGTAAAAAAATACAACGCGATGTATTTGCTGTCACAGTTGAAGAAACCGGAAGCGAGTTAATTGCTCTTTTGAAAGAAAGTGAAGAAATTAAAATCAATAAGCCAATTTACAACAGAGCACAACGTAAAAGCATTTTTCAATATGCATTATACATGCATAAAAATGAAGCAGGATATTTGGCTTTAAGTGTTGAAAAAGCAGATGGTCGTAAAAAAGAAATTACGTCTTTCACAACCTTACAAGAAGGAAGAAATACTTTATTTAAAATTACAGAAAAACATAATTTATGTCAGAAAATCAATGGTTTATACATTACAAAAAACGATTGTTTTCAGCATAAAATAAAAGAATGTAATGGCGCTTGTATTGGCGAAGAAAAACCAGAAAGTTATAACGAAAGAGTAACCGAATTTATAGAGGAAAACGCTTTTGAAAACAACAATATGATTATCATTGATCGCGGTAGAACTTTTGATGAAAGAAGTGCCGTATTAATTGAAAATGGTGTTTACAAAGGCTATTGCTTTTACGAATTAAATTATCAGATTACGAACATCGATATTTTGAAAAATATCATTATTCCAATGCAACATAATAGGGATATTAAAACGATTATTCAAAGCTATTTACGCAAAAACAAGGTATACAAAGTAATTAAGTTTTAATTGCTTAATTTTGTTGTTATGAGTGAAATTAAGTCAAAATACGAAATTTTCAAACAAAAAGCCCACATTATCATCTACGGCACTAATACTGTTGCTGGTAGACTTTTTGATTTAATTTTGTTAGGTTTAATTGTTTTGAGTGTAGTTTTAGTCATGCTAGAAACCGTAAAAGGTTTTGATACAAAATATCACGCTTATTTAGTGTTTTTTGAATGGGTAATTACTGTATTTTTTACTTTAGAATACATTTTACGAATTATTACCATCAAAAAACCGATCAATTACGTTTTAAGTTTCTACGGAATCATCGATTTGATTGCGATTTTACCTATGTATTTATCCTTTTTCATTACAGGAACTAGTGTATTTGCAGTAATTAGAGCATTACGATTGTTGCGATTATTCAAAATTTTAAACCATCCCCAATTCAATAATCAATCTACACATTTAAAAGAATCACTAATTGCCAGTCGAGGCAAAATATTGATTTTCATGTACTTTATGTTAATTAGTACAATTATTATTGGTTCTATAATGTATGTTGTTGAAGGCGAAGCAAGTGGATTTACAAGTATTCCAACTGGAATATATTGGGCAATTGTTACATTAACAACTGTTGGTTATGGAGATATTTCACCCGTTACGCCACTTGGTCAATTTTTAGCATCGTTTGTAATGATAATGGGTTACGGAATTATCGCAGTTCCTACCGGAATTGTCTCGGCCGAATTTGCTAAAAGTAAACCAACCGTAAAAGAAAGTGAAACTAAAGTATGCCAAAATTGTGGCAGTCACGAACATTATGTAAACGCAAAATTTTGTCAAGATTGCGGACACGAATTATAAAATGAATTACCTAATTACAATCATCGGGCCAACAGCCATTGGAAAAACGGCGCTAAGTATTGCTTTGGCACAACATTTTGGTTGCGAAATTATTTCGTGCGATAGTCGTCAGTTTTTTAAGGAAATGAAAATTGGTACGGCTGTTCCAAATGAAGAAGAATTAGCCGCTGCAACACATCATTTTATCCAAAATAAATCGATTTTTGAAAGTTGTTCTGTGGGTAATTTTGAGCAAGAAGCCTTATCTAAATTGAACGAACTATTTCAGAAAAATAACATTCAAATTATGGTTGGCGGTTCGGGATTATATGTCGATGCAGTTTTAAAAGGTTTTGATGATTTTCCGGATATTGATGATTCGGTTAGAGAAACAATTAATACAAAATTTGACACTTTAGGAATTGAATATTTGCAAGAACAATTACAAAAATTAGATTCGGAATATTACACAAAACTTTTAGAAGAAAATCCGCAAACGTTACAAAATCCACAACGTATGAAACGTTTTGTGGAAGTATGTTTGGGAACTGGAAAACCGTATTCAAGTTTTATTGGGAAACGAAAAAATGTGAGAAACTTCACTCCTATCATCATTGGTTTAGAAGCGGACAGAGAAATAATGTACAACCGAATCAACCAACGCGTTGACATCATGCTAAATGAAGGACTTTTAGCGGAAGCACAATCACTTTATCCAAATAAACATTTGAATGCTTTACAAACCGTTGGTTACAGAGAATTATTCGATTATTTTGATGGAAAAACTACATTAGATTTCGCCATAGAACAAATCAAAATGAATACCAGACGATTTGCTAAACGTCAAATCACCTGGTTTAAACGAACTGAAAATGTGAGTTGGTTCGATTATTTAACCGATAGGAAAGAGATTATTAAAACAATAGAATCACAGATTCAAAAATTATAAAAAATGCCTATTTCAACCTATTTTACTTCCATTTTAGAACAAGAATACGAAATCAATTTTCTACAATGCTATCCAAATGGTTTGCTGAAATACACCGATTTGTGTAATATTTTTCAAATCACTGCTGGAATTCATGCCGATTTAGGTGGAATAAGTTTTAGCGACATGCAAGAACATCACCAAGCTTGGGTAATGAGTAAAATGCGTTTGGAAATTATTAGTTTACCGAAATGGAAAGAGAAAGTTACCGTAAAAACATGGATAAAATCGTTAGAAAATTCGCGTTCAACTCGTTGTTTGGAATTGTATCGTGGTGATGAAAAACTAGCAGGTTGTGAAACGTATTGGGCAGTTTTAAATACGCAAATCAGAAGACCTGAAAATTTAGCTTTGCCACACGAACATTTCATTAAATATCCAGAAAATAGCGCAACTGAAAAATCGGTGCAACGAATTAATTTAGATGTTCCGTTTGAAAAAGTTTTGGATTATAAAGTTCAGCTATCCGATTTAGATATTGTAAATCATGCAAACAACGTGAAATACATGGAATGGTGTTTAAATACCATGGATAGAAAATTCGTTTTAAAACAACACATAAAAGGTTTTGAAATGAATTTCTTGAAAGAATTAAATTTGAATGATGAAGTTGTGATTTCGAAAAACGAAAATACCTACGTCATAGCGAAAGAAGATAAAATTTGTTTCGCACTAGAAATAAACGAATAAAAAAAGTCCTGATTTCTCAGGACTTTTTTGTTATTTTTTGATTACCAATCTAAAACCTTCTCCGTGAATGTTTAAGATTTCTACGTTTTCATCTAATTTTAAGAATTTTCTCAATTTAGCGATGTAAACATCCATACTTCTTGATGTGAAGTAGTTGTCGTCTCTCCAAATTTTTGTTAAAGCTAATTCTCTTGGCATTAAATCATTTTCATGAAGCGCTAACATTTTTAATAATTCGCACTCTTTTGGTGATAATTTAATTGGTTCTTGTCCAGGGAAGGTTAAGAAACGTAATTTAGAGTTTAAGTGGAATTTACCAATTTCGAACTCAAATTTAGTTGTATCTGGTTTTACTTCCGATGCTTTTCTTTGGATAATTGCTTTAATTTTCATTAAAAGAACTTCCGAATCAAACGGTTTGTTTAAATAATCGTCTGCTCCTACTTTATATCCTTTTAAAACGTCTTCTTTTAGTGTTTTAGCTGTTAAAAAGATAATTGGCACTTCTTGGTTTTTCTCACGGATTTCTCTCGCTAAAGTATAACCATCTTTATAAGGCATCATAACATCTAAGATGCATAAATCAAAAGTATCTTTTTTAAATTTTTCAAATCCTTCCATTCCGTTTTTAGCTAACGTAACATCAAAATCATTTATCATTAAATAATCTTTTAATACGGCGCCGAAATTGGGATCGTCTTCAACTAATAATATTTTTTTTGCTTCCATAGTAATTGTGTGTATATTTTTAATTTATTAATGGCAATTTTATAATAAAGGTACTACCCTTTCCTTTTTCACTTTCAACAAAAATTTGTCCGTTGTGATCTTCAACAATTTGTTTTACGTAAGACAAGCCTAAACCATGTCCTTTTACGTTATGCAAATCGCCTGTATGTTCTCTGTAAAATTTCTCAAAAACTCTTTTTTGAGCCACTTTACTCATTCCTGCTCCTTGATCTTGAATTTTGATT
The DNA here is from genome assembly GCA_003497625.1 of Flavobacterium sp. GTDB lineage: Bacteria > Bacteroidota > Bacteroidia > Flavobacteriales > Flavobacteriaceae > Flavobacterium. The sequence goes on along the minus strand of DNNO01000026.1, from coordinate 6,424 downwards.
ACAATGAAATCTTTAATATTTTCTGTAAACACATCAATTATGGGAGCTGATGGCGAATATTTAATCGCATTATCCAATATATTTACCAAAACATTGGTAAAATGAACTTCGTTTAAAAGAATGGTATTTCGTTGTGCATTAAAATGCTGGTTAACTATACCTTCTCTATCTTCAACAATTAAACTAACGTGTTCAATTGCATCTTCTATTATTTCAGTAACATCTCTTGGTTCTTTAGAAATGTCTAACTCGTTTTTCTCTAATTTAGAAATTCGTAACACATTTTCAACCTGAGCATGCATACGTTTATTTTCTTCTTTTATCATTTGAAGGTAACGTTGTACCTTTTCCTTATCGTCTATAATTTTTGGGTTCTTAATCGCATCTAAAGCTAAATTAATTGTTGCTATAGGCGTTTTGAACTCGTGTGTCATGTTATTAATGAAATCTGTTTTAATTTCAGAAATTTGCTTTTGTTTGATTAACTGATTCAACGCACTTGAATACGTTAAAACGATAACCAAAGTAAACAACAAAGACAAACTTGATATTCCAATCAATGATGAAAAAACGAATTTATTTTTATGAGGGAAACTCACTAACAATTGATACTTTGAAAGTCCTTCATTATCTTGAAAAACCGGAATTCCGTATGTGGTATTGATGTCGTATTTAAAATCTTCTGAACGTACTTTTGTTGCCAAACCATTACTGTAAATTCCAAATTCAAAAGGTGTTTCTACACCATATTTATTAAGTTCGGCTTTTAAATATTTTCCTAATTGTTCGGTTGAAACTCTTTCTTGCAAGGGTTTTAAAGACACTACATCTTTAAAGGCTACTTCGAAATTTGCTTTGTCTAAACTAGAAACGCTACCTGATTTTTTTACAGTGACGTCTGGAAAAGAACGCATTTGTAAACTACCGTCGTTGATTGAATTTCCGTTATAAATTTCTGTTTTTCTCTTAGAAACTACGTTTCCAAAATTGACTGAATTTGCATTTTTATCAAAGAACGAACCGTTTATACCGTAGTTTTCTGCTACTAACGTATTGGTATAAATTATAGTTTCATTTGTTTTTTTATCGCGTTCGTAGAAATAAATTTCTTTTAATTCGTCTTCTTGTGGAACTTTTCCTGTACTATCAATAATTTTATTGTAGTGATTATAGAAAGCAACTAACTCCTTTTCTTTAATCGTATTGGAAACATTTCCTAAAACTTGCTGAACGTGATACTTGAATTCCTCTTCATTTTTATCCAATGAAGTAGAAATCCAATACAATTGAACTAAAATGATTCCTATTAATGATAAACTCATTAAAAAGACCAATAATCTAAACCTTGATTTATTCATCGAAACAAATTTAACATTTTAACATTTATTGCTAAAATACATTAACCAAAGATTAACATATGAACAAATTTTTATGTTTTTGCTAATATTTTAAGAATTTCATCGATTTTTAAGAAAGTATTACTTAAATCAATATTTTCTATAATAAAATCACTCATTTCTTTCTTTTTTGACTCAGGAAGTTGATTGTTAATTCTAACTAAAATGTCTTTTTTTGTTAAATTATCGCGTTTCATAGCTCTTTGAATCCTAAGTTCTTCGGGTGCAGTGATTAAAATAACTTTATCACATTGTTTATTTCCACCTGTTTCAAATAAAATAGCGACTTCTTTAATTACAAAAGGAAATTTTTTATGCTGTTTGACCCAATTTTTGAAATGATCATGCACTTCAGGATGTACAATGGCATTTAATTCTTTTAATTTACTTGGATCATTAAAAACGAGTTCGCCTATTTTTTTTCGATTTAACGTTTCATCAGCATTAAGAACAGATTCTTCAAACAAATTTTGAATTCTTTGTTTAATATCTGCATTTTCCATTATTTTTTTGGCTTCTTCATCGGCAATGTAAACAGGAATTCCTTTTGAAGCTATGTAATTTGCTACAGTAGATTTTCCACTTCCAATACCACCTGTTAAACCAATAATTTTTGTCATAACTTATTTCTTAAAAAACAACTCTGGAAATGCTTGCTGAGGCTCTTGTTTTAACATCTCAATTTTATAGTACGAAAGTAAAAATCCTTTTCCGTAACCATAAAACTGAATTACCGCAGCCCATACTGAATATAACGCGATTTTGATACTTTTATTGGAGAATAATGAAGTTATAAATAATAGTAAAAAGTATAATCCGTAAACACCAATAAAAAAGTAAATATTAAAAATGGCGAATAAAACAGAAAACAGAAATCCCAATAAAAACAAACTTGGAAACCAAAATGTGATTTTTTTATGTTCTGGATACCATGAATTTAGAATTGGTCGTGCTTTTCCGAATTTATTGACTTGGATTTGGAATTTTTCCCAACTGATTCTTCTTTTATGATACACGAATGCGTTTTTAATTAACTTGGTTTTAAAACCTAAATTCCACAATCGAATAGATAAATCAGGATCTTCTCCTGGGTGAATATTTCCAAAACCATTTGAAGCTTCAAAAGCCTTTTTGGATAATCCCATATTAAAACTACGAGGTTGAAATTTATCTACTTTTTCGCTTCCGCCTCTAATTCCTCCGGTTGTTAAGAAAGAGGTCATGGTAAAGTTAATTGCTTTTTGGATATCGGAAAAAGAATCCAAAGCAGCGTCGGGTCCACCAAAACAATCTACATATTCTGTATCTAAACTTTGCTGAACTTGTGTTAAATATTCTTGAGGAATAATACAATCTGAATCTAAAATGATAAAATAATCACCTTTGGCAACTTTCATTCCGTAATTACGAGAATCACCCGGACCTGAATTTGGTTTGAAGTAATAGGAAATAGTTAATTTATCAGTATACTTTTCAATTATATTCTGACAAGGAATAGTTGAACCATCTTCTACAATTACTACTTCAAAAGGAATAGCAGATGTAAACTTGGTTAAGCTTTCAAGCAATTCATCAATCTCATCTGGTCGGTTATACACCGGAACTATAAACGAAAAATACATCTTAATTTTTTTACAAAGATAATAAAAAGAAAAGTCCCGAATAAATCGGGACTTTAATCATTAACTCAATTTAATATTTATTGTTTAACAACTTTTAAAGTTTTAACTGAGTCACCTACTGTTACATTTACAATGTAAGTACCAGCACTTAATTCAGACATATCAACCTGAGTTGAAGTTGCATTAATATTTCTTGAAATTACTTCTTGACCAATCATATTGACAACCCCCACAGAAGAGATTTCAGATGTGTAAGAAATATTTAAAATATCTTTAACAGGGTTTGGATATGCAGTGAAAGTATTATTATTAAAATCTTCATTGCTCAATACGCAAGTAACAGCCATTTCAAAATTACCATTATTAGCAGCCCAACCCTCAACCATTATATAGTAAGTAGATGTTCCATTAGCAGTAAATGTAACCGTTGATTGAGCTCCACAACCATCATCATTAGAAGTTATTTGAGTTCCTCCACAAGAATCAAAAATTCTTAACAAACTATCATAATTTGTATTATTACATAAACTTACTGTAACATCTCCAGCAGCTCCGCTATAAGAATACCAAACATCTGCAGAAGCATTATTACCCGAATCAGTAGCTCCGTTAGCTGTTGATCCAGTAACTACATCACCACAATCAACTGCAATTGCATCTATACAAGCGTCATTTGTAGGAGGACAAATATTAGTAAAAGTTCCTAAAGGTAAATTACAAGTACTATCCGCTCCATGTAAAGCGGTTAGAGTTACAGATGCACCATCAGCAAAAGGTCCAACAGTAATTACTCCTGTAGCTGTAATAGGCCAGTTGCTTGTTCCGTCAGTAATTACTGGCGTTCCATCACCTAAAGCGGTTACATCTACATTAACAGAGAATTCTGCATTTCCACAATCAGCAACAATAGTTGAAGATGCCACAACAACTGGTGAACAAGTTGCAGCAATTATATTTACTGTAAAATCTAAAGTTTCTCCCCAAGTTCCTGAATAACAAGGATTAAAAGGGTTTGGTGTATCAAAAGCAGAATCTGCAGTAACAATTCTCATTCTATGATTTCCTAATGGAATTGTACCAGGCATCACAAATGAAGCATTAACTGTTTGAATAGCAGGAGTATTTGAAACCGAACCAGTTGCAACTATTTCAGAAGTATCTAAAGTATAATCATCATTAGCGTCAATAAATATTGCATAATTATAAGTATATCCAAAACCAGTATCATAAGAGATTTGAACATTGTTGGTAATACCTTGAGACATATTAACTGGAGTTGCTGTAAAGTCATTATAAAAAGGAGCTGCAGCAACTGTACTTGGGAAATTAGTAGCAACAATTTGAACATTAGTAACACCATTACCATCAACAGATGATGGTCCAGAAGTACAATAACAACCATTTGTATTAGTAGCAAATGACATTTCTGTACAACCCGTTGCTGGACCTACACCGTTATATGGTAAAATAGTATAATAATAAGTTGTTCCAATAGTACCCGTAAAGTTATAAGACAATACGTTTCCTAAATTAACATTATTTGCAACGTTATTTCCTCCTGAAGTTGTCCCAATAGTAATGTTGTAACCATCAGCTCCTGCAACTGCATCCCATGTAATAGCGTTAGCAAAATTACCACAAGTTGCATTAGGTGTTGCTACAACATTTGTTGCACAAACTGGTGCTGATGCTGGAGTTAATCTAATTTCAAAATTATCAACATAGAAATTTAAATCTGCGGCACCATTATCAACTCCTTCTACCACTCTGTAAGCAAAACGAACGTCTAATCCTGCATATGCATCAAGATTAACTATATTAGTTGTACCTGTTGGAGCTGGTACGTTTGCACTATTGTAAGTATCTAAAACTACCCAGTTATTTAAACCTGTTGTAGAAATCAATACTTCAACAAAATCATCTGCTTCCCAAGGCGTAGTTGGTGCTCCAGAATTATTCCATTGTGTTGCAGCTGCATCAAATTTTAACTCATATCCTGTTGTTGGAATGTTAACAACTGGAGAAATAACCCAGTCATTTGCAGTAGCTAACCAAATTTCATATCTAATTGATCCTGTTGCGCCAACATTACCAAAACCATCAGCTGTCCATCCAGAAGTTCCAAATGTAGCTGGACCTGTAGTTAAATTACCACCATCAGCAGCTTGCCAACAACTTGGTAAGAAGGTATCAAATTGCTCTAAATGAGGAACTGCTAAAGCATCACAAGTTGTAAAATTAATTTCAGTACAACCTGTAGCTTGTCCAAATGCATTATAAGGGAAAACCGTTACAAAATAAGTTGATCCAGCATCTGTTGGAAATGAATATGATAAAACATTACCTACATCAAAATTGTTTAAAACATCAGTAGCTCCAGAAGTTGTACCTACACTAATTCTGTAACCTGTGGCATCTAAATCACTAGCCCATGTTACATTTGAATTCATTACATTAACAGCATTATTTGCTGGTGAAGTAATTGCAACACAACTCGGTGCAACTGCAGGAGTATCCTCAACTACTACATCATCAATATATATTCTCCATCCATCAAGACCTCCAGAAGGAACATGCCAAGCAAAATAAACATCACCAGAAACTCCTGTCAAATCTAAAGCCATAGTTGCAGGTGTAGTGTTAGAATAACTTGCTAAAGATGCTAATTCGGTAGTGAAATTAGCTGGAGCATTTCCTGTTGTTGACAACATTACTCTAAAGTCATTTGGTTCAAATGAACTTTGAACTTTATATTTAAAAACTAATCTTTGATTACCAGTTAAAGTAATTCGTGGAGAAATTAACCAATCATCATTTAAACCTCCATTAAAGTCAGTGTATATGTTAGCAGATTGATCACCTGTAATTGGAGTAGTTGCATAACTCGTATTCCAAGTATCACCATCACCATTAACATTTAAAATTGACCAACAAGATTCTGATGAAGAAGTAGAATCAAAAGTTTCTAGGAAAGGAACTGTAAATACATCACAAGTCGTAAAGTTACTTTCTACACATCCTGTTGCTGCTCCATTACCGTTATAAGGAAAAACAGTCACATAATAAGTTGAACCTCCTACTAAACCAGTTAATGAATAAGAAAGCACATTACCAACATCAAAATTATTCAAAACATCTGTTGCTCCTGATGAAGATCCAACACTTAGTCTATATCCAGATGCGCCTCCAGCAGCAGCAGGCCAAGATACTAATGTTGAGCTCACATTAAGCGCTCCATTTGCAGGAGATGATAGTGTTACACACGAAGGAGGTGTTGAAGGCACAAAAGTCGCTTCTACATCTATAGATATTGTAACTGTATCTGACCAAACATCATCATCGCTTGATGTGATAGTTAAGGTTGTAAATCCTGTTATGTCTAAATTATTAAAAGCAGCTGCACAA
>DNNO01000008.1 GCA_003497625.1 Flavobacterium sp. | reverse complement strand
GTCCTTAGTAGCAAAATTCGTTTCCACTAGGCTTCAACAGGCTCAGCTTGACAATAGTGAAATTACAAATTTAAAGAACCATAAAATCTACTAAAGACGATTAACTCAAATGTCAGACTGAGCTTGTCGAAGTCCTTAGTAGCAAAATTCGTTTTCATTAGGCTTCGACAGGCTCAGCTTGACAAAAGTGGAATTATTCCATAAAAACTTACTCAAAATCACCAAAATCCAATTGCTCGTCATTTGCAATAGCTCTTGTGGCTTTTTTTCCTAACAACGAATCAAAATGCTCTGCTAGGATCTTACCAGTTCCCGGACGTTTTACCCAAATATTGTCTTTCGTTAACACTTCTCCTTTTTTAATCGGGGCAATTGAACAAACGGTTGCAAAAGCGAAATCTATAGTCACTTGTTCTTCATCTGCAGGTTTTTTTGTTCCACCCCTCATCTGAGCAATTTCAGCAGAACCTACTATTAGTTCTTCACATGCTTGCTCATCCATACTACAAACAATATCAGGACCCGTGCGGTTCATGTAGTCAGTAAAGTGACGTTCTAAAATAGAGGCACCTAAAGCCACTGCACCTAAACAAGCGTTATTATTTAGCGTATGATCTGATAATCCAAAAACCTTATCTGGAAAAGCTTGATGCATTTCCATCATAGCTCCAAATCGTACAAGGTGAATTGGAGTTGGATATAAATTCGTCGTATGCAATAAGGCTACAGGAATATTATGTTTATCAAAAATAGCTACCGCTTTTTGAATACTTTCTATGGTATTCATTCCAGTGCTTAAAATGACAGGCTTCCCAAAAGACGCAATATGCTCCAATAACGGATAATTATTACATTCTCCCGAACCAATTTTGTAAGCTGGAATATCGAATTTTTTCAAACGTTCGGCTGCAGCACGTGAAAAAGGGGTCGAGATAAAAATCATGCCTTTACTTTCTACATAATTTTTTAATTCTAATTCTTCGTCTTCATTTAAAGCACAACGCTCCATAATTTCATAAATAGAAACATCTGCATTACCTGGAATCACTTTTTTAGCCGCACCACTCATTTCATCGGCTACAATATGGGTTTGATGCTTCACTACCTCAACTCCTGCTCTAAATGCAGCATCTACCATTTCTTTGGCTACTTGTAGCGAACCTTCATGATTAATGCCGATTTCAGCTATAACTAGTGGTGGAAAATCGGGTCCTATTTTTCTTCCTGCAATTTCAATAAAGGGTTTCATTTTCTATTATATTTTCTAATTCTTATTTTAATAAACGTTTTGATTTTTTCTAAAAACCAAAACAATTTCATCATGTTTGTAGGATTTGTAAAAATTAACTGTCCACCACCTTTATAGGAATTAACACTTCTTCCTTCATGTGCATAAGGAGGATTTTTTTCTAATGTAATAATATTTACATACTTATTTTTTGGAAATAACTCTAAGAGAACTTTTGTTTGTGTTTTTCTATCACCTTCAACAAATAAAATCGCATTTTTATCACAAAAATCAACTATTGATTTTAAGGAATCATCTAATCCATCAATAATGATAAAATCAAATTTATTTGATCGATCTATTTCATTTAATTCTGAAAATAGAACAATTTCATCATAAAAATCAACATTTTTTTTCAATTGTTCTAGACAAAACTCATTGCTTTCTGTTCCAAAATATTCAAAATTCAAATCATTTAAATTTTTAAATTTTAAAATAGTATCTGAAACAGAACCAATCCCCATTCCAAGTTCAAGAATTTTCTTTGGCTTGAACTTATCAATCAATTTTAAAATGGTCTCTAACGCAAATTCACTTGCAATGTAATCAGAGCCTTCTTTAAAACAAAAATTTTTATAATTTTCTACAGCAATTTTATTAATTTCATTTCCCATTTTTCTGTTTTTATAGTTTTTTGATCATGAATTCCGCCATAAAAAAATCTTCCAAAGTGTCTATGTCAATAGTTGCAAAAGGATGATTTACTTCTAATGGAAAAGCTTCATTTGTAATAATTTCATTATTTAGTATCACAGATGCTTTTGTAATGTACAACAAGCCATTTTCGTAGTACAAAGGTTCTAAGTCCTGACTGCGTTGCCCCACTTTATAATTATAAGGAATAAATTTATGGTTTGTAATTTTTCCTAATTTAAGATAACTTCGTGAAACGGTGAACAAACTATCAAGTTGCTGTTCTTGAAAAATCGTAAAAGCATCTTGTAATAGATTTGTTGGACGAAGTGGATTAGTAGCTTGTAAAAGAACAACATTTTCAACTGGCTCATCAATTGATAGTAAAACATGTTTCAAAGCCGAAACAGTAGGCTCAAAATCACCTGAAATTTCGCTAGGCCTATCAACTACTTTAGCCCCATATTGCAATGCAACTGTTTTTATATCTTGATCGTCTGTTGAAACATAAACATCATCAATAAACTTGAACTGTTGCGCATATAAAATACTATGGGCTATTAAAGGGATGCCGTCTAATGCTTTTATATTTTTACCAGGCAATCGCTTTGAACCTCCTCGTGCTGGTATTATTGCTATTGTTTTATTCTTCATCTTCTGGTTTCCAATATAATTTCACCGCCCTAAGTTTTGAATATTCTAGGAACTCTTTTGTTGTTAAACGGTTACTTTGCTTTATTAATTTAGGTAAATTTATTAGAACATCAAATAGGGCTTGAAAAATTCCAAAAGTAGCTTTCCAATCACCTTTAAACGTTTTATTTTTTAGTTGCATCCAGAAAGTGTAAGATAATTTTCTTGGAATGACATGCAATGGGTAAAACATAAAGTACAAATACCAACCTGCTCTTATAGACCTTCTTTGACGTAATTGATAATCTGCATTTCCTTTTCTAGAAATTAAATTAACTCTGTGATGAACTAATATTTGAGGCAAATAATGTATTTCCCATCCCTTTTTAAAAAGTTGAAGCGATGCAAAATTTTCTTCACCATAAAAAATAAACCAATCTGGATAATTGGGAATGTCATTCCATGCTTTCATCCTCCAAACATGTCCACAACCTACAAAATTATTTACCCTATATGTCTTTTCTTTTGTTGCTGTTGAAATTGGTTTTTCTTTGTTCCAAAACAACCTTAACGCAATTACGCCACACCTTTCGTTTTTACAAAAAAATTCATCTATATATTCAAACACATTATCTGTGAGAAAATTTGCATCATCATCTAATGAAATTGCATAATCTCCATTAGCCATATTTAAAAGAACATTTCTACTGTAAATAAGACCTTTACTTTTAGAATTGGTAATCAATTTGATATATGGAAAAAGAGAGGTTATTTTTTGTGCGGTGTCATCACTAGAACCATCATTACAAATTATGCATTCTGTATCGTCTCTTTTTAGTAAAACATCTAATTTAGAAAGCGTAAATAGTAAATCTTCAACTCTATCTTTAGTTGTTATAAGTATACTATATTTTATACCGTTTTTCATTTTCTAAATTTTCTTACTTATTTTACCATAAAAATACAAACCTCGTCCAGTTTTATTATAAATCGAAGCTATTAAAAGTAATACTTTTAAATAAAACTTCTTTTTAAAACTTAGTTTTGTTGACATTAAGTTCATTTCATATTTATATTGATCATAGAAACCATTAATCAATAATGCTCTAAAACTATTTAAGCAATTTACTAAAACCTTTTTTTTAATAGTAGTGGATAAACTGGAATCTACAACATGGTCATAAATCCTTTTCCTTACTTTAATTTCTGAATTTAATGCTTCTACATTTCCTCTGTGAAAATTGCCTGTTATTGAGTTTGCATGAGCTCTAATTTGAACTAAAACTTCATTTTGAAGAAACACGTTGTCTTGATTATTCTCGAGTATTCGAAAAATAAAATCCAAATCTTGTGCTCTTGTTAAACTTTCATCAAATCGTATTTGATTGACTACATTTCTATCAAACAAAGCAATTTGAGTATTTAAAACCAAACTTCCTTGAATAAAATCATGGAAAATATTAGTAACGTTTTTATAACTGTGCTGTGGTTTTGTATCAAAATTGCTTTTTTCTTTAAACAAATGATATTCACAAAACACTATTGGTTTTTTATGAAACAAAACCGATTCAATTTGGTTCTTTAAACAATCTGAATGTAGTAAATCATCACTATCAAACCATTTAACATAGTCTCCTGTAGATTTCGAATAGCCATAATTCCTGCATGAATTTGCCCCTTTCAACAACTCCAAAGGACGCTTATAAAATTGGAACCTGTTATCTACCGACAAATAGTTATTTACAATTTCTTCTGTATCATCATTAGAATCGTCATCAACAATAATACACTCCCAGTTTGAGTAAGTTTGACTCAATACAGAATTTAGCGTATCACTTATTAATGACGCTCTATTAAATGTTGGGATTATTATTGAAATTAAGGGTTGCAAAACGAATTGTTGATGATTTTGGAAAATTCTTGTGAAAAATTACGATCTATTGGCAAATATAAAGCTTTTTGATTTTGAATAATTTCTTTAAATGTATCAACTCCTAATTCATCAAGAAGTATGGTAAATTTATTTTGCAAAGAGGCTTCAATTGCAGAACCAGAAAAATGAGTTAAATGTATCCTACAAGTATTTAATAAAACCGGGAGCGGAAAATTAAATGCTTCTTCAATGTTAACAAATTCAAAAATATGATTGTCTTGCAAAAAAGTAATAATTTCCTGCTTTTGGTTATATTGCCTTGGATGCAACCTAACATACCATATCCATTCTCCTTTTTTGATTAATTCTATTAGTTCTGTTGGGAAAAGCACATCAAATGCTAAAGGTTGTAATGTGTACAAAACCATATTATTTGGTAAATGATATGCTTCATTATCATTTTTTAAAAAATCAATCCAAGGATTGCCTCCTAAAAAGGCTTTATGAGCATTTGTATTTGATGTCCAATTTGTCATATTCAACAAACTTTCTTCATCCCAACACCAAAATTCATCTGGTAAAAATTCATAGCCTTCTTGAGGCACATTTGTCCAATTTGTATAGGATAAATGTGTATTTGACATGGGACCGTGTTGCACTTCAATAACTTTTATATTTCTTTTCTTAGCTGCTATCAAAAGTGCGTGCATCAATGGAGTATAATAACAAATTATGAAAATTTCTTTTGGCTTCGTCTTTTTTAATATAGTTTCAAAAAAAAGAGCATTAACTAAAATATTTTCAGTGTAATTAACGATAAAGTTTTCCGGGTATTTTGTTGCAAAATCTTTAGTTAAAGGATTTGTACTTAAAAACTCTAAAAACAAAGAATAATCGTCAAATTCTAATGCAGAACCGAGTTTTTTGTTTCCTAATAATTTATTTTTTAATTTATATAAATTCTTAAACCCTTTATTGTATTGCAGTAGTGAATAATAGTTATCGTCTTCTATCTTTAAATCATTTTCATTTTCATCATGATAATTGAATTTATAAGAAACATTTTGAAGCTGTTGTTGCTTTATTATACTATCAAAAAAACGATCAAATGACTTATTTTTATAATTTACCCTAACATGATTAGGCGAAAAAAACAATTTCTCTTTTTTCTTAATTAAAAGCACAAAGTTGATCCACTGAAAAATTGATACCCAAAATGAAAAAATAGAATCACCCTTTTTACTTTTTTTTTCAGTTTTAAATTTTAACCTGCTTTTCTCTGTTGAATATATCAGAAAAAAAAACAGGTGATATCTTAAAATTGGCCAAACATGTATTCGGTTCACCTTCCAATTATTAATTGGAAAATCTTTTTCAATTTGTAAAATAAAATTTTTAATATCAACCCTATTTTTCATTACTGTTGATTTAGAAAATTCATAATAAACTCGTCTCCTAATATTGTTTCTACAAATTCTCTAAAAGCACCTTCACCACCGTTTTTAGAAGTTACAAAATCTACTTTATTTTTTATGTATTGAGGTGCATTATTGGGTGCTGCACTAATGCCAACATGAACTAACAATTCTAAATCGCCTATATCATCTCCAATATAAGCAACATCATCTAATGAAATGTGTAATTCTTGGCAAATCTTTTTAGCAGTAGTTAGTTTATCGCTAATACCTTGATGAAGGATATTAATTTTTAATTTTTCGGCTCTTCTTTTTACTATTTCTGTATTTTCTCCTGTAATTATTCCAACCGGAATACCTGCTTTTTTACAAAACAATACCCCTGCACTGTCTGAAGTATTGAATTTTTTCCATTCATTACCACTTTGGTCATAATACATACCACCATCAGTCCAAACACCATCGATATCCGTTAAAATAAGTTTTGGTAATTTCATTTATATATTTTTGAGTTTTCTGGATAACTTTTATCTACAAATACGTTAGCTCCAATTATTGAATTTGATCCAATAAAAATATCTCCCACAAGTATAGCACCCGGATAAACCGTTACATGATTTCCAAGACGAGCTCTTCCACCGTTTTTTTCTCCTAATGTAACAGAGTGATGCAATAAAACATTATCTCCTAATTCTGTTCTAGAACCTATAATGGTCCCTATACCATGATTAATTTTCAAAGCTTTTCCAATTTGAGCAGAATAATAAATTTCAATTCCTGTTAAAAAAAAGCCAAGTGAAGAAAATTCTAATGCATTATTTTCATCTCCTTTTAAGTAAAGCTTTCTAGAAATTCTATAAAAAAATGTGGCTAATAGTCCAGGGAAATATTTTACTTTTTCTACATCAAATTCAATTGTATAATATCTCTGATAATCAAGAATAAAAACTCGAATTACATCTTGCCATTCCTCATCTGTTAATGCTGAGCAATTGGGTGAGAAAATGGATTTCTCAGACAAAAACCTAATATTTTCTTTAACTTTATTTATCATTACATCAAAGTATCTGGATAAATAACCTCATTTTCAGAAATATCTTTCTTTACTGTTTTTCCAATAACTTGATGGCGTTCTGCCCATTTAAAACCATCGCCTGGCGATAACATGTGAATATCATCTTCCGTAATGATGGAACCTTTAGTTAATACTTTATTAGTTGCGATAGAACGCTCCAACTTCTCTTTAGCAATAGCAGTTTCTGGTACTATAAATATATCTTCAATTCCCATGGACTGATCTAAAATTCTAATGTCTCGCACCATACGATGTACACCATCTGGACCTAACGAACCTGCTTGGTCGGTGCCTTTCATGCGTCTGTCTAGTGTAATGTGTTTTTCTATGATTTTTGCTCCCATAGCTACAGCCGCCACAGGTGTTGAAATTCCTATAGTATGATCAGAATAACCAATAACAAAATCTTTATAATTTTTTATTAAATAAGGAATTGTATTTAAATTTACATTCTTAGGTTCTGTTGGATATTGTGATACACAATGTAAAATTGCTAAATCAGAATGATGCTTAGTAATTACATTTATAGCATCGTCTAATTCTTTTTTTCCTGCCATTCCTGTTGAAACAATCATTGGGATTTTTGTTTCTGCAAGAGCTTCAAGCAAAGGTAAATTAGTTAAATCTCTACTTGCTACTTTAAGTTTATCTGGAGAAAAATAACGCAACATAGATAAACATCCTACAGCGCATAGGGTTTCAACAAAATCCAATCCTCTTTCTTTAGCATATAAATAAACTTCATAGTGCTCTTCGTCATTTAATTCTAATTTTTCTCTATGCTCTCCATAAGTTCTACCAAAGGAATGTGGCGAATCATAAATTCTATCCATTTGAGATTTAGACAGCTCTTGTTTTAAATCTCTTTTGGTCAATTTTACAGCATCCATTCCTTTCAAAACATTCCCAAAAACATCGTCTTTAATTTCTCTGGAAGCTAAATCTATAATCACTTTTGCTAATTCTACCGAACCATTGTGATTTTGACCTATTTCGCCAATTATATATGTCATTTTGAAAACTTATTAATGTTATTTTTCATTTTATCTAAAAATACTTTATTTTCATCAATATACAAAATAGTTTTTTTTAGATCATGCTTGTTTTTCGTATGCTCTTGGTAAAGTAATTGTAAAATACTAAAATCATCTTCATCATCAATTGTAAACCTTAAATCTTCCCTTTCATTTAAGTAATCTGGAAGATTTTTCAACTTACATTTAAAATCTGTATGAGTATATATATAATTCGTTACATGTTCCAAATATAAATTATCGTTTGTATTTTGAACCACTTTTCGCAATGCATCTTTAGTTACAATTTCAGCAAAAAAACCAAAATGGGTTTTAATAACGGGTATTTCTTGAGCATTTTTAAAACTCCAATAATCAGCATCTTGATTTTTATAAAAGAAATCTTGTAATTCATTTAAAAAATCAACACTTAAAAAGGGATTATCAGCACAAACTCTAATGATTATATCAACATTATAAAATGCAGCTGCATCTAAAAATCGTTGCAATACATTTTGCTCACTTCCTCTGAAATAGTCTAAATTATTTTCCTTGCAAAACGAAATAATTTTATCATCTATTTGAGCCTCTGAAGTACATATAACTAATGGTATTTCTTTAAAATTTGCTTTAATTTTAGAAGTAATAATTTCAAGTATTGATTTGTCTCCATCAAAAGGCAATAAAACCTTACCAGGAAGTCTATTAGATCCCATCCTAGCTTGGATAAAAAAAGCTATTTTCAAATTTTCTATTGCCAAGTTATATTATTTTTTATTACTCTTGCAGGTACTCCTGCTACAACACTATTAGCAGGAACATCAGAAGTTACAACAGCTCCAGCAGCTACAACAGCGCCATCTCCAATAGTTACTCCTTTTAAAATTATAGCTCTTACTCCTATCCAAACATGATTGCCAATTTGTATTGGAGCAGTCATATTTTCAGGTTGATTATTTAAAACATGACTATCTGAATCTCTGATAATCACTCCTTTTGAAATAGCTACATTATGACCAATAATAATCTCTTTTGTACAATTTATTTCTACATCATTATTAGTATATCCACTACCTAAAGTTAATTTTGCCTCTTTTGCAACTGAAATAAAAATACCTGTTTGTAAATTAAAATTACCTTGTATCTCAACCGTAGCTCCCTCACCAATATTAAAAGTTGATGAACTAAAATTTGTATGCTTCCATGCTGTACCTATTTTTAAGGTAGCTCTTTTTTCTATATAAAATTTTGCTGTTTTAGCTATAAAAAATGTTGTATTTTTGTAAATTCTAACATTTATTCTATCGTGCAACAAAAATGAGGCGCGTATAGATTTCAACTTACTTACCCCCTGTTGCTTAGAAACTAATAAATATAGTGCACTTTTTATAAAACTAAACATCTTTAAATCGAATTAATTTAGCAGGAACACCTCCATAAATTCCATTGGGTTCTAAATTTTTAGTAACAACAGAATTTGCTCCTACAATTACATTATCTCCAATAATTATATTTGGATTTATAAAAACATTTGCACCAATCCATACTCCATTTCCAATAATTACATCTCCAAAAACTTTAACCTTTTCATCAATTACATTCATATTTTGATTTGCTTCATTTGAAGAAGTATAAATCCTAACATTATGAGAAATTGAACAATTATTACCAATAATTACGCTATGGTTTTTAGCTGACTGAATTGTTGAATAATCTCCTATATAAGAATTCTCTTTGCATATAATTTCACCGTCACCATAAAACTTAATATTTTTTCCATTAAATTTAAATGTAGATGAAATCTTGTATTTCTTTTTATAAGAATCAAATTTCAAAATTGAATTATTTATTTCTAACGAATCAAACAATTTTGCTTTTAATCCTTTATCAGCATTGAGGATTAATCGTATAAAAATATTCCCTAACCATCTTTTCATTCACTAAATTTTATTCATTTCCCATTCTGTTGGTAAAAACAAGACTCCTTGTCTTGACGCTCTAATTGAACTTATGTCTTCTATTCTATATTTTAAAACATCAAACTGATGATCATTTACATTTGAATATTGATTTGACAACCCGAAAGTTACAAAATAAACATCTGGCTTTAATAAAGGATTTTGAATCATTATACGTGCTTTATATTTACCTGTTTCTGCCACAAAAAATTCTTGATAAAAATCACTTCTATCTAAAAATAAAACAACTTCACCCGATGAATTTTTAATTATCAACGTTAAGTGACATTTTGGAACTTGCTCATTAAATAAATATTCCAATTCAAACCCGTATTCTTGACTTGTTGAGACAATTCCGTTTTCTATAAATTCTCCACTTTTAGTAATTAATTTGGCTTCCAGAAACTGAAATAACTTACTCGCTTTCTTTTCAAAAATGACTTTTGAAATCATTTCTTCTGATTGAGATGAACTTAAATAATAAGGAACAATTTCTGCAGTTGGTCCAGATTTAAAAATTTTTCCATTCTCTAATAAAATTGAATTCTTGCATAAATTATTTATGGTAGTCATATTATGACTCACAAACAAAACCGTTCTGCCTTCACTCTTAGAAATGTCTTGCATTTTACCAATAGCTTTCTTTTGAAACTCTACATCTCCTACTGCTAATACTTCGTCGACAACTAAAATTTCAGGTTCTAAAAATGCTGCTACAGCAAAAGCCAAACGAACGGTCATTCCGCTACTATAACGCTTTGTTGGCGTATCAATATAACGTTCACAACCACTAAAAGCAATGATTTCATCTAATTTTGACGTGATTTCTTTTTTAGTCATTCCTAAAATAGCACCATTCAAATAGATGTTTTCTCTACCTGTTAACTCCGGATTAAAACCAGTTCCTACTTCTAATAGAGAAGCAATTCTTCCTCTTGATTTAATTACTCCAGTTGTAGGTGCTGTAACTTTAGATAATATTTTTAGTAACGTAGATTTACCTGCACCATTTTTTCCAATAATTCCTAAAACCTCACCTCTGTTAACTTCAAAATTAATATCTTGTAAAGCCCAAACATAGTCGCTATTTCCTTTAGAGCTTCTATCGTTAGTTTCTCCCACTTTCAAATAAGGATCTTCTTTGCCACGAATCGTATGCCACCATCGATTCAAATCATGACTCAATGTTCCGGTACCCACAGTTCCTAAACGGTATTGTTTAGAAATGTTTTCGGCTTTTAATATGATATCTTTCATCCTAAAAATAGTGAGAAGTGAATGGTGAAAAGTGAATTGTAAAAATTATTTTTTCAACAAATAATTTCGTAATCCAACCATCATTTTCTTTACTTCATTAATTTTATTTTCAATTTCTTTATTCTCAATTATGTATTTTAAACGAACAGCTATCAAGTACTGTGTTTCCAATTCTGACAAAGATCCTAAAGCAATATAAAGAAATTGTATGAACTCTTTATCACTTTTTCTTGCAGCACCTTCAGAAATATTTGAAGGAACAGAAACCGATGCTCTTCTAATCTGATTTGTAAGTCCAAACTTTTCATCATCAGGAAAAAACTTAGATAAAGCATAAATATCTTCAACCAAATCCATGCTTTTTTTCCAAACATCTAAATCCTTGTGATTCATCTTTTCATTTACAAATTACTATTCTTTATTATCTCCCAAATTTAACTCCTCTCTCTTCACCTCTCACTCCTCACCTCTCACTCTTCACTCTTCACTCTAAACCGTATCAATAAAACTCTTCTCCGTCTTATTAAAGATTAATAATCCAAGAAAAAACAAAACAATAGTTACACCTAATGTATATAATAATCCAGAAGTTGATATACTTCCCTCATGCAATAACATGTAACGGGCTGTTTCAATAACATAAGCTAAAGGATTATACTCAATTAACCAACCAAAATCGGGCAATTTTTCTTTTAACAAAGCCATTGGGTACATTACTGCAGAAACATACATTAAAAGCTGAACTCCAAACCCAACCAAGAAACTTAAATCGCGATATTTAGTAACTAATGAAGATATAATCATTCCTAATCCTAAACCTAGTATCCCCATAATAGCAACTAATATTGGGAAAAAAAGTGTTGATGTGGTAAGTTGCATTTTCATTCCTTGTGTTAGATAAAACACATAGAAAGCAACGAAAATTAAAAACTGAATTCCAAATTTTACCAAATTAGAAATTACAATAGATAAAGGAACTATTAGTCTTGGAAAATAAACTTTACCAAATATGGAGGCATTTTTTTTAAATGTATCCGATGTATCATTCAAGCAGGAAGTAAAATAACTCCAAACCATTACGCCTCCTAAATTAAATAAGAAAGCAGGGGTATCTCCTGTTTTAATGCCTGCCACATTATTAAAAATAATTGTAAAAATAACAGAGGTAAATAAAGGTTGAATTAAATACCACAATGGTCCTAAAATAGTTTGCTTGTAAACCGTTACCACGTCGCGTTTTACAAACAACATAAGCAAATCTCGATAACGCCAAACCTCTTTAAGATTTAGTGAGAAAAATTTGTCTTTTGGAGCTATCTCAAACAACCATTCTTCTTCTGAAAATTCGGTTTTATTCATGTATGCAGTACTTTCTTTATTAATGTTTCAAAATTAAACTATTTTAAATAAGAAGCAAACTTTATTACATGAAGTCTGTTTTTAAAAAGTCAAGAACAACTACAAGTTTAAAAATCAAACTTCAACACTAAAAACCTTCAAACCTGAAACTTGAAACCTGAAACAAAAAAGTGCAACGCCTCGGTGCATCTCTATTCAACACAATCCACTTCAAAAAAAACCCGGCGAAACTCTATGACCCGAGCGATAGCGAACTGACGAAGTAAAAACTTTTTCAAAAACAAGAACAACTTCAAACTCGAAACTCTAAAAAGGAAAACGCCTCTGTGCATCTCTCTTCAACACAATCCACTTCAAAAAAACTCCGTGCATCTCTGTGTAAAATTCATATCCGCTACACCCCTAAAGTCCCCTCAAGGGGACAATTACTTCTAATAACTTTTTCACTTTAACTCATTTCAATAAGAAAATCCATGTCCATCAGCTAAATCAGTATCTTCAGCGTTCCAAAAAATTCAATATTCAACATTCGTTAATCAACATTCAACATTAGAAAATCTGAAACCTGAAACTCGTTCAAGGGCAACGTCTCTGTGCATCTCTATCAACACAATCCACTTCAAAAAACTCCGTGCAACTCTGTGTAAAACACAACTGCTACACCCCTAAATTCCCCTCAAGGGGACAATCACTTCTAAGAACTTATTAATTTAACTTTTTTCAATAAGAAAATCCACCAACATCTGCGCTTCGCATCAGCGAATCCGTATCATCCGCGTGCCAATCTCCCAATCACCCCACCTCCCAATCACCCCACCTCCCAATCACCCCTTCTCCCCATATCCCAGTCTCCAATTCTCCCAATCCCCCCATCTCCTCGTCTCCCAGTCTCCCACCTCCTCGTCTCCCAGTCTCCCACCTCCTCAACATCCAAAACCCGAAACAGTACCAAATGTCCTAAAACGACACATTTGTCCTATTTTGTCCTATCAAACGACGTAAAACCACTTGAAAAAGAAATTAATTTTACAAAAAAATCAATTCATCATGGCAAAAGTAACAGCACCCTTCAAAATCAAAGGAACTTTAAGTGGTATTAATTTCTATGACGTTTCAGGTCAAAATCTAGCAAGAGAGAAAGGAAAATCGGGTATCACAAAACAACAATTTGCAAACAGCGAAAAGTTCAATCACATCAGAGAACACGGAACCGAATTCGGAAGCTGTGTACTTAAATCTCGAGTATTTCGCTTATTGGCAAAACAATTCTATGACAAAGCAAAAGAAGTTTCTTTCGCTGGAAGAGTAAACAAACTCCTATTCGAAATACTTGAAGAAGACACCCAAAACAAAATTGGAGAACGTAAACTAGAAAATGGTCTTCAAATACCAGAACTAAACGAAATACTTGTAAACTTCGAAGGCAACAAAACCAGACCTTTAAAAAAAGTGCTAAACAAAAAAACCTCTTTCGATTGGAAGCAAAACAAAATCAATCTACCAACAATCAATGTAGAAAAAGACATCAATTGGCCCGAACCGGAAGCCAATCGCATCCACATCCAACTAGCAATCGCCAATTGGAATTATATAGAAGATACATTCGAAAACCAATACAGCAACGAAATCATATTAGAAAAAACCGATGCTGATGCACCTCTAGAATTTCAATTAAACAAACTCCAAACAAAAGATTTATGGATAGCCTTCATTTTCATAGGATTCTCCAACAAAGAACGTCGTAAAACCAAACCCCTCCACAAAAAATGGAACACCGCCACCATCATAGAAATCCAAAACTTCAACCAAAAAAATAAAAAAAACTATGACAGTATGCAAAACCCTGTCAGAGTATCTCATCTCTCCATCCCCCATTCTCTTCTTCTCCCTTCAATTGTCATTCCGAGCTAGCTAGGAATCTCCTGCAAAGCAGGCTAACAAAACTAAACAAAGTTTAGTCCATCATTCACCACCAATCACCCCCTCTCCCAATCTCTAAAAACTATAAAGCCTCTGTGCATCGCTCACAACACAATCCACTTCAAAAAATCTCCTGTTTCTCTATGCAAAATTCAAAAACTCGAAACCCGAAACCTTCAACTGCTAACAAAATAATTCGTAATTTCGCCAAAAATTGCCAGTATGTTATCCCTTTTCAAATCGAAACCTAAATTAGCCGAATTAATCCCATCAGGGTATGTAGATATTCATTCTCATGTTTTACCAGGAATAGACGATGGCGCTCAAAAAATTAAAGATTCTGAATTTTTATTGGAGTCGATGATTGATTTTGGCTTTTCAAAAGTGATTACTACACCTCATACAATGAAAAATGTGTGGGATAATACTACCTCATCAATTGGTGATGCTTACAATTTAGTTCATAGTGAATTACCTGAACTTTCAAAACAAGTATCGCTTCAATTTGCCTCTGAATATTTTTTAGATGAAAATTTAATACGTTTAGCACAGCAAGAAAAACTACTTTCTCTGAAAGATAATTTCATTCTAATTGAAATGTCGTATTTGAATGCGCCAATTCAGTTATATGATTTTCTTTTTGAGTTGCAACTAAAAGGCTATCAATTGGTTTTAGCACATCCAGAGCGTTACAATTACTTCCATTCGAATAAAAAAGAATACGCTAAACTAAAAAAAGCAGGCTGTTTATTTCAATTGAACCTATTGTCTACCGTAGGCTACTATGGTAAAAATGTAGCTGAAATTGCTGATTATCTTTTAAAAGAAAATCTATATGATTTTGTAGGTTCTGATATTCATCACAAAAATCACGTAGCGGCTTTTCAAAACAAGGTGATGATCAAAAATCATCAAGTTTTAGAAGAGGCTATGGCTAAAAACGAGTTTTTTAAGTAATTATTTTGGCAACCATTTTTTCCAAAACGGGGTAGATTTTTCTTCTGTCCCATAACCGTATCCATACCCATAACCGTAAGTTGTGCTGACTTGAGTATCGTTGACAAGTACCGACATACTAGGTAAATTTTGATCTGAATATAATTTTTCAATGTAAGGAATCATCCTTCTATCTAAATAGTTAGCTCTTGTAACATACAAGAAGGCATCGGCGTATTTAGCAATTAATGTTGTATCAGTTACCAGTGAAATAGGCGCTGTATCTACCACAATATAATCATAAATATCTTCAATCTCAGCCAATAAATTTTCTAACGCTTTAGACATTAGTAACTCAGAAGGATTTGGCGGAATAATTCCCGCAGGCAAAACATCAAAATTAGTAGCAATTCCAGACGGATAGATGAAATCTTTCAGCACTACCTTTTCTTTTGATGAAATGTAATTTGTTATTCCTTTAGTAGGTGTTGTTATATATTCTGATATTTTAGGATTACGAATGTCTAATCCCATTAACAATACTTTTTTATCTGTTTGTGCTAAGATAGTTGCTAAGTTTACCGATATAAATGTTTTTCCTTCTTTTGGATAAGTAGAAGTTACAAATATTTTCTTTCCTTTTCCTTCCGGCTTATTAGTAAAGAAAAACTCTAAGTTTGTTCGAATTATACGCAATGCCTCTGCAGTTCCACTTCTCAGATTATCATTTGTAATTAGATTACCCGTATCTAATTTAGGAACTTCACCAATAACAGGTATTGAGGTGATTTTTTCAAAATCCAATCTAGATTTAATTTTAGTATCTACTAAATCTCTCAAATAAATCACCGAAAACGGTAGTAAAAAACCTAAAAACAAACTACCCAAATAAATAATTTGTCGGTTTGGAGAAACAGGTGCGTTTGAAACTAAAGCGCGATCAATAATTTTTGCATTTGGAGCCGTTACCGCTAAGGTAATAGCCGTTTCCTCTCTTTTTTGAAGAAGATATAAATACAAAGACTCTTTAATCGTTTGTTTTCTATTGATATCTCTAAACTCTAATTCTTGTGTAGGCACTTTAGAAATTCTACTTGCCATCGTATTATTTTGTCTTCGAAGTCCATTTAACTCAATAGTTAATTGTTGTTTCATTTGTTGAAGACTTGTAGAAATTGTAATTTGTAAAGCCTTTATTTTTTGTTCTAACTGCTGAACGGTTTTATTTTGAGGTCCGGCAGAAGAAGCCATTTTTTGTTTTTGAATCACCAATGCATTATAAGATGCTATTTGGTTACTAGCTTCTCCACTAATCAAATTTGTTGGAAGCACATCATCTAGAGAAGTACTTTTAAGATAATCTTGAAGCGTAGCAATAACTTGTACTTGTGTACTCTTTGCCGCAAATGCTTTTTCAAGTTCGCTTGCAGAACCTAAGTACAACTCCGCTTCAGAAACAATATCCGTTACTTTATTTTCTTTTTTAAATGTTTCCAGATTTTTTTCAACTCCTGAAAGTTCTTGTGTGATTAGATTTAATCTATTCTCTATAAATTCAAGTGTATTTTCAGAAACAAACTTCTTATCGTTGATTCCATCTAAATTATAATTTTCTACCAATTTGTCTAAAAAATCGGCTGCTTTGCCTTTTACCGCATCTGTAAAAGATAAAAACAAAACAGATGAATATTTGTCAGCTGCTGTTACTTGTAAACGATTGTAATAACTCTCAACTAAACCATCAAAAGGAAATACTTTAACCAAAACTTTCTTTCCTAGCTCCGTTTCATGAATTTGATTTTCTTTAACTATCATTTTTTGTCCCATAAAGACAAACGGAAAATTATATTTTTGATTAGACAAAGCTTCGCCTGAAATTTCATCTTCTATAGTAAAACCTTTTTTGTTTGGTGTGATAAAAAAAGAAAAGTATTGATTTATAGGAGCCTGTGTTGAATCATTTAGAATGGTTAATTCAAATGGCAAATCACCATACATTTCACCTGACAGAATACGACCTACACCATAGTATGCATATTGCAATTTCAAATCTAATATGGTTTTCCCTACTAACGATTTAGAACGCAATACATATAACTCGTTATCTACGGTACTTTTTGCACTAGAAATTGCAGAAATATCTGAAAAAGCCGCTAATTCAGATGCAATACCCGACTTGCGTTCATCTTTAATCATGATATTGGAAACCGCTTTATAGGTAGGCACCGTATAACGCAAATAAGCAAACGCTATTGACAAACATATAAAAAAACTAATCGCAAACCATTTCCATTGAGAAACGTACTTTACGAGTTCCTCTTTAAAATTAAAATTAGTTTTATTTTGAATTTGATGTTGCATGATTTAGTTAATAGTTAAAGCAAGTATTGTTACAACTAATGACAGGGCAGATATTCCAATGGCAATATTAGGTCCTACAGTTGATGAATTAATTTTAGTTTTATTAGGTTCGATGTAAATAACATCATTTTGTGCTAAATAATAATAGGATGAGTTGATGAAATCTGATTTTGTAATATCAACACGTTGTGATATTTTTTTACCGTTTTCCTCTCTTATAATTAAAATATTATTGCGCTTTCCGTAGATGGTTAAATCACCTGCTTGACCTAATGCTTCTAATAATGTAATTCGCTCGCTTTGAATTGGGTAAGTACCTGGTCTATTAACTTCGCCTAAAACTGTAATTTTGTAATTTAAAATTCTCAGATTAATGCTTGCATCTGCAACGTGGTCTTTTAGCTTTTCTTTTAGTAAATCTATCGCTTGTTCTTTAGTGTAACCTGAAAGTTTAATCTTTTTTAAAACAGGAAATTCTATGCATCCATTCTTATCCACTAAATACGTTTGGATTTGATTTGATTGGCCTGAATCTGAGCTTGAATTTTGAAGCGTTACAGCTACAGAATTATAAGGTGCCGATACTTCTGGGTTTTCCGAACTAACAACAATAGCTAAAATATCGTCTGGTTTAATTTTAGTTTCAAATTCTGATGTTTCTGAAGCAGAAATCGCATTCTGTAAGTACACGATCTTCTCTCTTGAAGCACAAGAAAAAAAGAAAAAAGACAACAAAAGCATCCAAGTTGATAAAAAAAATATTCTTTTCATAGGTCGTATCATAAAACTGTGCAAATATAACGTACTTTATTTAACTTTCAAGAAATCAAATTAATCCAGATTTTCATACACAGAATTCTTGCTTTTAAATTCTGGAACAATCTTTTTCATTTCAGCAACTACTGCATCAGACTGCATTTTTTTTGCATACTGTATCAAGTTTTCTAATTGCAATATAAAAGAATCAAAATCTGCTACATTATGCTCTTGAGCAATCATAATTTTATCATGGTGAGTTGGTAATGTTTTAGAAGCATCATTTAATAATTCCTCAAACAACTTTTCCCCTGGACGCAATCCTACCACTTCTATTTTGACATCCTCCTCAGGTACAAATCCAGCAAGACGAATCATTTTATGTGCCAAATCAATTATTCTAACCGGTTGTCCCATATCGAAGATATAAATTTCACCCCCATTCCCCATAGAACCCGCTTCTAAAACCAACTGGCAAGCCTCGGGAATAGTCATAAAATAGCGAATAATATCAGGATGTGTTATCGTTATAGGGCCTCCTTCTTGAATTTGTTTTGTGAATAAAGGAACAACAGAACCATTGGAACCCAAAACATTACCAAAACGAGTGGTGATGAATTTAGTTCCTCTTGATTGCGAGTGCATAAATAAGGATTGCACGTATAATTCTGCAATTCTTTTGCTTGCTCCCATTACATTACTAGGATTTACCGCCTTATCAGTAGAAACCATTACAAAAGAAGCCACTTGATATTTGATAGCTAAATCTGCCAGTGTTTTTGTTCCTAAAACATTAGTCAAAACCGCTTGATAAGCATTAGTTTCCATAATAGGTACATGCTTGTAAGCCGCTGCGTGATAAATAACATCGGGTTGATAATTACTTAAAATTTGCTCCATTATGAAAGCATCTTTAATATCAGCAACAAATGGAATATAAGTAGTATTTTTTAGACTTGACTTAACTAATAAACTCAATTCATACAATGGTGTTTCTGCCTGATCAACTAAAATGATTTTTGCTGGTTCAAAAGCTAAAACTTGTTGCACAATTTCACTTCCAATAGATCCAGCCGCACCAGTTACTAATACCGTTTTATTCTGAATCTGTTTTGATATCAGTTTATTTTGAATAACAATAGGCTGTCTTTCGAGTAAATCTTTAATATCAAATTGTTTAATATTTTTTGTAATACTCTTTTGGTCTTCCCAATTCTTTACCGTTTGTGTTGAAAGTACTTGGTAGTTATGCTCCAAACAGTCATCTACTATCTTTAATTGCTCTTCTTTAGTTAGTGTATAATCACTTAAAATAATACCCGAAGCAGTAAATTTTCTAATGATTTCAGAAGCATTTTGTTTGAAGCTTACAATTGGCAATCCTAAAACTTGTTTAGTTCTGTTAGCATTTGTTTTTTCAATAAATGCAACAACTTTATAACGTTTTGGCTGTTCAGAGTTTAAGGCTTTCGCTAATGCAAAAGCATTCGCGTCAATACCAAAAACAACAATTTTTTTTATTTGGTCTTTATTTTCCAATTCAACGTAAGTCTCAAATAAAAACTTTACCAAAATTCTAAATAAAAACAGAAGAACAAATGATATAACACCATGAATAAAAAGTTCAGGCATTAAAAAAATCTTCGTTTCATGAACAAAGAAATGAGTATAATTTAAAACCACTAATGAAAAAAACGTAAAAGAAGTAGCTAACAACAATCGCATTCCATCAATAAAACTGGAGTGTCTTATTATGCCTGCATAGGTTCTGAAAGCAAAAAAGAAAAAAGCGTAAGTTAAAAGAGTTATAAAATATCGGATAGAAACAGAATAAGTATCGTAACTTTTAAAAGTTAAATTAGCAACTATAAAATAGGTAACAATACCAGCAAACATAACTATAACTACATCAATACAGAAAATAACCCATCGTGGCAAATAGGCTAAATTACTGAATCGATTTTCAAAAAAATCCTTAGTTAATTCCTTAAAAATTGATTTTTTAGTAGTATTAGAGTTAAATTTTGACAATTAAATAGTATTTAAAATTGGGGTTACAAAAATACAACAACTTATCAAAGTGATTGTAATTTAAAGCTTTACTTTTCACTTTTCACTTCTCACTT
>DNNO01000001.1 GCA_003497625.1 Flavobacterium sp. | reverse complement strand
GTGGTAACCGTAAATGCTTTACCTAAAGTTGCTTGTCCTAGTCCTGCTTTATTTGATGTTGATTGTGGTGTTTCTGCAAGTGTTGCTCAGGCTGCTACAGATTCAAAATTCAATACTTGGTTTAATTCGTTTGCAGGATTAAATTCCGACCCTAATATAGAAGTGGTAGCGGTGCAATATGTATACAGCCCATCTAATGCTGATCCAGCAGGAGCTAGTAATGCGCCTTTAAATCCAATTATTGGTGTTCCAGGTAGTATAGAAACATCTGTAACAGTAACATGGACAATTCGTAATACAGAGACTGGATGTGAATCTTCTTGTTCTTCAACCTTTACTATGTCATTTAACTGTAGAATTGGATGTCAAACAACACCAACACCTGCTGCTTGTAACGGAGAATCAAGTGGATCAATTCAAGTTCAAGGTTCAAACGGAATCCCACCTTATAATTTCTATTTGTATAATTCGAACGATCTGAATAACGTAATTGATAGCGTAATGGGAGTTAGTGATGAGCCTGGTGGAGCACTATTTTCAAATTTACCAGCAGGTGCTTATACCATATTGATTACAGATGCGGTTCAAACTTTAGAAGATGCAACAGCATGTGATGCTACAATAAGTCAACCAGATGCTTTATCTCTTTCTTTAGAGATGCAACCGGAAAATTGTGTTGGTACAGCAACAGGAAGTATTAGTGCTACCTTTTCAGGAGGAGTTTCTCCTTATATGGTAAGTATTGATAATGGAACGGCATCCGAACAGTTATCACCTTTTTCTTTTACAGGTCTAAATGCTGGAAATCATACCGTTAAAATTGTAGATGCAAATGGTTGTGAGATATCTGAAGATATTGAAGTGGAACTTATACCATGTGACGATGATTATTGTACATACACTCAAGGATTCTATGGTAATTATGGTGGTCTTGGTTGTACTCAAGATTTAGGAGTTGTCAATTCTCAAATAATGATGCGAAAAGCATTAGAGTTAGTTGGAGGTAGTTTTGATTTTGGTAGTGTATCTACTGGAAATTACTTTACTCTTAAACTAAGTGACGTTATTGGAGCAGCAAATCCTAGAGATAACAATATTTATAAAATGTTGCCTGGAGGAGGTAGTCCAAGAAGATTAGTTGGCTTTGCTACATTCGATGTGTATTCAACTTGGTCAGATAATGACCCTCTTACTTCTAAACCTTCAAGAAGAGGAGCAATTAATAATAATTTATTGAGTCAAACCATGACACTTTTCTTCAATATCCAAGTAGATGGTGGTTTAGGTGATTTAGATTTAGAAGCTTCTTTTGCAACAGCTAAAACTATTGAATGTGGTTCGAATATTCCTAATATGGAAACAGTTCAAGTATTCAGTATTCCACAAAGTGTTATTAATTATTTGAATTCAAACGGAGGTGCCACAGTTGGAAATTTATTTATCTTAGCTAATAAAGCTTTAGGTGGAGAGAATATTGGTGGACTTTCTCATTCTAATATTAATGCGGCAGTAGATGCTATTAATAGAGGTTATGATGAATGTAGAGTTGGAGTTGCAATACCTGAGGAAACAGTAGAAGATGTTGCTGTTTTTAGTGACTTAAATATTACAGCTTCTCCTAATCCTTTTAAAGAGTATATAACTTTAAGCTATCAATTTAATTATGATTCAGCTGTAGATATTCAGATTTATGACACTAAAGGCTCTTTGTTGTATCAATTTAAAGATACAGAAGCTTATTTTGGAAAAGAGCTGAAAATTGATATTAATTTCAATCATGCAGGTGGAGAATTGTATATTTTGAAATTAATGACAAACAAAGAAGTTGTTACTCATAAAATAGTTTCAGGAAATCAATAGTTTAATTTTTTAAAGAAAAAAGTGCTATCAATTTTTTGGTAGCACTTTTTGTTTTATATCAGTTCTAAAGTTTTTTCTAGCGCCATTCCTCTAGAGCCTTTGATTAAAATTAAACTTTCTTTTGGTTGGTTTACTTTGAAAAATGTTGCGAAGTTTTCAAAATTTTCAAAGAATTTAATGTGTGAATTTTGAACTTGATTTGCATAAAAATCTTTCCCAATAAAGTAGGTAGTTATATTCGTTTCGGAGATTAATAATGCTACTATTTTTTTATGTTCAGAAAGACTTTCTTCGCCTAATTCAAACATGTCGCCTAAAACTGCAATTTTATAATTGTGCTCTAATTGAATAAAATTTGTTATGGCTGCCGACATACTACTCGGATTCGCATTATAAGCATCTAATATTATTTCGTTCCCGTTTTTCTGTATCAATTGTGAGCGATTATTTTCAGGAATATAATTTTCAATTGCCTCTTTAATTTGTTGGTCGGAAACTTTAAAATAATTTCCTATAGTGATAGCGGCATTGATATTATTCGCGTTGTAAATTCCAATAAGATGCGAATTAATTGTTAAGTCATTGAAGGATATTTTTACCATTGGATTAGCTTCAACCTTATCGATTTTTACATCAACATTTGATTCGGTTAAGCCGAAACTAAATTGTTTAATTCCTATTGCTTTTTCCTTTTGAATAGCATCATCTAAATTAATAAAAACAATTTTTTCATTGTTTCTTAGGTAATCATACATTTCGCTTTTTCCTTTGATTACGCCTTCAACTCCGCCAAATCCTTCTAAATGAGCTTTCCCGAAATTAGTAATATAACCATAATCAGGTTGCGCGATTTTACATAAGAATTTTATTTCTTTTTGATGATTAGCACCCATTTCAACAATGCCAATTTCTGTTTCTTTTGTAAAACGCAATAGTGTAAGTGGAACTCCAATGTGATTATTCAAATTGCCAATAGTCGCCAGTGTATTGTATTTTTTTGAAAGTACAGCGTGTATTANNGTATTAATTCTTTGGTAGTAGTTTTTCCATTGCTTCCTGTTAAGGCTATTATTGGCAAACCCAAATAGTTTCTGTGGAACTTAGCTAACTCTTGTAAGGCAATAAGTGAGTCTTCTACTAATAAAGTTCGTTCGTCAATTTTATAGCTAGGGTTGTCAATTATCACATATTTGGCTCCTTTTTCTAAAGCTTCTTTAGCAAAGGTATTGGCATCAAAGTTTTCGCCTTTAAGGGCAACGAATATGCTGTCTTTTTCTATTTTTCTTGTATCGGTTGAAACGCTTGAGCAATTTAAAAATAAGGAATGTAAAGTCGCTATTGTGGTCATGTGAGTTGTTTTAAATCGAAACGAAGATAAAAAAAAGCCCTTTCAAACGAAAGGGCTTTTTTAAGTATTTTGTATGAAAATTATTTTTTTGGATTTCCTCTAGGAGTCTTTTTGTTTGATTTAGGACCTACTTTAGACATCGCACATCTGAATCCGATGTAATCAGTTGCCATATCTTGAGGGAAGAATCTTCTAGAAGCTGGGTCTAACCAGTATGCTCTATCTCTCCATGAACCACCTTTGTAAACTCTAACGTTGTCATCTACTAAAGTAGTTCTCTTGTCAGATTTATCAAATTTCTTATCCATTTTACCTAAACTATCAGCAGTGATAGAGTGTTTAGGAGCTTCGTACATTCTGTGTTTTTCTTCACCTGCACCTTCTTCAGAGTCAGTAAATTTGTAGAAACGTGTAGATTGTCTATCACCATCTCTGTAATTTCTGTTATCAGAAGTTGAGAACTGAGTTCTTAAGTAAGTTTCGTTTTCATCAACAGGAACTTGAGCAATTTGACCAGGGAAATTTCTAGCCATAATTCTACCATTACTTAAAGTATCGTAAGTGATGTTGTCAGAAGTTACTAATTCAACAACTCCATCTTCACCAATTTTGTTTTTAGTATAAACGTTACCTCTAAAGTAGTTGAAGTCATTTGCTTCGTCATCTACCATAGGTCTGTAAACGTCTTGTACCCACTCAGCTACGTTTCCAGCCATATCATATAAACCAAAATCATTAGGAGCATATGCTTTCACTTTATTTGTAATGTCAGCTCCGTCATCAGACCAACCTGCAATTCCTCCGTAATCCCCTTTACCTTGTTTAAAGTTGGCTAATTGGTCGCCTCTGTATTGTCTTTTAGACGAACGAGTATATTGACCACTCCAAGGGTATTTCTTTTGTCCTTTGTAAATGTTGTACTCTCTGTTTCCAACTAAAGCTACTGCAGCATATTCCCACTCAGCTTCTGTTGGTAATCTATATTCTGGTAAAATTAAACCAGAACTTCTTTGAGCGTATACGTTTTTAGCTGTATCTGCAGCTGCTCTTCTACCACCGCCCATTTCTTTTTTCAATACTACTTCTTCGTTACCACCAAATGCTTTAGATGGTGTATTGATATAAGTTTCAGTACTGAAAGAGTTTTCAGCAGTTACATCAGAACCTAATTTGATTTTGTTATCTTTCTTAAGGTAACCTTCACGCTCTAAAATGTTTTCATTTACACGGTCAGTTCTCCATTTGCTAAATTCAGTTGCTTGAATCCAGTTAACGCCAACTACTGGATAGTCAGCATAAGCAGGGTGTCTTAAGTAGTTGTTAGTCATCGTTTCGTTATATCCTAAACGATTTCTCCATACTAAAGTATCTGGAATTGCACCATTATAAATGTGTTTGTAATTTTCTTCTGTTGGAGGGAAAACAGTTTTTACCCAAAATAAGTATTCAGAATACATTTTGTTGGTTACTTCTGTCTCATCCATAAAGAAAGATTGTACGTGTTGTTGATTTGGAGAGTTGTTCCAATCATGCATAACATCGTCTTGCACTTTTCCCATTGTAAAAGTACCACCTTCAATAGAAATCATCCCTGGAGGCGTTTCTTGTTTTTTGAACTTGTCGTTAAACTGGAATCCACCTTTTTTATCATTGATTTTCCATCCTGTAGCTGTAGAACCACCTTTTGTGCTTCCTTTTTTGCTACAACCTGTAAAGCCTAATGCCAGTGCTAATACTACTAACACTTTTAAAGCCATAATTTTCTTAATTTTCATACTTTAGTAGGTAATAAATTTCGTGTCGCAAGATAATAATTATGAATTAAAATGCAACATGTTTTTAAATTTTTGTAAAAAAAAATTAATGTTGTGTTAAAATCCTTTCTCTTACAACGATTTATATTAAGTTTTATTGTAAAAAATTAGATTAAAATAAATATTTTTTTTCTCTTTGTAATATATAGGTGTTTAACACGTTTTATAGCTAATGAAAAAGACTATCTTATTTATACTGTTATTTTCTGTTGTGTTTGTTTTTGGGCAACAAACAGATAATATTTCTATTAATTGGAATTCTAATGTGGATTACAGTTTAGGGGAAACTTCAATTAAAGTGCCTCAGTTTGATACAGAATTTTATAATATTGATATTCCGTTAAGAAAAATTCAATACAGAAAATTAGTGCCAGTTACGGCTTCAACTAATGTCTCAAGTTTAGTTATATCAAACGTAAATTATCAAACTATAAACGAATCGGAACTTTATGATTTGAATAAATCGTTACTGCCTAATAAGATTCAAGCTTCATTGGAAGTGGTTCGTGCTCGTGATGATTATAAAGGGGTTTTAATTTTTAATCCTATTATAAAAGAAGGTAATGTTTATAAAAAAGTTATTTCGTTAACGTATTCATTCCAAAACAATCTGTCAAATAGAAGTCAAAATCAGAATGTTGTTCAGGCAGTTTCAAATTCGGTTTTAGCAACCGGAAATTGGCACCGTTTTTACGTTGAAAAATCAGGTGTTTATAGAATTTCTAAAGCTTTTCTTCAGAGTTTGGGTTTTAATGTTAATGTAGATCCTAGAAATATTAAGATTTATGGGAATGGAGGACGCATGTTGCCGTTAAACAATTCAATCCCTTATCCGGATGATTTAGAACAGAATGCGATTCAATTTATTGGTGAAGATGATGGTGTTTTTGATAATAGCGATTATATTTTATTTTATGCAGAAGGAGTTGATACTTGGAATG
This sequence comes from Flavobacterium sp., assembly GCA_003497625.1. GTDB lineage: Bacteria > Bacteroidota > Bacteroidia > Flavobacteriales > Flavobacteriaceae > Flavobacterium. Next base: position 70,355 of record DNNO01000001.1, on the reverse strand, counting down.
CCGAAAGTTTAACAAGCGTGAATTTATTTGAAGATAAATCATATTATTACATAACTTCATTAGGTTCAGCTGGAAAAAGAATAGAACAAGCATTGCAGCCAATAAATCCTCCAACTTTAACATTTAATCAGTTTGATGATGTTATTTATTATGAAAAAGATCTAATTAATGCTGGAAAAGTTGGTAGAAGATGGTTTGGTGAACAATTTAATGTAGAAGAATTTCAAACTTTTGATTTTTCAATTCCTAATTTTGATACTTCGGTTCCAGTTCAAATAAAAGTAAATACGGCTTCTAAGTCATTTGGTAATTCTTCTTTTAATGTAAAAGCCAATTCTATTGACTTGGGAACTTTGAATTTTCCGCAGTTAACTTCAGGTAGTGGAGTTGAAGGTTATGAATCTGCTTTAAATGCCTTTTTTAATGCCACTTCTTCAAATATTTCAATTGCACTAACATATAATAATGGAGGTGTTCCGAGTTCAAATGGTTTTTTAGATTTTATACGATTAAAAGTAAAACGAAATTTAACAGGTTTCTCTAAACAATTCCTGTTTTTTAATGATCAAGAGCAAGCTAATGTTGGTGTTGGAGAATACAGAATTGCAAATGCATCAGGAATTTCTCAAGTTTGGGATGTTACCGATTTATATAATGTTACGGCTTATGAAAATACCACCGGAGCCAATTTTAATTTTAAAGTAAATTTAGGTACAGCTAGAAAATATGTGGCAGTTGACATGTCTGACACCTTTACTCCATTGCGTGAATCAAATTCTGTTGTAGTGAATCAGAATTTAAAAGGAACAATTTTTAAAGATGCTCAAGGAAATTTTGAAGACATCGATTATTTGATTATAACGCCAGAACTTTTAACAACACAAGCAGAACGTTTAGCTGATTTTCATAGAAATAATTCTGGTTTAGTAGTGCGTGTGGTTACTTTAGAAAAAATTTATCAAGAATTTGCTTCTGGAAAACAAGATATTGCTGCAATTAGAAATTTAATTAAATATGTGTATTGGAATGCTTCCACTCCAGATAAAAGAGTTAAGTATGTAAATCTTTTTGGAGACGCATCTTATGACTATAAAGACCGATTATTTAGTAATACCAATATTGTTCCTGTTTTTCATGGATTCAATCCTTTTGCTTCGGAAACAAATAATATTTCTAATTTCTCATTATTCTCGTCCTTTATGTCTGATGATTTTTATGGTTTGATGGATGATACTGAAGGTCAAATGTTAGGTGGTTTTGACGGAATTGATATTGCGGTTGGAAGAATGTTAGTGTCTTCTGCCGGTCAAGCCAAAGAAATGGTTGATAAAGTAATTGAATATCATGACGAGAAATCCTACGGAAGATGGCGCAATAATTATGTTATCTATTCCGATGACGCCGATAATACAACAGATGCAACGCTTCAGTTTGGATTAGATAATTTAGCGAATACTTTAACTGCACAAAAGCCATTTGTAAATGTTAAAAAAATACATACCGATGCTTATTTGCAACAAGTAGCAGCGGGTGGTGAGCGTTATCCAGAAGCAAAAAAAGACTTTTTAGACGCTTTAGCGCTTGGAGCTTTAGTTTTTAATTACTTCGGACACGGAAATGAAGAATCGCTTGCAAGAGAAAGATTGTTTGAAAAATTAGATGCTCAAAATTTAACCAATCGTTACAGATATCCACTTTTTATAACAATAACTTGCGAGTTTACACGTTTTGATGATCCAGGACGTTTTACAGGAGGCGAATACATGTATTGGAATAAAAGCGGAGGAGCAATTGGTTTGATTGCTACTACACGTCAAATTGGTGTTACGACAGGTTTTGTTATGAATAATTTATTGAATGAAGACTTGTATGCATTTGGTTCAAATGATTATCCTTCAATCGCAGAAGCGCTGAGGTTAACAAAATTAGATACAGGTTCAGATAATAGAAGAGTTGTTTTTTTTATTGGTGATCCTGCATTAAAATTAGCAATTCCAAGACCTAAAGTAGTACTAACAAAAGTAAATGATATTCCGGTAAATCAACCATTGCCTGTCCTTCAAGCTTTGAGTTTAACAAAGATATCTGGTGAGGTAAGAGATGAAAATGATGTGTTGTTGTCGGGATATAATGGTGATTTAGCAGTTCAAATTTTTGATAAAGATATTAATAGAGCTACTCTCGGAAATAATGGTGTTACCAATGGTAGCGGACTTATAGTAATGAATTTTACTACTTTAGGAGAAACTGTTTTTAGAGGAAATGCATCAGTGGTAAACGGACAATTTGAATTTAGTTTTGTTGTGCCACAAGATATTAGAATTCCAGTTGGAAATGGTAAAATAAGCTTTTATGCAAAACGTGATATGCCTAATTTGGACAACCAAACAGGTTATGATAGAACAATCCAAATAGGAGGTGTTAACGTAAATGCTGTAAGTGATACAAATCCGCCAACAGTTAGATTGCATATGAATGATGAAGGTTTTGTTTCAGGCGGAATTACAAATTGTTCACCCATTTTGTTGGCTTTTTTAGAAGATGAAAACGGTATCAATACAGCAAGTGGAATTGGGCACGATATTGTAGCAATTTTAGATGGCGATGAGTCTAATCCGTATGTTTTGAATGAGTATTATGAAACAAATAACGACGATTACACCAGCGGTTTTGTAAGATTCCCTTTTAGAGATTTAACGCCAGGATTACATACGATTTTGTTTAAAGCTTGGGATGTTTACAATAATTTAATTACGGCAGAAATTCAGTTTAATGCGATTTGTTCAGATGACGGACTTCGAGTAGAAAGAGTGTTGAATTATCCAAATCCGTTTGTGAGTTATACGGAGTTTTGGTTCAATCATAACATGCCTTTTGAACCACTTGATGTTCAGGTTCAGATTTTAACAGTTGCAGGAAAGTTGGTTAAAACAATAAATCAGCAAGTTACAACTGAAGGTTTTCTTTGTAGAGAAATTATCTGGGATGGGCGTGATGATTTTGGAGATAAGATTGGAAAAGGGGTTTATGTCTATAAATTAAAAGTACGATCTACAACTACTGGAAAGTCAGTTGAAAAATATGAGAAACTTGTAATACTGTAATAAAATACTATATTTGTCAAATTAATTTCTATGAATACAATGAAAAAAATTGCTATAATATTTACCTTGTTAGTTGTAGGTCAATATGTTAAAGCGCAAGAAGATAATAGCCGAGTAATAACCACAGGTGTACCTTTCTTATTAATTGCTGCTGATGCGCGTTCTGCGGGTATGGCTGATATGGGAGTAGCAACTTCTGCAGATGCTTTCTCACAACAATTTAATCCTGCTAAATATGCTTTTTCTCTTCAAAAACAAGGATTTTCTGTAAGTTATACGCCTTATTTGTCTAGTATTGCAAACGATATTTCTTTGGGGCAATTAACTTACTATAACAGAATAAACGAGCGTAGTGCATTTGCTGGGTCTCTACGTTTTTTCGGTTTGGGTGATATTGAGTTGAGAGAAACTCCAGATCCGAATGAGCCAGTAAGAACAGTTAATCCAAACGAATTGGCTTTAGACGGTTCTTATTCTCTTAAATTAAGTGACCGTTTTTCTATGGCTGTTGGTGGACGATTTATTCGTTCGGCTTTAAGAATTGGTGATGCAAATAATGATGCTACTGCTGCTACAACATTTGCAGTTGATATTGCAGGTTATTATCAATCAGAAGAAATGGCTTATGATGATTTTAATGGTAGATGGAGAGCTGGGTTTAACTTTCAGAATTTAGGTCCAAAAATTAGTTATGATAGTGATGATTTAAATGATAACTTTTTACCAGCGAATATGCGTTTAGGTGGAGGTTTTGATTTTATTTTTGACGAGTATAGTAAAATTGGTGTTACGGCAGAAGTTACAAAGCTTTTAGTTCCAACGCCACCAGCAAAAGTTGCGGCTGTAGATTCTGATGGAAGTGGTTCAATTGAGCCAGCAGAGCAGGATTTGGCTGATGATGCTTACACACAAGCCTTGTCAGATTACAGAAAGACAAGTTGGACAAGCGGAATTTTCAATTCATTCAATGATGCTCCAGATGGTATTTCAGAAGAATTAAAAGAGTTTACTTGGGCTTTAGGAGCAGAGTATTGGTACCAAGACTCATTCGCATTACGTTTAGGTTTCTTTAATGAAAATGAATTAAAAGGAGCAAGAAAGTTTTTTACCTTAGGAGCAGGTTTCAAATATAATGTAGTGAAAGTTGATGTATCGTATTTGTTCTCAGCATCTAAAGTGAGAAATCCATTAGAAAACACATTGAGATTCTCTCTAACGTTTAACTTTGGTGATAATTACGATGAACTTTAAACAAAAAATAAATTAATAAACAATCCAAATTCTTATTTTAGAATTTGGATTTTTTTTCCTTACATATGAAGCAAATTTCAATAAACACGACCATTTCGGTACTTTCAAAAGAAGAGTTATCTCAAGAAGAAACAGGTTTAATGTGGCAAGCAGTTGATGCTAGAAGTAAGGCTTATGCGCCTTATTCAAAATTTACAGTTGGTGCGGCCATTCTTTTAGATAACGGAATCGTAGTTCAAGGTTCAAATCAAGAAAATGCGGCTTACCCTTCAGGGTTGTGTGCCGAGCGTGTAGCAATTTATTATGCAGGTGCAACTTATCCAAATGCAAAAATTGTAAAAATGTTTATTACGGCATCTCCACAAGATAGAGATCTAGAAGAGCCAATTCCACCATGCGGAAGTTGTAGACAAGCAATAGCAGAATACGAATTCAAACAAGATATTCCAATTACAATTTTCTTTATGGGAGCAAAAGGCGATATTTATAAGTCAGATTCATTAAAAAATCTACTGCCTTTGGTTTTCGACAAAAATCATCTATAACGATTTCGTAACTTTTTTTATCGATTTTGTTATAAAAAATACAAAAATCGTAGAATTTAATTTTTTCAATCAGGTTCTATGTAGTATTTTTGCTGTTCGTAAAATTGTGATTGACAAATAATGACTTTCACAATTCAATTGTATTAAAAAAACAAACTAAAATGAAACCAATTACAAGAGAAGTTTACCTAAAGTGGTATGAAGACATGCTATTTTGGAGAAAGTTTGAAGATAAACTTGCAGCTGTTTATATCCAACAAAAAGTTAGAGGATTTTTGCACCTATACAACGGTCAAGAAGCAGTTTTAGCTGGAGCTTTGCACGCAATGGACTTGTCTAAAGATAAAATGATTACCGCTTACCGTAACCACGTTCAGCCAATTGGAATGGGTGTAGACCCAAGAAAAGTTATGGCAGAGTTATACGGAAAAGCTACAGGTACTTCAAAAGGTATGGGTGGATCTATGCATATTTTCTCTAAAGAGCATGGTTTTTATGGAGGACACGGCATCGTTGGAGCACAAATTCCAGTAGGAGCAGGTATTGCTTTTGCTGATAAATATTTTGAAACTGGTGGAGTTACCTTAACTTATTTTGGTGATGGTGCTGCGCGTCAAGGTTCATTACATGAAGCTTTCAATATGGCAATGTTGTGGAAATTACCAGTAGTATTTATCGTTGAAAACAATGGATATGCAATGGGAACTTCTGTAGAAAGAACTGCAAATCATACGGATATTTGGAAACTAGGTTTAGGTTACGAAATGCCTTGTGGACCAGTTGACGGTATGAATCCAGTAAAAGTGGCTGAAGCAATGCACGAAGCAATGGAAAGAGCACGTCGTGGAGACGGGCCAACTTTCTTAGAAATGAAAACATACCGTTACAGAGGACACTCAATGTCTGATGCACAATTATACAGAACAAAAGAGGAAGTGGAAGAGTACAAAAAAATCGACCCAATTACTCAAGTTTTAGATATTATCAAAGAAAATAACTACGCTACAGAAGCTGAAATCGAAACAATCGATCAAAGAGTAGCAGATTTAGTTGCAGAATGTGAGAAATTCGCTGAAGATTCTCCGTTCCCAGAAGTAAATCAGTTATATGATGTAGTGTACGAACAAGAAAATTATCCTTTCATCCCACATAAATTATAAGAACTATGGCACAAATTATAACAATGCCCCGTTTGAGTGATACGATGACAGAAGGAGTTGTAGCAACTTGGTTGAAAAAAGTGGGTGATACAATCAAAACAGGTGATATTCTTGCTGAAATTGAAACGGATAAAGCTACAATGGAATTCGAATCATTTCATGATGGTGTTTTATTACACATAGGAATTCAAGAAGGACAATCGGCTCCAGTAGATTCTTTATTAGCTATTATTGGAAAAGAAGGCGAAGATATTTCAGCTCTATTAAGTGGCGGAACTGCTACTGAAACTAAAGAAGAAAAAGTAGAAGAAACTAAAACTGTCACATCGAGCGCAGTCGAGATGCCAGCTGGTGTAAAAGTAGTAACAATGCCTCGTTTGTCTGATACCATGACAACAGGAACAGTTGCGACTTGGTTAAAAAAAGTAGGAGATACTGTAAAAGAAGGTGACATTTTAGCTGAAATCGAAACGGATAAAGCTACTATGGAATTCGAATCTTTTAATGCAGGAACTTTATTATATATCGGAGTACAAGAAGGTGATTCTGCTCCAGTTGATACCATCTTAGCAATTTTAGGACCAGCAGGAACTGACGTTTCAGGAATCGCTGCGAATTATAAAGTAGGTGCAGTTGTTGAAACTCAAAAGGTTGAAACTTCAAATACTTCAACACTTTCTGAGGTAACAGAAAACAAACAACAGTCAACAGACAACTCAAGAATATTTGCTTCTCCATTAGCTAAAAAAATTGCGCAAGATAAAGGAATCAACTTGTCTCAAGTAAAAGGTTCAGGTGAAAATGGAAGAATTGTAAAATCGGATGTAGAGAATTTCTCTCCATCTGCGGTTACATCTCCAACTCAAGCCGTTGCAGAAGCAACAAATGCAGTTGCAGCAGTTAAACCATTTGTTCCAGCAGGAGAAGTATTCCAAGAGGAAATCAAAAATTCGCAAATGCGTAAAACCATTGCGAGAAGATTATCAGAATCTAAATTTACAGCACCGCATTATTATTTAACTATCGAGTTGGATATGGACAATGCAATTGCTTCAAGAAATATGATTAACGGATTACCAGAAACGAAAGTTTCTTTCAACGATATGGTAATCAAAGCGAGTGCGATGGCATTGAAAAAACATCCACAAGTAAATTCACAATGGAGAGAAGATGCAATGGTAATCAATCACCACGTGAATATTGGAGTAGCAGTAGCAGTTGAAGACGGATTAATGGTTCCAGTATTGAAATTTACAGACCAAATGAGTTTAACTCAAATTGGTGCTAACGTAAAAGACTTAGCCGGAAAAGCAAAATCTAAAAAAATTCAACCAGCAGAAATGGAAGGAAGTACATTCACTATTTCTAACTTAGGAATGTTCGGAATTCAATCGTTTACTTCTATTATCAACCAACCAAATTCTGCTATTTTATCTGTTGGTGCTATTATTGAAAAACCAGTAGTTAAAAACGGACAAATCGTTGTTGGAAACACAATGACAGTAACTTTAGCTTGCGACCATAGAACAGTAGACGGAGCAACAGGAGCTCAATTCTTACAAACGTTCAAAGCGTTTATGGAAAATCCAGTAACGATGTTAGCATAATAAGTGTTAAATTTATCATACAAAATCCCGATTTATTCGGGATTTTTTTATTTTTACTTAAAACTATATGCTATGAAAAAAATCTTATTACTAATTTCTTTTGTTGGATTGTCATTGAATGCACAAACCAATGTTAATTCGAAGAATATTTCAAAAGTAAACTATCAAGTTGATGAAGAAAACGTTATAAAAACTCTTTCTTATTTAACTTCGGATGAATTAGAAGGAAGAGATTCGGGTAGCGAAGGAATTGAAAAAGCATCTGTTTATTTAGAAAATCTTCTAAAAGAAAACGGAATCAAACCGTATTTTAAAACCTATCGTGATACACTTTCTAATTACGATAAAACCTCTTACAATGTAGTTGGTTACATCGAAGGAACGGATAAAAAATTAAAAAGTGAATTTGTAATCATTGGTGCACATTATGATCACATTGGAAAAATTGCAGCGGTTAACGGCGATGATATTGGAAACGGAGCAAACGACAACGCAACCGGAACTACTGCAGTAACCGAAGTAGCTAAATATTTCGCAAAATTCAAAAACAATAAACGAAGTGTGCTTTTTGTGTTCTTTTCTGCCGAGGAAAAAGGACTTTTAGGTTCGAAACATTTGGCTGCCAAATTGAAAGAACAAAAAATGGATTTGTATTTCATGTTTAATTTTGAAATGATTGGTGTTCCAATGAAAGACAAAGGAATGGATTTCTATTTGACTGGTTTTGGAAAATCAAATATGGCAACGACAATTAATGAATATGCTGGAGAAAAATTAGTTGGGTATTTACCAATAGAAACAAAATATATGCTATTCAGAGCTTCGGATAATTATCCATTTTTTACTGAATTTAATGTGCCGGCGCAAACGGTTTCAACATTTGATTTTGAGAATTTTGAATTCTATCACCAACCAGATGATGAGTTTGAATTGATGGATACGAAACACATGACGAATGTAATTTCAAAAACAATTCCGGTTTTAGAACAAATGATTAATGCGCCTAAAAAAGAAATTAAATTGAACTAAATTCCGTTCATCCGATTCAAAATCTCTAATAAACTCGCTTTCTTTCTTTTGGAAACAGGCAACGAACTTTTGTCGCTCATTACTACGTAACCTCCATCTTTAAAAATAAAACTGGTAAGATGGTTGAGGTTGATTATATGTGAATGATGTATGCGCTCAAAACCATTATTACAAAGTAAATCTTCAAATTCTTTCAACGGTTTTGAAATGAGTAATTTCTTTCCATCGATGAAGTGAATGTGAGTGTAATTTCCTTCTGAAGTACATTTTAAAATGGTTTTAATTTCATGAATAAAAATACCTTGAGAGGTTTGCAATGCAATGCGCTTATTTTGATTTTGAAGCGATTGGTTTTTAATAAAATTTTCAATTTGAATTTGAACTTCAGAAGTATTGATGGTTTTTGCTTTGGCAACAGCCGCTTTTAATTCGTCACCATTGATGGGTTTTAATAAATAATCTAAAGCACTAAATTTAATTGCATTAATCGCATATTGACTATAAGCTGTAGTGAAAATTACATGAAATTCGCCTTTCTGAAACGCTTCTAAAATTTCAAAACCAAGTCCGTCTGTTAATTGAATGTCTAAGAAAACAAGTTCGGGTTTGTTCTCTTTTATTAACTGAATGGCTTCATCAACACTGCCCGAAGTTCCAATGACTTTTAATTCTGGACAGTAGCGATTTATATCGGCCATTAAGGCTGAAATTGCTTGTATTTCGTCTTCAATTATAATTGTTTTCATTACCAAATGGTTTTATATGGAATTTGTATAATTACCTTCGTTCCAGATGAATTTCCTGAATTATCGGTTATTTCAAAAATCACTTCAGTCGCTTCATCATTTTCTATTAAGGCTAATCGTTCTTTTGTTATTGAAATCGCTTTTGATTCGTGTTGACGTTGCTTTTGTTTTTCTAATGATGCTTTAATGCCGATTCCGTTATCAATAACTTGACATAAAAGCGATTTTTCATTTTTGGTAAACGAAATAGTAAGTTGACCGTGTTCTTTTTTTGGTGCTAAACCATGAATGATTGCATTTTCAACAATAGGTTGTAATAATAAGGTTGGAATTGCAGTGTCTTCCAAGTTTATTTTCGGGTCAATTGAAATGTCATAATCAAAAACATTTTTATAGCGAATTTGAGTCAATTCAACATACAATTTTAGCATTTTCACTTCGGTTCCTAATGGAATTGTTTGTTCGGTGTTTTCTAATAACATTCGAAGTAACATCGAAAATTTCGAAATATAATCTCCCGCTTTTTCATCATTTCCTTCCGAATAATAACCTTTAATTGTATTCAAAGCATTAAAAATAAAATGCGGATTCATTTGCATTCGCAACGCTTTTTGTTCCAATTCAATCATTTGTTTTTCCAAATTAGCTTTGTCGCGTTCCATTTCAATTTGGTGGCGTTCTGTTTCAAATTTTTGATTTAAACTATGAATCCTTTTTTTCCAAATAATAAAAAATGCCAATCCAAAAACACCAAATAGAATCGCTAAAAACCAATAGGTTTTCCAAAAAGGCTTTCGGATAGTGAAAGCTATTTTTTCAATTTTACTTTTTACTCCAGAGGCATTGGTAGCATAAATTTGAAATTCGTAATCACCAGGTTCTAATCCTTGATAATTAATTTGACGTGTTTTTGTGGTATTCCATTTTTCGTTTTGTTTGCCTAATTTAAAAAAGTAGGTGATATTCTTTTGTGAGTTAAACGAAAGTCCAGTGTAATTAATGCTAATATCATTTTCTGAATATCGGAATGATAGCTCGGGTTTCATGGCTATGTTTTTGCCATTTACTAAGAATTCTTCAATTTTTAGATTTGGAATTATCGAACTCGATTGTAAGGAATTGATATTGAGATGTAACAGACCATCATCTGAAGCCAAGAATAAATTGGATTCAATGATTTCGGTATCATTAACTTTTAGATTTTCTATACCAATGAATTTATTTAAGTTCTCAAAAGTGAATTTTCCATTAGAAAAAGTAATTTGATTTACGCCTAAATTCGTGCTAATAAGTAACGAATTTGGGCGAAATCCTTTTTTAATCGAATATAAAATGTTGCTGTTTAATCCGTCCTTTTTGGTAAAATGTTGGATGAGTTTGTCATTTTGGAACACAAACAAACCATTAGAATTGGTAGCTACAAAAAGTAAATTCGTCGCTTTGTCAAAATATAATTTCGAAATTATGGTTTGGGTTTTTGGATAGTTTTTGGATAAATAAACTGGTTTGTTGTTTTCTATCTTATAAATACCATTGTTTGTTCCTGCCCAAATAGTTTTATCATTTCGAATTAACGTGTTCGTTCTTTCTTTTAAAATAACTCTTTTGTCAAAGGAATAAAGGTCGTAATTAGAAAGTTTGTCAATTTCTTTTTTTGGAATTTTTAATAGATAATTGGCGCCAATCCATAAATCACCAAATTCATCTTCAACTATTGTTTTTGCTCCAATAAATGGGATGTTTTTATTTTTTTTACCTTGAATTAAAATCGCGTGCTTTCCAATAATGTATTGATTTTCATTTGAAAAATAAATCTGAAAAATATAGTTTTTAGATTGGATACTTGATTTGGCATTAAAACTTTTAAGATCTTTCGACTTATCAACTTTATAGAACAAATCATTAGCCGTTCCGCACCATAAGTTTCCAAATTCATCTTTAGTTAAGCAAGTTGAAATCAGCGATTCATTAGTGTTGGTTTTTAAAATTTTAGCTGTTGTATTTGGAATGTAGTAAAGCCCATTATCGAGAGTTGTTATCCAAATTCTGTTTTCAAAATCTCTTTGTACACTCGAAATGGCGTTTTCTTTAAAGAAAATTTCAAAATTTGGTTTTAGGTTGTTTAAATCATTCACATAAACACCATTTCGTGTGCCAATCCAGATTTTGTTATCCTTGTCTATAGACAAACTAATTATGCCAGTTTCAGGTACAGGAACGTCAAATAATTTGGTACAAACATTGTTTTTGATGGTGTAAATCGCATTCAAGTGTGAAAAATAAAGAATATTGTTTTTTAGAAAAGAGCGAATGATTACTAAACCATTTAAGTTTTTTTGCGGTAGACTTTTTATTAAATTTATATTATCATCATAAATTCCTTTTGGACTGATGTAATGGTCTTTGTTGTTTTGAATATAGTGTAATATAATTTGTTTCCCTTCTAAAGTAGTACTTGAGTTTTTTTTGAAGTTCAAAATTCGAACATTACCATTAGAATAAATTACAATTATTTCACCCCTTGTGTTTTCAGAAATACGCGAAATGTAGCCATTTTTTTGAATGTTTTTTAAAAGAGTAAAATTAGATTCGTTAAAGATTTTGTTATCTAATAAAAATGAAATTTTTCCATTATAAGCAAGAAACCAAATTCGTTCTTTTGAATCCTGAAAACAACTGAAATTTTCATTATCGGCTAATCCATCTTCAGTACTTAATAAGGAAAACGAATAACCATCATATTTTAAAACTCCTAAATCACTGGCAAACCATTGGTAGCCATTTTTATCTTGTAGTGAATGATAAATATTTAAAGAAGGCAACCCATCTTTTCTTCCAAAAGAAACATGATAAGGTTCTTGAGAAAGAGCAATTTGCGCAATTAATAATAAGAAAATATAAAGTTGTTTAAGATGCATTTTTGTTGCTTATGATAACAAATGTAAAATATTTAATTTACTTGAAATTGAAATCCCGTTACAATTACAACTTCTTGTCGACCACTTTTCACTTTTTACAATTCATTTGATAAGTAATACTGACCACTTTTCATTTATAAAATTCTCACTTTAATATAATTTGTTGTTTTGTTTCATAATAATTCAAAATCAAACAATTATGAAAAGAATTTTACTTTACTCTTTAGTGTTAGTATTTGCTAATAATTTAGTGGCTCAGACGCAAATTGGTGCAGATATTAATGGTAGCGCTGATAACGTTTTAGGATTTACTGTTTCATTAAGTTCTAACGGTTCGAGAATGGCTGCAGGAGCACCATATAGCACCGGTACAAGTACTAATGGATACGCTCATGTACATGAAAAAGTGAGTAGTGCTTGGGTTTTAAAAGGTACTGCTATTGGCGGAGAAGCAATGTCGGATAATTTTGGAAGAGTTGCGATTTCTGGAGATGGTAATCGATTGGCGGTTGGTGCTAGTACTAATGATGGAAACGGTGCAAACTCAGGTCATGTTAGGGTATATAATTTTAATGGGACAAATTGGGCTCAAATGGGAACCGATATTAATGGTGAAGCTGCAAATGATAATTCGGGCGTAAAGGTTTCTTTATCTAATGATGGAAGTGTTGTTGCAATTGGTGCGCATTTAAATGATGGTAATGGAGCTGATTCTGGACATGTTAGAGTTTATGCATGGAATGGTTCTGCTTGGGTTCAAAGAGGTGCAGATTTAAATGGTGAAGCAGCGGGTGACGAATTTGGTGTTTCGGTTTCAATTTCTTTAGATGGGACTAAATTAGCTGTGGGCGGCAGAAAAAATGATGGTAGTGGAGTAGATGCTGGTCATGTTAGAGTTTTTGCATGGAATGGTTCTTCTTGGGTGCAAACAGGAGCAGATATTAATGGTGAAGCTGCCGGAGATTTTTTTGGTTCAGCAGTATCCATTTCAAATAATGGATTGAGAGTAGCTGTTGGTGCACCGTTGGCGGATGGAACATCATTAACTAATTGTGGGCATGTTAGAATTTATAATTTTAATGGTACAAGTTGGGGCTTGCTTGGTGCTGATATTGATGGAATTCAAAATAGTTCAGGATTTGGTAGCAGTGTAAGTATGAATGGTGCTGGAGATGCCATTGTTTCAGGTGCTCCAACATATGATACCTCAGCTTCAAATACAGATAGAGGGCAAGCTAGATATTTCAGATGGAATGGAACAGCTTGGACACAAGTTGGAAGTTCAATTTCAGGAAATGGTCAAAATGGTGAACAATTAGGTTACTCAGTTGCAATGTCAAATGATGGAAACACTGTTTCAGTTGGTGTTCCTTTTAATCCTGCTAGAGGATATGTTAGAGTTTATGATTTTACAAGTGCTTTATCTTCAAGCGACTTCCAATTAAATAATAAATTCTCAGTTTATCCTAATCCAATAAATAATCAATTTCAATTAAATGCCGATATTTCAATCGATAAGGTAGAAGTATTAAATCTTCAAGGACAAGTTATCAAAACATTTGAAAGTCAAGAATTTTATAATATTAATGAGCTATCTGCTGGAATTTATTTAGTAATGATTCATTCTGAAGAAGGAAAAGGAATTAAAAAAATAATCAAAAATTAGTAGTATGAAAAAGTTTTTAAAATCGATTGTATTGGTTGCAGTAACGTTATCTCTTGGCTCTTGTAGTGATAATGATGACAATCAAACAAATGACAACATGAGTTTTACTCAAGTTTCAACTTCTGGTTCATTGCCATTAGGGTTGAGAGGACATCAGATGATTGAATTTAATAATAAATTGTGGATAATTGGTGGAACAAATGATTCTAATACTATTACTAACACAGTTTTAAATAGTGTTGATGGAATTGTTTGGAATTCGGTCACCACAACTGGAGATGCAATTCCAGCAAGATCCTATCATAAATGTATTGTCTTTAATAGTAAATTATGGATAATCGGTGGATATGATGGTAATGGGCGAAGTGATGTTTTTTCATCTACAGATGGTGTAAACTGGGTGGAAGAAACTACAAGCGTTGCTTTTGGAAATCGTTATGCGTTTGATGTTGTGGTTTACAATAGTAAATTATGGTTAATTGGAGGTGTAAGCGGAAATAACACAAATGTTCATAATGATGTTTGGTCGAGTACAGATGGTGTTACTTGGACAGAAGAGGAAGATTTAACTTCATTTGAAAAACGCGGTCATCATAAAGCATTTGTTTTCGATAATAAAATGTGGATTTGCGGAGGTAATGGTGACGGAAATACGTATGGAGACATTCAATCTTCTACTGATGGAATAAACTGGACACAAGAAGTGATAACTGGCTTTGAACCTATTTACGGACATCAATTAGTAGTAAAAAATGATGAATTCTATATTTTAGGAGGTCGCGATTCGAATTCTTATTACAATACTATCCTAAAATCTACAGATGGTAAAAATTGGTCAGAAGTTGAGGTTTCAAATCCTTTTCCAGCAAGTTGTTATCATCAAGCAGTTCTATTTGATGGCGATATTTTTGTGCATGGAGGTTCAGATGGAAGTTCTTTAAATGTTTCTAGTATGTGGAAATCCAACTAAATGATTTATCATGAAACAACTTTTTTCATCCATAGATAAATACAGATTAGAGTTATTGCTTTTGTTGTTATATACTCTAATAGGTTTGGTTATTATTGCTATTGTATAATTTAGTTTGTTAATCTAAATCCCGAAATTTCTTCGGGATTTTTTTTATTCCTATTTTTACAAAATAATCACTTTGAAAGCGAAGATTAACGAACACAAAAAAATATAAAATTGTGAGTAAAAATATCATCATCACTGGAACTTCCCGCGGAATTGGTTACGAGTTAGCATTGCAATTTGCAAACGCTGGACATCAAGTATTGGCGATTTCCAGAAAAACACCAAAAGAGTTAATCGAAAATCCAAACATAACTTGTTTGTCAATTGATATTTCAAATCCAGAAGAATTACTTCAAGTGGGAAATTTTATCAATAGAACTTGGAAAAAAGTAGATGTTTTAATTCACAATGCAGGAAGTTTGTTGCATAAACAATTCACACAAATTACTTCAGAGGAATTTCAAAACATTTACAAAGTCAATGTTTTTGCAGTTGCCGAATTGACAAAAATCTGTATTCCATTCATGGAAAAAGGAAGTCATGTAGTAACAATTAGTTCTATGGGCGGCATACAAGGAAGTATGAAATTTGCAGGATTGTCAGCTTATTCTTCTAGTAAAGGTGCTGTTATTACACTATCAGAATTGTTAGCAGAAGAATATAAAGAACAAGGAATTGCTTTCAATGTTTTAGCTCTTGGAGCTGTAAATACCGAAATGTTACAAGAAGCCTTTCCAGGTTATGAAGCACCGCTTTCAGCTAAAGAAATGGCGGATTATATTTTTAACTTTGCTTTAACCGGAAACAAATATTACAACGGAAAAGTATTGCAAGTTTCATCTTCAACGCCTTAAAATTGAGTGAAGTTTTACAAAAATACCTTCCAGAACACGCGGTTCATCATTGTTTTGAATTAATCAAAGCCAATCATGTGCATCTTAAAATCGTCAACGAACGTCAAACGCGTCATGGTGATTATCGAAAAGATGCGCAAGGTTTTCATTTAATTACAGTGAATGCCAGTTTGAATAAATACCGGTTTTTGATCACCTTAATCCACGAAATAGCCCATTTGGTGGCATTTGAAAAATATGGTAGAAACATAAAACCTCATGGTGATGAGTGGAAACTCACTTTTCAAAGAATGATGGTGCCGTTTATTCGACCTGAAATATTCCCAAATCAATTGTTACCATTACTTGCTAAACATTTTAGAAATCCAAAAGCAAGTAGCGATACCGATGCAAAATTAGCCATTGCTTTAAAACTATTTGACCAAAAAGAAACCGATAAAAATTATATCTTTGAAATTCCGATGGGAAGTCATTTTAGAATTCACAATGGGAAAATTTTTAAGAAAATAGCATTACGCGTAAAACGATACGAATGTTTAGAAATAAGTTCTGGACGATTATATCTTTTTCAACCCAATGCCGAAGTAGAATTGTTGCCGAATTAGAAAAGCAGCAAAAAAATCTTTCAAAAAATGAACAAAAATTATTACGCAATATTAATGGCTGGTGGAGTTGGTTCTCGTTTTTGGCCTGTAAGTACAACCGAATTTCCTAAGCAATTTCACGATATGCTAGGAACTGGTGAAACGTTAATTCAAAAAACGTTTACTCGTTTGTCTCAAATTATTCCAAAAGAAAATATTTTAATTCTTACGAATGAAGATTACAATAACATAGTTTTAGAACAATTGCCAATGGTAAAACAAGAGCAAATTATTCTTGAGCCTGTAATGCGAAACACAGCACCATGTATTTTGTATGCTTCTTTGAAGATTAAAAAACAAAATCCAGATGCAGTTATGGTAGTAGCGCCATCAGATCATTGGATTGAAGATGAAGTACAGTTTTGTTCTAATTTACAACACGCTTTTGATTTTTGTGAGCGCGATGAAAATTTAATGACTTTGGGAATTTTACCAACATTTGCCAACACTGGTTACGGTTATATCGAATTTGATAAATTAGATTCGAGACCTGTTAAAAAAGTAAAACAATTCCGTGAAAAACCAGATTATGCTACAGCAAGGAAGTTTATCCAAAGTAGAAATTTCCTTTGGAATGCAGGGATTTTTGTTTGGAGTGCCAAAACCGTTTTAAAAGCTTATGAAGAGTTTCAACCGGTAATGTTTGCTCATTTTATGAATGGTTATGAAGCTTTAAATACACCAAAAGAAGCGGCATTTATCAAAGATAATTATCCTTTAGCGCAAAATATTTCTGTCGATTATGCTATTTTAGAAAAAGCGCAAAATGTTTACGTTTTACCTGCTACTTTCGATTGGAACGATTTAGGAACTTGGGGTTCATTATATGATAAATTACCAAAAGACGAACAAGAAAATGCAGTTGTAAATGCAACCGTTTACTTAGAAAATGCAACTAATAATATCATCAGAACTGAAGGGAAAAAGTTAGTAGTGATTGATGGTTTAACTGATTACATTATAGTTGACAAAGACGATGTATTGTTGATTTATCCAAAAAATAAAGAGCAAGATATTAAGCAAATAGTTTCTAAATTAAAATAGTACTATTTCACATCATCTTCCAAGTACATTTTTCGTACTCGCTTGAATAATTCAGAAGAATATACAAAATCGGTAACGGCTTCGTTATCGGTTTTGAAAATTTCTTTGTTTGAACCTTCCCATTCTAATAAACCATTTTTTAAGAACACAATTTTCTCACCGATTTCCATTACCGAGTTCATGTCGTGCGTATTAATCACGGTGGTAATGTTATATTCTTGCGTAATTTCTTGAATCAAATTGTCAATAACAATAGCTGTTTTTGGGTCTAAACCAGAATTTGGTTCATCACAAAAAAGATATTTTGGATTATTTACAATGGCACGAGCAATAGCAACACGCTTTTGCATTCCACCTGAAATTTCTGAAGGACGTTTGTGATGCGCGTTTACCAAATGAACTCTATCAATAACAAAATCAACACGTTCTTTAATTTCTTTTGGCGTTTTATTAGAAAACATTTTTAAAGGAAATCCAATATTTTCTTCTACTGTCATGCTGTCAAACAAAGCACTTCCTTGAAAAACCATTCCAATTTCTGTTCGTAAAGCTCTTTTTTCATCATTTGAAAGTTCCGAATAAATTCTGCCGTCAAATGAAATGGTTCCGCTATCTGGTGTGTGAATTCCTAATAATGATTTTAAAAAAACTGTTTTACCCGAACCACTTTGTCCAATAATTAAATTGGTCATTCCTGCTTCAAAACGAGTAGAAACGCCTTTTAAAACGGTTTGTTCTCCAAATTGTTTTACGATGTTTTTTACTTCAATCATTAGCTTAAAAGGAGTTGGGTTAATATAAAGTTCATTAAAATAATCACGACTGATGTCCAAACGAAGGAAACCGTACTTGCCTGACCCACTTCAAGTGCACCACCCTTCATGTAATAGCCGTGAAAAGAGGGTATAGTTGCCAATAATAAAGCAAAAACAAAAGTTTTTATAAACGCATAAGCAATATGAAACGGAATAAATTCGGTTTGAATTCCTGTAGTAAATTCAAAACTAGTGGTAAAACCGCCATAAACTGCCGCCAACCAACCTCCAAAAACTCCTAAAAACATACTCAATCCAATTACGAAAGGATATAAAAGTAATGCAATGATTTTCGGAAAAACCAAATAGTTTAAAGAATTAACACCCATAACTTCCAAAGCGTCAATTTGCTCGGTTACGCGCATGGTTCCAATACTTGATGTGATGAATGAGCCCATTTTTCCGGCCATGATGATGGAAATAAACGTAGGTGCAAATTCTAAAACAACTGATTGACGTGTTGCAAATCCAATTAAATATTTTGGAATTAACGGATTGGTTAAGTTTAAAGCTGTTTGAATGGCCACAACACCACCAACGAAAAAGGAAATAAATGCTACAATTCCAAGTGAACCAATAATTAAGTCATCAACTTCTTTAAGGATTAATTGTTTCATTACCGACCATTTAGTAGGCTTGTTGAAGATTTCTTTCAACATGATAAAGTATTTTCCTATTTGCGATAAGTAGCGAACGAGCATCATATTTTTTAGTGTTCAGTGATCAGTTTCTAGTATTCAGTAAAAATACTATATTTTTTTGGAATAGGTTAAAACAACTTTTCTTTCATTTTTTTCCAGCGGTAGTTTTTGAAAAATTTGGCTTGTTCAGGCGTTACAAATAAAGGTTTTCCAGATGATTTTGCTTTCCAAAATCCCATTAAATAATCAATGAACAAAAGAG
This sequence comes from Flavobacterium sp., assembly GCA_003497625.1. Lineage (GTDB taxonomy): Bacteria > Bacteroidota > Bacteroidia > Flavobacteriales > Flavobacteriaceae > Flavobacterium. The sequence continues at coordinate 51,051 of DNNO01000001.1, read as the reverse complement.
GTTTTCCTTTTCGCATTGCCAATTTCAATGATGAAATAGCGGTGATGATAAATCCGTAGCCCAAGCTGTAAAAAGCTTCTCCTTGTTTGTAACGAGCGGCTTTGTTATAGCTGGCGCCAGTTGGTTTTAAGTGTTTTACATGTAAGCTTTCGTCGGTTACTACTTTCCAATTGTAGAATTTACATAGTAATTCATCAACGGTGTCCCAACCCATAGCAGGTTTTAATCCGCCAATTTGTTTGTATGTTGCTTTGCGATACGCTTTTAAAGCACCGCGAATATGATCTTTATCGGTGAGGTTTTCTAAAACCCAATCTCCATTTTTTTCTACATAGCAAAATCCACCAGCCATTCCAATTTTGTCATCGGATTGAAAATGTTTAATAATGTTTTCGAAATAGTTGTTTGGGAAAATCAAATCGGCATCTACTTTTACGATAATGTCGTAATGGTCATCAATATGTTTTTCGCCTTCATGAAACGCCTGAATTACTTTACTTCCAGGCAAATGAATTGCGTCTGATTTTTTATTTACTAACGAAATAAAAGGATTTTTTTCGGCGAAAGCCAAAACAATTTCAGCGGTTTTATCTGTAGAATTATCATTCACCACTACAATTTTTGTTGGTAAAACAGTTTGTTCTACTAACGATTGCAAAGTTAAGCTCATAAAAGCTTCTTCGTTGTAGGCAGGAATGATAACGTAATATTTCATTTGGCTTATCACTTTTTACTTATCACTTTTTACTCTTTCCGCGTAAACCAAATAGTATCTCGGTGTAAACCATCTTAACAAAGGTCTAAAACCAAGTTTTTTAACAGGATGTGTGAATTTTACTTGGTCAACAATTTTATATCCTGCTTTTTCCAAAAGCCAATCCAATTGCCAATCTTCAAATTCGTGATAATGTCTGTCCCACATATCTGTTTTGCTTCGATAAGCTGGAGAAAACCACAAACGTAAAGGAATCGAAATTAAAATTTTATCCGCTTTTACGTTTTGTAAAACCGTGTAAGGATTTAGTAAATGTTCGAAAATTTCAAAACCCGTAAACACATCATAATTCTCGTTTTGAAGCGCTGATTGATCATTGTCAATGTCTTCGCCTTTTGTGTTGATAACAGTATAGCCATTATCTACCATGATTTTTGAAAAAGGATTTGGAACGCCTAAATCAAAAATGGTTTCAGAAGTTTTTATATGTTTTTTTAGAAAATCTAAAGTGATGTTGAATCGTTTACTCGGATATGTTTTCTCGTACATTGAAATAAAATTGGAGTACAAATTTACTTTTTTCTTCTAACTTCCAACTTCTAACTTCCAACTTTTTTACATTTGATACACAATTGCATTAATATTCATTCCAGCACCTACAGATGCAAAAATGATAACGTCGCCTTTACTAAGAGTTTGACCTTCTAATTCATTATTTACAATTAAATCATATAAGGTTGGAACCGTTGCAACACTAGAATTTCCTAATTTATGAATACTCATAGGCATAATTCCAGCTGGTGTTTCCATCTTGAATAATTTGTAAAAGCGATTAATGATGGCTTCATCCATTTTTTCATTTGCCTGATGAATTAGAATTTTCTTTACATCGGTAATGGCGATTCCGCTTTTCTCTAAGCAAGAAGCCATTGCTTTTGGAACATTAGAAAGGGCAAATTCGTAAATTTTTCTGCCATACATTTTGATGTAACGAATGTTTGGGTCTTCATTTTTGTTGAATGAATTTCCAAAATATAAAAATTTAGCTTCGTCAAAAGAAAAAGTAGCTGATTCGTGAGCTAAAATTCCGCCTTCGTCATCTGTAGCTTCAATAATTGTTGCTCCAGCACCATCAGAATATATCATACTGTCGCGGTCGTGCTTGTCTACAACTCTTGATAAAGTTTCGGAACCAATAACTAAGCATTTTTTAGCCATTCCAGCTTTTATATAGGCTTGCGCTTGAATAACAGCTTCTATCCAACCTGGGCAACCAAAAAGAATGTCATAAGCGACACATTTTGGATTTTTAATTTGTAGTAAATATTTAACTCGCGTAGCTAAACTAGGAACGGTATCAGACTGAATTGTGTTCGCTTTGATATCGCCATAATTATGAGCAAGTATTATATAGTCAATAGTTTCTGGGTCAACACCCGATTTTTCAATGGCTTTTTTTGCAGCCATAAAAGCCATGTCAGAATTAACCATATCGTCATCTGCGTAGCGTCGTTCTAGAATTCCGGTAATTTCAACAAATTTTTCTGCAATAATATCATTCGTCATATTAAAAGCAGTGCCGTCTTCATTCAAAAAATCATGTTGAGCAAAATCAGAATTCGTAACTTTTTTAGTTGGAATATAGCTTCCTGAACCTGTTATTTTAATATTCATAATACTTATTGTTAATGTAACGAAATTATCAATTATTTTTTAACATAAAATAAAAATGTATGTTTTTTTGCGCTAATTATTGAATTGTCAATTTAAGCTCAAAATAATACGAAATTGACTTTTTTTAGGGGTTTTTACGAAAATTTCATCTGCATGATTGTCGCCATGCTTAAAGCTTGTGTTTTCATTTGTTCGGCATATATTCCTGTGAAATGCTCATCAATTGTCGAATTGAAATGACTTAGCCAAGTATCAAAATGCTCTTTTGTAAAACCATGTTTGTCATGAACATCTTTATGAATGGAAAACATATTGTGGTAATAACCGCCTTTTAAAAATAAGGATTGTTCCCAAAACGTAGCCAAGATTTCAAAATGTGCTTCTAAATGTTGGTCAACCGAAGTTACTTTGGTAAAGAAAAAATTAATCGAATCATCAGCTAAAAGCTTGTCATAGAACTTTCTCATGATGAGCAAAATATCTTCTCTATTTTCAATATCTTTCATTTTTAGATTTTATAATCGTACAAATTTACAACAATACTTCTTGAAGCAAGTGACTTTTGTCATGTTTAAAAAAAATCCCAAAAACCTAAGTTGGAATTTGGGATTTTTAATATTGGAATTTATTTTTTACATGTACGCTTCAATTGGTGCACAAGAACAAACTAAATTTCTATCACCATATGCTTCATCAACACGACGAACCGTTGGCCAGAATTTATTCTCAGCAATATAATCTAATGCAAACGCCGCTTGTTCTCTTGTGTAAGGGAAAACCCATTCGTTAGCTGTAACCATTGCTAAAGTATGAGGTGCGTTTCTTAAAATATTATTAGCATCATCTTTTGAAGAAGCTTCAATTTCTTTACGAATTGAAATCATGGCATCACAAAAACGATCTAATTCCGCTAAATCTTCTGATTCTGTAGGTTCAATCATTAAAGTTCCAGCTACTGGGAAAGAAACCGTTGGCGCGTGGAAACCATAATCCATTAAACGTTTTGCAATATCTGTTACTTTGATTCCTTTTTCTTCGAAAGCTCTACAATCTAAAATCATTTCGTGAGCCGCTCTTCCCATTTCTCCAGAATATAAAACTGGATAATGTTCGTCTAAACGTGCTTTCATGTAATTTGCATTTAAGATAGCATATTTAGTAGCATTTGTTAAGCCTTCAGCGCCTAACATGGTAATGTAGCCGTAAGAAATTAAACAAACTAAAGCCGAACCATAAGGTGCAGAAGAAATTGCGGTAATTGCTTGGCTTCCTCCTGTTGGAATAACTGGATTAGTTGGCAAGAATGGAACTAATTTTTCGTTCACACAAATTGGTCCAACTCCTGGTCCACCACCACCATGAGGAATAGCGAATGTTTTGTGTAAGTTTAAGTGACAAACATCAGCACCAATAGTTGCAGGATTTGTTAACCCAACTTGTGCATTCATATTCGCACCGTCCATATAAACTAAACCACCATTATCGTGAATGATTTTCGTAATTTCAATAATAGCACTTTCGAAAACTCCGTGTGTTGATGGATAAGTTACCATTAAAGCAGATAAGTTATCTTTGTGTAAGATTGCTTTAGCTCTCAAATCTTCAACATCTATATTTCCATTATCCATGGTTTTTGTTACGATGATTTCCATTCCTGCCATAGCAGCAGAAGCTGGATTCGTTCCATGAGCAGAAGCTGGAATTAAACACACATTTCTGTGGTTATCACCTCTTGATAAATGGTAAGCACGAATAGCCATCAAACCAGCGTATTCACCTTGAGCACCTGAATTTGGTTGTAACGTTGTTCCTTGGAAACCTGTTACGACATTCAATTGTTGCTCTAATTTTTTCAACATGATTTGGTAGCCTTCTGCTTGTTCAACAGGAGCAAAAGGGTGAATGCTGTTCCAATTTGCCATAGATAAAGGCAACATTTCTGCGGCAGCATTTAATTTCATCGTACAAGAACCTAATGAAATCATTGAGTGATTCAACGATAAATCTTTACGCTCTAATTTTTTGATATAACGCATCAATTGCGATTCTGAATGATGGTTGTTGAAAACATCATATTGTAAGAAAGTTGATTTTCTTACTAAGTTTTCAGGAACCATTACGTCATTAGCTAATTGACTAATTGTAATTTTATCTTTTCCAGTTGCTTCAGCAAAAATGCCAATGATTTGGTTGATGTCATTTACAGAAGTCGTTTCGTTAAATGAAATCGAAACCGTTTCTGCATCTGGATAGAAGAAGTTTACTTCGTTTTTCTCAGCAATTGCTTTTACTTTTTGAGCATCTGCTTTTACTAAGATTGTATCGAAGAAAGCGGTATTCGTTTGGTAAACACCTAATTTATTTAAAGCATCAGCAGTTGTAACCGCAGAAGCGTGTACTTTATTAGCAATATATTGTAAACCTTTTGGTCCGTGATATACGGCATACATTCCTGCCATAACCGCTAATAAAACTTGAGCGGTACAGATGTTAGAAGTCGCTTTTTCACGTTTGATATGTTGTTCACGAGTACCTAAAGCCATACGTAATGCACGGTTTCCGTTGACATCGATAGAAACACCGATGATTCTTCCTGGCATCGAACGTTTGTATTCTTCTTTCGTTGCGAAATATCCAGCGTGTGGACCACCGTAACCCATTGGAATTCCAAAACGTTGTGTAGTACCAATAACAACTGCAGCTCCCATTTCACCTGGAGAAGTTAATTTTGCTAACGATAAAATATCAGCAGCAACTGCTACTTTGATTTCGTTTTCTGCTGCTTTTGCGATGAATCCTGCATAGTCATAAACTTGACCATATTTTCCTGGATATTGTAAAATCGCACCAAAGAATTCTGTTGAGAAATCGAAAGTTTCATGATTTCCAACTACTAATTCAATGTTTAGTGGAGTAGAACGTGTTTGTAAAACTGATAAAGTTTGTGGTAAAATTTCTTCCGAAACGAAGAATTTATTCACGTTGTTTTTCTTTTGATCGCGAGTTCTTACATCGAAAAGTAACGCCATTGCTTCAGCAGCAGCAGTTCCTTCATCTAATAAAGACGCATTTGCGATTTCCATTCCTGTTAATTCGATAACCGTAGTTTGGAAATTCAAAATCGCTTCTAAACGACCTTGCGCAATTTCTGCTTGATAAGGCGTGTAAGCCGTGTACCATCCTGGATTTTCAAAAATATTTCTTTGAATAACCGCCGGAACGATAGCTGGGTGATATCCTAAACCAATATATGATTTGAATACTTTATTTTTCTTTCCTAATTCTTGAATGTGAGTTAAATACTCATACTCAGTCATGGGAGCGTCTAAATTTAAGTCGTTTTTTAAACGAATATCATCTGGAATAGTTTCGAAAATTAATTGGTCTAAAGATTCTACACCAACCGTTTTAAACATGTGATTTAGGTCACTTTCACGTGGCCCTAAATGTCTCAAAGCGAATGCATCTGTTCTCATTTATTAAAAATGTGTATGTGTGTTATTATGTGTTGTTTTGGAGAACAAATGTAATTATTAATCTTGTAATTTTTTGTTTTTAAAATGTGAATTTTTGTGATTTTATCAACTAATTTCAAGTCTTATTAACAGATTGATTAATTTTGTTGAATGGTGGTTGTAAAGAAAATTCTCGATTTTTATATCAATAGCAGTTTGCACGTAGCATTATCGGCATTTGCATTGGTATCGATGACGCAATATTTCTTTGGTTTTGGAGGGGATTTTTCTGTAGCTTTATTTGCTTTTTTTGGAACGGTGGTTGGTTATAATTTTGTGAAGTACGACGCCATTGCAAGGTTAAACAAAACCGAAATCAAAAAAGAACTCAAAGCCATCGTTTTTTTGAGTTTTATTTCGTTGTTGGCTTGTTTTTATTTTTTCTTTCAATTGAGTTGGGAATCAAAACTAAGTGCTGTTGCTTTTTTTGGACTTACTCTTTTATACACTTTACCTTTTTTTCCAAACAAACAAAATGCCCGAAATTGGAAAGGCGTAAAAATCTACATCGTTGGAATTACTTGGGTTGGAGTAACCGTAATTTTACCTTTGGTAGAAGCTGTAATTCCGTTTTCAATGGATGTGCTTTTGATGGCTTTTCAACGATTTTTATTAGTGTTTTCGATTGTTTTGGTTTTTGATATTGTGGATGTAAAACATGACGACATTCATTTACAAACCGTTCCGCAGAAAATAGGAGTGAAGTTAACGAAAAAACTAGGTTATCTCTTGTTGTTTTTACTCCTGATTTTAGAGTTTTTCTATACCAATAATCACCATTTTTTATCGTTCTTTTTCAAACTTTTGGTTTGCGGAACGATTGCTATTTTTCTCTTTTTTGCCAATGAAAATCGTTCGAGATACTACGCATCATTTTGGTTAGAAAGTGTGCCTATTTTGTGGTGGTTGGTGTTAATCCTGACAGGTTTCAAAAACCTGTCAGGATTGTGAATTTACCCATTAATAACCATTCGTTGTTCTACTTGAGCTTGACTTGCTTTTCGTTTTCCTCTAAAAAAGAAATATAAGTTTAAGAACAACATCAATCCCAAATAAATTGAAAATCCGCCTATTTTGTAACTCAGTTTTTCAATTAAAACTTGATAGCTATTGTCATACATGTTCATTTCTAAAATCATAAGTGCAAAGCCTAAATTCAGTAAATAAAATCCTGTTTCAAATAATTTATTGGTGGCGTTGGCAATTTCTTCTCGACCTTTAAAAATATCCAACATATAAATTTTACTGTTTTTGAAAAGTGTTTTTGAAACATAGTAGGTTAAAAATAAAGCAATTGGAAGATAAATTGCATAACCGATTAAAATTTTTGTAGTTTCCATAATAATTGTGTTTAAATTAATTTTTTGATGTAATTAGTTAATAAAATAATGTTGATGTAATGCATTATGGCAATCGCAATAATAATGAATGCCGATTTTGAGGTTATCACTTCAATGAGTTGCGTGATACTTTCAATTTGTTCCCAAGAAATTATCGTCATCGCACAATAACCAATGTTTAGCAAATAATATCCTACCAAAAGCAATTGATTTATTTTATGACACAAGTCTTCGTGATTAGGAATCAATTGTGAAACGAAGATGTTTCCGTTGTTGTAGCAAATTCTTCCAACTGTCACAATGATAATGACTGTAATGCTGAAATAGATGATATAGGCGATGATGTTGAGGTTCATGACAAGAGATTTTTTAACGTTTTATCTAAATCAGCAAATTCAAACTCAAAGCCGTTTTCAGTTAATCGTTTTGGGATAACATTTCTACTTTTTAAAACCAATTCTGTTTCAGTTTTGATGATTTTTGCACCAAATTCTAGTAACGATTTTGAAATAGGTAATCCAAACGTAATTCCAATTGCTTTTTGAAGTTTTTTCATAAATTCTTCATTTCGAATCGGTTTTGGAGAAACAACATTGATGCTTCCTGAAAGTTTCTTTTCGATTATAAATTCGACAGCTCTTACAAAATCTTTTTCTTGAATCCAACTGATGAATTGCTTTCCATTACCGTTTTTTCCACCTAATCCAAGTTGGGTTATTCTCTTTAACGGAATAAAAGCACCGCCATTTTTACCAAGAACGATTGAAGTGCGAATGGCTGTTTTTAATGTGTTTTGAGTTTCATATTCATAGAATGTTTTTTCCCAAGTTTTGGCAACGTTCATAGAAAAATCATTACCAATTTCTCCTGTATATTCATCCATTTCTTTGTCTTCTGAATGACTATATATGGTTGCGGTTGAAGAATTAATAAAATGTTTTGGAGGATTTTTACATTGTAAAATGGCTTCATTTAAAATTTTGGTACTATCAATTCTTGAAGCTAAAATTTCAGCTTTATTTTTTTCGGTATATCTACAATCAACTGATTTTCCAGCTAAGTTTATGACAACATCTACGTTTTCTAATTCTTTTTCCCAACCTGAAAATGATTTAGCATTCCAATTTAAATGTTTGATTTGGTTCTTAATTTCAGATTTTCCTCGAGTTAAGATTACAATTTCTTCAAATTTATTTTTGAAATGTTGAATTAAAACGTTTCCTAAGAATCCGGTTCCTGCTGCGATGATTAGTTTATTTTTCATTTTGTTTTGCTATTTTATTTAATGTGATTGTAAAATATATTGCAATTGTCATTGGTATGATCATTATAGTTGTAATCAATATTATGTAATTGTCTAAAATACTTTTCTCTTCTAAAAACAGGTAAGTGGAAAAGGAAAAATATAAGAAGACATAAATCCAATAATTTATAATTTGATATTTGATTTTTTTCTCAAGTCTTTTAAAGTTGAATGAAATATATAGAGTAATACACAGTTGAGTGAGCCCAAGTAAAATCTGCGCATATAAACCAAATAGAATTGTAAAGTCTAATATTATCGTTATTATTAATAGAGCTTTATTGATTTTATTAATTATTCTCATATTATCTATTATTTTAAACTTTCAGAAATAATTGAAAGTTTTGATTAAATTTTTTTATTTAATTCGTTCTTTGTTACTGTTTTTTATCGGTCTCATTGAATAGTTTTTAAGATCTTATTTTTTTTAAAGGAAAAAAAACTATTTCATGATTTTAACAACCAGTTTTGCCAACCAATTGTCTTTGTATTCTGTAATTTTATCCAAAACGTTATCCGCTTTTAAAACGAAGTCGTACAGTTTTGTTGTTTGATCTACGAAATGTTTTTCGGCTTCTGTGTTATCTGATTGTATAGAAGAAACTTCTTTTAAAACTTTCAATGCTGGTTTGATTTCACGTTTACTTCTTTCTCTCGAAATTTTTACGGCTAATTCGTCTAAATCTTTTTCGGCTGTGAAAAATTCACGTCTTTCGCCAGCTTTGTATTCTTTGTAAACGATTCCCCAATCCATTAAAGCTCTTAAATTCATAGAAGCATTTCCGCGCGAAATTTGCAATTCTTCCATAATGTCTTCCATAGAAACTGGCTCGTGCGAAACCATCAACAACGCATGAATCTGTGCCATGGTTTTGTTAATACCCCATTGAGAACCTAAGGCTCCCCATGTTTGTACGAATTTATTTTTTGCTTCTTTGAATTCCATAAGACAAATGTACAACAAAGTTTTTAAAGTTTCAAAAAAAAATGAAAGTTTATTTGTTGTTATTTTTGAATCATGTAATTAATCTATGGAAAAAGGACAATGTAAATTATGTTTGAAGGATAATGTTGAATTATTGACTAAGTCTCATATAATTCCAAAATTCTTGTTTGAAGACATGAAAGATGATTATAATTCTTTTCTTCAAATTGATTTAGATAATTATGTTAAAGGAAGACGTCAACATATTAAAAACCAAAGAGATTCTTTTCATGAGTCAGGTATATTGTGTGTAAATTGTGATGGTAAAATTATAAAAGAGTATGAAGATTATCTCAAATTGACGTTTCATTCTACTAGTAAACCTGTATCTAGACCCTATTTTATTGATGGAATACAATCTTCAAAAGGATTTAGCATATTGAAGATAGATAATTTAGATTATAGATTATATAAGTTAGGTTTCTTATCCATTTTATGGAGAGCTTCTATTTCCTCCTTACCTTTTTTTAAATCTATTGATTTAGGCCCACATTCAGAAGTGATTAGAAAAATGATTTTAAATGGAGATGCATTGCAAGAAAATAATTATCCATTTATAACATCAATTTTTAATAGAGTTAATGATGATTTTCAAATTGTTTTACCAATAACTAAATTTAAGTTGATGAACTATGTTCATTATAGAATTATAATAAACGGTTTAGATGTTATTTTTATGATAGGAAGTAAAAACCTAGAATTAGCATCTGTTCTTTATGATTTTGTTCCGAATAATAGTGGAAAAATGAATGTTATAATGCATAAAAAATATTATGCTAAGAATATGATGTTGTCTTTTGTCTCAAAAACTAATATTTCAAGACCAAAATATTAGTTTTAGTCTTGAAATATTTAAATCAACCCAGCTCTCTTCAACAAAGCCTCTACTTTCGGTTCTTGTCCTCTGAATTTTTTATACAATTCCATTGGTAATTCGGTGCCGCCTTTTGAAAGTACGTTCTCTTTGAATTTAGTTGCAACTTCTGTATTGAAAATTCCTTTTTCTTGGAAATAAGCAAACGCATCAGCATCTAAAACTTCTGCCCATTTGTAGCTGTAATATCCCGAAGAATAACCGCCTTGAAAAATATGAGAAAACGAAGTACTCATGCAATTTTCGGCTACATCTGGATATAAACTTGTGCCTTCCATTGCTTGTTTTTCAAAAGCTTTTACATCGTCAATAGTTTGCGATTTTCCATGATACGTAATGTCTAAAATTCCGAAACTTAATTGACGTAATGTTGCCATTCCTTCTAAGAAACTCGCGCTTTCTTTGATTTTTTCTACATATTGTTGCGGAATAATTTCGCCCGTTTCGTAATGTTTTGCAAATAAAGCCAACGCTTCGGGTTCGTAACACCAGTTTTCCATCACTTGACTTGGTAATTCCACAAAATCCCAATACACCGAAGTTCCTGATAAACTTGGATAAGTCGTATTGGCTAACATGCCGTGTAAAGCGTGCCCAAATTCGTGAAACAATGTCGTTACTTCGTTAAAAGTCAATAAAGAAGGTTTTGTTTCGGTTGGTGGTGTGAAATTACAAACGATAGAAACATGTGGGCGTTCGTTGACTCCGTCCTTTATATATTGTGGTTTGTAGGAAGTCATCCAAGCTCCATTTCTTTTTCCTTTTCTCGGGAAGAAATCCGAATAGAAAACAGCCACTAATTGCCCTTCAAAATCTAAGACTTCAAAAGTTTGAACGTCTTCGTGATATTTGTCAATATCAAAAACTTCTTTGAATGTGATTCCGAATAACTTTTCAGCTATAGTGAAAGCTCCGTTTAGTACATTTTCCAATTGGAAATACGGTTTCAACAACTCATCATCCAAACTGAATAATTTTTGTTTCAATTTTTCGGAATAATAAGCGCCATCCCATTTTTCTAATTGGTCAATTCCATCTAGTTCTTTTGCGAAAGTAGTTAGTTGAGCAAATTCTTTTTGAGCCGCTGGTTTTGCTTTTTCCAACAAATCATTTAAAAATGATTGTACTTTTTCAGGATTTTGAGCCATTCGTTCTTCCAAAACAAAATGAGAATGGGATTCATAGCCCAATAAATTAGCACGTTTGTGTCGTAATTCCACAATGCGTTTTACATTTTCTTTATTATCGAATTCATTATCTTGAAACGATTTTTTTCCTGCTGCAATTGCAATTTCTTTTCGTAATCCACGATTTTCAACGTAGGTTACAAAAGGCAAATAACTTGGGAAATCTAAAGTAAAAACCCAACCTTCCAAATTTTTTGATTTTGCCAAACTTGCCGCCATTTCTTTAGCGCCATCTGGCAAACCTTTTAAATCTTCTTCATTGGTAATGTGTAATTGATAGTTATTGGTTTCTGCTAAAACATTTTCTCCGAAAGTCAGTTTTATTTTGGCTAATTCGGTATCAATTTCGCGTAGTTTTAATTTATCTTCTTCATTTAGTAAAGCTCCATTTCTAGAAAAACCTTTGAATTTTTTATCTAATAAAGTCGCTTGTTCGGTAGTTAATGTCAAAGTATCTTTGTGATCATAAACGGCTTTTACTCGTTTAAATAAATCTTCATTCAAAGCAATATCGTTACTGAATGCTGTAATCAATGGAGAAACTTCTTGTGCAATTTTTTGCATTTCATCACAAGTTTCTGCCGAATTCAAATTGAAGAAAATATTGGACAATCTATCCAATTGTTCGCCAGAATAATCTAAAGCTTCAATTGTATTCGAAAAAGTAGGTGTTTCTGTGTTTTTTACGATGCTATCGATTTCAGTACGAGCAAGTTCGATTGTTTTTTCAAAAGCTTCTTTATAATCTGAAAGATTAATCTTACTAAACGGAGCTGTATTGTGTTTTGTTGTAAATTTTTTTAAAAAAAGTTCCATAAAAATTTGTTTTTATCGATAAAGTGTATAATTTTGTCGACGAAATGATGCCGAAACATCCTTTTTGCCCCAAATCAGAGAGAGAGTAGAATTTTTTTATAGTTGTCACTTAATTGTGAGTAGAAACCCCGAATTAGCAATAATTCGGGGTTTTCTATTTTTATTTTAAACCTTCAGAAGCTTTTAAAACCGCTTGTTTCAAACCTTCTTTGTAGGCGATAATTTTATCTAACACACATTTATCAGAACTTCCGATAATTTGTGCGGCTAAGATTCCAGCATTTTTTGCTCCGTTTAAAGCAACTGTTGCCACAGGAACACCTCCAGGCATTTGCAAAATCGATAAAACCGAATCCCATCCATCAATTGAATTGCTTGATTTTACAGGAACTCCAATTACAGGAAGTGGCGACATAGAAGCAACCATTCCAGGTAAATGAGCCGCGCCACCAGCACCAGCAATAATTACTGAAATACCTCTTTGGTGTGCGTTTTTACTGAAGTCAAATAATTTTTCAGGTGTTCTATGTGCCGAAACAATATCTACTTCGGTTTCGATATCAAATCCTTTTAATATGTCGATGGCTTCTTGCATTACTGGCATATCCGAAATGCTTCCCATTATTATGGCTACTTTACTCATTTTTCTTCATTTAAAGATTGAAAAATTTAAAGATTGAAAATTCGCTTTGACAAAAATCTTTCAATCATTAAATCTTTTAATTATTCAATTGTTGTACTAATTACTCTAATACTATTTTTAACTTCTTCCGCAATTTTTCTTGCTTCCGTCATATTTTCATTCACAATCGTAACGTGTCCCATTTTTCGGAAAGGTCTTGTTTCTCTTTTTCCGTAAATGTGTGGTGTTACTCCGTTGATTGCCATGATTTTTTCTATGTTTTCGTAAACTACTTGTCCAGAATACCCTTCTTCACCTACCAAATTTACCATAATTCCGGCAACTTTGCTATCGGTATTTCCTAAAGGTAAGTTTAAAATCGCACGTAAATGGTTTTCAAATTGCGAAGTATAACTCGCTTCAATCGAATAATGTCCAGAATTATGCGGGCGAGGAGCAACTTCGTTTACCAAAATTTCATCGTCTTCGGTTTGAAACATTTCCACAGCTAATAATCCAACATGGTTGAATGCTTCCGAAACTTTTAATGCAACTTCTGTAGCTTTTTGTGCTACTTTTTCATCAATTCGTGCTGGACATATTACATATTCTACTTGATTGGCTTCGGGATGAAATTCCATTTCTACAACGGGATACGTTTTAACTTCTCCAGAAACGGAACGAGCCACAATTACTGCTAATTCATTTTTAAATGGAACCATTTCTTCAGCAATGCATTCTACATCGGGTAATTTTACTAAATCTAATGCTGAGCGACAAATTTTAACGCCATTTCCATCGTAACCAAATTGCGCACATTTCCAAACGAATGGAAATTCTAATTCGTCTTTCGCTAAAGCGTTTCTCAAATCATTCAAATCAACAAATCGTTGGTGTGGCGAAGTGGGAATATCGTTTGAAACGTAGTAATCTTTCTGTTTTCCTTTGTTTTGAATCAAACGTAAAGTTTTTGGCGAAGGGTAAATCGGTAATCCTTCTTCTTCCAATTTATCTAATGCATCTAGATTTACATTCTCAATTTCGATAGTTAGCAAATTGACCATTTTTCCAAATTGGTAAACCGTATCAAAATCCATTAAACTGCCTTTGTAAAATCCGTTGCAACTGTATCGTGCTGGAGCTTCTTCGCTTGGTTCTAAAACTAAAGTTTGAATATCAAATTTTCGAGTTTCGGTCAAAAGCATTTTTCCTAATTGACCTCCTCCTAAAATTCCTAATTTAAAATCAGAAGAAAAATAATTCATTGTGTGTTGTTGTTTGTGTCGCAAAGATACTCAGACAATTGATAATTAACAATTGATAATTAACAATTTGTTACTTGTTGAGTTTTTTCAAAAGATTTCGAGTTGCCGCTTGGTAAGCCGCAGTATGATTTGAATAATCTTGTTCGATTATAGTTTTTAATTCTTCGTGAACCCAATCGTATTTCTTTCCCAAAACAAAAAGAGCTTTCATTGAGTAAACTTTTGCAGCTACTTTTTCATCTTGAATCAATCGGTCAATTAAGGCTTCGATTAAATTGTGTTCCTGCTCTTGAGTTAATGAAATCCCATTTTTTCGATGATTGCTTTTCGCTAAAAACATACAAATTTTGGTGGCAGGACGAATGGCGGAATCGTCTTTTAATGTTGGTAAAACTTCACAAAATAAATCGATATAAGGTACAAAAAGTTTTAATTTTTTCTCGCAAACCAATTCCAAACTCCAAAAAGCTTTAACGTGATTTTCATTTTGTATGTCAAATGCAATTTCTATGAATTCGTTTAGTAAGTCTTCGTGACGAATTATATAATTACTCAAGGAAACACGACTTTTTCTTGCAGCGGTACTTTGGTCAATTTTAGATACTAAATCAGTTTTCATTCGGTAAATATATCAAATTTGCAAAAAAGTTGAAATACTTTGTAGCTATTCATTTGACTTTCTTAAATTTGTTGTTTATTTCTAAAACGAACCAAAGTGATACAACTACACGATAAGAAATTTGAAGTTTTTATTTCGGGAGAGGAAATTAACTTCGCCATAGAAAACATGGCCAAACAAATTGAAGACGATTTTTGTGACGATGTACCTGTTTTTATTGGAGTTTTGAATGGCTCTTTTATGGTGGTAGCCGATTTGTTGAAAAAATACAGTCACAATTGCGAAGTTTCATTCGTAAAAATGGCATCGTATGAAGGCACACAAACTACAAATGAGGTAAAACAACTTATAGGGGTTAATCAAAATCTAGAAGGTCGTTCTGTAATTATCGTGGAAGATATTGTAGATACTGGAAATACGGTGGAAGAATTAAAAGCAATTTTAAAACATCATAAAGTAAAACATTTTAAAATTGCGACTTTGTTTTTTAAACCTGAAGCGTACACAAAAGACATTAAATTGGATTATGTAGGTATTCGAATTCCTAATAAATTTATTGTTGGCTATGGTTTAGACTACGATGGTTTAGGAAGAAATTTAAAAGACGTATATCAATTATCAGAATAACTAACTATTACAACTTAACATAACAAAACAATGATCAATATCGTATTATTTGGTAAACCAGGAGCAGGGAAAGGAACGCAAGCCGATTTTTTAAAGCACAAATACAATTTAGTACATTTATCTACAGGTGATATTTTTAGATTCAACATTAAAAATGACACGGAATTAGGAAGATTAGCTAAAACTTTTATGGATAAAGGTGATTTGGTTCCAGATGAAGTAACGATTAAAATGTTGCAAAGCGAAGTAGACAAAAATCCACAAGCTGCAGGTTTTTTATTTGATGGTTTTCCAAGAACAATTGCTCAGGCTGAAGCTTTAGATGCTTTTTTAGCGAGTAAAGAAGAAGAAATTACAGCAACAGTTGCTTTGGAAGCTAATGACGAAATCTTAGTGCAACGTTTGTTAGAAAGAGGAAAAACTTCAGGTAGGCCAGACGATCAAGATGAAGAAAAAATCAGAAATCGTTACCAAGAATACAACGAAAAAACCGCGCCATTAATGGATTATTACAAAACGCAACACAAATTTTATGCAGTTGACGGTATTGGATCTATTCAAGAAGTTACTGAAAGATTGAGTTTGGTTTTAGATACATTTTAATAGAAAAATCAGCCTTTGAGATAAATTTCGGGCTTTCGATTTTTTTTTCGATATTTGCATACAGAAAAGGAGCTATTTCCGTAATTTGGGATTTTAGCTCTTTTTTTATAATTTTAACTATGGAAATTTTAATCATTCTCTTTTTGATTCTTTTAAACGGTGTTTTCTCAATGTCGGAAATCGCATTGATTTCGGCACGTAAAAATCGTCTTGAAACAGCGGCTAAAAAAGGAAATAAAAATGCGAAAGTAGCTTTAGATTTAGCTAATTCGCCAAATGAATTTTTATCTACAGTTCAAATCGGAATTACCTTAATCGGAATTTTAACGGGTATTTATTCAGGGGATAAAATAACTACAGATGTACAAAATTTTGTGGCCACTTTTGAAACACTAAAACCTTATGCAAATTCTGTTGCGGTAGGAATTGTGGTTGTGGTATTAACCTTTTTCTCTTTAGTTTTAGGAGAGTTGTTGCCAAAAAGAATTGGCTTGAATTATCCTGAAGGAATTGCTAAAGCAGTTGCCGTTCCAATGAAATTAGTTTCAACGATAACAATGCCTTTTATATGGTTATTGACTACTTCGACTGAGTTTTTATTGAAAATGCTTCAAATAAAACCAACGGCTGATGGCAAAGTTACCGAAGAAGAAATCAAAGCTATTATTAAGGAAGGAACAGAAGTAGGAGAAGTTCAAGAAATTGAACAAGATATTGTGGAACGTGTTTTTCATATTGGCGATAGAAAAGTAAATTCGTTAATGACGCACCGAAATTCAATTGTGTATTTGTCTTATGAAGATACAGTTGAAGAAATTAAGGCGAAAGTTTTAGATGAATTGCATTCGGTTTATCCGGTATGTGCGGATAATTTAGACGATGTGGAAGGAATTGTTTTATTGAAAGATTTGTTCGCCAGTTTTGAAAAGGGCAATTTCGATTTAAAATCGATAATAAAAGAGCCAGTATATTTTATTGAGCAAACATCGGCATATAAAGCATTGGAAAATTTCAAGGTTTCAAAGGTTCATTATGCTTTAGTTACTGACGAGCACGGTGTTTTTCAGGGAATAATTACATTGAATGATATTTTAGAGGCGTTAGTAGGAGATGCGGCTGATTTCTATGAAGACGAATTTAAAATTGTAGCAAGAGAAGATGGTTCGTGGTTAGTTGACGGACATTATTCATTGCACGATTTCTTAACTTATTTCGATATGGATGAGTTAATAGGAGATTACGAAGTAACAACAGTAAGTGGATTAATCATAACAGAATTAGGAATAATCCCAAAACAAGGACAAAAGTTAATTTGGAACAAATTAGAGTTCGAAGTTATCGATATGGACGGTGTTAAAATTGATAAAATTTTAATTACCAATTTAAAAGAATAAAACAATGACAGAGGATTTGATATTAAGAGGAGAATGTCCAGTGGACATTCGGTTTAATAGTTGTCTTTGTCAAAAATAATTTAAAGAAAAGAAAGAATGACTGAAGGTAACTTTGTAGACTACGTAAAAATATATGTTTCTTCCGGAAAGGGAGGAAAAGGGTCGTCGCATTTACACAGAGAAAAATTTATTGAAAAGGGTGGTCCCGATGGTGGTGATGGTGGTCGTGGTGGACACGTATATATCAAAGGGAATAAAAATCTTTGGACTTTATTTCACTTGAAATTTTTGAAACACATGCGAGCTGGTCATGGAGGTGATGGAGGAAGCTCAAGAAGTACAGGACATGATGGAGAAGATAAATACATTGAAGTACCATTAGGAACGGTTGTAAAAGACCAAGAAACAGGTGATATTTTGTTCGAAATTACAGAACACGATGAGGTTCGAATTTTAGCAGAAGGAGGTAAAGGTGGTTTAGGAAACTGGAATTTCAGAAGTTCAACCAATCAAACACCTCGTTACGCACAACCAGGTATGCCTGTAAAAGAAGTAGATGTTACTTTAGAATTAAAAGTATTAGCAGACGTAGGTTTAGTAGGTTTCCCAAATGCAGGAAAATCAACGTTACTTTCTGTTTTAACTTCGGCTAAGCCAAAAATTGCCGATTATCCGTTTACGACTTTAAAACCTAATTTAGGAATTGTAGCTTACAGAGATTTTCAATCGTTTGTAATGGCTGATATTCCTGGAATTATTGAAGGTGCAGCAGAAGGAAAAGGATTAGGTCATTATTTCTTGCGTCATATTGAGCGTAATTCAACTTTGTTATTTTTAGTTCCTGCAGATGCAGATGATATTAAGAAAGAATACGAAATTCTGTTAGATGAGTTACGTCGTTACAATCCAGAAATGTTAGACAAAGATCGTTTGATTGTGATTTCAAAATGCGATATGTTAGATGATGAATTAAAAGCAGAATTGAAAAAACAATTGGACAAAGAATTTAAAGGAACACCTTATATGTTTATTTCTTCGGTTGCGCAACAAGGTTTACAAGAGTTGAAAGACAAATTGTGGCAAATGTTGAATGTAGAAGAAAAATAAAAGAGTATAAAAAGTAAGAAAAAGCATCTTCAATTTGGAGATGCTTCTTTGTTTAAATCAACTTTTTAATAACAAATTTACATCTTTTTGTTATTTTTTTGTTTAGATAAAGTATATTAGCGCCCTAAACCCAAATCAAGAAAAATGAAAATTAAATTACTATTAGTTTTATTGGTAGCTCAATTTAGTTTCTCTCAAGAGAGAAGTTGTGCTACTACTGAAAAGATGGAAGAGCTTTCTAATAATCCTAGAATGAAAGCTATTTATGAAAACCATAAAAGATTATTTGAATCAGAATTTGAAAGAGTTTCTAATGAAAACTTAAATGGAGCACATAGAAGAGCAACCTTGAGAATACCAGTTGCTGTCCATTTCCCTTCAGCAAGTGCAACTTTAACAGAATCTGAAAAACAATGTTTAAGAAATTTGGCTCAAAATCAGGTCGATATTTTAAACGCTGATTTCAATGCAGCAAATTCGGATTTATCTATTTGGACAGGTAATACGGGTGCTTTTTTTCCAGGAGTTAATACGGGTGCTTTAGATGTTAGTTTCGAAATTGCAAATGGGAATCATCCAGCTAGTACTGGTTTGGCTAACGGAGCTCTGGCGATAACTTTTAGACAAGCATTTGGTGGAGGTCCTAATTGAGATTGGGATCCAGATTGGACGGGATATTTAAATCTTGTTGTTAAAAATTTATCAGGAGGAACATTAGGATATGCTTATTTAGGATCATCACCAGCGGATGGTGCTGCAGTATTTATTAATAGTTCAGCCTTTGGTTCGGGAGCTGGATGTACAGGTTTTGTTCCTGGAGCTCCTTATAATTTAGGAAGAACTTTAACTCATGAGTTAGGACATTATTTGAATTTGAACCATATTTGGGGAGATGCTACTTGCGGTAATGATGGTGTTTCAGATACTCCACAACATAATACTTCAAACGGTGGCTGTCCTGCTATTTCACATTTATCTACTTGTTCTGGTACGCCAAGAGAATTGACTATGAATTATATGGATTATACTAATGATTCTTGTATGTATATGTTAACACAAGGTCAAGCTACTCGTATGCAAGCTCATTTGAATGTAATTGCTTCTTCTTTTAATCAGGATACTTTGTTGTCTAATGGAGATTTTGACAAAAATAGTTTCGTAGTTTATCCAAATCCTAACAAAGGGTATTTTAATATTCAGTTTTCAGAAATGGTTAATGAATATACGGTTCATATTATTGATCAATCGGGAAGAACAGTTTTTGAAAATAAATATTCAGGAAATAATAGTCTAAATCAAGAAATGAATTTGAATGCTACTGCAGCTGGAGTTTATTTTATAACCATTAAGTCGGATGACTTTATTACAACAAAAAAAGTACTTGTTCAATAAATGAGTTTTTTAAAAAGTAAGAAAAAGCATCTTCAATTTGGAGATGCTTTTTTGTTTTTAATCTAGTTTTTATAATAAAAAGTTAAAATTGTTTCAATCTAATCTGATTTTGAAGTGATAATTTTATCAAAATCGTATTTTTAAGTATATTCGCCACACAAATCAAAAGAACACAGATTTATTATGAAAAAATTATTATTATTTGTCGTTTCTGCAATAATGCTTGTGCCAGCTTCGGTAAAAGCAGATGAAGGAATGTGGTTTTTAATGTTCATTGAGCGTTTAAATCACCGCGACATGCAAAAAATGGGCTTGCAATTAACAGCCGAAGAAATTTACAGTATCAACAACCACAGTTTAAAAGATGCAATTGTGCAATTTAATGGTGGATGTACTGCTGAAATGATTTCAAAAGACGGATTAGTTTTAACCAATCACCACTGTGGATATGATGCTATTGCAGAATTATCTTCGGCAGAAAAAAATTATTTAAAAAATGGTTATTGGGCAAAAAACAGAGCAGATGAATTAAAACCTTCAAGTTTATACGTGCGTTTCTTTGTTCGTATGGATGATTGTTCAAAAAGAATTTTGTCTGTTGTAAATCCTACAATGAGCGAAGCAGATAGAGAAAAAGCTATCAATGCTGAAATCGCTAAAATTGAAAAAGAAAATAACGAAGGCGGAAAATATACCGTTTCTGTTCGTCCGTTTTTCCAAGGAAACGAATATTACTATTTCGTTTACCAAGATTATAAAGACGTTCGTTTAGTTGGAACTCCTCCAGAAAGTTTAGGAAAATTTGGTGGTGATACTGATAACTGGGAATGGCCACGTCATACAGCAGATTTCTCTATGTTTAGAGTATATGCTGATGCTAACGGAAATCCAGCGGATTATTCTACAAACAATGTTCCTTTAAAGCCAAAACATTATTTACCAGTAAATATTGGTGGTGTTAAAGAAAATGACTTCGCTATGATTTTAGGTTATCCAGGTAGAACTAACCGTTGGATGCCAGCAGGTGGAATTGAGCAAAACGTAAAATTTGCTTATCCAGCTTGGGTTGAAGGTTCTAAAACAGGTATGGACAACATGAAAAAATACATGGTTCAGTCTGATGCTTTAAACCTTATTTATGCTTCAAAATTTGCAGGAGTTGCTAACTACTGGAAAAACCGTCAAGGAATGATTGATGCGTTATCAAAATTTGGAACAGCTAAAACAAAAGCAGCTCAAGAAGCTAAATTTCACAAATGGGCTAACCAACCAGCTAATAAAGCAAAATATGGTAATGTAGTGCCTACAATCAATAAGTTTTATGCTTTAACTAACGAAAAATCGCGTCATGATAACTACATGATGCAATTGTTCAGAACGTCTGCTTTTGGAACAGTAAGTAGAGGTTTAGGAAGACAGTTAGAAAACTATGCTAAAGCAGATGCTACAAAAAGAGCACAAATGGCTCCTGCTATTTTAGAAATGGCTCAAGGAATGCACAGTGAATTACATATTCCAGCTGAAAAAGATATTTTAGCAGCTCAATTAAATTTATATGCTAAAAAAGCGGGATATAAATTAGCTCCAATGGTTGAGAAATTAGCTGCAGAAAACAATGGCGATTTTACTAAATATGTAAACGCAGCATTCGATTTAAGTATTTTCACTTCTGTTGATAGAGTAAAAGCATTCTTAGATTTACCATCAGAAGAATTACTTAAAAATGATCCACTTTTCGTTTTAACGAATGATATGTTAAATCACTACAGCTTTAGAAGTGAAGAATTAATCAAATCTCAAAATGATTTTGGTGCATCTTTCCGTTTATTAGTTGAAGGTTTAAGAGAATCTAAAATTGGAGAAATCAAATATCCAGATGCAAATTCAACTTTACGTTTAACTTATGGAAAAGTTCGTTCTTTACCAGCTGACAAACGTAATGATGCTAAAGTTAACAACTACACTACTTTAGCGGGTCAAGTTAAAAAATACAAAAAAGGTGATTTAGAATTTGATTTACCTACAAGAGTATTAGAAATGAATGCTGCTAAAGATTTTGGTCGTTATGCAGATAAAGACGGTTCTTTACACGTTAATTTCTTAACTGACAACGATATTACAGGAGGAAATTCAGGTTCGCCAGTATTAAACGGAAAAGGTGAGTTAATTGGTTTAGCATTCGACGGAAACATCGAAGCTATGGCGGGTGACGTAATCTTTGATAAAAAATTACAACGTACAATCAATGTTGATATTCGTTACGTGTTATGGGTAATTGAGAATTTCTCAGGCGCTAAACACATTGTTGACGAAATGACTATTGTGAAGTAATTTTTAAATACAATAAAATTAAAAACGACTTGAGAAATCAAGTCGTTTTTTTATGTGAAATATCCAAAATCATTTCACTATTTTTGAAAAATGAAAAACATTCAAATCTTTTTTCTATTACTTTCGTTTTCAGTCTTTTCTCAATCAACGTTTGAAAAGGCCGAGAAATTGTATGCGCAAAAAAAATACAACGAAGCAGAAAAACTATTTTCCGAACTTTTAAAATCGCAACCGAATCATATAAAAACCATTGAATATCTTGGAGATATTGCCGGACATCAAAAAGATTGGGATGCTGGGATAATCAACTATAAAAAATTAAAAGTTAGTTATCCAAAAAATGCTAATTATTGGTACAAATATGGCGGTGCATTAGGAATGAAAGCCAAAGAATCTAACAAATTCAAAGCTTTAGGAATGATTGATGAAGTAGAAGAATCGTTTTTAACCGCTGCAAAATTAGATGTAAAACACGTTGAATCGCGTTGGGCATTAGTCATGTTATATATCGAATTACCTGCTATGATTGGCGGAAGCGAAAAAAAAGCTCAAAAATATGCCGATGAATTAATGGTTCTTTCAAAAGTAGACGGCTACTTAGCAAAAGGTTATATTGATGTGTATTTTAAGCGCTATTCAAAGGCAGAAATAAACTATAAAAAAGCGCACGAAATTGGTAATTCTAAAACTACTTTCGAAAAATTATATGACTTATATTTGAACAAGTTGAAAGACAAAACAAGAGCAAATAAGTTAAAACTAGAATTTGAAAATAAATAGCGTAATTGTTGAAATGTTTAATCGTTTAATCGATTTCACAAATTAACAGTTTAACAATTCAACATAAAAAATGAGAACACATTTCATAGCCATCGGCGGAGCAGCCATGCACAATTTAGCATTAGCCTTACACAATAAAGGATATCACGTTACAGGTAGCGATGACGCTATTTTTGAACCTTCAAAATCGCGTTTGGAGAAAAAAGGTTTGTTACCAAAGGAAGAAGGTTGGTTTCCAGAAAAAATCACAACCGATATTGAAGCGATTATTTTGGGAATGCACGCTAAAGCAGATAATCCTGAATTGTTGAAAGCACAAGAGTTAGGCTTGAAAATTTATTCGTATCCCGAATTTTTATACGAGCAATCGAAAAATAAAACCCGAGTAGTTATTGGTGGTTCACATGGTAAAACTACGATTACTTCGATGATTTTGCATGTGATGCATTATCACAATATCGAAGTGGATTACATGGTAGGTGCACAGTTGGAAGGTTTCGATACGATGGTGCATTTAACTGAAGACAATGATTTTATTGTGTTGGAAGGCGATGAATATTTGACTTCTCCAATCGATTTGCGACCAAAATTCCATTTGTACCAACCGAATATTGCGTTGTTGTCAGGAATTGCTTGGGATCACATCAACGTGTTTCCAACGTTTGATAATTATGTAGAACAATTTAGAATTTTTGCTAACCAAATCACGCGTGGTGGAATTTTAGTCTATAACGAAGAAGACGAAGCCGTAAAATCAGTAGCCGAAGGAACCGAAAATCAAATTCGAAAAATTGCCTACCAAACACCAAGTTACAACGTTGAAAACGGAACGACTTTGTTAGACACTCCAGAAGGTCCAATGCCAATTGAAGTTTTCGGTGCACATAATTTAAGCAATTTAGCTGGTGCCAAATGGATTTGCCAATGCATGGGCGTGGACGAAGCTGAATTTTACGAAGCCATCGCTAGTTTCAAAGGCGCTTCAAAACGTTTAGAAAAAATTGCCGAAAGTGCCAATAAAGTAGCTTATAAAGATTTTGCGCATTCGCCAAGTAAAGTTTCAGCCACTACAAAAGCCGTAAAAGCACAATATCCAGATAGAAAAGTAGTCGCTTGTTTAGAATTGCACACGTATAGTAGTTTGAATGCCGAGTTCTTAAAAGAATACCAAGGTGCTTTAGACGCAGCCGATGTTGCAGTTGTGTTCTACTCGCCCGATGCGGTAAAAATCAAACGTTTGGAAGAAGTAACTTATGACCAAATTGCGCAATCCTTCCAAAGAGAAGATTTAATTATTTACACCAATCCAACCGAATTTAAAGACTTTTTATTCAGCCAAAATTTAGATAATTCTGCTTTATTACTAATGAGCTCAGGAAATTACGGTGGTTTGAATTTTGATGAGGTGAAAGGGTTGATTCAATAATTTGATAAAAACATGGAGCTTGATAGTTTTAAAATAATTTTCGGAAGTGTTTTAGCAATAATTGTTGGATTTTTTGCAATTACAAATAATTTTCTGAATATTAGTGATAGGATACTTAAACAATTTAATGGTCGAGTAAAGAAAAAGTATAAAAAAGACTATATAGAAGGTAATCCAGATTTTAAATTTGTATTTAATTATATTTCACATCCTAAACCATCGAAATGTGATGTAACTGTTAATATTGTAAATATTTCAAAAGAAGTTAAATTCTTACAAACAGTGATTTTTCATTTTGAAGAGAATAAAAATCCAGATAAATATTATCCAACTACATTATTTATTAATAAAGAAAAGTGGCCAAAGAGACTAGAGCATGGGGAAACTTTTTCTATTAAGTATGATTTTACAAATACAATAATAAATACACTTTTTGAATATTGGAAAAAGGGATTCAAAGTGTATGTGAAAAGTCAAAGTACAACAGGAGATTTGATAAAGTCAAATTCAATTAATTATGATAAACTTGTTGAGTTTTTAGAACCACTAAATCAAGATTATTACGATTTATCAGTAGATGTTTCAGATAAATATCAATGTTCTCAGAGAGATATAGAAGTTACTTTATGGCAGCTTCAGTTTTTTGAAAGAATTACTGTACACATGGTAAAACAATTGCAACAAAATAATATTCCAATTGTTCAGTTTTTGATTAATGAGTATCATCTAGAATTGAAAGAAGATTTATGGTATAATTGGTATAGAGATTTAGAGGAGAAAAAAATTCCTGCAAAAGTATTGGAAGATTTTCTAAAATCAAAAATCGTTAATCTTCAATCTTAAATTTATAATGTCCCACAATTTTCCAACTCAGTAAACAATCTTCTAAAACTTGTCCGCTTCCTACGTTGTGTACAATCATTGGGTTTCCGTTGCTTGATTTTATGTGAGTTACAATACCAATATGAGGTAATTTATCATTAATCATCCAAGTGACTAAATCACCTGTTTTGTAATCTTTTGGATTTTGAGTAATGGGTAAACTTTCGCCTTTTCGAGCGAAGAAAATTTCTAAATTAGGTACTCTTCTATGATCGATGTTTTTATCTGTGGTTTTTAAACCCCATTTTTTTAAATTCGGATACAAAGAAAAGTTGGCTTTCAAATCTTCATGCACTTCTTTTTGTAAATCAATCCCTAATTTTCGATAAGCACGAATTACCACATCCGTACAAACGCCCGTTTTTGCAGGAACATCACCATTTGGATATTTTATCCCAACATATGCTGGAGTATAAACCACTTCAGGATCAATTATCGAAATAGCTGCATTTGATAGTTTTTCATAGAAATCAGTTGGGTTTTTAATCGCTTCTATTTCTGTTTTTGATTCAATCTGTTGCGCTATTTCCGTTTTAATGGTTTCTTTCTTACAATTCAGAAATAAAAAAGAGAATAAAATGATTCGAATGATTTTCATAAGTATGATTTTTATTAAAACGGAACACCATTGAATTTTATTATGATATTAATTTAAAAACAGATTACAATAAATGAGAAACATTCTTTATTTAAATAGTTAGGCGAGAGATTTTTTTGACGATTTCAATTTTACTTAAAATGATGAAAAAACTTTTTTTTTATATTATTCGGTTTTCATTTCGAATGCTTTAAAATCTATAATTGGATTGATTTCAATACTATTAATAGTAATTACATTTTCAATATCTTCCATTTCATGAGGAAATAATAAGCCATCCATTTTTTGGTAATTTCTTATAAATGTGGGTGTTATTACTCCTTTTGCTGGTCCTTCTTTTATCTCGGTTTCAATTATCATTGGCAAGTGTGTTTTTGTGTCAAAATAATAATAACATATATTTTCTTCTTTTTTGCCAGCAACAAAAATGGGTGTTTTGGTTAGTTTGATTTTAAAATATTCAATATCTTCTTTAAATTCTTTTCCTAAAAATTCGGCTTTATATCCTTTTTTTATGTAGTTGTAAAATGGATCTGGAAAATCATTGGCTTGACTCAGTTGATTATTAATTGCTTCATTGTCTAATTTTTCAACTTTCATTGAGTAAAGGTCTGTTCTCCAACCTTTTTTTCCATCAAATGCTGATTCAGTAATTTCTTTTCCTGAAATATTAATTTTTACATATGTTTTTCCTGAAGTGCTATTGTAAATTTCCATAGGAATCTCTATTCCATAGGAATTGACTATCATTTTCTTTTTTAAACTATTAACTTTTGAAAGCCTTTCTTTTCCACCAATTTTTTCTATATATATATTAATAATTTCATCTGCCGTTTGAGCTGATGAAGTTAAGCCCGTCAATAAAATTGCTACTAAAGCAATAAAATTTTTTAATGTTTTCATGTTGTTTTATTTTTAAGGTTATATTTTTTTAAATTTCAATAAAGTTACAAAATTTGGATAATTAATTTTATAATAATAGATTTGTTTATATGAACGCCAAAATAAATTTTTATGTACACGCCAATCAATCAATGGGCTGAAGACGATCGCCCACGTGAAAAATTTCTTATAAAAGGTAAATCTACCTTATCTGATTCCGAATTACTTGCTATTTTAATTGGTTCCGGTTCTCGAAACGAGAGTGCCGTGCAATTATGCCAACGCATTTTAGCTTCTTCCGAAAACAATTTGAATACTTTAGGGAAAATGTCGGTGTCTCAACTCATGCAATTCAAAGGAATTGGTGAAGCCAAAGCCATTTCAATCGCCGCAGCTTTAGAATTAGGAAGAAGACGCAGAGCCGAAGACGCCATTGAACTCAAAAAAATCACTTCCAGTAAAGCGGTTTTCGATATCATGCAACCCATTATTGGCGAATTGCCTCACGAAGAATTTTGGGTATTATATCTTAACAATTCGAATAAAGTCATCTACAAGGCCCAACTCTCAAAAGGAGGAATCACAGGAACCGTTGTAGATATTCGAATTATCTTCAAATTAGCTTTCGAACAAAACGCAACGGGTTTAATTCTTTCGCATAATCATCCATCAGGAAAATTAATGGCAAGTGAAGCTGATTTAAAGATTACCAAAAGAATAAAAGAAGCTGGCCAAACCTTAGAAATCCAGGTTTTAGATCATCTTATTATTACTGAAAATGGTTATTTAAGTTTTCAGGATGAAGGAATTTTCTAAAATTTAAATTTCAGAATTATGGAAATTTTAAGATTTGGTAGTTTTTTATCTAACTGATAAGCCGTATTTTTATCAAAAATTAATACAATATGAAAAACATAAAACTTTTAGTTGCAACTCTTCTAGTAACTCTAACAGCATCGGCTCAGTTTACACAAAAGGCTTTGCCTTATGCATACAATGCTTTAGAGCCATTTGTTGATGCGCAAACTATGGAAATTCATTATAGCAAGCATCATGCAGCTTATGTTAAAAATCTAAATACAGCTTTAGCAGGAACTGCTGATGAAAAATTAAGTCTAAACGAAATTTTTGCAAAAATTTCTACAATGCCAGCTGCAGTTCGTAATAACGCGGGTGGGCATTATAATCACGAATTGTTTTGGTCGGTTTTAACACCTGAGAAAAACACTAAAATGTCGGCTGAATTAGAAAAAGCAGTAAATGAAACTTTCGGAAGTTTTGATGTGTTGAAAGAAAAATTAAATGCGGCTGGAGCGAGTCGTTTTGGTTCAGGTTGGGCTTGGTTGGTTGTGACGAAAGAAGGAAAATTAGTTGTTAGTTCAACACCAAATCAAGATAATCCATTAATGGATATTGCAGAAGTAAAAGGAACGCCAATCTTTGGAATCGATGTTTGGGAACATGCTTATTACTTAAAGTATCAAAATAAAAGAGCCGATTATCTATCTGCTTTATGGAGTGTTGTAAATTGGACAGAAGTAAGCAAAAGATACAAAGCAGCAATGCCAAAACCAGATACATTTGCTTCTTGGCCAGAAATCAAAACCTTTCACAAAGTAATGTCGCAAACCTTCCATCCAAGTGAAGAAGGAAACTTACAGCCAATTAAAGATAGAAGCGCTGAAATGGCAGAAAAAGCAAATGCTTTAAAAATGGCAAAAATTCCAGCTCAATTCAATAAAAAAGAAATTGTAGCTTCGGTTAATAAATTAGCTAAAGACAGTAAAGCGTTGGATAAATTAGTGAAATCTAAAGCTTCTGATGCAAAAATCACTAAAGCTTTAAATGGTTTACATGATACTTTTCATACGATTGTGGGATTGTGTACTCATGATGAAGAATAGTTAAATAATCAAATAAAAATTGTCAAGCTGAACTCGTTTCAGCTTCTTTTTTGATATAAGATTATTAGAAATTATTTAAGAAATTTTTTAAACGAATTTGTTATCTTGCAACACTAAATTAATGCTGAAACAATAATGATAAGCACTAAAAACATACGATTTTCCTATAGTAAAGAGCAAGAATTTATCTTTCCTGATTTGTATTGCGAAGCTGGGAACACGCTTTTAATTACAGGAGATTCAGGTAAAGGAAAAACTACGTATTTGCACATTTTAGCAGGATTGTTAAAACCCGCTAAAGGCGAAATAGAAATCGATAAAACAGATATCGTTTCTTTTTCTGAAAAAGCAACCGATAAATTTCGTGGAAAGCACATTGGTGTGGTTTTTCAAAAATCGCATTTTATTGGCGCATTGACAGTTTTGGAAAATTTGGAAATGGCAAGTTGGTTAGCAACAGGTAAAAAGCATACCAAACGAGCAAAGAAACTTTTAGAACAATTGGGAATCGAAAACCAAGCGTCTAAACTGCCATCACAATTAAGTATTGGACAACAACAACGTGTTTCGATTGCACGTGCGTTAATGAACGAACCAAAAGTTTTGTTAGCTGACGAACCCACATCGAGTTTAGATGATAAAAATGCGGAAAAAGT
Organism: Flavobacterium sp.; assembly: GCA_003497625.1. Classification (GTDB taxonomy): domain Bacteria; phylum Bacteroidota; class Bacteroidia; order Flavobacteriales; family Flavobacteriaceae; genus Flavobacterium. The sequence continues at coordinate 21,554 of DNNO01000001.1, read as the reverse complement.
AATCGAATTGCTGACTTCTTTATCGAAAGAATATAAAGCAGCTTTACTAATTGTTACGCATGATAACCGAATTAAAGAAAGATTCATCAATAAAATCACGTTAGTATGATAGCAAATTTAGCATGGAAAAATATATGGTTCAAACCATTAAATACCATCTTGAGTGTTGTTTTGCTAACCTCAAGTGTTGCGATTATTACTACTTTAGTTTTGGTCGAAAAACAATTTGAAGAAAAATTTTCAAGCAATATCGACGGAGTTGATTTAGTAATGGGTGCGCAAGGAAGTCCATTACAATTGATATTATCTTCGGTTTACCAAGTGGATTCTCCTACGGGAAATATTAGTTACGACTCGGCAAAAGTTTGGATGCAACATCCGTTTGTTCAAAAAGCGATTCCGTTAGCATTTGGAGATAATTATCGCGGTTACAAAATCTTAGGAACAACGCCCGATTATTTAGAAAAATATGGAGCAAAAATTTCCGAAGGAAAACTATTCGAAAAGAATTTTGAAGTTGTAATCGGAAGTGATATTGCTAAAAAATTAAGTTTAAAGATTGGAGATGAGTTCTTTGGCTCGCATGGAGATGCAGCTGAAGGTGAAGTGCACGATCATTACGGATATAAAGTTGTCGGAATTGCCAAACCAACAGGAAAAGTAGTTGACAATTTGATTTTATGCACGATTCCAAGTGTTTGGCAAATGCACGGCGGACATGAAGAATCAGAAAATCCAGCACATGGTGAAGAAGGTCACGTTCATGTAGAAGGAGAAGAACATCACGAAGAAGCCGATATGACTTTAGACGAACCTGGAATGGAAATTACAGCCGTTTTGCTAAAATTCCGTAATAAAATGGGAATTGTAACTTGGCCAAGAATCATCGCACAAAATACTAAAATGCAAGTCGCTTCACCAGCTATCGAAGTAAATCGTTTATTTTCTTTATTCGGAATTGGAATTTCAGCGTTACAATATTTAGCATACGGAATTATGTTGATTTCCGGAATTTCGATTTTCATCGCACTTTACAATACATTAAAAGAGCGTGAAAACGAATTTGCCTTAATGCGTGTCAACGGAGCAAAAAGACTACAACTTTTAAAAGTCGTAATGATTGAAAGTTTGCTTTTATGCGTGGTTGGATTTATTTTTGGTACGATTTTGGGAAGAGTAGGATTAAGTATGTTATCGAACTCAGCCGAAGAAGATTTCAAAATGAGTTTCAATCCATACGAATTTATTTGGGAGAAAGAGGGAACTCTATTTTTACTAACTATATTTGTGGGCTTTATTGCTGCGTTAATTCCAGCTGTAAAAGCATACAATTTAAATATTTCAAAAACATTAGCAAATGCGTAATTATATTAAATTAAGTTTGGCTTTAGTCGTTTTTATTTCGATGATGAGCTTTTCAGATAGTACAACTTCAATTGTAAAAGCTTCTACTAAAACATCAGTAGCAGCAGACACCCTAACATGGAAACTATTGGGCGATATCAAATACGTTCGTAAAAAACACGCCACTTATGGTGAAGTGGAATTTCCACAAGTGAACATGAAATTGAAAATGATGCAAAAGAAAACCGTTTTCATGAGCGGATTCATTGTGCCAATCGACAATAAAAATTACGCGTTGAGTAAAAACGTTTTTGCTGCTTGTTTCTTCTGTGGAAAATCAGGCCCAGAAACGATTGCAGGTATTAAGTTTAAAGGTGGTGCTTTTCCTAAGTTAAAAACCGATACGTATGTAACCTTAAAAGGAACTTTTAGATACAACGAAACCGACGTTGAAGATTGGATTTACCATATCGAAGACGCCGTAATTATATCTCAAAGTAAATAATTTAGAAGCCCATTCGTTTGGGCTTTTTTTAATCGTTCAAACACAACACATAGCATTGCAATCATTCCAACATAAAAAACACATTTTCTTCGATTTAGATCACACGCTTTGGGATTTCGATAAAAATTCTGGATTTGCGTTTGATACGATTTTCAAACAGCAAGGTTTCGATATTGAATTATCCGATTTTCTGAATATTTACATTCCAAGAAACCAACATTATTGGAAATTGTACCAAGTGAATCAGATCTCGCATGACGATTTACGTTATTATCGTTTGAAAGACGTTTTTGATGCATTAAACTTTGAAGTTTCAGATGAAATGATTCATCATTTATCCGAAGAATATATCAAATATTTACCCGAATACAATCATCTTTTTGACGGCGCTATTGAGTTATTGGATTACCTAAAGCCAAAATATCAATTGCATATTATTACCAATGGTTTTGCATCTGTTCAAACCAAAAAAATGAAGAATTCCAAGATTGATCATTATTTTGAAACGATTACTAATTCTGAATTAGCAGGAGTTAAAAAACCACATAAAAACATATTTGATTTTGCCTTATCTTTGGCAAACGCTTCAAAAGAAGAAAGTTTAATGATAGGCGATAGTTACGAAGCCGACATCATTGGAGCACAAGAAGCTGGCATTGAAGCTGTGTTTTTTAATGAACAAAATATCGAAGTTGAAAATCCAGTTTTACAAGTAAGTCATTTATTAGAATTAAAAAATATATTATAGTATGAAGAAAGTTGTTTTAATTATTGCATTGTTTTTAAGTTGTATTTCATTTGCTCAAGAAAGCTATAAATACATCATCATTCCATCTCAATTTTCTTTTTTTACAGAGACTAATAAGTACGGACTTAATGAATTAACTAAATCCTTTTTTCAAAGTGAAGGTCTTGAAGTGTATTATGATAACGAAAAATTTCCGGATGAATTATCGAAAAATAGGTGTTTGACTCTATATGCAAATGCTGTTGAAAGTAATACAATGTTTTTGACTAAAATTCATTTTGAAATTAAAGATTGTACAAATAAAGTGTTATTAAAAAGTGAATTAGCAACGAGTAGAGAAAAACAATATAAAGTTGCTTACACCCAAACTTTTAGACAAGCTTTGTCTTCACTTAAAGGAAAAATAAATTTCAAAAATGTAGATGCAATAGAAAAAATAGAAGTTGTGGAAACTCCAAAAGAAGTAGTAGAAGTTTCTAAAAACGAAATTATTTCGAATACTGGAGCAGCAAACACTTTATTTGCAATTCCAATAGTTAATGGTTATAAACTAGTAAATGATAAACCAGAAACCATCTTTATTTTAAAGAAAACTTCTGCTGACAATATTTTTATAGCTCAGAAAGATTCTAAATCAGGTGTTTTAATGAAGAAGAGTAGTGGTTGGTTTTTTGAATATTATGAAGGTGATAAATTATTTTCAGAAAAAGTGGAAGTTAAGTTTTAAGATTTAATACCCATATTTATCCTTCCATCGATTCTTTAAAAATTGGCGTAATTCTTTTTCACGTGCATTTTCACCAGGCTCAAAAAATTTAGTTTCGGATATTTCAGTGGGTAAAAATTCTTGTTCGGCAAAGTTGTTTGGGAAATCGTGTGAGTATTTGTATTCTTCTCCGTAACCTAATTCTTTCATTAATTTGGTTGGAGCATTTCTTAAATGGATTGGAACTGGTAAATCTCCTGTTTGTTTTACCATTTGTTGCGCTTTTCCAATAGCCATATAACTGGCATTGCTTTTTGGCGAAGTTGCCAAATAAATCGCACATTGACTCAAAATAATGCGACTTTCGGGATAACCAATAGTTGCCACCGCTTGAAAAGCATTATTTGCCATGATAAACGCTGTTGGGTTGGCATTTCCTATATCTTCACTAGCTAAAATTAGCATTCTTCGGGCTATGAATTTTACATCTTCGCCACCTTCAATCATTCGAGCTAACCAATAAACAGCGCCATTTGGGTCGCTTCCACGAATTGATTTAATAAAAGCGGAAACAATATCATAATGTTGTTCGCCTGTTTTGTCATACAATACGGTGTTTTTTTGCACCAATTGTATGACTCTTTCATTTGTAATTTCAATGGTGCCGCTTTCGGTTGCATTGATGACCAATTCGAAAATATTCAATAATTTTCGTCCATCGCCACCCGAAAGTCTTAACAATGCTTCGGTTTCTTTTAACTGAATGTCTTTATTTTGTAGCTGAATATCAGTTTTCATCGCGCGATGCAATAAGGCTTCTAAATCGTCTTTGGTAAAAGCGTTCAACACATACACCTGACATCTTGACAATAAAGCGGGAATGACTTCAAAACTCGGATTTTCAGTGGTAGCGCCAATCAAAGTTACCCAACCTTTTTCAACTGCAGCCAGTAAAGAATCTTGTTGTGATTTTGAAAAACGATGAATCTCATCAATAAATAAAATCGGATTTTTTGCTGTGAATAAACCGTTGCTTTGTTTCGCTTTTTCAATGACTTCACGAATGTCTTTAACGCCTGAATGTATGGCACTCAGTTGGTAAAACGGACGTTTGCTTTCTTGCGCCATGATTTGTGCCAAGGTAGTTTTTCCAGTTCCTGGAGGTCCCCATAAAATCAAACTTGGAATTAATCCTTTGGCAATTTGTTGTGTTAATGAACCCTCAGGTCCAACTAAATGTAATTGACTGATGTAATCCGATAATTGTTGTGGGCGAATGCGTTCGGCTAATGGTTGATTCATGACGTAAAATTACAATTTTATGACAAATGTGCATAGAAATATTTTTGGCTTTATCTTTGAATTCAAATCAATATGGAAAAACATCACGATAATCCTTTTCAGTTTACAAAAGCGGTCATTTATTTGCCGTTATTTTTTGTATTGACTTTATGGTCGGTTTTTTGGTACGAATTGCATTTTCATCATAGTTTGTCGCATTTTGGTGTTTATCCAAGAGAAGTTTTCGGTTTAAAAGGAATTCTTTTCAGCCCTTTTTTGCATGGCGATATTGAGCATTTGGCTAATAATTCTGTTGCTTTATTAGTGTTGTTGCCTGTTTTGAGATATTTCTACAAAGAACAATCGTTTGTAGTGTTATTTTTAGGAATTCTGTTTTCAGGATTAGGAACTTGGCTGTTAGGTAGGCCAAGTTACCACATTGGTGCCAGTGGATTAATTTATGCTTTGGTGAGTTTTATTTTCTTCAAAGGCATTTTTACTAAATATTATCGATTGGTAGCTTTATCATTCACCATCGTAATTTTATACGGCGGAAGTGTTTGGTACATGTTTCCAAATGTAAAAGAAGGTATTTCGTGGGAAGGGCATTTAGCAGGATTTTTTGTGGGATTAGCCTTAGCCTTAGTTTTAAAAACACCTCAATTTTCAAAACCGATTTTCTACGAATGGGAAAAACCCGATTTCAATCCAGAACTCGATCCATTCATGAAAAACTTCGACGAAAAAGGAAATTTTAATCCGCCACCAAAACCGGAAGAAGTGATTCGGGAATATTTTAATTCTTCTATGAAAGTGGTGTATGAGTTTTTAGGAGGGAAGAAGTAAAAAAAGCCTCCATTTTTCGTAAGCTTTTAGAAAAGTTTATCGAGTATGACATTATTACATTCTCTGTCTCAAAGCCTCATACAAAAAAGCACCACAAGCCACCGAAACATTCAATGATTCGATAGTTCCAAACATAGGTAATTTTGCTTTTTCATCTACAATTTTTAATACAGAAGGATTAACGCCTCTGTCTTCGCTACCCATAATAATGGCAACTCCTTCGTTGAAGTTGATATCGTAAATGTGTTGCTCTGTTTTTTCAGTTGCAGCTACCGTTTTGATTCCAGAACCTTGTAAATAGAAAATAGCATCTTTAATATGGTCTACTTTACAAATAGGCACATTAAAAACTGCACCAGCCGAAGTTTTAACTGTATCGCCATTTACTGGAGCCGAACCTTGTTTTTGGATAATAATTCCGTCAACACCCGTACATTCTGCTGTTCTGATGATAGCGCCAAAGTTACGTGCATCAGACAATTGATCTAAAATTAGGAATAAAGGTTTTTTGCCACTTTCAATAACACTTTCAACCATAGTTTCTAATGAAACAAAAGAAATAGGAGCAATGGTTGCCACCGCACCTTGGTGATTATTTGGAGTTAATCGGTTTAGTTTTTCAACAGGAACGTATGAAAAGTTGATGTTGTTTCTTTTCATCGTTTTCATCAAATCTTGCATCAAGTCGCCTTGTGCATCTTTTTGAACGAATACTTTATCAATTTCCTTTTTAGCGTTAATTGCTTCAATTATTGCTCTAATCCCGAATATTTGGTTGTCTTTTTCCATGAGGCAAAGGTATAAAAAAACCACTTCAATTGAAGTGGTTTTGGATTTATGTTTTTAAAACTCTTTTGAGTTTATTTTTTTAGATTAATTCGGTTACCAGCTCTTTTAGCATTTCTTCCTTGAAATACAACTTGGCTGTTAGGATTAGTAATTGTAAAAATGTGTCCCACTTTTGTTATTTCAAAAGTAATAATTGCATTTGAATTACCGTCGTCTAATCCACCTTGATCCATTGGGAAATAAGAAGAAACATCAACCGTTTGTGATAATGGTAAACCAGGCTTGTTAAATATAACTGAAGCAGGAATATTTATTGGTTGGTTGTAACCATAAGTTGTCCAAAGACTAACATCTAAATAGTATGTTCCGTCAGGCATTGAAGTGCTTAAAGTTAATTGTTCTGGACAATTGCTGTAGCTAAAATCAATGTAATCAAAATTACTATCTAATAACTCTAAGTCCATATCTAAGTCACAGTTGTCAACTGTTGTTCCACTATCATCAAAAGTTCCTGACCAATTTAAGTCAATTACTAAATCGCTAGAATTTTCAATGTTGATATCAAAAACTAAGTCATTAACAGTTCCTAATAAGGTTCTATTAGACACTACTTTTAATTTTAAGTTCTCTGTGCTTTCAATATCTAAATCGTTAAGTAAAGAAATGTCAACACTGTAAGATGTAGTGTAAGCAGGGATTTCAAAAATGTAGCCCACTGGTCCTCCGTTTTCTTCGATAGCCACACAATCTGGATCATTGCTACGACAACCTGGGATTGAATAATCTTCCATGTCTGTTGCGNNGTGCTTTCATCTAACATAACCAAACGATATTCAATTGGTTTGTTGATTGCTTTATCTAAAGTGAAATCCAAGGTAATAACATCCCCTTCTTTTGCAGTGAATGTTGTTGTACTTGATGTTAAAACAGGTTTTACTTTGCTTCCTAAATCAGTATCGTCGTCATTACAAGCAGTTAGCATTACAATTGACGAAAAAAGGACACTTGTAAAAAGGAATCGTATGATATTTATTTTTTTCATAATGAATCGTTATTAAAGTTTAGTGTAAACTGCTGTAAAAGTTCTTCTCGCGGTACCGCTACTAAAACCTCTAATTGAGTAATACATGGTTATAGATTCTACTTCTCCAGTGACAGGATCAAGAGTTACAAACCCTGAGTCGCTATCACCTTCTACTAGATTAGAATAGTAATCTCCAAGAAATTGCTCTTCTATTTGTATAGATTGACAAACATCATTAAATACAAATCCATCTCTTGGAGCACCATCAGAAGTTAAATCTCCATTTCCATAAGGACCTGTTGATGAAGTTACATATTGTCCAATACCTATCTCTGTAATTACTTCACTTGGGAAATTATAAGTGGTATTGTTGTCAGTTCTTGTAACAACTAGGTCATAAGTACCAGCTAAGTTAGATTCACACTTGGCAATTGTTATTGTAATTTGTTTTTTATCATCAGAAATAACCGCTGCGTCCGAATTTGTTCCATCTAAATTAATTACAATTGTTTTTGGAGTATTTCCAGGAAGTACAGAAGGATCAACAGTAATTGGAATTTGCGTAAAATCAGAACCTGCTTCTAATATTGTAGAAGTCCCAGAAATGGTATAATCTGTTCCTTGAATTGCAGTACTGCTTGGGTCAATTGAAAATGAAATAACAATATCTTCATTTGACGGCGTTCCGTTAGCACCACCTATAAGGTTAATTTTTTCGTTGATTAAATAAGGCTCAGTATCTGCTCCAGTAAAAATGAACGAATTGAAACTTCTGCTGAAACCTACAACTCTAGCACCATTTCCTGTATTTTCTTCATCGTCTTTAACACACGATGTTATCATTAAAAGAGCGAATAACGCTAATGATAAAATTTTAATTTTTTTCATATTTCTTTTTTTTATTCGTTCCAAAATATTTTACTAGTAAATGCTTGTGCTTCTGTTTGTTGTGGAACATTTGCTGTGTTTCCTGCAATTTCAGAACTTGGATAAAGAAGACGAATTGGTCTTGAAGTTCCAGGAGCTACTGTAGATAATGGAACGTGAGCTGGGAAACCAGTTCTTGTGTTTTCAATCCAAGTTTCTGCACCATTAATTCCGTTTAAAGCAATCCATTTTTGGTTGATAATTGCTTCAATTTCATTTCCAGCAGAGCTATCCCAGCTTACAAGTGAAATAGATTGACTGTAATATGTAATAGCGTCTGATTCTGCTAAACCTAAGATTTTGTATGATTCTTTAATTCCACTTTCATATAAATCTTTAGCGGATCCTGTTAAATATCCTCTTTGTACAGCTTCTGCTTGTAATAAGAAACTTTCAGCGGCAGTAAATATAATTCCGTCTTGAGCTGAATTAATTAATAAACCAGGACCAATATGAGAAACAGGGTAGTTTGTAGAAGCTTCTAAAATATCGCCTTGTTGATGACCAGCATATGACCCGTTTGATGCTGCAGCATAGATACGGTTTCTTCTTGTGTCGTTTGTATTAGTCAAATATTCGATAGTGTATTTTGTAGCAGCTGTAGAGCTGTAATTGTTTACAAAAGCATCGTTCACGTTTAAAAATAATGATGCAAATCCATTTTGTTGATTAGTAGCTGCAGCATAACCAGGGTTAATAGTTATGTTGTCATTTGCTCCTAAAAATTCAGCACCATTTGCTTCCATTTCGTCAATTTTATCTTGAACATAAGTTCCAGATGCAGTTCTGCCAGATTCTCTCAATAAGATTCTAAGTTTAATTGTATTTGCGAATTTTTTCCATGTTTCCATGTCGCCGCCTAACATAACATCATTTCCGCCTGGGTTTAAGCTTCCAGCAGGAGCATCGTCAATAAGCGCAATTGCTTCGTCTAATTGAACAATTAAATTACGATAAATTGATAAATCATCATCGTATTCTGGAGTAAGATTTTCTCCACGAAGATGTGCTTGAGAATATGGGATATCACCATACAAATCTACTAAGTACTGAAAATAATACGATTTCATAATTTTAGCAATTGCTTTATAATTATCGTATTCTGCTCCTTCAGCATTTTGAATAAAAGTATAATTTGAAGTTCTTAACATTAAGTTTTCAAAAATACCAGAATAAAAATCAGAAGTTACGTTGTAGTTATGTTCATTAAAATAATAACTTGAGTTTGAAGCTCCAACATCTCTTGTCCAATTGTTCATCATAAGATTACCTAATTGGTTCATGTCTCTTGCCAATGTATTGTAAGTGTAAACTTGTGTAGCTGCAAGTACAATTGCTGGATCTATATTTTCAGATGTTGGATTGTTTGGGTCATCATTTACATCTAAAAAATCATCACACGAGTTTAGACTAGTAAGTACTACTAATCCAAAAGCGATATGTTTAAAAATATTTTTCATAGTATTTCTTAAAAAGTTAAGTTAAAGTTAATCCCGTAGGTTCTTGTTGGAGGTGCTTGATTTCCTGTACTAAGTCCAACATTGTTTCCTGTAGTGAATGAGAATTCAGGGTCAGTATAGTTTCTGTTTTCTTTTGGTAAAATCATGAAAACATTTCTAGCATTAATACCTACAGAGAAGCTGTCGATTCCAATTCTACTTAATAAATCTTTAGAGAAAGTATATGATAAAGCAATTTCTCTACATTTGAATGCAGTAGCGTCTAATACAAAGTTTTCATCAATTTCTCTATAAATTCCGGTGTAGTAATCTTGTCCTCCTGATGTTGTTATTGTATTGTTTTCTGTGTAAACTCCTGGTGAAGTTTCAATTACAGAGTTAGGGAAGATAAAAGGTTGTCTTCCGCCTTGAGCTGTAGCAATATCAGTTCCGTTTTGAATTAATCCGTCTTTAACTCCAGCGTAGAACACGTGTCCTGTTCTGTAATCAAATACTCCAGAAAGTTTGAAGTTTTTGTATGTTAATGAACTTGATAAACCTAAGATGTAATCTGGAGTTGTTTTTCCTAATTTTACATTGTTTGCTTTTAATGGGTCTCCAGAAGAGGCATCAATTACAACGTTTCCATTTTCATCTCTTTGGTAGCCTGTACCTACAATCATTGGAAATTGTTCACCTGCAATTGCTGCAATACCTGCAGTTCCTAAGTAGTCTCCAACAGCAACTTGAGTAGAAGTTTCTGTTACTTTGTCTACTGTGGTTTTTGGTGCACTATAACCAAAACGAATATCCCAAGTTAAATTATCATTTTTAATTGGAGTTAATCCTAAATCCAATTCAAGACCAGTAGATGTTGTTTCTCCTACGTTAATGGTAGCTACGTTAGCTCCTGAAGTGGTTGAAGGAGTAGTTTGAAGAATTTGGTCTGTGTTTTTTGAGCTATAGTAACTAGCATCAAACGTAATTCTTCTTCTGAAAAATTCTAAATTTAAATTAATTTCTTTAGAAATGTTGTTTTCATTTTTTAATTCACCATCAGTGATTTCTAAATTTTGTACAAATGAGTTGATTGTACTGTAAGGGAAACCTGCGCTAGCACCACTTAAAAAACGATCATTAATATCGTAAGGTCCTACGATAGCATTACCTACGTTTACTATACTTGCTGATATCTTAGCGTAAGTTAAAACGTCTCCTCCAAAGTTTTCAAAAGCTTTTGTTGGGATAAAAGAAACCCCTGCGCTACTGTAAAAGAAAGAATTATTGTTTTTGCTAAGTACAGAAGTCCAATCGTTTCTTCCTGTTAAATTAAGAAATAAATAATCTTTATATCCTAAATCAACATTTCCAAAAAAAGCATATCCTCTTTGTTGAGATTTAAAATCAAATGGGATTGCATTTCCAGTAATGTTTGAAATGTTGTATACGCCTGGAACTACTAATCTTTCTCCTCTAATTGAAGAAGCATTTGATTCTATATTGGTAATGTTATTACCAACGTTCGCTTTGAATGAAATGTCATTGGTAAGCATATAGTTAAAATTCAATAAGAAATCAGAATATATTCTTCTTGAATTACTGTTGTTAACACTATATGAAGAAACATAGTCAAAAGGAGAATCCCAATAAACTACTTCTGCTACGTAACCATTAAAGAAACTGTATCCGTTAAAAGAAGTTGTTCTAAAACTTGCTCTATAAGTTGCGTCAATGTTTTTGTTGATTTTATATCCAATTTCTCCAACACCTTCAATAGTTTGCCCTTTAGAGTCAACTCTTTCGTTTTTAAGTCTCCAGTACGGGCTTAATTCCCAATACGTCCAGTGGGTTGCATTGTTAGGATTTGAAAACGCTTCTACAGGTACATTAACTGGAACTTGAGTTAAAGAGTTATAAATAGAACCTTCTACTCCTCCAGCTGTATTTTGGTGACTTGTTGTGTAACGTAAATTTGCATTTAAACTCCACTTGTCGTTTGATTTACCAGCGCTAAAATTGAAATTGTTTTTCTTAAATGAATCTGTTGGGATAATCCCACTAGTTTCTTGATTTCCAATAGAAAGATTTACATAGCCATTTTCATCACCAGAGGAAACCGCGATAGAGTTTAACATGGTGGTTCCAGTGTTGAAAAATGGTTTGTAGTTGTCTTTAATGAAAGAGTAAGGCATTAATATTTGTTCTAAACCAGTTGGCTGTAGTGACCCATCTAATTCTGGTCCCCAACTAGTGTTTTCTGTAAAATCTTGCGCTCCTTGATATCCTTGACCAAATCTGTTTTGAAGTTTTGGTAACATAGAAACTTCTTCAAAAGTAACAGATGAGTTTAAGGCAATTTTAAATTTGTTTTCTTCTTTATTCCCTTTTTTAGTAGTAACGATAATTACTCCATTAGATCCTTGTGATCCATATAAAGCAGCACCGTTTGAACCTTTGATTACATTTATTGATTCAATGATTTCAGGGTTTAATTCTGAAAATGCGCCAGATGTAGAAATAACACCATTAATTACAATTAACGCTTCATTATTTCCAGAAATTGAACGGAAACCACGTAATTGAATTCTAGTGCTAGGGTTAACACCATTATTGATAGTGTTGATTTGTAAACCAGATACTTTTCCAACTAATCCAACGGCAGCATTAGTAGCTTTCGCTTGGTTTAGTTCGTCTGTTTTTACAACTTGTGATGCAGTTGTGATTTCGTCTGGTTTTCTTTTTATACCTAAGGCTGTAACTACAACTGATTCCAGCTCTGTTACATCCTCTTTCATTGTTATGTTGATTTTAGAAGATGATACAACAACTTCCTGTGGTAACATTCCAATAAACGAAAAAACAAGTATAGCTCCGTCATTTACTTTGATTTGATAGTTTCCATCAAAATCAGATTGAGTTCCGTTTTTTGTTCCTTTTTCAAGAATTGTTACTCCTGGAAGAGGCACTCCTCCTTCGTCAAGAATTGTTCCTGACACAGATTTTGCCTGAGCAAAAAATTGTTGACTTAACAACAGTGCTAAAAAGGTTAGTAATAAATTAATTTTTGATTTCATATTGGTTGATTTGAATTAGTGATTCAAAAATCAGAAATTTTTTATAACAAACCTAATATAATATTAACTTTTTTATAACATTTTTTGTACAAAATCAAAAATTTGTCTTAAAACTTATGTGAATAATTGAATTTGAAAGTTTTATCGCTTGTTCGCTCGTACTTCCATTAGCATAGACTAAATTGAATAATCCGTTTTTGGTAAACAACCCAAATCCGAAGCCTAAGCCTAAAAGTTTATCATCAATTGTTGCTGTTTTGTCTTGAAAATAACCATAATCGGTTATAGAGTGAATGTATAAATTTGGCGCTACCAAATAACGATATTCTGCCATAATTCCGCTAAAAACATTCGCTTGTAAACTATTTTCGTTAAAGCCTCTGATAGAATTGATACCTCCAAATCGAAACAATTCGTTAATTACATAATCGTCACTTTGTAAATAAAAAGTCTGATTTCTTATATAAATGCTGTTTTTTTGATTTAAATTAAAGTTGTAACTCAAATCCAATTGAGTAAAAAACTGACTTGTTTTTTTAGATGTAATGGTTCGATTACCTGTTCCTGCTTTTATGAAGACTTTTGTTTTTTCAGGAAAGATGAAATTTTCGTTGTCAAAATCGGTATATTCAAAACTCGTTGTTAAAAAAGTATTGGTAAAATCATTCAAACTAAACGAATTTGTATTTTGAATATCTACCGATGTAGTTTTTTGATAGCCAATATAAGCTTTGGTGTTGTACGAAAAATAGTAGCCCAAATTCAAATCAGTAACCGTGTTCTGAAAAGTAGAATCTTGTTTGAAAATTCTCAAATTGGCTTTAATTCCAATCTGTGTCTTAAAAATATAAGGTAATTCGGTTCCTAAATTGAACGAAGTCTGTCGGTTACCATCGTTTTTCCAATACAAATTAAATTTTTCACCCGTGTTTAGAATGTTTTGCAATTGTAAATCCAAATAACCGTTAAAAGTCAATTTGCTTTCATCATCGTTTGAAAACCCGATAAAACCATCAAATTTATTGGGTTTCGATTTTTCTAAATACACAAAAATCTTAGTGGAATCGGTTGTAAATAAAATTTCAGGATATTTCAACTGACTCACAAATTGCAGTTTGTCAAACTCGTCATTAATCTGTTTTAAATTATCCTGATTAAAAGTCGCTTTTTTTGCTTTTTTCGTAATTGCTTTTTTAATTCCTGCTGGAAATTTGTCGTAACCTACAATAACAATATCGGTAATATTTCTTTTCGAATTGAGTTTTAGTTGCAATTCAGAAAACAAATTATTGTCAACTTTTCGCTGATTAGTCAATTGCAAATTTGCCAAAGAGTATCCTTTCTTTTCTAACAAAGCAATTTTACTTTTCATAAAATTCTCAACTTCATTCGTAGCAATAACCAAAGAATCATTTTCTATTTGTAACAGCGATTTTTCTTCAGCAGAAAGATTACCTATATATATAGTGTTGTTCTTTATCGAATTTCCCAAATTGTATTTAAAAACAAAACTGCTGTCGTTTACCTTTTTTTGTTCCAAGAGTAACCAGTCAAAAAAACCTTGATTTGTTAATTTGCTTTCAAAACGTTTTTGTTCCTCTAAAAGTAAAGCAACCGAACTATGTTTAGATTCGTATTGCAAACTATCAATGGTTTTGTTTTCGATTTCAGAAGTTCCTTTTATGTTTAGATAGAAGTTTTGTCCCAATGAAAATTGGAAGCAAAAAAACAGAATAAAACCAAAAAGTAATTTCATAGCAGTAAAGAAACGAAAAAAAGTAAAATAAATTTTATATTCACTTTGTCATTCTGAACTTGTATCATAATCTAATGCAACAATTCAAGAGAATTTTTGTCTTTCATTTTTGTAACTCAATACCAATCAAAACACTACAAAAATCAAATCGCATTGAAAATTAATAAATTATGATTTGGAAAGTAAAAAATAATTCCTACATTTGCAACCCCGTAAAAAGCGGGAATTTTAAACAGTAAAAATTTTTAGTATTTAATTATGCCAACAATTCAACAATTAGTAAGAACAGGGAGAACCCAAATAACTAAGAAGAGTAAATCGGCTGCTTTAGATTCTTGTCCTCAAAGAAGAGGTGTGTGTACTCGTGTTTACACAACAACTCCTAAAAAACCAAACTCAGCAATGAGAAAGGTAGCTAGGGTTCGTTTAACAAACGGTAACGAGGTGAATGCATACATTCCTGGAGAAGGTCACAATCTACAAGAGCACTCGATAGTATTAGTTAGAGGTGGAAGAGTAAAAGATTTACCAGGTGTACGTTACCACATCGTACGTGGAGCATTAGACACTGCGGGTGTTGCAGGAAGAACACAACGTAGATCTAAGTATGGAGCAAAACGTCCAAAACCAGGACAAGCACCTGCACCAACTGGAAAGAAAAAGTAATTTAAAATCTTTTAAAGAAAAGACATGAGAAAAAGAGCGGCCAAAAAAAGACCACTTTTACCAGATCCAAAATTTAACGATCAGTTAGTAACACGTTTTGTAAACAACTTAATGTGGGATGGTAAAAAATCAACAGCTTTTAAAGTTTTCTATGATGCATTAGAAATCGTTGAAACTAAAAAGCAAGATGCAGAAAAATCTGCTTTAGAGATTTGGAAAGATGCATTAACAAATGTTATGCCTCACGTAGAAGTTCGTTCACGTAGAGTGGGTGGAGCTACATTCCAAATTCCAATGCAAATTCGTCCAGATAGAAAGATTTCTTATGCTATCAAATGGATGATTCTTTATGCAAGAAGAAGAAACGAAAAATCAATGGCAGGTAAATTAGCTTCTGAAATTTTAGCTGCGGCTAAAGAAGAAGGTGCTGCTGTTAAGAAAAGAATGGATACTCACAAAATGGCAGATGCTAATAAAGCATTCTCTCACTTTAGATTTTAATTCGTACAGAAATGGCTAGAGATTTAAAATATACAAGAAATATTGGAATTGCTGCTCACATTGATGCTGGTAAAACAACAACAACTGAGCGTATCTTATTCTACACAGGAAAATCACACAAAATTGGTGAAGTACACGATGGTGCTGCAACAATGGACTGGATGGCACAAGAGCAAGAAAGAGGTATTACAATTACTTCAGCTGCTACAACTTGTGAATGGAATTTCCCAACAGAGCAAGGTAAAGTATTGCCAGAAACATTACCATACCACTTTAATATTATCGATACACCGGGACACGTTGACTTTACAGTTGAGGTAAACCGTTCGTTACGTGTATTAGATGGTTTAGTATTCTTATTTAGTGCGGTTGATGGTGTTGAGCCTCAGTCTGAAACTAACTGGAGATTAGCTGACCAATATAGAGTTCCACGTATGGGATTCGTAAACAAAATGGACCGTCAAGGTTCTAACTTCTTAAATGTTTGTCAACAAGTTAGAGATATGTTAAAATCTAACGCTGTTGCAATTACTTTACCAATTGGTGAAGAAAATGACTTTAAAGGAGTTGTTGACTTAGTAAAAAACCAAGCTATTATTTGGCATGACGAAACTCAAGGGGCAACTTTTGATATCGTGCCTATTCCAGCTGATATGATTGACGAAGTAAAAGAGTATCGTTCAATTTTAATTGAAGAGATTGCTACTTACGACGAAAACTTGTTGGAAAAATACATGGAAGATGAAAACTCTATTACTGAGGAAGAAATCAATACAGCTTTAAGAGCTGCTACAATTGACATGGCTATTATTCCTATGATTGCTGGTTCTTCTTTCAAAAATAAAGGTGTTCAGTTCATGTTAGATGCAGTATGTAAATACTTACCATCTCCGATGGATAAAGAAGGTATTGAAGGAATTCACCCTGATGATGCTGATTTATTAGAAGAAGATCAAAAGAAAATTTTACGTCGTCCTGATCCAAAAGAGCCGTTCGCAGCTTTAGCATTTAAAATTGCTACTGACCCTTATGTTGGTCGTTTAGCTTTCTTCCGTGCTTATTCAGGTCGTTTAGATGCTGGTTCTTATATCTTGAACACTCGTTCTGGAAACAAAGAGCGTATATCTCGTATTTACCAAATGCATGCTAACAAACAAAATCCAATCGAATATATTGAGGCTGGAGATATTGGAGCTGCTGTAGGATTTAAAGATATCAAGACTGGAGATACAATGTGTGATGAAAAACACCCAATTATCCTTGAGTCAATGAAATTCCCTGATCCTGTAATTGGTATCGCAATTGAGCCAAAAACAAAAGCTGACGTAGATAAAATGGGTATGGCTTTAGCTAAATTAGCTGAAGAAGATCCAACATTTACAGTTAGAACTGATGAGGCTTCAGGTCAAACGATTATTTCAGGTATGGGTGAGTTACACTTAGACATCCTTGTAGATCGTATGAAACGTGAGTTTAAAGTTGAGGTTAACCAAGGTGAGCCACAAGTAGAATATAAAGAAGCGTTCACAAAATCAGCACAACACAGAGAAACTTACAAAAAGCAATCTGGAGGTCGTGGTAAATTTGGTGATATCGTATTCCGTTTAGAACCTGCTGATTTAGTAGACGGTAAAGCTCCTATGGGATTACAGTTTGTTAATGAAGTTAAAGGTGGTAACGTACCAAAAGAATATATTCCAGCTGTTGAAAAAGGTTTCAGAGAAGCTATGAAAGCAGGTCCTTTAGCAGGATATGCAGTAGATAGTTTAAAAGTAACTTTATTAGACGGATCTTTCCACCCTGTGGATTCTGATGCTCTTTCTTTCGAATTAGCTGCGAAAATGGGATATAAAGAAGTAGGTCGTGCTGCTGGTGCAGTTATTCTTGAGCCAATCATGAAAATCGAAGTTATTACTCCAGAAGAAAATATGGGTGATATCGTAGGTGACTTGAATCGTCGTAGAGGTCAAGTAAATGATATGGGTGACAGAAATGGTGCTAAAACTATCAAGGCAGATGTGCCTTTATCAGAAATGTTTGGTTATGTAACTACATTAAGAACATTATCATCAGGTAGAGCTACATCAACAATGGAGTTTTCACATTATGCAGAAACACCTTCTAATATTTCAGAAGCTGTAATCAAAAAAGCAAAAGGTAACGCTTAATTTTTAAGAAAATGAGTCAAAAAATCAGAATAAAATTAAAATCTTACGATCACATGTTGGTTGATAAATCAGCAGAGAAGATTGTAAAAACTGTAAAAAGTACAGGTGCAGTAGTAACGGGTCCAATTCCATTACCAACTCACAAAAAGATTTTTACTGTATTACGTTCTCCACACGTTAACAAGAAATCAAGAGAGCAGTTCGAATTAAGTTCATACAAGAGACTATTAGATATCTATAGTTCTTCTTCAAAAACTATCGATGCTTTAATGAAATTAGAATTACCTAGTGGTGTTGAAGTAGAAATCAAAGTATAATTGATTTAGATTGCAATCGCAATAACTATAAAAAAACCGTCAATGTTAATAGCATTACGGTTTTTTTCTTACCATATTTAGTGAGTGAAATTGCCTTTTTTGAAGGAAATTTCACTTAACTATTTATTTTTGCGATAATTAAAAAATAATTTATATATTTGCACCCTCAAAATGAGTAGTGTGCAAATACTATTTGTTGTATAAATAAGAGTTTAATTAATTAATTAGTTTAATATGTCTGGGTTAATCGGAAGAAAAATTGGCATGACTAGCATCTTTGATGAGAACGGGAAAAATATTCCTTGTACTGTAATCGAGTGTGGTCCATGCGTTGTTACCCAAGTCAGAACCAATGAAGTAGACGGATATTCTGCTATTCAGTTAGGTTTCGATGACAAAGCTGAAAAACGTTCTATTAAAGCTGAGTTAGGTCACTTTAAGAAAGCGGGAACAGCTGCAAAGAAAAAAGTCGTTGAATTCAAAGGTTTTGAACAGGAGTACAAATTAGGCGATGTAATCGCCGTTGACTTATTCGCTGAAGGTGAATTTGTTGATGTATTAGGAGTTTCTAAAGGAAAAGGATTCCAAGGGGTTGTTAAACGTCATGGTTTTGGCGGTGTTGGACAAGCGACACACGGTCAACATAACCGTTTAAGAGCACCAGGATCTGTAGGAGCGTCATCTTATCCATCTAGAGTATTCAAAGGAATGCGTATGGCTGGAAGAATGGGAGGAGATAATGTAACAGTACAAAACCTTAGAGTTTTAAAAGTGGTAGGTGAGAAAAATCTTTTAGTAATAAAAGGTTGTATTCCAGGTCACAAAAACTCTTATGTAATCATTCAGAAGTAATGGAAGTAAAAGTTTTAGATATCAACGGAAAAGAAACTGGAAGAAAAGTTCAACTTTCTGATTCAGTTTTCGCAATCGAGCCAAACAAACATGCTGTATATTTAGATGTAAAGCAATATTTGGCTAATCAAAGACAAGGAAACCACAAAGCTAAAGAAAGAGCTGAAGTTGCAGGAAGTACTCGTAAAATTAAAAAACAAAAAGGAACTGGTACTGCTCGTGCAGGATCTGCAAAAAATCCTTTGTTTAAAGGTGGAGGTACAGTTTTTGGACCAAGACCAAGAAGCTACTCATTCAAATTGAACAAAAACTTAAAAAGATTAGCTCGTAAATCAGCTTTATCTTTAAAAGTAAATGAGTCAAATTTAGTAGTAGTTGAAGATTTTACATTTGACACACCAAGCACTAAAAATTTCATTAACGTATTGAAGTCTTTAGGGTTAGATAATAAAAAATCTTTATTTGTGTTGGGCGATTCAAATAAAAATGTATATTTGTCGTCACGCAATTTAAAAGCGTCTAGCGTTGTAACTACTTCAGAATTAAGTACTTATGCAATTTTAAATGCAAAAAGTTTAGTTCTTTTAGAAGGTGCTGTAGACGGAATTGAAGCTAATTTAAGTAAATAATAAGATTATGAGTATCATAATTAAGCCTATTATAACTGAGAAAATAACTAAAGATGGTGAAATTTTTAACCGTTTTGGTTTTGTAGTTGCAAAAACTGCTAACAAAATTCAAATCAAAAATGCTATTGAAGCAGCTTTTGGTGTGAATGTAGTTGCAGTTAATACAATGAACTATAGAGCTGATAGAAGTGTTAAATATACTAAAAGTGGTTTAATCAGTGGGAAAACAAATGCTTACAAAAAAGCAATTGTACAAGTTCAAGAGGGAGAAACAATAGATTTTTATACTAATATCTAATAGAAAATGTCAGTTAGAAAATTAAAACCTATTACCCCGGGTCAGCGATTTAGAGTTGTTAATAGCTTTGACACTATTACAACTGATAAGCCGGAGCGTTCATTGATCGCACCGAAAAAAAACTCTGGAGGTAGAAATAGTCAAGGAAAAATGACCATGCGTTACACAGGCGGTGGTCACAAACAAAAGTATCGTATTATCGATTTTAAAAGAACTAAAGTTGGAATTCCAGCTACAGTTAAAACTATCGAGTATGATCCAAATCGTTCAGCTTTTATTTCATTATTATTTTATGCTGATGGAGCTAAAACTTACATCATTGCACAAAATGGATTACAAGTTGGACAAACTGTAGTTTCAGGTCCAGATGCGTCTCCAGAAATTGGAAATGCAATGCCTTTAAGTAAAATTCCTCTAGGAACTGTTATTTCGTGTATCGAATTAAGACCAGGTCAAGGAGCTGTAATCGCTCGTTCTGCAGGAACTTTCGCTCAGTTGATGGCAAGAGATGGAAAATATGCAACAATTAAAATGCCTTCAGGAGAAACAAGATTAATCTTGTTAACTTGTTCAGCTACTATTGGAGCAGTTTCTAACTCTGATCACCAATTAATCGTATCAGGTAAAGCTGGTAGATCAAGATGGTTAGGTAGAAGACCAAGAACAAGACCAGTAGCAATGAACCCAGTTGATCACCCTATGGGAGGTGGTGAAGGACGTTCATCTGGAGGTCATCCACGTTCAAGAAAAGGTTTACCTGCTAAAGGTTATAGAACTCGTTCTAAAGTTAACCCGAGTAATAAGTATATTGTAGAACGTAGAAAGAAATAATTAGATAGACATGGCACGTTCATTAAAAAAAGGACCATTTGTTCACTTTAAATTAGAGAAGAAAGTTCAAGAAAATATCGCAGGTGGTAATAAAGGTGTTGTTAAGACTTGGTCTAGAGCATCTATGATTACTCCAGATTTCGTTGGACAGACTATCGCAGTTCACAATGGTCGTCAGTTTGTACCAGTTTACGTTACAGAAAACATGGTAGGACACAAATTAGGAGAGTTTTCACCAACAAGATCTTTTAGAGGTCATGCTGGGGCTAAAAATAAAGGTAAAAAATAAGAAGCAATGGGAGTTCGTAAAAGAGAAGTTGCGGATGCAAGAAAAGAGGCTAACAAGTCTATTGCATTTGCTAAATTAAATAACTGTCCAACTTCACCTAGAAAAATGCGTTTAGTTGCAGATTTAGTAAGAGGTCAGAAAGTTGAACTAGCTCTTAATATTTTAAGATTTAGTCAAAAAGAAGCTTCAAGAAAATTAGAGAAATTGTTGTTATCTGCCATAAATAATTATGTACAGAAAAACGAAGATGCTAATTTAGAAGAAGCAGGCTTATTTGTAAAAACGATTACAGTTGATGGCGGAATGATGTTAAAAAGACTTCGTCCAGCACCACAAGGTCGTGCACACAGAATTAGAAAACGTTCTAATCACGTAACAATCGTGTTAGGATCAAATAATAACACACAAAGCAATTAATAAACAGTATGGGACAAAAGACAAATCCAATAGGAAATAGACTTGGTATCATCAGAGGGTGGGACTCAAACTGGTATGGTGGAAATGATTACGGTGATAAAATCGCTGAAGATTATAAAATCAGAAAGTATATCCATGCTCGTTTAT
>DNNO01000038.1 GCA_003497625.1 Flavobacterium sp. | reverse complement strand
AGCAGGTGAATCTGAAAAAGGAACTTCTATTAAAATTCCTGTTAATGATGAAGAAGATTTAGGAAACAATTCTTTTATCAATTTTATGACGGTAGAAGAATATCAAAAATCATTAACTGAAAAAATTGTTAAAGAAAATAGATACGAGGGAATAGAACTTGATTTCAATTTTGATATTGATACCGATACTGATATAGAGATTATTTTAAATCGTGAAACTGGACATGCCATGAAAGGTAAGGGCTATGGTTCTATGCAAATGAATATTAATACTTTGGGTAAATTTGAAATGTATGGAGATTTTCAGGTTCAGGAAGGAGAATACAATTTCAAATATGGAGGTATTATCGATAAAAAATTCAATGTAGAAAAAGGAGGAACCATACGTTGGGATGGTGACCCAATGAATGCCGTTTTAGACTTAAAAGCTACTTATAAAACGATGGCAAATCCAGCAGTTTTAGTTGAGAGTTCGTCATTAAATAGAAAAGTAGATACAAACGTAACTATTTTACTAAACGGAAATTTAAGCAATCCACAACCTGATTTCAATATCGATTTTCCTACGGTGAGTTCGGTTTTAAAAAGCGAAATCGATTACAAATTACAGGATAAAGATACACGTCAAACGCAAGCTTTTGCTTTAATGGCAACGGGTTCGTTTGTTACAGCAGAATCTTCTAGTAACGCTGCATATGGTTCATTAATTGAAGGAGCAAGTTCAATCATTAACGGACTTTTTGCAGATGATGATAGTAACTTGCAATTAGGTTTAGATTATTCTCAAGGAAATAGATTAACTGATATTTCGGATAGAGTTGGAGTAACTATGAATACTCGAATTAATGATAGAATTTCTATTAATGGTAAAGTAGGAGTTCCTGTGGGAGGTGTTACAGAATCTGTTATTGTGGGTAATTTAGAAGTTTTAATTCAAATTAATGAAGATGGTTCGCTTAATGCACATGTATTTAATCGTGAAAACGACATCAATTACGTAGGAGAAGGCATTGGATATACACAAGGTCTTGGAATTACGTATAATGTTGAATTTAATACGTTTAAAGAAATGATGCAAAAAATATTCAGTTCAAATAAAAAGAAGAAAGATCCATCTAAATCGCAAGATGACTTACCTGATTCAGAATTTCCACCTGAATTTATTGAATTTATCAATCAGCGTAAAGCAAAGTCTAATGATGCAACAAAAGAGGAACCAGTAAAAGTTCCTGAAATCGATTAATTCGTAGTTTTTTAGTAGAAAAATCAAAAAGTTATTAACGAAAACGTTTGAATTTGCGACTATTATTAAATAGTTTGCAAGAATCACTGTTTTTTTATTTTTCGTTTTATAACTTTACATAAACAATCAAAATATATGTCAACAAAGATTAAAAGAGTAGGTGTTTTAACTTCTGGAGGTGATTCTCCAGGAATGAATGCTGCCATACGTGCAGTAGTTAGAGCTTGTGCTTATTATAATGTAGAATGTGTTGGTATTTACAGAGGATACCAAGGAATGATTGAAGGAGATTTTAAAGAAATGGGACCTCGTGATGTGAAAAACATTATTAATAAAGGTGGAACCATTTTAAAATCGGCACGTTCGGCAGATTTTCGTACCGCAGAAGGAAGAAAAAAAGCGTACGACAATTTAGTTGCAGCAGGAATTGATTCATTTGTTGTAATTGGTGGAGATGGTTCTTTTACAGGTGCCGAAATTTTTAATGAAGAATATAAATTTCCTGTAATCGGAATTCCAGGAACTATTGATAACGATATTTTTGGAACAAGTCATACATTAGGATATGATACGGCTTTGAATACCGTAATTGATGCTATCGATAAAATTAGAGATACCGCAAATTCACACAACCGATTATTCTTCGTAGAAGTAATGGGTAGAGATGCGGGTCATATCGCATTAAATGCTGGAATTGGAGCAGGAGCGGAAGAAATATTAATTCCAGAAGAAGATTTTGGTTTAGAACGTTTAGTGGAATCATTAAAAAGAAGTAAGGATTCAGGAAAAACTTCTAGTATTGTTGTTGTTTCTGAAGGAGATAAAATTGGTAAAAATGTTTTTGAACTAAAAGATTACATCGAAGAAAACATGCCAGAATATGACGTTCGAGTTTCGGTTTTAGGACACATGCAACGTGGTGGTTCTCCATCTTGTTTTGATAGAGTTTTAGCTTCTAGATTAGGAGTTAAAGCAGTTGAAACTTTATTAGAAGGAAAATCAAATTTCATGGTGGGTTTGTATCAAGATAAAGTAACCTTAACACCACTAGAACAAGCCATTAAAGGACAAAGTGAAATAGATATGGAATTGGTAAAAGTATCCGATATCGTATCATCATAATAAAAATAGTAAATTAAAGAAAAGAAAATGTCAAAAGTAAAATTAGGAATTAACGGATTCGGAAGAATCGGAAGAATTGTATTCAGAGAAACATTCAACAGAGATAATGTAGAAGTAGTAGCCATTAACGATTTATTAGATGTAGACCATTTGGCATATCTATTAAAGTACGATTCAGTTCATGGTCGTTTTAATGGAAAAGTAGAAGTGAAAGAAGGTAAATTATATGTAAACGATAAATTTATCCGTGTAACAGCAGAAAGAGATCCAAAATTAATTAAATGGGACGATAAAGACGTAGATGTAGACGTAGTGGCAGAATGTACAGGGATTTTCACCACTTTAGAAACAGCACAAGCACATATTGATGGTGGTGCGAAAAAAGTAGTAATTTCTTCTCCTTCGGCAGATGCGCCAATGTTTGTAATGGGTGTAAATCATGCGGAAGCAAAAGCTTCGGATACTATTGTTTCTAATGCTTCATGTACAACAAACTGTTTAGCACCTTTAGCAAAAGTTATCAACGATAATTTCGGAATTGTAGAAGGTTTAATGACAACCGTTCACGCTTCAACAGCAACTCAAATGGTAGCCGATGGTCCTTCTAAAAAAGACTGGAGAGGCGGACGTGCTGCAAGTGTAAACATTATCCCATCTTCAACAGGTGCTGCAAAAGCAGTTGGAAAAGTGATTCCAGCATTAAACGGAAAACTTACTGGAATGTCATTCCGAGTGCCAACAGTTGATGTTTCGGTGGTAGATTTAACAGTTAAATTAGCCAAAGAAACTACTTATGAAGAAATCATGAAAGTACTTAAAAATGCTTCTGAAACTTCAATGAAAGGTATCTTAGGATTCACCGAAGACGATGTGGTTTCTCAAGATTTTGTTGGTGATTCAAGAACTTCTGTAGTAGATGCTAAAGCTGGAATTGGGTTAAACTCTACTTTCTTCAAATTAGTATCTTGGTACGATAACGAATACGGATATTCGAGTAAATTAATCGACTTATCAGTATATATTGCTGGTTTAAAATAATATTTCTTTAAAAAAATCCCGTTACATTTGTGTGCGGGATTTTTTATTCCCAAAACTAAACTAACACCAACCAAATGAAATTATTAGTTGACAGTGGTTCTACTAAAGCCGATTGGATTGCTATTGATGATAACGGAAAAGTATTATTCACTACTCAAACTTTAGGATTAAACCCTGAAGTATTAAACAAAGAAGAAATTATCAATCGTTTAGACGATAAATTTGATATTTCGCACAACAAAGATAAAGCCACTCACTTGTTCTTCTACGGAGCAGGTTGCGGAACCGATAGAATGAAAGACTTTCTAACATTAGTTTTTCAAGAATATTTTACAAATGCTAATGTAGTGGTTCATGAAGATACGTATGCTGCGGTTTATGCTACAACGCCAAAAGACGAAAAAGCCATTGTTTGTATCTTAGGAACAGGTTCGAATTGTTCTTATTTTGATGGAAAAGTATTGCATCAAAAAGTACAATCTCTTGGTTATATTGCAATGGATGATTGTTCTGGAAATCGTTTTGGACGTCATTTAATTCGTGGGTATTATTTTAATAAAATGCCAAAAGAGTTAGCGCAAGAATTTGAAGAAGAATACAACGTTGATGCCGATTATATCAAGCAAAACTTATACAAAGAACCAAATCCAAATGCGTATTTAGCAACATTTGCAAAATTCTTAATCAAACACAAAGACACCGAATTTTGCCAAAAATTCATTCAAGAAGAAATGGAATGTTTCGTAGAAAACTACGTAGAACAGTTCGAAAATTGTAAAGAAGTTCCCGTACATTTTATAGGTTCGATTGCTTTTTATTTGAAAGACGAATTAACAGAAGTATTACAAAAGAGAGGAATTACGATAGGAAACGTGTTACGTCGTCCAATAGATGGTTTAATAGACTATCACATTTTAAATAAATAATAAAAATAATACAAAGTGAATAAAATCTCAAATCGTTACAAACTGATTTGGGATTTTTTCTTTTTATATTTGTAAGGAAATTAAAGAATATGGAAATAGCCATTATAGCACACGACGGAAAAAAAGCCGATATGGTTCAGTTTTTAAACAAGAACAAAACCATTTTATCCAAAGAAAAAATAAAAATCATTGCAACTGGAACCACAGGCGGAAGGGCAGAAGTAGCTGGTTTTAAAGTAAAGAAAATGCTTTCAGGGCCATTAGGTGGCGATGCTCAAATTGCAGCGCGTGTAGCAGAAGGAAAAACAAAAATGGTTTTATTCTTTAAAGATCCAAATTCTAGCCATGCCCACGAAGCGGATATCAACATGCTAATTCGTATTTGCGATGTACATAACGTACCTTTAGCGACTAATGAAGCAACGGCGCAGTTGTTGTTATTGGGATTGGATGAAGTTTAACTTTTATTTTGTGGGCACGGAATGTAATTCTGCGCTATCTAATCTGTTTTTTTATTTCAGTCCAGTTATTTTAATAAATTGGTAGTGCTCTTGACTTTTATATCCATTTATTGAGCTTTTTGATTTGAGTTTAATAAAACCTTTTTTAGTTATTCGCCCACTATAATTGACGGTTCCATTTTTACTTTTGGTTGAAAATGATATTTTATTTCCTTTAGTTTCATAACTACCAACACTCAGATATTCCATATCCATATTAAACCAATCTTTTAGATCGCTTGTTGGTCCATCACAATCGGTTGTCACACTTATTACTTTTCCATTTGAATAAAATCTTAAAAAGCTTTGATACCCCTCAGCATCATCTTTTTCGTATCGGCACGTAGTTTCATAAATTCCATCAAACTTTATAGTATCGATTTGATCGGTTTGTCCAAAAACTGAAAAACAGGTTAATAGAATTAAGATTGTTATTCTTTTCATAGCGTTGTTCTAAAATTTAACTTGTATATGTACGCAAAAAACTTTCGTCTATTGCCCAAATTTGCTAGATTAGCGTTATAAAGTAGTTTTATCAAAAATATAAAAAAATAGTTGCATCATAGAATTTATTCTGAAAAAAAATCCTCACAAAAAAAGGTGAGGATTTCAAATTATAAAGTGTAGAAGTTTATTTCACCGCTATCATTGAGATTTCAATATTTACATTTTTTGGCAAACAAGCTACTTGTACGGTTTCTCTTGCTGGCGCTGTGGCTTCGTCAAAGTAGCTACCGTAAACAGTGTTAATTCTAGCAAAATCGCCCATATTCATAATAAAAATGGTGGTTTTAATTACGTTTTCAAACGTCATATCGGCAGCAGCTAAAACGGCTTTCATGTTTTCCATTACTTGTTTGGTTTCAGTTTCTATATCGTCTAAAACCAACTCCATAGTAGCTGGGTTTAACGCAATTTGCCCAGAAGTGTATAATGTGTTGCCAACTAAAACGGCTTGGTTATAAGGGCCAATAGGAGCAGGTGCTTTATCCGTGTAAATAATTTTTTTCATGTTGTATGTTTTATTATTGTCTGAAAACGCGGTCTGGTAATTGGCGTTTGTCGTATTTAATATCACTTAATATAGAAGATGAAATTCCTATGAAAAAGCCCCAATAGGTGTTTTGTCCAAATGGTACCCAGTTAAAACTCATTCTCCAACTTTCTAAATCGCGCTCAAAACGCAATTGTGTAAACGTAACCCCTTTTTGCACAAAATCATATCCTGATGAAAATCCAACTTTCCATCTTGGTGCTAATTCAATATTTCCTGATGCCATTAAAGAGTGAGAAGCAATTTCGTCTTGTCTGTTTGTATTGTTATAATTCATAGAGTAAGCAATTCTTAAATCCCAAGGTAATTTAGTATTGTACCATTCTGAATTAGAGTCTTTTTTACCATCATTCTCTTCTTTATCTTTCCCAAATAAGCTTTGACGATTATCGCTTAAATCGGCTCCTACACCAAATAAATCGTCTTCTCGACCCCCATTTTGAACGTTTTGTTCGGAAGTTTTACTTTTATTATCACTGCTTGAACTTGAAAAACTATAGTTTAAAGTTAAATTGGCGCGAGGCAATCTTAGTAAACTTCCACCATTATCAATGTTGAATTTTTCAATTCTTTTCCCTGAATTATCAATCGCATACGGATCAAGAATAGCGGCAAAATTGATACTCATTTTTTGTTTGAACAATTGTGTTCCACCACTAACCGAAATTTCTTTTAATTTTAAAGAATCGGCTGTAAAGTCGTAACGAGTAGAAAAGTTCAAATTGTTTAGGAGCATTACTTTTTTTGTTTCGCCTTTCTTACTCTCTTTGTCTTTTACTTTAGCTTCAAAAGTATTACTTACAGATAAATTTAATGCGTTGGAAATACTGTTTGAAGGCGAACCAAAAAGGCCATTATCAAATTTTGTATAATCAGCAAAATTTATTCCAGTTGCATCTAAAGCATATCTTTCAAAGTATTGATCAAAACTTGGCGTATAACCATAGGAAATATTTGGTCGAACTACATGGCGAATAGCTTCAATCTTTTTATCTTCCCCAAAATTAAAAGTTCCGTAAAGTGTTGTTCCAATACCTGCATTGAAATTGTATGTACGAAAAGATTCAAATCCTTTTTGATCTAATGTTACTACTTTGTTTTCGGTAGCACTATAAAATTTTTCAATAGTATTTAATGTCCAAACTTCATTATAATTGGCACTAGCTGTAATACTAAAGTGTTTAAAAACTTTAAAATTAGTACTAATAGGGATAGAGTGTTGAAATCCAGTTCGCGCATCTCTAAACATTTGAGGTTTAAAAAATAAAGAATCAGTTGTACGAATTCTGTTTTCTCCTCTAATATTATATTGTAAACTGATGTTTTTAATGATGCCTTTTTTAACACCATCTCCAGAAGCAAAGGGGAAAATACGATCTACACTTGCCTGAAATGTAGGAAGTGTCATATCGATTTGTTGTGTATTTGTATTTTGAGAATGCGTTGTAGACAAAGACATGTTTACTTGAGGAACTGTTTGAAAGGTTTTTGAATAAGAAACAGAAGAGCTTAAGTTGTTATTTACTGTTGAACCAATATTGTTCAAATTTACCGATTGTCTAAAGTATTGACTACTTCCTAAATTCACCGAAGCCGAAAATCTAGAATTAGGTGAAGCTTTAGAGTCTTGACTATGTGACCATTGAATGTTATATTGTCTTGATTTTTGATAATCAGGAAAACCTTTTTCACTTTGAATATTATTTTCAAAACGTACATTAGCGCGTCCATTAAACTTATAGCGTTTTCCATAGCTAGTCTCGGCTCTTAAGCCATAACTTCCATTTGTATAGTAATCTCCTAAAACAGCTAAATCATAATAATCACTTAGTGCAAAATAGTAACCACCGTTTTGTAAAAAGTATCCTTGTTGATTATTTTGTCCAGGAGTAGGCATTATAAAACCAGATGTGCTTTTTTCGGTCATTGGAAAATAACCAAACGGTAACCAAATAGGAGTAGGAACATCCGCAATGTACATTTGAGTAGAACTGATTACTACTTTTTTCTTAGGTACAAACTTTACTCTTTTAACCAAAAAATAATATTCAGGATCATCAATATTTTTCGAAGTAGTCATGCGAGCATTCTTCATAAAATAAACGGAATCATTTTCTTTTTTAGAAATTTCAGCTTTTATAAAGAGTTCTCCTTGTGTTGTTCTCGAATTCCAAACTTTAGCTCTTTTCGATTTGGTATGAAAAATAATTGAATCTGGTTCAACAACGTTATCTCCTTGTTTAAATATAGGACGTTGAATATAATTTCCTGCTGAATCTTTTAAGCGTCCAGCATAAACTAAGTTTTTTTCGTAATCTAAAACAATTCTACCAGCTTTAAGTTCAAAATCGGTATAGTAAATTTCGGCTTCATCATGAAGTGTAACCGTTTTTTTCTTTTGGTCAAGTTTTTCATATTCTTTAGCCTTCATATTTACTACGCCATCTAAAAAAGGTTTTTTCTTTTTTGTGGTGTCAGTTGAAGTAGCTGTAGAATCTTTTACTTTTTCAAGGTCAGACTTCGTTAAAGTAATGGTACCTGGAATTGGATTTTCTTGAGAAAAAATAGAGGTGGTTCCTAATGTTAGAAAAATTACTGAAAAAACGATATGAAATAACTTTGTATGCAATGCTTTTAATAGTATTTTTGTAAAAAATTGGCTCACTTTTTGAAGTGTCAAACTTACATATATTTTTTTGCAAAAATAATGTTTTAATAAAATTATAACTTATAAACTTATCAATTGTTTTATGCCATCTAAAAAAAACACTAAATACCTGTCTTTATTGGTTTTATTTTTCACTTTTACCTTTGGATTTAGTCAAAACACTACTAAATTTAAAGTGGTTTTAGATGCTGGTCATGGAGGAAAGGATCCTGGAGCGGTAAAAAACGGAATAAAAGAGAAGGATGTGGTTTTAGATGTGGTGCTTAAAATTGGTAAAATTTTAGAAAAAAATAAAAACATTGAAGTAATTTACACTCGTAAAACAGATGTTTTTATTGGTTTAAGAGAACGCGCTAACATAGCAAATAAAGCAAAAGCCAATTTATTTATTTCGGTTCATTGCAATGGAGTTAAAAGTACCTCAGCAAAAGGAACAGAAACTTTTGTAATGGGAATGTCTCGCACTGACACGAATTTAGATATTGCAAAAAAAGAGAATGGCGTTATCTTTTTAGAGAAAGATTATAATGAAAAGTATAAAGGCTTTGACCCAAATAATCCGGAAACTTTATTGGGTTTAAAAATTTTACAAGAAGAGTTTTTAGATCAAAGTATTAGTTTGGCATCTGAAATTGAAAATAATTTTATTTCAAACAATAAACGATATTCAAGAGGGGTAAAGCAACAGCCAATTTGGGTTTTAGATGCTACCGTTATGCCAGGAGTTTTAATTGAATTAGGTTTTGTAACTCATCCTGAAGAAGGAAAATATTTAAGTTCGGAAAAAGGAAAAGAAGAAATGTCGGAATCGATTTCAAATGCTATTGTATCCTATAAAAACAATTACTTTAATGGAGTAGTTGCTGAAAGAGAAACGGTTGAAAATTCAACGCCTACAAAAGCAGATTCAAATTCTGAAAATAATAATTCGGATAATTCAAATAAAGAAAAATCAAACAAGACGTATTATAAAGTTCAAATTTCAGCAGGAACAAAAAAACTGGATACAAAACCTTCAAATTTTAAGGGTTTAAAGCAAATATCTGTTGAAAAAGACAAAAAGTTATACAAGTATTTTTACGGAGAAGAAACTGATTTAGTTGCTTGTAAGAAAAAATTAGAGGAAGCAAAGAAAAAAGGATATACTTCGGCTTATATAGTAACATTTACAAACTAAAAAGGAAAGCGTATGTTTAAGAGAATTGTATTTGTAGCCATTGCAATGCATTTTTTATCAGGATATAGTCAAGGTCAAAAATTTAAAGTAGTTTTAGATGCTGGCCATGGTGGAAAAGATTATGGAGCGGTGTATCATGGTAACATTGAAAAAAATATTGCATTGCAAACAACACTTCGTGTAGGAGCTATTTTAGAAAAAGATCCACAAATTGATGTGGTGTATACACGTAAATCAGATGTTTTTATCGAGTTACAACAGCGTGCTAATATAGCCAACAAATCGAAAGGAAGTATTTTTGTTTCCATGCATTGTAATGCGAATAAAAACCAAGCTGCATCTGGAAATGAAACTTATGTAATGGGTATTACCCGAAATGCTTCCAACTTAGAGGTGGCAAAAAATGAAAATGAGGTTGTTACTTTGGAAACCGATTATAAAATTAAATATGATGGTTTTGACCCAAATTCGCCCGAATCGGTTATCGGAATTTCGATTCTTCAAGAAGAACATTTAGATCAAAGTATTGAATTAGCAGGAAGGGTTCAGGAATTTTTTACAAAAAAAACCGACAACAAAAACAGAGGTGTAAAGCAAGCTGGCTTCTTAGTATTGCGTCAAATTACGATGCCAAGAGTTTTAGTTGAAATGGGTTTTGTGTCTAATAAAGAAGAAGGAGAATTTTTAAATTCAGAAGATGGTCAAAATAAATTAGCTGAGGCAATTGCGGGAGCAATATTGGACTATAAAAATGAATTTTTCAATCCCTCCAACAATGATAATGTAAAAGAAGACATTAAAATCATTGATAAAAAAGAAGAAACAATTGTAAAAGAAACTCCAAAAAAAGAAGAAATTGTTAAGAAAGTAGAAAAAGCAACAGAAAAAGGAATTGTATTTAAAATTCAAATTTCTGCGAGTACAAAAGAATTAGCAACATCACCTTCAAATTTTAAAGGATTAAGTCCTATTTCGGTTGAATCTACTGGTAGTTTATTTAAATATTTTTACGCATCAGAAAAAAATTATGATGCAGCTAAGCAAAAATTAGAAGAAGCCAAACAAAAAGGATACAAAACAGCATTTATTGTGGCTTATAAAGATGGAATAAAAATAAACGTTACCGATGCAATAAAATAAAATAAAAGTTTATTTTTGTTAAAAATTACAAAGCTTTGAAACTAACTAAAGAAATCAAAACCGCCGTCCTCGTTATTGTATCTATATTTTTATTTATTTGGGGATATAATTTTTTAAAAGGAAAAAATCTTTTTGATAATAGTAACAAATTGTATGTAGTGTTTGATTCTGTTGAAGGATTAGCACCATCATCGATAGTTACTATTAAAGGAGTTCCTGTTGGAAGAGTTAATTCATATTCTTTTTTAGAAAATAAAAAGGTTGTAGTTGAATTATCAATCACTTCAGATTATCCAATTTCAAAAACAAGTGTTGCTGAACTTAGAGGATCATCTCCGCTAGGAGGAAAAGAAATTATAATTATTCCAAACGATTCTGATGGAAATTTAGCTGTTTCGGGTGATTATTTAAAGGCAAGTAGCAAGTTAGGATTAACCGATGCTTTAGCGCAACAATTAGAACCACTACAATACAAAGTTCAAAAATTACTAGACAATGCAGATGTTTTATTTACTAATGTAAATGACATTTTAGATGAAAAAACGAAACAAAATCTAAAAAGTAGTATTGCTGAGCTAAATAAAACACTTTCTGAATTTAGTGTAGCTTCAAAAAACATCAACGAAATGATTGCTGATAACAAATCAAAAATCAATTCAACGATGACTAGTTTTGATAAAACGGCTGCTAATTTTTCAAAAATATCTGATTCTTTAGCTAAAGCTAATTTGGGACAAACGGTTAAAAATTTAGAAAAAACATTGGCAAATGTTGATAAAATAATGACCGACATAGAACAAGGAAAAGGAACTATGGGGAAATTAATGAAAGACGATGCTATGTATAATAACTTTACTAATACTTCTAAAGAATTAGAATTGTTATTACAAGACGTTCGACTAAATCCAACACGTTATGTAAATGTTTCTGTTTTTGGCAAGAAAAACAAACCTTACGTAGCTCCAGTAAACGATACAATCAAAAAGTAAATTTTATACGATGCAATTTTTAGATAATATTTTCTTCGCATTGCTTTTAGCAATAGGTATAGGTTATTTTGCAATTAACGTAAAAAAACTAATTCGTAATATTAAATTAGGACAAGATGTAGATCGTAGTGATAATGCTTCTGAAAGATGGAAGAATATGACTATGGTTGCTTTAGGTCAATCTAAAATGGTAAAGCGTCCTGTTGCAGGATTTTTACACATTATAGTATATGTTGGATTCGTAATTATCAACATCGAAGTGATTGAAATTATTATCGATGGACTTTTCGGAACACACAGAGTGTTATCGTTCATGGGCGGATTTTACGATGTTTTAATTGGCTCATTCGAAATTTTAGCTTTCTTAGTCTTAATCACAGTAATTATTTTTTGGATTAGAAGAAATGTTACCAAATTAGGACGTTTTACTAGTTCTGATTTAGATGGTAAACCAAGAAATGATGCTAATTATATTTTATATTTTGAAGTTGTATTAATGACGTTATTCTTATTAATGAATGCCGCTGATTTTCACCTGCAAAATTTAGGAATTGGACATTACAATCAAGCAGGAAGTTTTCCTATTTCTCAATTTATCGTTCCAATGTTCAATGGAATGAGCGAAGGTTTGGTTGTAATTATTGAAAGAGCCGCTTGGTGGTTACACATTGCCGGAATTTTAGTGTTCCTAAACTATTTATATTTCTCTAAACACTTACATATTTTATTAGCTTTCCCAAATACTTTCTTTGCTGATTTAAATGCAAAAGGGAAATTAAATAATTTAGAAAGTGTTACAAACGAAGTAAAATTAATGATGGATCCAAGTGCTGATCCTTTTGCAGCGCCAGCAAATCCAAATGCTGTACCAGCTAAGTTTGGAGCTTCTGATGTTCAGGATTTAAACTGGGTGCAATTATTAAATGCTTACAGTTGTACCGAATGTGGTCGTTGTACTTCTTCTTGTCCTGCTAATCAAACAGGTAAAAAACTATCGCCTCGTAAGATTATGATGGACACCCGTGATCGTTTGGAGGAAGTAGGAAGAAATATCGATTTAAATAAAGGTGTTTTCGTAGATGATGGAAAATCTTTATTAAATGATTATATCACACCAGAAGAATTATGGGCTTGTACAACTTGTAATGCTTGTGTTGAAGAGTGTCCTATCAATATTAGTCCGTTGTCAATTATTATTGATATGCGTCGTTATTTAGTAATGGAACAAAGTGCAGCTCCTATGGAGTTAAACAATATGATGAGTAATATTGAAAACAATGGAGCGCCATGGCCATACAATCAGATGGATCGTTTAAATTGGGTAAAAGAATAATTTTACATTAACTATCATAAATAGTATATAATATGTCAGAAAATTTAATTGTACCAACAATGGCCGAAATGATGGCTGAAGGAAAACAACCTGAATTTTTATTTTGGGTAGGTTCTGCTGGTAGTTTCGATGACAGAGCAAAAAAAATCACAAGAGCTTTCGTTAAAATTTTAAATAAAGCAAATGTAAACTTTGCAGTTTTAGGAACAGAAGAAAGTTGTACTGGAGATGTAGCAAAAAGAGCTGGAAATGAATTTTTATTTCAAATGCAAGCTTTTATGAATATTGAATTGCTTAATGCTTACGAAGTAAAGAAAATTGTAACCTGCGACCCTCATTCCTTTAATTGTTTAAAAAATGAATATCCT
The DNA here is from genome assembly GCA_003497625.1 of Flavobacterium sp. Lineage (GTDB taxonomy): Bacteria > Bacteroidota > Bacteroidia > Flavobacteriales > Flavobacteriaceae > Flavobacterium. The sequence continues at coordinate 22,092 of DNNO01000038.1, read as the reverse complement.
AGTTTAGGTGGAAATTATGAAGTTTTACACCACACTCAGTTTATTCAGCAGCTTTTAAAAGAAGGACGTATTGATTTTAATAAAGATACTTATAAAGGAAGTCGTATTACTTTTCATGATCCGTGTTATTTAGGAAGAGCTAATAATGAATATCAAGCTCCAAGAGAAATATTATCTCAAACAAATGCACAAATTGTTGAGATGAAGAGAAGTAAAAGTGCTGCTTTATGTTGCGGTGCTGGTGGAGCTCAAATGTTTAAAGAACCTGAAAAAGGAAATATGGATATTAATGTTTTAAGAACTCAAGATGCTCTGGAAACGACTCCTAATATCATCGCTACAGGATGTCCTTATTGCAATACAATGATGACTGACGGAGTAAAATTTGCACACAAAGAAAACGAAGTCAAAGTGTTAGATATTGCAGAAATAATTGCAAATGCACAAAATTTATAAATTAAAAACTAAAAATGAAAAAAGTTCTATTATTACTTATCCTTGTTGGAAACGTTGCTTTTGCACAAAAACTTACTAAAGATCAATTATCTGATAAATTAGCGGAAAGCGCTTGTGCATGTACAGAAAAACAAGAGCTTACAAAAGAAAATTTTGAATTAACCATCGGAATCTGTTTGATTGAAGGTATCAATGCTTATGAGAAAGATGTAGAAAAACATTATGGGAAAAATGTAATTTCTAATGATAAAAAAATGGAAGAGTTGGCAACTAATATTGGTGCTAGAATGGGATTAAAATGTCCTGCTGTTTTTAAATTTATGTTAGATGAAGAAACAGGAGATGCTGAAGAAGTAGCAGATGCTGAAGAACTTACGATTTCAGGTAAAATTTCTGAAATTAAATCGGAGCAATTTATAACATTTATTGTAAAAGAAGATTCAGGTAAAAACAATCAATTTATCTTATTAAGTAGTTTTGATAATGCCTTTTTATTAACGGATAAAGTCTTAAAAGCATCTGATGCTGTTGACGTTGTATATTATGAAATGGAATTGTTTGATGCTAAATTAGGCAAGTTTGTATCGTATAAAATTGTTACTGATATTATAAAAAAATAAACATGTTTGTACCATTTGATAGCTTACCAGAAGAATCAAAAATTTGGATTTATCAATCCAATAGAAAATTTTCTGTCGAAGAAATTCAAGAAATTGAAAAAGATTTGACTTCATTTTTAGAAGATTGGTCTGCTCACGGTCAACAATTAGAAGCTTCTTTTGTAACAAAATACAATCGCTTTATTATTATTGCGATAAATCAGGAAGTACAAGCCGCAACTGGATGTTCAATTGATTCTTCTGTTGCATTTATTCAAAATTTGGAACAAAAATATGAGGTTGATTTACTGGATAAAATGAATGTAACCTTTAAAATGGGTGAACACGTTGCTTTTAAACCACTTATCGATTTCAAAAAATTAGCAAAAGAAAAAGCTGTTTCTGGAAATACTATTGTTTTCAATAATTTAGTAAACACACTAGGTGAATGGCAAGATTTTTGGGAAGTTCCAGCTAGCGAAAGTTGGCATAACAGATTTTTTTAGATTCCATTTTCAAAATATCTCATGGATAGCGATATATTCTTATTAAGTATTTCCGGGCATGACAAACCCGGATTAACTTCTTCTTTAACTGCTGTTTTAGCAGAATATGATGCCAATGTTCTAGATATTGGTCAGGCAAATATTCACGATACACTTTCATTGGGTATTTTGTTCCAAATCAAATCTGGAAAAAAATCAGCTGCTGTACTAAAAGATATCTTATTCAAATCTTATGAATTAGGTATTAAGGCTAAATTCAAACCAATTCCTCTTGAAGAGTACGAAAAATGGGTAAAACTTCAAGGTAAAGACCGTTATATCGTAACGCTTTTAGGTGAAAAATTAACTGCAGAACAAATTTCAGAAGTAACAAAAGTTATTTCTGAAAAAAACTTAAATATTGATGCAATCAAGCGATTGACAGGTAGAGTTTCTTTAGTTAAAGAAGACGATTATCCAAGATCTTCTATTCAATTATCTATTCGTGGACAAATAAAAGATAAGTCTGAATTTACTGAAAAATTCATGGCCATTTCGTCCGAATTAAATCTAGACATTGCCTTTCAAGAAGATAATATCTTTAGAAGAAACCGCCGTTTGGTTTGCTTTGATATGGATTCCACTCTAATCCAAACCGAAGTAATTGATGAATTGGCAGAACTTGCCGGTGTTGGCGAACAAGTTAGAGCCATTACAGAATCTGCTATGCAAGGTGAAATTGATTTTCAAGAAAGTTTTAAACAAAGAATGCTGCTTTTAAAAGGTTTAAGAGAAGAAGTTTTGGAAGAAGTAGCTGTTAATTTACCGATAACCAAAGGAGCAAGAAGATTAATAGATACTTTAAAATCGTATGGTTTTAAAACCGCAATTCTTTCTGGAGGATTTACTTATTTTGGGAAATATTTACAAAAAGAATTAGGAATCGACTACGTTTATGCCAACGAACTCGAAATCAAAGACGGTGTTCTTACTGGAGGTTATCTTGGTGAAATAGTAGATGGAAATAAAAAAGCCGAATATCTAAAAGAAATCGCTCTTAGAGAAGGAATTGATATCAATCAAACCATTGCTGTTGGTGATGGTGCTAACGATTTACCAATGTTAAATCTTGCTGGTTTAGGGATAGCTTTTCATGCAAAACCTAAAGTAAAAGACAATGCGCAAAGTTCTATTTCGAGCATTGGATTAGATGGTGTTTTGTATTTATTAGGCTATCACGATCGTCATATCGATTTGATAGATTAATTTTTTGAAAATTAAGTTTTCCATTAGTTAACAACTTTCTTCATAAAATAAACCTAAAACACTTTATTTTAAAGTTAAGATGTAGTATTTTGGCATGGATTTAGTTCTAAGTTAAAAAATCAAACTATAATTTATGCAAAGAGTGCTCACACTACTGTTTTCGGTAGTTTTTATACATATATCATTTTCCCAAAATACAACTAAACCTGTTTTAACTGCTAAAGAAGTGGTTTCTCAACAAGTTTGGGTCGACAGTATTTACAACCAATTTTCGTTCGAAGAAAAAGTAGGGCAGTTGTTTATGGTTGCCGCTTATTCCAACAAAGACGAAGCACATAATAAATCAATCGATAAATTAGTTGAAGAATATAAAATTGGAGGATTAATCTTTTTCCAAGGCGGACCTGTTCGTCAGGCGAAATTAACCAATCGTTTTCAAGCTAAATCAAAAGTGCCATTGTTCATCGGAATTGATGCCGAATGGGGTTTAAGCATGCGATTAGATTCTACCTATCGCTATCCTTGGAACATGACGCTTGGAGCTGTTCAAGACATGAAATTGATTGAAAAAGCTGGAAATCAGATGGCAAAACAATCAAAACGAATGGGAATTCATTTCAATTTTGCACCGGTTGTTGATATCAATACCAATCCAAAAAATCCAATCATCGGAAATCGTTCGTTTGGTGAAACTAAAGAAAATGTGACAACAAGGGCTATTGCATTAATGAAAGGTCTTCAAGATGAAGGTGTTTATGCAACAGCTAAACATTTCCCAGGTCATGGTGACACTTCAACCGATTCGCATCATACATTGCCTGTAGTTAATTTCGATAGAAATCGATTGAATGATGTTGAACTTTATCCATATAAAGAACTGATTAAGAATGGATTATCTAGTGTAATGGTAGCGCATTTGAATGTGCCAAGTTTAGAACCAAGAGCCAATTATCCAACTTCAATTTCGTATCCAGTTGTTACTGATATCCTAAAAAAAGAATTGCAATTTGAAGGTTTAATTTTTACTGATGCCTTGAATATGAAAGGCGCTAGTAATTTTAAAAAACCTGGCGATATTGATTTAGAAGCCTTTTTAGCAGGAAATGACGTGTTGCTATTTGCTGAAAATGTTCCGGTTGCGATAAAAAAGTTTAAAGAAGCATTTGATAAAGGAATCATCACCGAAGAACGTTTGATGTATTCGGTTAAAAAGATTTTAGCTTATAAATACAAAGCAAATTTGAATAATTATCAACCCATCGTTTTAGATAATTTATACCAAGATTTGAATGCAGTTGAATATGACGCTCTGAATTATAAATTATACGAAAATGCAGTAACAGTAATCAAAAATCACGATAAGTTAATTCCGGTTCGAGATATTGAAAAAGAAAAAATTGCCTACATCAAATTAGGAAACGATAAATCAGATACGTTTTTGGCTAATTTGAGAAATTACGCTTCAATTAGTGAAATTACGAACAAAAATTTAGATTCGGTTTTAGTACAATTACAAGATTATACGAAGGTAATCATTGGCTATCACAAACAAGATGGCGCTTGGAGAAATCACAATTTGAACTTCAAAGAAATGCTTTGGATTAATCAAATTTCCAAACAAAATGATGTGATTTTAACTTGTTTTACCAAGCCATATTCATTAACCAATTTAAAAAACTTCGAAGATATTGAAACCATTGTAGTTGCTTATCAAAATAACGATATTGCTCAAACTATTGCGCCTCAAATTATATTTGGATCAATGGGAGCAAAAGGAAAATTACCTGTTTCTATTGATGATGAATTTAAAGTAAATGAAGGAATAGAAACATTAGAAATCAAGCGTTTGGGATTTACCATTCCTGAAAATGTTGGAATGAATTCAAAAGTTTTAACAAAAATTGATTCGATTGCTAATCATGCTATTTCTAAAAAAATGACACCGGGAATTCAAGTGGTTGTAGCCCGAAAAGGAAAAGTAATTTATCAAAAATCTTTCGGAAATCATACTTATGAATCTAATCAAAAAGTAAATAATACTGATGTATATGACATTGCTTCTTTAACTAAAATTGTAGCTACTTTGCCTAATGTAATGCAAGAATTTGATAAAGGACATTTAACTTTAGAAACGAAGTTAAAAGCAATGTTACCAATGGCTAGAAATTCAAATAAAGAAAATGCAACAGTTTTAGATATGCTAACGCATCAAGCGCGTTTTCAACCTTGGATTCCATTTTATAAAGCTACTTTAGATAGTTTGAACCGACCGAGTACACATTTTTATAGAAGCGAATTTTCTGATGAATTTCCAATTCACGTTGCCGATAAATTGTATTTGAGAAAAGATTATAATGATTCGATTGTAAAAACGATTTTAGACAGCGAATTGTTATCAAAAAAGCAATACAAATACAGTGATTTCTCATTTATTTTATTCAAAGAATATTTAGAATATCACAATAAAAAATCACTTGAGGATTTAGCACACGTTAATTTTTTTGAGCCTCTAGGTGCCAATACCATCATGTACAATCCGTTACGAAAAATGAATACAAATAGAATTATCCCAACGGAAAACGATACCTATTTCAGACATCAGCTAGTTCAAGGATATGTTCACGATATGGCAGCTGCAATGCAAGGCGGAATTTCAGGTCATGCTGGTTTGTTTGCTAATGCTTTGGATGTAGCTAAAGTGATGCAAATGTATCTTCAAAAAGGGAGTTATGGCGGAAGAACATATATTTCCGAAAACACTTTTAACATGTTCAATACCTGTTATTTTTGTAAAGATGGGAATAGAAGAGGAGTTGGTTTCGATAAACCACAATTAGGAAATGAAGGTCCAACATGCGGTTGTGTTTCACTAACAAGTTTCGGACATACAGGTTTTACAGGAACTATGACTTGGGCAGACCCAGAAAAAGAAATTGTTTATGTTTTCTTATCTAACAGAACGTTTCCAGATTCTAATGCAACAAATAAATTATCGAAAGAAAATATCAGAGAGAATATTCAAAAAGTGATTTACGAAGCAATTGTTGAGTAATTTTCGTAAATTTAATTCTCTAATTTCAAAAAATTAACAATGACATCAGCAGCAACTACAGTAGATCAATACATCAACGAAGCTCCAGAAGATAGAAGAGAAGCGTTGCAAAAATTAAGAAATATAATTTTAGAAAATCTTCCTGAAGGCTTTCAAGAAGGAATGGGTTATGGTATGCCAGGTTTTGTTGTGCCACATTCTATTTATCCAAAAGGATATCATTGTGATCCCAAGCAAGCTTTACCTTTTATGGGATTTGCGAGTCAAAAAAACAGCATAAATTTTTATCACATGGGTATTTATGCAAACCCAGAATTATACGAGTGGTTTGTGACTGAATATCCAAAATATTCCAAACAAAAATTAGATTTAGGTAAAAGTTGTTTACGAATAAAAAAACCAGAAAATATACCGTTTGAATTAATTGGTGAATTGGTAAAAAAGATATCAGTTGCTAATTGGATTGCTTTATATGAATCTGCTTTCAAAAAATAAATTAACAAATGTTTTATAATTGCCAACTTTAGAAATGGTAATTTTATTGAAAATTTAAACAAATGAAAATTGCTATAGTTTGTTATCCTACATTTGGTGGAAGTGGTGTTGTGGCTACCGAACTTGGTTTAGAATTAGCCAAAAGAGGTCACGAAATTCACTTCATTACTTACAGTCAACCCGTGCGATTAGCCTTGTTGAATCCAAATGTACATTACCATGAAGTTCACGTTCCTGAATACCCTTTGTTTCATTATCAGCCATATGAATTAGCGCTTTCAAGCAAATTGGTCGATATGGTTAAATTGTACAAAATTGATGTTTTGCACGTACATTATGCCATTCCTCATGCTTATGCCGGTTATATGGCTAAGCAAATGTTAGCGGATGAAGGTATTCATATTCCAATGGTTACAACCCTTCACGGAACCGATATTACATTAGTTGGAAATCATCCATTTTACAAACCAGCAGTTAGTTTTAGTATAAATAAATCTGATGTAGTTACGAGTGTTTCTCAAAGTCTAAAAGATGATACGTATCGATTGTTTGATATTAAAAATGAAATCGAAGTAATTCCAAATTTCATTGAATTAAACAAAGAAAAACTAAAAGAGAATATTCCATGTCATCGTTCTTTAATGGCCCCTGCAAATGAAAAAATAATAACACATATTTCTAATTTCAGAAAAGTCAAGCGAATAGATGATATCGTTAAAATCTTTTATGAAATCCAAAAGGAAGTGCCATCAAAATTAATGATGGTTGGTGAAGGCCCAGAAAAAGAAAATGCAGAGTATTTGTGTGAACAATTAGGTATTCAAAACAAAGTAATTTTCTTTGGAAATAGTAACGAAATTGATAAGATTTTATGTTTCTCTGACTTGTTTTTATTACCTTCTGAAACCGAAAGTTTTGGTTTGGCAGCATTAGAAGCTATGGCATGTGGAGTTCCTGTTATTTCTAGTAATTCAGGTGGTTTGCCAGAGGTGAATAAAGATGGTTTTTCAGGATATTTAAGTGATGTTGGAGATGTTGCTAAAATGAGTAGTGATGCTATTTCACTTTTAAAAGATGAAAATAAGTTGGCTCAATTTAAAGTTAATGCTTTAGCAACGGCTAAATTATTTGATATTCAAAACATAATGCCTTTATATGAACAAGTTTATTTTAAAGCTTTAAATTCGAAATAATGATTAAAATTTTACCTTTATTAGTACTAATAATGTCTTGTAGCGCTCCAAAAGAAGTAATGGATAATTCATTTTCTGTTATTTACAAAAGTGAAATGGGTGGAGCTGAAAAATCAGGTCATCTATTAATTCAAGATAATGAAACGTATATTCAATTCATAGAATCGCTTAAATTAGATGAATCTGAATATGCTAAATTTTTAGCAGTTGATTTTAAGAAGAAGAATGTTTTAGTTTTGTATCAAGGACAAAAAAACTCTGGTGGATACGAAATTGATATTGAGTCTTTATCAAACAATAAAGAATCTATTGTTGTTAAGAAAAAAGAAACTGGTCCTAAAAAAGGAGAAATGGCAACAACCGTTATAACCTCACCTTATTGTATAGCTTTAATTCCAAAAGGAGATAAAATAATAATTGAATAAAAAAAAGTCCCAATTTAATTGGGACTTTTTCTATAATTAAAATCGGTATCTAATTCCTAATGCGATATCTGGACCAAAACTATCTTCTCTAAACTGGTTATCACCACTGTTGTTTAAATAGAATTCTGGTCTAATGTCTAAAGATAATTGAAAAGGAGCTTCTTGGAAGTTATATTCAATACCTAAATCTCCAGCAACTAAAGCAAATGTTCCGCTGTCACTAAATCCATTTTTGTCATAACTCCAACTACCAATACCAGCACCAAGTCCAGCATACCAGTTAAAACCGCCTTCAATGTTCCAAACCCATTGATACAAACCAACTAATTTTAAAGCATCAACATCTTTGCTGTTTCTCCATCCCAAATCAAATTCTAAACGATTGTTAGAACCAATTCCTCTTTGGTAAGAAATTTCGCCTCCGAAACCATCATTGTCACCAATACGTAATCCCAATGCGTTCTTAGAAATGTCCTGAGCTTGTGCGCTAAATGCTAACCCTAGTAGCATAAAAGCAGATAAAAATAATTTCTTCATATTAAAATGTTTTTACAAATATAGCTAATTTTTTACAAATTTCATGCCAATTTAGTCAACTATATAGATATCAAGGTATTCTTTTTGATTTTGCGCTCCTGTTGCAGGTATACCAAATTCGTCAGCAACAGTTGAATTTATAGAATAAGAAGTATCTGTATTAGTATAAACAACACCAATTCCTTCTGCAGTATATAAGGTAGAAATTATTAAGTCTTGTGGAGCTAAAACTGTAATAGGAAATGTAAAACCACCAACAGTTTGCTCTGTAGTGACTGATACATTAAGTTTAATTTTTGTAGCTTTTACATTATTGTATACATCACCATTTGGAGATGTAAAAGTAGTGAAACTTTCTCCTCCGTAACTTTGTAATGAATAGTTAATAGTTAAAGGAAAACCATTAAATGTTTCTTGAATAGTACCTGTTACAGCATTACTGTTTAAAGCTTGATTATTAGATGCATTACTGTTAAAAATAACAAAATCATCTAATGATAAATCAAAATTAATTGGCAAATTTTGGCCAGATGCTAAAGACAAATCTCCTGATAGTAACAATTTTGAGTCACTTTTTCGTACACCATTGTTTCTCAAAGATGATGAATAAAACCCTGTAGCAACATCATCTCTGGTTTGAAATTTTTTGTAGGTTTTTGCATTAAGTACCACATCACCAAAAATATACAAAGAATCACGAGTAAAAGTACCCTCGCTATCAACATCGTAAGTCCAATAATTTCCATCAGTTAAAGGAATTGTAAAATTATCAGCTCCATTTCCGTTTTCATCGTCATTAGAACAAGAAATAAATAATGAAGAGACACATAAAAATGCTAATAATATTGATTTTTTCATATCGAGTTAGGTTAAATTAGTAAGCTAATATACTATTTTTACTTAATTAATTGAGAATTTTTAATACAATTTTTACTCATGGTTTTTATCTAAACTATTTTTTAAATTATCATTACATTTGTTAATCTTTATAAATAAATTAATTATAGTCTTTTGTTATGTCAGGAAATACTTTTGGAAAATTATTAAAACTAACCACTTTCGGGGAATCACACGGTGAAGCTTTGGGAGGTATTTTAGATGGATGTCCTGCTGGAATACAATTAGACTTTGATTTTATTCAAGCAGAAATGCAACGTAGAAAACCAGGTCAATCTGTTATAGTTACCCAAAGAAAAGAAGAAGACGAAGTCCAATTTTTATCTGGAATATTTGAAGGGAAAACCACTGGAACTCCAATAGGTTTTATTATTCCAAATACCAATCAAAAGTCAGATGATTATTCGCATATAAAAAATTCTTACCGACCAAGTCATGCCGATTATGTATATGAACAAAAATATGGTATTAGAGATTATCGTGGTGGAGGTAGAAGTTCGGCTCGTGAAACAGCAAGTAGAGTAGTGGGGGGGGCCATTGCAAAGCAAATTATTCCTGAAATTAAAATAAACGCTTTTGTTTCATCTGTAGGCGAAATTTTCATTGATAAGCCTTATCAAGATTTAGATTTTTCAAAAATTGAATCGAATGCGGTTCGTTGTCCTGATTTAGCTACAGCTGAAAAAATGGAAAATCATATTAAAGAAATTAAAAAACAAGGCGACACTGTTGGTGGAACAATTACTTGTGTGATTCAAAATGTGCCAATAGGTTTAGGGGAACCTGTTTTTGATAAATTACATGCCGAATTAGGAAAAGCAATGCTTTCTATAAATGCAGTAAAAGGATTTGAATTTGGTAGCGGATTTTGTGGCGCCAAAATGAAAGGAAGTGAGCATAACGATTCATATAATACTGATGGGACTACAAAAAGTAATCTTTCAGGAGGAATTCAAGGTGGTATTTCTAATGGAATGGATATTTATTTTAGAGTAGCATTTAAACCCGTGGCAACATTACTTCAAAAACAAGATGTATTAACCAATAAAGCTGAAATAATTGAGCAACAAGGAAAAGGACGTCATGATCCATGTGTAGTTCCAAGAGCCGTTCCCATTGTTGAGGCAATGGCTGCTTTAGTAATTGCGGATTATTTTTTATTAAATAAAATATATTCATAAAAACGATAAATACATTTTAGAAAATAAAAAAAGTGGACAAATTTATAAAAATATAGAGATGTCCACTTTAGTGGAGTCGGAGAGAATCGAACTCTCGTCCAAACAAGCAATCAAATAGCTTTCTACACGCTTAGTTTCCTCTTGAATTTTCGACAAAGAGCAAGGCTAGAAACCGCCACTCTTTGCTTAGCTCTGTCAGTGTCAGAACGGATTTAAAGCATTACCGTTCCTAGGTTTACTTTTACGGTTCTCCTAAACCAACCGCCATAAACCAAGGCTTTTGAGGAGAATCCAGCTTTCCTACCTAGTAGGAACTTGGCAAATCTTACTATAATTCAGATTAAGCAGCTAAAGCGTAATTATTTTCGCCGTTTATAGGTTTGTACATTTGGATTTACGAGCTAAACATACAATGCTCGACGTGCTTACTAATCAATTCCACTCGCTGTCAAAACCAGTCGACCCCTTATGAAATAAGTAGATTTTTTTGAATAAAATTATACTCAAAAAGTGAGCCAAAAATACTACCTATTTTTCAATAAAAAAACTATTGTGCAAACTAAAGTAAAAAGTTATATTTGTAACATTAAATCAATATTCAGTTATATATACTGTTGGCTATGAAGTTTGGAATCATCAAAGAAAGAAAAAATCCACCGGATAGAAGAGTAGTTTTTACTCCAGAAGAGTTAGTACGCTTACAATCAGAGCATACCGATGCGGAGATAAAAGTGGAAAGTTCAGATATCAGAATCTTCTCTGATGACCAATATCGTAATTTAGGTCTTAATGTCACTACAGATTTGTCAGATTGCGATGTGCTTTTTGGTGTAAAAGAAGTGCCAGTTGATGCTTTAATTCCAAATAAAAAGTACTTTTTCTTTTCGCATACCATTAAAAAACAGCCTTACAATCGTAAATTATTGAAAGCTATTTTAGAGAAAAATATCGAATTATACGATCATGAAACTATCGTAGATGCTACTAATCACAGATTAATTGGCTTTGGTCGTTATGCTGGCTTAGTTGGTGCTTATAATGGTTTTAGAGGATTCGGAATAAAATATGACTTATTCACTTTGCCAAAAGCAGAAACCTTGAGTGGTAAAGAAGATTTAATCGCACGTTTAAAACGTCAAACCCTACCAAATATTAAAATTGTGCTTACCGGACATGGGAAAGTAGGAATGGGAGCCAAAGAAATTTTAGACGGAATTAAAATCAAACAAGTAAGTGTCGAAGATTTTTTAAATAAAAACTATACAGAACCTGTTTACACTCAAATCGACGTATTGGACTATAACAAACGTATTGATGGTCAGGTTTTAAACAATACCGATTTTTATAAAAACCCACAAGATTACGTTTCTAATTTTGAACGTTTTACGAAAGTTGCTGATATGTATATTGCTGGACATTTTCATGGAAACGGTTCGCCAGATATTTTAACTCGTGATATGCTTCGCGCTGCTGATAATAAAATTCAAGTAGTAGCCGATATTTCTTGTGATGTAGATGGACCAGTAGCTTGTACAATTAAAGCATCAACAATTGCAGAGCCTTTCTTTGGATATTTACCAAGCGAACACAAAGAGGTTTCGTATACACATCCCGCTTCAATTATGGTGATGTCAGTTGATAATTTGCCTTGTGAATTGCCTAAAGATGCCAGTGAAGGTTTTGGAGAAATGTTTATGAAACACGTAATTCCAGCTTTCTTTAATGGAGATAAAGATGGAATTTTGCAAAGAGCTAAAATTACAGAAAACGGTCAACTTACAGAACGTTTTAAATACCTACAAGATTACGTTGACGAAAAACAAGAAGCTATAGCTACTAAATAATAACAAGCCCGATGTTTTCATCGGGTTTTTTGTTTTTATAATAAAACGTATATATTTGTTAAAACTAATCAAAAACTAATGAACAATCAAATCAAGACCAATTATCCTGCATTATACACACTAATTACAGTGTTTTTCTTTTGGGGATTTATCGCAGCTGGAAACAGTATTTTTATTCCTTTTTGTAAAAGTTATTTCTCACTAGATCAATTTCAATCTCAGTTGGTTGATTTTGCTTTTTATACCGCTTATTATATAGGAGCCTTATTATTGTTTGCTTTAGGTGATTTATCAGGAAAAGATATCGTAGGAAAATGGGGCTATAAGAAAAGTATTGTTTACGGATTATTGTTTTCGGCTCTAGGAGCTGGCGCCATGATTATTGCCGTTGAAGCAAGTGTTTACGCCGGAATGTTAGTTGGTTTATTCATTGTGGCTTTAGGTTTTTCATTACAACAAACTGCAGCCAATCCTTTTGCTATTTTATTAGGTGATCCAAAAACAGGAGCTAGTAGAGTAAATCTTGGAGGTGGAATCAATTCTTTTGGAACTACGATAGGTCCTATTATAGTGGCATTAGCGTTATTTGGTACAGCTGCATCCGTTTCAGATGAACAGATTAAAACATTAGAACTTAATAAAGTAGTATTACTATATGTTGGAGTTGGTTTGCTATTCGTAGCTGCTGCTGCTTTATTTTGGTTTTCAAAAAAAGTACCAAGCGGAATTGCAAACGAACCAATGGAAAAAGCCAATAAAGCATTAAGAACATTAGTTATTATGACAGTTTTATTAGCTGCTTGTTTTGTGCCTATTTTTAAAACCTATCAATTAGATACAACTAATTATTCTCCAGCTGATTTTTCAGATTTAGAACAATACAGAATGCTTTGGCTTTCAGGTGCTTTATTAGTAGTTGTAGGTGGTTTGATGTTTTCTTACACATCCGCAAAAAAGAAATCGGAAGGTTGGGGAGCGATGCAATATCCTCAATTGGTTTTAGGAATGTTAGCGATATTTACCTATGTTGGAGTAGAAGTTGCTGTTGGAAGTAATTTGGGTGAATTATTAAAATTAGATGAATTTGGAGGTTTACAATCTTCAGAAATTGCACCTTACATTTCAATGTATTGGGGAAGTTTAATGATTGGAAGATGGGCAGGAGCTATCAGTGTTTTCAATTTGCAAGGAATGAAGAAAACATTGGCCTTACTTATTATACCAATTATCGCATTCGGAATTATTTTAGGAGTGAATATCATTTCTGGAAAAGATATGAAACCCCTGTATTGGTATATCGTTTGTGTAATTATTCAAATTATAGCGTTCTTTTTAAGTAAAGATAAACCGGCAAGAACCTTAATGATTTTTGGAACTTTTGGTGTAATTGCTATGCTAATTGGATTATTTAGTACAGGAACAATTGCTATTTATGCCTTTTTATCAGGTGGATTGGCTTGTAGTATTATGTGGCCTTCTATTTTTAGTTTGTCAATTATTGGATTAGGAAAATATACTTCTCAAGGTTCGGCATTCTTAGTTATGATGATTTTAGGAGGTGGAATTATTCCGCCATTACAAGGAAAATTATCTGATATCATCGGAATTCACCAATCGTATATTGTAGCGGTTGTTTGTTTTGCTTACCTGACTTTATTCGCCATTTTAGTAAAAGGAATTCTAAAAAAACAAAACATTGATGTAGATGCTATTGAAGCGGAGGGAAGTCATTAAAAGTATAAAGTTAAAAGAACAAAGTATAAACCTCCGATTGAAAATCTTCAATCGGAGGTTTTGCTTTTACTTATTCCACTCAATTTTTCTTGAAAAATACATCACGGCTGCTAATATTAAGAATAATCCAATACTTCCAACTAAAAGTGCATAATCTTCCAATTGGATAATCACATAAATAAAAGTATATAAAACACTCAACGATGCTCCAATAAACATTGGAAACTTTTTATCTTTTAAAATAGAAATCGAATAGAGAGAAATCATAATGATGACAGAAGCTCCAGCTATTAAATAGGCAAAAGAAAAAGTACTGTGTTCTGTAATCGAAATTAGCAATGTGTAAAACATGATTAACGCTATTCCAATCATTGAATATTGAAAAATATGAATGTTGATTTTACTTATCGACTGAATCAAAAAGAAAATCAAAAACGTTAATCCAATCACTAAAAACCCATATTTAGAGGCGCGTTCGTTTTGCTGATATTCGTCAACTGGCGTAATAAAATCTACTGCAAAAGCGTATTTGCCTAATTCAGGTAAAACTTCAAAATAGTTTTGTGCAAACGGACGATTGAAGTGTAGTATTTTCCAATTCGCTTCAAAGCCATTATCTGTAATTTCTCTAGAAATAGGCGAGAAGTTTCCGTTAAAGTTCGGCGAATTCCAATTAGAAGTTATTTTCGCATCAGTAGTTTTTCCAATCGGAACCATTTTTACTTGCTTGCTTCCGTTAAATGAAATCGTAAAATTAAATTTGGTATTGTTTTCAAGCATTTTATAATCAAAATAGTTGGTTTCCAAACTTTCAATACTGTCGTTTGTACTATTTGCAACCGATTCAAAAGCTAGGTTTTGGTTGCCAATTTTCATTTTTACTTCGTCTTTCAG
Organism: Flavobacterium sp.; assembly: GCA_003497625.1. Taxonomy (GTDB): domain Bacteria; phylum Bacteroidota; class Bacteroidia; order Flavobacteriales; family Flavobacteriaceae; genus Flavobacterium. The sequence continues at coordinate 7,034 of DNNO01000038.1, read as the reverse complement.
GCTTTTCAAATTGGTAGTTCGAATTAAAATTTTAGCGCGATTCCAATAAATGTTTTCTGCAGGAATTCCTTTCGAAGCAAAATTTGGGTTACTATATTTTCCATCAAATTGCATTTTAGTGGTAAATACATTTGATTTGTAAATACTTCGTTCCAAAGGTTTTACCATAGTAACTTCTGATTTGTTATTCAAAGTTTCTGGAAAGAAATAGGCATAATTATTGGCTCCCGACATTGGGTCTTTATATGGTACTTTTAAAATAGGACCATAAAAGTAAACGGAATTTCCCCATTTAGCAGTGGTTTCAGTAATGACTTCTTTTTGGCGTTGGCTTCTTTCTACGATTAATTCTTGTACTAAAGCAAGTGGAATGATTAATACTAAGGTTAGAATCCCAACCATGATCATTTTAGCGGTTGTGGTTTGAAAGAACGGTACTTTTGGTTCTTGTTGCATTTGTGTTTCCATGATGTTTGATTTATAGTTTTATTAAGTTAATGTGTTTAAAGAGTATAGATTACAATTAAAAAGTAAACGAATGAAATAGGAACATTAGCAAATAGAATTAATGCTTGTCTCTCAATTTGAGGTCTGTTTAGAGGTTCAGTAATCCAATCAATTATGAGTTTTAAAAGCATTAAACCATTTATAAGAAATGAAATCAGGACGTAATAAATTCCGACTGTTACTATTATATCAGAGTTTTTAAATATAAAATGAAGTAATAATAATAGTGTACCAATTCCAAACGATACAATTGCCATTTGAATAGCAAGAGGAAGTTTTAAAAACTCTTTTTCCATGTAGTTCTTATTTTTGTTTTAGTTTCAGTTATGCTGTTTTTTGTGATTTCCATTCCGATAAAGAATAAAATTCCGATGGTCATACTAATGTTAATGAGTTTGTTCATGTTACTGAATATTAAAGGTTTTTTGAATGTGAGTTAGTGGAACCGAAAGCATATTTAAAAAATCCAATCCGTAGAATTCATGTGCTGTCTTCCCTCGTTTAAATTGTTGTTTGAAATAGGAAAATCGAGTAGGATAGAAGAGTGTTCCAGAAATGATTACCATCATTAAATACAAGCTTCGTTTGCCGTTTCCGTACAAATAATATTGCATACCTATTTCTTCCACAACTGAAATTCCGGTATTGGTCAACACGTGAATAATGTCGTGGTCTTCCAATTTGGGTTGGATTTCGAAATTGTATTTCAGTAAAAAGCAACCTAAATGAAATCCCAAGCTATCATTAGGAAGTTGTATCAATTGATTGACTTCAAAATCCCAAGCTTTTCCTTTCTTAAAGAATTTTTGATATGGTTTCTTACTGATTTCGTACATTTTTTCGATGAATAAATCTCTCATAAATATTAATTAAAAGTACTTTGAATTTCAAAGTAAATAGATAAAAAAATAGGTTTAGCTTTTCTTGATTAATTTTTCAAGCGCTTCAATATGAGCCGTGAAAGCATCACGACCTTCTTTGGTAGCACTGTATTTCGTATTTGGTTTTTTACCAATAAACTGTTTTTCAATTTGAATGTAATTTTCTAATTCTAATGCTTTGGTATGTGAAGCTAAATTACCATCGGTTACACCTAAAAGTTCCTTTAGCATATTAAAATCGGCACTTTCATTTACCATCAATACCGACATTATCCCCAAACGAATTCGGTGATCAAAGGCTTTGTTGATATTTTGGATGATGTTTAGCATAGTCATTGCGAGGCACGAAGCAATCTCATTTATTTATGTTATCTTAATTCTACTTTCTCTCGTATTTAAAATACATTAAACTTCCATATAAAATATGGCAACCTCCAAAACCTAATGCCCAGAATAATAAGCCATAACCTAAGAACCAAGTCGATAATAATCCTAAGGCAATCATCGTAATTCCTAAATAACGAACATCTCCCAAAGTATATTTGCTAGCATTTACGCAAGCTAATCCGTAGAAAATCAAAGTTAATGGAGCAACTAAACCCAACATATTTTTTTCGATTAAAAAGATAATGAAAAATCCACCAGTTGCTAAAGGAATCATAAAGTTGATTACCAATCTTTTGGAAGCGCTGTTCCAAACATTTTCATGACTTTTTCTTGCTTTGCTAATGCTTAACACAATTCCAGTTACAATCGACAACACTAAAACAGAAGTAGCAATAATCAATAATCGAATTACTGCAGCTTCAGAAATGATTAAATCGCGATAAGCACCCATTGTTGAAGTATCAAAGTATATCGTTTTGTAAGCCATCCATGCACCAACTAATGCATAAACGCCTGCTAAAATTCCCGATAAGCCACTCAAAGAGATAAAACGCGATGATTTGTTCATCAAATTTTTGATTTCGGTAATGTCGTTAAGATATTTCTCGTTTTCCATTTTAAAGTACTTTGAAATACAAAGTAAATAATAAATATTTTGTTGACCAAACATTTTTTACATTATTTTTGAAGAAATCATTTTCTATGAAACCCACAGAAGCATATATACTCCGTCAACCTGAACAATACCAAGCGATGATATTGCATGTTTTGGCAGTAGTAGAGCAGGAACTTTCTCAATCAGAATTGCTTTTTAAATGGGGAATTCCGTATGTGTATTATAAGAAAAAACCATTTTGTTATTTGGCTCCCAATCATAAAAAAGGTTTTTTAGATCTTGGCTTTGCCAAAGGTTTTCAGTTAAAAAGAAATCAAGAAACTCTAGTTGATGAAAAGAGAAATACAGTGAAATCATTACGTTTTTTTTCTATTGAAGAAATAGACAATGCTGTTTTAATTGATGTTATTTCAGAGGCGAAAATGTTGTACAGCTAACTTAATTTTCGCTTAATTTCCATTTAATAAAATACAAATCAACAGATATTCTCGTTACATTTGATATAAATTTAAATGAAATGAGAAAGTTACTTCTATTATTTGCTTTAGCAATTTCCAATTTTGCAGTATCACAAGAATGGCAAACTAATTTTGAGGAAGCAAAAAAAATAGCAAACGAACAAGATAAAAATGTAGTTATCGTTTTTTCGGGTTCCGATTGGTGTGCGCCATGTATCAAATTAGATAAAAATATTTGGCAATCTGAAGTTTTTAAAAAAGAGGCTGCAGCAGAATGGGTTTTGGTTAAAGCCAATTTTCCAAGAAAAAAAGCTAATGAATTACCAAAAGAACAAACAGAACACAACAGAAAATTAGCAGAAAAATACAATCTGGAAGGTAGTTTTCCATTAGTTGTAGTTTTGGATAAAAACGGGAAAGTATTAGGAAAAATGGGATTCAAGAACGTTTCTCCTGAAGAATATATCAAAATGATTCACGCATTAGAGAAAAAATGAGAGTAGTAACAATTCTTCTATTTGCTTTAGCAATTAGTAGTTCATTCGGTCAACAAATTTTTAAGAAAAAACAAAATTTGTTGGGAAGTCCGTTTGAAATTACGGTTGTTGCTTCCGATTCAATTCAGGGAAATCAATTTACAGATTTGGCTATAGCCGAAGTAAAACGAATTGAAAATTTAATTTCCGATTGGATTCCAACGACTCAAATTTCAAAAGTGAATCAAAATGCTGGAATTACACCAGTTAAAGTGGATAAAGAAGTATATGATTTAGTTGAGAGAGCTACTAAAATTTCAAAATTAACTTCTGGAGCATTTGATATTAGCTATGCGTCAATGGACAAAATTTGGAAATTTGACGGAAGTATGAAGGAAATGCCTTCTCCAGAAGCTATCAAAAAATCGGTTGAAAGAGTTGGATATCAAAACATCATTCTAAATCCAAAAGACACTACAATCTTTCTTAAAAACAAAGGAATGAAGTTAGGTCTTGGTGGAATTGGTCAAGGTTACATAGCAGATAAAGTTAAAGTTTTACTTCAAGAAAAAGGATGTAAAAGTGGAATAGTCAATGTTTCAGGCGATATCAATACTTGGGGAAAACAACCAAATGGTGAGCTTTGGACTGTTGGAATTATTAATCCAATGAACAAAAACAAAGTATTTGCCACGTTTCCATTAGATAATAGTGCGGTTGAAACTTCAGGAAGTTATGAAAAGTTTGTTACGTTCAACGGAAAGCGCTATTCGCACATTATTGATCCAAGAACGGGTTATCCAGCAAGCGGAATTGTAAGTGTTTCTGTTTTTTCAAAGCAAACCGAATTAGCAGATGCTTTAGCCACTGGAATTTTTGTTTTAGGAGTTGAAGTTGGTTTAGATTTAGTTAATCAATTAAACGGAATAGGTTGCATTATTGTTGATGATAAAGGCAATATTCACGTTTCAAAAAATATAGACATTAAAAAATATCAGTAAATGAAAAAGATAATTTTAGTTGTAATAGTTGTTTTTTCAGCTATTTCATGCAACACCGTTAAAGAATACGACAAACAATATATCAATGATCCAGAAATGAAACTTTCTGCTAGAAGTTCAGAACGTTTTGAAACCACTTTTCAAGTGTATCGCGAAGCTGCTTCGGGTGCAAATGGTGGAAAAACTGGTGGTGGTTGCGGATGTAATTAATTGAGAAAAATGAAAAATAAAATAACCCTACTATTTGTATTTTGTTCGCTAATTGGTTTTTCTCAAGAAAAAGATTCAACTGAAGTAGCGTATAAAAAACGTGTTTTGGAATCTATCGAGGTCGATTTTTTAATGAGTTATTACAAACAAGATGGAATTCATTCTGCAGTTTCTGGTGGAAATGGTATGGAAGAATTAACAAATCTTACTCCAACATTTGTAGTAGCAATTCCATTAAATGACGATGACGTATTAACCGTTGATGCTGGAATTTCAGCGTATTCGTCAGCTTCCTCAGGAAATATTAATCCGTTTGATAGTAATACGCCAAGTCCGTGGCAAGCGAGTTCTGGTGCTTCTGCACAAGATGTATTAACGTCTTTGGTTTTAAATTACAGTCACAGCTCTGATGACAGAAACACTATTTGGAACGGACACATTTCGGGTTCAGTGGAATACGATTATTCATCCATTGGTTTTGGTGNNACGTTTATTTAGATACTTGGAAACCTATTTATCCAAAAGAATTGCAAGATTTTGTGGATTATGGCGGAATGAATGGTGGAATTTATGATGATTTCGTAATTACACCAGGCCAAATTTCTTCTGAAGTTTACAATCCTACTAATTTCAAAGAGCATGATAAAAAAAATAGAAATTCATTTGCCTTGAGTTTAGGTTTTTCGCAAGTGGTAACTAAAAAAATACAAGGTTCGTTTTTCTTAGATGTTTTATATCAAAATGGTTTACTTTCAACACCATACCAACGTGTTTATTTTGCTGATAAAGGTGATTTCTTTATAAATGAATTCCAATTAGCTGACGATATTGAGCGTTTACCTGATTCGAGATTCAAATTACCAATTGGTACAAGATGGAATTTCTATTTGAATGAAAAATTAACATTGAGAACCTATTATCGTTATTATTTTGATAATTGGGATATTTCATCGCACACGTTAAATGTTGAATTACCTTATAAATTGACCGAGAAATTTACTGTAATTCCGATGTATCGCTTTTATTCGCAAGGAGCTTCAAAGTATTTTGCACCCTACGAAGGTCATGTTTCAACTGATGAATATTATACTTCTGATTATGATTTGTCAACATTTAATGCACATCAATATGGAATTGGAGTAAGTTATACTGACATTTTTACCAATGCAAAAATTTGGAAATTTGGACTAAAAAATATTGATTTACGATTTAATCACTACGATAGAAATGATGGTTTAAGCGCCAATATTGTTAGTTTTGGAATCAAATTCGTGCAATAACATCACTAAATTATGCATATTTTAATTGTTGAAGACGAAAAAGGAATTGTAGATTTTCTAAAGCAAGGTTTAGAAGAAGAAAATTATACCGTTTCTACAGCTTTTGATGGTGCTGAAGGTTTAAAAAAAGCATTAGAACTTCCGGTTGATTTAGTTTTATTAGATTGGATGTTACCAAAAATGCAAGGAATTGAAGTATGCAAAAACATTCGAACTGAAAAATCTAATTTGCCTATTATTTTTTTAACGGCTAAAGACACGGTTCAAGAAACCATTGAAGGCTTGAAAGCTGGTGCAAATGATTACATCAAAAAACCATTTTCGTTTGATGAATTGCTTGAAAGAATTAAAATTCACTTCCGTACAAAAGATGAAATAAAAGTTTTAACTTTAGGAAATATTAAAATTGATAAATCAAAATTTCAAGTTTTTGTGGACAATAAAGAAGTATCTTTGACTCAACGAGAATTTGAACTACTCGAATATTTAATTAAAAACAAAGGTCAGGTTTGCACCCGAACTAATATTATTGAGGACGTTTGGGACATTCATTTTGAATACGATACAGGTGTAATTGATGTGTTCATGAATGCCATTCGAAAAAAACTGAATCTTACGAAAGACCAAGAATTAATTAAAACGATTAGAGGAGTAGGGTATATAGCAAACGAAATTTAGCATGCCAAACACTGAAAAAGCAATAAAAGCCACTTACTTTAGCATCATTGGAAACACGTTATTAGCGTTAATAAAAGGAGTAACGGGTTATTTTGGTAATTCTTACGCCATGATTGCCGATGCAATTGAATCAACTGCCGATATTTTTGCTTCGTTTTTAGTGCTTTTCGGTATCAAATATTCTAATCGTCCTGCCGATGAAAATCATCCATATGGTCATGGTAGAGCTGAACCTTTGATTACGTTTTTGGTTGTAGGCTTTCTAATTACATCAGCAACTGTTATTGCTTACGAAAGTTTTCATAACATTGGAACACCACACGAATTACCAAAACCTTTTACACTTTTTGTTTTAGGAGCTATTATTTTGTGGAAAGAAATTTCGTTTCAAATTGTAATGAAAAAAAGCATCGAAACCAATAGCAGTTCGTTAAAAGCTGATGCTTGGCACCATAGAAGTGACGCCATTACATCGGTTGCTGCGTTTATCGGAATTTCAATTGCGTTGTATTTTGGAAAAGGCTACGAATCTGCTGATGA
>DNNO01000005.1 GCA_003497625.1 Flavobacterium sp. | reverse complement strand
AAAATCAGGTATTTTTACGGGTTGTAAATACTCTTTTTTTTCGTTATGTTTGGGGAAATAATCAAAACTTAATAGTTTTATAAAATGACTTTATAAGAACAAAGTATTGAACTAGGCTTAGTCTCTATCAATGAGGGTAATAAGATAATAAGATACAGAAATAAATAAACCATCTTATTTTTTAAAAATAAAAATAGAAAGTTCAATCAAAGATTTTTTATACGTTAGAGACTTAAATTTACTACCAATAATATAATTAAATGGCACAATCAATAGAACCAAATATTGCTGATTTAGCAAATGGATGGCTTAAATCCCACAAACTTCCATATAAATTAGAACAAGAATCTGTAAATACTGAAATTGATAAAGCTCTATTAGACTATTTTACTAAAAATGGTGGAACTGGTGCAAATCGTCCTGATGCAAAAATATTGTTACAAGACAAAAACCTTAACTGGTATCCTGTTCTTATTGAATATAAAGGTTATAAAAATAGTTTAGAAAAACTTGATGTAAACAATCAAGTTGAAAACAAAACTATTAAAAATGAACCTCACTTTAAAAACATCAATTCTTTTGCCGTAAATGGAGCAGTACACTATGCTAATGCACTTTTGCATCACACAAGTTACACAGACATTATTGCTATAGGAATGACAGGGCATAAAGATGAAAGTGGAAAGATTATATATCAAATTGGTGTATATTTTGTTTCAAAAAGCAATTTTGGTGTTGGACAAAAAGTTGGAGATTTTTCAGATTTTTCTTTTTTAGCTGCTAAAAACTTTGATGCATTTATTGATAAAGTAAAGACATTGAGTTTAACTCAAGAAGAAATTGATAAACTTAAAGAACAGCGAGAAAAAGAAATTGATTCAAGTTTAGTAAAACTAAACAACGATATTTACCAAAACGAAAAAGGATTAGGGGAAAATGATCGAGTATATCTTGTTGCGGCTTCAATTATTGCAACACTTGGAATACCTGGTAAGGTTGCTCCTTTAGAAAAATCAGATTTAAAATCTTCAACTGAAATTGGAAATAAAGATGGGGATATAATAGTTAGAAAAATTAAAGCTTTTTTAGATGCAAAAGAAATTCCAACTGAAAAAAAAGATTTAATTTTAAGAACTTTACAAAACACGCTTACTACAGAAAACATTAACAAGGTTGTAGATGGAGAAAGTCAACTGAAAAGAGTATTTACTAAAATTGTAGATGATTTAGGTATTTATTACAAAATAGGTTTGACAACAGATTTCACTGGTAAGTTGTTTAACGAAATGTATGGTTGGCTAGGTTTTTCTCAAGATAAGTTAAATGATGTAGTTTTAACTCCTTCCTATGTTGCATCACTTTTAGTTAAATTAGCAAGGGTTAATAAGGATTCATATGTATGGGATTTTGCAACTGGTTCGGCAGGTTTGTTAGTTGCTGCAATGAATGAGATGTTAAATGATGCAAAAAACAATATTACATCTCCACAAGAGCTTGCTCAAAAAGAAATTCAAATTAAAGCAGAGCAATTGCTAGGTTTAGAGCTACTTTCAAGTGTTTACATGTTAGCTATCCTTAATATGATTTTAATGGGTGATGGTAGCTCAAATATTTTGAACATTGATTCTTTAAAGGATTTTGACGGAAAATACGGTTTTGGAAAAACTGATAATAANNCATACCTTAATTGCTAGTATAAAAATGCCAATTGATATTTTTATTGGGAAAGCAAGTGTTCAGACTAATATATACGTTTTCAAAGTGAACGAAAAACACCATAAAGATGAGATTGTAAAGTTTATCGATTTTTCAAACGATGGTTATACTAGAACTAATCGCAAAAAGTCAACAAATAACCTAAAAGACACGAATCAAGCCAAAGAAAGATATGAAGAATTAATAAACCTAGTACGTTTTGGTAAAAGTAAACTTAATATTTTTACAGAAAAAGAATATTACGAAGGGACAATTGATCCTAAAAATGGGGCTGATTGGAATCAGTCTTCACCAATAGACACAAAGCCATCTTTACAAGATTTCAAAAAAACAATATCTGATTATTTAGCTTGGGAAGTTTCTACTATCTTAAAACAACAAAAAAATACTGATAACCAGGGAAAGTAAATAGCCCACTTAATGAGAAATTACAAAAAGTTAAGTGGGAGGTATTTAAAATAGGTGATTTGTTTGAGAAAATAAAGGTAGTTCCTTTAAAATATAAAACTTCTGATTTACCAAGTGAACCAAAAAATGAATTTATTTTACCTGCATTAACTGCTGGTATTCAAAATCAAGGCCTAAATAATTTTGTGCCAAAAGATAATGCAACCATTTTAAAAAATGTTATTTCAATATCTGCAAATGGAGCAAATACAGGTGCTACATTTTATCAAAATTCTGAGTTTACTGTATTACAAGATGCCTATGCAATAAAGTGGATTTACACCGATGATTTTTTAACGGATAATCATTTTTTATTTTTAGTTAGTGCAATTTCAAAAACAATTTTTGGTAATTATGAATGGACAAATAAAGCTGGCTGGGAAAAAATTAAATATGATAAAATACAACTTCCATTCAAAAATGGGAAAATAGATTTTGATTTTATAGAAAACTTTATTTGTGATTTGGAAAAAGAGCGTATAATAAAGTTGGAAGCATATATAGTAGCAACAGGTCTAAAAGACTATACTTTAACAGCGGAGGAAGAACAAGTTTTAAAGGATTACAACAATGTAAATTGGCAAAATTTTAATCTTGAAAAATTATTTGGAAAATCTAATCGTGGAAAAAGATTAAAGAGTGCGGACAGAGTATCTGGCGTTTTGCCTTTTGTGACGGCTGGAGAAGCCGATGAAGGTATTTCAGATTTTATAGGAAATGATGTTGAGGTATATCCAGAAAATACAACAACTATTGACATGTTTGGCTCTGCTAAATATAGAAATTACAAATATGGAGGTGATGACCATATTGCAATTGTTCATACAGAAAAATTATCAAAGTTTGCATCTATTTTTGTAACATCAGCAATTCATAAATCATCTTATAATGGTCAATTTAACTATGGTAGAAATTTTTACGCAAAGGATGCAGATTTGTTAAATATTTCATTACCAGTAAAAGAAGGAAAACCAGACTATGAAATAATGAACACTATTATTTCAGCAATTCATAAGTTGGTAATTGAAAAGGTTGTTTTGTATGTTGATGAAAAATTAGATAATGCAAAATTTAAAAAAGATATTTATGGCAAAAACTGAAAAACAGCATACATTAAGAGAATATGTTATTGAATCTATTGGAAGTTTTCTTCATAGAGAAAAATTCCAAACAGATGATGTTACTGAGTTTGGTATACTAGAAGTAATTAATTTGATTTCTGATTATCACGAAGAAGGAAATGCATTATATCCAGAAGTTATACTAACTAATGATATGAATTTTTTTAAAACTATACCAAATAAGGAATTGTTAATTAATGATGTAGATTTATCAATAGATGAATTTAAAAAAGCTATAAAATTATGTGCCCCGTTAGCAATTGATAATTGGGTTATTTTTATTGAAGTTAAAAATAATAAAATTAGATATGGAGTTGTAAGTGCAGAAATGACAGAAACAAGTTTGTCAATTTATAATCAAACTGTTGGTGATTTAAAAGTAGAATACGAAAATATAACAATTGCTTACATAAGAAATATTGGACAAAAAACTGTGGAAATAACAGGGTTGAAAAATAATCTAGTAGTTTCATTAACTTTAGATGATGTAAAAAATAATTCAAATGAAGATATATATCACACAGTTGATGAGATAACTGCAAAATGTGATAATACTTATAAAGCTTTAATAAATAATTTTTTAAAGAAAGTAATTATAAACGCCTTAAGAATTGGCCATGGAAATTTAATTGGAATTGTAAACGATTCTGAAGAAGATCTAAAAAAAATAAAGATTGAGAAAGATGCTATTTTTTTACCTGAACCAATAGATTTTCAAAATTTAGTTATAGAAACTGAGACGGAAAAAAATAATGAAACATCTGTAAATTTAAAATCATATGCATCTATTTTAAAATCTATGCTTAATCATGATGGTATAACTATTTTTACAAATACAGGTAAATTGATAGGATATCACCTTTTGATAAAAGAATACAAAATAGAAGGTCAAATAAATAATGGTGGAGCAAGATCTAAAGCATTTTTATCTATGCAAAATTGTGATTTTTTTACATCTTGTTTTTATAAATCCCAAGATGGTAATATGAAATTTTGGAAAAAATAAAATTATGAGTAACGTTGAAATATGGAAAGGCTCAGCGGGTATAGAATTACCTAATGAAATAAGTAATGTTGATGAAATTGTACCCTACGCAAATTCATTAACAATTAGACAACAACAACAAATAATTTCAGCATATCAAATTAAAGCTTTTGATATGGCTGCTGAGTATGCTTGGAAAAAAGCAATGACAAAATTGAAAGAGACAATTTCAACTCTAGGTATGAAATTCATCGGTGAAATGATTGGTCGTACTGACTTAGATGAATATTCTACTGTTGAAACTGAATTGACAGACTATAATACTATAAATTTAGCTGAGCAATTAGGCGTTATAAATTCAACAGCAGCATTAAAACTCAAGCAAGCCAATGATTTAATTTCACATTATTTTTCTAAAAATGCTAATGAAGAGTTAGATAATATTACTGCTTTACAAATTATTAAATCGAGTGTGCAATATATATTGGGAGAATCAGATATTTCTATTGCTTTAGAATTTTCAAATTTTAGGGATAGACTTATAGGTGAAACATTGAATTTAAGAGATACACAAGTTGAACAAATTATAAATTCTCCTCTTTTTTATATTAGAACTGTCTTATCTATTCTATTGGCATCAATACGAACTGATAACGGAGCGAAGTTAGAAAATTCAATTTCAAATTTAAATCTTTTAATTAATCCATTTTGGCCAAAACTTGCTGAAAGTGATAAATGGAATATTGGTACATTATATAGAGATGTAACAGCTTCAGGAAATTCAATTGCATCATCAGGTGTAAAAAATGCACTTTTAAAAGTATCTGGTTTTGATTATGTTCCAGAAAATCTTCGCTCTGTAACATACATTAAAGCGGCAAAACACTTACTTGATATTCATTTTGAATTTAATAATTTTTATAACGAACCATCAGCCATAAGAAAATTAGCCAATTTAGGCAATACAATTCCTTTGCCTGCATTTATAGACTGTATTGATGCATATTTAGTTGTGTATTTAGGAAATAGTTATGGTAATTCAGATATAGCTACACCAATTGCTGAAGAAAAATTATCTGAAATATCAATTGATAGATGGGAATATTATTTTTCTAAAGTAATCCAAAATGATGAAATTATCTTAACCAAACTGCAAACTAAAAGATGTGCAATGAGATTTAAAAATTTATTAATAAAGTATGAATTAAATAAATTTATTGATTTACCTAGAGATAATCAACAATTATATGATGCTTTGTTAAAAGAAGATTATAATAGAGTCAATAGTATCGGACTAACTCTTTATAATAGATTCAAAAAAAATAATAAATAATTTTATAAATTATCATAAATTAAAATATAAACCTTTTCAAGTGCAAAAATAATTTTGCACTTGAAAAAACTAGTAGTTTTTTGTTTAAAAGATCTTTATAGCATCAATAAAATGAAATTAATGAATAGAAGTCACCGCATAATTTACAGAAATCAATTAGGTATAATTACTGAAATACCAAATTTGGAATTTGCACAACAAAATCCAAATTATTTTGAAAATGGAGTTCCAACAACTCCAATGGAAGTAAATAGATTGTTAGTTTTAAATCATGGATTTACACTTATTGCTGATGAAGAAAAAGTAATTTGTTATAAATTATTGTAATTATGAAAGCAACCGAAACCGTATTCAAGAATTTCTTAACCCAAAATAAAACCCAGTTTGTAATTCCTGTATATCAACGTAATTATGATTGGACGTCTGCTGAATGTAAACAATTATTATATGATATTATTGAAGTAGGTGGTAAAAAAGACCAAGATGATACACATTTTATTGGCAGTATTGTATTTATTCATGATGGCGTTTACACTTCATCAGATGTAAAGCAATTAGTTATAATTGATGGTCAACAGCGTTTAACTACAATGACATTGTTATACTTAGCTTTATATCGTTTTGCATTAGCAAATGATTTAGAAGAAAAGGCTGCCGAAATAAATGAAACTATTTTAATTAATCGTTTTGTTAAAGAAGAAAATAGCAAATTAAAATTGAAACAAACAGATGTAAATGCTAAAGCGTTTCGATTTTTAATGAATGAAAATAATCCAGGTGATTATAACGAATATTCAAGAGTTATTGAAAATTATAATTTCTTTTATCATGCTATAAACCTTGATAATTTCTCAATCATTACAGAAGGACTAAATCGTTTATTGTTTGTAGAAATTTCTTTAGAAAGAGGAAAAGATGATCCGCAAAGAATTTTTGAAAGTCTAAACTCTACAGGCTTAGAATTGTCTCAAGCCGATTTGATTAGAAATTATATTTTAATGGGTTTAGAACCTAAAGAACAAGTTAGAATTTTTGAAAATTATTGGGAAATTATAGAGAATAATGCCAAGATTGAAAATTCTCATGAAAGTAAAGTTTCTGAATTGATTCGTGACTATTTAACATTAATCAATAAAAAAATTCCAAATAAAAGTAAAGTTTATGAAGAGTTTAAAGTTCGATTTAAAAATCGGGATGAATCTTTTTATAGTACTACTTTGCAAACCATAAAGCAGTATTCAATTATCTATAATAAATTTTTGAATCCTCAAAATGAACAAGATAGAGAAATAAGAAATGAATTGAGAAGCATTAAACAAATGGAAATTAATGTTTCTTACCCTTTTTTAATGCCTGTTTATCATGATTATTCTAATCAAAAAATAGATAAAACTATTTTAATTTCTGTATTAAGGCTTGTTCAATCTTATGTTTGGAGACGTTTTATTCTTGGATTACCTACTAATGCTTTAAATAAAATATTTATGACGTTGTATGGAGATGTTAATACACTGGATTATTTAGCATCAGTTGAGAAGTCTTTGTTGAAAAAGAAAGGTGTACAGCGTTATCCTAACAACTCTGATATTCTGGTAGCTCTTAAAGATAAAGATATGTACAATACACAAGCTAAAAACAGATTGTACTATTTTGAACAAATGGAACATTTTAGAAATCCTGAACGCGTTGATTTATCAAGTACTGAAATAACCATTGAACATATTTTTCCACAAAACCCTGATATAAAATGGCAATCCGATATCTCGGAAGTTGATTATATTCAGTTCAAAGAAAAGTATTTGAATACTGTTGCTAATTTAACCCTTTCAGGTAATAATGGAGCATTAGGAAATAAATCATTTTCCGATAAAAGGGAAATGAATAAAGATGAAGGGAGACAAGGCTACAGATTCAGTAATTTATGGTTAAATGAACAATTAAAAACTATTGATGTATGGGACATCGAGGCTTTTGATAAACGTTTTGAATTATTATACAATAGATTTGTTGAAATATGGCGATTTCCAGCAGTTGAAATAGAACAAAATACTGAAGAGGAATTTACATTATTTGACGCTCCTGAGCCTAGAAATAAGCGTTTAGAATATTACACTTATAAAGATGAACAAATTGTAACCAATGAGTTTTCAAAAATGTATTACCATGTAATACAAGATTTATTCAATGAAAGTCCATCAAAATTTTTATTGAGTGATTTAAAAGATATTATTCAAATAACAACGGATAAAGATAAACTGAGAAGTTTTTATCCAATAACTGACACCTATTATTTAGAAACTAACATTGATAGTAATACCAAATTTAGTAGGTTAAAGAAAGTATTGACTGCTTTTGAATTAGAGGATGAATTAATTATTAAGTATGAATAAGACTGAAACAAAAAAATTATCTGAAATAATTTCAAAACCTGAAATTTCATTTGATTCTATTTTTAGTAAAGAAATTAAACTTCATAAATTTATAATTGAATGTTCAAAATTAGAAGAACCTGATTATAATATGAAAGATTTAGGATATGTAAAATCAGTTAATCCAATTATAAGAGAATTAATGCAAATAGTCAATCCTTGTATTTATTGGTTTGAAGCTGATAATGAATTTGAAGCTGATGAAATGATGGGAGATTTAAATACATTTAGGAATAAAAAAATAGGAAGAACTATACCTCCAAAGAATAAAAATTATGGTGGAAAATGCTTATACCTAGGTGTTAGACAAGGTGGAATGAGGAAAAAAGGAAACTTTTCATTTATTGCAGGAAGAATTTCAATACATTTAGGTTATTATCATGTAAATTCAACACAAGGATTGAATTTAGTTTATTGGGCAAATCACAATGTTGTTTTAAATGTTTTAGAATTACCTCAAGAATCAAGTATTTATTTAAACTTGTTAGAAAAATTATTAGCAAGTCAAATGAAACCACTTTGTGGGAGACATTAAATTATTAATTTGTTAGTAAAATGAACAGACTTATTATCATTGGAAACGGCTTTGATTTAGCTCATGGTTTAAAAACTAGCTACAGTCATTTCATAAATGATTACTGGAAAAAAACAATACAAAAATTACAAAATGAAGTTAATAAAAATGTAACAACCTACTTATATACTTTTGAAACAGAAGATATTAAAATTGAAAATGTTCCAGGTAACCATTATAATGCAGGTAATTGGGTTATTGCAGATACTTATGAAGATTTAATTAAGATCCTAAAAGCTCAAAACCTTGAATTAATTTTTAAAAATGAGTTTCTTAAAATAATTACAAATAAGTTTAAAGAACAAAATTGGGTAGATATTGAAATTGAATATTATTCCCTACTAAAGGATACATTTAAAAAACAGGATTGTATTTATGGTATTGAAAAATTAAATGAAGATTTTAAAAGAATAAAAGTAGCATTAGAATCCTATTTGGCTGAAGAAGAGAAGTTTTTCATTCAAAATTCTGATAAATATTTAAACTATAGAAGATTAAAATATAATATTGGATATAAAATATACGCACCATTTAAATTAAAAGATTTTACTGAAGTTGCAATAAATAGGAGAGCACAGGAAGAATATAAAAAATATATTATTGATACCAATGGTTTAAAATCCGATACAATTACAAATGAGGAACTGAATAAAGAAAGTAAAAATTTAATTTCAAAATTAGGGATAGAAGCAAGTGAAAGGGAAATAAGGAAAATACTAATTAATGATGGAGCACATAATTATTTTGATTTAACACCTAACGAAATACTATTTTTAAATTTCAACTATACATTTACTGAAAAAATATATGCTAATCATTCTGAATTTGATTCATTCATTCCTGGAAAAAGAATTTCAAAACAATATATACATATTCATGGTACTACTGATAAATTTGATAATAATAATGTGATATTTGGTTTTGGAGACGAGATTGATGATGATTATAAATCAATTGAAAATTTAAACAACAACATTTACCTTGAAAATATAAAATCTATAAAATATTTAGAAACTGATAATTATAAAAAACTTTTGGAATTTTTAAATAGTGAAGAATATCAAATTTATATTTTTGGACATTCTTGTGGTATCTCAGACAGAACACTATTAAATACACTTTTTGAGCATAAAAATTGTTCATCAATAAAACCTTTTTACTATAAGAAAGATGATGGATTTGATAATTATAGCGATATAGTAAAAAATATATCAAGAAACTTTAATATAAAACCAATAATGAGAGATAAAGTGGTCAATAAAGAATATTGTGAACCATTATCCTAACCTCGCCAACTCAAGCGCGAATCCTTTCGCGTTAGATAACTAGAAATGAAATGCTGAAACGAGTTCAGCATGACAAGAAAATATATAAATGAGAATAATCAAAACACATAAATCCAAAAAAGACATAACACATACAGTATACAAGTTGCACCAACTCGATTGGTTGGAATATATTTCTATTGGACTTTGTTTGTGGTTTGTGTTTTATCCAAGACCTTATGAGTATTTGTTGATAGGGTTATTGTTGCTGCCTTTTATAGGGATGTTTTTAAATGGTTTAAACAAGCCTAGTATTGCTTCTTTAGTAGAAATTGATCACGATTCGAAAGATGAATACGATGTAGCGGATTTTATTGATTTACCTGCTTGGGCTATTTTAGTTCGCACTTTGATAGATTATGAAACGGATTCTTATTTAACGGTTATTGTTGTCGGTACGGTTGCTTTTGTTGCCATTTGTTTGTTTTTATTGGTGACGCATCAGCAAATTTCGGATTCTAATAAGGATAAATGGTGGATTTATGGTTCTATTGTGTTTAGTTTCTTTGTTTACAGTTATAGTGCCGTAATAGCGTTAAATTGTACGTTTGATTATTCGGAGCCTAAGGAGTATAAAACGGAGGTGATTGATAAGCATATTACTACAAGAAGAAAAGGTGGTCGAACATATTATGTGAAGGTGAAGCCTTGGGGTCACCACTATGATGCGGAGAGTATTAGTGTTTCTTCGGAGGAGTATGAGCTCTATCAGATTAATGATAAGGTGGAAGTGGAGTATAAGGAGGGGTTGTTGGGGATTCCTTGGTATTATTTGGATTGAGAAGTAAAAAGTAAAAAGTAAAAAGTAAAAAGTAAAAAGTGAAAAGGGAGAAGGTTGGCTTCACTTTGTGAAGCGTGTGCCTACTTCGTAGGAGATTTAGCTATGCTGAACTTACGTTTCTATTCGGCGGAATGACAAGTGATAATTAATTTTAATTTTATATTTATGAGAAAAGTAATTTTATGTTTGGTTTTAGTATTTAGTAGTTTGAATTTGTTTGCCCAAGATTATACGTCTTTAGATTCGGGTACTTTGCAAAAAATGGAAGATTATGTAAAGGCAGAACCAAAAGTCTTGGAATGTTCTAATTTTCTTTTGAGTACTCCTTTTGAAGCAAATAACTTAAACCGTTTATCGGCTATGCAATATGTTTTGAAATGGATGGAAGGGACTGACTATTCTTTTTCTATCGATTCTAAGGCTGTGGAACTAACCGAAGGAAATAATGACTTATTTGGATTGTATATGATGGCTTTGCCAAAAGTTGTTTTGGAAAATAAAGGGGCTAATTTATCAAATGATGAGATTCATAATCGTGTTGTTGAGTTGTTGATTGCTTATTGTAAAAATGAGAAAAACAACATGAAACCTACTAAGAAGTTAAAGAAATTGATGAAGTAATACTTTGATTGTAAAGTGAAGTTTATTTAAAATTGGTGGCTTCGAGTGCCTCAGCCACCAATTTTTATGACCTTTTGCCTTCGAGAGCCTCAGGCAACGGTTAAAGTAGTTCTAATGAATAATGTGATGAGAGTGGTATTTGATGGGGGCTGAGGTTCTCGAAGCCACCGTTTCTAATGACCTTTTGCCTTCGATACTTCGACAAGCTCAGTAACCGATTAGGCAACCGGTTTACCTTTTGCCTTCGAGAGCCTCAGGCAACGGTTAAAGTAGTTCTAATGAATAATGTGATGAGAGTGGTATTTGATGGGGGCTGAGGTTCTCGAAGCCACCATTAATGAATAAATAGTATGAAAGGGTATATGTACATTTTACTTTGTGCTGATGGTAGTTATTACACCGGAAGTACAACTGACTTAGAGAGAAGATTGGAACAGCATCAAAATGGTGAGGGGGCTAATCATACAAAAAAGAGATTACCAGTTTCTCTTTTGTATTATGAAGAATATTCAAGAATTGATGAGGCATTTTATAGAGAAAAACAAGTTCAGGGTTGGAGTAGAAAAAAGAAAGAAGCTTTAATTGAAGGTAAAAGTGATTTGTTGCCATTATTAGCAAAGGCTTATAGAGATTTAGATGAGATATAATAAAAATGGTGGCTTCGAGTGCCTCAGCCACCATTTTTTTGACCTTTTGCCTTCGATACTTCGATAAGCTCAGTAACCGATCAGGCAACGGTGTTAAAATCGAGAGCCTCAGCCACAATTAATCTTATAAAAAAACGCTCAAGTTATCTTGAGCGTTTTTTTATTTTCTTCGTAATTAATACGAAACGTATTCTGTGATTTCTAATCCGTAGCCTATCATTCCAACACGTTTAGTGGGAGCGGAGCTGTTAGATAGTAATTGAATTTTAGTAATATCTAAGTCGTGAAGGATTTGAGCTCCAATACCAAAATCTTTGGTGTCCATTTTAATTTGGGGTGCTCTCATTTCGCCTTGGCTTTGTAATGTTTTTAAAGTAGCTATTCGTTCTAAAAGTTCTAACGATTTTACTTCTTGATTTATGAATACAATAGCGCCTTTTTCAGCTTGATTTATCGAACGAAACACACTATCTAACTTTTTATCGTTATCGCTTGTTAGCGTGCCTAAAATGTCGTTGTTGACTTGTGTGGTGTTAATTCGTGTTAAAACCGATTCTCCAGCATTCCAAGTTCCTTTTGTTAACGCAATGTGTACTTGTTTGTTTGTGGTTTGCAAATACGCACGCATTCTAAATGTTCCAAAACGCGTTTCAATATCAAAATCTTCTTTCTTTTGAATTAAACTATCGTGTTGCATTCTGTAAGCCACTAAATCTTCAATAGAAACCAATTTTAAGTCAAATTTCTTAGCTACTTCTACTAGTTGAGGTAAACGCGCCATTGATCCGTCTTCGTTCATGATTTCTACGATGACACCCGCTGGTTTAAATCCTGCTAATCTTGCAAAATCAATTGCTGCTTCTGTGTGTCCTGTTCTTCTTAATACTCCACCTTGTTTTGCAATTAATGGAAATATATGTCCAGGACGTGCTAAGTCGAAAGGTTTAGTTTCAGGGTCTATTAAGGCCTGAATGGTTAAAGCTCTGTCTGAAGCAGAAATTCCTGTTGATACTCCTTTTCCTTTCAAATCAACCGAAACAGTGAAAGCAGTTTCCATGTGGTCGGTATTGTTGCGAACCATGGCATGAAGGTCTAATTCTTTACAACGCGATTCGGTTAAAGGCGCACAAATAAGTCCTCTTCCGTGAGTTGCCATGAAGTTAATCATTTCAGGTGTTACTTTTTCGGCAGCGGCTAAGAAGTCACCTTCATTTTCTCTGTCTTCATCATCTACTACTATGATTACTTTTCCTTGACGGATGTCTTCTATAGCTTCTTCAATCGTGTTTAGTTGTATGTTCTTTGACATGGTATTAGTTGTTGTCGTCGTTATTTTGTGTTATTTTATTAAAAAGTTTTTTAAACGGGTCGGTTATCCAATCAAAATTAATCATGATACCAATATCGTTTGTAGCACGATACGTTAGCATAATGGCAAATGGTGTCATTAATATGGATGCCATCCAAGCACCTAAAAATGGAGGGATTTCATCTTGTTGTGCTACTTTTCGTCCGAATGTATTAATGAAATGGAAGGTTATGAAAATTAAAACTGCAAATACAATTGGTAAACCTAATCCTCCTTTTCGGATAATAGCTCCTAGAGGCGCACCAATGAAAAACATTAATAAACAAGAATAAGCAATCACGAATTTTTCATGAATAGCCAACCAGTGATTGTTGATGTTTTTTGATTTATTTTCTAAATCTAGTTTGTTAGATTGAATACTAAACTCGGTACTAGCAACATTGCTTTTAGCCATTTCCAAAATTTGTTTTCGCTCTGTGGTGTTAAAAAGGGATAATAAATTTTGTTTTGCTTTTTGTACTACTTCATTTGATTCAGAAGGAATATTTTTTTCTTTCCTTCTTCTGAAAATATTGTCACTTCTCATAACCACATTATCAGCATAGGAAACAACATCTTTGTTATAGCTTTTTTGCAACGTATCTAAAGTGAATTTTAATTCAGGAACCGTAAGCATTTTTTCAGAAGTAACGTTTCCATCATCTATTTCCGCTTGATTTAATTTGGTTAAATCGATGTTGATTACATATTTTTCAAAACTACTTTTTGCAAACGGTAAGCGTTTGCGTTCTTCAAAGTTTTTTGGATGAATATCTTCATAATAGTATCCATCGTATAATTCCAATTGTAAATAATTAGAATCGTCTTCACTAGTTAAGATACCTCTTTTGGCTTTTATGATGGTATTTGCACCCAATCCCATGTTGTTGTTTTTGACGTGCATAGTAACACCTTCTAAAAACTCGCCATTATCCCCCGATTTTTTATCGACTTTAATGTTGGATGTTCCAATGGTGTTAAATTGTCCTTCGGCAATAGCCATAGCTGGTTTTTGCTGTACAATAGTTTTTCTAAGATTGATAAATTTGTATTGTGCATCTGGGATAACGTTATTGGCAAAAAAGAACGATACGATAGCTAAGATGCCAATTGTAATCGTTAACATTTTCATAGCGCGTTGTAACGAAATTCCTGAGGATTTCATAGCCGCAAATTCATAGTTTTCGGCAAAACTACCAAAGGTCATGATGGAAGCTAATAAAACCGAAAGCGGTAAAACTAACGGAACAATAGTAGGAGCGTAGAAGGATAGAAATTTAAGAATTGTAAAAAAGTCTAAATCTTTTCCTGCTAGTTCTGCAATGAAAAGCCAAATTCCTTGTAAAACGAATATAAAAAACAAGATTACAAATACCGAAGTAAATGTAATCATGAAGGATTTAATAATGTATTTATCTAATATTTTCACCCGAACGAAATTAGTCTAATTTATTGATGTAATAATTAGGATATTTTGATTTGGTAAAGGTAAAATGATTTTTCGATAATGGCTGATTTGTTTTAAAAGAATTAACAGTTAAAGTGGTTTTTGTACCATTTTTGCCCACTTCAATCACGGTGTAGATGTGTTTCGTCTGAACATCAATACCTACAAGGATTTCTTTACGTTGGTCTTTGCTACTATTTGGTATTAGTTTTACGTATTGAATTTTTCTTCCTTTAACGTTTTGAAGGATGTCCCAAGCATATTTGTAACCCGAATTAAAAAACGTCAACATCTTGTTTGGAGTGATTGCATTTTCGTCTTTTGGATCAAAATTAGCTACGGTAATTTCTTCATCTTCAGGAACAATAGTGTAGACTTTTTTTCCATCAAAAATTTTGGTTACTCCCATAAAGTTAAGGTTATATAAATTCCCTTGAAGGGCAACATTTCCTTTGCTTTCTTGATTGATGTTTTCTTTTGGATTATTTAAAGAGTATTTAAAGTCAATCACGATATTATTGTACGATTTTACTTTGGCAGACACTTCATCTAATAACTCTTTTGCTTTTTTAGCATCTTGAGCTTGAAGTGAAAAACCAATTAGTAATGCGATTGCAACTTGTAAAAAACGTTTCATTTTGATGTTAATTTTGTTCATTATTTAAAAAATGTTCCAGAGCAACTAAATCAGGAATTAAAACGGAACGGGCTTTACTTCCTTCAAAAGGTCCTACAATTCCAGCTGCTTCTAATTGATCAATCAATCTTCCTGCTCTGTTGTAGCCTAATTTCAATTTTCTTTGAATTAAAGAGGCGCTTCCTTGTTGTGCAGTGACAATCACTTCGGCAGCTTCTCTAAATAAAGAATCTCTTTCGGATATGTCTATATCAAGTTTTATGCCACTTTCCTCACCCACGTACTCTGGAAGTAAGTACGCTTCTGGATATGCTTTTTGCGAACCAATGAAATCACAAATTTTATCTACCTCTGGAGTATCTACAAAAGCACATTGTACTCTGACGATTTCGTTACCCTGTGTGTATAATAAATCGCCTCGTCCAATTAATTGATCGGCACCACCTGAATCTAAAATGGTTCTGGAATCAATTTTAGAAGTTACTCTAAACGCAATACGCGCAGGGAAGTTGGCTTTAATCATCCCCGTAATTACGTTTACAGATGGACGTTGCGTAGCAATAATTAAGTGAATACCAATGGCACGTGCTAACTGCGCTAAACGAGCAATAGGCGTTTCTACTTCTTTACCAGCTGTCATAATTAAATCGGCAAACTCGTCGACCACTAATACAATGTATGGTAAAAAGCGGTGTCCGTTTTCTGGATTTAATTTACGGTTTCTGAATTTCTCGTTGTATTCTTTAATGTTACGCACCATCGCATCTTTTAATAAAGAATAACGGTTGTCCATTTCAATACATAACGAATTTAACGTATTGATTACTTTTGTGTTATCTGTAATAATAGCATCTCCACCATCAGGAAGTTTGGCTAAATAATGACGTTCAATTTTATTGAAAAGGGTTAGTTCCACTTTCTTTGGGTCAACCAAAACGAATTTCACTTCGGCTGGATGTTTTTTGTAGAGTAGGGAAGTCAATACGGCATTTAAACCTACTGATTTTCCTTGTCCTGTAGCACCTGCCATCAATAAGTGAGGCATTTTGGCTAAGTCAACGACAAATGTTTCATTAGAAATGGTTTTTCCTAATGCGATAGGTAATTCCATTTCGGCTGTTTGGAATTTTGGTGAAGCAATTACACTCTTCATGGAAACCATGGTTGGATTGTTGTTAGGGACTTCAATACCAATGGTTCCTTTTCCAGGAATTGGCGCAATAATACGGATTCCTAAAGCCGCTAACGATAGGGCAATATCGTCTTCTAAGTTTTTGATTTTGGAGATACGAATACCAGCTTCTGGTACAATTTCGTATAAAGTAACCGTAGGACCTACAGTAGCTTTAATTTGCGAAATTCCAATGCTGTAATTCTTTAACGTATCTACAATTTTGTTTTTATTTTCTTCTAATTCCGCTTGATTGATGGTAATACCTCCAGAAGAATATTCTTTTAGTAAATCAATTGATGGGAATTGGTAGTGTGATAATTCTAATGTTGGGTCAAATAATCCAAAATCTTGCACCAATTTGGCGGCTAGATTTTCTTCGATTATTTCTTCTTCTTCTACTTTTTCAATTACAAAAGCGTCTTCGGTTATAAAATCTTCTTTCGGAATGCTTCTGTCTTCGATAGAAAAATTAGTTACTTCAGGAGTTTCCACTTTTGGTTTTGGATCTAAATTTAATTCCGATGCTGAAGCAATCGTTGGTTTTAAAGCTTCTTTATTAATTTCGAAAGAGGAAGGATAGGTTTTCAATTCGAAATTACCCATTTCTTCTTCGTCTTCGGTTAAGATAAAATCGTCTTTGGTGTTTGAAGGCGTTGTAATTGGTAAATCGGTATTGATTTCGTCTTCATTCTCTTCTTCTGTTGTATTTTCAGCTACAGGAATCATGTTGTTGTCTGCAGCAATATCTTCATTAAAAGCTGTTTGTGGTTTTTCAAAAACTTTAGTAAAACTTTCAGGCGACATTTTGATTTTGAATACCAAGAAAAGTACAATCCCGAATAAAAGCACCAATAATGTTCCTGTTTTTCCTATGTAATCTTGAATGAATAGGTTCATTTCATAACCAACCGTTCCCCCTAATTGCGGAATGTATTCCCAGAAAAACCCTAAGATTACTGAAATAAAAATGATGAGATAAAAATCCCAGAAAAAACTTCGTTTTAGTTTAGCTAAAGCCATATCTAAAACTAGGTAAGCTCCCACTAAAAACAAGATTCTAACAAAGATAAATGAGGCCACTCCAAATCCTTTATAAAGGAAAAAATCAGCTAAGTATGCTCCAAATTTGCCCAACCAGTTATCGGCTTTAGCACCTCTATTAGTTAATTCGGTTACTAAATCTTGGTCGTTATTCCCTGTAATGAAATAGGAAATAAAAGATAGTAATAAGGCTATTGAAAAGAATATAAGCGAAATACCTAAAACAAACTTCTGTTGACGACTTAAGCGCCAAGAGAATTTTTCTTTGGTTTCGATAGGAGAATTAACAGTGTCTTTGCTAGTTTTTTTGGCCATTTAAACGGATCAATTTTTACAAAAGTAGCTAAATTAAAATAAATACGGAAAATAAATAATGCACCCAATTGCGATAGCAGTCATGGCAGCAAAAAATACAGCTCCAGCCGCAATATCTTTAATAAAACCGATACGTTCATGAAAATCGGGATGTACGAAATCGGCAATTTTTTCGACTGCGGTATTTAAACCTTCAATTCCTAATACCAATCCAAAAACCAGAATTTGCATCATCCATTCGTAGCGGTTGATTCCAAAGTAAAATCCAGCAAATGTCATAAGTACAGCCAATGAAGACTGTACCATGACACTATGTTCTGTTGTAATTAATTTTATTGCTCCTTTTAAAGCAAATTTCATACTTTTTAATCGGCCTGTAAAAAGGGTTTCGTCTTTTTCGAATTTCATATTATAGTACCGCTAAAGCAGCGTCGTAATTTGGCTCGTCAGCAATTTCTTTTACTTGTTCTGTGTGAAGAATAGTTCCGTTTTCATCTAAAACGATTACCACACGAGAATGTAAACCTGCTAAAGGTCCGTCAGTGATTTCTAAACCGTAGTTTTTTCCAAAACTTCCTTCTTTAAAATCAGATAAATTGATTACGTTTTCTAATCCTTCTGCACCACAAAAACGTTTTTGAGCAAAAGGTAAATCTCTCGAAATACATAATACTTTAGTATTTGCTAAAGCGCTTGCTTTTTCATTGAATTTTCTAACAGAAGCCGCACAAGTTCCCGTGTCAATACTTGGAAAAATGTTTAAAACTACTTTCGATCCAGCAAAATCAGCTAAAGTAGCTGTGCCTAAATCAGTTTTTACCATATTAAAGTCAGTAGCTTTTGAACCTACTGCTGGCAATTCGCCATTTGTGTGAATTGGATTTCCTCCTAATGTAATTGATGCCATAGCTTTTAATTTTTTTGAATAACAAAAGTAAAGAATAATTGGTTAAAGTTGAACTTATACTTTGCTTAAGATTATTTTTTTTTATTTTTTTAAAACCAAGATTTTATTTTCAGCGTAAATGCAATTATAAAACTTAAAAATTATAATATGAAAACGAACAAAATTTTTGCTACTGCTATTGTAGCTTTCGGATTATTAGTTGGAACATCGTCTTTTGCTCAAATGAAAGAAAAAACGGTTGAAGTAGGAGGCGCTCCTATGTATCCAAGTAAAAATATTGTAGAAAATGCAGTAAATTCTAAAGACCACACTACATTAGTTGCTGCTGTAAAAGCTGCTGGATTAGTAGATGTATTAATGTCAGAAGGACCATTCACCGTTTTTGCCCCAACAAATGCCGCGTTTGCTAAATTGCCTGCTGGAACTGTTGAAACCTTACTGAAACCAGAAAACTTGAAAATGTTGCAAACGATTTTGACCTACCATGTAGTAGCTGGAAAAATGAATGCAAAAGATATTGATGCTGCTATTAAAAAAGGAAATGGAAAAGCGACTTTAAAAACAGTTAGTGGTGGCACGTTAACAGCTTGGATGAAAGGTAAAGACTTATATATTACTGATGAAAACGGAAACAGTGCCAAAGTAACCATTGCAGATGTAAACCAAAAAAATGGTGTGATTCATGTAGTGGACACTGTGGTAACGCCTAAATCATAATGCTTAGAATGTTTAGTTTAGTTTGTTGAAGGAAAAGCTCTGAATGTAAGTTCAGAGCTTTTTTATTTTATCGTTGTAACCAATTTTTAAAATCGAAGAAGTTTTTTGGAGAAACTCCATGTCCAATAGGGTATTCTTGGTATTCCACTTCTAAACCTAAGTTTTCTAAGGCTGGTTTAGCTTTTCTTGCCCAGTCTACTGGAATCACTTGGTCAACCGAACCATGTGATACAAAGAATTTCAAATGTGAAATAGCTTTGGTATCGATAACTTCTGGTAGGATTTCTTGATTAAAATAACCACTTAGAGCTACTACTTTAGTCACTTTTTCAGGATAGGTTAGGGCAGTAGCATAACTTAAAATTGCACCTTGACTGAAACCAATTAAAGTTACATTTTCAGTATCGATTGGATATTGTTTTACGATTTCGTCAATAAAACTCGCTATGATTTCAACCGATTGTTTGGCTTGTTCGTTATCCGAAAACTTGTTTTCATCCGCATCAAAATGAATAGCATACCAAGCGTGTCCGTAAGGTTGTAAGTCATAAGGGGCACGAACTGATATTACATAACTATCATCGGGTAATTCGGGAGCGAATGAAAATAAATCTTCTTCGTTGCTACCATAACCGTGTAAAAGTAATAATAATGGATTTTTATCGAGTTTAACTTTTGGTTCTTGTACTAAATAATGTAAATTCATTCTTGGATAAAGGTTATAAGTTTATGAGTTTAAAAGTTTAAAAGGATTTAGAAACTTTTAAATAATTTTTGATAAAATTCTCCTAAAAAAGGAACTGGTTTTTGTTCGCCATTTAAAGCGTTCATAAATCCAAACAACCACAGAATAAAGATGAATGTCCAAAAAGAAGCTGTAACCATCCAATTATCAAAATATCCAATAGGATAACCCAATAAGAAAAATGTAATGAAAATTCCTAATGCTTGACGAATGTGAAAACTAGCGAAAGTATTTTTAGTTTCGTTATTCATGAAAATAGCAATAATTGTTCCTATGATGGTTAAATAACTAACAATTGCTGTTTGTTTTCCTTGTTCTATCTCGTTCATAATACTAAAGTTATCAATTATTAATTGTTCATTATTAATTGTCCGTTGTTGTAAATTCCAACAGCTTTTCCTTTCATTTTTTGTCCTAAGAAAGCCGAATTTTTAGATTTTGATAGGATGTTTTCTTTTCCGAATGTCCAATTTTCTTCTGTGGTGAATAGTGAAATATCAGCTTTACTTCCAGTTGTTATTGATGGATTTTCTATATTGAAAACCAGTTTATTAGCATTTAATTTTTCAACTACAACTTCAAGTGGTAAAATGGTTAGTAAAGCACCAAAAGCACTCTCTAATCCGATGGTTCCATCTTTGGCTAAATCAAATTCTAATTTCTTAAGTTCAATATCTAAAGGATTATGGTCAGAAGTAATACAATCGATTGTTCCATCTAAAACGGCTTCCACTAAAGCTTTTCTAGTAGCTTCTTCTCGTAATGGAGGCAATACTTTGTATCGCGAATCAAATCCCATTAAAATTTCATCGTTTAAAACTAAATTATGAACCGCAACGCTACAAGTAACGTTCAAGCCTTTTACTTTAGCTTCTTTGATTAATTTAATACTCCCTTGGGTAGAAATCGTTGGAATGTGTAATTTTCCGCCTGTATATTCCAATAAAAATAAGTTGCGAGCGACTTGCAATTCTTCGGCTAAAGCTGGGATTCCTTTCATACCTAATTTTGTACTTACCACACCTTCATTTGCAATTCCAATTCCTTTTAAAGTACTATCTTGACAAAAAGCGATTACCATTCCGTCGAAATCTTGCACGTATTGCAAGGCAATTTTTTGAAGATTGGCATTTTGTAACGCTTTCTTATAATCCCCAAAGGCAATAGCTCCAGCGTTTTTCATGTCGAATAATTCGGCTAAATCTGTTCCTTCGCTACCTTTGGTTAACGCTCCGATTGGATATAAAGTTGTTGCTTGATTTTTTGCTCTGTCCAATACAAATCGTACTTGCGCTTGATTGTCGATAGTTGGATTTGAGTTAGGTTGTAAAGCTACCGCTGTAAATCCGCTTTTAGCTGCGACTTGTAAGCCGTTTTCTATGGTTTCTCGGTCTTCGTAGCCTGGCTCTCCAAACGAAACCGAGCTGTCCATCCAACCTTGAGAAACGTGTAAATTAGTAACATTTACCACTTCAAAACCTGAAGTAACTGTGATTTCGTTTTCTATTTGTGTTATCGTTCCGTTTTCAATTTTGATGTCCATCACTTGGTTATGAAACGGACTTGAAGCGTCGATGATTTTGGCTTGTTTTAGAATAACTTGCGTCATTTTACAAATTTTTGGATTAGTAGTTCTGTTATTAAAAATAGTAGTGTTGCGATGATAAACCATTTCCAAATTTCGTTGCTCGTGCGTTCGGAAGCAATGTCGTTTAGAACGGTGGATATGTTGTCTACTTTAGTGAAATTCTCAAAATTGGCAGTGGAAATTTGCGTTAAATCACTTTCCGTTCTTGGATAGTTAAAACTGATTTTCTTTAGCGAATTGTTCGCTTTTATCACATCAAAATTTCCTGCTTCTTCTGGGTAATCACCAAAGGATAATTTGCATTTGGTATTCAATATTTGTTGCATCGGAATGAAACTATAGCCTTCTTTTTGAACTGAAACCACTTCGTCTTTTGCTAAAATTGTTTCTAAAATTAGGTTTTCGTTTTCTCCAATGGTGTATGCGTTAATTCCTGTTTTGCCTTGATTCTGTCCCATGTTGTAGAATGTTGGAACAATTAAAGGTGCATTCTGGAAGTTACTATTTTGTTTGTTTATCGGTGCCGAAAAAGCGTAAAACGTTCCCAATCGATTCGTAGTTGAACCTACAAAAACCGAGTTGTCTTCGTATTGTAAAATATTCGTAATTCCTGATAAAGTAAAACTTTCTTTTACATTTGGATATTGAAAATTAGTTACTTTTTTCTCAAAAACCGTTTGGTATAATGGATGACTAAAATTGATTTTCGTGATTTGTTTTTCAGAAGTCGAAAGTTGGGAATAACTCAATCCACCAAAGTTTTTTGCGAAAGCATTCAATAAAGAAGGCGAATTTTTCGTATTCGGAATCAAAACAATATTGCCGCCTTTTTCATAAAATGATTTTAATGTAGTTCCTAAAGCAATCGGCAAATCTTCTAATTCATTTAATACAATCGCATCTTGATTTTCAATTTGATTGTAATCTAAAGTGGCTAATTCCGTGCTTTTGAAATTAAACTCATCACCAGTGAAGATGCGACTTAAAAAGTTGTTCTTATCAGAATTTCCAATGGCGATTATATTCGCTTTTTCAGGTTTAGAAATGCTTAGATAGAAATCGTTGTCATAGCTTAAACTGTTATCTTCAATACTAATATTTCCGTGGAAATCGTTTTTTGGAATGGTGATAGCAATTTCAGTTTTTTGATTTTCAAATCTTGCAATTGTTTTGGCAATGGCTTTATTGTTACTAAAAACAGAAAGTGGTACTTCATTCTCCGTTTCTCCAAAAGCTTGAAGCGTGATTTTCAATTCGTAAAATTGATCCAAAACTTGTGAAATCGCAACCTTTTCAATACTGATGTTGGTTTTGTTTTGTGCTTCGGGTTGGATGAAATACACGACATTATTTTCTGCTAAATCCATGGCTTTTTTACTTTCGGATTGAATCGCATCGGTAATGATAACGTAGTCTTTTTTGGTGTTTTTCTTTTTCGTTTCTACTTGATTTATCAAATAATCTAATTGAAACGGCATTGCTGAGTATTTCAAATTCTGCAATTCTTTTTGAATCGATTTGACATCCGTGTCCCAAAACACTTCGGAATTGGTAAGTAATGAGAATTGTTGGTTTTCAGGTAGCTCTTCTAATAAATCTTGAATGCTTCGCTTTAGTAATTCGCCTTTTGCGCCTTTAGCTTGCATAGAAAACGAATTGTCTAATAAGATAATTAACTCGTTTCCTTTGTTTGTTGTGTCTTTGGCGTCAAAAAAGGGTTGGGCAAATGCGATAATCAAACATGCTAATAACAGTAAGCGAGTAGCTAACAATAACCATTTCTTGATTTTAGAACTTTTTCGGGTTTGAATTTGAAGTTCTTTCAGAAGCTTTACGTTAGTAAAATATTCTTTTTTAAAACGACGTAATTGAAATAAATGCACCAAAATTGGTATCACCAACAGAAAAAGGAAGTATAGAATTTCTGGATGTTTGAACTGCATTTATTATTAGAATTTGTCAAAAGTACGAAAATGAAATGATAATTAGTAATTGATAATTATTTCTTCTTTCTCTTCTCGTCTCTTTTACGTTCGATATTTCTATTTCTTGATTCGGTTTTACGTGGTTTACGTTTTCCTGGGCCTCCAAGGTTTACTTTGGCATTTTTATCTTTTTTCTTGTGAAAAGCTTCTCCACCTTCTTTTTTAGGGGTTTTCAACAAGAACTTCATTTTTTTCTTTTCCTTTTCGAAGTCTAAATAGCGTTCTTCGATTTTTAAATCTTCTGGAAGTAGAAATTCTTTGATTTCGGTATTCATTAATAATTCTACCTCAATTTTTGCTTCTACTTCACTTGGTGAAACCAAACTGATTGCAATACCTGTTTTATCAGCACGACCCGTTCTACCAATACGGTGCATGTATTTTTCTGGCTCTTCGGTAAATTGTAAGTTGATAACGTGCGTGATATCGGAAATATCTAAACCACGCGCCATAATATCAGTAGTTACTAAACCTCTTAATTCGCCCGCTTGAAAAGATGCCATCGTATTTAAACGATAATTTTGCGATTTATTCGAGTGAATTACACCAAATTGCTCTGGAAATTCTTCGTCTAGTGTTTCAAA
This sequence comes from Flavobacterium sp., assembly GCA_003497625.1. GTDB lineage: Bacteria > Bacteroidota > Bacteroidia > Flavobacteriales > Flavobacteriaceae > Flavobacterium. The sequence continues at coordinate 43,287 of DNNO01000005.1, read as the reverse complement.
AACCAAATCAACAATACGTTTGTTGTTTACGAAAATCAACACACGTTCCATGGTTTCGGTTTCACGAACCAAGTGTTTCAACATGTTTAATTTGGTAAGGAAATTTGGAACTTGATATACAATTTGTTCAATTTGTTCTAAAGGTGTTCCGCTTTGCGCCAAAGAAACTTCTTCAGGAAATTCGAAATATTCATCTAACATTGCATCTACTTCATCAGTCATAGTTGCCGAAAATAAGATGTTTTGTTTTTTACCACGCATCATTGATAAAATCGAAGTCAATTGCGCACGGAAACCTAAATTTAAAATTTCATCAAATTCGTCAATGACTAATTTTTGTAATTCGTCGAAACGTAAAACGCCGTCAAGACCTAAATCCATTACACGACCTGGCGTTCCTACTAAAATATCAACGCCTTGCGCTAATGCTTTTCGTTGCGTATTGATGTTGACACCACCATAAATACCAAGTGTTCGCACACTCATGTATTTGGTCAATTTTTCAACTTCTTCTACAACTTGAACCACCAATTCACGAGTAGGAACTAAAATAACAATTCTTGCTGATTCGTTATTTTGAAATTTCCATTGTTTTAGAATAGGTAGTAGATAGGCAAAGGTTTTTCCAGTTCCTGTTTGTGCAATTCCCATCATGTCTCTTCCTGAAAGAATTACAGAATGCGATTTTTCTTGAATAGGTGTAGCGTGAACAAAACCTAATTCGTCTAATGCTTTTTGTAGTGATTTTGGTAAATCGAATTCTTGGAACGTTTTCATAAAGGGTATTAAATTTGTGCAAAGGTACATAAACTTTTTGGAATGAATTTTAACACCTTGGAAGTGTACTAAATTTGATCTTGTAACGTTTTATCGGAATTGTGTAATAATTATTCGATTTTATAGTAATAGTTTTGTAGGGTGAAAAAGAATATCCTATTTTTTATTGTTTTTATCTTTTGTTTTCATTCTTCGAGCACTTTTGCTCAAGATGTTATACAAGAGAAGGATAGTATTTCTATTTACAAAGACATTAATAATTTTTCAAAAAAAAGTAAGTTTTCACGATTTATTTACAAGCTATTATTTAGAGAATCGGCATTAAAAGCTGAGAATTTATTTCCTTCTAAACCTAAAAAGAAAGAAAAAGTTGTAAGTAAATATCAAGAAGGAAAGATTATTCGAAATATAACCATTGAAACACTGGATCCTTTTGGTTATTCCGTTACGAACGAGAAAAAAGTTCCGAAACGAAGTATGGAAAAATTTGGTAATTCAATTCATATCAGAACGAAAGAAGTTACTATTAGAAATATTATGCTTTTTAAGAAGCATGATAAATTAGATTCCAAGTTATTGTTAGAATCAGAGCGTTTAATACGAAGTCAGCGTTATATTCGTGAAGTTACGATTGTTCCAATAGATATTGCAAACAGTAAAGATTCCATTGATATAAAGATTCGAGTTTTGGATTCCTGGACATTAATTCCAACAGGTAGTTTGTCGTCAAGTGAAAGCAGTGCTAAATTAACGGAGCGTAACATTTTAGGATTTGGACATTTAATAAGTGGAAACATCAAAAATCGTTTTGATACAAATGAGCGAGCAGTTTATGCTCAATATTCTATCAATAATATTAAAAACACTTACATCCGCTTGGATTTGGATTACGCAAATGATTACAATAACGATAGTAAGAGAAGTATCAATATTAATCGACCATTTTACTCCGTAATTACAAAAAATGCGGGTGGTGCTTTTTTTGAAAACCGATTGAGAACGGAACAATTTCCGGTATTAGACACTATTTCATTGCAAAATGTTTCATATGATTTTCAGGAATATTGGTATGGTAGAGCTTTTAAAATAAATCCAAAATCAAATCCTGAGCGTTATTTTAATAACATGGTTTTAGCGTTGACCTATAATCAAAAAGTTTTTGGACAAATGCCAGCGGCTGTTTTAGATCCTACTTCTTATTTTTCAAATGAAAAAAACTGGATAGGAATGATTGGTTTTTCTAAGCAAAAGTTTTACCAAGATAAATTTGTTTTCAACTACAACATTACTGAGGATATTCCATACGGAGAAAATATTGCTTTAATTGTAGGGCATCAAGAAAAAAACAGTAATTCTAGATTGTATACTGGATTGAGTGTTTCTTTTGGAAGAAAATATTCTTTTGGTTATGCTAGTGGTTTTGCGGAATGGGGCAGTTTTTACGATGCTGGATTTACTGAACAAACGACTTTTAAAATGGGATTCAACTATTTTAGTCCGTTGATTTCATGGGGAAATTGGCGTTTTAGACAGTTTGTGAAACCTACTTACGTTTGGGGAAATAACCGAGATGATTCGTTTAAAGACCGATTGAATTTACTTGATGAAGATGGCTTGCCAGGATTTAATAATCGTTTAAACGGAACTCAAAAATGGACTGTTTCTTTTCAAACACAATCGTATATTCCAGGAAGTTGGTATGGCTTCCGATTTAGTCCGTATTTCAACACGACCCTTGGTTCTTTGGCTAATGAAAAAGCTTTGTTCTCAAGTAAAGTATATTCGAAATTTAGTATTGGCGCATTAATAAATAATGACTTTTTAGTGTTTAATAGTTTCCAAATTTCGTTTTCGTATTATCCAACGATTCCTTTTGAAGGTGATGGAATTAACAAGTTTAATTCGTTTGAAAATACAAATTTATCACTTTACGATTTTCAATTATCTAAACCAGGTTATATTCGATATGAATAGTTTTTTGGTTTCAAGTTTCAAGTTTTTACACAGAGATATACAGAGTTTTTTTTTACTTAGTTAACGTTGAAAGAGTTACATGGAGACGTTTCACTTTTTCTTAATTCTCAAAACACTTTACGTCTAGTTTGTCATGCTGTCAAGTATCTCTTTTATGAACTTTACTCAACTTAACAATTCACTTTTTCCTTATATGACTTATATGTTTCAGGTTTCAAGTTTCAAGTTGAACTTAAATCGTCATTGAAAATAGCTTAGTTTCTGGAGCTTTTCTGATTAAACGTAAATCAAATGCCATGCAAATATTACGAACGAAAGGTTTTCCTTTTTCGGTAACCTTTATCGAGTTGTCTTGAATAGTAAGCAAACCATCTTCTTGCATTTCTTCTAAACTTGCTAAAACTGATGGTAGTTCAGGAAAATCTAAGGCTTCATCTTTCCAAGAAGTGGTAAATTGGCACATCAAATTCAGAATATGTCTTCTGATAATTAAGTCTTCTGGAGTTAAAACGTGACCTCTGAAAACAGGTAATTGGTCTTCTGCTAAATGCGTATAATAATCTTCGATGGTTTTTTCGTTCTGAGCAAAACTATACCAACTATCGCTAATTGACGAAACGCCTAGTCCAATCATTAATTGTGTTTTTGAAGCCGTATACCCCATGAAATTACGATGTAATTTTCCGTCTTTGAATGAAGTAAACATACTGTCATTTTCTAATGCAAAATGATCCATTCCAATTTCGTGGTATCCGTTTTGTGCTAGTTGTTTTTTGCCTTCTTCATACAACATGCGTTTTTCATCATCTTTTGGTAAATCTTCGTCTTTAAAACCACGTTGTCCGTTTCCTTTAATCCATGGCACGTGTGCGTAGCTGTAAAAAGCTAATCGATCAGGTTGTAAAGATTTGGTTTTATCAATCGTATCTTTAACATCAGCTAATGTTTGAAAAGGCAATCCGAAAATTAAATCGTGTCCTACTGATGTGTAGCCAATTTCTTTTGCCCAAAACGTTACTTTTGCCACGTTATGAAAAGGTTGAATACGGTGAATAGCTTCTTGTACTTTAGGTGAATAATCTTGCACTCCAAAACTTACGCGTCTAAATCCTAAATCGTACAGCGTTTGTAAATGGTGTCGAGTTGTGTTGTTTGGATGCCCTTCAAAACTAAATTCGTGTTCTTCGGCTTTTGTTGCATACTGAAAAATTCCGTTCATCAAGCGTTCTAAATTTTCAGGCGAAAAGAACGTTGGAGTTCCGCCACCTAAATGAATTTCTTTGATGATAGGTTTTCTTGGAAATAAATCGCAATACAATTTCCATTCTTTAATTACGGCTGTAATGTAAGGATCTTCCACCTCATGACGTTTTGTAATTCGCTTGTTGCAACCACAAAAAGTACACAAACTTTCGCAAAAAGGAAGATGAATATACAAACTGATACCTTCGGAAGCATTCGATTCTTTAAAAGATTGTAAAAGGGTACGTTTCCAATCTTCTAAATGGAATTTTTCCTCTTCCCAATAAGGAACAGTAGGATAACTGGTATAGCGTGGTCCTGGAACGTTATATTTTTGGACGATTGAGACTGACATGACGATATATTTTTAGCACAATACAAACTTAAAGCGCTTCTAGAAAAGAAAAAATGATAATTATCATATTGCCCTTGTGTAACAAATATTACATAAAAAAACTCTTTTGAATTGTATCTTTGAAATTGAAAAAATAAAGATTATGAACGCAAAATTTAATGATATAATTAACGGTAATGATTTGGTTTTAGTGGACTTCTATGCCGATTGGTGTGGTCCGTGTAAAATGATGTCGCCTATATTGCAAGAAGTAAAATTAAATTTAAAAGAGGCAGTAAAAATTATAAAAGTGAATGTCGATCAACATCAAGATTTGGCTAGATATTTTATGGTACGAGGTGTTCCTACGTTAATGCTTTTTAAAAAAGGAAAGATGCTTTGGAGACAATCAGGTGTGTTAAGTACAAAAGATTTAACGGAAATTATCAGTAATCATTTGAATTAATTTTTTGTATATTTAGATTCGAAAACATAAAAAAATAGAATAATGAAGATAAAAGTATTGAGTTTAATGTTCCTTTTGTTAGGATTTACCTCTTGTTTAAAAAATCAAGCTGATGGTGTGCAAGTTTTAGATGTAGCCACTTATGAGAAAAAAATGATACAACCTGATGTGCAGTTGGTTGATGTTCGTACACCAGAAGAATTTAGTCAAGGTCATATTGAAAATGCTGTGAATATCGATTTTATGGCAGATGATTTTGATGCCAAAGNNGGCGAGTTTAGATAAAGAAAAACCTGTAATGGTGTATTGTAAATCGGGAGGAAGAAGTGCTAGAGCTTCTGCGAGATTAAAAGAATTAGGATTTAAAGCTATAACCGACTTAGAAGGCGGAATTACAAACTGGACAAGCGAAGAAAAACCAACCGTTAAATAAACTTAATATTTTAGATTATGAAGAAAAATATTGGAACTGCCGATCGTTTTGTTCGAGTTATGATTGGTGTTATTGCTATTATACTAGGACTTTCAGGAATTTTGGAAGGAAATTTAAAATGGATTGCTTTGGGTGTTGGAGCCGTAATGATTATTGTAGCTTCGGTACAGTTTTGTCCGTTTTACACCTTGTTTGGAATCAATACTTGCAAAGTAAAAGCAAAAAAGTAAATTCGATTTAACGTTTAATATAAGTATGATTTACTTCGGTAAATTGTACTTTTTTATTTTATACAATATGATAACTTGGCATGATTTTGAAAAAGTAGAAATGCGTGTAGGAACAATTTTAGAAGTTCAAGATTTTCCTAAGGCGAATAAACCAGCCTATCAATTAACGATTGATTTTGGCTCGGAATTAGGAATTAAAAAATCATCCGCTCAAATTACCAAACGGTATTCAAAAGAAGAGTTACTAGGAAAACAAATTATCGCAGTTGTCAATTTTCCTAAAAAACAAATTGCAGATTTTATGAGCGAATGTTTGGTTTTGGGTTCGGTAGGCGAGGAGAATGATATTGTTTTGTTGACTTCCGATATTCGGGTTGAAAATGGGTTGCGAATTGGATAAAAAAAAATCCCAAACTCTTTTTTAGAATTTGGGATTTGTATTTTATAATTTGAGATTAAATATCATCAAAATCAATATTAGTAAAACTTTCTGCTGATTTTATTTCTTCGTTATCATCAGCGTAGATTTCTCTTTTGAAATCTTTTTGATGTCTTTCTGAAATTACTTCTTCTCCTTTTTGATCTAAAACAAAATCAGTCATTTCATCTAAAATTTCTCTGAAAGCAGCGAAATCTTCTTTGTACAAATAAATTTTGTGTTTTTTAAAGTGAAATGAACCATCTTCTTCTGTAAACTTTTTACTTTCAGTAATGGTAATGTAGTAATCATCTGCTTTTGTAGCTCTTACATCAAAGAAATACGTTCTTCTTCCTGCACGCAATACTTTAGAAAAAATATCTTCTTTTTCTAACATGTCATTTTCTCTCATAATCCTACTGTCAATTAATTAGTGTTATAGCGTCTCAAAAATCTAAAAAAAAATCGGATTAAACAAAAGTTTAGTCAATTTCTTTTTCCGAAAGTTGTTTTAAGTATAACTCTTTGTAGTAGCCATTTTGTTCTAATAGTTGATTATGAGTGCCTTGCTCAACAATTTTTCCTTCGTCTAAAATGATAATCCAATCGGCATTTTTAGCCGATGAAACACGATGACTCACAATAATGGTAGTTTTGTCTTTACAATACGCTAACAAGTTGTTCAAAATGGTTTCTTCTGTTTCGGTGTCAACAGCACTCAAACAATCATCTAAAAGTAACACAGGAGCGTTTTTAATTAAAGCACGTGCAATGGAAACACGTTGCTTTTGTCCACCTGATAATGTAATACCTCGTTCGCCTAAAACTGTTTCGTATTGCTGATTGAAATTCATAATGTTATCATGAACTACCGCTTTTTTTGCAGCTTCCATAACTTCTTCATCGGTAGCATTTTCGTTACCAAATTTGATGTTGTTTTTAATGCTATCCGAAAACAAAAACGCATCTTGTGGCACCACACTAATTTGATTACGTAAATCGAATAAATTTAAATCTTTAATGTCTTTATTATCAATGAATACTGTTCCGGAATTAGTATCATATAAGCGACTAATCAAAGTTAAAAGCGTTGATTTTCCAGAACCTGTTTTTCCTAAAACAGCTAATGTTTTTCCTTTTTTAACTTCAAATGAAATCTTGTCTAAAGCTTTGATATTGGTATCATCGTATTCAAACGAAACATTGTCAAATTTAATATCACCTTCAATTGTTGAACGACTGCTGTTGGTGTTTTTAATCTCTGGTTCTTCTTTTAGGAATTCGTTAATACGTTTTTGAGAAGCTTCTGCCTCTTGAACCAATGACGAAACCCAACCTAAAGACGCAACAGGCCAAGTTAACATGTTGATGTATAAAATGAATTGGGCAATTACTCCAATACTGTTAATTTCAGGGTCGTTATTAATGTACATAGAACCACCAACATACACCACTACCAAGTTACTCAAACCAATAAGCAGAATCATTAACGGACCGAAAAGCGAATTTACTCTTGCCAAATCCATTGCTTTCACCTTGCTTTCATTACTTAAATCAGTAAATTCTTGTTGTTTTTTATTCTCAATTGCATAGGCTTTTATCACGCGAATTCCTGAAAAAATTTCTTGGGTAAAAGAAGATAAAGTAGATAAATTTTGTTGAAAATCACCACTTTTCTTATGAATCATCGAACTAATTTTGAAAATACTATACGATAAAAGAGGTAATGGTAATAAAGAATATAAAGTAAGTTTTGGCGATATGTTATACATGTAAATCACTACAATCGTAAAACGCATTAAGGTATTTAAAGAATACATTACGGCTGGACCCACATACATTCTTACTTTCCCAACGTCTTCGCTAATTCGACTCATTAAGTCACCAGTACGATTGCGTTTGTAGAAACTTTGCGTTAGGGTTTGGTAATGATTGAAGATTTCATTCTTCAAATCAAATTCTACATGGCGCGACATTACAATTAAAGTCTGACGCATTAAGAAAGTAAAAAATCCAGCTATAATTGTAGTTGCTAAAATTAGAAGGATGTTTTTAACCAATAATTCTTTTTGAAATGGAATATCATTTGTAGGATGATTCACATAATCTTCAATCACTTTGATGGAGTTACCAATTAACTCTGGAGTGAATAACGAAAATATTTGTGCGATTATAGTGATTAATATTCCTAATAGGAAACGATATTTATATTTGACAAAGTATTTGTTTAAATATTGCAGTTCTTTCATAGTATTCTTTTGTGTAATAACGAATCGTTATCAAATTAATTAAAAAGGTAATCAATTGACAATGAATGATTATCGGATTTTTTAGCTTTTCATTGCTAAATTATTAAAATAAATATAATTTTTTGAATCAATTTAAAATTATTCGTAATATTGTAATTAAATATTGAATAATTTTCAACCCAACTCAAATCACATGACAGCAGAATTATTAAAAGCGAATGAGCTTCATAAAGTAGACCCAGTATTCGGTCAGGTTTCTTTTGATGGTCATGAACAAGTTGTATTTTGTCACGACAAAGATACAGGATTAAAAGCAATTATTGGAATTCATAACACAGTTTTAGGACCTGCTTTAGGAGGAACTAGAATGTGGAATTATACTAACGAATGGGAAGCGTTAAACGACGTTTTGCGTTTGTCTCGTGGAATGACTTTCAAAAACTCAATTTCAGGATTAAATTTAGGTGGTGGTAAAGCGGTTATCATTGGTGACGCTAAAACACAAAAATCACCTGAATTAATGCGTCGTTTTGGACAATTTGTAGATTCATTATCTGGAAAATATATCACTGCAGAAGATGTAGGAATGGAAACCAAAGACATGGATACTGTTAACGAAGTAACGAAACACGTTGCAGGTATTTCAGTTGAAAGAGGTGGTTCTGGAAATCCTTCTCCTGTTACAGCTTACGGAGTTTTCATGGGAATGAAAGCAGCAGCTAAATACAAATACGGTTCTGATAGTTTAGAAGGTAAAAAAGTATTAGTACAAGGAATTGGACACGTAGGTGAAGTGTTAGTACAACACTTAACAGAAAGTGGTGCTTTAGTTACGATTACTGATATTAATGAAGATAGAGTAAACCAAGTAGGAGCGAAGTACGGCGCTAAAATTTATACAGGTGCTGATTTATACAGTGCTGACGTAGATATTTATGCACCTTGTGCTTTAGGAGCTACTATTAATGATGCTACTATCAACAACATTAAAGCTTCTATCATTGCTGGTGCGGCTAATAACCAATTAGCAAACGAAGCAGTTCATGGTAAAATCTTAAAAGAAAAAGGTATTTTATATGCACCTGATTTCTTAATTAACGCTGGAGGTGTTATTAATGTGTATTCTGAATTGGTAAAATGGACGAATGCTCAGGTAATGGAAAAAACAGAAAACATCTATAACACAGCATTAGAGATTTTCAAATTTGCAGATGATAACAACATTACTACGCATCAAGCAGCCTTTTCAATGGCGCAAAAACGTATTGATGATGCAAAAAATGAATTAAAGAAGTAATTCGTTTTAAATAAAATTGTATTTTTGCAGAGCGAAAGAGGCAACTTTTTCGCTCTCTTAATTTTATAAAGTTCTTAATTAGTATGTTAAACAGAAGACATATCCGAGTAAAAGTGATGCAAAGTATTTATGCGATGCACCAACACCAATCTGATAATTTGGATAAAGAAGAAAAATTCCTTTTTCAAAGTATCGAAAACACCCAAAACTTGTATCTTTTATTGCTTTCAGCACTTATCGAAATCAAAAAGAAAGAGTCAGCATACATCGAATTGGCTTCTAAAAAACACTTAGCTACTAAAGAAGAAAGTAATCCAAATTTAAAATTCATCAACAATAAAGTTTTGGTTTTATTAACCGAATCAGAAGCCTTGGAAACGGCTTTAGAGGATAATAACATCAACAACTGGAAACTAAATGATGATATTATTTTAGGTTTGATTGAAGTAATTAAAGAAAGTGAATTATACCAAAACTACATGGATAAACCAACCAATAGTTTTGAAGAAGATAAAAACTTTATTGCCGATTTATATACCGAAGTAATTGCTCCAAGTGATCGTTTATATGATTATTTAGAAGATCATAAATTAACTTGGGTGGATGATTTACCAGGAATCAATACTTTGATTGTGAAGCAAATCAAACAATTAAAATCGGAACATGATGCTTTGGTAATTCCTAAAGTGTATAAAGATTCTGACGATAAAGAGTTTGTAAAGAATTTGTTTAGAAAAACAGTTTTAAACGAAGTTGAATTATCTAAAGAATATATCGATAAAACGCCAAATTGGGATGTAGAACGTATTGCCGAAATCGATACGATTATTTTAAAAATGGCAATTTGTGAGTTATTGAAATTTCCATCTATTCCTACGAAAGTAACAATTAACGAATATTTAGAAATCGCAAAAGAGTATTCTACACCAAAAAGTAGTATTTTTATCAACGGAATTTTAGACAACTTGGTTAAAGAATTTGACCGAGATGGAAAATTGAAAAAAGCAGGTAGAGGTTTATTATAAAATTTTAAAAATATGATAAGAAAATCAGTTGGGTTATTCGCCCTTTCATTAATTGTGTTAGCAACAGCTTGTAAACAAGAAAGTGCAGCAGATAAAATTACAGATGCTGATATGAAAGCTATTCAAGAGCAAAATGCTATAGCAGGAAGGATTGCAAAAGTAGAATTAGATAAAGAAGTTCACGATTTTGGTACTATTAAAGAGGGAGAAATAGTTGTAACTGAATTTATTGTAAAAAATGTAGGTGATTCAAATTTATTGATTCATGATGCAAAAGGAAGTTGTGGTTGTACAGTTCCTCAACCTCCAAAAGACCCTATAAAACCTGGAGATTCTGCGCCAATAAAAGTTTCATTTGATTCAAAAGGAAAACCAGGTTCACAAGAAAAAACAGTTACGTTAACAACTAATACTGCTAACGGACACGAAATGTTCAAAATTAAAGCCAATGTAACACCAGCTGCCAAGTAGTAGCTAAATAATAAACAAATTATGAATCCAAGTTTAGCAATACAAATTGTATTAATGATTGCCGTGTTTTATTTCTTATTAATAAGACCGCAACAACAAAGAGCCAAAAAAGAAAAAGCATTTGAAGCCGGATTAAAAGTAGGTGACAAAATCATCACTAAATCAGGAATTCACGGAAAAATAGCTGAAATGAATGAAGATACAATCGTTGTAGAAACAATGGCTGGAAAAATCAAAATGGAAAAATCTGCTATTTCAATGGAAATGAGTGCTAAATTAAAAGCATAATTTCATTCAAAAATAAAAGTAAAGCCGAATTTCTTAATTGAAATTCGGCTTTTTTTATTATCTGTATTTATCATTCAAACCTTTTCCTTCTAAAATCATTGGAATGATTTTTTCTAAGCGAGCCAACTGTGTTTTTTCTTGCTTAGCTGAAGTAATGTGTTCTATAAACTCTCTCTGTTTATAAGGTGAAAAAGATTTAAACTTAGTATTTAAATTAATGTTTTTATCTAATTCATCTTTAAGAATTTCAGGAATAATAGTTTCTTTTTTTTCTTTTGGAATAATAAATCCTTTTTCTTCAATTTCAATGGCTTCTTTAATGTAAGCTAAAATTAGTTTTTCATCTATTTCATCAACCGAATTAAATCGCATTTGACGTAACGATTTCGTGTTTTCTTCATTGGCATTGATGAGTAGTTTTTTCTCATCTTTCAAAAAAACACCATTGTAAAACCATATTCCAAAATACGATTTAAAACCTCCAATTCCCAAAACATTTTTATTGTTGTGAGTATAAACTGGTCCGCCCCATTTCGTGGTTTCAATCAATGAAGTTTTACGAATAATAGCGTGCAATCGCTCTATTTCGTTATCCCATTGATTGGTTTTATTCCATCTGTTTTCTTCCACCAAGCTTTATTTTTTAATTGCTGTAATTTCGGCAATTTTAACAATCACTTCAGTAGCTTTTACCATACTTTCAACTGGAACATATTCGTATTTTCCATGGAAATTATGACCACCAGCAAAAATATTAGGACAAGGTAAACCTTTGTAAGACAATTGACAACCATCGGTTCCGCCACGAATTGGTTTAATTAATGGTTTTATGCCTAATTCTTTCATAGCTTTTTCGGCAATTTCTACAATATGAAAAACAGGTTTTACCTTTTCTTTCATGTTATAGTATTGGTCTTTTACTTCCGCAATTACGATTTCTTCACCAAATTGCTTTTTCCACTTTTTATTAAATTTATTCGCTAATTCGTGAATAAATTCTTTTCTTTCTTTGAATTTTTTTGCACTATGGTCGCGAATAATTAATTCTACCACAGTTTCTTCAATACTTCCAGAAATTCCAACTACGTGAAAAAATCCTTCATAACCTTTCGTTTTTTCTGGGATTTCGTTCTTTGGTAATTTCGAAATAAATTGATTCGCTAAAAGCATTGAGTTAATCATTTTTCCTTTAGCATATCCAGGGTGAACACTTTTTCCTTTGAAAATAATTTTAGCTCCAGCTGCATTAAAATTTTCATATTCTAATTCGCCAATTTGACTTCCATCCATTGTATAAGCCCATTCGCAACCAAATTTTTCTACATCAAATTTATGTGCGCCGCGACCGATTTNNTTCCATGTTTGATTTCTGGATGTTGGATTAAATATTCCATTGCCGACATAATTTCGGTAATTCCAGCTTTGTCATCGGCACCTAAAAGCGTAGTTCCGTCAGTAGTAATTAAAGTTTGTCCTTTGTATTGCAACAAGTCTTTAAAGTAACTTGGTGATAAAATGATATTTTGTTTTTTGTTTAAAACAATATCTCCACCATCATAATTTTTTACAATTTGAGGCTTTACGTTAGCACCTGTAAAATCTGGAGTAGTGTCATAATGCGAAACAAATCCTATAGTTGGAACTTCGTGTTTTACATTGCTTTCTAAAGTAGCCATAACGTAACCATTTTTATCAATAGTTACTTCAGTCATTCCCATTGCTTTTAATTCTTTGACTAGCAAATTTGCAAGGTCTAATTGTTTTTTTGTACTTGGAGTAGTATCAGAATTTGGATCTGATTCGGTATCTATAGTTACGTAGCTTATAAAGCGATCTATTATGTGTTGCATGAATTTTAAATTTGTACAAATATAGGGAATGAAGATTTGAAATTAAAATTCTAACCAATCTAATAATTTTTAAATTTTAATCAGTTTGCATCTGATTAAAAAAGAATTTAATGACTTCTAAATTCATTTCTGAAGTTGTCCAATGCCCTACATTTTCATAAGTTATAAATGTTGCGTTTATATTATTTTTCTTATAGATTTCTTGACATTTTAAATATCGATTCTGTACATCGCTTCCTAAATTTGTATTGATTAGATTGCGCTCTATATCGTTATAAGCATCATCAAATTGAACTGCATCATTATCATCTAATTTTCCCATGTAGATAAATTGCGGAATGGATTTGAATTGATTTATATCAAAATTTTTATTGAATAATTGATAAAAATCATGAATACCAAGTGGGTAATTAAATTTAAATTGATTGATTTTCTTTTCAGGAAGCATTAATTCACCATTAAATCCTCCTATAGCTAAAGCCTTTATCTTTTCAGGATGAATAAAGGCAAAACGATTTGTAAAAGTAGCCGAAGCAGAAAATCCATTCATAAAAAACTTGTCATCAACTACAATATTCATGGAACTTAAAACACTTTTAGCATCATCTACCATTGCTATTAATTGTAAATCTAATCTTTTTAATTCTTGAGAGTTATTTAAAATAACATCTCTATCTAAAGCGTGAGTGTAAATTAACTCTTGAGATGAAGGTCTTGGAAAAATAGGAACTAGTAATGGGATTTTTAGCATTGTTGAAACATTATTTCCAACCGAACTTACGGAAGCCAAATCGATAGCATATTTTTCATGAACACTTATACTATCTGATGTTTTACCAGTATTGTTAGGTTCAACAAGAAGAACTATTTTTTTATTAATTGGAGTTCCTTTGGGAATAAATAAAATATAATTGTTTTGAAATCCTTTTATAGGATTCTTTTTAAAGATGAGTAAACTATCTTTTTTAAAAACTTCTAATTTTGAATCTTGAGCAATTGAAAACAGAGAAGTTGATAGAAAAAGTAAAATTAAGATAAATCGCATAACAAAATCATTTAGATAAAGTAGACGCCTTGATTGAATGTTTGTTACATTATAGTGTAATTCATTATGGAGAATAAACAAAAAGGTTATAAAACAAAAAATCCCACATTTCTGTAGGATTTAAATTGGTGGGCGATGAGGGGTTCGANNACCCCCTCGGTGTAAACGAGGTGCTCTGAACCAGCTGAGCTAATCGCCCCAATAAATTGCTTTACTATTACCGTATTGCGAGTGCAAATATACAAAGAATATTTGTTTCTGCAAGTGTTTTGATGAAAAAATTACTTTTTTTCTATCTTTTCTAGTAGAACTTTATTGGTGTAATTAACCATTGTGATGGTAATTTCTTCATTATTAGCAGTTTTGCCTTCAATTACATAAATCTTACCTTTTCTATATGGTTCGTTGCTTTTATCAAAATCTACATCGCCATAGCGTAAACTTTCTTTAATGTCTTCCATTGTAACCCATTTTTCAGATAAAGATTTTTTTGCAAGTGTATCAATATCTAACGATTTACTTCTTAAATCTTTTAAAACGCGACAATTTGGTAAGTAGCAAAATTCTACACCTTTATCATTTGCTTTTGCTTTTAAAAACCAAATTACAAATATTGCGCCTAAAAATAATCCAAATAAGTAGTAGGCTAAACGAAACTGAAACTTCATAATAGTATAATTTGTGCAAATTTAGTATAAATTATACACATAAACACGCAGATTTTGTTGTGATTTGAAGTAATATTAAAAAACAATCAAGTTGATATCTCGGTATTCTAAATTAAACCAATCGGCAATGGCTTTATTGGTTAAAACTCCGTGATAGGAATAAATTCCGTGCTTTAAACCTCTGTTGCAACGAATAGCTGTTTCAATTCCGCCATCGTCTGCAATATGTAATAAGAAAGGAGAAATGATATTACTAATTGACATCGAAGCCGTTTTAGAATATCGAGAAGGAATATTGGGAACACAATAATGAATTACTCCGTTTTTAATAAAGGTTGGTTTTTCGTGTGTGGTGACTTCTGAAGTTTCAAAACAACCTCCTGTATCAATACTAACATCTACAATAACAGCTCCTTTTTTCATGTGTTCCACCATAGTTTCAGTAACTACAATAGGAGCTCGGTTTTTACCTTTCATAGCACCAATAGCTACATCACAACGACGTAAGGCTTTTAAAAGCGATTTTTCTTGTATAGTTGAAGTAAATATTCGTTGATTTAATGTGTTTTGTAAACGACGTAATTTAGTAATCGAATTATCAAATACTTTCACAGTTGCGCCTAATCCTAAAGCGGTTCTGGCAGCATATTCTGCAACCGTTCCAGCTCCAATGATAACTACTTTTGTAGGTGGAACTCCTGTAATATTTCCGAATAATAATCCTTTTCCAATGTTTTCTCCAATCATCAATTCTGATGCTATCAAAACCGAAGCAGTTCCTGCAATTTCTGATAGTGATTTTACTGCTGGATACGAACCATCTTCGTCTTTTATGAATTCAAAAGCTAAAGCTGTAATTCTTTTGGCAGCTAAAGCTTCAAAATATTCTTTTTTCTGTGTTTTTAATTGAATTGCTGAAATAACGATGGTTTGCGGATTCATCATCTCTAGTTCGGCTAGAGTAGGTGGTTCCACTTTTAAAATCATTGGGCAACCCAAAACTTTTTTGGTGTCTTGCGTAATTTCTGCACCTGCATCGCTGTATTCTTTGTCGGTATAACTTGAACATTCTCCAGAACCTGCTTCAATCATTACACGATGTCCGTGAGAAACTAAGGATGAAACCGCATCTGGTGTTAAGCAAATTCGACGTTCTTGATAAGAAGTTTCTTTAGGAATTCCAATAAACAACTCACTTTTATGTCGCGCCACTTCTAGCTTTTCTTCTTGTGGTAATAATTGTGATTTCGAAAATGGACTATAAATGGACATGTTGCGTTGTTTTTTGTGGTACCAATTTAGGAATATTTTTTAAAATAGAAAAGAATCTTTTAGTTCTTCAAGGTCAATTCTCTTTTTCCGTCAGCCATTACTTTTATTGAAATACTGGCGTGGTCGATTGGAATTAAATTTGGTGTTTTTTCCGGCCATTCAATAAAACACCAATTGTCAGAATAAAAATATTCGTCTAATCCCATGTCGTAACCTTCTTCTTCAGAATTTAATCGATACAAATCAAAATGATACACGATTTCGCCTTCAAACGTGCGGTATTCATTCACTAAAGAAAATGTAGGGCTGCTTGAATTATCTTTTACACCTAATTCTTTCACCAATTCTTTAATTAAAGTAGTTTTTCCAGCGCCCATTTGTGCGTGAAAGGTAATGACTTTTTTTAAGGAAGGCGTGGCTAATATTCGCTTGGCAACGTTTGTGATTTCGTCTAATGAAAAAATTATCGTCATATGATTACTCTTATTTTCTAAACACTACTATCTCGGTTCTAAAACTAAAAACGGAATCACCATTTCTTCTAATGAAATTCCTCCGTGTTGATAGGTATTTCGGTAATAACTCACATAGTGATTGTAGTTATTAACGTAAGCCAAAAATAAATCGTTTTTCGCAAAAATAAAAGAGCTACTCATGTTTAGAGCTGGCAAACCAATTTTCTTCGGATCTTTCACAGCATAAACGTCTTTGTCTTCATAAGTTAAGCTTCTTCCTGTTTTGTAGCGAAGATTTAAGCTCGTGTTTTTATCACCAATAACTTTCGACGGATTTTTACAATTGATTGTTCCATGGTCAGTAGTTATTATCAATCTAAAACCAAGTTGTTGTGCTTGTTGAATCATGTCTAAAAGCGGAGAATTCTTGAACCAACTTGCTGTCAAAGAACGATACGCTTTATCGTTTGAAGCTAGTTCTTTCACTACATCCATTTCGGTTTTAGCGTGCGATAACATATCAACGAAATTGTAAACAATAGTCGTTAAATCGTTGTTTTTTAACGATTTGAAATTATCAGCTAATTTTTTCCCCGAGGCAAAATTGGTAATCTTATAATATTCTTGCTTGATATTTAATCCCAAACGTTTTAATTGCTCGGTTAAAAATTCGCCTTCGTACAGATTTTTTCCACCTTCATCTGGATCGTTTTTCCAATATTGTGGAAATTTCTTTTCCATTTCTAAAGGAGTTAAGCCTGAGAAAATGGCATTACGTGCATATTGTGTAGCGGTTGGTAAAATAGAGAAGTAGCTCACTTCTTTTTCCAGTTTGTAGTGATTGTTTACAACACTTTCAAACGCTTTCCATTGGTCATAACGCAAGTTATCAATGACAACGAATAAAATGGGTTTGTCTTTTTTACGGATTTCTGGCGCTACTAATTCACCAAAGATTTCATGAGAAAGTACAGGCTTATCTGCTTTTGGTTGAAACCAATCTTCGTAATTACGTTCGATGAATTTTCCAAATTGCATATTGGCTTCGGCTTTTTGACTTTCCAAAATTTCTACCATGCTTTGGTCTTCGATGTTTTCCAACTCTAATTCCCAAAACAATAGTTTTTTGTACAATTCTACCCAATCTTCGTAGGTACGAACCATTGCCATATCCATAGCAATTTTTCGGAATTCTTTCTGATAATCTAAAGTTGTTTTCTCAGAAATTAAGCGCGAATGGTCTAAATTTTTCTTCAAACTCAATAAAATCTGATTTGGATTTACAGGTTTTATCAAATAATCGGCAATTTTAGAACCGATGGCTTCTTCCATAATATATTCTTCTTCACTTTTGGTAATCATAATCACCGGAACCGAAGATTTTTTTTCTTTTAATTCAGATAAAGTTTCTAAACCACTTAAACCTGGCATGTTTTCATCTAAAAATACCACATCAAAATTGTTTTCATCAAACAAATCAATAGCATCTTGCCCGTTGTTACAGGTAGTTACATTATAGTTTTTCTTTTCTAAAAAAAGGATATGTGGTTTTAATAAATCAATTTCATCATCAACCCAAAGGATTTTTATCTGGCTCATTTCTTCTTAATTTGTGTGCAAGTTAGTATTTATTAAACGACCATTGTATTAAATTTAGTATAAAATTTCCCATTAGTTTTAAACAATTCTTTTTGTAAAAAATCGCTACATTTGTTACTCAAAATTTATACTTGTGAGCCAAACCAACAAACTCAAAATATTCAATGATCCAATTTATGGTTTTATTACCATTCCTAATTCTTTAATTTACGATTTAATTCAGCATCCTTATTTTCAGCGTTTGCGAAGAATTTCTCAAATGGGAATGTCGTATTTGGTTTATCCGGGTGCGCATCATACACGTTTTCATCATGCTTTAGGTTGTATGCATATTATGCAAAAAGCGGTTCAAACCTTGCAGTTTAAAGGTGTTTCTATTTCCGAAGAAGAAGAAAATGCTTTGTATATTGCTATTTTATTGCACGATATTGGACATGGTCCATACAGTCACGCAATGGAACATAGTATCGTAGACGAAGTGCATCATGAAGAATTATCGTTGTTATTCATGGAGCAATTGAATAAAGAATTTGATGGTAAATTAGCTTTAGCAATACAGGTTTTTAAAGGCGAATATCATAGAAAATTCATGTTGCAATTGATTTCAAGTCAGTTGGATATGGATAGAATGGATTATCTAAAACGCGATAGTTTTTACAGCGGTGTAGCCGAAGGAAATATCAACAGCGAGCGTTTGATTCAAATGATGAACGTGCAAGATGATTATTTGGTTATTGAAGAAAAAGGAATTTATTCGGTTGAAAAGTTTTTGGTGGCTCGAAGATTGATGTATTGGCAAGCTTATTTACACAAAACAAGTGTGGTTGCTGAATTAATCTTAACTAAAATTCTAAAACGTGCTAAAGAATTAACTCAGAAAGGAATTCAATTGCCATGTAGCGAATCGTTACAATTTTTTATGCAAAACAAAATTTCTTTGTCTGATTTTGATAAAAGTGTTTTAGATAAATTTTCTTATTTGGATGATTATGATGTGATGGGAGCAATCAAATCGTGGCAATTTCATGATGATTTTGTACTGCAATCTTTATGTAGAATGATATTGAATCGTGATTTACTAAAGATTCAAATGACAGATGATAAACCAAACAAAGAGAATTTATTAGCAATAAAAAATAAATATATTTCTCTTGCGAAAATTTCCGACAAAGAAGCAGATTATTTTGTATTCAAAGGCAAGTTAAAAAATCAAGCGTATAGCAAATCAAGTGAGCCTATTCGCATCTTAAAAAAAGACAAAACCATTGAAGATGTGGTAGAAGCATCAGATCAATTACATTTAAAAGCTTTATCAAAACCTGTGACAAAATATTTCATATGTTTTCCAAAAGTGGTCTTAGAAGCATAGCTTTTTAATTTAATTTCATATTTTTGCCAAGATGAAGTGAAATCAATTCGTTGTATTAAATGAAAATGCGTATTTTTATATCCCCAAAATCTATCTAATTAGATAGTAATAAAATTTTTAAATGAAGTTTACAGCAGCGCAAATAGCAGGCATTTTAGAGGGTGAAGTAGTTGGGAATCCAGATGCTGAAGTTTTTAAATTGTCTAAAATAGAGGAAGGAACAGAAGGGTCTTTGACGTTTTTGGCCAACCCAAAATATATCAATTATATCTATTCCACTCAGGCATCTGTTACGATAGTTAACAATACTTTTGAGCCTGAACAAGAAATAACAACCACTTTAATTAAGGTTGAAGACGCTTATAAATCGTTTTCAAAGTTATTAGAATATTACAATCAAGTAAAATTGATGAAATCAGGAATTGAGCAACCTTCAGTAATTTCGGATGGTGTTACATATGGCTCTGATTTGTATTTAGGAAGTTTTTGTTACGTTGGGAAGAACGTAATCATTGGAAATAATGTAAAAATTTATCCGAATAGTTTCATTGGAGATAACGTAACCATTGGAGATAACTGTGTTTTCTTTGCAGGCGTTCGAATTTATTCTGAAACGGTTATTGGAAATAGATGTACAATTCATTCGGGAACCATTATTGGTTCAGATGGATTTGGTTTTGCGCCTCAAGAAGACGGAACTTATGTAAAAGTGCCACAAATTGGAAATGTAATTATCGAAGATGATGTGGAAATTGGTGCTTGTACAACAGTTGATAGAGCTACTTTAGGTTCAACAATCATTAGAAAAGGAGTAAAGCTTGATAACCATATTCAAGTGGCGCACAATGTTGAAATTGGAGAAAATACAGTAATTGCAGCACAAACTGGAATTGCAGGAACTACTAAAATTGGTAAAAACTGTTTAATAGGTGGACAAGTTGGATTTGCTGGACATTTAGTAATTGGTGATGGTGTTAAAATTCAAGCACAATCAGGTATTGGAAAAAATTTAGAAGCAGGAGAAGTGGTTCAAGGAAGTCCGGCTTTTAATTACGGAGATTTTGCTAAATCTTTTGTGCATTTCAGAAATTTACCTAAAATTGTTTCCGATTTAGAAGAATTAAAAAATACAATTAAATAATTTAAAAACCATTTTTATCATGGCGAAGCAAACAACAATTGCTGCAGAAATATCATTAAAAGGTGTAGGTTTACACACAGGTCAAGAAGTTGCAATGACTTTTAAACCGGCTCCTGTAAACAACGGATTTACATTTGTACGTCTAGATTTAGAAGGTCAACCAATTATTGAAGCTGATGCAAATTATGTTGTAAATACGCAACGAGGCACTAATTTAGAAAAATTAGGAGTAATGATTCAAACACCAGAGCACGTATTAGCAGCGCTTGTGGGTTGCGATTTAGATAACGTTATTATAGAATTAAATGCTTCTGAACTTCCTATTATGGATGGTTCTTCAAAATATTTTGTTGAAGCCATTGAAAAAGTTGGAGTTGTTGAGCAAGAAGCAGAACGAAAAGTATTTGTTGTTAAAGATGTAATTTCATTTTTAGATGAAGCTACAGGAAGTGAAATTACGGTAATTCCTTCAGATGAATATTGTGTTACAGCAATGGTTGATTTTGGTACTAAAGTTTTAGGTACTCAAAACGCTACAATGAAAGGAATTAAAGAATTTAAAAAAGAAATTTCAAATTGTAGAACGTTTAGTTTTTTACATGAATTAGAATCACTTTTGAATAATGGTTTGATTAAAGGAGGTGATTTAAATAACGCTATTGTGTATGTTGATAAAGAAATTTCAGCAGAAACAATGGAAAACTTAAAGACAGCTTTCAATAAAGATACAATTTCGGTTAAAGAAAATGGAATTTTAGACAATCTAACATTGCATTATCCGAATGAAGCGGCAAGACATAAATTGCTTGATATTATTGGTGATTTATCATTAATTGGTACAAGAATTCAAGGGAAAATTATTGCTAACAAGCCTGGACATTACGTAAACACTCAGTTTGCTAAGAAAATGGCAAAATTAATCAAGATTGAAGAGCGTAACAATGTTCCTAGTTATGATATTAACAAAGAACCAGTAATGGATATTCATGGTATTATGAATTTATTACCTCATAGACCACCATTCTTGTTAGTAGATAAGATTTTAGAACTTTCAGAAACACATGTAGTTGGATTGAAAAATGTTACGATGAATGAAGATTTCTTCGTTGGACATTTTCCAGGAGCTCCAGTAATGCCAGGAGTTTTACAAGTTGAAGCCATGGCACAAACAGGAGGAATATTGATTTTAAGTACTGTTCCAGATCCAGAAAATTACTTGACTTATTTTATGAAAATTGATAATGTTAAGTTCAAAAATAAAGTTTTACCAGGTGATACCTTGTTCTTTAAATGCGATTTAATTTCTCCAATTAGAAGAGGAATTTGTCACATGCAAGCGTATGCATATGCAAACGGTAAATTAGTTTCAGAAGCCGAATTAATGGCGCAAATTGTTAAAGTAAAATAAAAAAATCATATGAATCAACCATTAGCTTATGTGCATCCAGGTGCTAAAATAGCAAGAAACGTAGTAATTGATCCTTTTACTACCATTCATAACAATGTTGAAATTGGTGAAGGAACTTGGATTGGTTCAAACGTTACCATCATGGAAGGCGCTCGTATCGGTAAAAATTGTAATATTTTTCCTGGTGCAGTAATTTCAGCGGTTCCTCAAGATTTAAAATTTGGTGGAGAAGAATCGTTAGCGGTTATTGGTGATAACACAACCATTAGAGAATGTGTTACTATCAATAGAGGTACAGTTGCTTCTGGTCAAACAAAAATTGGAAAAAACTGTTTAATTATGGCAACAGCACACATTGCGCACGATTGCCACATTGGTGATAACGCTATTATCGTAAATGGTGTTGCTTTAGCCGGACACGTAACGGTGGGTGATTTTGCAATTATTGGTGGTTTAGCAGCGGTTCATCAGTTTATTTCTATTGGAGATCACGCTATGATTTCTGGTGGTTCATTGGTAAGAAAAGATGTTCCTCCTTTTACAAAAGCAGCAAAAGAGCCTTTATCTTACGTTGGAATCAACTCAGTAGGATTAAGAAGAAGAGGTTTTTCAACAGATAAAATCAGAGAAATTCAAGATATTTACAGAATTTTATATCAAAAAAATTACAATACAACGCAAGCATTGAGCATCATTGAGGCTGAAATGGAAGCAACAACAGAAAGAGATGAAATTTTAGACTTTATTAGAAACTCTTCTCGTGGTATTATGAAAGGATATACAAGTTCAATGTAATTTTCAATTAAAATAATAAAACAAACAAACATCAAATAAAAATAAAATGGCAAGTACATCAGATATTAGAAACGGATTATGCATCAAATACAACAACGATATTTATAAAATCATCGAATTTCTTCACGTAAAACCAGGTAAAGGACCAGCTTTCGTAAGAACAAAATTAAAATCGTTAACAAACGGAAAAGTATTAGATAACACATTTTCTGCTGGACACAAAATTGATGAAGTACGTGTTGAAACACATACATTCCAATATTTATATGCTGAAGGAGATCAATTTCACTTCATGAATAACGAATCATTTGAACAAATTACGTTAGACAAAAAAGTATTAGATGCTCCAGATTTATTAAAAGAAGGAACAAACGTAATGATTCAAATTAACGCTGAAACTGAAGCACCTTTATCAGTAGATATGCCAGCTTCTATCGTTTTAGAAGTGACTTATGCTGAACCAGGAGTTAAAGGAAATACAGCTACAAATGCTACAAAACCAGCAACTGTTGAGACAGGAGCTACAGTAAACGTTCCGTTGTTTATCAATGAAGGTGATAAAATCAAAATTGATACAGCAACTGGAAACTATATGGAAAGAGTAAAAGAATAGTTTTAGTAAAAGTTAAGAGTAATTAGTAAATAGCCAAGCAACTAATTACTCTTTTATATTTTACTAATCACTAATTACTATCCACTAATCACTTATAAATGAAATTTCCAAAAGTTTATCCTCTAAAAGAAATTGCCCAAATTATCAATTGTAATTTTGTGGGTGATGCTGATTTTCCAGTTCACGGTATGAATGAAATTCATGTAGTAGAACCTGGAGATATCGTATTTGTAGATCATCCTAAATATTATGACAAAGCACTTCAATCGGCAGCCACTATTGTTTTAATCAACAAAGAAGTGGAATGTCCAGAAGGAAAAGCGTTATTGATTTCAGATGATCCTTTTAGAGATTTCAATAAACTTACCAAACATTTCAGACCATTTCAAGCTTCAAATGCAGCTATTTCAGATTCAGCTAAAATCGGAGAAGGGACGATTATTCAACCGAATTGCTTCATTGGACATAACGTTCAAATTGGTAAAAATTGCTTAATTCATGCCAATGTAACGATTTATGATAACACCGTAATTGGTGATAATGTAATGATTCATGCTGGAACTATTTTAGGAGCTGATGCTTTTTATTATAAAAAACGTCCAGAAGGTTTTGATCAATTGTTGTCAGGTGGGCGAGTAGTAATTGA
The DNA here is from genome assembly GCA_003497625.1 of Flavobacterium sp. Lineage (GTDB taxonomy): Bacteria > Bacteroidota > Bacteroidia > Flavobacteriales > Flavobacteriaceae > Flavobacterium. The sequence goes on along the minus strand of DNNO01000005.1, from coordinate 19,222 downwards.
AGATAATGTTGGCATTGGTGCTTTATGTACGATTGACAAAGGAGTTACCGGCGATACAACCATTGGCGCTGGAACTAAAATTGATAATCAAGTACATGTGGGTCACGATACTGTTATTGGAAAAAAATGTTTAATTGCTTCACAAACTGGAATTGCAGGTTGTGTGGTTATTGAAGACGAAGTAACACTTTGGGGACAAGTTGGTACAACAAGTGGTATTACTATAGGAACAAAAGCAGTAGTAATGGGACAAACTGGTGTTACTAAATCTATTGAAGGAGGAAAAACCTATTTTGGTACTCCAATTGAAGAATCAAGAGAAAAGTTGAAACAATTGGCTAATGTGAAACGCATTCCAGAAATTATTGAAAAATTAAAACAAAATGACAAATAAAGAACGCATTGAGTTTTTGTATAAAGAAGACGGAATAAGAAATGCATCATTTCTTGATACACTTTTGCACGACGATTTTATTTTAGAATGGGACAGTTCAGAAGGAAAATTATTACTTCAAAAAAGTGCCATCATCAATTTGGCTAACGAATTGAAACAAAATTACATTGATTCTTTCATGGAAATTTCGCATTTCATTGAACAAGAAAATCAAATTGTAGTAAAATACAATCACAAGGTAACAACAATAGAAAACCCAAAAGAATTCTTTTTAATAGCAAAAGTGGTGGCTATTTGGGAATTCGAAGAAGATAAAATCAAAAAAGGATACCAAATTAGCAAACCTAGTTAAAAAAATACTATAAAAAATATGTGATTATTTGGTAAAAAACTTACTTTTGCATCACAAATTTAAACACAATTTAATTCATATATCATGAGCGTTTTAGTAAATAAAAATTCAAAAATAATTGTACAAGGATTTACAGGTAGCGAAGGAACTTTCCACGCTTCNNGTTTTTAATACAGTTAAAGATGCTGTTGAAAAAGCGGGTGCTGATACTTCAATTATTTTCGTTCCGCCAGCATTTGCTGCTGATGCAATTATGGAAGCTGCTGAAGCTGGTATCAAAGTAATCATTTGTATTACTGAAGGTATTCCGGTGGCAGATATGATTAAAGCGTATGACTATATTAAAGGAAAAGATTGCCGTTTAGTTGGTCCTAACTGTCCAGGTGTAATTACTCCAGGAGAAGCTAAAGTGGGTATCATGCCAGGTTTCGTTTTCAAAAAGGGAACAGTTGGTATCGTATCTAAATCAGGTACTTTAACTTACGAAGCTGCTGACCAAGTTGTAAAACAAGGATTAGGAATTACTACAGCTATCGGAATTGGTGGTGACCCAATCATTGGAACAACGACTAAAGAAGCAGTAGAATTATTAATGAACGACCCAGAGACTGAAATCATCATCATGATTGGTGAAATCGGTGGTCAATTAGAAGCTGATGCTGCTAAATGGGTAAAAGCAGACGGAAACCGCAAACCAGTTGTTGGATTCATCGCAGGTGAAACTGCTCCAAAAGGAAGAACAATGGGTCACGCTGGTGCAATCGTTGGTGGAGCTGATGATACAGCAGAAGCTAAAAAACGTATCATGAGAGAAAACGGAATTCACGTGGTAGATTCTCCAGCTGAAATTGGTAAAAAAGTAAAAGAAGTTTTAGGTTAATCCTTTAACTTTCATATAAATAAAAAATCCCGCAATTAGCGGGATTTTTTATTTATATGATTTCTGCACTTAATCCAGCATCTAATAATGCGGAGCATTGTGGTTTCAATTGATCAATTGGACCGGTTTTAACTGTGCATTTGCCTTTATAATGTACTAATAAAGCACATTGTTCGGCTTGTAATTCATCGTGTTTGCAAACTCTCATTAATGTGTCAATAACGTGGTCAAATGTATTTACATCATCGTTGTGTAATACAATTTCGTTATTAACACCAACAGCTTCTGCTACTAAAACTTCTTCTTGTACTTTTTCTATCGTGCTCATTTTCTTTACGTTTGAAAGTTCCTTACAAAAATACTAAAAAAATTGAAATTCAAAACTCCTACTATTTTACAAACTTCAAAGCAACCCAATTGTTTCTTTCAAATTGTTTTACATAGGTTAATCCTTTAGATGTACAACTTTCAGAAATTACAGGAATATCTTCCGTGTAAAAACCGCTTAAAAATAAAATTCCGTTTTCTTTTAAACAATCTACATATTGTTGCATATCGTTTAAAAGAATGTTACGATTAATGTTTGCAATAATAATGTCGTATTTTTTACCAACTAATAAAGACGCATCACCTTCGTAAACCGAAATATGTTTGCAATTATTACGTTCTGCATTTTCAATGGAGTTCAAATAACACCAATTATCAATATCAATAGCATCGATTGGTTGAGCACCTTTCATTTCAGCTAAAATGGCTAAAATGGCTGTTCCGCAACCCATGTCTAAGGTTTTTTTATTGGTAAAATCGGTTTCCAAAATATGTTGAATCATCATGTGAGTCGTTTCATGATGACCTGTTCCAAAACTCATTTTTGGTTCAATTACAATATCGTATTCGGCATTAGTTTTTTCGTGAAATGGCGCTCTCACATGACATTTTCCGTCTACTTCAATCGCTTCGAAGTTTTTTTCCCATTCTTCATTCCAATTCACTTGCTCAATTTCTTCAAAAGTATAATTGATTTTAAATTCTGGATTATCTAAGATTTGAATATCTTCTAAAATAGTTTCGCTCCATAAATCTTTTTGCACGTAGGCAGAAATTCCGGTTTCAGTTTCAATAAAACTTTCAAAAGCTTTTTCTCCTAATTCAGCAATTAAAATTTCGCTACCTAATTCAATAGGTTCTATTGTAAAATGATATCCAATGTATATATTTGACATAACGTTAATTTTTTGCAAAGGTAATATTTACTTAACATACTTAACCTTGTTTTAATGTTAAGTTTGCGCAAAATATACAACAACATAACAAATGAAAAAATTAGTAACCCTTTTATTACTTGTAATCAGCACTGTTGCTGTTGCTCAAGATGTAAAAGTAACCACAAAAGACAACGATTTAAAGTTGGCAGCACTTCCATATTATAGCTATGGAAAAGGATTAGGAATAACTTCACCAGATAGTTTATTTCAATTAAATATTCGTTTTAGAATGCAAAATCGTGTAACTTATTTTGAAAATGAAGGCGAAGATCCCGCTTACTCTGGAGAAATTAGACGTTTACGTTTGCGTTTTGATGGATATGTTGGTAATCCTCACTTTTTATATGTAATTCAATTATCATTTGCACCAGGTGATGTAGGCGAAATTCAAGATGGTGAAAACATCAATATTATTCGTGATGCTGCTGTTTTTTATCGTCCAAATAAACATTGGAGTTTTCTTTTTGGTCAAACCAAATTACCAGGAAACCGTCAACGTGTAAATTCATCAGGAGCTTTACAATTGACCGATAGAAGTATTAATAATGCTCGTTTTACAATTGATAGAGATTTTGGTTTTCAAGCGTATTATTTGAACGAAAACAAAGATAAATTTTCTTACAATGTAAAAACGGCTGTTTCTACTGGAGAAGGAAGAAACTGGACAAAATCAGCGGATGATGGAGTTGCTTTAACTGGAAAATTAGAGTTGATGCCTTTTGGTTCATTTAAAAATGATGGAACTAATTTTGAAGGTGATGTCGCAAGAGAAAAAACTCCAAAATTGTTATTATCTGGTGCTTTTCATCAAAATAATTTAGCTAGAAGAACGCAAGGGCAACTTGGTGGAGACTTGTTCGAACAAAAAACAATGAAATCTGTTTTATTAGATGCTATGTTAAAATATAATGGATGGGCTCTTATGTCGTCTTACATGTCGCGTTCTGCAAAAGATCCAATTGCTTTTAATCCAGATGATATTACCGAGTTTAATTATGTTCCTGTGGGAAGCGGAATGGATTATCAATTGAGTTATGTTTTCCCAACCAATTATGAGATTATTGGTCGTTTTTCTACACAAAATATGCACGATGATATTAAATCACTAACGCCAGATTCTAAGCAATATTCATTAGGTGTTACAAAATATTTATGGGAGCATGCTTTCAAATTACAAGGTGAAATTACTTTATCTGATTTAGATTATTTAGATGGAAGTAATAAGCAAAATTGGTATGTTCGTTTTCAATTAGAAATCGGAATCTAAGTTTTAGAAAATATAACAAAAAACCACAAGTCAGTAGTTGATTTGTGGTTTTTTCATTTTCTGGATTTCCGATTTCTAAATTCTAATTTTTAAAATGCTTACCTTTGCACTTTATTTATTTTATTATGTTACATATAGGAGAGTTCAATACGTTAAAAATATTAAGAGATACTAAAGTTGGTTTGTTTTTAGGAAGTGAAGAAACACAAGAAGATGATGTTTTATTGCCAAATAAATATGTGCCGAAAGAATTTTCTATTGGAGATGATTTAACTGTATTTATATATCTTGATCATGAAGAACGTCCTGTTGCAACTACGCTTAAACCTTATATCAAACTGAATGAATTTGCACATTTGAAAGTGAATTACATGAATCAGTTTGGTGCTTTTTTAGATTGGGGTTTAGAAAAAGATTTATTTGTTCCGTTTAAAGAGCAAGCACGACCTATGGAAGTTGGAAAGCGTTATTTGGTTTACATGCATATGGATGATAAAACGAATCGTTTGGTAGCTTCAAGTAGAACCAATAAATATTTGACGAATGAAAATGTTGATTTGGAACCAAATGAAGAAGTAAATATATTAATTTCTCATATTACAGATGGTGGAATCAATGTAATTATCAATCAGAAATACAAAGGTTTAGCTTATAAAAATGAAGTATACACGGATGTAAAACCAGGAATGAAAACCATTGGTTACATCAAAAATATTCGTCCTGACGGAAAAATTGATGTCTTACTTCGCAAAGTGGGAGTAGAAGCAATTGAACCTTCATCACAAATTATTTTAGACGAATTAAAAGCAAATCGTGGTTTCTTAAGATTAACAGATAATTCACATCCAGAAGACATTAAAACGGTTTTGAAAATGAGTAAAAAGAATTTCAAAAAAGCCGTTGGAAATTTATACAAACAACAATTAATCGAAATTAAAGAAGACGGAATTTATTTGGTTTAAAATGACAACAAGGAATAAAATATATCTTTTTCTTAGCGTTTTAGTTTTATTGCTAACGTTTGTTGCTATTTTTCAAAATTTTGAAACTGTTCACTTTATTGGTTTTGAAACCGAAATTATTTGGATTCCGATTTGGATAGCTGTTGTAATTTTACCTCTTTTAAATTTATATGAAATCGCTTCAAATACGGACGATTATAATAAGTATTATTGGTTAGCTCTTGTATTTAATTTAATTTCTATTTTCTTCATTTTGAGATATTTCAAAATAGAATTACTTTCCTAATTTTTTCCTAAATATGTGTCTTGCATTCTTTTTATTATTACATTTGTATATACAAATATTAATTTATGAATCGCAAGAATTTCATAACACTACTTTCAGGAGGAATCGCTATGGCAAGTATACAACCGTTCTATGATTGGACAAAAGGATTAGGAGAAGAAGAGGAGAAAATGCCCGTTTTATTCATCGGACATGGTTCGCCTATGAATGCCATTGAAGATAATGAGTTTTCAAAGCGTTGGCAACAAATGGGTAAGGAAATTCCAACGCCCAAAGCAGTTGTGGTAATTTCAGCACATTGGTTAACAAAAGGAACTTTAGTTACGGCTATGCCAAATCCGAAAACAATTCATGATTTTGGAGGTTTTCCACAAGCGTTATTTGATGTGCAATATCCAGCGCCTGGAAGTCCTGAATTGGCAAGTGAAATTCAAAAATTAATTACGAATCCAGCGGTGGAACTCGACCATGATTGGGGATTAGATCACGGCACTTGGTCGGTAGTAAAACATATGTATCCTGATGCTGATATTCCGGTTTTGCAATTGAGTATAGATTATTACAAACCAGCAGCTTATCATTATGAATTAGCGAAACAATTGCTTTCTCTTCGTAAAAATGGCGTTTTAATTATCGGAAGCGGTAATATGGTTCACAATTTACGAATGGTAGCTTGGGACAAACTAAACGAACCAGAATTCGGATTTGATTGGGCTTTAGAAATGAATGATGTCTTTAAAAATAAAATTTCAAATGGTTTTCATAAAGAATTAACTCAATATGAAAAATTACATAAATCCGCAACTTTAGCTATTCCTTCACCTGATCATTATTATCCATTGCTGTACATTTTAGCATTACAAACCGATAATGATAAAGTGGAATTCTTTAACGATAAAGTAGTTGGTGGTTCGTTAACGATGACTTCAGTGAAAATAGGTTAATTATTCGCCTTCTTCGTCATTAAATTTAAATGGGTAATCGCCAAATCTTGGAGCCAATCTCTTGGTCTGATAAGGCTTTCTTGTGAATTTATTAGAAATCGCAATTATCGTAACCGAATCTTTTACCAGAGTTACGTAAGATGAAGTATTTCCATGCCACCAACCGTTGTGAAAGAAATACTGTTGACCTGTTTCAAATTCTAACATACGAATTCCTAAACCATAATTTCGGGTTCCTTTGCGTTCGTAGCTATAGCCTTTGAACATTTCGGCTTTCATTGCTGCGCTTAAAAATTTATCAGAATACAAAGCCAAATCAAATTGTAATAAATCGCGAGGCGTTGAGTAGATATTTTTATCGCCATACACTTGGTCTAAATATTCAAAAGCCAATCGTAAATAATTGTTTTTATACGACTGACTTACGCTATCTTGCTTTGTTAAATCATCAAAAACAAAGGTATTTTTCATTCCTAATGGATCAAAAATTAATTCTTGAAGCACTTGTGGATAAGTCTTTTTCGATACTTTCTCGATAATTAAAGCCAATAAAGCATAATTGGTATTACAATATCCAAAACGAGTTCCAGGCGTTGATTCTAAGCCAATATTTTTAGTGGCTAAAAGGGTTAAAATATCTTGATTGGTTAGTGTTTTCTTTTTATCCCAAACACCTTTATCATCAGTAAAATAAGCGTAATTTCGTAACCCACTTCTGTGATTTAACAACATTCTTACGGTTGTTTTTTCGTGCGGAAATTCAGGTAAAATAGAATTTACTAAATCATCTAATTTTAGTTTTTTTGCATCAACTAATTTTAAAATAGTTACAGCAGTTATTACTTTACTAACTGATGCTATGTGCAAGGGTGTATTTTGCTTGATGGAATCGCCTTTTTCTTTGTAGGCATATCCGCTATAATTTTCATAAAGAATTTCACCATTTTTTGCTACCAAAAACGAACCACTGAAGTCTTTAGAATTGAATTTTTTATCATAAAAAGCTTCCACTTCATTGCCCATTTTGTTTTTATAAATAGTGGTAAGCGGCGAAAAATTAACAGCAAATTCAGACACATTTCCATCGATATCTTTAACAGTAGACTCTTTTGCTTTGTCAGGCTTATCTTGGCAACTTGTAACTAAAAATAATAGGCTTATGGTGAGTAATTTATAAATCATAGGGGTTATTTCTTAATCGTAATATTTGGGTTTAGTTGTGTCAGTTCTAATGTAAATTGGTCTCTGTTTTTAGGAGAAATAAATATATCATCAAATTGATTATAATGAATAATTAATCCTTTATGACTCCAACCTAATTTTAAAGTGATCGCCACAAATATAGAATTATTGTATTCAATTTTCCGAATTTTTTGAATAGGAATTTCACCTTTTATAACACCACATTGGTATTTTAATTCAGTTTTATAAATGGTATAATTTGTATTGAAAAAACTATGCAATAAAAAACCAGTTACGATACCAATGATTCCCATTCCAAAAAGCACTCCTATTGGATCTTTTTCGGTAGTATAAGCAAAAATCATAATTCCGAAAACACTTATTAGAATTCCGAAAACAAAATAAATAAATATGGTTTTTTCTGATTTATACTCCATTTTTATTCATTCTTTTTACAATTAGAGCATCAGTAATGAATAAAATTATTATGAATCCTAGTGCAAAAAATGGTAAGGTTAGAAGAAATAAATCATAAAAATTACAAAGTCCATTTTCACCTATTGTAGCTCGAACTAAATCATAAAACGCATAATAAGCAAAATAAAAAACAAAAGTTAAAATAACGGAATATACTAATTTCCAAAGTACGATTTTAAGTTTTGAAAGCTGTTTTTTTCTAATTCTAATAGTCAGATAAATAAACAAACCATACAGTAAAGTTGCAATAATTAAAGCAAATTTTAAAGGGCCAATTGCTATTAAAAATCTTGATAAACTAGAAATTTTAGGTACCATTTTAAATTTAAAATCTTTAAAATTTTGGTTAATCTGAAAATGATAATTATTTTGATTACTACTAGTTAGTTTATGAGACAGATTGGTTAAATTGTAATCTTTAGGAGCTGTAACATCAATAGTAATTGTTCCAAATTCTTTCCAATATTTAGAAGGATATAACAAATACTCAAAATCATAATCTTGTGTATAACCATAAGTATTAAAACCTAAATCGGCTTTGTAAGTTACTTCAATAATATTTGTTCCTTTTTTTATATTAGCTTCAAATAAAAAAACATCCATTATGTTTTCTGAAAATTCAGTATGTTCATCAAATCGAATATGCAAATTATATTCGCTATCATTTAAAACGGTAGAAATACCATATTCTTTAAAAAAAGGAGAATCATAGGAATAATATTGTTTTTCAATTGTAACACCATTCATCTTCACTGTTGCCTCTTTTTTTAAATCTTTTGCCAAAAAAAGCAATGGCAGTTTTCCAGCCTTATCCGATTCTATAAAATAAGTAATATGCAACGAAGCAACTCCATCATTTATAACAATTTTGATGTTTTCCTTTTTTACTGTAATTTTTTTAGAAGATAATAGCGTAGAATGTTTGCTACCGTCAAAATAAGGATTTGCCATATTAGCATTAGATAATATGGAGAAAAACAATAAAAGTAATACGTAAAGTTTCTTTAACATTAAATGCCTAATTTCTTCTTAGTTTCCTTTGAAATTCCATCTTTGTGAACCATAACAGAAATCGCTTTTAATTTCATATACGCCACACTCATGTAAACATAACCACCGTTTGCGACTTTCTTTTCATCGCTTCCCCAAGAGTTTTTTACTTTGTAATATACATTTCCTTTTTGATCTTTAACTGTACCAACAATGTGCATTAAATGGTCGTCGGTTGTAGCAAGATTTTCAAATTCTTGTTGGCGATATTCAGGTATGATATTTTTTTCTGTGATAATTTCTGCTAAACCGGTTTTAGTATCTTCCTCTTTTTCTGGAACAAAAGCCACTCCATATTTACCTGAAAATGTAGCTTCCGAAACATCACAATCTAATGAAAGTGAATAACCGTTTGCTAATGCATTGTCAATGTTGGCAATGAATTCGTCTAATGGCAAATTATACATACTTCCGTTTGAAAAATTATCAGGAATGTTCAAAATAAAAGGTTTGTAATTCGCTTCATGTGTAAACGATGTTAGAGTTACATAATTTTCAGGCTTAATTTTAGCAAATTCAGCAAATGATTTTGGTGTGTAATTTTTGCCTTCATATTCAAATTTGGTTGGAATACTTCCCAAATAAATATCCAAAACCGCATTAACCGATTGTTTCCAATTTTTAGATAATTTTCCTCCTGGATTCGATACATACGTTTTTAACATTGCTTCTAAAACCGCTACCATTTCAGCATGATTATGTTTGTTGGCGTCATCATTTAGTCCATCATAAATGCTATTCGGAACTAATCCATATTTTGTTACACTATTAATTACATCGTGAGCCAAAGCACCTTCACTAAAATTTGCTTTTCCTTGTCGTAAAACATAGTTTTCGGCTTTTAATGGATAGGTAGTTCTCGCTTGATACATTTCAGAAAGGTCGATTTTTTTACCTGTTAAACGAATAATTTCCGATTCTAAAAACGAAGAAGTTGAGAAACTCCAACACGTTCCCGTAATATCTTGAGAGATGACCGGCAAACATTCTACATCATTAACTTTCTGAAATTCATAGTTTTGAGCCGAAGCCGAAAATAGTCCAGATGCAAACAGCAATCCGATATATAGGTTTTTCATAAATCTTATTGTTTTGAACTTGCAATATAATGCAAAAAATGAATTATTTTTACGGAAATTTACATTTAACAAAAATTACAATATCTATTTTAAATATTTGAAAAATGAGCAATATCAATTGGAAAACCGTAAGAGAATTTGAAGATATAACGTATAAAAAATGCGATGGCGTTGCTCGAATTGCTTTCAACCGACCTGATGTTAGAAACGCATTTCGTCCGAAAACAACCAAAGAATTAATAGAAGCATTTTACGATGCTCAAGAAGATACATCGATAGGAGTAGTATTGCTTTCTGCTGAAGGACCAAGTTCTAAAGACGGAATTTGGAGTTTTTGCAGTGGTGGCGACCAAAAAGCACGCGGACACCAAGGTTATGTTGGTGATGACGGTTACCACAGATTGAATATTTTAGAAGTACAACGTATGATTCGTTTCATGCCGAAAGCTGTGATTTGTGTAGTTCCGGGTTGGGCTGTTGGTGGCGGACATTCGCTTCACGTAGTTTGTGATTTAACGTTAGCCAGTAAAGAACATGCTATTTTTAAACAAACCGATGCAGATGTAACCAGTTTTGATGGTGGTTACGGTTCGGCTTATTTAGCAAAAATGGTGGGACAAAAGAAAGCTAGAGAGATTTTCTTCTTAGGTAGAAATTACTCAGCACAAGATGCTTTTGAAATGGGAATGGTAAATGCTGTAATTCCGCATGCCGAATTAGAAGATACTGCTTACGAATGGGCACAAGAAATTCTAGCAAAATCACCAACATCAATTAAAATGCTAAAATTCGCGATGAACTTAACGGATGATGGTATGGTAGGTCAACAAGTTTTTGCAGGAGAAGCCACTCGTTTAGCATACATGACAGACGAAGCAAAAGAAGGAAGAGATGCGTTCTTAGAAAAACGTAAACCGAATTTTGAGAAGAAATATTTGCCTTAATTAATCAAATTTTAATGCTGAAATTAAAATCGTTTTATTCTATACTATTTACTGTTTTTCTGACAGTTCTTTATTCTATTTTTTTATGGATTAAGAATTCGTGGGAATTAAATAATGTTGGATCGTTTTTTTGTATTTCATTCTTGTTGATTCAATTATTTTTTTACTTGTATTTGAAATGGAAACATTATAAAAATGATTGGACAATAATTGGAAGACATAAATACAAATTTTCTGGGTTTGATTTTTTTTTAATGATACTTTTTATTTTCACAATTTTAGCTTACACTTTCGTTTTAGTAAAATATGAAGAATTACCAGATTTTAGTTTTTACAATATATTTTTTTTAAGTTTTATAAACCTTAAGCAATTAAACTACCATTTGATAGTGAAACAAAATTTTTTAACAATTATTGAAAATAATTACTTTGAAGATTATTCTAAATCGGATATAAAATATATAGCAATTAATAATAATGATTTAGCTATTGCTCTTATGAAATCAGATAAGGTTTTTAATTTTCCAGTTGAAGATTTCAAAGAAAATGAATTAAAAGAATTAAATAAGTTTATAGTTGTTAATAATTTAGACGAATATTATTTAAATACATGAATTTCACCAATAATCCCATCGATATTGCCCAACTTCCAAAATTTGAAGAAGTTCAATTAAAAGGTTTGAATCCGAAGTATATTACGGTTTTGCTTTTTAATTTTTTATTGCTTTTAATTTTGGTCATTGGCGGTTTTTCAGCTTTGTTTTATTTTAAACAAGACGCCTTTTCTAATACGATTTGGATAGCAATTTTAGTCGGACTGGTATCGTTTTTAGCGGGATTAATTATGTTTTCAAAGTTTAGTTTTCATAAGAAAGGTTATGCTTTTAGAGAACACGACGCTATTTATAAATCGGGATTAATTTCGGAAACGACTACAATTATACCTTTTAATAGAGTACAGCATGTAGCTTTGCATCAAGGGTTTATCTCTCGAAAATTAGGCTTGGCTTCCATCGAATTATTCACCGCTGGCGGAAGTAGTTCGGATTTAGAAATTCCAGGTTTGCTTTTGGCTGATGCCCAAATTATTAAAAATTTGGTTTCCCAAAAAATCAATCCACCTAAGAAGGAAGAAGTTATTGAACCATTTTCAAACGAATCATTCTTTACTGCAGAAAATGAATAAATCAACCGATTTCTCGCAACCTCAACGTCAATCGCTTCCCGGGATTTTGGTCATGTTTGCCAATTCCTTGCAGAAGACGGTTCGCGCTTTGTGGCCTATGCTTTTGATTTGGTTAGTAAAATTTGATTCCTTAAATAAATTCATTTTTTTTGGAAGCATAGTAGGAGTTGTGATAATAATTGGTGTGATTTCATACTTACAATATTTGTTTTTTACGTTTCATATTGATGAAGAAAATAACGAATTTGTCATTCATAAAGGTGTTTTCAATAAAACTAGAATCACCATTCAGTTACATAAAATTCAGCAAGTTAATATCAATCAAAGTTTAATTCAGCGATTAGTAGGAGTTCATAAATTAGAAATTGATACTGCCGGAAGCGATAAAAAAGAAGCTTCTATTAGTGCTATTTCACATGATTTAGCCACTATTTTAAAAGAACGATTAATCAATCATTCGCATCAAGAAACGATTGTCGATTCTGAAAAAGTTGCTATTGATGAAAACGCAACTTCTTTCATTAAAATAGGAATATTGAGTTTGGTAAAGATTGGTTTTACATCAAATTATATCAAAAGTTTTGCTTTAATTTTTGTTTTTTTTACGACAATTATTGAAAATCTACAACAGTTAAACACAGATGTAATCAACGAAGATGAAGTAACGAACTATTTGGATGCATTGCCAAATATTACTTCATTTATGATAGTTGTAGGGATTTTTATTGTGTTAATTTTGATAGTAAACTTAATTCGTACCATTCTAAAATATTTTGATTTTACTATCCAAAAAAGCAAGCAAGCGATTGTGTTATCTTACGGATTACTATCTACAAAAAACACGTTGTTGAATCCGAATAAAGTTCAAAAAATTAAAATTACGCAAAACTATTTTCAAAAGAAGTTAGATGTTACAACTATTGGCGTGCATCAGGCTTCTAGCGATGTAGAAAAAGTAAAAGAAAAAGATCAAATTGAAGTGCCAGGATGTTCCGCAAATGAGCGTGATATTATTCTGAATTTGTTGTTAAGTCAATTGCCAGAAAAAGGGAAGAAGTATTCGCCAAATTGGAGAAAATTTGCAGTCAATACTTTTTTTCTTCTTGTAGTACCAGTTTTAATTTCAATTGCAATAAATTTTAAATTGCATTTTGTGACTTGGAATGAATGGATGCTTTACACAAGTTTTTTTGTCATTTTTGCCATTGTATTGATATGGTTTTCGTTTAAAAATTATAAACTTTTTGTTTCCACTGATTTTATCATCAAACAAAATGGAGCTTGGGATATCGATACCACAATTATTGAACCTTATAAAATTCAAGCTATTGAAACACAACAGTTTTTTTGGCAAAAGCAAGCTGATATTGGTTCTGTTCGTCTTTCAACAGCTGGAGGAACGGTTAATTTTTCAACAACAAATTATTCGGAAGTAAAAAAACTAACTAATTATTGGTTATATCAAGTGGAAACTTCAGATAAGAATTGGATGTAGATATTTAACATTATAGTATGGAAAGAGATAAAAAACCAATTATTGATATCACTATTTTTTTTGTTAGCCTGTTAACTATGATTTTCTGGATATCAATAAATCAGATTAATGTTTACGATAATAAATTTATTGGAATAATAGCCGAAATGATTTGGTTACCTTTTATTTTATTAATTTTTGTATTGCCAATTCTGACTTTTGTATTAGTTTCTTCGAGAAAGTTCAAAAATTCAAAAATTTTATTTTTATCATTAGCTATTCAAGTTACAACATTAATAATACAATTTACAAAATAGAAATGAATATAAAACCTTGGATACAAGCCGCACGATTACGAACCTTACCACTTTCCGTTTCTGGAATAATTGTAGGAAGCGCTTATGCCTATTATCAAGGATTTTCCGATTGGAGAATTGTGGTTTTAGCATTGCTAACTACATTAGGATTGCAAGTGTTGTCCAATTATGCCAACGATTACGGTGATGGCGTTAAAGGAACAGATGCTAACCGAATTGGCGAAAAACGTCTAGTCGCAGCAGGAATAATCACAGCTGAGCAAATGAAAATGGCAGTTATTATTACTTCAATTTTAACCTTCATCATCGCTTTATTATTAATTTACGTTGCATTCGGAAAAGAAAATTTTGCTCTAAGTTTGATTTTTATTTTATTAGGAATTGGTTCCATCGGAGCCGCCATTAAATACACCGTTGGAAAAAGTGCCTACGGTTATAGTGGTTTTGGCGATTTGTTCGTTTTTATTTTCTTCGGATTGGTTTCGGTGATTGGTTCTAATTTTTTGTTTACAAAGGAATTAGATGGTTTACTATTCTTACCCGCATTTGCCATTGGTTGTCTTAGTGTTGCGGTTTTAAATCTAAACAATATGCGTGACATTGAAAATGATAAAATCGCTGGAAAGAATACATTAGTAGTGAAACTAGGTTCAGAAAATGCTAAAATATATCATTATGGATTGATAATTTCTGCGTTACTTTTATTGATTCTTTTTGGTAATCAATTACTGTTTTCATTACCACAATATTGTTTCGCTTTGGTTTTTATTATTTTGTTCAATCATTTAAAAATGGTGAATAAAAACAAGATTCCAAGAGAACTTGATTCCGAATTAAAAAAAGTGGCTTTGAGTACTTTTTTAATTAGCCTACTTTTAGCAGTAAGTTTAGTAATTTTGTCTTAATTGAATTTTTAATTTAACATGTAACGTTATGAAAATCACATTCTACGGTCACGCTTGTATCGGAATTACAGTAAATGAGGTGAACATTTTAGTTGACCCATTTATTTCAGGAAATCCAAAGGCTTCTCATATTGACATCAATACGTTGGAAGCTGATTTTATATTGCTCACGCACGCTCATCAAGACCATATTTTGGACGTAGAAGCAATCGCAAAACGAACTGACGCAGTAATTGTTTCTAACTATGAAATTGCTTCTCATTTTGGAAATAAAGGGTTTAATTACCATCCGATGAATCACGGCGGAAGTTGGGATTTTGAATTTGGAACCGTTAAATATGTAATTGCACATCACACGTCTTCCTTTCCTGATGGAAGCTACGGAGGACAACCTGGCGGATTTGTTATTGAAGGCGAACACAAAAATATCTACATAGCAGGTGACACAGCTTTAACAATGGATATGAAACTAATTCCAATGCGAACTAAGTTAGATTTAGCGATTTTACCAATTGGAAGTAATTTTACAATGGATGTCGAAGACGCTATTATTGCTTCTGATTTTGTACAATGCGATAAAGTGTTAGGCTATCATTTTGATACGTTTGGTTATATCGAAATCAATCACGAAGAAGCCAAACGCAAATTTTTCGATAAAGGAAAAGATTTAATGTTATTAGAAATTGGACAAAGTATTGAATTGTAATTCTTTGGCACCCAAATTGTATTTACCTATTAAAAAACAAAATGAATAAACTTTTATATTTCGTATTTGCCTTATTGATTTCAGTATCGAGTTTTTCTCAAAAAGATGGTTTTTGGGATAAAGAGCGCGCTACAACAAAAGAATTTACCCTTTCAGCAGGAAAACGCACACTAATAAAAACAGAAGATTTACCTGTTGGAACTACGGAATTTGTTTACCGAATCACCGTTTTAGATGAAAATCAAAAACTAACTTCGAGTTTGGTTTCGGTGCTAAAAGTCATTCCTGATCCAACCGGAATTAGTCAAGGAACAGCTGGAGCAATTCATTTAACTTCTGCAATTTCGGGTGATGATAAATGCACTTATGCTTTGTTTCAAGAAGCTAATTCGGCTAATTTGTTTTTAAAAGATGGAACTACCGATAGAGCATGCTGGGAACAAAAAGAAAAAGTAAATAAAGAGGCAAAGTTGATTTCGTCATCTTCATTATGTTTAACCAATTTGCCTAATTTATGGTTCGGATTTGAAAGCCAAAATTGGGTTATGAACCAAAAAATTGTTTTAGAAGTAGTGCCTTGGGTGGATTATAAAGCAAGTAGAGGTTGGGATAAAACGACTAAAAATGAAATTTTAGATATTGCTGAAAAATCAGATGTTGCCAAAATTTTAACTTACAAAGCCGCTTTTTTGGCCACTTTTATCGATTTGGTAACAACTAAATATAAGTATAGTGAGTTTAAGCAGTTATTACCAGTTGAAAAAACTAAAATGATTGAAACTATTTCTGATGAAAGTTTATTGAAATCGGGTAAAATAAATGACTATTTAAAAGATTATAATATTCATATTAGGAGGCTTTCTTTAACAAAACCAGAAGACGCAATTAAACAATTACAGCATTTAATTACCGAAAGAAAATTAGGTAAGGAAAACGAGTTTGATTTGTTAGGCGTTTTGTATTTAAGAACAAAACAATATCAGAAAGCAGAAGATTATATAGTAAAAGCAATTGCAATGAATAAAAACGAAATCAAGTTTCAGTTGCATTTGGCTCACGTATATTTAGTAACCGACAGATTTTCTGATGCTAAAAGCATTCATAAGAAATATAAAGATCAAAATATCAGTGTTGATACGAGTTGGGTAAAAGCTACAAAACAAGATTTTGATAATATGAAACAAGTTGGACTCCCATCAGAGAATTTCAATAAAATTTTAAGAATTATAGAATAATTTCAGCTTAAAACTATCATATAAAATTGAAAGCAACCTACAAAAAATACATCCTCAATTTCAAACGCCCAAGTGGCACCTCTCGTGGTGTAATGTCGGAGAAAGAAACATGGTTTTTATTTTTGGAAGAAAACGGAAAAATCGGAATAGGTGAGTGTGGTATTTTACGAACGCTTTCTATTGATGATAGACCCGATTATGAAGAAAAATTACAATGGGTTTGCCAAAATATTCATTTAGGAAATGACCAACTTTGGCAAGAATTAATGGAATTTCCATCTATCCAATTTGGAGTGGAAATGGCGTTTCTGTCGTTGCAATCTAAAACATCTTTCGAATTATTTCCTTCTGAATTTACGGAGGGTAAAAAGAATATGTTGATTAACGGTTTGGTTTGGATGGGAGAGGAGCAATTCATGAAAACCCAAATCGAAGAAAAATTAGCTCAAGGATTTTCGTGCATAAAGCTAAAAATTGGAGCAATTGATTTTGAAAAAGAATTGGGATTATTACGATTCATTCGTCAAAATTTTGATGCTAAAACCATTGAAATTCGAGTGGATGCTAACGGTGCTTTTAACTCAAATGAAGCTTTAAGTAAGTTGAATCAATTAAATGAATTTGAATTACATAGTATTGAACAACCTATAAGAGCGAATCAAATTCAAAAGATGAAATTACTTTGCCAACAAACCCCATTTCCAATCGCATTAGACGAAGAATTAATTGGTGTTTTTGCAATAGAAAAGAAGCGAAAACTACTTGAAGAAATTCAACCACAATACATCATTTTAAAACCAAGTTTAGTTGGAGGTTTCAAAGGAACTTTAGAATGGATTTCCATTGCTGAAAGTTTAAATATTGGTTGGTGGATTACTTCTGCTTTGGAAAGTAATATTGGTTTAAATGCGATTACGCAATTTACATTCACACTTCAAAATCCATTGCCACAAGGTTTAGGAACTGGAGGTTTGTACACGAATAATTTCGATTGTCCGTTGGAGATTGAAAAGGGAAGAATTTCTTATAATCCAAATCTAGTTTGGAATATTTCAAATTTGGTATAAAATAAAAATGTCTAAATAGTAAATTTTCTACTATTTAGACATGATAAGACTACTCTTTTTTTACTTCTGCACCATCTTTAGAAACTTCAACCTCAGTTTTACCGTCTGAATATTCTACACCATCAGAATTCACTTTTATCTTTGTTCCTTCTTCTTCTGGAGCGGCAGCAGTTGAATCTACTGTAGTTTGTTCAATTGTTATTTCATTTACCGGTTGTTCTTTTACTTCTTCTTTACAAGAAACAAAAAATAAAATTGTCAACGCGCTTACTGCTAAACTTAATTTTTTCATAGTATAGAGTTTTTATTATTTCTTACAAGGTAGTTAATTTAAGTGAGGGATTTCATTTTTCAGGTATTTATATTTCATTTCAAAATCTCAAAACCTTTTATTTTTAGGAATAAAGAAGTAATTTTGTGCTTCAATCTATACTTAATTTTACTGAATGTTTCGTTTAAAATTGCCAACCGACCCAAGATGGGCTAACATTGCTGAAGGAAATTTAGAAGAAATTCTAACGGATCATGCTTGGTGCGAACTGAAAGCCGCTTCCAATGCGATTATGTTAATCAATTTATTGCCTGAATTTACTGAAATTACAACGGAATTAACCAAAATTTCAAAAGAAGAGTTAGATCATTTTGAGCAAGTTCATGAAATCATCAAAGCTCGTGGTTGGGTTTTAGGACGCGNNAAGTACATGAAATTATTAAGGCTCGTGGTTGGGTTTTAGGTCGAGAAAGAAAAGACAGTTATGTAAACGATTTATTCAAGTTCATGAAACCTGGAAATCGCAAACATTTAATTGTGGAACGCATGTTGTTTGCCGCCATGATTGAAGCCAGAAGTTGCGAACGTTTTAAAGTACTTTCCGATAATATTCAAGACGAAGAATTAGCTGTTTTTTACAGAGAATTAATGATTTCGGAAGCCAATCATTATACTTCATTTTTACAATTTGCTCACGAATTAGCAGAAGAAGGTTACGATGTTAAAAAACGTTGGGAAGAGTGGTTAGAATTTGAAGCTAAAGTGATTGAAAGCTACGGAAAATCAGAAACGATTCATGGTTAAAAGTTTGTTGTCTCAGTCTTATTGTTCAGTGATATACTGTGACTGAAAACTGCGACTGTCAACTGTTTTTCGCTTCAATCCACTTGCTCATGTACTTTGTGCTTTGTAAACTTTGATGTTGCAAAATTTGTCCAATGAAGTTTTGGTTGCGATGCAAATTTAAATTTTCCTGAAG